>NZ_JACSPW010000003.1 GCF_014836935.1 Solibacillus merdavium | reverse complement strand
ATTAACAATTCAATCTACAAAGGCTTTGTAGCCACACCGCCCGAAATGCCTGCCCCGGAATGTAGTACAACAGACGCTTCAACGCGTTTTCCCGTAGCGAATCTTATTTTTTCAATAATGTCATCCCCAACTTATGGTGATGAACCAACATAAGGATTTTAGAAGGAGGACTACAGTGAATTTCCAAAACTTAAATTTATTCATCCTCGCCATCCCTATTGTTACTTCTTTTATTATTTCGATTGGCTTATATCTTTATTACAGAAAAAAACCGAAAGTTGATAAAGGTTTTAAGTTCAATTATTATGCCCTTTCATACCGCCGAAAATTTTGGCGTACTGTCTATTCGATTCCAATATGTATACTTTCAATCGGAGTCATTTATTTAATGCTAGGATTTTCTAGGTTGTTTATTTTCATAACATTTTTCATCACCATTTTATTTGCTATTCAAGCAACCTATAATTACGTCATGTGGAAAAGAGAATTAAAGCATTAATATGACACATTGTTCATTCGAAGTTTTGGGCAATGTGTTTTTTAGTTCCTTTTTGATTTGTATAGGTATTAGTTCTGTCAACTTTCTCTTTAAAAAGTACAATAGCTGATCAAGTTATATTTCTTTCCTTTACTTTTACTTTGGAACGGCTTATACTCAATTCACAACCATATATTGTGTTTTTTTATCACGGTACTACTAAATGTAGTTTAAAAGGGAAGTTTGGTGCAAAACCAACGCTGTCCCCGCAACTGTAAATGCTGACTGAAGACTAAAATTGCCACTGTGCCACGTGCATGGGAAGGTACGTCTGATGGATGACGCAAAGCCAGGAGACCTGCCGTGTTAAAACTACGTACATTTCTTCGGGGAATAGGAAATGGAGGCGCAATTTTTCCATTTACGTTTCCATTTCAGGCTATCCTTTTTTTCCCGGGATAGCCTTTTTATATTTTCTTTAGAACGTACAGCACAATAAATATCTTTATAGCGAGGGATTCTATTAATGAAACTTTATACGAAAACAATCTGTCCAAAATGCCTATGGGTAAAATCCGAACTTGATGCTGCGAACTTACAAGTCGAGATTATTAATATTGACCAGGACGAAACGGCAAAGCAAAAAGTACTCGATGCAGGCTTTCTATCTGTCCCTTTATTCGAAATCAACGGAGAATTTATCGCAGAGCCAACTTCCATTATTAACCGAATTTCTGAAATAACTGCATGATTATTTATGCTTCACGAACTGGCAATGTACGATACATCGTGCAAAAACTTGGCTTGCCTGCAAAGGATTTAGCCGATGTGGATAAAATCGATGCGCCGTATCTGCTATTTACATATACGGATGGATTAGGCTCTGTCCCCCCTATCGTCGATCAGTTCATGACTGCGAACTACAATCAATGCAAAGGAATTATCGTAAGCGGGAACCGTAATTTCGGTCATGCTTTTTTCGGCCGAGCAGGTGATCTTTTAGCAACAAAATACGGCATTCCGTTAATCGAGAAACTAGAATTACGTGGGACCCCATTCAATTACGAAACCATTAAAAATTACTATTATTCCATTTGGAAAGAGGTTTAATGATGAAACAATATTTAAAATTAAACAATGACATATTAAATCGTTACCGTGCTACGGGTGAACTGGATTTAGCAAAAGATAAAGAAGCAACACGCCGCTATTTCCTAGAAGACGTGAATGTCCGTTTACGCTACTTTATCGATATTGAGGAAAAAGTACGCTATTTAGTTGATGAAGGCTATTATGAAAAAGAATTTCTTGAAATGTACTCAATGGATTTTATTAAACGGATGTACAAAAAAGCGTATGCGTATAAATTCCGTTTCCCCTCGTTTATGAGTGCTTCGAAATTTTACGATAGCTATGCAATGAAAAGCAGAGACGGAAAAGAAATTCTTGAAAAATATGAAGACCGAATCGTTATTATTGCCCTTTATTTAGCACAGGGTGATGAAGCATTGGCAGAAAAGGCCATTAAAGCGGTCATGACTGCCTATCAGCCGGCAACACCTACTGCTTTAAACAGCGGGAAAAAAGCACGCGGTGAGCTTGTCTCATGCTTTAAACTGACGATGGACGACACGATGAATTCGATTGCCGAAAACATCGGCTATTGCCTGGAGCTTTCCCGATTAGGAGGCGGTGTCGGAGTAAACTTAACCGATCTGCGTCCTTTAGGTGATCCGATTAAAGGGATATTAAACCGTGCGAGCGGGGTAATGCCAGTTGCGAAACTGCTGGAAAACTCCTTTAGTTATTCGAATCAGCTTGGGCAACGAAATGGTTCTGGAGTCGTCTACTTAAATGTTTTCCACGGAGATATTGAGGCGTTCATCTCTTCCAAAAAACCAAATGCAGACGATAAAATCCGTCTTGCCACACTCTCAACAGGGATTATTCTTCCGGATATTTTCTTTGAACTGATGCGCCGCGATAAAGATATCGTCTTGTTTAGTTCTTATGACATTTATAAAGAATACGGAAAACGCATGTCGGAAATTTCGATTACGGAAATGTACTACGAGCTATTGGATAATCCGAACATCCGTAAACTGAAACGATTAAATGCACGTAAATTATATACGGAAATCAAAAAAGCTCAATTTGAATCGGGTTATCCGTTCGAAATATTTGATGATAATGTTAATAACGCTCATCCATTAAAGGAAATCGGTCGTGTGAAGATGTCCAATCTATGCACCGAAATACTTCAGTACCAACAAACAAGTGTTGTTACCGATCAAAATGAGCCGAATGAATATGGCCTCGATGTTTCTTGTAACCTAGGTTCAATTGACATTCATGAAGCAACGAAAGTTCAGGATTTCGGTCAGCTTGTCGATACAGCAATGCGTCTTTTGACGAATGTTTCAACTATGACAGATATCGTCAACGTTCCTTCTGTATCTAAAGCGAACAAAGTAATGCACTCTGTTGGATTAGGTGTTATGAACTTGCATGGGCACCTCGTACAAAGCGGAATCCGTTATGGTTCCAAAGAGTCCATCGAATTTATCGATGCGTTTATGGAAGCATTGAACTATTACTCGTTAAAAGCATCAATGGAAATTGCGAAGGAAAAGAACGAAATATTTTACCAATTTGAGGAAAGCGATTATGCGAGCGGGGTTTATTTTGAAAAGTATATAAACAAAGAAGAAATAGAACTTACACCTGGTGTGATTAAAGCACTTGGGGCTACACCGATTATTACTCAAAATATGTGGCACCAGTTGAAGTCTGACGTATTGGAGCATGGGTTATTCCACTCCTACAGATTGGCGATCGCTCCGACAGGCAGTATCTCATACATCCGCAGCTGTACGGCTTCTATCTCCCCTGTTACGGAACGTGTGGAAGTACGTGACTATGCGGACAGCCGTACCATTTATCCGATGCCATTTTTAACAAATGACAATGAGGAACTCTATACAGAAGCCTATGATGTAAATCCGTATGAACTGATCGACCTTTACGCAGCCGCGCAAAAGCATATTGACCAAGGAATTTCCATGACACTTTACGTAACGGACCAGTGGAACACAGAACAATTAGCAAAAGCCTACATTTATGCGTGGACGCGTGGTATTAAAACCGTTTATTACGTACGCCAACGTTTACTTACAATTGAGGAGTGTGTCGCATGTCAAATTTAACGTATAAAGCGGTCAACTGGAATACCCCAACGAGTGAACTCGCACGTATTTTTTGGGATCAGCAATGGAAACAAATATGGTTCCCAGAGGAAATTGCAGTCAGTAAAGACGTCAAACAATGGAAGGAATTCGAGCACCAAGATACGTACAAAAAAGTGTTCGGCGGCCTGACATTGCTTGATACAGTACAAACGAACATTGGCATGAATGAAATCGCTAAGTATACACCTGATTTTCAGGAAAAAGCGGTATTAACAGTTTTCGGATCGTTTGAAGCGATTCACGCGAAGTCTTATTCGTATATTTTCACAACACTTTGTACAAATACGGAAATTGACGAAGTGTTCGATTGGGTGCAAAAAAATGAGTTTCTTCAATATAAAGCTAACCGTATTGGAGAAGTATATTCTGCTATAAAAGAAGATGACCCGGAAAGCTTATGGAAAGCGATGTACGCTTCAGTTATGCTGGAAAGCTTCCTATTCTATTCCGGCTTCTTCTACCCGCTTTATTTAGGCGGACAAGGTGTACTGCGAAATAGTGCGGAAGTAATTAGCTTAATCTTGCGTTAAATCGTGGCGCAAGTAAAACTCTTTGAATTCAAGGAACATCCTAACGTTAAGTCGAGGACAATCTTGAGCCAAGATTGATAGTTAAAAGGTTGAAATATATCAATAAGGTGCAACGATCATCGAAAGCACATGGTTTTACATGGAAGCGAGTAGAGTAGGGTACAAGTCAATAATGGTATCCGAAGCGGAGAGATATAGCAAAAGTTATATATGATATGATCTGATCTTATAAGAAATTATAAGCTGCATATAGCAGAAGTAAGAATGACGAACTTACTTGAACAAAATGGACGAATCAATCCACGGAGTAGCAGTCGGCTTTTTCGCCCAGAACATTTTCAAAACGTTCCCAACAGAAAAACAGCAGGAGCTAACTTTGTGGGGCTATGAATATTTACTCGATTTATATCAAAATGAAATGAAGTATACCGATGATTTATACGCAGAAACGGGACTTTCCCCTGAAGTGAAAAAATATGTGCGCTATAATGCAAATAAAGCGCTCATGAATTTGGGGCACGATACAATGTTCCCTGACGAGGAAGTCAACCCTATAGTAATGAACGGAATTTCCAATACAGGA
This sequence comes from Solibacillus merdavium, assembly GCF_014836935.1. Classification (GTDB taxonomy): domain Bacteria; phylum Bacillota; class Bacilli; order Bacillales_A; family Planococcaceae; genus Solibacillus; species Solibacillus ferritrahens. The sequence continues at coordinate 222,500 of NZ_JACSPW010000003.1, read as the reverse complement.
TCCACTTATGATTTCTTCAGTCAAAAAGGCGCGACGTATGCCGTTGCTAAAGTCGCCCCAATTACGGATGATACATTTAAATTTTAAATTTAAAACGCTATGGCTAACTTCTGCCATAGCGTTTTTAGTGATTTATATAATTAAAAATTTTTAATTACAGTACGAATGGATAGCTTATTTTAATTTGGGAATACTTTTATTAAAAATTAGAGGCTTAAATTAAGTTATCAAGCCACTTTTAAAGGAGAGTATAAAATGAAATTATTTAAATTATTACTTACAATGCCAATATTATTGGGGTTATTGTACGCATGTAACAACGATGATACAAAGACAAATAAGGATGTTACAGGTAATAATAGTACTGTTGATGAAACAGCGAATAACAAAAATACCACTAATAACTCGGAAAATGAAAATGAACGTACTGGAATTAAGGTCGCAGATGTAAATTATGCTTTTACTGAATTTGATTTAGACGTAGAATATGCGAATCGCAATTCATATGATGTTGAATATGAGAACGATGGAAACAATATTTATGCAGAACTAGATGATGAAATTAAAGGTATCGAGTATAAAGGTGATCAAGCGTACGAAAAGTTTGTCGATGCGTTAAAACAGTTAACATTTGACGAAACTACTAGTGATGAGGATGTTCGTAAAGAAGTACTAAAAGCATTTGCTCTCGATGAAAACTATAAGTCCTTTGAGCTTGAAGTAAAATTCAAAAACGGGGAAATAAAACATTATCATCATAATAAATAATTGTGTGTAAAGAGGGTTTAAACCCTCTCTAGAACTCTTACCATAATGCACAAAAAATCGAATTGCCTGATGCAGTTTCGATTTTTTGTGTGAACTAAAACTAATCTCTTACTTATCACATTACCGAAATTCTCCTTTACCTTTTCCCCCATAACCTATCCCCTTGCTTATTGTAAAAATGGGTAATCATCTTTATAGCTACGTTCAAATATCTCTAAAATCTCCAGTACCTCCAACGCTTCATCACGCCATTTCGATTGTAAGGCCAGCTGTTCAATATTTCGTTTGTAATCCATATAAAACAACGGCTCAAAATGAAACGGATATTCTTTGAATGGGGCAGCCTCATAGATTAATGGTCCATAAGTTCCCCAAATATAGTCAAACGTTATATGCGGATTTATAAACTCATATTGCTGCTCGTCATTCAAACCCAGATTTAGCGCTTTATGGTCTTTTTCTGCAAATCGAAATGTTTCAGGTGTTGGGACCTCTACTAATGGCGTTTTTTCAATAACCCTCGTTCTTTGGTCCCGTTCAAACTTCTCGATTTCCTTTGCTGCATGCTTATAATAAAACTGCCGTGCCTCTTGATGAAATTGGGCAATATGTTTCCCTTTTGGACCTTTTAAGTCCTGCTCTTCAATGAAGCTTTCAACAATTGTATTGACCGTCGCAGTCTTTATGAGAAAATCATTATATGCATCGTTCGATAAATTTAATATTTGTAGCATTTTTTCATGTTTGTGTTTCGCCAACGAATTATTTTCTATATAGGAAAGAGACTGTTCTATATTTTTTTCGATTAATTCATGATCGATTTTAATATTTTTATGCTTTGCATAGGTTAAGAGCGCACTACGTTCAATAGTGAAGTACAAGTTATTTTCAATGACATCTGCTAACTTCTTAAATTGACCTTGGTTATATTGCTCGGTATAAGCAGCAATTAAAAAATACTGTTCATCTAGCGGTTCTATATAGAGGTTACTTGCTGTCTCTTCAGGCTTTTGCAGAGGATATATCATCGCTACAAAACATAATAAGAGAACGATTACTACCGGATAACCCCACCTGAATTTTCTCCTGCCGTATTTATGTCCGTAATATTGTTCCATTGCTTTTTGCTGTACACGTTTTGTTTCTTCATGCATCGGTCCTGTTAATTTGTCTAATTCATTCTTCACTATTCAACACCTCCCAATCTGATTCGTTTAATTGTTCCTTTAAAAGCTTTCTCGCTTTAATTAACCTTGTTTTTACTGTGCCTTCCGCTAGTTTTAAAGTAAAGGCAATATCACGGACAGTTTGTGTATCGTAATAATAGAGGATAATTATTTCACGGTATTTAAAGGGCAACTGCCAGACTGCCTTTCCAACTGCACTTTTCTCTTCTAAAATAATCAGTTCATCTTGTTGTGAAGTGCCTCTTTCAAAACCAAGCACATCTATTACCCGCACTTTTTTATAACGCCAACTTTTCAAATAATCTTTACACTGATTTACTGTTATTTGGACTAAATAACTTTTCTCATTCGTTATTTCATTTTTTGAAAGCATGACTTTTAGCCAAACATCCTGCACAATATCCTCGGCTGCTTGTCGGTCTTTGACATATAGAAAGCTTAACTTTAATAAATAATTCGTATATGTATGAACAAGTCGTTCAAAATCCATTTCTTCACCTCACTTGACTATATAACGATTGAACATGCACTTTGGCTTTAAATTTATCCATTTATTTTAAATATAAGAACGCTATGGAAAAATTACCATAGCGCTCTAAAGACTTACGTATTTAGCTTCTCTATTTCCATTACAGCACGATCAACCGATGCTACTTCAATAATTTCGATGTTAAGTTGATGTATGTCCTTTACTTCTCTCGCCTCTTTTGCATTTTCCTCTGGTATGAAAATATGCGAAAAACCGCTTTTTTCTGCAATGAGAATTTTAGCTTTCATCGAGCCAATTTCCTTCACATTTCCTTCTCCGTCAATCGCACCTGTTACGGCAATCGGTACGTTATTGTTGAAACTGCCATTTTCGATAAGACCACTTAATACAGCGGCAAGTCCTGCACTGTCACCTTCAAAATCTTCTCTATTTAAAAAATCTTCAATAGCAGAAGAGGTTCCCGGCAGATAAGCCACAACATTTCCCTTCATCGTTTCAAAATGCTTCTCCGCGGGACGTATATAACTTAATAATTCATCATTTTTCGAAGTATAACGAATTTTATTTGTTACCATTTCCGCATCCAATACTTCTTTATCATTTGATAATTCTAGCGTCTTTATTAAGTAATCTAAATCATCAATATACGCCGCTTCGAAGATATCCACTGAAAGTATATGTATACCTGAATCTTCAACAATTTCAAAAGGCTCATTATAGGACGTTACGAAATAAGTATAGACTTCATAATTAATTAAGCGAGATTCAAATACACATATTAAAGATATCACAAAAAAAATTCCCACAAAAATCTGCTTCTGCCTATTGTTGTTCCGGTAAAGATAAAATCCTAAAAGCGCGATTCCTAAGCCAGTTATTATCAAAATAAAAAACAGATAAATATTAATCTTGTCGAAATAATAGAGCAGTAAACCCAATATGTATAAAATGAACGGCAGAACTATTAGTGTAGCTCGTTTCAACCTCTCATCTCCCTTCTGCTAATTCTTAATAATCCAATTGGTCGTAAGTAGGCATTTGTTAGTTTTTAATAAATGTCTTAATAATGTGGCTTCAAACTTCTTCACATTCCATTCGTACCGATATTTTATATGCCATTCATCTATTTCAATTTCATTTAATTTCTTTACCCACACTAACAACTGTTCATCTGTCAATCCTTTGTCCAGTAAAGCGTCAATTACAGGTAGCATGCGCGCTTCTTCTTTATCAATAAAAGCATAGTCCGTATGCAGGCAGCTTTTTAAACTTTGCAATGCTTTATGACACAAATGTAAATCCTGCATAAGCGGGTGTGCAATGGCTTCAGCTAATAAGTCACTACCATGTGCAACCGCATGTGCCCAGCCTTTCGAATTGACGAATCCTCGGTAATCCTTTTCAAGCTTTAAATAATCAACACTACGTTGAATCGCCTCTAGAATAAGTACTTCTGGCAATTTTCTGTTTTCACGGTCTTTACCAAAAATAAGCGGGATGACAAGTGCTGAAAAAGATCGAGTAAATACATCATCTGAAGGATCGTTATTCGAAATATTTAAATAAAGATGCTCGTCATCCATGCATGTATTTAATAGTACAACTAATTGTTCCACCGTTAGTTTTTCGTTCAGAATTAATTCGCAAAATCCCCTATAAATTAGGTCATCACGTAAATAAGCATCCGGATTCCCGATATTATGCAGCATGAATTGGAGCATTTCGTCTATATTGATTAGGTCTAAATTTATTTCTTCTTTTCTTACGATAGTTTCCAGATACTCTTTCATTCTTTATTCATTTCTCCTTTTAATAAGGCACATCATCCAGTTGAACCGGTGTTATAATACCTGTCTTCCAGTCATCATAGATAGCTGCATATAACACGCTATCTACAACCGTGCCGTCTTCATTTTCCCAGGCTTTTCGCAAGTAGCCCTCTTTTACAAATCCTGATTTAGTAAAGCATTTCCGCATTGGTACATTATCTGTTCTCGTATAAGCCTCAATCCGGATTTTCCCTTTTTCTCCAAATAAATAGTTTTGCAGCCAGCGTAAAGTTTGTACACCTGTTCCCTTTCCTCTTGCCTTGGGAGTTAACCGGATATCAAACAATGGAATCGAATCATCAATATCATCAATAATTACTAGCCCTACTTTTTCATGGTCGACTAAAATCCAAAATGTTTCGCGACCCTTTTCATAATAACCATTCGCTACTTTTTCTTTTATTTCTGTAGGATTTACTATAGGGTTCGCGAAAAACGGCCATTCGTTGTTAGTAAGGAAATCCGTTAAATCTTGAACTTCTGAATTAAATCGTTGCATTTTAATAGTCATCTTTTGCATTCTCCTACATTAACTATTTACTGCTTATTTCAAAAAGCTTCTTCAATGGCTCCGGTATTTTCGCAACCTTTTTCTTTTCTAAATGATAAAAGCATCCGGATTGTTTGCCTGTACAATGGATATGTTTTTCTGTAGTAATTTCCAGCTCCATTTCCCAGCTGGATTGCCCGATTTTCACCATCCAGCACCGTCCGACTGGCTTATCAAAAATTGTTAAAGGGGCTTTGTATTCTATTTCTGTTTTCATCAGGATGGGTGAAATTTGTACAGCCATCATTTCTGCTAATGGATAATGCTCATTTAAAAAAGCCATACGTAAATCCTCAAACCATCGTACGTATACAATATTACTTACAATGCCCATTGCATCGATGTCATAGGCATTTATTTGAATTGGTTGTTCTGCAATTAAAGTGCGCAATTCATTGTCCTCCTTTTTCCTCTTCATAACGAACCATTGACCAAAAACCGATATCCTCAAATCCAATTCGCTTATAAATGTGCCCTGCAGCCGGATTATCATAAAACAAACAAATCGATTTCCCTTCAGCGAGCAGATCCCAACAAAGCTTAAGCATGCAGTGTGTCGCATACCCTTTTTTCCCGTAACCCGGTCTCGTTCCGACGCCTACAATCATGGCAGATTGAGAATTTTCCGCAGTAGTTGATGCTGATGAAACCATAACGCCCTCTTCATCCCGAATAATATATGTACGCCCTGTTTTAAACTTTTCAGCGCGCTCTCTTCCTTCAATACTAAAGGTACCTGTTGAAAATTCAGGAATGGATTTAAGCATTTCAATATTTTCCTCATATTCATGCGACTGCAAATACGTTACATTTGAAAAATCCACATCTGTAATCGGAACCGTCAATTTTGTACATTTTGCATAATACGTTTCACTATCCCGACGAATCCCGCGATTGATCCATTTACGTAATGGTGCAACTAAATGCTGCAACCCCGATATTTCAATAGGACCTTTGTTTTTATTAATAATATCTGCGAACCCTGCTGCATCATAGTCCCCTTCACTATAGGGAATATAATTTTGATCATAGCGCAGTAAAACCGCAATAAGCTGATCCTCCTCAAATTGTCCCCATAACTCCTGAATATCAGATTCCATCCCATAAGCTTCAATATCACCAATTATAAATAAATTTTCTGCCGGCCTTTTTTCTACTAGTGCCATTGTTAGTTCGTGGTCATTATTTGTTAATTTTCTTATCATCATACTTCCCCCCTATATTAACTGCGTTTTATAGCCTTTACGATAAACGTCGTAGGAAAGTGACTGGCTTTATGCAGTGAATAATATCTCTCGGAATACGTTACTTCTTCAGTTTTTGCTTGTTCAGGTATATCACTTTCGATAATCTCCACAAGTTCAAAGTTCGCCCGTAACAGTGCATTAATAAAGGTCGCCATTTTATATTTGGGTATTTGCATAGGCGCATCTTCCCCTTTAAATGTCGTCGTTTCAATATATCCTTCACGCTGGTAAGAATCGGTTAATAAAAACTGATGATCTCGGCACTTGATTTGGCTATAAAAAGGGTGCTCCCAACTGAAAACAAACTCGCCCCCATCTTTTAAGTAGCTATGTATCAGCTTAAACGTTGCGGACAAATCACTTGACCAGCCGATTGCATAAATGGAATACACTAAGTCAAAATAGTTTTTCGGTAAACCAATCTCCTGTTCCATTGGGGCTGTATGTAATGTTGCTTTTATACCATTTAACGTCGTTTGCGCCAGCTCTTTCTGCTCGCTCGAAAAATCGACTCCCCAAAGCTCCTTTGCTCCATTGTTATTCATATATAAAAGAGAATGCCCACTACCAAAGCCAATTTCAAGCACCTTCTTCCCTGCAACAGATCCGATTAAATGCAGCTCCTCTTCTGTTTGCGCTAAAGGCCCATAGCCCGGTAATGCGTCTCCCCCAGCAAAATGCTTCGCTACGATATCCCAGCTTTTTTTATTGTTTTCAATAATATTGTTCAAGCGATTGTCCCCCTTTATTTTTAAGAGAATTTGAATTATTCTTTATTAACATAATTTTCTAATTTAATAGTGATTTTGATTTTATCACTGAATCATTATTTTTTCTATATACATATTTTCCAAATCATGTCACATTTCCAACCGCTAAATTGTCTAATGTTTATGAAAGGAGTGGTTTAATTGCAGCCAAAAATCATGACCATGACTAATGAAAAATTTTTAATACGTGAGATGGATGAACTCATTGAAGCGTACTATGACAAAATTTATAAATATTGCTTCAGCCTCTTACGAAATACATATGACGCTGAAGATGCCGTCCAAGAAGTTTTTATAAAGGCGATGAAGTACGGCAAATTAGCCTCGATTGAAAATCCGAATGCTTGGCTTTATAAAGTTTCGTATTTTCATTGTCTCAATAAAATAAAGCGAAAAAAATTAAAGTCTTTCATTCCCTTTATTGAGCAGGAAACAACTACAGCAGTCTTTGATCACGACAATGATGATCAGCTTGAGTCAATACTTATCCATTTAAAGCCTGAAGAACGATCACTCCTGCTATTACGTGTAATTGAAAATTATAGTTTTGATGAAATCGGTCAGATTTTTGAAAAACCACCAGCAACAATCCGAAAACGATACGAACGTTTAAAAGTAAAAGTGAAAAATTTATTATAGAAGGGGTTGATTATATGAAAGATTTCGATACGTTTGAGAAAAAATTGAAGGAACAATACGAGCAAATCGAGAGCCCAAACAAACAGCGAGTTATTCAAAAAATCTCATCTCATAAAGATAAAAAGATAAGACGATTACCGACATTTGCTATGATTTGTTTCGGTTTACTTCTTTCCGTCGCAACAGTCGGTGCAATGAATTTCAATGGATTGACGTTTTTTAATAAGAATGCATCTTCCGTTATTGAGATAGAAACAATGACAGATGAAGAAATGATTCCCCATCATCAGGCGGATGATATATCAATGAAAAATAGAAAGCTAATGGATCGATTAAGAAAAACAATTGAGCCTGGGAAATTTTTACACTTTTTAGATGTAGAGGCATATGAGCAATATGGTGAGCCCAATTTGTTCCATCTGCATAATTTTGATACGTTTCGCTCATTCGACTATTTACCTGTTGATATAACAGCTAGATGGACATTTCCAAAAACTATATTAGAACAATACGAATTTAAAGAAGGAAGATTAACGTATGATAGCCCTGAATCATCATACGAGAAAATGATGGAAATTGTAGAGCAGTTAAAACAGCAAGCGCATGAACAAAATCAACATTATGCGGTATTAGAAGGAGAGTTATTATCTTCCGTTCACTCTATATCATTACAATATGAATATAATGAATTTCCAATTATTAAGTTATTTAATATTGATATTCAAGTTATCAATAAGGGAATAAAAACAAACGAAGACCTGTCTAGTTTTATTAAATTGAATAATGTGCTGGAAACAGATGCTTATTATAGTGAAGAGCAAAAAAAGTTATTATTTGTTAAAGAAACTGCGGAGGAAAATTATTTAATATCAGTTTGGGATCCTTGGACTCCTGTTGTACCTGCAGAAAATGTGAGTGTACAAACTTTTATTGAAGTCGCAAAAATCTTTCACGATCTATAATTTCCGGCTTATTGTAAATTAACACCCCTGTTCTAATTAAAGGACAGGGGTGTTTTTCAATTCATTGGGGATTTAAACAGATGTTTTCCAAATCAATGTTAGGAAATGTAATATTATTTTTTATTAATCATAATTTCGGTAGTTTCCAGTCCTAATCGTTTTCTTAATTCTTCCGTTATTGAAAATGAAATAGTTGAACCTTTTTCTACATCTGCATATTTATGATGTACAGCAGTCACAACCGTGCCATCAGTAACGTAGGTTTCAGAAGGATTAGTATTCACATTTAAATGGTCTATATAATCCCCGCTAATTTGTCCTTGCATAAATATTTCTAGTGGCAAAATCGGATAATCCATTTGCCTTTCTACCAAAGAAATTTCAATCGTCTGATCTTGTATGTCGACTAAACCATTTGTCGGAACTGGTACCCCGTTAACTTCCAATTCATAATTCCATAAATTTATTGCTAAATCTTTTAATTCGGCATCACTATAATCTTTAATAAGGTCGTCAATCACTTGTTTATAATACTCCGCTTCCTCTTCTTTGTAGTTAAAATCCGTTTGAAGATTATCCAAAGTTGCCTGCAGTTCCTCATTCTGGACTTCCAATTTGTCGATTTGAGCATTGTTCTCGTCCAAAATTTGTGTGGACGTATCTTCATTTTTATTTGAACAACCAACGAGAATAAACATAAAACTTAAGCATACTAGGATTCTTTTCAATTATTTACACCTCCATCTATGATTTAAGGTTTTTGCTTAAGAAAACAAGTCTTTCAATTTCTTCAAACCCATTCTTCTTATAAAATGCTTCAGCTGGAATACCTCTATCAGTTAAAAGCGTGATGTTGCTTATATTATTTCCTAGAGATTTAATTAAATAATCCAACAACGCTTTACCAATTCCCCGATTTTGGCGTTCGGAGTCAACACACATTTCATGAATATAAAATTCATCCCCGCTCCACCATTTTCTTTGTACTCCCATTATAAAGCCCATTACTTCTTCATTTTCTTTTACGATAACCCCTAAAAATCCAGGTGTTTGATAAAAATCCAATAAATACTTTTGAGCTTTCGGAAATGTCCATTCATCATTCCACGGCTCATCATTAAACACTTTAATAAAAGTTTCAATACATTTAACTAAATCGGTTTCTTCCATAAGTTTAAATTCCAAAGTAAGTACCCCTTTATGTGATATTTAGAAATTGAAACATTATCGTATTTTTACGCTATAGAAGCGCATTGCCTTTGGGACACCTTCCATATCAAATATCCCATCGACGATTAAACGTCTGACGCGATATTCTATAAATTGATCGCCAACATATTGATCTAAATGACCAATTACTTCGCCGATGATTCTAGCTGATTTTATAAAGTCATTGTGCTTTTTCTCCTGATGGAGCTTCTTCACTGTCTGGATGATGTACTCATCGTAAAAAGTTTCGGAGACACTCATTATTTGATGACTTTTCCAAATGCGTAAAACTTCTTTCCCCTCACAAAGTTGCTCCCATTGCTGTTCAAATGCTTTACGTTCCCTTTGCGTCAGTGTATGACCCATCTTCTCGTTTTCATAAATTTGCTTTAATTGTTCACCTGAAAGCTCTCCCATATTTCTTGGTGTAAAATCGATTTCAGGTCTATCAAAATGAGCTTTATATGCCTCATTTGTTTGAATGATATAGATGTCGTTTGTTTTCTCTTTTAATAAATAGAGAACAAACCTTAATCCAGTTTGTTCATGTGCATTTTCTCCTGCCCAAATAATAATCGGATGGTGACTTGGGATTTTTTCGATTTCTAATAAAGTACGTTTAAAGTGATCTTCATAATTGAATAGCACCTCTTCATCAATATTTATATTTGTTCGTAACCATTCAAATCGATTAGTAATACCTTGTGCGTTATGTAAGTGCAAAATTGGACCAATTGAAAACAAATCGGAAAAGGTAATAATCCTTTCCTGCTGATCTAGTCCTAATTTTTTTAAAGCAATTTTTAAGCTTCCAGTTGGTGAATCGCCAAATACAATATGAGTAGTATGAAATTGTGTGTGCAGTTCGTTATTTGCTTGTTCTTTTTTGTAGGCTAATAGTTCGTTGTATGTTTTTTTAATATCTAAAAAGAATTGCTGTTCTGAATAACCCTTTCTTTCTTCAACTAATTGCATACGTAAAAAGAATTGAGCTAATAAAGATCTCAGTTCTTCATCCTCCAAGTGATTTAGCATATCTTTTATTTCATGAAACAAATAAATACCCCCTTTTCATTAAATTTTACCATTATTACAGTACCACTAGCGGTAAACATTAATATTTAAAGCTATTTACAACGCTTTTTGAAAATCGCTCATTTTTCTGTGCCCTAGCACAAAAGTGGTCGAGCAATTTACTTAAGCGCTTTTGTTCCTAAAAGGGAGTGGTTGATTTAGATAGAGGCAGATTGAATTGCGTAATGAGAAAAATAGAGGAATGAATTTCCGTTATTTCGAAAATAACATAAAAAATAGTAAAAATAAGGGAAGGAATTTCCGTTATTGACCTAAAAAACATGAAATTTCACGGTTTTATTTAAAATAACGGTAAAACGTTCCCTTATTTAACCTAAAAATGAGCTACATCCTTCAAATAACGGTAATATCTTCCCTTATTTTAGGAGGGCACTGAAAAACTTAATGAGGCACTTTCTATCTACTCAGGCGTTTTGAATGTGCTACACTAAATTGGAGCAGTGCTTTAGTGCTTTTGTTCCTTAACTTTATAACGAGGGCAAAACTTTGGGATTGGTGGGCCTCGCAAGCGGCAATAAAGGCAATGATAAAGACAAGTATAACGTGGCTTTAGCGCTGTCTTGCCGTAACTCATCAATCAATCAAGTAAAATTTCATTAGAAAATCTTCCCTATATTATGGTTAAAATAACTATTAAGAGGTGTTTCTACCAATGGCAATAGGAAAAACTTTAACAACAGCGCAGAATGAACAATTACTATCAACTTTAAAAGCCAGGTTCGAACAGCATATGGAGCGGCATCCGAATATTGACTGGGAAAATGTGCAGGCAAAACTGGAAGCAAATCCTGAAAAGCTTTGGTCTCTTCATGAAATGGAACGTACAGAGGGAGAGCCGGATGTCGTTGCCTATCATTATGAAACGGACACGTATACTTTTATGGACTGTTCGCCTGAAAGCCCTAAAGGTCGCAGAAGTATTTGTTATGACCTGGAGGCATTGAATGCGAGAAAGAAAAACAAACCCGAAGACAGTGCAATGAATATGGCGGCATCGATGGGCATTGAAATTTTATCAGAAGTCGAATATCGCTCATTACAGCAGCTTGGAAAATTTGATTTGAAAACTTCCAGCTGGGTTTTAACACCACCGGAAATACGTAAACTTGGAGGAGCGATTTTCTGCGATCGTCGCTATGATACGGTTTTCATGTATCATAATGGTGCAGACTCTTACTATAGTGCGCGAGGATTCAGAGGGGCGTTAACAATTTAATTTTTCCTAGTATATAAATGGGCTATCTAGTAAGCCCCTTTTTTTGTTAAAAAATAATTTCCGGAATGCAGCTATCGTGCGGTCCTTTTGTTGCAATTACAGCAAAAAGCTATAAAGAGAATATCCCCTTATAGCTTTTGTTCACTTGATTTATTAATATTTACGCAGTCGCAATGGCTGCTCCTGTTTTGTCAGTTTTAGTAAATCATCGACTCGTTGGAACACATTTTCAATATGCTGTGTTTCTTTAGCTGCAATTTTCAAAACAAATCCTTCTTTATCTAGCTGTGAGTAGCCAATTTCACAGTCCGGATGGGTAACCTTGTGCAGTTCATCATAAAATGTATCTGCTAGCTTATCGACGCAAACAAAGGAACCGTAGTGTGTATAGTTACCAAGTTGCAGTAGATGCTGTTGCTGCCCTTTTTCCCAGCATAATCGATCTATATAAAATAATTTATCGTCACGTCTAATGGCCAGTTCGGTATAAAGTTCCTTATACGTAAACGGCTCTTTTGTCGGTGACCAACCGGGTGTCATTATTTCGCTATAATATAATGTACTTGTTTTGGCTAACTCGATTGTAGTCATTTGATGAAATGTTGCATGCTCATACAAAATAAGCGGGTCCTGCAACAGTGATAAATGGCTATGCTCACCAAGCTTTATACTCGTTGATACAACAGCAGGTGTCGTTCCTTTATACACTTTTGTCGCTGCCTGTGTCGTTAAGTAAAGACGCGTATTGTCTAACAGTTCGATTTGCTGTGTATATGTATCACCGCTCACATAACCACCACCGACATGCAGTAAGTAATAGAGAGGAGTACCGTTGCGCCATACAGGCTTTCCAAGCTTAAAGGCACCGCGCGCATAGCTCTCCTCAAAGAGCATGCGCCCATTTACATTTTTTAATCGTAAACGCAGCTCTCCTGTGCTCATGCTGGTGCAAGCCCTTCAAAAAACACTTCGCGCTTAATCCAGTTCACTACATCCTCCAAGCCTTCCTCATCCTTTAAGTTCGTAAAGAAGAAGTCCTTTTGCCCGCGTGTTGCAAGTGTATCCTCTTTCATCACTTCTAAGCTTGCTCCAACATATGGTGCTAAATCGGTTTTATTGATGATGAACAAGTCGGATTTAATCATTCCTTGTCCACCTTTACGAGGAATTTTTTCACCCTGTGCTACGTCAATAATATAAATCGAAAAATCGGCAAGCTCCGGGCTAAATGTTGCCGCTAAATTGTCGCCACCACTTTCTACAAAGATCAAATCTAAATTCGGATGCGCCTCATTTAGCTCATCAATCGCTGCAAAATTCATGGAAGCATCCTCCCGAATAGCTGTATGTGGGCACCCCCCCGTTTCCACACCAATAATACGGTCTTCCGGTAAAATCCCGTTTCTCATTAAAAATTTTGCATCCTCTTTTGTATAAATATCATTTGTGACAACAGCCATCTCATACATCCCATGCATTGCACGCGTTAATTTTTCAACAAGCATTGTTTTTCCAGCCCCTACAGGACCTCCAACACCGATTCTTACTGGATTTTTTTTCATACTAATTCCTCCTCAGCTCATAAATAATCGTACAGGTATGTGCTCATGCTGCATTTGCTTTATTTCAAGCATTGGTGATGTGCACCCTACATGCTTTTCTGTTAATTGTATAATCTTCGTGATACTTTCGGTACACTTTTCCACTGCAAGCTGAAACATTTTTTGACCGTCTGTTTGCCCGAGTGGAATGGCGCGTACCGCATTTTGAATAATGGTAGAACATGCTGTATACATAATCGTTTGCACTGCAATCTCTAGCGGAAACTTTAGCTCAAAAAGTAAAATTGCCTGACATATACTGCTATGCCCGTAAGCCTTCTTTTGCTGAATGGCTGCTGCATAGTCATTTAATCGTGTCTCAGGATAGAGAGCCCGGTATAGGCGTAGCATTTGCTGACCGATACGCTGTGCTCCAAGTCTAGATTCTGATGCACTCGCTGAACAATACAACACTTCATCAAGTGCTAGCACCTTCTCCCATGCCCCGTCTGCTAAATAGTCGTACACTAGCCTTGCACTCAAACCGTCTGCATAGCAAAGCTGCTCAATATAGCCTTCTAAAAATGACTGGAACTGCATGCTATCCTTTATATGCTCCTGTTGCACAAACGTTTCCATCCCAAAGGAATGTGAAAACGCGCCTGAAGGGAAATTCGAATCTGTTAGCTGCATGAGCAGCAAAAAGTTGTGCATATTAATGCCCTATATGGCGGAATGCTTTTTTCATTTTACGTTCCTCGCGCTTAAACGGGATGCCTAGCTGTGTCAGCAGCTCTTCTACTAAGTAATCGTACTGTACAAACATTTCTTCCCCTTCAAACTGTGCCGGTAAGTGACGGTTGCCTAGTTGATGTGCGATATCGCCCATTTCCAGCATAGAGCGTGGCTGAATCGAAATGACGTCATCTTTATTCGTATAAATGACAATCATATTTTTTTCATCCTTATATAAAACATCCCCGTCCTCTAAATCGCTATGTCCATCAAGACGGATGCCAATTTCTTTCCCGTGATCTGTTTTCACACGCATAATACGCTTTACTAAATCCTCACTGTTTAAATAAATCTTCTCTACATGCCCACTTCGTAAATCATCCTTATAAATGTTGCCTAGTACTTTTTCGATAATCATATTTTTTCCTCCTCTTAAAATAAAAAGTAGCGCTGTGCCATTGGAAGGCTCTCTGCTGGTTCACATGTAATTAACTCCCCGTCCACCATTACTTCATATGTTTGCGGGTCTACATCAATCAAAGGTGTTTCATTGTTTAGCTGTAAATCACTTTTTCGTAGCTGGCGAATGTTAGAAACCGCGGTCACCTTTTTTTGAAGACCAAGCTTTTGAGGAAGTAACTGCTCAATCGCAACTTGTGACATAAAGGTAATTGCTGTATCATGTACCGCCTTGCCGTATGCACCAAACATTTGACGGTAAAGCGCTGGCTGCGGTGTTGGTATAGAGGCATTTGGGTCTCCCATAATGCTCGCAGCAATCATGCCACCTTTGACGATGATTTCAGGCTTGATACCAAAGAACGCAGGTTCCCATAGCACCAAATCGGCAAATTTACCTTCCTCAATCGAGCCCACTTCATGACTAATGCCATGTGTAATCGCCGGATTAATCGTATATTTTGCAATGTAACGCTTCACGCGGAAGTTATCAGCCGTCGTCGTTTCTTGTGGTAGCGCCCCGCGCTGCTCCTTCATTTTGTGCGCAGTTTGCCACGTACGAGTAATTACTTCTCCGACGCGTCCCATCGCCTGCGAATCCGAGCTAATCATCGAAAACACACCGATATCATGTAAAATATCCTCCGCGGCAATCGTTTCCTTACGAATTCGTGAATCTGCAAAGGCAATATCTTCTGGAATGGCTGGATCCAAATGGTGACAGACCATTAGCATATCTAAGTGCTCCTCTAGCGTATTAATCGTATACGGACGCGTAGGGTTTGTAGAGGACGGCAGTACATTAGGGAAACTCGCCATTTTAATAATATCTGGCGCATGTCCACCACCCGCGCCTTCTGTATGGTACGTATGAATAACACGGTCTCCTATCGCTGCAATTGTATCCTCTACAAAGCCTGCTTCATTTAATGTGTCGGAGTGGATCGCAATTTGCACATCATATTTATCTGCTACTTTTAAGCTTGTATCAATTGCAGCAGGCGTTGTTCCCCAATCTTCATGGAGCTTCAGTCCGATTGCTCCCGCCTCGATTTGCTCAATCAGCGGCGCTTCACTTGAAGCATTCCCTTTTCCTAAAAACCCAAAGTTCATCGGGAATTGTTCGACAGCCTTCAGCATTTTATGTAAATAAAAACTTCCGGGTGTACATGTTGTAGCGTTCGTACCGGTAGATGGACCTGTGCCCCCACCAATCATTGTCGTCACGCCACTATGCAGTGCCGTTTCGATTTGGTCTACACATATAAAGTGAATATGTGCATCAATCCCGCCTGCTGTGACAATTTTACCCTCTGCCGCAATAATGTCTGTAGAAGCACCGATTGTCATTGTGACACCATCCATTAAAAGCGAGTTGCCCGCTTTTCCGATATTGGCAATCCGCCCGTTTTTCACACCGATATCTGCTTTATAAATGCCGGTATAGTCAATAACGACAGCATTAGTCAGCACCAAATCCATACAATCTGCCTCTACTGCAAGCGGATGCTGGCCCATACCATCTCGAATAACCTTACCACCGCCAAACTTTACTTCATCACCATACGCTGTATAGTCCTTTTCAATTTCAATCCAAAGGTTAGTATCAGCTAATCGAATCTGATCACCTGTAGTCGGTCCAAACATATCAGAATATTGATCACGTGGTATACGTAGCATTACATTCCCTCCTTCATCGAACCATTTGTTTTATTATTTAATCCGTACGCCTCTTGCTTACCGCCGAACGTCACAAGCTCGACTGTTTTTTTATCACCTGGCTCAAAGCGTAGTGCTGTGCCTGCCGGAATATTTAAGTGATAGCCAAATGCCTCTTTGCGATTAAATTCGAGCTGTGCATTGACTTCATAAAAATGAAAATGTGAGCCGATTTGTACAGGACGGTCTCCGTTATTTACAACTACTAAACTTTTTACACTACGGTTTACATTTGCTACAATGTCGCCTTGAGCCAATCTTACTTCTCCTGGTATCATTAAAAATCCCTCCTATTGAATTGGATGATGTACTGTGACAAGCTTTGTCCCATCAGGGAAGGTCGCTTCTACTTGGATGTCATGAATCATTTGTGCAATACCTTCCATTACATCCTCTTGGCGTAAAATGTGCCGACCACTATCCATGAGCTCTGCTACCGTCTTACCGTCTCGTGCACCTTCTAAAATCTCATACGTAATAATAGCAACTGCTTCTGGATAATTTAGCTTCAATCCACGTGCTTTACGGCGATAGGCTAAGTCAGCAGCCACAACAATCATTAATTTTTCTTGCTCTCTATTCGTTAATTTCACGTTTCTCTCTCCCCTTTGAATGAATTATTATTGGATGTAGGAATGGGTCATTTTGCAAGCCACCGATACGCTCTGTTGCCATTTCCAATATAAAATGCATACTAATCGTTTGATAATCAGTAAATACCGTTGTAAAAGCCTTGATGCTACCCCAGTGCTCACAGCGCTGTATAATTTGGCCAAATCGTGAATCCAACGCTTCTTTAGATAATTGAATGGAGGCATATACAACATCCTTTTCATTTAGATGATTTATTAATGTCTCTCTGACGATACTTCTGATGGCATGGGATCTGTTTTGAAATCCCTTTTGGAGAACAAAATCATCCAGCTGTTTTAATAATGTCGGCTCCATGGATACACCAAATCGTTTTAATATATCACCCATCCAAATCCTCCCATTTCCAATCTTCTATATTCCACATGATGCCAAAGCCGTTGTGCCCTAGTATTCGATCGCTTGTACCGACAAGCTTATCTGATATCGCATAAATGCCATCTACATATACTAAAAAACTAAACGCCATTTCCTGTGCTAAATGCTGTTGGAACGTAGCATAATTCTCTATACGCTCCTCCCTTGTCCCGCCTTTTGCCTTCTCTAACGCTTCATTGATATCGGGATTATCAACGAGTGCATAGTTATAGCCTGCTGGTGCATGTTCTGTACTATGGAACACTCTATACGTATGGGTATCCGGATCGTCTTCACTACCCCAACCAATCATAAATGTGTCCTCAGATTCAATCGTAATATTTGACCAGTCCTTTGTTTGCAGGATGGCATTTACACCTTGTGCCTGCAGCTGCTCGACAATGACTGTTGCTAAAGAAACACGTACAGCATCTGTAATCGGTGCAATAACATTAAATTGCAGGACTTTGCCGTCATTATTCTCGAAATATTTCGACTCTTTTTTATATCCCGCTTCTTGTAACAGTTTCGTTGCTTGTGTGACGTCCAATCGGTACACATCAGCATCTGCACGTGCAAAGCTGCGCTGCAACGGTCCAAACGCTTGTTCACCTGTACCATGTAAAACTAGCTGTATTAATTGATCCCGATTAATCAAGTGATTAATCGCCTTACGTACACTTTCATCTGCTAATTGTGCATGCTGCTGATTAAACTGAAGTGCACGATAATCAGCGGTTTGTAAAGTTTTCACCTCGACATGCTCATACGCTTCTACCGCTTTCTTTTGCTGGGGTGTAATTTGTGCGATATGTAAGTCACCCGATTTTATGCGTAATAGCTTTGCGTTTTCATCAAGTTTTGTGTAAACAATTATTCTCTCAATCTCAGGCGTTGTACCGTAAAAACTTTCATTTGCTTCAAAAGTCAACACATCATCAGCACTCCAATTTTTTAATACATATGGCCCGTTTCCTACAGGTGCTGTATTTTGTGGGGCTGTTAATATATCTTGCCCTTCATAAATGTGCTGTGGGAGTAATCCAACCTTTAGCTTATGTAATAACGTAGGCGTCGGCTCATTTACTTTGATTTGTACTGTGTGTTTATCGACTATTTCTACAGCTACAACCGTTTGAAAATCGCTAAAATACGGTGATGCTACTTCAGGTGTTCTGATTTGATCGAGTGTAAATTTCACATCATCCGCCGTAATTGGCTGCCCGTCATGCCAAGTTGCTTCATGTAACATAAATGTATAGGTTAATTCATCTTCAGAAATGGTAACGCTTTTTGCTACATCACCTACCACGTCGTTTGTTTCTGTTTGTTTCATTAAACCTCTATACACAAGAGACTGAAGCTCACTATGTCCCTCTTCCGTTAAGATCGGGTTTAAATGCTCGATTGATTTCGTAATACCGTAGCGCAGTACATTTTCTGTTGGGTTACTATTCGCTGTGTTTGATGCTGTGTTACACGCTGTTAGCATGAGACACATAATGATTAGTAGAATAACTTTTTTCATTGTGATGCTCCTTTACGGTCTGACGGTCTACAATATATTGTTTTGATGCGTAGGTATTTAACCAAACCTCATCATGGCTGACTGCAACAATCGTTAAGCCATTCTTAACGAATTGAAGTAGAATGTCGCTAATCGCCTCCGTTGTCTGCTCATCTAAACTAGCAAAAGCTTCATCTAATAGAAGGAGTTTTGGGCGTTTAAGTAGTACGCGGAACAATGCAAGTTTTTGACATTGTCCTCCCGATAACGTAGATACCTTTTGTTTTAAAAGGGCAGGCTGTAGCTGTAGCTGCTCAAGTAGACTGATACAATCCTCTTTAGTGCAGTCGGCTGCCTGCTGTGCTTCGCGTATAACCTGTGCTACAGTCCATTTAGCAGGGAGACTTTCTGTATAGCTTTGTGGTACATATTGAATACTTGGTCGTACTGCTTCCCCTTTAAATACAAGCTGCGATAGCAATACTTGTAATAAGGTCGTCTTCCCACTACCACTTGCACCACAAACACCGACGATTTCACCTTGCTGACAAGAAAATTGTTCAATCTTTAATACTGGTGTTAAACGTTTCCGCCAAAAGCCACCTGTTTGTCGATAGGCGATCCCGTCCATCCTGCAGCATAGTAAGCTTTTTTGCTGGAATCTCATCGGTTTTATAAGAGGCTTCGGCTGCTCAAGAAAAGATGTGAGTTTCTGATTCTCAAGCTTTAAAAATTGGGTTGCAAATTCGCTGTACCACTTAATTTGATGAGTGATAACGAGAATAGCCATCCCTGCTGCGCATGATTCCTCCCAAAAGGATAAAGTTTTAGAAATAAATGCCTCATTTAATGCAGCGGTCGGCTCATCGGCTATTAATAGCTTCGGCTGCTGACAGTGCGCTAAAATAAGTTGAATTCGCTGCAGCATGCCTCCTGAGCATTCATATGGGTAGTAGCGTAAACAGGATGTTGGCAACTCAAATAAGTCAAAATAATCAGTAATTTTAGTCCAGAACTGCTCTTTTTCGATGCCTTTTGATAGACGAATATCTTCAAAATGCTCTCTTATTTTTTTTAGAGGGTTAAAGCTTTGCTCTGCATGCTGTGGTAAAAGGACGATATCATCTTTTGTAATTTCTGTTGCTACTTCATCGCCACCTTCGTAAAGCGCTTTGGCTAGAATCGTTTTACCAATCCCACTTTTCCCTGTAAGGACTATTTTGTCGCCCGCCTTGATGTGAAATGTTGCGTTTTTTACGATGCAATTTCCTTCGCAAAAAACGGAAAGTCCCGTTACGTGCAGCATCTTTTGCACCTCCTTCAAAGTGTTTCTTTTTCAGATGTAGCAAATACAAAGTAATAGCGGCAATAAAAAGTCCCGGAAATAAAATATTCCACCATGCACCTAGTAAAAAGTAGCTTTGCGCATCCATGAGTAAATTGCCGAGCGTCGGTGTATTCACTGCGAGTCCAAAGCCTAAAAAGCTAATTGTAGCTTCTGCAAATAGCACATGAATCGCCTCATGAATGACTGTGATACCTAAAATAGGATAGATAGCAGGGATATAATAGCGCTTTAAACGATGCCACCTCGTTGTTTCAATTTGCTTTGCCATTAGGATATATGGCTGCTGCTTCTCTTGTAGTAATTGCATACGTACTTGTCGGGCAATCGTCATCCAGCTACATAAGCCAATAATGATCGGAATCGTCCATAGTGTAGGCTTTACGAGTGAGGCGACGAGCAAAATATAGACAATGGACGGCAAGCTGTTCATAAAATCAAGTACAAGAATAATTTTATCTCCAAGCCATTTTGGGGCTAGGCTACTCAATACACCTACGCTCACCCCAATAACTAATACGACGCTTATCGCAATTACTATCATTAAAATAGAATATCCTGCACCGGCTATCGTTCTACTAAATACATCTCGTCCAAATGCATCTGTGCCAAAGAAATGTGTGATGGACGGTGCTACGTTATTTTCACCTATATACATTTCATATGGATTTCCCTTTAATACTATTAGCCCTACTATAATAGTGATTATTAACATGTGTTACTCAGTCCTTTAAACTTCTAAATACTCTCGGATCAATCCAGCAGCTACATAAATCAATCAATAATTGCACCACTAGAATTACAGCTAAGCTCACTAAAATAATCATCAATAATGTTGGATAATCATGTAGTTTCGTCGCTTCAACTGTTAGCTTTCCTACGCCTGGAATCGAAAAAACTGTTTCCACAGCAATTGTCCCTCCAATAAACGCTGTTACAAAATAACCGTTAAGTTGCAAATAAACTAAACCTACATGTGGAAAGACATGCCTTGCCAATCGGCTCCTCGAAATACCGCGCCTCTGAAGATGAATCATAAAGGGTTGCTGCTTCAGCCCAGCAAATTGGTCTTCTAATAGTTTCACTCCGTAATAGACAGCCGGTAACGCAAGGGCTATACTCGGTAATATTGCGTGGTATATGAGTGCTCCCATACTGCCATCCCCTACACCATAGATCGGAAACCAGCCAAGGATAACACCACATAGCCACAGTAAAAAGAAGCTAAGCCAAAAACCAGGCACAACCATAGCCCCTAGTAGAAGCCCCCCTAAAATAGAGCGCAACAGTTTATGACGTAATCGCTGCAAAAGGTAAAACCACAGTGTCATTAAAATATTTGTAAAAATTAGTGCAAGCGTAACAACTATTGCGGTATATAGTGATTGTTCCATTATTAAAGTTAGTACGTTCTGTTGCTTACTAAAGGAAAATCCCCAATCCCCCCGTAAAATATCTCCTATCCACTGTATGTATTGCATAATCAACGACTCATTTCCGAGCAATGCTTGTTCAATTCTTACTTTCTCTTCCTCTGTTAGACGCTGGGCATTAGCCCCGTAAATACTGTAAGCTGCACTTCCCGGGAGCTGGCGAATTAGTATAAAGCATATAAATGAACAAATAATTAATGCTAGCGCACTTTTCCCAAATCGCTTGCTGACATATTTCCACATTCATAACACCTATCTTTCTATTCGTGACACGATGTTTCCAAAAATATAAAGAGCAGCAAGTGCTCCATATATTTAAAACATTACACAACTAAATGTCTCTCAATATCCTGAATGTTGAGTTTATTCGTTTCACCTTCTACGACCATATGACCGTGATCCATTACATAAATGAAGTCTGCCGTTTCCATGGCCAAATCCAAATCATGCTCTACAAGCACGACACCGATATTTTTTTCACGAGCAATTTTCGTAATAACTTGCTGAATCAGTTGCACGATGGATGGCTGAATTCCTTCCATCGGTTCATCCAGCAGTAAAATATCCGGCTGTCCGACGTATGCGCGGGCAATCGCGAGCTGCTGCTGCTGCCCACCTGATAAATCGCCACCTTTACGATGGAGCATTTCTTTTAAGACAGGGAACCACTCAAAAACCTCATTAGGTATTTTTTTATTTTTCCCTGCTTTGCCCATCATCTCAAAACCTAGTAATATATTCTCCTCAACCGTTAGTGACGGGAAAATTTCACGTCCTTGGGGTACGTATCCTATACCAAGTCGTGCTCTTTTATCAATCGGCAGCTTTTTTAAGCCTTGCTCATGAAAATGGATGTCACCTTCTTTTAATGGGACTAATCCTATAATTGATTTTAATAATGTCGATTTCCCCACACCATTTCGTCCTAATACTCCAACAATTTGTCCTTTTTGTGCTTGGAAGGTAAGATCATTTAACACCATGCTGCCGTCATAACCTGCCAAGATTCCTTTGACATTAAGCATGTGTTTTCCCCCTTCCTAAATACACCTCAATAACACGCTCGTCATTTTGTACCGTATTCATATCCCCCTCACAAAGTACCTTTCCTTCGTGCATCACCGTTACTTGCTTGGAGAAATTACGTACAAACTCCATATCATGTTCAACAATTAGTACCGAGCATTCCTTTGACACATCGTGAATGAGGCGACCTGTTTTTTCACGTTCCTGTCCGGACATACCGGCGATTGGTTCATCAAGCAGAAGCAGTTGTGGATCTTGAATGAGCTGCATACCAATTTCCAGCCACTGTTTTTGACCATGTGCCAAAAAGCCCGCCAAACGGTTACGTTCCTGAGTTAAATTAATTTTTTCAAGCGTATACTCAATCTTTTCCTTTGTCGGTTCGTCCATTTTGGCAAACAGCATATGCCACAATGTTTTCTTTTGTTTCATCGCAAGCTCTAAATTTTCTAACACAGTTAACTGCGGGAAAATTGACGGTGCCTGAAATTTACGCGCAATGCCTGCAAGCGCAATTTTATGCTCCTCTAGCTTATGAATAGAGCCCTCCATTTCCTGAAAAAATACAGAGCCTTCCGTTGCTCGTGTTTTCCCGCAAATCACATCCAACAAGGTCGTTTTTCCAGCGCCATTCGGTCCGATTAAAAAACGAACCTCCTGCTGCTCCACTTGTAAATCCACACCTTTCAAAGCGAAAAATCCATCAAAATCAACTTTCACATCATTGCAAGTTAGTATTTGCGTCATAGGACGTTCCCCCTGCTTTTTTAGACGTTTTGAATCTAAACCATTTTGCATAAAGCGACTGCGCCACACCGACTAATCCATTTGGCATCACGAGTACGACTAAAATGAATAAGCTCCCTAATAAAAACAACCACATATCCGGGTATGATTCACTGAAAAATGTTTTTGCACTATTTGTTAACACTGCACCAATTACCGCACCAAAAATCGAATAACGTCCACCAACAGCTACCCACAGCACCATCTCAATTGAAGGAATAATCCCCATCATTTCTGGTGAAATCATGCCGACCTGCAGGACAAATAATCCACCTGCAATCCCGGCAAACGCTGCCGATACGCAGTAAATAAATACTTTAAACGTTGTAGGGTTAAAACCAAGGAAGCGCACACGGTTTTCCCCTTCTCTAATCGCAACCAATAGCTTCCCTGCACGACTTTGTGTTAGCCATAAGCTAATGAGAACTATTAAGAGTAATATTAAAATCGTGATATAATACAGCACCTTTTGTACGACTGGATGCGTCAAATACACCCCGAAGCCTGTCGTAAAATTCGTCAAACCATTCGTACCGCCCGTAAGCTCCTGGGTACCGATGAATAGCGTTACAAACACAACGACTAAAGCTTGCGAAATTAAAGAGAAGTACACCCCTTTTATTCGGTTATGGAATGTAAAGAATCCAATAATAAATGCCAAGGCGACAGGCACCCCGATCATCATAAACAAGGCAAAAACGGGGTTAGCAAAAGGCTTCCATAAAAGTGGCAGCTCACTCACACCTGACCATTGCATAAAGTCTGGAATCCCACCTGGTGACGCTTGAATTTTCAAATACATTCCTACTGCATAGGCACCCAATCCAAAAAACACGCCATGCCCTAAACTTAAAATTCCTGTATATCCCCAAATTAAGCTAATCCCTACTGCAATAATTGCAAAACATAAAAATTTCGCTAATAAAGAAATACGGAAATCTGACATAAGAAGTGGTGCTAATGCAAGGATTAAAAATAATATTGAAAAACTAATTTTCGTACTTTTGGCCATATCGTTCCCCCCTTAGTCCAGCACTCGTGTTCTAGTTGAAATTAGTCCTGATGGCTTCCATTGAAGGAAGATAATGATGAAAGCAAACACAACTACCTTTGCAATCGTGGCACTTGTACCGTATTCAGTAAATGTACTTAATAAGCCAATACATAGGGCACCAAGCACCGTGCCTTTAATTTTGCCGACACCGCCTAAAATAACAATCATAAATGCATCGATAATATAATTAGTTCCTACAGTTGGACCAACTGGACCAAGTAAAGTAAGCGCACACCCTGCCACTCCGCCTAAGCCAGAGCCTAACGCAAAGGCTGTTGCATCTACTTTTCGTGTATTAATACCTAAGCTTGCTGCCATTGGTCGATTAAGAGTTACGGCATTCATTCGTCTACCCGCAGTCGTTTTAACTAAATAATAATAAAGCCCCAGCACACACAAGCATACAAGTACAAGAATAAATAATCGTTTATATGGCAACACCACCGAAGCAATTTCCACATTGCCATTCAACCAAGAAGGTGCTGTTACGGCAACGTTTGGAGCCCCAAAAATCATCCGGGCAATTTGCTGAAAAATTAAGCTTAATCCCCAAGTAGCTAATAAACTATCGAGTGGTCGAGCATATAAAAATCGAATTAAGCTTTTTTCAACTAACAAGCCAATTAAAGCTGTTACAATAAATGCAATTGGAATAGAGAGAATAAAATAATAATCAAATAAAGATTCAGGTACCATACTGACAAAAATTAATTGAACAGAGTAGGTAACATATGCTCCGATCATAATCATGTCACCATGTGCCATATTCATAACACGCATTAAGCCAAAAGTAATCGAAAGACCTAACGCAATCAGTAATAAAAATGAGCTATAGCTTAATCCATTAAATAGCTGTGTCAACAAAATCTCCATCATAGACCTCCTCGATTGAAAAGTTAGCCCCTACTTGATGTAGGAGCGTACTATTTCAATTATTCAGGTTCATCACCATAAGTTGGGGATGTTAAAAATCAAGTTCGTTCTGCTGCGCTACGGGAAAGAACGTTGAAGCAAGTGTTTTTGAAGCTCGCGTCCGTTGTACTACGTTCCGGGGCAGGCTTTCCGGGCGGCGTGGCTCCAACTAACTTTTGATGCCTTTGACGGCGGCATCAAAAGTGGATTTTCCGCGCACGCTTAATCGCCAAGGAGTCCGCCCCTACACTTCGCACAACTCTTTTCGTTGAAAAAAGTTATTGACGGCGCATCCTCCGCTCCGCGTCACTCTACACTTTGGCATAAAGTAAATTTCTACAAAAATGAAGATTCAAAATATAGCATTTTGCTCTCCGCCGCCTCGCGATAGCGCAAGCGGCTAGATTGGGTGTTTTTACTACACTTTATAACGAGGGCAAAATTTTGGGATTGGTGGGCCTTGCAAACGGCAATAAAGGCAGTGATAGAGACACGTATCACGTGGCTTTAGCGCTGTCTTGCCGTAGCCCACCAATCAATCAAGTGAAATTTTATTAGAAAATATTCCCATGTTATGATGGTTAGCCATTATTCACCTGGTTTTACAGATGCTGCCCAATCATAGTTTTCTAAGTATGGATCTGGCTTCACAGCCTCACCTGAATTCCAAAGCTCATCGATTAAACCGTCTTCACGAATTTCACCGATACGAACGACTTTATAAGTATGTTGGTTATCTCCATCGATTTTCACGGTACCACCTGGAGCAGACACCTCAATGCCTTTCGCTGCTTCTTTCACAGCATCTACATCAAACGAGCCGGCTTTTTCTGCTGCTGCAGCCCATAAATAAACTGCAAAGTATGCCGCTTCAATTGGATCGTCTGTTACAACTTCATCTCCGTACTTCGCTTTGAAGTTTGCAACCCAGTCGTTATTTTCTGCTGTATCAAGTGTTTGGTAATAGTTCCAAGAAGTATAATGTCCAGCTACAACATCTCCACCAATACCGCGAATTTCTTCTTCAGCAATTGATACTGAAAGGACAGGTAGATTTTCAGCTGTAATACCAACATCTTTTAATTGTTTAAAGAATGCGACGTTACTATCGCCATTTAATGTGTTAAACACAACATCTGGCTTTGCCGCCTTAATTTTTGAAATTAATGTCGAGTAGTCAGTGTGGCCAAGGGCAGTATATTCTTCACCGACTAATTCGCCACCTTTTGCTTTTAATTGAGCTTTTATAATATTATTGGCAGTACGAGGGAAAACGTAATCTGAACCTAATAAGAACATCTTTTTCCCTTTGTTTTCTAACAGCCAGTCCACTGCTGGAACAATCTGTTGATTAGTAGTAGCGCCTGTGTACATAATGTTCGGCGAAGATTCCATTCCTTCATATTGCACTGGGTACCAAAGTAAGCCATTATTTTGTTCAAATACAGGGAGCATTGCTTTACGTGATGCGGAAGTCCAACCACCGAATACCGTGGCTACTTGATCACTTTGAAGTAATTTTTTTGCTTTTTCAGCAAACGTAGGCCAATCTGATGCACCATCTTCAATAATTGGTTCAATTTGTTTACCTAAAACACCACCAGCGGCATTGATTTCTTCGATTGCCATCATTTCGGCATTTCTTAGTGATACCTCACTGATTGCCATCGTGCCACTCAATGAGTGTAAAATCCCTACTTTTACAGTATCACCCTCTGGCTTTTCTGTTTTAGTAGCTGTACCATCTGATGTTGATTCTGCTCCCGTTTTTGCTGGTTCTGCGGCATTTTCACCGACACATGCTGTTAATACGACAAACATAAGTGTCAACAATGCCATAAACCATATATTTTTCAGCTTTTTCATTCACTAACCCCCCTCAAACTATTACGCAAGGATTTTCATGTTAGTTTTCCTTACATGTGAAATTCTATAGAATAATTCAGTCTGTATCAATTCCATTTTCAGAACATTCTTATCTCAATATAAGAAGTATGACGAATCCCAATTTGGTAATTAATTACTTTAACCTCTAATATTAGTTAATAAAATTATGTAAATATAGTTCTTAAATTACAAAATTCCTTTTATTTGAGCTACTTATAACGTTAGGTATGCAAGCATATTGCTTCAAAGTTATCTTTTCCAAAGTCCCTTGTTTGATAGTGGACGTTAAAATATAGTCTATCCCAATTTTAATGTTAATTAATATCACATAACTTTTTTTATTGGGGAGGATAAATAGAACTTATCGAAGATTTAATTGAAGTTTTTGGTTTCAGAAGTTTCATTTCACCATAAATTAAGCCGTTTTCGCGATACATGACAATGGCTTAGATTGTCGACAAAAGGTCTCGAGAGATAAACCCTCGAGACCTTTTGTCTTTTTATTATAAATTTTAACTAGATGGTTAGCCGGAAAATTTGTTCACGTTCATTGTTTGATTACTAGTCATCATTGAAATCATATCTCACTTTATTTAAAGCGATGAATAAGTTGATTGGAGTGGAGGGACCGTGACTCCACCGGGAACCGCACGCGCGGAAGATCCACTAAATTGTACCTGCCGTTGTAGGCACAATTTAGTTAGCTGGAGCCGTGCCCGGGGAAAGCTTCGGTCCCGGAATGGAAATCAACGGTTCAATATATGTAATTTTAAACAAATACTTTTTAAGAGGTCGTCTACAGTTTAAGCCGTTGTCACGATATGCGACAACGGCTTTTTATAATTTCCTATATTAACTACACATCATAAAAATCGCGATACAACTCTTCCAAATTACGTTTTAACGGATTTACCGACTGAATTTGTATATCCTGCTTAAGTAGCCATTGCAGATAAATTTCAATCGAGTGTGCCGCATCTGTAATAAGCCGATTTTCATTTATCTGAAATGGAAGTTCACTATCTTGCATTAATTGAGCAAGGTCATGATTAGGATTACACTTAATCTCATAAGGTACATCGATCTTTGACTCAAGCTGATTTGTATGGAGCTTTCCCTCTTTAATAAACCAGATTGTATCTGTCAAATCCTCCAGTATATCGAGGTTATGTGTGGAGATGACTATGCTGATTCCCTGTCCATGCAGTGTGCGGATTAATTGTTTTAATTCTATAGTACTTGTTGGGTCCAATCCGTTAAACGGTTCATCCATTAAAATAATGAGCGGCTTTGTCAGAATACTTACCGCAATAAATAAATGTTGGCGCATCCCATAAGAATAGGACTTCACAGGCTGATTCACATAGGAGCGAATTCCGACTAGATCTATAATATCCTCGATATCATTAGGGGGAATCTTATAGACATTGGCAATAAACGACAGATGATCATAACCTGTTAGCTGCATATACAAGTAATTATCACTCGGTAAAAAAGAGATATATTTAAAAAATTCAGGGCTATTATGAGAAATGTTATTTATTTGAACTGAGCCGCCATTAATTTCTTCCAGCCCTAATACTGAACGCATTAACGTTGATTTCCCTGCCCCATTTGGTCCTACAAGACCAATGATTTCCCCACCTCCAATCGAAAAATTAATATTTTCGAGGATTAGCTTATTTTTATACTTTTTTTCGAGCTGATGAACATGCAATACCATTAAGATGTCACCCTCCTTCTAAATAAAAGACCGATAACGAACAACAAGCTTCCGCTAACGAATAAAATGGCCGTGCCACTTAGAAAATTTACTTGCCCGTTATTCGCTTCAATGGATTTCCAGCCATCTATCACATTCCAAGTATCAAAATAGACAAACGGATTATAAAAACTGCTCGTTAATTCAATATAATAGTTTCCAGCAGTATAGCCTGCAATGACAATCAAGAACGTCACAATAATAGCTGCGTAATGGTTTTTAATCACTTTTCCTATGAAACTGAACAGGCTATTCAAAAAGTAAATTTGAGCGATGATAAGAATTCCGCTTTTCACAAGAAGTGCAGCTAGGCTTTCAAAGTAAAAATAGGCATAATCGGCTGTTGAAAGGAAATAATGTTCCCCTATCCTTTCCCTCGCATAAATCAAAATCGGATAATTCGCTTCTCCAAAGCCCCCAATAAGTATGGCAACGAGGAGAACGATCGTACTGCTAATAAGAAGTAAACTACAGGCAATCACGAAATTATAGAGCCATTTCGTTATATAAACGGATGTAAGTCGAATCGGCTTCGTAGCTAAAAAGTTAATCGTTGGATTAGGACTGCGCTCCTCAGCCATCGTTGTCCATAACAGTAATACAAATAGAAGCAATACAAACAGCATCATATTCCAATCCATAAACTTGTAGACAGCAAACAAACTGCTGTTGTCATATTTAGTATTTTGTTCCTGGTAAAGCTTTAATCTTTTAAAATGGTCATTATCCACAGCTTGACTCGGATCATGAAAATTGGAAACCCATTTATGTCCAAGTGGCCATGGTGTAATTCCCTTGTCTTCCAGAATCATTTGCTGTTCTTCAGATGCCATATCTGTCAATGTGTTTGTACTTTCGCTATCTTTATATGAACCTGGTGCCAGCGACTTCATAACTTTACGATAAGTTTCGGAAAAGTCAGGGGAATGAATCTCGCCTTTTAAACTTTCCACCGCATCATACCGATTTTCCAATTGTTTTATCATCAATAGGAACGGGTTTTCATCCAGTATTTCCATTTCTTCTCCGGCTTGCTCTGCCATTTGCCGTTGCAATGCCTGTTCGAGTTCAAATTCTTCCGCGACCAGTTTCCAATGTGCCTGATCTTTAATAATTTGATTTTGATAACTTTCAATCGCTTTTAATGCTTTGTCAGGGAATGTTTGATACTGCTCATTCACCGCAACAACGACCCCACCAATCATTCCGAATAATAAAATTATGGTAAAAAGAATATGTCCTTTGCGTTTCTTTTTTATATGCTCGAATTGCAGAAGCTTAAACTTCTGTGTTGATTGATACTGCTTTTTTGTTGTATTAAGTTGAGGTATTGTAAGCTTGATATTTTTAGTTCGAATAATAACATACGCAATGATACTACTAAAAATGAGCAGCAATAGCATGCTAAGTAAATACAGAACAAAACGATTTGAAGTCAACAAGTGCGGTTCATATGAAGCAATTAAGTGAATCGGGTTTCCTATTTGGAATCCAGTCTTTAATGAAATCAGGTAACCGATGAAAACCGGCATACTAATGACAGAGAACAGGATGCCTAAATTGGCTTGCTGCTTGAACAGGCAAATTGTTATAAGCAATAGAAATGAAATGAAAATTCCCCAGCCAATCGGAATAAAAACTAGCCACTTCCATACAGGCACCAAAATCATTTCTGAACCGACAGCTACTTCCAGCGGGTAAAAAATTGTATTGATATTCCCAGTTAATAACGGAGGTAAAAACGATAGAATACTTGCTATTAAAATATACATAAATACTATACTTAGTAATGGAACTAAGTATCCGTAATAAATGGATGTATTGGATAATGAGTTTATTTTAAAGAAATCAAATAGCCGTTTTTCTTTATCAGCCATATATTTAAAACAAAATACAAGCAGTAGCATAAATATAGTAATTGGGCTAAAAAAAATCTGGAATAACTGCTTTGTAAAGAGGGCCGTTTTATAGGGAGTGATTTGCTCTGAATATGGTAGATCATAATCAAGTAAATGTTCAGCCATAAGACGCTCAAGCTTTAATGCATCTTGATTGAGGTAAGGTATAAATTTGGTTGTGGCGGTATATGTTTCGTACTCATTTATATAGGCAAGCTGTTCTTGTGCAATCTTTAGATCCCCTTCATTAATCTTTGCTAATATCTCTTTTATATGCTCTTCTTTTAACAAAAGAATGTCCAACGATTCCCGTTCATCAGGTGTAAGGCCAATAACGCGTTCTTTCGTTAACATACTGGAAATTAAAAGACGAACAGTTTCTTTACGATTGTCGAATGTTTCCTGCAACTCGTTCTTCGTTGCACCCGACTGCGTACTATTAATGCCCAGCAGTATACAAACAAGAAGCCCCATTGCAATCGGAAACAGGAAAATATACTTGCTTTTTAGCCATCCCTTCATAAGAAAATGGATTATATCTTTCAATTGTCCCCCTCCACTCATATGATTTTGCATCTACTAAATTTAAATCTTATTAAGTTATTGTTCTTTTATGTTCACTTTACCATTTTTAATCCAAAATATGTATAAAATAGTTAAACACCATTCTATAAGTTGGGGGACAAAGTTGAAATAATAAGATTTTATAATGAAGTCTGTCCTGCTGCGCTACGGGGAAAATGCGATAAGGCAAGTTTTTTGGAAGCTCGCGTCCGTTGTACTCCGTTCCGGGGCAGGCTTTCCGGGCGGCGTGGCTCCAACTAACTTTTGATGCCTCTGACGGCGGCATCAAAAGTGGATTTTCCGCGCACGCTTAATCGCCAAGGAGTCCGCCCCTACACTTCGCACAACTCTTTTCGTTGAAGTAAGTATTTTTGGCGGCTCACCCTCCGCTCCGAATTAGAAAAGAACCCCCATGTTATGATGATGAGTCTATAAAATTCCTATTAGAATATTCGGGGGTTTTTTTAAAAGAAAGTGAGGTGAAAATTGTAATTAAAAAAGGTAGCCCTTATATAATCAGGCTACCTTTTCAAACTATTTCTTATTTGGTAAATTCATTTTACGTTCCAATAACTTGATGCGGTATTTATAAATTGCATAAATTACTGCTAAAATTAAAATGATGATAACAAATGGCTGTAAATATTGTTTAAACAGCTCTCCAGCCTGTTCCCAATTTTCACCTAGCTTAATGCCTAAATACACATAAAGTGCGGTAATCGGAAACATTGCTAAAAACGTGTAAATTGTAAATTTCCATACATTCATTTTTGTCATCCCGCAAGGAACGGAAATCGCTGTACGGACGATTGGCATAAAGCGTCCGAAAAAGGCGACACCTGCACCATATTTTGCGAAAAACTTGTCCGCAGCATTTATTTGCTTTTCATTAACCAAGAAGAACTTCCCGTATTTCAATACAATCGGACGACCGCCATAGCGACCTACTGCGTATAATGTCAATGGACCAATTGTTCCACCTACAGTACCTGCAAGCACCATTAGCCAATATTTATATTCTCCCTGAGCAATCCAAAACCCGGCCATCGGTAAAATGACTTCTGCCGGAATAAACTCGAAGCAGAGTGCCAATAATACACCGAAATAGCCAAACCCTTTAAAAAACTCAATCATTGGTAAAATGATTGTATCTAACAACAAAAACAACTCCAATCATTTGCAATCTTCAAAGTCAAAATCGACAGAAACCGATTTTATCCCTTTAGTCCACTTCTACATTCATTTAGCATACAAAAACTTGGAACGTTTCACAATAGAAAATGTGAAAACCTACCGCTATTATGTATGTTCTCCTTTAAAATAGAACGTCATTCCCGCAAGTAATGTTGCCTTCTTTAAGATATTTCCCTATTATAGCAGTGTATGTATATGCAAAAAGCGATATGTCACAACCACTTTGACTAGTCCCCTTTTCTATCTGCTTTTTTGTACTTTAGACTCAAGATCAACAATTAATTTTACCTAAACTGAATATTTACGTTAAAATAAGAATGAGATTTTGAATGAATGTACTTAAACTAAAAGCACAGGTTAATGAAAAATAGAATCTTAACATCAATCTTACATAAGATGACATTTATTTTTAGGGGGGCAAAATGATGGAATGGGGTTTTATTTTTGTAGCCGTAGGAATTGCAGTTGCAGGATATTTTATCGGAGATGGACTGAAAAATTTTAAAAATCCGGATGCAAAAAATCTTCTCGATTCTTTAGATGAAGAAGATGAACACGAACTCATTAAAGAAAATGATGTCCATTATTTTATGGGAATATCAAAAGAAGATGCAAAATCTTTAATTCAAGAGCATTCAGACATTCCGCATATTATAATAAACGGTAAGGTGTACTATCCGAAGGAAAAATTGCGTAAATGGTTATTGAATTTAGGCGAGTAAACTTACTTTATTTTAGTAAAACTGGACAGCAATACAAACGAGTTAGGAGATACATTCCTAGCTCATTTTTTATGCATTTTTATTTTAATATGAAATAACGGGAGTAATAGCCAAAGGGATTTGGAAAACGAGCAATTTCCAAATCCCTTTGGCTATATTACATTTAATTATCCTTTAACAGAACCTGCTGTAATCCCGGCAATGAAGTAACGTTGTAGGAATAGATAAGCAAGAATCATAGGAGCTGATGCTATTAAGACTCCCGTAAATAACAGCGGATAGTTCGTAGCATATTCTCCTTGGAATTCCAACAAAGCAAGAGGAAGCGTTTTATAATCATTGTTCGTAATAAATAATAATGGATACAATAAATCGTTCCAGTGCATTACGCATAGGAAAATTGCTGTTGCTGCAATGGAAGGCAATGATAAAGGTATAGCAATCTTATAATACATTTTAAATTCACTGGCTCCGTCAATTGTAGCTGCTTCAAATAATGATTTAGGAATAGATTTCATAAATCCAGTTATTATAAAAATAGCTACTGGCATTGTGACAGCAATATTAACTAATATTAAACCTAGCAAACTATTAGTTAACCCTAAATTATATACTAGCTGATAGAGCGGTATCATATTTACTTGAGCTGGCACCATCATCCCCAGCGTAAATAAAGAAAAGATAATGACACCAATCCATCCAAACATTCTCGTTACACTATATGCAATCAAACTTGCAAACAATAGAGTAAGCGTTACAGAGAAAAACGTAACAATTACACTGTTCAAGAAATAACGGGACATTGGTTGTTCTGTAAAAATAGATACATAGTTTTTAAAGCTTAAACTGCTCGGTAATCCTAATATATTTGAAAATACCTCTGATGTAGATTTAAATGTTGTAAGTACGACAATCATCATAGGTATAATGACGACTAAAGCAAATAATGTTAGAAGTATGAATCTTATAATCCGCATATCCCTTCCCCCCTATTCCTGGACCTTGCTAGCTCTCAAAATTCTAAATTGCAGTACTGTGATAATAGCAATAATAATCATAAATAATACCGATTCAGCTGAAGCATAACCGAACTCAAAGCTTCTAAATGCAGTCGTATAAATGAGAGTTGCCAAAATTTCCGTTGAATAATTAGGGCCACCACGAGTCATTGCGAAAATCAAGTCGAACGCTTTAAAGGACTGAATGGTCGTATATGCCATAACAATAGTCGCTGATGGGGCAATCATCGGCCAAGTAACATACCTAAAACGCTGCCAACGACTTGCGCCTTCTATATTAGCCACTTCGTATAAATCTTTAGGAATTGCTTGTAGTCCTGCTACGAAAATGACTAACATTTGACCTGTATGGAACCAAACTTGTGTTACAGCTACTGAATAAATAGCTATATTTTGATTACCTAACCAACTTTGCTGTAAAAACTCAAGGTTTAAATAACCAAGAATCGTGTTTAATATGCCGATATTTGGGTCATAAACAAATGACCAAATAAACGCTACAGAAACTGAACTTAAAATTGTCGGGAAAAAATATAATGCACGTAAAAATACATTCGTCTTTGTGTTTTTAATTAAAAACAGTGCAAACAGTAACGAAAAGCCTGTTTGGAAAATTAATACAAAGAGCATAAATTTCAAGTTATTGCCCATTGCCTTTAAGAATATTGAATCATTTGTAAGTATATTTATGTAGTTATCAAACCCAACTATGTTATAGTCTGGCGAAAGTCCGTCCCAATCTGTAAAAGAGTATATTACAGCATTAATAGTAGGAATGATAAAGAAAATAGAATATAAAATTAAACCTGGAATTAAAAATAGTAGTAAGACCTTATTCCTTTTTAAGTTCATCCAATCATCCCTTTACATTAAATAGAGTAGGGGAAAAAAATCCCCCTTTTATCAAATATTTTGATCTACAATCTTTTGAGAATCTTCAGCTGCTTTTACCGGATCCGTTCCATTTAATACAGCTTGTATTGAAGCAATAACAGCTTTTTCTACATTAGCATTCGGGATTAAATAACGTGGTTGGAAGCGGGTGTTTTTCTCAAACCATTCTTCTGCTGATTTTAATTCTTCAGATGTATACTCTACGTCATTAACTGTTACGTGTTGACTTGTTTTATTTGCGTATTCCTCAGCGTTTTCTTTTTCAGATAAGAAAGATACAAACTTTTTGGCCGCTTCTTTTTTACTTGATTTCGAATTTACTGCAAGCATGAATGTAGTTGTATGAATCCCTTCCCACACAGCTTCACTTTCTGAAACTGTAATTGGCGCAAGTAAACCTAATTCAATATCTGGATTGATCTCTTTAATGCCCGCTACTGCAAATGAACCAGTTGCAAGCATAGCTGCTTCACCGTTTGCAATCATGGCAATAGCACCTGGATGATTTGTTCCTAGAGCACCATTTCCTAAATAGCCTTTGTCGTTTAACTCTTTAAATTGTGTAAGTGTTTTTACCCACCACTCATCTGTAAGCCTAGCTTCCCCGGCTATTAGCTTGTCAAAAACATCTTCTTCAGGAGCATTGTTCATCATCATAGAGTTCATGAACTGTCCCGGGCCAATATCTGCACCTGGGAAGGCAATCGGAGTATGTCCTGCATCGGCTATTGCTTGGCAAAGGGCTAAAAATTCTTCCCAGCTTTTAGGGTTTGGATCTAATCCTAATTCCTCAAATAATGTAGCGTTGTATATAGGCTGATTAAATACAAGCTGTAACGGTACTGCATATTGCTTGTCATCTGCCTGACCAGCTAAAATTAATCGCTCATTATAGTTTTCAAGAAAATCTTCATTGGATAAATCCTCAAATAAACCTGCCTGTTTAATTATTTCAAAATGAGAACCCGGATAGCTTGTAAAAACATCTCCTGTTGAGCCGTCACGTAATAACGTTTGCGCTGTAGATTGATATTGTTCTGATGGATAAATTGTCATGTCTACTTCAATGTCTTTATTTTGTTCTTCGAATTCAGCTATTAGGCTATCGAAAGCCTCTTTATCTTCGCCTCGCCAATGAATGAAGCTAATTTTCGTTTTACCATCGCCGGCCCCACTATCAGAATTACTACTTGTACTCCCTACACAACCAGATAAAACAACTGACAATATTAAAATACTAACTAAAAACATCCTTTTCATACTTGGAGTCCCCCTTTTTTCTTCCATTATTCGATTAATATTTACATGACAACAAAATCGGTTCACTATGTAACACGCAGTTATAGTTATCTTTTTAAGGTCTATTCAAGAACTTATTAAATGACTGCATAATAAAAAGAATTTTATTTATTCAATTCTCACTCCTACTCTTTATTTATTATTTTTTAGTTTACTAATGGTGGTTGTAATAGGATTGCACTTAAAATTGGAGATGTTACACTTGGGGAAATTTACTGGCTGAGACAAAACCAATAATTTCATATACCCCTATTAAAAGTTAAGTAAACCTATTTTTTGAAATATGTTTGATTAATTAAAAATTACGATATTTATATGTTTTGGAGCATGTACTAATTATTAATATCATTATTACCAATATTGATAAACAAAATTTTCTGAATTTTATTGCAATTAAAAATTTAATATATTACAATAACTAGAATTCAATAGAAAGCTGAGGTCACATCATTATGGGAGTTTTACAGAAAATAGGTAAGTTTGCGGGGAATACATTTGCGATTTGGGTACTCGTCGCAGCTGGTTTAGCCATCTGGTTACCAGAATATTTCACTTGGATTGGCAGTTACATCACCTTGTTACTCGGAATTGTTATGTTTGGTATGGGGATGACGTTGAAAGTAGATGATTTCAAGTTAATTCTTCAGCACCCTAAAGGCGTCATCATTGGGATTGTTTCACAATTTGTTATTATGCCATTACTAGCGTTTGCATTAGCCAAGATTTTCAACCTGCCACCGGAAATTGCGGTTGGGGTTATATTAGTAGGTTGCTGCCCGGGAGGAACTTCATCTAACGTTATGACATTCCTCGCAAAAGGAAATACAGCATTATCCGTTACAATTACATCATGTACGACATTACTAGCCCCTTTTGTAACACCGGCTCTTATTTACTTATTAGCAAGCGAATGGTTACCGGTTTCATTTATGGCCATGTTTATGTCGGTAATAAAAGTGGTATTAATTCCAATTATTTTAGGTATCATTGCGCAGTTCTTATTTAAACCACTTGTTGAAAAAAGTGTTGATATTCTTCCAACAGTATCAGTTGTTGCCATCGTCATGATTGTTGCAGCTGTAGTAAGCGGAAGCCGCGACAAAATTTTAGAAACAGGATTAATTATCTTTGCAATTGTCATTTTACATAACGGTTTAGGATACTTACTCGGGTTCTTAGTAGCGAAACTATTTAAACTACAGTACGATGATCAAAAAGCTGTCTCAATTGAAGTGGGTATGCAAAATTCTGGCTTAGGCGCACAATTAGCAATGGCCCACTTCGATCCAGTAGCAGCGGTTCCAAGTGCCATTTTCAGTTTCTGGCACAATATTTCCGGACCAGTTCTTGCTACGTATTGGGGTTCTAAAGCGGATAAGAAGGAAAAACAGTAACTAAATATTAGCTAATCAATTTGAAAAGTGGTACGAATTTAAAAATTCATACCACTTTTTCATTTGAATAATTTAGACAGTGCCTTTTATTGTTTAACATCGAGTACGAAAGTTTTAATACATTCCTAAATTAAATAAATGTTTAAATTTGTGAAAGTTATCTTTCCCCTTTGCAACTTCTTCGGTTATAAACACTTACAATAGCTCATTCTTTTTAAAATAACATAGCGTATACTATTTATGTAATAATTCCCTAATTTAGCGGGTTATTTACTATAACAAAGAGTAAAGTTAGGAGAATTTTATGAAAAGATTATTACTGATACTTGCTGTAGTTGGTATTATACAAATAGCGAGTACGCTATACTATGACACAAAGATGCTGGATGAACCGATTCCTGTGGCTGGTATGATTGACTTTGCAAACAAAACGATTAAATTTTCATATGTAACAAATTCATTAGATCCGCATGAATTCCAATCGATAGAGTTTAACGGGCACCATTATTACCCGGAACAGCCATTTTCGATGTTTAATGCGCAGCCACAGACTACGCTTGAAACATATGTTAAATATACGTATTACAGTATGATTTCACCGGTTATATGGCTTTATGACAATGAAGATTTAACTCCTTTAGAGGGCGTTACAAAAGGGACAATTCATTTTAAGAATGGAATTACAACAACGATCCCACTTACAACTTATGAGTATGAGGAGATCCCGCAGCTTCAGTCATTATCTAGTTCTGTCGGGACAGATGGCACGTCCGGTTTTTATAAAGTATTAGAACCCTTTACTTTAAAACAAGTAACGGTCGTGGATAATCGGGTTGACCTGCTGAATTTCAAAATAAATGGTAAGGATGTACAGCTTCCCCTAACTGCACCACTTCAATTTAACACCGAAGATAAACTATATATTGAGACAACAGACGGCGAGGCTCAATATGAAATGGAGCTATTTAAACTGGAACTGCATATTATGGATGCCGAGCAAAAAGATAAAATTTTGACCTTGACCCAATTTTTAAATACGAAACCAAGTGAGGACTGGGTAAACAATTTAGTGAAGGAGCGTGGCGAGCTATGAACTTTCACAAACTTATTATAATCGGGATTTTGTTTCAGTTTTTTGACATCAATTTTGGCACCTTTGATATTTTTCCGGATTTTATCGGCTTCATTATTATTGTTTATGCGTTTTCAAAAGTGGAGGCCCAATATGCCAAACTAGGTGCGATCTGTGCTACGGTACTTGCCATAACGTCAATAATTGGAATAGTACAGCCTGAAATGTTCGTTCCATCTACAAATTTAACGTTCCAAATCGTTGCTATATTAAATGGGCTTCTTTCAATTCTCTATCTTTCCTGTATTTTTTCTGTTTCAAAAGAAATTTTACGTGGTGAAGAGAGTATGTTTCCTAGGCTCTATATTAGCTTACTATTGTTATTTCAGTTGTTTACTTACATTGGCATACACTTTGCAGTTGACCTTTACGAGATCATTCTTCTTGCAACTAATGTATTGTTGTTTTGCTTTTATATTTATTTCATCGTGTTTCTATGGAAGCGTAAAAATAAGGAAAACAGACTTTCCCGGCGGCGTGGTTCCAAAGTTTCTTTGGATTGAATTGCGTAGTCAGAAAAATAGAGGAACTAATTTCCGTTATTTTAAAAAAACTTAAAAAACAGTAAAAATAAGGGGAAGAATTTCCGTTATTGACCTAAAAAAGATGAAATTTCACGATTTTATTTGAAATAACGGTAAAACGTTCCCTTATTTATCCTAAAAATGAGCTACATCATACAAATAACGGTAAAATATTCCCTTATTTTAGGGGGGCACCGAAAAACTTGATATGTCGCTTTCTATCTATCGGAAGCTTCAGCGCTTCTATTCCATCACTTTATTACCAGGGGAATTTTTCGGATTGGCGGGCCTCGCAAACGGCAATAAGTGCAGTGATAAAGACATGCAGACGTGGTTTTAGCGCTGTCTTGCTGTAGCCCATTTATAAAGTGAAATTTTATTAGAAAATCTTCCCCACGTTATAGCGACCAACTGTATCTAAAAAAAGACAAATGCTGTTATATATAGCACTTGTCTTTTTTTAAAATTATTTTCGCTTTGAACATTCACTCATTAATAGTTGTTAATCTGATATTCGTTCATTTTATGGGCTAAACGAATTGTTGCTTGTGCTAATTGAGCATACGTTACTTCACTATTTGGCTTCAGCAGATTATTTTCTGCCTCAAGTAATCCCAATCCATACGCTAATGCAACATAACCGCGTAGCTCCTGATTTACTTGTGCTGCATCACTGTATTTTAAATCATATATATCACTAAGTTGCGCTGGCTTATCAAGCTTCAGCGTACCGATTACCCATTTTGCCAGTTCTTGATTTGAAAGAGGGGAAGTTGCGTTAAATGTTTTAGTAGAGGTATCAAGCATCCCCATACTTAAGGCGCGTGTTACAAATGAATACAAAGGATGTTCAGACGTTATATCTGTAAACGTTTGATCCGTCGTTTCATACTCGTTATATCTCGAGCTATAATACATATAGGTTACTGATTTCAATAATATTTTTAGCGCTTCCTCTTTTGTAACGGATGCATCTGGATTAAATGATTCATCTACCTCTAAAATCCCTGCATGAATTAAATAATTTAATTCCTCTGCAGCTGTTGGATGCGTGATTTTAGGCTTGTCTGAACTGCTCATTCCATAAGCATCTAACCATTCTCCTGTTTTGGCATCAATCCCAGCAGAGGACCCTTCTTTGAATACCGATTGATAGACTAAGCTATAATGCTGTTCATTACCCACTTTTGGATGATTCACATATTGCAGCTTTAGTTTCAACTCATCTTTCAACATTTTTGTTGCTTCCTGTTCTGATAAAATATCAGTTGCTGCTGGCCACTCCAAATCACCATAATCGCTTATATACAAGTTTACTAAAGCACCTGTATTGGCATCGACACCTACTGAGATATTGTCTCCTACTACTGTTAAGCCATTCACGATGCGTGGGAACGTAAAGTTATAACTGTTATTGTAACTCTCGTGGTAGCCATCATTTACAGGCAATGCAAACTTGTGAGCAGATGAAGGTATCCATTCTTTCACAAGGGCGATCGCTTTATCCAATGCCTGTTTTTGTGTTAATTTTACATCTGCCTCGCTGTCATCACTTTCTACTTCGAGATGACTTTTAATATCACTATACTGAATGAATTCTCCTGTTGCTTTATCAATTGTTAGTACAGTTCCTGTTCCACCATTCCGATAGTTATACATATATTGAATGTTGAAGACTTCTTTACCAGTCTCCGATGTTGTTTCATCAACTGCTCCAATTTCTAGTTGAACACCTTTTATATCTGTGGCAAGTAATTTCTCAGCCAATGCTCGCGCCTGCTCTGCTGTCATGTTCGGCTGTTTTGCCGCTAAGGGCGCAGAAACAATTGATGTAATTGGTTTAGCAGATAATGTTGATGACAGCCCGTCCAAAGTTAACCATTCCCCTGTTTGCGCATGGATACCTGAAATAACTTGGCTATTTGGTTCATAAACAAGCTTTACTTTGTGATCCCCTGTTGAATAATCAGGTACAATTGTATATGACAACTGTGCTTTTAAAGCATCTTGCAAGCGGTTAGCAATGGAAGATTCATTTTGTTTTTTGGCTGGATCATCATACGTAAAATTATTTTTTGGAGGTGTTGTTCTGTAAAATGATGACACTGTGCCATCCCCTAACACTCGTATATTAATAGTTTGATCCGAAATTGGTATACCGGAGTTTTTCTTTTCATACATAAACGAGTATTCAACAGGCTGCGTTAAAATTGAAGATGAGTAAAAATCATGTGCGTTTGGCACAAGCTCATACCCCTCGCCTTTATTGAACTTTTCTAAAAATTTATCTGCTACCTTTTGCGCTTCTTCTTTTGAATATTTTGCCGGGAACAATACATCCTTAGTGTTTACTGGTTGATAATAAAAACTCTCTAACTCTAACGTTTCTCCAACAAATCTAAAACTTCCATGTACATATTGATTATCAATATGCTTCGTAAAACTCAGTTCATAACTAACCGTAGAATCTGTAGTACGTGAGAAACCTGCACCTGTACGAAAATCTTTTTCACTCACATTTGAGAATTCATTCGGAAATAACTCTCTAAACCGCTTCATTAAATCCTCTTTTGTTACCGTTGAATTCGTTTGCGCTACTTGAATTGGCAATGTCTCCATACGCTCATTTCCTAACGTTGAAGCGCTTGCCATTGGTGCTAATAAACCTACAGATAACGCTGTTGCAGATAACATTGCACCTGCTTTTTTAAAAGTTACCACTCTTCATCCCCCAATCTCTTTTTTATAAAACACACATGTTACACTTTCATTATACCTAACCTCCAAACAATAATTTTAAATTATTCAAAATATTACCATAAAAATTTTAGTCACGTAACGGAATATATAATGGGTTTAGAAATGGCTTGGGTAACTAGTAAAAAGGGCAACGAGATAATATAAACTCGTTGCCCTTCTATTATTTAGACTATTATTCAGCCAATGCTGACTTTTCTTTGTCTTTTTCACTTTCCGTTATATAAAGCGCACATGTTAAATCGCCAAAACAGTTGACCATTGTACGTGTCATGTCCAGTAGACGGTCAATACCAATAATTAATGCAATACCTTCTACAGGTAAGCCTACTGATTCCAATACCATGGCAAGCATAATCATACCTGCACCCGGAACTGCAGCTGTTCCAATTGATGCCAATACCGCCGTCATAACAACAATTAACATTTGAGAAAATGATAAGTCCACGCCGTATACTTGTGCAATGAAAATTGTTGCAACACCTTGCATGATTGCTGTACCGTCCATGTTGATAGTGGCACCAAGCGGTTGAACGAAACTACTAATTCCTTTTGGTACATTTAATTTATTTTGTGCAACTTCCATCGAAATTGGTAGTGTAGCACTACTGCTTGATGTACTAAATGCAACGGTCATTGCAGGAAGATAAGCTTTAACAACTTCAATCGGATTACGTTTTGCTAATACTTTTAACGCACTTCCATAAATCAGTATGAAGTGTATAAATAAAGCCAATAATACAACCATCATATACCAGAACATCGCCTGTAATGCATCAAAGCCTTGCTTACCTACCGCTGATGCAATTAATCCAAATGTTCCGTACGGTGCAAATTTCATAACTAAGGTTACAAGGAACATCATTAGTTCATTTCCCTGTTCCATAAAGCGTTTTACTAAATCTACTTTTGAAGCTAAATAACTTATTCCTAGTCCAATAAAGATTGCAAAGAATATAATTTGCAGCATATCGCCACTTGCCATTGCATCAATCGGGTTCGCCGGGATAATACCAAGCAGTGTTTCGGATACAGGTGGTGCTTCAGTAGCCTCATAGCTTGCTTCCTGTACATCGAATTGACCTTTATTACCTGGTTGGAAAATCACTGCTAAAGCAATACCAATTGTAATAGCAATAGCTGTCGTTGTTAAGAAAAACAGCATCGCTTTACTTCCCATCCGACCTAATGCTTTCGGGTCACCAATATTTGCTACCCCTACTACAATTGAGAAAAACACTAGTGGTACGATAAGCATTTTAATTAAGTTTAAAAAGATCGTCCCTAATGGTGTGAAGAAAAATCGGTCTGCTTCAGTAAAGAATGAAGGCGCAGCAAGGTTTAATCCTATACCGACAATTGCCCCTAACCCTAACGCCCATAAAATTTTTGTTGCTAGTTTCATAAACTCACTTCCTTTTACTTAGATAATTTTTACGTATTATAGAATAATAGATACTTATTGTAGAACATATTCAGACACCACACCATAATACAAGCTTTTTCTGTTTGATTTTTGACATTATTCTAAAAAAAATTAAGCATGACCTACAATTTTCATCAAAAACATTCTTCCATTTGAGTAACAGAAAGCCAATGATTTAGTAAACATCTCTTAACTCGTATTTAGTCAGCCGAACTCAACTTTCTCCTCTC
Organism: Solibacillus merdavium; assembly: GCF_014836935.1. Classification (GTDB taxonomy): domain Bacteria; phylum Bacillota; class Bacilli; order Bacillales_A; family Planococcaceae; genus Solibacillus; species Solibacillus ferritrahens. Next base: position 178,311 of record NZ_JACSPW010000003.1, on the reverse strand, counting down.
TTTACCCAATTTTCTGATAAAAATAAAACTCCCACAAAAAATCTTTGGTCCCTACGTGCATAAATGGTAAAACTTCCCCTTATTTATCTAAAAATGAGCAACATTATTCAAATAACGGTAAAATCTCCCCTTATTTCTTTATCGTTAGAAATTCCCCAAAAAAAAATGTCCCCTTTTACCTTCAATACTGACATATGTATGGTGAAGGGAGATGCACATTATGGTATTCGATTATTTAAAAACATATCAAACTTTTAAAACAGTAAAAGAAATGGACGAGGCAGTAGCCACTCACCTTTCCGATCATGAATTAACAGGTAGTGAGCGTAATGTAATTTTACGTATCGCTCAGTCTGCACTTGCTTATCCTGGGGCCGCGCATTTAAAGGCTAAAACAATTGCCGATAGTGTCGGGATTAGCACGAAAACAGTGTATCGCACTGTAAAAAAAGCATCGGAACTTGGGATTTTATGTGTTGTTGCAAGCACGAAACTAAATGGGATTAAAGGGGCTAACATTTATCAGATTTTACATGTCCCATCGGAAATGTCCGAGCGGGTCCTAGCTGAAGAAGTGCATGAAATCGAGGACTGTGGAGGTTTTTCAACTAACGAAACTATCTCTTTTAATCTTTTTAAAACAAGCTCTTTAAAAGAAATATATAATAATACGCTCACACAGATGAATGAGTGGCAAAAAACATTGTATGAGTTTTTAATAAGCTTGCCGTTAAATGATGAACTAAAAGATGGGTTACGGTCAGCTATTTTAGCAACACCGATTCAAAATATGCGTGAATTTACGGTTGCTAAAGATGCCATGTGGCGAATTATTCAAGACATTTATGACGGAAAATTAACGGTTCGGACGACTTTACGTGCAATTTATAAAGGGGCGTATGACAAGGCATTGGCACGTCCAGTTTTACCAGAAGCAAAAGAGCAACAGCCGAAGCAAAGTACAAGACCGGTTCCATTTTACAATTGGCTGGCGGAGCGATAAAGAAAATTTCACCTTTTTTTATTTGTTAAATGGGAGCCGGTGGATTCAGTTATTTTCCTACTGTTGTGCAGTTATCAATATACTTGCTTCCCCATTCTGGTTTATTAATCGTTGGATAGAGCTTTTCCCCCAAATGAGTTAAAGAATTTCGAATGTGAAATCTGAGCAATTCATTATTGAAGCAGTACATTATAAACGAACGAACTCGTTTCGAATAAATAACTAATGATTTTTTATTGGTGATTTTTGGATGACGCGTTGCATAAACTTTTGACTTTTTAGCAAATGCTAAGCAAACCGGAGTTTCTATAAAAACGTAAAAAGCCAAAAAACGTAATTAAATTAACGTTTCTCGGCTTTTCTTTTATAATTTTAGCGTTATATCATTTTTTAAATATTCTTAAAAACTTTAACAAAGATTTCTTGAATAGCTAAAAATATCATCCACCCTGCTATACCTAATGAGATTGACCATATTAAATGCATTGAATTTTTCATTCCTATGTATACAATCACCAATAAAACCATCGTTGCTGGTAACCCCATTAAAACACCTACTATAAATTTATTTAATGTCTCAGCTTGTTCGCCCTGAATCGATAGCCATAAAATACTTAATAAGCTAACTAAAGGTAAAGCCGCTATTATTCCTCCGTAAGTAGGAAATCTTCTCGCAATTTCTGTCACTAAACCGATAAGGATAGCCGAAACTGCTATTTTGAATATCGTATACATCATTTTGCACGCTCACTTAATATTTTTAGGCTATTCATCAAATCAAATCTTTCTTTATCACTTAAAGAATGCATAATATTTTCAAGCTTCGACTCATCTAAGCTGGTGTTTTTTTTGAGAACCTCTTTACCTAATTTCGTTAAATGCAGAATTACCTTTCGTTCATCCACATCACTTCTTGACTTAAAAAGAAATCCCTTGCCAACTAATTTTTTCACATGTTCAGATGCAGTATTATGCGAAACCTTTAAATACTCTGCGATATTTCCCACACTATTTAAATCTGTTTTCTCTATCATTTGCAAAATACGTACAGCTTGATGCGAAATCTGCTCTTCATGTGCATAGTGAAGGGAAAAATATATATCCGTCCAGTACTGGTTCAATAACTTTATTTCTTTATCCAATTGATAACCCCCTTTATATCGCTCGAAATGATTATATCGTTAATTACGATATATAATTAGTTTACCATAATTTAGTACAATAAGAACAGCAGAGAAATACTTGGCACATTTCACTCGAATATTTAAACCTGTTATTAACTATTTTTAACCTGTTACTAACGATTTTAGAAAGCATGAAAAAAATAGTGCTACACTTTTGTTCATGAAAGGAGTTACTGATGAAAGTTCATCTACATATTGAAAATGACTGTAAAGAAATCGAAGTTCATATCCACGCCCCAAAATTTGATGAAACAATCGAACAATTGATGAGAAAAATTAATAGTTCATCACCCGAAAGTATTGCAGGTTACTCAGACGGAGACATTCACCTACTTAAACTATCGGAAATTTATTCAATTTTCACCGAGAATGGAAAAGTATTATTACAGACAGAAGAAGAGGAATTTGAAGCGAAAAGTAAGTTGTACGAATTAGAGGATCGCTTTCAATCAAGCTTTATACGAGTCAATAAATCGATGCTCGTAAATATCGATAAAATTGTCTCCATCCAAGCAAAAGTACTCGGCAACCCTCAAGTCGTTTTAGCAAATGAAACAGTCTTCCCTGTCAGTCGTAATTATTTCAAACTACTAAAAGAAGCACTCGGTTTAGGAGGTGTTGGCAAATGAGGAACTTTTTAATAAGCTGCTTTGTCAGTGTCTTTATGTCTTATTTCATCATTGCACTTATTACTTACAATGATGCGACAATTACCTGGTCCGGTGCAGATTTGCTACACCAATTTTTATTAGCCCTTTCATTAGGCGTTATCATTGGTTGTGCAAACAGTTTATTTTTAATTAAACATTGGCCTTATATAGCGGTTTTAACACTTCATTATGGAGTTGTCTTATGTTCCGTATATACTATCGGGCTTTTTGGGAATTGGTTTTCATTTAATGAACCATCAACATTAATCCTTCTGTTTATACAATCTACAGCCATCTATATTATCGTTTGGTGCTTTATTTTCTTTTCGCTTAAGCGTGATATTAAACGAATGAACGATGTTTTAAAACAAAACCGAGGTGAATAACATTGACTTACGCCATTGAAGTCTCGAACTTAAAAAAGCATTTTGGTACGATTGAAGCAGTTAAAGGGATTCATTTCCAAGTGAAAAAAGGTTCTTTATTCGCCTTTTTAGGCAGTAACGGTGCCGGTAAGTCAACGACAATTGAAATTTTATGTACATTACTTGAGAAAACAAGCGGTGAAGTAACGATTAATGGGCACCGACTCGGAACGATGAAGGATAATGAACGGATTAGGAAATCAATTGGGATTGTTTTTCAGCAAAGTTTGCTTGATAAAGAGCTGACTGTAAAGGAAAATATCATCCACCGTGGACGCTTTTATCATTTAACGAAGGCACAGTTAATTGAAAATTATCAATTCGTTTGGCAATATTTAAAGCTTGGAGAAATAGAGCTTAAAAAATATGGTCAATTGTCTGGTGGTCAACGTAGACGAGCCGATATTGCCCGTGCAATAATCCATAAGCCATCGATCTTATTTCTAGACGAACCGACTACTGGGCTCGATCCTCACACCCGAAAGTTCGTATGGGAAACGATTGAACGACTACGGAAAGAGATTGGTATGACAATATTTTTAACTACCCATTACATGGAGGAAGCAGCAAATGCGGATCAAATAGTCATTATTAAAAAAGGAGAAATTATTGCTCAAGGCACACCAAATGAATTGAAAGAACGGTTTGCATCTGACCAGATGGTACTTTCCTTTAAAAAGGAAGCTGATATTCAACAAATAGCCGAACAACTCGGCTATGTAATGGTGCAATTCGGTGATGTTTATAAAGTGAATATCCCCTCTACTTTACATGCGATTCCGATTATCGAACGGATTCAACCATTCCTTACATCATTTGAGGTGATTAAAGGCTCGATTGATCAAGTATTTATTCATATCAATGAGGAAGCAGGTGACATGAATGCTACTTAGTTTAGTCAGCCGAAATAACAAGGTATTCTTTCGCAATAAATTGCTCGTTTTCTTCTCTTTGCTTTCGGTACTTATTTTAATTGGGCTTTACGCCATTTTTTTGCAGAACCTTCAATTAAACTCCATTGCTGAATATGTTCCTGTTACACCTGAAATTGAAGTATTAGTCAGTGAATGGATGGTCGCTGGACTTTTATCAATAATCGCCATGTCGGCAACTCTCGGGGTATTTGGGATTTATATTAAAGATTTAGAGGCAAAAACGACAGCAGATTTTTTAGTAACTGCTGCGTCGCGTTATAAAATTCAGTTAAGCTATGTAATCAGTTCTTGTATTATTGGGTTTTCCATGACTTTTGTCGGCTTTATTTGCTGTGAAATTTTCATCGTTTCAATCGGCGGTGAATTGCTTTCTCCCATCGCAATGTTAAAAGCGGTCGGTATTTTAATTTTAGCGGTGGTCATGAGCAGTATGATCAATTTATTTATCGTGTTATTCATTAATACGGAAACGGCATTTTCTACAGTGAGCACCATTAGTGGAACATTATTAGGTTTTTTATGCGGCATATACGTGCCAATGGCGGTATTGCCAACTGCGATCCAATCTGCCATTCACTTCTTCCCAGTAAGCCATATAACTGTATTACTGCGCGATGTATTTACGGCACAATCCGTTGAAAAAGTATTTGCCGGTTATGAACTTTACGCTAAAACGTACAAAGTCGATTACGGGGTTATTTATGAAATTGATGGTTCCATCCTTTCGAGTTTGATGAGTTTACTATTTGTACTTAGTACGATTATTGTTCTTGGTACATTGTCTGCTTTAGTGTTTAGAAGGAAGTATAAATAGCGAAAAAGAGTATTGCACCTATCCCGGCAATACTCTTTTGAATATACTTTTTAATTTACTTCGACTACTACTACATAAACAATTGGAAAGCGTTCGTATGCTTCAACAAAATCTTTTTTCTCTTCAACAGTTAGTTTTAATGGTTCTGTATAGGTTGTTGAATCTTCTTCTGACAAGGATCCAAACATTCCCAAACGGTATTGTCCCTGTTTAGTAACTACTTTATTTTCTGCCTCTTTGAAAATTACGCCCCATTCCGTCAAATCAATCAACATTTTCTTTGATACTGCGTGATTCTTATCTTGAATAGCTCCAATCAAAAACACCTCTGCCGCATTATCCGGTCTAAACATAGAAAATTGTACGCTGCCATTTCCTTTGAAATTGTTGCCAAAATAAAATTCCCTATCATCAATAAATTGACCATTTTCATAAACTTCAACAAACATCGTGACACTTTGTTCTTCTTTCAGATTAAATGCTTGTTGGAGATTAAACTCAGCTGCACTCGATAGGATGTCTTCACTTGTTTCAGCTTCATTTGAACATCCTAATAGAGAGAGACATAATAAAAACAACAATAAAATTCTTTTCATATGTAGCACCATCCTTTGTAGACTTCTTCAGGGTAAGGAGAATAAATATACATACAAATAGCTAAAAAAATGAAGGAACTAAGAATTGCTAATTTATTTTTAACCTTGCCCTCTTTATTTATCAAAGTAAATAAATATTTTAGCACATTAAATCCAATTAGTTCCGGATTATTCTGGGTATGTTGAAATAAGCGGAGTTTTTACCGCTATTTGCAGTAGAGAACTAGTTTAGGGTGAAAATAAAGGGAAATTTTCCCCTTATTCCATGGAAATACACCCGATATCGTGTTTTTTGGGGGCAATAAGGGGAATTTCTTCCCTTATTTTGTCACTCACCCTCTCTTACCTCAAGGAACATAATAAAAAATTCGAAGCCCAGTAGTTAGGCTTCGAAATTTTTTGCCAATCTTATTCCATCAGCTGCTTCGCAATTTCTTTGACGTCCTTATCTTTGGATTCTTTTGAATAGCGTTGCACAAGCTGTTCAATCTCCGTACCTTGCCAATAAGATTTATTATAGTTTTGGAGTGTTTGGATCGTAATGTATTGCAGATGGTAATCTGTTGTTTTTAAAGTTTTCAATAAAAATTGTAAGCCTACTCCGTCATACTGTTCCAATTCCTCCAAAAGCACTAACACAACCATTTTTTGATCCTCATTCAGATCATTGAAATCCCAGAGTGAATTTGTAATTTCGAGGAGCTGTTCGATAATTTGTACATTTTCAGCAGAAAATAATGCCATATAATACTTATAGTTTTCTGGATTACTTTTTAATTTCAGAAGCACTATATCCGTAATATCGGCATTATAGTATTGTGCTACTGCCAATGCGTAATCCTCATCCCCTTCTCCATTTCCCAATATTTCGAATGCCTGTTTCAGGTACTCTGGATTTTTCGCAATCCCCTCTATATTTTCTTCTACCGCGCGTTTTTCATGTGGCTTCCAGTTTGTCGAGAATCGGTCTTCCCAAGTTTCTTCATCATATTGTAAATAATCATGAATTTGCGTTAGTATATAAAACTGCTGAAGTGTGCGGCAATGTGTCTTTGCATGATATGTGTAGCGCATCATCACTTGGCCAGCATATTCATAATCATCCATCATTTGATAAGAACCTTCATATAATAATCCTAAAATAATTGTACCGGCACCTTCATATATCTTTTCAGAAATGGCGGATTCATGTAGCTCTATATCAAGCTTTCCTTTGTTTGCACACATTAAAGCAGATGCATTGCCTGGAACTGTATCCTTTAATCCTTCAAGTAATATCCACTGACGGATGTCCTCATTAGATGCATCCAAAAAGTTCAACGCCTCTAACTTACCCCATCCCGTTACATTTTTTGCGACATGCCAAACCGTTTCATTGCTGTTAGTAGTCCCATTCGTTAATGCAAAAAGGGCTACCCCAGTAAATTCTTCATGTAGAGCGATAATTTTAAGGCGCTCCTTTACTTCTTCGCAATTTCCTGTCCCTAGAACAATAAGCGCAAATTTCACAACTTCTCGATGTGCACTATGCTCAAGTAACCAAAGTGCTTCTTCCTTTACCCGACTTTCCACTTTTTCGATTTCAGAAAACTGTTCTAAAAACTCATAATAATAACTAATTACTTTTTCATCTTTTATTTTTTCGTAAGTAGCTTTCCTAGTTTGATCAGTTGGATTGTTCATCTGTTCTAAAAACAGTTTGATCAGCTTTTTTGTATAAAAAGGCGTTACTTCTTCCGTATGAAGCTGATCTGCAAATCCAGGTGCATGTTTTGGATAAAATTCATCATATAAAAAAGCATCATCCGGTAAATCTTTTGTTATTAACTTTTGATTTGCAAGAAATTGCTGTTCAATAAATGGCACGATAAATTCCTTATTTGACCAGGGTAAAAATTGTAGTTTCATCGCGTCATGTAAAAGCTCTTTTCCGTCTACTTTAACCGTTACATTCAGTTTTACAAATCCGCCTATTTTAACAAATACTTTATGTGTCTTCCCGCTGCTAGATTGAAACTTCCCTTTCAATGTTGAAAATGGCAAGATATGTGTCCAGATGGATTTCCGAACGTTTTGGGCTATAATTTCACCATCAACCTTCAATACTTCCTCCATCATCTCATTAATAATCTCTATTTTATGTCCTTCAAAATCGAGGACCCAATATTTTTCAACCTCTTTTGCTACATCATTTTGTATATTGCGCATTTCTCGCTTAAATTCTTCTTTAAATCCCATTGTTACGCTCCCTAATTTCTCATATATTACTCGTATATCATAACAATTTTTTCTATTTTTTTTAGCAAATAGCACTAAACAGACAAAATAATAGCAAAAGTATTCAAAATTCCTTACTTAAATGTCAATATTTCCAAAATTTAATATAAAAAAAAAGGACTAGCGCATTTACTAGTCCAAAAATTTACTATTGTGTACGCACAACGACTTTTCCGTTATGCTCACCATTTATAACTGCATTAAATGCAATGCTAGCCTCTTCTAAAGGATAGCTATAGCCGATTACCGGTTTAAGTTGCTGATTATCAAGAAGTTTTGCCACATTCTGAATAAGTTGCTGATGTTCTCCTGCTGTTATATTAAATAATACCATGCCACGAACGTCACACTCTTTTTGCATAATTAGACGTGGATTTATATTAATTTCCCCACGGTTTCCTACAACAACAATAACACCTTGCTTTGCTATCATTTGCAAATCTGTTTGTAAATTCTCGTTTGCCAAAAATTCAATAATAACATTTGGTCCTTTTCCATCCGTTTGTTCTAAAACGGTATGAATTGTTTGTTCCGTAATATGATCAAGAACAATATCTGCTCCTGCCTCTTTTACAAGCTGTTTGCCGGATTCCCGACTTGCTGTTCCAATTACTTTTGCGCCTAATGCTTTTGCAATTTGAACAGCCTGTAAACCAACCGCTCCACTTGCCCCGTGAATAAATACGGTTTGCCCAGCTTTTACATTCGCTCTTCCCACTATAGCTCGATATGCTGTTAAAGCCGGAATACCTAACGCGGCCCCTTCCTCAAACGAAATATGTTCCGGAATTGAATGAACAAAGCGGCTTTCACAAACAATTTTTTCTGCAATCGTTCCAGTTGTATCACCATTTGGTAAACTCGCAATAAATACTCGGTCCCCAACTTTCACATTTGTTACGAGATCCCCAACCTCTTCTACAATACCTGCACCATCTAGCCCTGGCGTGTATGGTAGTTCTGGTTTTATGGCATATGTACCTGTCGAAGTATAAACATCGCTCGGATTCACTCCCGCTGCATACAGGTTTATTCGCACTTCATTTTTAGATGGTGCTTGTATTTCGGTTTGCTCGACAACTAAATTTTCCGTTGTACCAAATTGATTGATTCGTATCGCTTTCAATGACCTCACCTCAAAATATATAGTATTTTAAGAATATTAGAAATTTTAATTTTTGTATAGCGATTGCCACTTTAAAAAATAAAAGTAGCACAAACCATTTAGAAGGTCTGTGCTACTTTTTAGCGTTTTTTATTCAGTTAAATTAAAGGTTCCTCTTATTTTAGGAAATTTAAAAAATTAGAGAATGATGTTACTAAGTTTTGATAGTAGCCAATCACTTTATCTTTTAATGCGATTTTCTCAGCTTGCTTTTGGTCTGTTTCCGTATCAACACTAATTTCTTCCGTTTCAGTTGGTACCGTTTCTTCTACTGGTTCTGATACGATATTCTCCACCTCTTCAACTTCTTGCTCAGGAGTTACTACAGTTGAAGGTTGTTCAGGTTGTTCTTCATCTTCTACAACAGCTGGACTTTCCAGGTTTTCATCAGTCTCAGTTGGTAATTCTGCATTATCAACAGCATTATCTTGAGATTCATCTTCTTCTAATGTTGTATCTGTTGTATCTGCTTCATCAGCATCTGCAGAATCATCAGTTGCATCATCAATTACTGGCACATTTTCAGATTCTTCGTTTGTTTGATCCGATTCTAAGTCACTTAAATATTGTTCAATATGAATTTGATAGTAGTTAATTAAACTTTGATAACTATTGTCGATAAATTGATACGATTCATCTAACCAATTAATAAAGTCATCGTCTGCTGTACCATCTTCAGTTACCGGTGTTTCCGGTTCTTCAACTACCTCTTCTTCAGTTGGTTCTTCTTCCGATACTGGTGTTTCCGGCTCTACCACTACCTCTTCTTCAGTCGGTTCTTCTTCCGATACTGGTGTTTCCGGCTCTTCAACTACTTCTTCAGTTGGTTCTTCTTCCGATACCGGTGTTTCTGGCTCTTCAGCTACCTCTTCTTCAATTGGTTCTTCTTCAGTTACCGGTGTTTCCGGCTCTTCCACTATCTCTTCTTCTGTTTGATCATCTTCAGAAACTGGTGTTTCCGGTTCTTCAGCTCCATCTTCTGTTTGGTCGTCTTCAGTTACCGGTGTTTCCGGCTCTTCAACTACACCTTCTTCAGTTGAATCTTCTTCCGATACTGGTATTTCAGGCTCTTCAACTACCCCTTCTTCAGTTGGTTCTTCTTCCGATACTGGTGTTTCAGGCTCTTCAACTACACCTTCTTCAGTTGGTTCTTCTTCTGATACTGGTGCTTCTGGCTCTTCAACTACCTCTTCTTCAATTGAATCTTCTTCTGATTCTGGTGCTTCCGGCTCTTCAACTACCTCTTCTTCAATTGGTTCTTCTTCCGATACAGGTGCTTCCGGTTCTTCAACTTCATCTTCTTCAGTTGGTTGTTCTTCCGATACTGGTGTTTCCGGTTCTTCTACTATCTCTTCTTCAGTTGAATCTTCTTCTGATTCTGGTGCTTCCGGTTCTTCTACTACCTCTTCTTCAATTGGATTATCTTCAGTCACCGGTGATTCCGGCACTTCAGTTGCACCTTCATCTACACTATCATTATCTGTTTCATCTATATTATCGCTTTCTTCTAGTTCATCATTAGCTGTGACAGAGTTCTGCTGGGCTACCTGGCTAACAAGCTTCCCTTTTTCAGGAGATCCTGGCAGGCTCTTTGCGAATGCCGATACTTTCTGTCCATGATTTTTCGCGTGTTCAATAATTTCCGGATTTACATCTTTTGTATCAAGCTCAGATGCAGAAATAGGTGCTCCAGCCGCTAAAAATGATGCAGCTATAAATGATGTTGACATCACTAGTGGCGCTACTTTCTTAGAAAAATTTTTATTTGCTGTTTTAGAGTCCATTTGTTTTTTATTCATTACTTGATCGCTCCTAATTCGTATTTTTTCTACTGATAGGATGGATTTTTCATTTTTCCGGTATTTATCGTTTCACCTCTGATTCAAATTGAGTAAAATAACTACTCAAATTTTTAGGCAGCACCATCTACTGCCTGTTTAGAATATACCAAAATTATATTACAATATTGTTTTACTCTGATTAAAAGAGTTGAGGCCTTCATTACGAATTTTTCGAATTTTGCAATATACGAAATAATAAATACAGATTAAATCATTCTATATCTAATAAAATGATTACGCTTTCATATTTGCTCTCTATGATATTTAATGCGATTTCCTCTATAGTATTAAATAGGAAAATTATTTTACAGATATAACGTTACAGTAAAAATTGCCTTAACAAAAATGACATTTTTCAGCTTATTATTACCGATTCAAAAATATAAAAATTAAAAAAGCCCTCAAATAGTTGAGTTTATCTGGTGAAACACTTTATTTATTATGTAACATTCATTTTAACTTCCTTGAAATATAAGGTTTTTTTGAATACGTAAACATATTAAAAAGGCATTTTAATAATCCAAAGATGCAACGAACTCCTTAGATATCAAAATGCCTCACCAACTATTCTATTCATTTAAACAATCCTTTTGGTTGTACAAAAACCGTATTTTTTAAAGTTTTAATGGTAACTTCATAAAGGTGCTGCTTAAGGTCATCTCGATTTTCTCTTCTAGTTTGCAGTGATGAATAAGAAATGACTGGTTCAATTCTCTTTAATACTTGAACAATTTCATTTGAATCAAAATGCTCGACCATAGTTAACCTCCCCCCTATTTTTTACTCCTTTCATGGTTTACCTTAGTGAGGTCGTTCGATAATACGTCAATCGAATTTCGTAATGAATCAATTTTGCCTTCGAATCTCATTAGTAAATAAATCGCAATGGTAATAGGAAATCCGAAATTCCCCAATATTTGAAACAGCTGTCCCTCAATCATTCCTCTCCCTCCCTTCTCTTAATATATTTATTGATCTATGAATCATCTTAGAAATAGCTTGTTGTGATACATTGTAAATCGTCGCAATTTCCTTCTCAGTTAACTCGTTTACATACCGATAATACAACACTTGTTTTTGTTTAGTATTTAAACGCTTTAATAAGGTGATTAACAATTCATCACTCAACAAGCTCTCTAAGTCATTCTCAAAAATGTTTTCGAATTGGAGAAAAGAATTTTCATCTTGGACTGTGTCTACCATTGCTAGGCTTTCATTGATTGGGGAATCCAAATTCAATTCGTACTTTCTATTGTGCTCTCTTAACTTTGAATCAAATTTTCTGGATTCATATATAATTGCTTTTTTTATATAGGCGATACGAACTATCTGTTTTTCAAAATATTTAAATTGTTCATTTAAGATGTCAGCATTAGTACTTGTCGGATCCTCTAAATATGCAGTATACAGTTTGTTATGTTCTTCAATCTCTATAAATCTCTTGAATACATTACTATTCACAACATCAGGATTTAAAATCTTCATTCGTCATACCCCTTATCTTTTTAGTCATAAAACATGAACTTTCGTTCGTTTTTAATTAAAAAAGACCGAATAGAACTTTTGCTTACCTTCTTACTATATATAGGGGGATTTCTAAAGAAAAATACAACCAAAAAAATGAAATTATAATAATTTTTAAATGTTTTATATTCATTTTATACGAATATTAGGATATAATTACTATTTTTACCTTAGGCTATGTAAAGGGATGTTCATATTAATGGTTTTTACACATTAAAATGGCACCAGAATATACAAGAAAAGCACCAGTCATAGTATTTCAGGACTTTACTACTACTGGTGCCATCCTATTACTGCATCTAATGTTGCTTTTCAGAAAAACCTATTAACCTCCCCCAATTCCTATTAGCCATAAATCTAGAGCGATAATAATCATATCAATCATCTTCTCACCCCCCCTTTTTACTTATTTTACATAATTTATACTTTTTTGTCTTATAATATTAGTAAAAGAATATTTAGGGAGGATGTTATGAATAATTACGGACAGACAATAAAAAAAATACGAGTTGGCAAAGGTTTATCTCAAAGATATGTATCAAACAATATTTGTACACAAGGTAATTTTTCAAAATTTGAACTAGGAGAAAATAAAGATATTAAACATTCCACCTTATCTGAATTTCTAGTCCGTATAGAAACTTCTTACGAGGAATTTAAATATATTAATAATGGCTATAACATGTCTTTAAGAGATGAAATTATTAATAATTTTTATAATCAAACCTATAATAATTCGGATAATTTACTGCAATTACAGCAAAGTTGTATTTCATACTTAAATGAATGTCCTGAGGATAAACTTATTAGTAAAATAAATATAATTATAAAAAGTCTAAGAATACTAGCAAATACTAACGATATTCATAATGCAAAATTACTTGCTGAACCCATCTGGACAGAATTATCTCGTAGGGACAATTTATACTTATCCGATATCTTTTTACTAAATGCTATACTTTATATTTTTCCAGTTGATACCGCTGTAGAAATGAAAAATTTTGCTTTTCGGCATATTGAAAAGTATAAAAATTTCCAAAATATAAATCGTATAAAAATAAACTTTTTAGTTAATTTATCCTTGTTATATTTAAAAAATAACGATTATAATATGGCTCTAGAACAATTAGAAAACTCTATCGAACTCTGCAAAATAGAAAAACAGTTTATTAATCTATCAATATGTTATATACGTAAGGGTGTTTGTTTAAATAATATGGGCACTCGCGGATTATATTGGATTAATAAAGGAATGAGTATGTTGGAAGTTTTAGATCAGTTCGACTTGTTATCAATATTAAAAGCAGAAATAAAACAATACTCGACTTAAGGCACCTTTAAAAAAGGACTTACAACAGCTTAAATAAACTGTTGTAAGTCCTACTTCAAATTTATATTCGTATTTTAAACACTTTGTTTGTAATGGGAGAAAGAAATTTAACTCCTTTTTTCGTCATCATATCGCCTAGAATATGAGAAAGATAGGCCATAGTTGAGATTATCGCTAAATGTTCAGCCCCTGTGCTCACTTCCAACAGATGAGACATATACCCCCAATAAATTAATGCCCAAATTGTATGGGTCAGCCCTCTGTGCGGAAACCATCCCGCTGCCCCAATGTAGATAGCAAACATAACGAGCCACCATAGTTCATCCGTCATGGCATAGTATAGTAGGAATAAACTTAAAATGCTCATAAGAATATTTTTCAATGTTTCCTGGCTTTTCATGGATAATGCAATAATGATTGCTCCCAAACCTAAAAACAGTAGTTTATTTTGTTGAGTGATCCATTCTTCCTCTAGGAAAGGCAGGAAATTGAATTGGAATATGTAGGAGACCAATGACAGAACAATCAATGCCCCACCGACAAATTGTCCGCCCTTTTTTATTTGTTTCGCCGTCTTCGTCACATGCTTGTTTAACAGATTATTTCCGTCTAAATCAGGAGCAAGCGAAGCCACAGCGGATGCACCTAAAACAACAGGGATCATCTCGGGTGTTTGGCTGACAGATGCCACTGCCCCAATTCCCAACCCAATTGTTAAATGTGTTCGACCTTTCATGTTGCCACCTCTTTGTTGTGATCTCTTTATATAAGAGTTACCGTTGAACCGTTAATTACAGCTTAGTACCCTTCTTTCCTGGTTGACTGTAAAAGCAAAAAATGGGGTACCTTCTATTATAATATGGTTTTACTGGTTCCCCTATCACTTCTTATGTATTCAAAGATTCCATTGTACTTAAACTAATTTGATTAATCAAGTTTTACTAATTGTAAAAAGAACTAGCACACAGTAAACTCTGATTAGAATTGGTCTCAACTCCTCACTCAGGAGTTTTTATCAGATATTTAGCTTATCCTATAAACATGGAAAAGTCGCAGAACCTTTAAGGTGAGGCAATGAAAAATTCCTTAGTAATTGAGAGAGTACAGGAACGAAAATTCGTTCCAAGACCTCTTTTTCTTCGATGCCGTTGATTTCCATTACGGCGGACGCTTTTCGCGGGTACGGCTACGATATTCGCAGTGAATCTGAAGCAAAGGGAGGTATTATGTAAAGAAATAAGAGGAGATTTTACCGTTATTTAAATGATGTTGCTCATTTTTGGATAAATAAGGGGAAGTTTTACCGTTATTTTAAATAAATTCCCGAAATTTCATGTTTTTCAGGTCAATAACGGAAATTTCTCCCCTTATTTTTACTATTTTTTATTTTATTTTCGAAATAAGGGAAATTCATTCCTCTATTTACTCATTACGCAATTCAATCCCCCATCACCATCGGGGTTATTTGGCATGGAAATAAAAGGTGCCACACCATATTCGCAGAGAAGGCACTTCCCATTCAATTCCGAATAGGAAGTGCCTTATTTTTGTTTGAAAAACTAAACCGTCATTTCAGTGCCCTACCTTTAAGGCACCGCGACTTTTTTTATTAGTATAAAATGAAATTCACAAAGATAAAAGATCGATTATAAATGATTCTTCCATCGGACCAACAAATTCATGCTTAATATTCCCTTTCTCGTCGATAAATATTGTAGTTGGAATAGTAAAGGCACCATAGGTCATACTAACGTCTCCTTGCTCATCCAACAAAACCGGAAATGTCAGCCCATATCTATTAACAAACTCCTGAACATCTTTAGGAGTATCCTTCTTCGTCATGTTCACTGCCAATATTTCAAGCTGGTCATTATATTCTTCATATATTCGTTGTAAATGCGGAGCCTCCATTTTACAAGGTTCACACCAGGAAGCCCAAAAGTTCACAATCGTCCATTTCCCTTGAGAATTCGACAGTGAATGCTGTTGATGATCTAGTGCCTGCAATGTGAAATCAGTTGCTTTAACTACACGAGAGCCATCCTCATTCGTAGCTTTACTTAAGTTTTCATTCGTGGACATGCTATTTTCCCATATAAGGATTCCGATTAATAATGTGATAATAGCAAGTCCAATATATTTCTTCATTGGATGTTCTCCATCGTTGTTAAAGTTAGCCACAGTTGTTCTAACGTTTGACAATGGTAAGTAGTTAGAAGCGTTTGAATATTTCCTTTCGCAATTACTTCACCTTCATGAAGCATAATCACTTGGTCTGCAATTTCTTCGGCAAATGAAAGTAGATGGGTAGAAAACAAGATGTGAGTCCCTTTTTCTTTTTCTTCCACAAGCATTTTTTTCATTGTTGCAATCCAAAATGGGTCTAAGCCATTCGTCGGTTCGTCCAATATATATAAATCGCCATCGCCAATTAAACTTTGGGCTAAATTTAAACGTTGGCGCATCCCTTTTGAATACTCCGAAACCCGTAAATGACCTTTATCAGCTAGTCCTACTTGTTCAAGAAGTTTTGGGATTGTATTGGAGGACACTTTTTTTAGATTGGCTAATAGTGCTAATATTTCAGCAGCTGTTAAAGTATCCGGGAAATTTAAATCATCCGGCATATAACGGAGTGCCTCTTTTGAAAAACCATTTATTTCTCCTTCATTTTGCACGAGCTGCCCAGTTAATAGTTTTATAATGGTACTTTTTCCTGCGCCATTTGCTCCGACAAGTGCCGTAAT
The DNA here is from genome assembly GCF_014836935.1 of Solibacillus merdavium. GTDB lineage: Bacteria > Bacillota > Bacilli > Bacillales_A > Planococcaceae > Solibacillus > Solibacillus ferritrahens. The sequence continues at coordinate 161,820 of NZ_JACSPW010000003.1, read as the reverse complement.
TTCACCAGCATCAATTTTTACATCAATATTGTGCACACCTCGGTTTTTCTTGTACGTTTTCGTAATATTCAACAATTCAACGGTCATATATTTATCACCTTCTTTTCAACAAATATGTAGCTAATAATAGTGGACTTACTCCCCATAGTGCAGTAAATAAGCTGTAATAAAATAGTCCGACTGTTGAATCATAAAATTTCACCAGCTCATAGAAGGCTGGTCCTAAAACAGCTGACTGATCCGTAAATACAAAATAACTAAAGCGCAACCATTCAAGCGGATTAATATGAATGGATAACGAAATGAAGGTTTTCAATAAATTTTCCGAAATAATGGTCCCTACCGCCATTAATACATACGATAAAATCAGTGTAATCATCGACCATACACCTAAAGCAAGTGCCAGTGCATGTAGCCTGTTTTTCGCTATCACACCTACGAAAATACTAAGTGATGTGAAAAGTAACAGCAAAATAAGAATAAATACGATGAACGGACCATTTAGTGAAATGCCGCCAAAAAAGCTCCCCATCATATAGGAAAGTGTAATGGCTAATAGTGTAATGAATAAGAATACATTAAATAAGCCGATCCACTTCGTAAAAATATACTTACCATTGGACATCGGATATGTTTTCAGTAAATTTAACCATCCTGATTCACGGTCCGCCGCTAGACTCATTGAACCAATTGTCAGTATAAATAACGGCAATAAAAATAATAACACGTTTAACATTGCGGCTGACTGACGCGTAAATCCTTGTGCATCAGGCATTGCAATTTGTTGAATCATTAACACGGATGTAAAGGTAACGACAAATAATACGGTAACGATTTGAAGCCATTTACTACGGATTAATTGCTTCATCTCAAGTTGAATAAACTTTATCATTCGTGCGTATGGATTCCCCATTCAAATGTTAACAAATCATCATATTTAAGCTGTTTACCTTGTCCATTTTCATTCATATAAGCATCCACACTTTCCTTCGATGCAAATGCAAGCACGCCGTAGTTCATAGGTGTCCAGTAGTTCGCTTCGTAGATATATACGGCATCTTTTACATTTATCCATTTATTTGTTGATTCATCTTTAATGTATGCCGCGCCAATATCGCTCTCGCCATTCGTAATAATGTATTCCATCAAACAGCCTAAATCGTCAAAAACGAGATGATCATTATTTTTAAACACAATTTGACCTGCGTAATCCATATGTGAAATTGTCATATTACAAATTTCACATACATCGGTTTCTGCAGAAATCTCTTTCGGCTTGTATTCTTTATTGCCACAGCCTGCTAATAACATCATTGCAATAATAGTAAATATAACTAATAGCCGTTTCATCTTAATTTCCTCCAAATACTAAATAATATGAATAAACTTGCCATACTTCCCAAAATATGTTTCCAATTCAGTTGAATGCTTTGTTCTTTTTTCTCCGTCATCATAAGTGGATTTTTATCAACTAAGACCATCTTTTTTGTATCGGAGAATTGCTGATCCAATTTATTAAGTAATGTGACACTCGGAGATTCTACGTAATACTGATACACGGGCTTACGTACCATCCATTGCCCAAAACTTGTGAATGAATGATAGTCTGTATCGCCTATTCCATCAGCATTGAAATCATAGCCATTATAATCGTCATAATGGTTTCGATTTAACACAAAGCCAATTTCGTCAGACCGAGCCGTTAATATATTACCTTGAAACTCATTTTCAGTAACTGTTACGTTTGGTGAACTTCTACTGTGAATGACCGTTCCATTTGACTGAAACATATTCTTGGTAAACGTGCTGTTCTTTACTTGATTCCAAATCGTCGCAGTCGTATTTTCCTTAAATATATTATTCGTGATTTGCGCTTCTTCAATATCATATAAATACATGCCGTTACTGTTTAATTGAAGCTGTCTTTCGATTTGGTTATGGGCAATATAAGCATTTTCAACGACCATAATCGTCATGCCCGATACATTATTCTTAACCGTATTGTGTTGCAGCTGTATATTGGTACCGTACATGAAATGCAATCCATACCGCCCATCTTCAACTACCGTTTGCTGGACATCTACATTTTTTGTTTTCTCAAAATACATACCATCCTGAATGTTTTTAGCAAACAGATTTTTGACAATAATTTGTTCCCCTTCAAATAGACTCACCGCGTTTGGCTTTTTGGAAAAATGGCCTTCTTTTTTTCCCTCTATTTTCAAAGAGGAAAGAGTGACATTTTGAACACGGTTAAACTCCACACCTTTTTCATCAATATCTAGGTTCAAATTTTTCAAGACAAGATCTTTACTGTCTTCAACAAGAATAGGCGTTAGTTTCGTTTCAAATTGGAGTGCTTGAAGCGTAATATTATTTGTTTCCTTAATTGTAATTCCTGTAGTTAATGATGTAATTTTTGTTTTTTTATCGCCAATGATTGTAATAGGTTTTGTAATGGTAACTGGTCCTTCGTACGTTTGGTTTTTTAAATAAAGCGTACTATTTGGACTTGTTTCGTCTATTAACTGCTGTAAACTTTCTGCTGCTACGCTATGTGAAACGAGGGGAAAGAAGGTTAATAGCAGCGAAAGAACAGCCCATTTCATCAATTTATTCATAAGCCCCATGCACCTCTATTTATGGTGTATTTACAGAGATTAGTCGCTTTCAGACATATCACCTGCTCATTAATCACCATCATTGTGCTGTTGTTTTTCTCCTTCATGATGCACATGACCGTCTTCAGGATCATGTTTATCCACATTCTCTCCCGCTTTCATTTTTGCTTTACGGCGTTCTAAAGCTTGTTGACGTACTTTTGTATAGGAAGTCAATTCCGAGCCTTCATTTTCATCGATATACGTTTTTGCATCATCTTCATATTTAAAGAAAATATATCCCCAGTTCATCGGTGATTTTAACTTTGTTTTGACAATATACGCTTGCTCTACATTAAACCAATTCAATGTATTGTAATCACGTACAAATTTTTCATTTACTTCTACGTTGGCAAATTCTGCGTTCAGTAAACAACCGATATCATCATAAAATGCAATGGAACCGTCCTCTTTAATTGCCTGAGCTGAAAAGACGCCCATCTCTTGATCTTTTGTATAAACTTTCATATTACACATCGCACATACCGTATCTTCTGTAGGCTCTTGCAAACGTGCATCCTGCGTCCAATCCTTCTCGGCAATTTGTTCAACTTCCTGCTGCTGTGCAGATTCCTGATTGGAAACTGTTGACTCATTCTTCTCTTCAGTTTGATTGCAAGCTGTTAATAACATTGTGATAGTTCCTGCTAAAAGTATCTTTTTAAACACATTCGTCACTCCGTTTCTTATAGTACGATTATTATAATAACACCTGATTTTAATATTATTTTTGACAAAGTAATCACAATATTTTGTGCTAATTGTGAAGTTTTTATAATACCCATGCAGGTATAAAATATCCCATAAATAAAAGCCGCTAAGTTCCGCGGCTTTTTCATGACTATTTTTTGTTTGTTATATCAATATATTTATCTACCTTTAATTCTCGTGGTCTTTCATGATACCCATTTGTAATTTCTTTTTCGAATGATAGATTGGTGTGAGCTTATACAAGTGACATCATTTCAATAATGGATGATATTTTCTCAATAATTGGCGTAATCCTTCTTCACTTACCGGTCCCACAATCCGTTCAAGCTCTTCCCCCTGTGCATTAAGCACTACCGTCGCAGGAATAGATTTTACTTGGAAAGCTGTTCCTACTGCATCATCCTCGTCCCTTAAGATTGGATATGTCACGCTGTAGGTTCCCATAAAGTCTGCGAGTGCTTTTTCACCGTTGTCACGTGCCGTTAAATTGATACCAAGTAAAGCAACCCCTTAGGCAAGTTTTCAGCAAAACTTGCGGCATCTCTGCTTTACATGGCGGGCACCACGTTGCAAAAAAATTAACAACAGTTAAAGATTTTTCCTGGTCAGACAGGCGATATTGCTCACCCGTTGTAGTCGGCAAATCAATCACTGCACGGGTCGTTGTGTTTATGTTTTCTTCAACATCCATCAGCATGATTGCAACTAAGCTTAAAAGTTCAGCACCTGCTAAATACTGAGCATGCTTCGTTCTAAAATAAACAGTTAGTAATACGGCACCATGAAAAAGCGTAAAGCTTGAAATAAAGCCGTCTAACCACATGAGCAGGAAAAATTGAACGAGCAACACATGCTGACTTTTTATTCGTTCAATTAAAATAAGGGTAACTCCCTAGCTTTCCTTTCTATGCTATATTTGCACCAAACCATAAGAAGAAAACGATTATACTAACATTTAAACTAGTAAAAAGCAAACCCAATATTGGTAAAGTTTTTTTTTCATTTGAAGTAGAGAAACAGAAAATAGCCAACACAATAGAACAAATTGTGCCAAGACCAATAAATGCTAGAATCACTGGCGTAAGTGTTTCAGAACTTGCTCTAGCTATTGGATCAAATAGAAACATAGCTGCTGTTACTAATACACTTGATATTAAAAATAAATAACTTTTCCAAGAGTGTTTTTTAGCTGACATTGTGAATTGTTACCTCCAATCCCAATTAATTAACACTTTTTATTTTACCATTAATTTTACAAGAGTACATTAAAATCTAACTTTTCTGTAAATAGAATTTAATGATAGAAGAGATAGATTAATCTTCAATTGTTTGACGACGGAAAAAGAAAATGGCTAATCCGTAAATAATAACCGTATAGACAATGACAATGTAAAGATGAGGTAATGTGGCACTATAATCGTTTGCCAAAAGCGCCCTTACTAAGTCAACGATATGGACAAATGGAAGTATGTAGGCAATTTTTTCAAATGTACCACCAATTAGACTTAAATCAAACCAGGCGCCAGATAACAATGCTGTTAAGTTTGTTAATAGTGCTCCACATAACCCGACTGCTGCCTTTTCACTTAGTAAGATCCCGCATATTAAACCAATTCCTATGAAGATAAAAGATGCGAATAGAAGGCAGATTAATGCGAGCAAGATGTGTAGTGTAATGGTAAAGCCCATAAAATAGGCTGTAATGAAACAAATAATACTTTGTATAAAAGCGATTGCTGCAAGCGGAATGGAATATCCGAGAATAAAATCGGTTGCAGTCATTGGTGTTGTAAGCAACCGTGCTAAATAGGCACTGGTGCGATCTTTTGATAACGTTTGTGCTGCAAATAATGCAATAAAGGATAAACTAAATACGGCTATACCTGGTGTGAGTACATCAATGCTAAATAAATTTTTTGGTACATTTCGGTTAATTGTATTTAGAAGTAGTAATAAAATAATGGGAAACACAATACCGAAAAAGAGAGAAATCGGGTCACGTAAAACTTCTTTTGTAACACGACCAGCAAATATATAGGACCGCATTATGATTCACCTCCAGTGACAAAATGGACAAACGCATCTTTAAAGGTGGATTGCTTTGATTGATCTATGAGTTCATCTACTGTACCAACCGCCTTCATATAACCGTCTTTCAAGATGCATATGCGATCACAAAGTTCTACGGCTTCTTCTAAATAGTGTGTTGTTAGTACTATCGTTGTAGAGCCTTTTAGTTTCTGTATCATCGTCCAGAGCTCTTGTCTACTAATAATATCAAGTCCAAGTGTGGGTTCGTCTAGAAATAATATCCGTGGTTCTAAAATTAATGCCATTGAGATACTCAGTTTACGTTGCCATCCACCAGATAAGGTCTTCCCTCGTTCCTTTTCAAACGGTTCGAGAGAAAATTGTGCAATCATCTCATCTACTTTAGCTGTAGCTTGTAATTTAGAAAAACCGTGTATACGCGCCATTAAGAGCAAATTTTCACGTACCGTTAAGTTTGGAGCAATTGCAGTTTCTTGAGGTGAGACAGCGATTATTGAATGGATAGCTGAATCTTCTTTAGAAAGAGAATGGCCAAGTATATGCGCGGTTCCAGAAGAGGGTTTTAGAAGACCTGTAAGAATTTTGATTAAAGTTGTTTTACCTGCACCATTGACACCGAGTAAACCAAATAACTGTCCTTCTGGTATGGAGAGTGTCAACGGATGTAATGCTACTTTCGTTTTATATTGTTTGGATAATTGCTGAATCTCAATTGCATTAGTCAATTTCATTCCTCCTGATCAAATGGATCATTTACCATATTCATAAACTGTTGGAGCATCTGCTTAGGGACAATAGCTAGCCCTCGTTCTTCATCACCTAAAAGGACGAGGGAATCACCAGATTGAATCTGAAATATTTCACGGGCCTTTTTAGGGATGACGATTTGTCCACGTTCGTTTACTTTTGTTATACCGAAAAAATGCTTTCCCTTTGGAGGAAGCGCTATTGACGTTGTGTCATCTTTATAATTGACTAAATTATCTAATGTGACATTGTAAAATTTAGCGAGGGCCATACTGAAATTTAAATCAGGTACAGAGTCTCCTTTTTCCCATTTAGCAATGACTTGGCGAGAAACATTTAATTCAAGAGCTACCTGTTCCTGCGTCAATTTATGTTGTAAACGCAACATTTTCAAATTCATATTAATCATATTAACTACACCTCTATGTATTATTATAGGCACATTTTATCAATAATCTACCTACATTACATGACATGGATGTTATAATTCGTGGCAAAATTAAAGAGCTATTCTTAGACGAATGACGCTTTGGTAATTTTCTAAAGGGATGTTATTCAATACTATCGTGCTATATACTAAAATAATGGCCTATAATGGAAAAACGCGATCTTCTTATTGAAGAATCGCGTCTGAATGTTGAAAACCTTGTTCTGCTAAGAATCCTTACGATTAAAGGACTAGCCCTTTTTAGTTCCGTTATAGGGATTATACCGGACTGACACCATGCTTGCGTTCTGTGAATGTCAGTTCTTTTGATTTGTATGCATCGAGACGAATCTCCAGTGTCTTGCGCAGTTCGTTCGGTTCAATCACATCATCAATGATTAGCTCCGATGCCAGACGATACACATCGATTTCCTCCTGATACTCTTCCCGCTTCTGATCGATAAATGCGGCCTGCTCTTCTTTTGGCAAGGCTGCGATTTTATTTGCATATACCGCATTAATAGCTGCTTCCGGCCCCATTACAGCAATTTGTGCACCTGTTAATGCAATGCAAACATCTGGTTCAAATGCTGGGCCTGCCATTGCATAAAGTCCAGCACCATATGCCTTGCGGACAATAACCGTAATTTTCGGTACTGACGCCTCACTCATCGCATAAATCATTTTCGCGCCATGGCGTATAATCCCCAGCTTCTCTACATTTGTTCCTATCATAAATCCAGGCACGTCTGCTAGGAAAATTAACGGAATGTGGAATGCATCACATAGGCTGATGAATTTTGCAGCTTTATCTGCTGAATCATGAAATAACACGCCACCTTTAACACGCGGTTGATTGGCGATAATGCCGACAGATTGGCCATTAATACGTGCAAAACCTGTAATGATTTCAGCAGCAAATAACTTTTTCACCTCACAGAATGAGCCTTCGTCAATAATACGATCAATTAAATCATACATATTGAACGGTGCATTTTGGTTAGCTGGGATAATTTCCGCAATCGACTTTTCAAAAGTTTTCGGCAGTTTTGGCTCTTCCAAATTCGGCTTGTTTTTAAAGTTATCTGGGAAGTAGCTGATGTATTGTCTTGCGTAGGCAATTGCCTCTTCCTCTGTTTTTGCCAGTACGTCACCACATCCTGAAACTGAACAGTGCATTTTTGCCCCACCCATCGTTTCAAGGTCGACCTTTTCCCCGATTACCATCTCCGCCATACGCGGTGAGCCTAAGTACATGGAAGCATTCCCTTCCACCATGACTACAACATCACAGAAAGCGGGAATATACGCACCACCTGCTGCTGAAGGACCGAATAATAGACAAATTTGCGGGATACGACCAGATAATTTTACCTGATTATAAAAGATGCGGCCTGCTCCTCGGCGACCGGGAAACATCTCCAGTTGATCTGTAATACGGGCACCTGATGAGTCCACTAAATAAAGTAGTGGAACGTTAAGCTTTTCAGCCGTCTCCTGGATACGAATAATTTTCTCAACTGTTAGCTTCCCCCAAGAGCCCGCTTTTACAGTTGAGTCATTTGCCATTACACATACAGTACGTCCATGAATTTTGCCGATTCCCGTGACGACGCCGTCTGCAGGGAGGTCACCTGCAAGCACATTGGAAAACGTTCCATCCTCTGCTTGTAGCCCTTCATCAAAGAGGAGCTCCAAACGCTCGCGAACAAATAATTTCCCCTGTTCCTTATTTTTTTCGTGATACTTTTCATGACCGCCCTTTAATACAGTATTCTTCATTTCTTGGTGTTTGTTTTCAACTGTCAATTTTGTCATTTCTTCCATCCTCCTTTTATTTGCCACTGTAAGCTGGTGGCCGTTTTTCTTGGAAAGCCTTCAATCCTTCTAGCCGGTCTTCCGTTTGCAGTAATCGGCTATATGCCAATGATTCGATTTGGAGTCCGGTAGAAATATCTGTCTGCATTCCTTGATTAATCGCCGTTTTTGCCTGTATGAGTGAAAGTGGTGCATTTTTGGCGATTTCGTACGCAAGCTCTTTTGCCTGTTCAAGCAATTTTTCTGGCTGTACAATATGCTCGATCATCCCGTACTGATACGCTTCCTCCGCTGATAGACGGCGGGCACTGTAAATTAGCTCTTTTGCCTTTCCTATACCAATTAGTCGAGGAAGACGCTGTGTCCCGCCTGCTCCTGGAATGATGCCAAGTGCTGTTTCAGTCAAGCCCATTTTTGCTGTATTACTAGCTATACGAATATCACAGGCAAGTGCGAGCTCTAGACCTCCTCCAAACGCAACACCATTAATAGCCGCGATAACTGGTTGGGCAAGCGCTTCAAAATGATTCATCGTTTTTCCAATGAGTGCAATGGTTTTTCGAGTTTCTCCCTCATTCATCCCTTTACGTTCCTTTAGGTCAGCTCCAGCACAGAAGGCTTTTTCTCCGTCTCCAGTAACAATAACGACACGGATAGAACGATCATCATGAATTGCTTCTAATGCCTCGTTGATTTCATGTAACATTTGAACAGATAACGCATTAGCAGCCTCTGCTCTCATAAATATGAGAACTGCTACCCCGTCCTGCACCTCTACTTTTACGAAATTTGGCATGATTTTCCCTCCTCTCGTGCAATAGCAACTAGCTTTGAAGATAGTTTTTTGCCGATTAATCCTTCGACATAAAGGGCTGTTTGCTGGATTTTTTCCAAGCTGACACCTGTTTTGATGCCCATCTCATGCAAGAAATACAATAAATCCTCGGTTGCTACATTGCCCGATGCACCTTTAGCATACGGACAACCACCAAGCCCACCAATTGCACTATCAAATTTCGTAATCCCATGTGCCAGACTTGTCATGACATTCGCGATAGCTGTGCCACGCGTGTCATGAAAATGCATCGCCAGATTTTCAGCTTTGAAGTGACGCAGCATTTCATGAAGTAGCGCATCTACCTGTGTCGGTACACCCACACCTGTCGTATCTCCAAGCGAAAGTTCCGATATGCCCATATCAAACAATTTTTCTGCCACATATACGACCTGTTCCGGTTTTGTAACGCCGTCATAGGGGCATGCAATGACCGTAGAGATATACCCTCGTAAGGTCTTGCCTGCTGCTAGTGCACCATCCACAACTTCCTTTAATATAGGAAATGTGTCATCAATGGATTTGTTTATATTCGATTTGTTATGGCCCTCACTTGCTGACATGAAAATACTCACTTCATCGACATCAACATCGAGTGCTCGTACTAGCCCTTTACTGTTTGGCACAAGTGCAGCATACGTAATAGCGTTATTTCGCTTAATTTCTTTTAGAACCTCTACAGCGTCTGCCAACTGTGGAATCCATTTTGGATGTACGAAACTCGTGACTTCGATATAATTGAGCCCGGACTCGCTTAAACGGTTAACGAGTTGAATTTTATCTTCCGTTGGTATAAATGTCGCTTCATTTTGTAACCCATCGCGTGGTCCTACTTCTTTTATTTGCACTTGTTTCGGCAGTTGCATAGAATACACTCCCTTATCCGATTTCAACTAAATCGTTTGCTTCATCGATAAAATCGCCTTCAGCAGCCATAATTCGTTTCACTGTCCCTGCTTCTTCTGCTACAATGGGAATCTCCATTTTCATAGATTCCAAAATAACAACATCTTGACCAGCTGTTACTTGTTCGCCTTCTTTCACCAAAATCTTCCACACTGTTCCTGCCATACTCGCTTTTACTATTGTCATATATTATTCCTCCATTTAAGATAGATTGTAGAGAAGTGGCACGCAGCAGATAAAATCTCGCCAAAGTTCAATCTTTTGCGCCTCTTCTCTTCTTATTTACCGACTGCTGTTGTTTTTGGTAAATAGTATTCCTCTACAAACTTAGTTGTGGTGCTACCTGCTAAGAATTGCTCATGTGTGACGGTTTCAAGCAACATCGGTATATTCGTTTGAATACCTTCCACTACATAACTGCGCAATGCATCGGCTAACTTTGCACACGCTTCCTCACGTGTTGTCCCAAACACAATGAGCTTTCCAATCATCGGATCATAAAAAGGAGTTACATCATTTCCTGTTTCAACAGCTACCTCATGTCGAATTCCTTCTCCTTCTGGTAATACTAGTTTCGTAATTTTTCCTGGTGATGGGAAGAATGTCACGGGATGCTCCGCATAAATACGCACCTCAATCGCGTGCCCTTTTTGCTGAATATCCTCTCTTGTAAAGGCAAGCTTTTCACCATTTGCCATCTTTAACTGTTGCTCAACAAGATCCAGTCCTGTTATCTCTTCCGTTACCGGGTGTTCCACCTGTAAGCGGGTATTCATCTCAAGGAAGTAGAAGTTTTGGTCACTGTCCACTAAAAACTCAATCGTGCCCGCATTTGTATAGCCGATATGTTTGGCTGCATCCACTGCGGCATCGAGCATTTTCTTACGTGTTTCTTCTGATATGAACGGAGAAGGAGCTTCCTCTACCACTTTCTGATTTCGACGCTGTATAGAACATTCACGCTCATAGACGGGAATAACGTTGCCAAATGCATCAGCGAGCACCTGCACTTCAATATGATGGGGTTCTGCAATGAATTTTTCGATGAACATAGTCCCGTCACCAAAGAAGCTTTGCGCACGTTTTTGATTTCCTTCGAACGCTTTACGCAGCTCCTGTTCATTGTTGACCAGCTGCATACCGATTCCACCGCCACCTGCAGATGCTTTTAACATGACCGGATACCCAATGTCCTCTGCAATTTTTGCAGCTGCCTCTGTATCAGCGATTGGTTCATTCACCCCCTGCACAATTGGCACTCCAGCTTGCTGCATTGTTTTTCGTGCCTCTATTTTGCTGCCCATTGCCTGAATGACCTCAAACTTTGGCCCGATAAACGTTAACCCTGCATCCTTTACACGTTTGGCAAATGTTGCATTTTCAGATAATAAGCCATAGCCTGGATGAATGGCATCAGCACCTGTTTGCTTTGCCACATCTAAAATGGAGTCTATATTTAAATAGCTTTGTGTTACTGGTGGTTTACCAATGCAGAAGCTTTCTGTTGCCTCTTTTACATGCAGACTGTTCGCATCAGCATCCGAATAGATTGCCACCGTTTCGATGCCTAATCGTTTACACGTTCTGATAATACGGCGCGCGATTTCGCCTCGATTGGCAATGAGTACCTTTTTGAACATATTTTGAACCTCCCTATTGAACTGTTTTCACCAAATTTGCAAACTGTTCACGAATTTTGAACTTCTGTATTTTCCCTGACGCGGTCATTGGGTAACTGTCGACAAAAAAGATATAGCGTGGTATTTTATGCCTCGATATTTTCCCTTTGCAGAAATCCCTTATTTCCTCTTCTACCGCTGTCTGTCCTTCTTTCAGGATAATCCATGCTGCTACTTCCTCACCGTACTTCTCATCCGGCACGCCTGTCACCTGTACATCGAGCACTTTTGGGTGTTGATAAAGGAATTCTTCTATTTCCCGGGGATATACATTCTCTCCACCGCGAATTATCATATCCTTCAGTCGTCCTGTTACCCGGACATAGCCATTTTCATCCATCGTCCCCAGGTCACCCGTGTGCAGCCAGTTATCGTTGTCGATGGCTTCTTTTGTCGCATCAGGATTATTGTAATAACCTTTCATGACGACATAGCCCCGAGCACAAATTTCTCCTTGCTCCCCTCGAGGAACCTCTTCATTTGTACCAGGCCTCATAATTTTCACTTCCACATTCGGTAAAGCACGGCCAACTGTCTCTACTTTTAGATTCAATGGATCATCTACCCGTGTTTGTGTTAACACTGGTGAAGACTCGGTCTGACCGTAGCAAATCGTCACATCTTCCATACCAAGTGTATTGATGACGTCCCTCATTACTTCGATAGGACAATTGGAGCCTGCCATCACGCCCGTTCGCAATGACGAGACATTAAAACTCGAAATATTCGGTAAATTTAACTCACTGATAAACATCGTTGGTACGCCATGGAGCGCCGTGCATTGCTCCTTTTCAACTGTACGAAGTACTTCCTCAGGATGGAACTCCTGCACCGGTACCATCGTTCCTCCAACTGAAACAATTGCCAATGTACCTATTACACAGCCGAAGCAATGGAAAAATGGGACGGGGATACAGAGTCGATCTTCATGTGTCAGCTTCATACATTCTGCAATATTGATCGCGTTGTTAATTAGATTGGAATGCCGTAGCATCACACCTTTTGGAAAGCCCGTCGTTCCCGATGTATATTGAATATTGATGACATCATCATAACTTAAGGATTGTTTACGTTGCTCTAGTTGTTCATCTGATATTCGGCTACCATTCGCCAAAAATTCCTCGTAGGTGAACGTCCCAGGATATTTTTTATCACTGATTACAACAACGCTTTTTAAAAGTGGTAGTCGGGTACTTTGTAATTTACCTGGTTCACATTCTTTCAACTCTGGACATAAGTCATATAAAGTATCAATGAATGCATGATCTCGGTAGTTGTCGATTAAAATAATCGCCCTTGAATCAGATTGCTTAAGTAAATATTCCAACTCGCTTGCCCGGTAACTCGTATTCACAGTGACTAGCGGTGCGCCCATCTTCCCTGATCCAAACTGAAGACCCGGCCACTGCGGAACATTTGTTGTCCAAACCGAGAAATGATGGCCTTTTTCAAGTTCAATTGCCATTAACGCTTTTGCGACTAAATCACTGTGCTTGTTAAACTGTTCATATGTCATGCGGTAATCTCGGTCTGAATAGACTAATGCCTCCCGATGAGGGTATTGTGCAGCCTTTTCTTCTAATAGCTCGCCAATCGTTTGATAAACAAGTTCTGCCATACGCATTCCTCCCTTTTGTCAATAAATCTAACAACCTAACAACCTAACACTCGTGAAATGACCACACGCTGGATTTCAGATGTACCTTCTCCTATTTCCATTAATTTAATATCACGCAAATGACGTTCTACATCATACTCAGCCATATAACCGTAACCACCATGGATTTGAATCGCCTGATTACATGTACGGAAGCCCATTTCCGACGCATATAGTTTTGCGAATGCGGCTTCTTTTTTAAAGGACTTCCCTTGATCTTTCAGCCATGCTGCCTTCATTACCATATTGCGTGCCAATTCAATTTCCATCGCCATATCCGCTAATTTAAACTGAATTGCCTGTAATTTAGAAATGGATTTTCCAAACTGTACACGTTCCTTCGAATATTGAAGCGCTTTCTCAAATGCGGACTGCGCAATACCGACCGATAGTGCAGCGATGGAAATACGACCACCATCCAGTGTATTTAAAAATTGACCAAATCCCTTTTTTTCATCCCCCAACACGTTTTCTTTTGGTACTCGAACGTTTTCCAAAACAATTTCACATGTATTCGATGCACGTACACCCATTTTTTGATATTCAGAACGGATAGTTACACCTGGTGTGTCAGTTGGAACAATGATTGCCGTTATAATATTCTTTCCTCGCTCATCTTTTCCCGTAACAGCCGTCACTACAATTTGACGGGCATAACTGGCATTTGTAATCCAACATTTTTCGCCGTTAATGACCCACTCATTTCCTTCGAGATAAGCATTTGTCCGAGTACCCCCTGCATCAGATCCTGCATTTGGCTCCGTCAGTCCAAACGAACCGAACGTTTTTCCTTGCGCCATTGGAACAAGGTATTCTAGCTTCTGCTCCTCTGTACCAAAGTTATAAAAAGGGGTTGCGCCTAAGCTGACAGCGGCTGCATAGCTTAAGCCTGTTCCTCCACATGCACGACCGATTTCTTCCACGGCTAATGCAAAGGAAATAGTGTCTCCACCTGAACCGCCATATTCTTCAGGAAATGGAATCCCGAATAAGCCAAGATCCGCCATTTTATCAAAGCTTTCTTTTCTAAACTGATGCTTCTCATCCAGCTCACGTGCATGTGGAGCAATTTCAGCTTGCGCAAACTCACGTACCATATCACGAATCATTTCTTGTTCTTTAGATAATTCAAAATTCATTTTTAAAGCCCCCTTAGTTTTTAGATTAAAGACCGACTAGTCGGTTTGTATTATTTTTAAAAAAACCAGACTTTTGATTGCCTGACTGTAACAGATTTACATAATGTACTTTTTCGCTTTCGCTTCCTCAAGACCTTGCTCTGTCAGAACACCTCGGAGAATTAAATCATTGAAATGATGTGTAATCTGCTCCATCGTTAAGCTACCGTTCTGCCGGTACCATTTATATGTCCAGTTCACCAATCCTATGATTGCCATTGTCGTAATTGTAGTAGAAATCTCGGGTCGAAAATGCCCCCCTTCTTTCCCCTCCTCTATTACCTGCTCAATCAACTTTTGGTATTCCGTCCTCTTTTCTTTGATGATATTTTTATATTCTAGTGGTAAATAAGCGCTTTCATTATAGAACACCGTAATATGCCGCTGATATACATCAAATACATTTGTAAATGCAAACAACAGAGCACTCACTTTATCGATTGGCGTATCATTTTCTTCATAGGCTTTTTTTGTTTCTTTTAATACGTGGGAGATGAACAAATCGTGTATCTCATATAACAGGGCATCCTTCGATTTAAATTTATGATAAAACCCGCCCTTGGATGTTCCAGCAGTTTCCACAATTTCATCCACTGACACACCGTGGTAGCCCTTGTGCCTAAAAAGGTCAAGTGCTGTTTCAATAATTCGTTCCTTCAGCGATTTCTCAACCAACTTCTCGCCTCCCGTCAATCATCCATTAAAATTAAGATGAATTTTCTGCGAAAATACTCATATTTTCTGTTAATTGTCTTATTTTTGTATGATTATAGCACTCTTCCATTTTATCGTCTATTATTTATTCGTAAAAATTATCGAAAATGCTTTTTTTATCTACTTCAAGCGTATTTTATTAGATTTTCAGAAACTAAGAAGTCAGCTTCCGTTTTCTCTCTAATGTCCTCTATAGAAACGCCGGATGCTAATTCTATTAGAACCATTCCTTTTTCGGTAAAATCGAATACAGCCAATTCCGTAATGAGACGATGAACAACTTTTTTCCCAGTCAGTGGCAACGTACATTCCTTCTTAATCTTTGATTCTCCGTATTTCGATACATGCTCCATGATAACGATAACTCGCTTCGCTCCTTGCACAAGATCCATAGCGCCACCCATACCCTTGACCATTTTCCCTGGAATCATCCAGTTCGCCAAATCACCTTTCTCAGACACTTCCATGCCTCCAAGGATAGCGACGTCGATATGTCCACCGCGAATCATGGCGAAACTTTCAGCGCTATCGAAGAAGGATGCGCCTGGTACCGCTGTTACAGTCTCTTTTCCTGCATTGATTAAATCAGGATCTACTTCGCTTTCATCAGGATATGGCCCAATACCTAACAGTCCGTTTTCTGATTGCAATAGCACCTGATAATCACTCGGAATTTCATTTGCAACTAAAGTTGGCATACCAATACCGAGGTTGACGTTCATGCCGTTTCCGATTTCCTTTACCGCTCGTTTAACAATTCGCTCTTTTACACTCATCCAATAGCCTCCTCCACTTTTAATGTGCGTTTTTCAATTTTCTTTTCGTAGCCTTCACCTAGAATTACATGTTGAACGAACACTGCTGGTGTATGGATTTCATCAGGGTTCAGTTCCCCAACTTCGACGATTTCCTCAACTTCTGCAATTGTAATTTTCCCTGCAGTAGCAATAATTGGATTAAAATTTCGGGCCGTTTTACGATAGACAAGATTCCCTAGTTTATCAGCCTTCCATGCTTTTACAAAGGCATAATCCCCTACTATTGCACGTTCCTCAATATACTCTTTGCCGTCAAATTCCTTCACCGGCTTTCCCTCTGCAATGAGTGTCCCCACGCCAGTAGCCGTGTAAAACGCCGGAATTCCAGCACCACCTGCCCGGATACGCTCTGCCAATGTCCCTTGAGGGGTCAGTTCGACTTCTAGCTCTCCGCTTAAAAATTGTTGCTCAAAAGTCTTATTTTCCCCTACATAAGATGCAATCATTTTTTTGATTTGCTTGTTCGCCAGTAATAATCCTAGCCCCCAATCGTCAACACCGCAATTATTGCTGACAACCGTCAAATCTTTAATGCCTTTTTGACGAATAGCCTCGATTGCTAGTTCAGGAATACCACAAAGTCCGAATCCACCGACTAATATGGTTGCACCATCTTGTACTTCTCCAACAATTTCATGTATATTTTTCTCTACTTTATGCACAATATTCCTCCTTTAAGTAAAATTAACATCATTATAAACAGGTTATTTTAGAATAGCAAATTTAAATTCTGAATTTTCTAATATACAGAATACTAGTTTAAAGGCTAGCCATGTTTATTGACAGCAAGCTTCTAACATTTCACTCTTTTCTCCTAAGTCACTAAAAAACCTCGTCAATCAACATTGATTAACGAGGTTGGAGATTGTCGACAAAAGATCTCGAGAGATGAACTCTCGAGACCTTTTGTCTTTTTATTATAAATTTCAACTAGATGGTTATCCGGAACAATTTGTTCACGTTCATTGTTTGATTACTAGTCATTAGAGAAATCGTATCTCACTTTATTTAAAGCGATGAATAAGTTGATTGGAGTGGAGGGACCGTGACTCCACCGGGATTAGCGCGCGCGGAAGATCCACTAAATTGTGCCTGCCGTTGTAGGCACAATTTAGTTAGCTGGAGCCGTGCCCGGGGAAAGCGTCGGTCCCGGAATGGAAATCAACGGTTCAATGTTAATGTATTTCTTAAACAATCATTTTTTAACGAGGTTGGATACTATTAATTACGCAGCATGTTAAATTAACATCTTAAAGCTTAACTTAAAGATGTTAAATTCAAGTCAGCCTCTGCGCACGGTTGTATATAAAAATACTACATAACATGATTAAGGAAATAATTGCAAACATATAATTAATAGAAGCCGTTAATAACCAGCCCCCTAGTATCGGTCCGATAAAGCCGCCAATATTTTTAAACTGGGAAGCCCCAAGATATGTTCCCTTTTGATCTTCCGGTGCAATTTCCTCTATCACTGCATTCATCATCGGAAAACAGAAAATTTCACCGACCGAAAACACAATCATACTCACGATAAACATCCACGCACTATCGGAAACACCAAACAGAAATAACCCAATTGCAAAGATGACTACGCCTATTTTTAGCGAAGAATAGATCGAGATTTTCTCACTTACTACGGTTAAAGGGAGTTGAAATGCTAATACCGTTATGGAGTTTGCAACGATCACATAAGAAAAGAGCTTCACTCCATCTTCCACAGTCATGTTAATAAATTGTGGCAATGTCGAGTTAAACTGGGAATAACCAATTGTAATTAAAATGCCTCCCGCGATAAACAGCAATAGCTTTTGATCATGGAAAACCGCGCTCAAAATCGTTCGTATTTGATGCTTCGAACTAAGTCTTTTTTGCTTCATTTCATAGCGGTTTAATACGACAAGTAAAAAGACGCCATACAGCGCATACATAAATCCTGTAATCATAAACGGTGTCGCCGGACTTGATAAGCTTGCGACCCATACCCCAAGTAATGGACCCATAACAGCCGCAATATTAATTGCCGTATAGCGGACGGAAAAAAGGCGCCTTTTTTTAGCATCCTCCGTAAAATCAATCATTAATGCTTGTGTACCTGGTTCAAAAAATGAGCGGCATAATCCATTTACTGCATTCAACAAAACGAAATAAACAGCAGAAGGAGCCCAAGCAAAACCAACGAATGTGAGGCTCCATATAAAGACAGTAATAATAATGACCGCTTTTCGTCCAAAACGATCGGTTAAATACCCGCCGATTAAGCCACCAAACGTTGAAAATAATGGGGCAATTCCAATTGTCACACCGATTAACAAAGGAGAGGCCTGAAGTTCATTATGTAAGTATAAAGCCAAAAACGGGATAGCCATAAAACTGGCTGTTCGAACAAAAATTGTTCCACTTAGTATGATCCATACGAGTGGATGGAAATATTGAAAAATTCTTTGCATAAAATGTCTCCTCTAGTTTTCAATGTGTTTCCTATTATACATCCTTATGTAAATTATATTTTAGTAATGTGAATTTTCTGTTATTTTTACTTCATATTTCCAGTAAAATGGTATAATTGCAGAAAATAATAGGTTAGGAGGGAAATTCAAGTGAAGCTTACGAAAGAAGAGAAATCGTGGATATTGTACGATTGTGGGAATTCAGCTTATTCAATAGCTATTACTACTGCCCTGTTTCCAATTGTCTTTGGTATGTTTAATGGGGTCAATAATATGGACTTGGGGTACTTTAATTCACTTGCCAGTATATTTGTTGCTGTACTTAGCCCCATTTTAGGAGCATTTGCAGATTATAAAGATAAGAAAAAACGTTTCTTCACATTTTTTGCATTAGTCGGTATTATTTCTACTCTTTCCTTTACATTTATTTCACCTGAAAGTGGACAATGGCAGCTATTAATCGTCATGTACATTTTATCCTGCATTGGTTTTGCCGGAGCAAATATTTTCTATGATTCTTTCTTAGTTGATGTTACGACGGATGAAAAGATGGATAAAGTATCCTCATCCGGTTTTGCATTCGGCTACATTTCCAGCGTCATCCCTTTTGGAATTAGTTTAGCCGTTATTTTCGTAATGGGAATGGATGAAGCGATTGGCTATCAAATCGGTTTTTGTATTACAGCATTATGGTGGGGATTACTGACAATCCCGATGATTCGTGATGTAAGGCAGCGTCATTATATCGAACCAGAACCAAATCCGGTTGGCCAAAGCTTTAAACGATTAGGTCAGACGTTTTTAAACATTAAAGATTATAAAATCGTATTCTTATTTTTAATCGCCTATTTCTGCTATATCGATGGTGTCGATACAATTATTAAAATGGTTGTACCTTATGCAACGAGCGTTTTAGGACCAGATAGTTTAAATACATTTATGCTATTAGGCATTTTACTCGTTATTCAAATTGTTGCTTTTCCGTTTGCCCTGCTTTATGGTTCCCTTGCTAAAAAATATTCGACACGCTCGATGATTATCGCTGGTATTACGACATATATGGTTGTATGTATTGCAGCATTTTTTATATCTGAAATGTGGCATATCTTTGTACTGGGGATTATGATTGGCTCTGCACAAGGCGGAATTCAGGCCCTTAGCCGTTCGTACTATGGAAAAATTATACCGAAGGAACGCTCGAACGAATTTTTCGGCTTTTATAATATTTTCGGAAAGTTCGCAGCGATTATCGGTCCCTTTTTAATGGCATTGACAACTACATTAACAGGTGAAGCAAGATATAGTATTTTATCAATTATTCCATTATTCATTATCGGTCTCATCGTGTTCCTCATGCTTCCAAAAGATGTAGGTCAACAAACAAGAACAGTAAGGTGATTATATGACGCAAAAAAATAAATATGTCATCGTCGTTTCGTATGACGCTTTTTCCATCGATAACTGGGAAAGCGCAAAGTCGAAACCAAATTTGGCAAAGTTAATTGAAAATGGTGCTTCCACAAATTTAGTGAAAAGTGTGTATCCAACCCTCACCTATGTTATTCACAGCTCGTATGTGACAGGTATGTATCCAGATAAACACGGTGTATTTCATAATAATCCGTTCCAGCCTTTCGTTCCCGAAAGTGATCAAAACTGGCATTGGTTCCGGAAGGATATTCAGGCACCAACTGTGTATGAGGCCGCTCATAAAAAGGGTCTTACAACAGCAGGATTATTATGGCCAGTAACAGGAAAAGCTCAAATCGATTACAATATTCCTGAAATTAAAGCAGTCAAAAATGAAAACCAGGCATTGAAAATTTTAAAAAGCGGAAGTAAATTATTCACGCTCCAGATGGAATTAAAATACGGCAAAATCAGACAAGGAATCAACCAGCCTTATTTGGATGATTTCACAACAGTTTGTGCAGTCGATACGATTAAAAAGAAAAAGCCAAATTTACTGCTTATGCATTTAATCGATTTGGATGATTCGAAGCACTTGCACGGTACACAAGGAGCACATATTGAAGAAGTTATTGATCGTATGGATCGGCGTATTGGTGATTTAGTTCAGGCGACAAAAGATGCCGGCATTTTTGATGAAACGACTTTTATAATTGTTGGGGATCATAGCCAGCTTGATGTTCATTATAAAGTGTATTTAAATCGGTTATTTTATGAAGAGGGTCTCATTTATGAGCAGCATGGAGCATGGCAGTGGCGAGCTTATGTGCAAGGTGCTGGTGGGGCTGCATATTTGCACGTGCAACCAGGAGATTCCGAGGCAGAAAGAATTGCTCTTTCCATTTTACATGATGCAATGCAAAATGAATCCTATGGCATAGAAGCCATTTTAAGTACACAAGAGCTGAACGAACTCCATGTAAATAATCAATTCCGTTATATGATTGAAGCAAAGGAAGGCTACTCTTTTGAGGATGACCATTTACAGGAAGCGGTCGTTGATTTACATGCACAAGGTAAAAAATACGCCACACATGGTTATTTACCATCTAAAGCGAATTATACAAGTAATTTAATTATTTCAGGTAATCAGGTCATTGCCGGCACTGACATTGGTGAAGTAAGTGTTGTCGACATAGGCCCTACAATTGCACATATATTAAATCTTGATTTACCTAATACAGATGGCCGGGCGTTAACCGATATATTTAAGTGATGACTACTTCTTTAAGCCGTTTGTCATTTTAATGATAGGCGGCTTATCAACTTAACCAAAATTGCGAGGTAACTAACTATATGTTAATAAATGAATTCAGTGATAATCTCTCTAAATACAAACTACCGGAAGAATATGATGAGACTTATAAAAATTACACAGCAGATTTAAATTTTATCGAGGCTTATTTAGGAGAAAACAAGAGCGCCATTATTGAACTTGCTTGTGGTACAGGACGCTTGGCCATCCCATTAGCCAAAAAAGGTCATACGGTTTATGGTGTTGATATTGATCAAGGTATGCTGGATTTTGCACAGAAAAAGGCCCTTAGTGAAGATGTTGACATTCAATTAAGTGTACAAGACTGCACACAATTGAACTTACCAATTAAATCAAATTTTATTTATATGACCGGTAATTCCTTTCAACATTTCTTAACGAACGAAAGCCAAAATGCTCTTTTTAAATCAGTCAAAAAGCATTTAAATCCAGGTGGCGAATTTCTATTTGATACGCGAAATCCGATTCTCCATGAACTTGCGAAAGAAGAAATTTATGAGGAAACTGTAAAGAAAAATGGTGAAACATTCCACGTCGTCAACAAGGAAAATTATGATCCTTTAACACAAATATTGCATTGTACTTCCACCTATATATCTACACAAAATGAATATATAGATAGTATTAATTTAAGATATACATATCCATTAGAAATGAAACGGCTTCTAGAACAGCATGGATTTGAACTAATTCATATTTATGGTTCCTGGACAAAAGCAGTCTTTGATGCAAATAGTATTTCGATGGTGATTCATGCAAGGGTAAAGGAAGTTTAATACGGGTGCCTTAAGATTTCCCCCCTTCTATATTAGAAGGGGCTTTTTAATTGGTGCTATTAAAAATTCGAATTATATTTTTCTCAAATAAAATTTAATAAGCAGGACTCACAAAGACTATTGCATCTGACTTTAATCTCCCCGGGAATTATTTAAGCGATGATTCTACAATTAATAGCATCCTCTACGTGTTTAGGAATCTCTATACGTCTGCTGTTCTCTAAATATCAGAGCGCAAATTAATTTTTACAGCCATCTCAATAATAGGTGGAGTAAACGTTTCGGGAATCATTGGAGAAGTCAAACTTCCAGTATGATTTGTTAAACCGAATGACGCATCATCTATGTCAATCCAATCTAATTCTCTAACATTAGGGATTTCGCCAATAAAATGATAATCTGCTACATAATAATAGGTACCGTCATCATTTTTGCAAGCTCTCCATACTTCAGCTTCTTTCCTAGGATCTAAGCCGAATTGTTCAAAAAACTGTTGGATTGCTGGAGTGGTATGAACAATTGCTTTTGCATAGTAAGCACAATCTGAACAACCACAATGTTCTTTTTCAGAAACTAAAGGAAGTTCCTTATATAAATCTTTTGTCTTCTGAACATCCACATTCACAATTTGTCCATTTAGAATAAATTGTTCCATCTTGTCCTCACCTCCCTTTACCGATTATCAAACCAGTAAACCACTCCTGTAAACGCATCGACAAATTGAATATGTGCCCCAGTTGGTAAGGTTGGATAATCAATGTTGGATAAAAATGAAAGCTTCTTCGTGTCGACTACGTCACCATAAAACGTACCCGAACACAACTTTCCTTCATCATGATCCATGTGCATCATAATATTAACGTATCTCTACTTCTGCTCGTTCTGTTTTGACTGACCTATGATAAATGGTTCAATAATTTTACTCATAAAGATCCTTCTTACTGTTAATCAAAAAAATCGCCGCCTGTCCGTCATAATCTGCGAATATAATTTCCACCGTTTCACTCGTCGTCGTGACGTGATAGCCTTTATACGTTAGACTTGGCTCATTCGTTAACGCAAAAAACAAATTTTGCTCGGCAACATAGAAAAACTCCTCCAACGCATGCTCGAGCATTTCTTCATTTTCGATTTGCAGGACAAATGCGGGTAAGTACTCCCGGTGAAAGCCTTTCGTTGAGAAACGAATAATTTTTTTAATCGTTGCCATTTCTTTGACTGGGTAAGGCGCGTTCAAAATCTCATCTTTTTCAAACGAATACGATCCAAAATAAAGCGTCATCGGGAACGTCCAACGACTTTGTGCGAACGTTTGCATAACAATCGGTGTTTGCTGTTCGCTCACGATTTCGTAAGCGGAAAAGCTGTCGTCTAATTTCAAAGATCGTACGTTATTTTTATACGGAACAAACTTCATACTGGCAACCCTTCCCTTTCACTTGAATGCAATCGCAAACTTGGTCATCCGACGTGCTCTATGCTACGACTTGATGGCAGCTTTTTATTCAAATAACGACAATTGCTCACCAGGTCCTGCAACGATTAATACAACATCATCGTCCACTTGCGCCTGTAATTGCCAGCCCTCAAATTGATCATTATCTCCAATCACTTCTAGCTGCATTCCTGATACAAATTGAAGGCAAAGATTGTTCGGTAGTAGTAATTGAACTAACGAAATTTTCTGACGAGCGAGTGCAGTCAAATACAATAATTTATCTTTCGCCTCTCGTTTCACAACGGTTGTCTCACCATTTTGCGTCAACTTAAACGTTCCCTCAATTCGAAGTGTCACTTCATCATAGCGACTATTGCTTGTTGAAAGCTGTATGGCAGGTCCCCAAAAATGAAGACTATCGATTGTTTCATGTAGAACGCATTTTTCCATTAAATGCTGTATGTGTATATGTTCCGTCATGTTCAGTCTCCTTTAAAACAAAATGCGTTCATCACCATAACGTATAGTGCCCGCCTAAAATAAGGGAAGATTTTACCGTTATTCGAAGGATGTAGCTCATTTCGGGATAAATAAGGGAACGTTTTTCCGTTATTTCAAATAAAATCCCGATATTTCACGTCTTTTAGGTCAATAGCGGAATTTTCTTCCCTTATTTCGACTATTTTTTATGTCATTTTCGAAATAACGGAAATTCCTTCCGCTATTTATCTCCTTACGCAATTCAATTTACAAAAGATAAAAATTATTTATAAGTATAGCATTATTAGGGGGGCACATGATCTAAGCGAGCGCTGCTGCCCTAAAATTTAAATGCTTTAATAAACTAAACAAATCAAGATAAATGTATTCAATCCGATATTGGCGCATGCCTGTCCAGTGACCTAACATTTATCCACTAAATACTGAAAACAAACTTTAAAGGCTTTTTAATTGGTGCTGTTAAAAATTCGAATTATATTTTTTTCTAATAAAGTTTAATAAAGGCAATAATTGCTCGCTCTCTCGAACGTGCTTCATATAAATTTCTACAGGAAACAAATGCATATGCGGTTTTAATTCTAAAATTTTTAATCTCCCCTCTGCCAGTTCTTCTTCTATGAGAAACTTAGGTAAAAACCCAATTCCTAAACCGCCTAATACTAGTTGTTTCACGATATTGCTTTCTTTTATTGTATTTTTCCGGGCAATTTTGTGCTCTTGTTCAATTAGTGTTAATAGCGGCTCTATTCCCTCCAAATAGCCTACAAACATTGGATAACCCTTTAATAGTTCTGACAAGATAATAGATATTTTTTTATCTTCATCTTTGAATGAAGGTGAGTAAGCTAAAACAAGTGGACTTGTTTGTAATTTTTCTGCATGAATATCTTTAAACTTACTGTTGCTTGTACCTATCGCAAGGTGAACCGTTTGTAAGCGAATTAAAACATCTATATCATGTGATTCTTCTATTACGATATCAAGCTCGTAGTTTGTAAAATGGGACATAAATTCATACAAAATTTCTGGTAGTTTTGTTGTTACCAATATTGGAGACAGCGCAATGGATAATTGGATCTTTTCAGAATTTGAATACGTTAATAATAACTTTTTATTTTCATTAACCTTCTCTAAAATCTCTTTCGCTAAAGGATAAAAATAATCTCCTTCTCTTGTAAGTTGAATTTGTGTATGATTTCTCACAAAGAGAGGTACCTTTAAATCTTCTTCCAATAATTTTATATGTACGGAAATGCTTGGTTGCGAAATAAATAACTTTTCAGCAGCTACCCTAAAATTGCCGCACTCATAAACTGTCACGAAAGTTTTCAACCATTTTAACTCCATGATTCACCTTCTTCTAATTAATAATATTAATCAATTTTATTAATTTTTATTAATTCAGTTAATTTAACTTTTATTATACGATAAAGTCACTTAAAAGAAAGAAGGTATGAACATGGGAAAAAATCAAAATATCTCAACTTTTAAACGCTTTGCAGAAATGGAAGCAAAAGATAACAGCCCTCTATATGAATTTTGGTGCCATCGCATCGTTCAGGATGATTTTCTGCTGGATTTAATCGAGCATATTCCCAAGACACAACCGAAACCAAATCTCTTTTTTGCTTCGGTGCAATATTTAGCATTAAGATCAAGACGACCATTAGCTCACTGTTTTCTTCACCTGGAAGAAACCGAATTCGAAACGAACTTTCATTTATTAAAGGATTTCTGTAAGGAAAATAAACACGAGTTAATTCAATTATTCCAAACGAAAAAAGTGCAAACAAATGAGGTTCAACGAGCAGCCTACCTGTACCCCATTTTCCATGAAATTTTTAAACGAAGTAACAAACCATTAACACTTATTGAGATTGGAACAAGTGCAGGATTATTATTAAACCTTGATTATTATCAATATGAAATTCATCAATCTGATCCTATTCATTATGGAGCTAAAGGAAGTTCCCTTCAGATACACGCGAAGAATTTAGGAGATACTTTAATCGGGATAGATACGTTTGAAATTAAAAACCGCTTAGGAATTGACTTAAACATTATCGACTTAAAAGAGGAAGACGACTATTATTGGCTCCAATGCTTAATTTGGCCAGAGCAACAGCAACGAAAAGAAAATTTAAAAAAGGCGCGCGAAATCCATTTAAACTGTGAGAAAACTTTATTAGAAGGTGATTTCAGAAAGTTGATTCCACAGTATATTGGCGAACTAAATGAAGAAACACAAATTGTCATTTTTCATACGCATGTTGCTAATCAGTTCCCTTTAGAATTAAAGGAAGACTTATTATCAATGATCAATAATTTAAGCAGCAAAACACCGATTTACCATGTTTATAATAATATGTACGATCAACATTTACATGTGGATTATATCAATTCGAATGAGACAACTAACTTAAAAGTATTGAAAAATACGGATGGGCATGGGCTTTATTTTTATTGGAATTAAAAAATCGTTCTAATTACTGATGCGATTGACCCTTTTGGCTATTTCGAATGAAAAGGACTCCAAGATCTTCTCACCCCCTTTAGATATTCGATATTAATCGATATAATGAATTTATTAACTATTATTCCTAAAGGAGAAAATATGAAGACAAAAGGTGAACTTACAAAACAAAATATATTAAAAGAGTCCATAAAATTATTTAGTAAGCAATCCTTCAAAAATGTAACAATCCGTCAAATTGCAAAAGCTGCCGGCATTTCACCAGCATCTATTTATAAATATTACGATACCCAGGAAGATTTATATTATGCTGCAATGCAGTCTGCAAGTCAGGAGCTAATAAATGTATTACAAACTGCCGAAACATTGGAAGCATTGGTCAAAACATATTTACATCACATGTTAATTTCTGAAGTATTATTTGAAATTATGACCTATTTTTCATTAGATAAAGAGAACGAAAAAAATATATTGCCGATTTCAAATGAAATTAATTATTTCCTGGATTTACTCGAAAATATGATAGCAGGGGAAAACGCAAAAATCGAAGCACAATTATTATTTTCTACTTTAAACGGTTTAATTATTTCATATAAGAAAATACCGGATCGAAATGATGAAACTAATTTTGATGCTATTCAGAGGCTCGCTGATTATTATATTATGCAATTAAAAAAAAGATTATAAAACAAGGTGATAGTGGCTTAATACCCTATCACCCTATAAATAAATTAAACTGGATTTGCTACTTTTAAATGATTTTTAAGAATTTTTCCAACTGCATTCCGAGGTAATTGCTCTATAAAACTTACTTCTTTTACACATTTATAAGAGGCAAGCCTTTCTTTACAGAATCCAATAATATCATCTTCTGTTACAGAATGATTTTCTTTTACAACAACGTATGCACGAGGAACTTCACCCCAACGCTCATTAGGTACACCTACTACAGCTACTTCAAGTACTGCCTCATGCTGTGCTAATGTCAATTCGAGCTCTGCAGAATAAATGTTTTCTCCACCGCTGATAATCATATCTTTTAAGCGATCCACTACATATAAGAAACCGTCCTCATCAAAATAACCAACATCCCCTGTAAACAGTTCACCATTCCGAACGGTTTGATTGTAACCCTCAATGTTTTTGTAGTAACCAACAAACACTTGTGGACCACTAAGAACAATTTCCCCGATTGTTCCAGTAGACACTGGTTCCTTTGTTTCAATATCAACAATGCGAATACCACATTGCATCACTGGTTTTCCCATTGACGTAAATTTCTCTTTATTCTGTGTCTCCTTCCAGAACGATACACCACCTGTAAATTCTGTTACACCGTACACTTGTTGAATCGGTACACCTAGCTGCCTAAAACCGAGAATAAGTGATGCCGGAACAACTGATGCCCCACAAGAAATATTACGCAATGAAGATACATCCGACTTTACCACCGGATAGGTTTGTAGCATGAATGATAACATCGCGGGAACAGTCATCATTGTTGTAATTTGATGTATTTGAATTGCTTTCCATGCGTCAACTGGGTGGAAATCTTCCATTAAAATCATAGTAGCCCCTACATGAATATTAGTTATTAAAGGCGCAAAGCCTCCTATATGGAAGAATGGTGCTACCATTAAGAAACGGTCTTGCTCCCACCAATCAATTGTATGGCTAAGACCAATTGAAGCAGCCTGTAAATTAATATGAGAAAGTAAAGCGCCTTTTGGCTTTCCTGTAGTACCTGACGTATACATTATTAAAATCGGCTCATGATCTGCTGTTACATATAAAGGCTCTTGAGCTGTTATCATATAAAGCTTCTGAAGCTCATCTGTACCAATTGCCGTCACCCCTAATTGAGAAGTAACTTCTTTAAACACTTCATCATGAATGAGTAATTTTGCATCGCTATGCTCTACAATATACTGAAGTTCTGCTGCTTGTAATCGGTAATTTAACATTACTGTTACAATGCCTAATTTTGCAGCTCCGAAAAATGCTGCAATAACATGCTCATTATTTTTACAAAGTAACGCAATCTTATCCCCTGCTTTAAAACCTTCTTGCTGTAAAAATTGTGAAAAACTATTTGCTCGCATATTCATTTCTGCAAAAGTAATCTGCTTCTCATTATGAATAAATCCTACTTTTTCTCCTAATAATGCTGCACGACTTGCTAAAACTTGTCCAATATTCATAATCCCATCCCCTTAAATTATAAGATTGGTAAATCCTCAAATGGCTTTGTAACATTTTCTTGGTATGAAACAAATAATTCTTCCCACAATGCTTCCCATCTACGAGCAGCCTTCATATTCTCTGCATTCGGTAAATCAACTAAATTAATCGAAGCTATCTCTTTTATTTCGTTTGAATATTCAGTTATTTCATCTTTTGAAAGTTGCGGAAACATCTGCTTTAACACATCTTCTATCGACCACTGCGACTTTAGTAAATCCCGGTACATTTGAGCTAATAATACATTACGAGGCCCTTCCCATAATTCATTTACTAAGCTATCTCGAAACAATCTGGCAATATCATTGAAATCCTCAATAGCTCCATTACCACCAAATATAGAAATTGCCAATCGTAACTTATCAACCGTTTCTTTGGATGTGTAGATTTTTTGTAGTAAAATAAGCTCGCGCATTGCGAAAGCTTCTAATTCTGTAGCATTCTGTAATTGCTCAAATCTCTTATAAACATCGAACGCTGTTGCAACGGTCCTTTTTGCTGCATATTCTAAATCGGCTAACTGTGCAGCTGCCATTGGAAACTGTTCAATTTTTCTACCAAACACATCTCTAAACGATGCATATAACTTCGCTTCCCGTGCAGCACGCATTAAGAATCCACCGCTTCCAAAGCCGATATCTAATCGCGATCTCGTTAATACTAAACTTACTGCGAGAGCAACACCTTTATTTTCTGGTCCTATTTTGTAAGCAAGTGCTCCGTCGTATTGAATTTCTCCTGAGGGCAATTCACTTGTACCAATTTTCCATTTCAAGCGATTAATTTCATAATGATTACGAATTTCTTTTTCTTTGTTACCTGGTAACCATGAAGGAACGATAAATGTCGCAACATGATTCGTAGATTCAATTCTTGCTGTGACCACCGCGTAATCCGAATGAACAGCAGAACAAAAGAATTTATGCCCGTATAATCTGTACATATCTCCGTCCGGGACTGCTTTTAAAACATTTGCCGGTATGTCAGAGCCCCCTTGCATTTCGGTCATATATTGAGCACCGATGCCAAAATCCCCATCAATACCTTCTTTCACATGTTGATGAATGTATTTCACCTCTTCTGGCACCTCATCATAAAAAGCCTCTATTAAAGCAATCAGTCCATCAGTACAAACAAGAGGACATGAAATCGCCGCTTCTCCATTGCTATGCAATAAATAGCGCTTAACAATTCCTGCATATCCTACGTTTTGTTCAGAAAAAATAGCCTCACTAAAAATTTCCTTTGTTATTTGTACGGCCTCTTGCGGTCGAATGATTCTATCAATTCGATTATTAAAAGCATCGAAATGGCGGATCTTCGGATGATTTTCAGGTCGGGCATATTCAGAAATAGCTTTTCTCCAATCATTCGATACTTTTTCACTAAAAGGGGTTATCGTGTTCATTAGATCTTCAAATTCAGAGCCAGTGAAATTTTGTAACACCTTTTGGAGAAATGGATTGTCTAAATCATTCAATGCTGTACGCTGACTCAAAAACTCTTCAAATGAATATTTTACGTTATTATCTATTTCAATCATTAAATATCCTCCTTTTAACTAAAATTCTATCTGATAAAAACCGAAAAGTAAACATCGTTTACTTTAATTACAATTAAATATTTTATAATTTTTTTATATGTACCACTACGTTACATACTGAATCCATTTTGAGCGAAAAAACCCGTACCGCAATAATTATCAAAAAAATCAATCATTTCTCCGTTATACTAATTCTAGAGGTGGATAGCAATGTATAGTTTAATCGTGCAGGATATCATTACTACACTAGAGGATCATCTTTTGGAACATTGGCAACTAGAAGATTATGCAAAGAAAATTGGCTATTCTAAGTTTCATTTAACAAGAAGTTTTAAAAAGGAAACGGGTTTAACGATCGGAGAGTATATTCGAAAAAGGCGTCTTGCAATGGCTTCTCTATTCCTGCTGCATTCCGATTTAAGCATTATGGAAATTTCACTTGAATGCCATTTCCAGTCTCAAGAAGCGTTTACTAGAGCATTCAAAGAGCTATACAATATGCCACCTGGAAAATACCGCAATCTAATGAAATCAATTATGCGAACGGAGGAACAGGAAATGACGACATCAAACGAAGTAAAGGGCTGGTTTTTAAGTGGGACAAATCCAGCAGCGTACACGATGAAAGCAGATACTAAAGTATTTCATACCGGAACAAAATCCGGTTATCTAGGTTGCACGGGAGCTATGGATGAGGTGCAATTTGGCACAATGATGCAATCTTTTTCGGCAAAAAATTGGGTCGGCAAACGCTTCAAAATGTCTTGTTTTATCAAAACAAAGGAAGCGATGAAATGTGGTGCGTGGTGCCGTATTGACTCTAAAAACGGAGATTTACTCCAATTTGATAATATGGACAATCGTGCTATCCATGGTACGACAGATTGGAACTACTACTCGATTGTACTGGATGTACCCGAAGATAGTGCTTCTATTCATTTTGGACTTTTACTCTCTGGAGCAGGAGAAGCATGGATTGATGGGATTAAATTTGAAGAAGTGGAGAAATCCGTAGCCACTACAAATATGATTGGTTCTGATGGAGACCTGCCGTTAGAGCCGGTAAATTTAGGATTTGATGATTTCTAAATAAGCCAATTCAATATTATTGCTTGAAACTAAATTCCAGATTAAAGGCCTACTCCTTATGATCTGGAATTTAGTTTATTATTAATAACTCGCCTGCTATCAAATGGAGCCCAGCACCAAATGCTTAGGAATGAATTTACTTAAAACAAACATTACATGCAATTTGTCATAAAGTAGCTACATCACGAGCTATTCCGATAAGATACCATTCTCCATCTCTTTCTTGGTAGATGAACCGCAGTGATTGGAACAAATGCTCCGTTTCTCCAGGCGAATAGTATTCTACGTATTTAGCATCCGGATAATAATCATGGATGGTATTAAAAACACCTGCAAAATTCTCTGCTGGTTCATTGAATGTAATAATACTATAATCTACTTCTCTTCTTCCCCAGCTTCGTAAGAGGAACTGTTGAACATATTCATCTAAGGACATTTCAAATTCTTTATCTGATTCATCTGCTCCCCATAAATACTTTGTATCATTACTTTTACTTATCTCCTGCTTTGTTAAGTTTACATATTCTCCTCCATAGCCTTCGGGATTCCCAAAATCCGCATAGAATGCAAAAGTAACTCCATGTTCTGAATCAACCTTTTCAGCTACTTTTTCGTAGTTAGACTCCTTCAACAGCGAAAATATCTCTTCAGTCAATGCTAATAATTCTTTTTCAGTTTCTTTGTCTAGACTAATTTCTTCAGTGTTGGTAGTAGAAACCGGTTGCTTTTCATCCTCATTACATCCAGAAAGCATAAGCAAACTTATGACTAAAATTAAAAGCCCTCTAATATTTTTCATTTTTCCTCCTGTTACCATTTTCTTGTTATTTGAAATTACCCTAATTAGTATAAATTGATTCCAGTAGATAATTCCCACTCTTCTCTTTCCAAACAAATGTAAACTCGTAAAATCGTATTATGCTCTTTATTAAGTTTTACTGTAGGGGCAAGAATTCCTTCTAAATATTCATAATCCTTGTTTATCATTGCACTTATTGCCCGTAATCATGCTGTGCTTCACTCAAATCACGGTTTTCTCCATATCCTATTCTGGAGTAACCAAATTTCCGCCCTGGCTAGCCAGTTGATTTTCAGGTTTAATGGTAGTAACATATATCAAATCATTGGAGGTATATATGGATCAATTAATCAAGCAGCTTGAAAAAAATAATATCAAATTTAAAGAATATCTCTACTTTGCCCCCTATTTCCGTAAACGCTGGGAAGATGCTTTCGTTCACCATTTAAATGAAAGTGAAAAAGAAAAATTATATCTTTACGGAGATCGTTATTACTGTGGCTATTTATGGCATGTTTTTAGCAATGAACGAAAATCCCATTTTGTAAAAACAGCCGCTAACAAAGCCTTTGATATGAAAACGAAACCAAAGTGCTACGTGTTTCATCAACGATTACCAGAAGTTTTGTTAATTGAACGAGCAAACACACTAAAAGCGACTTATTTTGAACAGGAAGAAGATGTCTATATTGTAGACGAGCATTTTACTTGGACATACGTAGTAACACATGAAAGTGACTTTGGCCCTTACTATAGTGAGGCAGACTACTTGAACTGAGGAGATAAAATTATGCATCATACCATTGCCGTGATGTTAGAAGATTGGGAAGGAGGAAGAATTTCAGATGAGAGGACTATCTTTTGAGATTCCAAACAGATACGGACAATACTTGCTAGACATATTAAATGCTTTCGATTTCAAAAATTATTTTTGGAAGACTGGTGGTGAGGAGGCTTATTATATTGAAAATGATCAATTAGGTAGCCCCCTATTCCCGAAACCACATGTATATACAGGAGACGCTTTTTATAAAAGAATTTCTGAAAGCGATTATTATGTACTATTTGCGGACTTAAAAGCTTTTCCTGATCCTCTTCATGTGAGAGATTTTACTACTTATGAAGATTTTTTGAACAGCCAATGTGAATTTGTACTTTTACTTGTCGATTGTTCCTATGTAACCATTTATGCAAAAGATCCGCAAGTCCTTACACTATTGTACGAACAGGCGATAGCTTCGAAATATGAAAATGTAGCCTATATTACAGATGATAATGACAGCCGAACTACTTTTGAAATCTTTTAAATTTGAAATAAAAAAGGAAAATGCTAGAGTTTCGCATTTTCCTTTTATTATTTTGAAAATTGGAGAATCTTACGTTTTCTTTATATTATTCAACGACTTCTTTTGCTAGGTTTTCTTCTCTAGTGTTTTGTAACGTATTAAATACAAAAATGCCCACTACAATTAAACCACCAACTACATCCGTATAGAACTCAGGGACTATGAGTAATAATGCACCTGCTGCTAAAATGATACGGGTGATTACGTTCATATAGGTTTTGAAATACCCCTCGAGTGCCGCACCAATCCCCACTACACCCAAAATTGATGAAACGGTTACTGATAAAATGTCGGGTATCGATGCCCACGGAAATTCAGTTGCGTTCATTGGTAGTCCTGTCGGATCAATTAAGAGCATCGCAGGAGCGTATACGAATAAATACGGGACAATAAATCCTGCGAGTGCTAAGCGAACGGACACGGCGCCAGTTTTCATAGGACTTCCTCCCGAAAGCCCTGCTGCAGCAAATGAAGCAAGTGCGACAGGTGGTGTGATATTGGCAAAAATACCGAAATAGAACACAAACATATGCGCCACTAAAAGCGGAACTCCAAAATCCGCAAGTGCAGGTGCGACCATCGTTGCTGTAATAATATATGCTGGAATACTTGGAAGCCCCATTCCGAGAATAATTGAAGCAATCATCGTAAGGAATAATGTCAAAAATAAGCTACCTGAACCAAGTGTAGTAATGGCAGACGTTAAAGTTGAACCAAAGCTTGTCAAATTCACTACACCGATAATAATACCAACAACACCACAGGCAATAACAGTTGAAAGAGATTGACGTGCTCCGTCTTCTAACGCGAACAAAATATCTTTAAACGACATGCGTGTATGTTTTCGAACAGCTGCCACAACAACGGTTAAAACAATTGTCCAAAAGGCAGCATGTGCAACAGGCATTCCTGAACCGAGTAGTGCAACCAGCGCCACAAGCGGAATGATTAAATGACCTTTGTCTAATAATACTTCCTTTACACGTGGGAGGTCTGGCTTTGGAATGCCTTTTAATCCATCTCGCCCTGCCCTAAAATGTACTTGCATAATTACCCCTAAAAAGTATAAAAGTGCGGGAATGACAGCAGCAAGTGCAATCGTACCGTAACTAATACCTGTTGTTTCCGCCATAATGAAGGCACTCGCTCCCATAACAGGCGGCAGAATTTGTCCACCTATGGAGGCACTTGCCTCTACGGCTCCAGCGAAATCTTTTTTATACCCGATTTTTTTCATTAAAGGAATAGTAAAAGCTCCTGTTCCGACAACATTCGCAACGGCGGATCCATTAATACTCCCCATAAATGCACTAGAGATAACCGCCACTTTGGCAGGTCCCCCTTGTTTATGTCCTGCTAAAGCAAGTGCTAAATCGTTAAAGAACTGACCCATTCCAGATTTAGATAAAAAAGCACCAAACAAAATGAATAGGAAAATGAATTGCACGGAAGCTCCGATGGCTGTTGAAAATAATCCTTCTGTTTTTAAGAACAATTGACCGAAAATATCACCTAAGTCAAATTCTCGCGTCATCATCATACGTGGTAGCCAACCTTGGTGACTGAAGAACGGATAACTTAGGAATACCAATGCCAAAACTGGTAAAACCCACCCTGTTACACGTCTTGCGGTTTCTAGTACTAATAGAACCGTCATGATCGCAACGATAATATCTATTGTGTTCGGAATACCACCCCGCGTGGAAACAATATCCTGATATTCTACAAATAAGTAGCCACAAGCTCCAATACTTAAAGCAAATAAAATCCAATCATAAAAAGGAATTTTGTCTCTTCGTTGTTTGTTGAAGGTTGGATAGATTAAAAACACAAGCCCCATGGCAAACAGTAAGTGAACTGAACGCAATAACAGGGTCGGAATCGGATTAAACGTAATATACAAATGGAATATTGAATACAGAATGCCTAAAATACTCAGCAGGATGACTAAACTTTTGTTACTGTATTTCCGTACTTTGGAATCAGTATCGTATTTTTCGAGCACTTCCTGTACTTTCTCACTCGAAATTTCTTCAGCTAACACCTTTTCTTTTTTTTCTTCTGTCATAACTTTACCCCCTTAAATACCATATCCCATAAAGAGAGGTTCGTTACGGAAATGGTAACCGCTTCATAATTTTTTGTCAGCTTGTACAATGGAATTTCCTTTCCTTCTATCACAAATGTGCTTTGTACGTTCTCAGACACAACTAATTGCAGAGATTGGAACATTCTGTCGATGTCCATCGTCACATAGCCGTTTTCAAGCACAGAATTTTTTCCGTCATTAGGTGTGCTGGGGACCCCCGCCCCGAACGTTTTAAATGACGTGTGTGTTAAAAGTAGTTGATCATTTTTTATTTCATAAAACTCTATCCATTCTTCTTTTTCCACCGAATGAATCCATGCCAGTCCAAATGTGTCCTGCCAAGACCAATATATCTGCTCATCCGCCTCGACAGTTACTACTGAAAAATTCAAGAAAAAAGAAGCGAAAAGGAGGGCGATTACTACCGCTCCTCCGATTGTAAAGCTCTTACTTCTTTTGCTCATCATAATAACGTTGTGCACCTGGGTGAATTGGTGCCACTACGCTTTCTTGTGCAGCATCTAATGTAATATCATTTGCAGCTTGATGTGAATTTTGAAGAGTAGGTATACTTTCAAAGAATTTCTTCGTTAAATCATATACATCATCTTCACTCATATCCGTACGAACAACCAGAGCGTTTGGCACAGCCGCTGTTGTAATCGCTTCTTCATTTTTGTACGTATCTACTGCGATATCATACGAAATAAAGTACGGATGTTCTTTTGCAATTTCTGCTACTTTATCAGCGTTTACTGATACTAATTGGATACCTGTTGTTTCAGCTAACTCCATGACAGAAGCATTTGGTAAACCACTCGTTAAAAAAGCTGCATCAATTGTTCCAGCTTTTAAGCCATCCGCTGCTTCCGCATATCCTAAGTAGTCCACTTTCACATCCTCATATGTAATCCCGTGCCCATTCAGTAATACGCGGGCATTAATTTCTACACCTGAGTTTTGATCTCCAACAGCTATGCGTTTTCCTTTTAAATCTTCAATTGTTTTAATTCCCGATCCTTCTTTCGTGATAATCTGTACGACGTTCGGATACAATGTTGCGATTTGAGATACATTTTTAATAGGTTCTTTAAAACTTACTTCTCCATTGACTGCTTGCGACAAAGCGTCACTCATGACAAATGCCATTTCTGCTTTCCCTTGTTCCAATAAATTAATGTTTTCCACAGAAGCGCCCGTTGTTTGCGTACGAGAGTTTACATCAAACTCTTTAACGTATTGATCAGCAAGCGTTGTACCGATGATATTATAAGGACCACTCGCACCACCTGTTGCAATTGTTACGATGTTTGTTTCCAAACCTTCAGTTGCGTCAGTTCCCCCATTTTCTTTGTCATCATTCCCATTACAAGCAGCAAGTGCCAATGATAATGATAAAGCAGAAGCTAAAATTAATTTTTTCTTCATGAAATTCCTCCTTATTTTTTATACTATACTGCTAGTTTAGCTATTCAGAACAAAAAAGAAAACCCTCATATTACAATTTATTCTAAAAATTACGAATAAATGCTAAATTCAGCGCATATCTCCTATTTATTAAAAATTCTAACTTCTTCATCGTGATATCTGGATATTGGGGAGAAAACAGTAATTATGGGATTTAAAAAATCGAGCACTACAAATGTTATCAAACGTCGGTTTAGTACTTGTTTTACTTGTATTCAATAATCGGGGGATGCAACCTTTTATTGTAAAATAAGTCAGATTACACAATCAGGTATTGTGATAGGGAGTGTTCATCATTGGAATTTCATTAATATTTTTAATGGTTGTTGGCATTATTGCATTTTTAACGTTTTTCATTCCTGTATTTATAGCTGTTAGAAAAGTTCAAAAAGGAAACCCACCTCGAAAATTTTCTTATGTAATAGTAGGACTGTTGGTTTTTCATTGGGTATTTTACTTAGTTAGTGGTTACGCTCTTTTACCAACAAATATTGCGGATGCTGTGTTTATACCAGTATGGTTAGTATTATGCGTCGCAGGTGCAATTACAGCAATCTATGAATTTAAAAACAATAAAGTTTTTGCTATTCCAGTTGCTGGCTTAACCATTATCAGTTTATTACTTTGTATTTTTATCTATGGAATATCAAAGATGTAAATTAGCAATCGAGCTCGATTTTTTTATAAGCATCGCTTTTCTTATTAAACTACCGATCTTTAGGTGCAATAAGTATTTAAAATTTGCCCAAAATTCACTTTGGGAATGTTCTAAAGGTATTTTAAATAATAAATTGAATATATATTAAATAACTGTTATTGGGGGTGTCATATGAAGAAATGGATATTCTTAATAGCCTTTTTTGTTTTTGGGGGAGTAATTTTTTCTATTTGGAGTGAGCAAAACAAAGTGAATTACATAGGGGGAATTTTAAATAACATATCCTCAGTCGATTTAATCATCGTAAAAGATAGCGAAACAGATAAACAAATATTTGAATATACTCAGAACGATGATTTTTTTAACGATATGGTTAATATATATGACCCGCCCTTTTTTGAATTAAAAAAATCTGAAAAAAAACTATTAAATAAGGAATCCACATATGTTATCGAGTATTTAAATGATAATACAATTCGATATAAAGTAAATATATACAAAATAGAAGATAGTACAGAGGTATTCGTTGATAAAGAATTTGCCACGGAAATTAAAGAATTCGACTATATCTTTTCACCTGAAAGTACAAATCATAGTTATGTTTTTGTAACGGAGAAATATCATAATTTATTAGGTTTGAATGATGGGTTGAAACAGATTATAGATGAAATATTAAACTTGTAGTATTTCAAAATAACGTCCCAAAATGCTACTTTCAATCTGTCTAGCTAATGGGGAGCATAACACAGCATTGTACGAACAGGCGATAGCTTCGAAATATGAAAATGAAAGCCGAACTAATTTTGAAATCTTATAAATTAGAAAAAGGAAAATGCGCTACTTTAGGCATTTACCTTTATAAATGGTTTGGAAGCTTGATTAATTGTATTAAAAAACCTTTATTTTTTTTAATAATAAACTGACTATGATATTTATAATAACGAGCACTCCAAAAAAGACGGTGAACAGGTTAAAGAACGGCGTATCGTAAAAGTTAAACCACCCTTTAAACAGCGGGGTATCTGTAATGGTACCAAATAAATTCCCGTCTATTTCTCTTAAACGAGGAATCCAGCCTGTAAACTCCATTAATATAAAAACCACTTGTAATAATATAAAAGCAAAAATAGGAAGTAACCACTGTTTTCTTATTAGTTTTATAAAAACTCCTCCTAAAGGGATTTTTAAAACACTTTCTTTTCATAAATTCGAATTGATAATAACCAGGATAGAATGTACGTAATCACCAAGATAAGGCCAGCATATAAAATAAGCTGCGATTCACCTAAATTCATTATTTTGGTGAAAGTTTCCCGAATCTGATCATTTAAATTAGGGATGAAAAACATAATTATTGCCAAATAAAGTCCGAAGCATGTAAAGAATGTGATGTTCACATATTTACTAGTAAATTTATAGGCAACTGGATACATAAAAGAAACGACAAATAACGATCCGATTGCAATCATTAATAAATGAAACCCGTTTGGTAACACTTGTTGAAATAATAAGCTACCACCAGTTATCGCCAATACTATCAATAAAATAAAAAGTATCGCTGAAATGTATTTTGAACTAACAATTTCTTTACGCGTAAAAGGTAATGAGCTTAATAACATTTGCGCATGTCGCTTTTCATCCGTTGAAAATAGGTTTAATGTCAATGTCATGGAAAATAATAGACCTAGAAAAATAATCGGAATATCGATGTACATATAAATAAGCAAAACAAGAAACATAAACATCAGCATTTTTTTATGAATGATTAAATCTTTCTTAACTAATTGATACACCCTTCTCCCCGCCTTTCTTTGTATAGAACATAATATCTTCCAATGTTGCTGTTTCGTATAAAGCTAAGTCTCCAAATAATTGCATGACTCGCCCTTTATTAGATGACAAACCTTCAAATCCCATTTTAGTTTTTCGAATCGCAATAAATTCTTTCTCAGTGTCCGGATCAAGTAAATCCAACCCACCTTTAACGAGCACATATTTTTCTGCAATCGTATAAAATTCATGCATAAATATTAGTTCCCCATTGTGCAGGAAGACGATATAATCTGCAATCCGATCTAAATCTGACGTGATATGAGTAGAAAAGAAAATCGTTTTTTCACCATCCTGCACAATTTCATGCAATAAATTTAAAAACTCACGTCTGAACACCGGATCCAATCCTGCTGTCGGTTCATCCATAATTATTAGTTCTGCGTGATGGGACAAAGCAATTGCCAGTGAGGCTTTCATCATCATCCCTTTAGAGAAGGTTTTTAACTTTTTCTTTTTTAAAGGTAATTGGAATTGTTCAACATATTTATAAAAAAGCTCGTCGTCCCATTGTGTATATACTGGCTGAATTAAATTCTTCATTTCCTGCAAAGTAAGATGTTCATAAAACACATGATCATCATAGACGAAACCAATTTTCTGTTTGATTACTTTTTCATGATCTTTATAATTTAAGCCGAAAACCTTTACTTCCCCACTGTCAGGCTGCAGTAAATTCATAAGCAGCTTAATCGCCGTAGATTTCCCTGTTCCATTTGCCCCAACAAAGCCCGTTACAAATCCTTTTTTTATCTCAAAAGTAAGGTTCTTAATCGCAAAATCATTGAATGCTTTATTTACGTTTGTAAATTGAATAATTGATTCCATTAATCCATCTCCTCATATAACAGTGTCATAATTTCTTTTAGTTCATCTAAACTTAAACCGATTTCCTTGCTGTTTTTTATGGCCTGACTCAGCTGTTCTTCAATTACTTTTTGTTTTCTTTCAATAATCATTTCGATATTTTGCTCCGAAACAAAGGAGCCCTTCCCGACAACAGAGTAAATTAATCCGGCCTTTTCCAACTCTTCATAGGCGCGCTTTGTCGTAATCACACTGACCTCTAAATCTTTTGCCATATTGCGCATAGAAGGTAACGCATAGCCCGCAGGAAGTTCGTTTGCCAAAATACTTTTCTTAATTTGATGAAAGATTTGCTCGTAAATCGGTTCTTTCGAATTGTGAGCGATTAAAATTTGCATGCTTTATCCTCAATTCATATTGTATATATACTTTATATACAATATATAATGACACCATTTATTGTCAATGAAATCTTTCGAATAAAATAAAAATATCTTTTTCGAACATAAAAAAACCGCTCAATTTTATGAACGGGTCTTCTCGGTTGGAATTATCTTACTGGAAGTTAATATCAGACATTAATTGGTTTCGTTTCAAAATAAAGTCCATTGCTTTCCCCCTATAATTCGGTTATTCAATCGATCAATAGCCTATAAAACTTCATATTGTAAAATATCGGTATTCATTCTATTAAAAAATTTTCTATTATTTCTGTCTAATCAGGATGGTTAAATTAATGTATGATGAATGAAAAGAATACATTTTTTTATTTTAATAAAGGAGCTGAGCCTCTTGAAGAAAAAGCCGATTTATGTGGAAACCGTAATAGACAGCTCGATTGAAAAAGTATGGCACTATACACAGCAGCCCGACCTACATGAACAGTGGGATTTGCGATTTACTTCGATTACCTATATTGAAAAACAGCATGAGGATGCTCCTCAAACATTTACATATACAACCAAAGTGATGCCGGGTCTATCGGTGACTGGTTGGGGGGAAAGTAAAGGAACACACGAAAAAGCAAGTGGTGTTAAAACGTCTTCTCTCCATTTTGGGACACCGCAACGGATATCCCCAATTAAGGAAGGTCGCGGCTATTGGCAATATATACCGAATGGTGACCATGTAACTTTTCTCACCCAGTATGACTATGACGTGCGATTCGGTCAACTCGGTCAATTATTCGATCAGCTGTTCCGCCCTGTAATCGGTTGGGCTACCGCACTTAGTTTTAATGTACTCGCTAGGTGGATTGAATCCGGAGAAAAACCGGTCACACAATACCGGCGATTTTTCAGTTATTATCTGCTCTGCTTTCTATTTAGTTTTACGTGGATGTACCAAGGTCTCATACCGAAAGTGCTGATGAAGCATCCGCTTGAGATTGATATGCTGATGAAACTGTCACCGCTATCATTGGGCCAAGCGTCCACAGCAATTGTTTGGATTGGCGTTTTGGAAATGATGATTGGAATCCTTTTTTTGGTACCCAAATTGCAACCGCTGCTGCTAAAGGCACAAATTGTGTTGTTCCCTTTGCTGACATTAAGCGCAATCATTGCGGAGCCCACAGTTGCAACGGCTCCATTTAATGTCGTCACACTGAATATTGGATTATGGTTTGCTTCCATCATTGCTTTACTACTGACAAAAGAATTACCAACTGCAAGATTTTGCAAACGAAAAAGAGGTGCTTAATATGATTTATGAAACATTGCTGGCAAATGACTTTAACAGGCTTCATCCAAAACTGCAGGAAAGATACCATCTTCCATTAGACCAGCCTTTTTATGCACAAGGAACAATGCAAGTCATTCATTCCGGACCACGTTTTTTACGTCCGATGTATCATTTGTTTACGAAAACCGATTTCCTTTTTCCCGAGTACGGCAAGGAAATTCCTTTTATAATAACGAATACAGCGAGAACTAACAATGAAAAAGAAGCCGAAGTCTATTGGGAACGTACTTTTTTCTTTGATCAGACAACACGCAAGTTCAATGCGACAATGACTGTCGATTTGGAGCGGAAAATCGTAAAAGATTATTTAGGGGATCCGGCACTGTTCTACTCGGATTTAAAAATGGATGTGACGAAGGACGGTTTCTTAATGATCCGCTCTGCTGACCAACGTGCTGTAATTGGCCAGACAGAGGTTGCTTTGCCAAGGAAACTGACAGGTCGCGTAGTTGTGACAGAAGGATATAATGATGTGCTGGATGTTTATACGATTCATGTCTCCATTTACAATGATTTAATTGGAAGGATGATGATGTATGCTGGTCAGTTTACGCCGTGTGCTCAGTAGACCTTTAACAATCATCGGTCTTACTTGTATGGCTGCCCTACTGTTATTTAATGAGCCAACATCAATGTACTATTATTTAACATTAGCACAACTGATCTTTGTACCGGTCATTCTGGAACAGTTAGTTTTGCTGAAAAATTGGCAAAAGCTGATAATTGTAATCGGCCAATTTGCTGTAACAATGCTGTATTTCACGCAACAGGATTTCCTCATCCTACTTTGTGTGCTGGCTTATTTGCTAAGTACACTTGTCATTGCTTCCCATGGGGTCAACCGATTTTTGAGACGGGGATTTACGAACACGGCTGAAATAATGATTGATATCGGACTGATTTATATTGTGATGGGTGGACTATGGTTTTTGGCATTCCATCTGCAATTGAATACAGGGTTTAGTCCAATTATTACTTGGCTCACCGCTATTCATTTTCATTACTCCGCCTTTTTACTATGTATTACAGTCGGATTGATTGGGCGTCTTCATATGACCCGATACTATAAAATTTGCTGTGTCGTTATTGCCGCAGGACCAATGCTCGTAGCTCTCGGGATTACCTTTTCAAGAATTGTTGAAATCATTTCGGTCAGCTTATATGTACTCGCTATTTTCAGTATTAGCTTTTATGTCATGAAATGGCGGTTGCCGCGTGTGCAAAGCTTATTTATCCGGCTGGCCTTTATAACATTATGTTTTACAATTATTTGGTCATTTTTATACGCTTACAGTAATTTAACTGGAATGATTATTGTAGATATTCCGGATATGCTGAACTTCCATGGGCTTTTAAATTGTTTAGGGTTTGGTATTGCCGTGGTATTCGCTTGGAGTCTTTATACTCCGCCGACAAAGCATAACGATTATTCATTTCCGGTAAGTAAAATCCGCGGGCGATTTTCTCCAACAAACAAACCAGCGCGTGGATTGATCGATGATATGGCATCTTATCTTAATAAAGAGGAAATCCCTGTTTTAATCGTTGAGTTTTATGAACGAACAATGCAGTTTGAATTAAAAGCGTCTGTTCAATGGGAAACATGGTTTAAACCCTTTGCTTTTGTGTATCAGTTTATTAGCCGGAAAATGGGACAGCTGAATTTACCGTTCTCTTCAAAAACAATTGTGATGGACGGTGAAATTCTGGAAGTCGATCCGCAAAATGACGGACGAGAAAAACCGCGCGTCTGGCAACGATCGATTAATGGCAAACCCGTATTTAATGCCATTTATTCGCAGCATACCGATACAATCAATACCTTTATGAATATCGCCCTGCCTTTGCCCTTTTCTTCGATGCACGGTATCTTACAGCTTTCCGCAAAAGACGGCATACTGTACTTAACGAGTGATGGACAAGGCGATGCCGGTACGTATTTGGCGATCGGTTCCTATGTATTCAAACTACCGCTACATGAGTATTTTATTATAAAGGAACACAAAGGACTGCTTACCGCAACCCATGATATGAAACTGTTTGGAATGAAGTTTTTACATATTGAATATCAAATTGAGAAAAAAACTAATAGATGAAGTACAGAAAAAAAGAGGCTGAGACAAAATAAAAATACAATTATTCTCCTTGGAGAATAATTGTATTTTTTTGATACGCAGAAAATTGGTTTCCGTTACGGGTACGCTTTCCGCGGGCACGGCCTGAGCCTGTAGTCTCAGGCGTCGTGCTGTTCCCGCTGGAGTCGACCCTTCACTCCAACCAATTTTAATAAAGTTTATTTTTATTATATAAATTCCGTTCATTTAAAAAGTTTTCTACTTATGTCCCGACCTCTTTTGATTTAAATGCTTTATTCGTTCTTC
This sequence comes from Solibacillus merdavium, assembly GCF_014836935.1. Taxonomy (GTDB): domain Bacteria; phylum Bacillota; class Bacilli; order Bacillales_A; family Planococcaceae; genus Solibacillus; species Solibacillus ferritrahens. The sequence goes on along the minus strand of NZ_JACSPW010000003.1, from coordinate 117,241 downwards.
TTATAAATTATCGTACTTCTTGTCTCTTAATAATAAACGGAGCAGCCACTAACACTACAATTAGGATAATTCCCAAATAACCAATTAGAGGATAAAAATAACTAACTAGTCCAGTAAATCCTACATAACTTGCTAAATAGCCAACAGTCATTGTAATGATGAAGAATATTTTAAATTTCTTTGTTCCTGATTCTGCAAAACGAGCTGAGAAAGAAAAGAACATTCCAACCGCTGTATTATAAATCATTGCAAAGATAACTAATGACATGACAATACCTAGTGTTGGCGATAAATTACTAACTATCCCCAGCATTGGCATGTCCAACGTTCCAACTTCTTCGATTTTCGAGAAAATAGCTAAATGGATTAAGAGAATTAGTATTCCTAAAACGAGTCCACCCAATAATCCACCGAGCGCTGCTGTTTTTGGACTTTTTTCAGCCCCGCCCATAACAATTGACATCGAAGCTCCAACAGCAATATTAAATGAAACGTAATTAATACTGGAAATAAACCAGTTTGGTAAAGTAGTCGGTGTAGCTTGAGCTACGTCGTTTAACGATGTAAAAGTTCCATTCATCGTTAGAAAACTATAAATCGCAATAAATATAATAAAAATAATGAGAATCGGCGTAATGCTTCCAATAATGGAAACGACTCGATTTACCTTTAAAAAACCTGTCAATAATACGAGTATTGTCATAAGAGTCGTACCTACAAAGATCGGTAATCCAAACTGTTGGTTTAAGTTTGAACCTGCCCCGGCTAGCATAACGACACCTACACCAAACAACGTAAAGATAAGAATTAAATCGATGACAGTTCCAAGGTAACGCCCGCTAATTCTGTAAATAACATCTTTATGTGATGTCGTTTTTGTATAACTGCCTAGCCAAACTAAAAGCATACCAATGCCTGAAAACAGTACAGTTGATAAAATTGCTCCGAATATCCCGAGTGTTCCGAAGCTCGTAAAGTATTGCAGTATTTCTTGTCCTGAAGCGAACCCTGCACCCACAATCACGCCAATAAATGCGCTTCCAATTTTTAATATATTTTTCAAAAGCCTCACTCCCCTTTTTTTATAACTACGGTTCAGTATGTATAAGAAAGATAAATTAGGTTATTCCTCACATAAGATTTTTCAGAATCCATATTAATATGATTCATTCATTAAAATGCTATCCTGTGATAATATTTAAATAACCGTTCTGCCTTGGTAATAATGACCTCAGCTCTAATATCAATTATAGTTTCCATTCTAGTTACTGCATAAATTCCCCCTTTCCTTTTATTCATATAAGCTCTTGTTAATGTCCAAATAATTCGATAACTCTCTTTGTCATGGAAATTTCATATTGGCTTTTATACCCATTCATAATATCATACTCTAGTAAACTAGCAATTTCACAGCAAAAAGTAAGATGATGTTTTCTGCATTTAAAATTACTTGAAAATAATATTTTATGTACAACAAAAAAAATCAGCGCAGCCTGTAGACAATCTCTTAAAAAGTGTCTATTTTAAAATTAAATTTAACATTGAACCGTTTATTTCCATTCCGGGACCGATGCTTTCCCCGGGCACGGCTCCAGCTAACTAAATTGCGCCTACAACGGTAGGCACAATTTAGTGGATCTTCCGCGCGTGCGGTTCCCGGTGGAGTCACGGTCCCTCCACTCCAATCAACTTATTAATCTCTTTAAATAATGTGAGATACGATAAGCAATCAAATCAATGAACGTGGACAACTTGAAATAGGACTGATCTAATAACTTGTTTTGACTAAACATCTAGTTAAAATTTCTAATAAAAAGACAAAAGGTCTCGAGAGACAAACTCTCGAGACCTTTTGTCGATAAACTGACATTTTTCTAATAGAGAGAAATGCCCTTTTGAACTTTATACTGCTTATTTAATTATATAAAAATCATCCCGTTGCATCTGTACGGTCAAAATGGCGGCCCATTTTTAAAGCATTGATAAATTCATCAGGCGCTGTTACAACACCTGGTGCATTTGCGTACAATTTATCCATACTTTCAAATGCAATATAGCCTAGTGTTTTATAATGATTGAATATTTCATCTGCAAATCTTTGCATTTTACGGTTTTGTACTACATCTGTAAAGCTTGCTGCTATAAATAGCCCATCGTAAAGAACAGGGTCTGCCGTCTCTAATGTATGATCAATTTCACGTTTATTGATTATACCTTGTTTATCACTGATTAACTCAACAATAACCCCTTCATTTTCCAAACTTTGAATTAGATCATCCACATTACTGTTTGTGTCAACAATAATACCGACCTTTCTTGTCTTTAAAATCGGCACTTGATTCTTTAATATACTTACAGCATCTGATGGTGGCAAGTCCGCTACCTGCTCGATTGACGCATCTGGAGCGGATACACCAATTCGCTGTGCAATTTGTTCAGCCATCACACGGTCCACTCGCGCAAACATATCCACTGCAGCTTTACGGATTTCAATTGTTTCTACTTTTCCTAATTCAAAACAGAAGGCATCAATAATATGCTGCTGTTCTACAGACGTTTGGCTTAACCAGAATTGACGGGCCTGCGAATAATGATCTTCAAATGATAGGCTTCGCGCGCGTACTTTGCGTCCTTCAATTTTTTCTTGGTAATGAGCATAGCCACCGTCTTTTTGATCCACTACATGCGGTGTATCGTTTTGTAAACCATTTCTTCCATAAGCAACACGTCCTTTATTGATCGTCATACGACCGTATCCATCACGCTGATTGTTATGGAATGGGCATACTGGACGGTTTATAGGCAGCTCATGGAAGTTTGGTCCACCTAAACGGATAAGCTGTGTATCTGTATAAGAGAATAAACGCCCTTGTAACAATGGATCATTTGAAAAATCAATTCCTGGAACAACATGACCAACATGGAATGCAATTTGTTCTGTTTCAGCAAAGAAGTTATCAACATTGCGATTTAACGTCATTTTTCCAAGCTTTCGAAGAGGAATAAGCTCTTCTGGCCAAATTTTTGTTGGATCCAAAATATCAAAATCAAATTTAAACTCGTCTTCTTGTGGAATTAACTGTACTGCTAGCTCATATTCCGGGTAGTTCCCTGCTTCGATTTGGTCAAACAGGTCACGACGATGGAAATCAGGATCTTTACCTGCTATTTTTTGAGCTTCATCCCACACTAAAGATTCCATACCTTGTACAGGCTTCCAATGGAATTTTACGAAATGAGCTTCTCCATTGGCATTAACAAATCGGAATGTGTTTACACCAAAGCCTTCCATTTGGCGGTAGCTCTTCGGTATTGCACGGTCAGACATATGCCACATTGTCATATGCGCCGTTTCTTCATTATTTACGACAAAATCCCAAAACGTATCATGGGCACTTTGCGCTTGAGGAATTTCATTATGTGGCTCCGGTTTAACAGCATGGACGAAATCAGGGAATTTAATCGCATCCTGAATGAAGAAAACAGGAATATTATTTCCGACTAAATCATAATTTCCTTCTTCTGTATAAAATTTCGTTGCAAAACCTCGTACATCACGAACTGTTTCTGCTGAGCCCCGTGATCCTGCTACTGTTGAGAAACGTACAAATACAGGTGTTTGTCGACCTTTCTCTCCTAAGAAATGAGCCATTGTAATATCTGAGGCATCGCCATAGCTTTCAAACACACCATGTGCGCCTGAGCCCCTCGCATGTACGACACGCTCCGGAATACGCTCATGGTCAAAATGTGTCATTTTTTCACGAAAATGAAAGTCTTCCATTATAGTAGGACCGCGCTCACCAATTGTTAATGAATGCTCGTCATTCGTTAACTTCAGTCCATGGTTCGTAGTTAGTGGCTTACCTTCATCTTTCGCTGTAAACTGCTGCAATTGTTCGACTTTTTTATTGTTATTGTTTTCCACGTAAAATCCTCCTCATACAAAATAGCAAATTTCATAAGATAGGTAACTCTCAACCTCTCTACTAATTTTGTACCCTGTTTATAAAAATATAATCTTATAAAATATAAACGTAACATTTGAAATATTGGAAACGAGGTTATATAAAAAAACAGCGCGTCACTATGAGGTCGCTGTTTTTTATTATCATATCTTTCAACGCTGTTCCTAAAAGCGAGTGGTTTGTGATGGGGAGGCAGATTGTATTGCGTAATGAAATAAATAGAGGAATGAATTTCCGTTATTTTTAAAAAAACATAAAAAACAGTAAAAATAAGGGAAGGAATTTCCGTTATTGACCTGAAAAACATGAAATTTCAGGATTTTTTTTAAAATAACGGTAAAGCGTTCCCTTATTTACCCCGAAATGGAGCTACACCCTTCAAATAACGGTAAAATCTTCCCTTATTTTGGTGACGTTTTGGTATTGGTTGGCCTCGCAAAAGCATATAAAGGCAGTTCATAAATAACTTGTAAATTTTTCAAATAAAAAATGAACTTTCCCCTTCCCCCATTTGTATAGTTAGTGAAATGAAATTTAAAGGGGGCTTCACCTTGTTAATTTTAGATAAAGTTCAAAAATCCTATCAGAACCACTCTGTTTTAAATGGAATATCATCAACATTTCAGTATGGCCATTGCTACCTGTTGCTCGGTGATAATGGTGCTGGGAAATCGACATTGTTAAAATGCATTGCTGGGGATGAAAAAGTCGATCATGGGTCTATCCGTGGAAACGAGCATGAAGATGTCTCAAATTTAGTCGCACTACAATATCAGTTTTTTGAAAGTTATTCTTTTTTAAAAGTGAAGGAAGTAATTCAGCTTTTCACAAAATTGATTGCAAATCCTTCCAACATTAAAGATCTTTACGAACTATTGGATATTGCCCAGTATGAAAAAACATTAATTAAAAATACTTCGGGTGGACAACGAAAAGCCCTATCCCTGTACTTAGCATTTTTGATGAGCAAACCAATTGTCCTTTTAGATGAACCATTTGCAGATTTGGATTTGAAAAAGAAAAAGCAATTATTCGGTTTTCTGCAAAATCAAGTACACCTTCAAAATAAATGTTTGATTATTATTAGCCACGAAATTAAAGGGCTGGAGTCGTTATTTGATTTCGTCTATATAATGCAGGATGGACAATTTATCGAACACGGTACGACAGAGGAACTTGTAGAGAAATATAAAAATCCCACATTTTCAGGTTTAGAAGCTGTTTATTTTGAAGTGACAGGACAATTATTAGGGGGTCGGATCAAATGATTCTTCAAGTAGCAAAAAGCTTTATATTAGAATCCATTCGTAACACTGGCGTCTTTCTTGGTAATTTGCTTCCTGCCTTTATATTTATCATTTGTTCATGGATATGTACGATCAGTATAAAAAGTAGTCCTGAAACGTTGGACTTTATGATTAAAGGACAGTTTTTTCCGATTTCCATTATGCTTTTAGTATTTGCCTTTGCATTCTCAAGTGCCACGATCTATTTGGCAGATTTAAAGGCGAATAATACAATTCATCTACTCAAAAGAACAAATATTTCACCGGCAAAGTATTTTCTTGGGATTGGTTTAGGCGTTTTTCTAATGATGAATTTCGTGTTATTACTTTTATTGGCAGGCTATTCCTTCATTATTTCACTATCCATATCTGCTCTTATTTCCATTATTTTAATCTGTAATTTTGTTTTACTCGCGATCTATCCACTATGCTTTATCGTAGCTGGTATTGTAAAAAACGGGAAAGTTGCACAAAGTTTGCTTGTCCCTATTATGCTTGTATTTATGTTTTCCATTACGATGACATCGCTATTTTTAACGATTAACGAGCAACAACCACAAGATTATTATATTTACTTAATTTGGAATCCGATGCTATATTTAAGTGATACATTGCAATTCCAGTTAAATTTAAATGACCATACATGGCTACCTCTTTATCAATATAGTATTATACTAACAATTCTTTGTATGGTATTAAGTATATTTGCAAAACAAATTTATATAAGGCAGGACTGAGTAAAATGGGTATCGGATTTATTATTTCTCTTATCGTGGCTGCTATCTGGATCGTTATTATTCTTGGTATCATGATTCCTTACCACAAAAAATATGTCATTAAAGAAAACGGCAAAATTAACTATAAAAAAACAAAAATTTATTTACGCTGGAATGTATTTGATACACTTACACTTATAATCGCCATTTATACTATCTTTTGTGTTCAAGCATTAAATATGCTGCTTACTTTCGGTGGTGAAACCGTTGAAAACCCATACGTTCAATTTTTTACAAATCAGGCGCAAGCGTGGGTCATTGTAACGGTTTCCTATTTAGTAACAAGAATTTCTTCTACTTTAAAAAGTATTAAAGCTCAATTTGGTGAAGTCCATGACATTGACGAATGAAGAATTGATGCAGCAGGTTCAAACGGGTAATATAGAGGCATTAGGTGTGTTATACGAACGACTTCATGAGCCTCTATATTGCTTTTTATTCCGCTATACGAAAGAAGAACAAATTAGTATCGATACGGTTCATGATGCATTTGAAATATTGCAAAAGAAGCATCAACAGTACAATGCATCCCTTGGCACAGTGAAATCGTTTTTATTTCAAATCGCCTATCGTCATTTAATTAATAAGTTAAATAGAAGAAAACGGTGGCAAACGCTGTTACCTTTTTTAGTTCCTATTCCTAAAAAAGCGCTGCAAACGGATGATAAACTTATGATTCAGCAGGCAATTGCAAAACTCCCGGACAAACAACGTGCGGTGATTTTACTTGCCTATTATGAAGATTTACCATTAGAAGAAATAGCACTTATATTAAGTATTCCAACAGGTACAGTTAAATCCCGTTTACACAAAGCCATTCAAGTCTTGAAAATTGAGTTAAAGGAGGCGTTCCAACATGAAAGAGGATTTTAAAAACGAAGAAGAACTCGCAAACTTGTTGGAGACTTACAAAATAGATGTACCAACAAAAAAGCTTTCTGTTAAACAATCACCTTTCAATCGTTTTATCCGTTATTTAGGTTCCCCTGCTAAGGATCCTTTAGAGAAGTTGTCTGACAGTAACAATGGTTACCTATTTTTAAAGCTATTTCCAATAGCCTGTGGAATATTTTTGGCAATGGTTCAAATATTATTTCTTTACTAAGCAACAATATTTTCAATTTCCCTATAAATTGAAAATATTGTTTTTTTAATTCTATTGATCATTATATTTGTCAATGCATGCCTTCATTTTATTTGACCATAATATTTATAGCAAAGTAAGAAAATATTTATGAATCGAGGGGAATTATGTATTACTACAAAGAAGAGTTAATCAATATTATTAAGCCCGATAAACCAGACCCGGAAGCTGCCCGCGTATTGCAGGAAATTTTAGGCGGACATTACGGCGAAATGCGTACAATGATGCAATTTTTCTTCCAAAGCTCCAATTTCAGAGGAAAAGAAACACAGTTCCGGGATTTACTTCGCGGTATTTTTTTAGAGGAAATCGCCCATGTGGAACTTGTTCAAAATACAATTAATCAATTATTGAATGGTTCAGGAGAGTCGAGTGCACCAGGTAATAATGGTATGGATCAATCGCCATTAGATGATGCAGTTCGACATGCCAATCCCCATCACTACATTATCGGTGCACAGGCATCATTGCCAGTAGATGCTGCCGGTAATCCATGGAACGGCTCATGGGTATACTCGCACGGTAACCTCGCAGCAGATTTACTGAATAACCTTGTATTGGAATCAACAGGTGTGCTGCAGAAAACGCGAATCTACGAAATGAGTTCAAACCAGACGTTCCGTGAGACCCTAGCATTTTTAATCGTGCGTGATAATGCACATCAAAATGCCTTTGCGAAAGCACTCGAAACATTAGGTGTGGATTGGGGAAAACTCTTCCCGATTCCAAATTATGATATAAATAAGTATCCGGAATGCCGAAAATTTGTTGATATGGGCTATCATAATACCCAATTCAACTTTAGACTGGACCCGACGCGAATCGGCGAAATTCTCCAAGGGACATCTCCGAGCCGAAATGGTGGAACATATCAGGTAACACCGCCGCCAGCAGGATTCCCAGTACCGCTAATGCCCGATATGCCAAATGAACATAGCCCTGGGTTATATGATTTGAATAATTAATTTCCAATAAAACTGCGTGTCCAAAAAATATCGGACACGCCTTTTTCACTCATTTTCTTTATTGACATACTTCCCTTTATTCGGGATTGCGATTTCTTTAAAATCATCTGCAAGCCTTTTTAAGTTTTGCGTTAATTCTTCACCGCTCATCGGTAAGCCGTGACCTGTAATGGCAAGGGATGGTTTCAAAGCTTCCAATTTTTTTACTGATTCTGATGCCGAAGCCCAGTCTGTCGTAAAATACTTTGGCGGACCATTGATTTCCTTTTCCTGTGTAAATACTTTATAAAGCGATTCTTGCTTCACCGTCACAAAGGCATCACCTACGATTAATGCACCATCACTTTCCCTAAATAACGATACATGTCCCGGAGAATGACCCGGTGTATGAATCCATTGAAACCCTTCCATATATGGAACCGTTCCATCAAGTGGCAGCTCCTCGATATAACCTGTTAGATTAACCGCCTCATTTGGAAATATTGGCGACATTTTTGCTACTAGCCCACTATCTGAACTCGGATCTGCTTCAGGGTAATCGATTTCCCCTGTTAAATAAGGTAATTCTAAAGAATGGGCATAAACCGGTACTTTCCAATGTCTTACTAATTCGATGACTGCACCTACATGATCGAAATGGCCGTGTGTCAGAATGATCGCTTTCGGTCTTGCATTTTCCCCAAACCTTTTTTCAGCAGCTGTGATGATGGCTTCTGAACTGTACGGCATGCCCGCATCAATTAACACGAAATCATCGCTATTTGGGCAGCTATAAAAGACGATATTTACGATCTGTACTGTGTGTACATACAAGTCAGGTAATACCTCTATACTTATACCACTCTGTTTCGAAGTCGCAGGAATGAATTTATAATCATCACCATAGCTCATATCTTTGTCCATCAATATCCCCTCCAAAATCCTTTATTCTAATATACCTGTTTTAACAATTTCTACACTTAATTTGACGGATATATCCATAGTTGAAAAATGTTCATTCCAGTCTTTCTTAAAGTATTTAGGATGAAAAGCACGTACACCACGCCCAAGCCCTAACGCATCACTCTTTGCTTCTTGTAATTTTTTTATCACTTCATTCATATCCTGTTCAATTTTTTCAGTAAGGAATTGTTGGAGGTCCTTCCTTTGAATGTCATCACTCAAATGATCTTGGGGATATTCCGAGACCATCAATTCCAGTTTTTTATCTATTACAATTTTATTTTCAGAAATATCGAGATTCCTTTTAGTTTTATTAATTCGCACTGTTACTGGACTATCCTTATATAAATAACTAATACGTGTCGCAAAACCAAGGGAATTATTTAATATATTCAACATAACCCCTTCATTTGTGTTTAAAGTGCTTCCGGTAAATGCACGACCGGAAAACAGGGCTAAACCATCGGAAACTGGGCGACCATCCTCCCCCATTTTTAAATAGGGCAAGGCTAAATCCTGCGCATTTTCAAATAGTATTGCACATGCTGTTTGCAATGTATAAGGTATTACTAACGAATTTTCTTCCAAGCTTGTAATAAATCGCTCATAATACTCGCCTGCAGTTGTTTGCTTTTGTTCACTCAGTTCAAAAAATGGTTTTAAATCGCCTTGAATTATAGCTAATTTTGAAGTTATCGGACTATTAGGATCGCGGAAATAACCATCCAAATATTCATATATATCATCTTTTGCAGAGTCTTCCGAAATAAGTACAGTTGATAAAACTGATAAGTCTAATGTTTGTTCTACTTTTAGCTCTGCATCCTGCCGAACATCCCGTGGTGAAATCCCAATACCTGTAATAATAATCGTTTGCATTTCCTCTGTAGTTGCTTCTGGATACGCATAAAATGCAGTTAAGTCACCAATAGTGCCTTCAAACCCAGTTAGTGATACAACAGATGAATTTTTATATAGCCTCTCATCCCAACATCCCGTTAGTAATAATAGTGCTATTGGCGAAATTATGAGGATGATTTCTCTAATTCGGATACAGTTCGCCCCCTTATTTTATTAACAAAAATAATAAGTACCGGTAAAATAAATGTAAAAATAATATTCAGATAAACTAAATAATTATTCAAAAAATCCAATACTGAAAATTTTATAAGAAAGTTAGCTGTTATACCGATGATTGCAAAAAAAATGAGTTGCTGCAGTCTGGGTAAACGGCGCTTTTTTTCAAAATAGACTAATCGCATAACGAGGGCGTAATTGACAATGGCAACTAACGACCAAGAAAGCCATATATATACAAAAAATATATCTAATCTCTTTGCAAATGTTACTTCTACTGAATGCAGAATATATAAAATAGGTTCAGGAATCAGTTTTATCTCTTCTAATGAAAAGTACATCAATGAAAATGAAATAGATAACAGATAAAAGCTAGTTAGCAACGAAAAATAAAGAAAAAGAGATTTTTTTGGTATTTTATCATTACTCACTAAATATTTACGAAGGACTACAAATACTTCTGCACCACCAAATGCATATGTCGCATAAATAAACCCCATCCACCAAGTATCTTGTCGGTCATAAAAAAATGGCAATAAATTCGTAGCATGTAAATTTGGAATAGTCAAAAACATAAATACTAAAAACAAAAAGAGCATTGGTATTAACACGACACCAATATTAACTGCGGTCTCTGGTCTACTAATACTTGCATAAAAACAAACAGATAAAAAAATTGCAATAAGTACTATAGTAGGTGTATTTGGAAATATCCATGAAGTTAGTACATATGTGATATAAATAACGAACACAGTAACATATAACGACCAGTAAATTAGATACAGCGTTTTTGTAAAACTATTTAGCACGAAGTATTTATGTGTTCTTTCAAAAAATAATAATTGCAAAAAAAAGATAACCGAAATAATGATAAATTGTATTGTTGCATCACGGTTTCCGTGTTCGATTATTATATTTTGAAAGGAAGTATATACAAACCCCGTTTGCATTACGAACATTAATAAAAATAATTGTAATTTCGTCAATTGGATGCTCATGTATTATCATCCTTTTTAGGAGAAAAGCTTGTTGCCTGTTTTTTTGCTTTATAATTAGGTGCTCTAAGAAAAATCTTTTTTAATTCTTTTGGCTCGAATGGAATAATCGGTGAAAAATAAGGTCGTTTTAATGAACTCAAATTCAATAAATGAATAACCAATAAAAAAGTACCAATTACAATACCGAAAAATCCGAACAGTGAAGCCAAAAACATGAAAGGAAAACGAAGCATTCGAATCGATGTGTTAAGTTCGACAGATGGTACTACAAAGCTTGAAATTGCTGTAAATGCAACGACAATAACCATCAAATTTGATACAAGTCCCGCACTTACAATCGCGTCGCCAATAACAAGTCCCCCAACAATACCGATTGTCTGACCAATAGATTTCGGGAGTCGAACACTCGCCTCACGTATAAGTTCAATCGTTATTTCCATGATCATTGCCTCGATCAGTGGCCTGTATGGAATTTGGTTGATATCTGACTTTACTTTGTTACCAAGTTCGAGTGGTAGTACCTCAAAGTGAAAGCTTACAATGGCAATATAAAATGCTGGCAAAAATATGGCGGATACAAAGCTGAAAATTCGCATTAACCGATAAAATGTACCGACTAATACGCGTGCGTTAAAATCATCCGGTGTTTGGTAAAAGGAAAAAAATGTTACAGGGCCAATAAGTGCTGTAGGAGACAAATCAGTCATAATCGCAATTTTGCCTTCTAAAATATTCGCTACAACACGGTCTGGTCGTTCTGTATTTAAAAGTTGAGGAAATGGAGACCACACTTGATCGTCTAGTTGGTCACTAAGCTGTCCAATGCTATAAAACATATCCAGTTCAATTTCACTTAATCGTTTTTCAACTGTTTTAAGTGCTTCTGTATCAACTACACCCTCTACATAAAAGTAGTAAGCAGTTGTTTTTGTCTCCTTACCAAGTAAAACCTCTTTTACAACGAGTTTATTATTTTTTATACGTTTTCTTATAAGTGACACATTCGTATCAAAATTCTCTACAAACCCTTCATGAGAGCCACGTATTATTTGTTCTGTTTCAGGCTCTTCAGGTGTTTTATGGGCAAAATCTGCATTGTTTATTCTAATCATCTGGTTGGATTGAATAAGAATGATTATTGTCTCGCCGTTGCATACATAGTCAACTAGTTTTTGCTGATTATACTTTTCTGTAGTAATGGTAATTGAATCATCTTTAACAAGCTGTTTTGGAATTGCGTTATTTCCATTTTTTTCTAATTCGTTCGAATTTATTTTGCCATTATTTTGAACACTGTCTAGATTTTCTTGTGCTAGCTGACTCAATTGTCTAAGGTTCATTAAATTTTGTTCGACGTCTGCCTTATTTACAAGGGAGGAATAATAACACAAAATTGCTTCTTCAACTTGACCAATCCTTATTTCTTTAACTACAAAATCTGCTGAATGGAGGAATTCCTTATTTAGTCGTTTTATCTCTTGCTTCATTTCCAATGTTTGTAGCAAAACGACTCCCCCTTTTTTGACAAAGTATGGGACATTTTTAAAAGAGTTATTCATTTTTGTTAAAGTTGGGAAAGATAGATAAACTAGTGATGGTTTATCACTAAATATTTCATAATTGCTGTAGTTAAAGATGTTTATTTTTTAATAACAAGGTTATACATTTATTAGGTCTAGAAAAGGGGGTTCAATAATTGAAAAATAGAGGCATTGTTTTTTGGAGTTCAATAACGCTTACATTAATAGCCGTATTAGTAGGCGTTTTAGCCCCAAATATATTGGAAAAAATAACGAGCAACATTCAAAATTTACTTACGGACACTTTTGGCTGGTACTATCTATTAGTTGTAGCGATTATTATTGCTTTTTGCATATTTTTAATTTTAAGTCCTGTGGGTGCAATCCGGCTTGGTAAATCAACGGATAGACCCGATTATAGTAATGTCTCCTGGTTTGCTATGCTCTTTAGCGCAGGTATGGGAATTGGTTTAGTATTCTGGGGTGCTGCTGAGCCGTTATCGCATTTTGCTATTAGCTCACCACAAGCACCGGAAGGCTCTCAACAAGCATTAAAAGATTCCTTTCGCTTCACTTTCTTCCATTGGGGTATTTCAGCATGGGCAATTTATGGGGTAGTTGCTTTAGCATTGGCCTATTCAAACTTCCGAAAAGGGGCGCCTGGCCTTATTAGCTCTACTTTATTCCCTATCTTCGGTGAAAAAACAAAGGGTCCAGTAGGTCATATTATTGATATTATTGCTGTATTTGCTACGGTTATTGGTGTTGCGACAACACTCGGTTTAGGTGCACAGCAAATTAATGGCGGACTTTCCTTTTTATTTGATATTCCGATAAGCTTTACAGTCCAATTAATTATTATTATTATCGTAACGATATTATTTATCGTTTCAGCTTCTTCTGGTCTGGATAAAGGGATTCAACTATTAAGTAACTGGAACATCTATTTAGCTGCAGCCTTATTATTATTAACATTATTTATTGGTCCAACAGTAAAAATAATGAATGATTTTACGTCAGGACTAGGTAGCTATTTGCAGAATTTTGTGCATATGAGCCTACGTACTGAACCCGGAAATGCAGATAGTCGTGCTTGGATTGATGGATGGACAATTTTCTATTGGGCATGGTGGATGTCCTGGTCACCATTTGTCGGTATATTTATTGCGCGTATATCGAGAGGGCGTACAATTCGCGAGTTTTTAATGGGTGTTATTTTAGCACCAACCCTTGTCAGTCTTTTCTGGTTCGCTACTTTTGGGACAACCGCTATTGAAACATATATTTCTAAAGATCAAAGCATTATCGATTTACCGACAGAGCAGCTGTTATTCGGAGTTTTCGACCATATGCCCTTCGGATTTATATTATCGATTATCGCATTAATATTAGTTGCCTTTTTCTTTATCACATCAGCGGATTCCGCTACATTCGTACTCGGTATGCAAACAACATTTGGCTCGATGAATCCAACATTCCGAATCAAATTAATCTGGGGTATTTTACAAGCTGCTATCGCTGCTAGTTTACTGTTTTCCGGAGGATTAGCTGCGCTTCAAAATGCAGCCATTATTGTAGCCTTTCCATTTTCATTTATCATTTTACTGATGATGCTTTCTTTATATAAATCGTTAATGGAAGAACGGCAAAAATTAGGTCTTTACATTCGACCTAAAAAACAGCCGCCCTCAGATCAACAGAAATAGGGTGTGCAAAATAAAAAGCGATGAAAATTTTACAAAATTAAAATTTTCATCGCTTTATTTTTATCTTATCTCTATACATTAAGCTCAACACCTGAATTTCTGCGTGGCTTTGCTGATCTGTACCATTGCCAACAGAATATTATAATGAGCATTACTTCAATCCAATCTCCTGCATAGTACATAACCATACTTCCCATTTCTGCCTCTTGCCGAGAAACTCCTGCCGGCGGGTTTGCATACATATATTTTGACAAAATATCATGCCCGGCTATTGCAGCAATTAAAACGACTGCCCGAAATCGGTAGGAATACTGATGATGGACAGGATCGAAATAAATAATTGAAATTGTAAATACATAGCCAGCAATAAAGAAATGCAAATGAACAAATAAGGCAAAAAATGCATTTTCATGCATAAGCATATATAAGTCTGTTGTATATAAAAGCCATAGGCCACCTACATTTAATGTTGCGGCAGTTATAGGATGAGAGACAAATTGGATGACCCGGCTTTTTAAAATTTCCGTTATCTTACGCCCCAATGACGTACTCACCGCTCTAAGCAATAAAGTCATCGGTTTGGCAATCGCCATAAAAATCGGTGCAACCATGCCTATTAGTAAATGAGTCACCATATGTGCCGTAAAATTAGTATGTGCGCTGTTTGCCAACGGTCCGACAACTGAAACGAGTGCAATCACAATCCCCGACACCCAAAAAGCGGTACGAGAAATTGGCCATTGTTTATAGCGCTTATTCGTCATTATGGTAGCGATAATATATGCCGCGCCCAATAGTACAAAAACTAAACCCAGCAAATATTGAAGGTTCATTCCCGATAATGATTGACTATGTGCAGCATGCCCATGACTATGCAGCAAATATAGACTATTCATTTGCAGTCTTCACTTTTAAAGTACTGTTTTTTGAAGAACGGAATAATAGATAAAGACCGATTAGTAAAATGATTAGCGCACTGACATTCCAGACAATATCGTAGACGATGACATTGTCGACATAACGGATTTGGTGAATTCGCATCCATTTGTGCTGAATAATACCGTCATATAACTGGAATACACCAATTCCTAATAACACACCACCTAGCCACCGTTGAAAGATCAAGCCATTTCGTCGACGTAAATCCGCAAATAGAAATAACCCCGCAATCGTTGCAAACCAGCTGAAAGCATGGAAAATGCCATCGGAAATCAAGCCAATATCAGTTGTTGATTTATCATAGAAATGATGCCATCTTAATAATTGGTGAAATACCGTTTCATCAACAAAGGCAATGAGACCGATGCCAAATAAAATTCCTGACCACATATTCCGGCGAGAAATTCCTTTATCCTTGTTATTTTTCATGTCACTTCAGAGCCCCTTTACGTGTATTCATTATTTATAATCTCTCCAAATTCATAACAACATATTCGATAGTAGAAATTCCCCTCTTGCTCGATGGACTAAACCTTATTGTTTTATTTTCCTACAACCACCCCCTGCTCTTCGAATGTATATTTATTTAAAATATTTTATTTCTTTAAACTTTCCTTACCCCTTCGCCCGTCTTATAATTGTCGACAGAGTAAAAAAGGAGCTTCAAGGAATGATGGAAGAATTAGAAGATGCATTTATTACATTTATCCGCACGCAGCAAAAGTCGCTATATAGACTCGCGTATAGTTACACAAAAAACGAGCAGGATGCGCTCGATGTCGTGCAGGACAGTATTCAAAAAGGCTGGCTGGCGCTTAAGAAACTGACAAATCGTGAGCAAATGAAAAGCTGGTTTTATACGATTTTAGTACACACGGCGATTGATTTACTACGCAAGCAAAAGCGGATCGAGCTCATTGGAGACGAATCCCTACTGCAACTATCTGAACAAGATACCTATCAAAATCTTGATTTACAGCAGGCATTGCATCATTTACCTCTACAGCTACGTGAAGTCGTTGTGCTGCGTTATTTTGAAGATTTGAAAATAGAAGATGTCGCACACATATTGGCGATTCCTCTAAGCACGGCGAAATCAAGGCTTTATAAAGCATTAAAGCTATTAAAAATTGAGCTAGAAACGGAGGAGAATTAGGTCAATGAATGATGACAAGTTAAAAAAGCTACACGCACAATATAAGGATGTACCTATTCCCGAGGAGTTAGAGACAATCATTGAAAAAAATCTACAGCGTCCACTTAAGAAAAGAAAACGCAAACTACCGATTTTTTCAATATCTGCAGCTGCTGCAGTAGTGCTGTTCACAGTGGGCCTAAATACAAATCCTGCAATGGCGAAAAGTTTGGCGGATGTACCTGTAATCGGACCAGTCGTACAGGTGCTTACATTTACTAAATATGAAATGGTCAAGGATGAATATACAGCCGAAATTCAAGTACCTCAAATTTCGGGCTCATCTGCTGACATCGAAGCATTGAACGAAAAATACGCTGAGGAAGGCAAAACACTATATGAGCAGTTCAAGGCGGATATTGAGGAAATGGAAGCTGGTAATATGGCAGTAAATAGCGGCTATGTTATCGAGACAGATACCGATGAACTATTGTCATTTGGTCGTTATGTAGAAGTCACTGTCGTATCCTCTTCTACAGTTATGAAATACACAACGATTGATAAAAAGGCTGAAACGGTCATTACTTTGCCGAGTCTGTTTAAAGATGATCGCTACTTAGACATTATTAGTCGTTATATAGAGGATGAACTACGCAATAGAATGATTGAAACAGAGGGGTCTGACATGTACTGGATTGGTGGTACAGAATATCATGATGAATCATTCGGTGTCTTTGAAGGCATTTCCCCTGACCAAAACTTCTATATTACCGAAGAAGGAAAGCTTGTAATGTCGTTTGATGTATATGAGATAGCACCAGGTTTTATGGGCCTTGTAACTGTTGAAATTCCGACAGAACTACTTCAGGATGTACTGGTGAGCAATAAATATATTAAATAAGAAAATAAAATCACTTCCAAATCTTAAACAAGCAGGTGTATCCTTTTTAAATGGTTACACCTGCTTTTCTTTTACTACAACCCCAAAGAATTTTTATTCTGCTTTTAACCCTAGTTTCTCGAATTTCTTTATAAGATCATTAACATAAATCGTCATTTCTTCTTCTGATGGAATTGTCTCAAGCAACTGTTTTGTCGTATATACAGTCCCTCCTTTTACAAGACAAATAGAAATTAATATAAAAAATGGGTCATCACCATAACATGGGGAAGATTTTCTAATAAAATTTCACTTGATTGATTGGTGGGCTACGACAAGACAGCGCTAAAGCCATGTGATACCTGTCTTTATCACATTTGGCCCCCAAAAATAAGGGGAGATTTTACCGTTATTTCAATGATGTAGCTCATTTTAGAATAAATAAGGGAACGTTTTACCGTTATTTTAAATAAAGTCGTGAAATTTCATGTTTTTTAGGGCAATAGCGGAAATTTCTTCCCTTATTTCCACTATTTTTTATGTTATTTTAAAAATAACGGAAATTCATTCCTCTATTTATCTCATTGCGCAATTCAATCTCCCTCCAATCCCTTTTAGTCACAAAAGCGCTTAAGTAAAAGCTCCCCACTTTTGCGCTAGGGCACTCCGAAGTGTAGGGGCGGACTCAATTTTGTCATCCCAAAATTATAGTGATGAACCTAAAAACTGTTAAACTAGTTAAAGGAAGAGAAATATAAGCAGACACTATTTTTAAAGGAGCAAAAGAATGTTAATAAGACAGGCAGTTGAAAGTGATGCAACAAAAATTATTCCGGTTATGAAGGATGCTGAAGAATCTGGTTTTATGTTATATGGACCCGGTGAAAGGCAAATGAAGGAAGAGCCTTTAATTAAATTTATAAATACACTGAATAATACACCAAAATCGGGCTTCTTTGTCGCAGAAGACAATGAGGATATTTTAGGTTATCTTCTCGTAAAAGCAGAAAACTTATCAAGAACTTCTCACCGCGCTATAATTGCGATTGGAGTACATAGTAATAGCCGTGGAAAAGGTGTAGGCTCAAAACTATTCGAACATATTATAAACTGGGGAAAACAGGTACAGCTCCACCGATTAGAATTAACCGTCATCGAAACGAATGAACATGCAATTAAACTCTATAAAAATATGGGGTTTGAAATAGAAGGAACAAAAAGAGATTCGCTATTAATTGAAGAACAGTATGTAAACGAATTATATATGGCTAAAATTCTTTAATTTTCAAAATTTATGCAAGAAAAAGTCTACTCAAATTATTTTGAGTAGACTTTTGATGTCTTACGATACTTGATAATATACCTAGGAATTAACGGATTGTTTTTAACGCTGTTGCCCACGGAATGACTTGGTCTAACATTTGGTTTACGGAATCAACTTGAACATCTTTCGGTTTGAAAGTCGTACCATTTTCAAAATCTGTAAATAAAGATAACGCCGGGTGTACACGTACATCCGCTACTAATAGTTCCCCTAAAATACCACGTAAATGTTCGGCAGCACGTGCACCACCAACAGAACCGTAAGATACGATACCTGCTGATTTATTGTTCCATTCATCGCGTACATAGTCTAATGCATTTTTAAGAGCGCCTGTAATCGAGTGGTTATATTCCTGAACGATAAATACAAATCCATCCTGCTTCCCAATGGCTTCAGCCCAAGCAACTGCACCTGATGCATCTTTGCCCGGTTCACCTAAAAGTGGTAAATTATAGTCCGCAATATCAATAATTGTATAGTTTGCGTCACCACGTTTATCCCCAAGTTCTTTTACCCACGCCCCTACTTGAGGACTGACACGACCTTCACGAGTTGAACCTAAAATAATACCAATATTTAATTTTTCCATTTTAATATTCCTCCTTCATTATCTTCAAAAAATTAATGTTAAATTATTATATGACAGTTAACTGGATACCAAAAATTTTGTTAATTTTTACCCGCAACGGTAATAAATATTCCCCAATTAACTAATAAATATTCTCGATTAAGCTATAGGGTTTAATTCAAGCTCTACCTTAATTTTGATGTCCTTCCCTACTAAGACGCCACCTGTTTCTAAAGCTGCATTCCACGTTAGACCGAAATCTTCACGGTTAATTTTCGTTTCGGCTTCAAAGCCATAAACTTCTACACCCCATGGATTTACACCTTTCCCCCCGAATTCAACATCGAATGTTACTGTGTTTGTAATCCCCTTAATTGTTAAATCCCCTGTCACCTTATAATCATCCCCTGCTTTCGAGATGTTTGTAGATGTAAATAGAATTTTTGAATATTCATCTGTACTAAAGAAGTCTGGTGATTTCAAATGATTATCACGGTCTTCGCTATTTGTGCTGATACTCGCTACATCAATACCAAATTGAACCTTTGCCGTTGTTAAATCCGTTAAATCGGCTGCTTCTACATCTGCAGTATAGCTATTGAAGTGTCCCTTCACTTTAGAAACCATCATATGTTTTACTTCAAACCCAATTGTTGAATGTGATTGATCGACTGACCATTTTGCCATTTTAAATTCTCCTCCAATTTATCTCGATTTCAAGATATATAATTAAAATAAAACTTCGAAATCTAATATCTCGAACTTGAGATAAATATAACAAAGGCTTCTTAAAACGTCAAGTGTTTATTTTTAAAATAATCAAAAAACGCTCAGGCCATCATTTATAGTGAGAGTTCTGAGCGCTTTTTTATTCTGTTCTGATTTATTGGCGTTCAAAAGAAATATAGCGTGTACCTTGAAATGATAATAAACCAAGATCTTGCTCCACTAGCATCCCATACTCATTACCCTTAACTTTTAATTCCATTCGGTCTCCGCTTTGTACTTCAAATGTTACATAGTATGTAGTTTGTGAATTGTCACCTTGCACATGAATCCGCTTTGAAACAACTTCGGCTGGCACCGTAAGAAGCGGAGAATTATTATTTTTAATTCCCTCTTTAATATTTGAAAATAGGATGAAAATAATAGCAATAAATATAATGCCAAAAAATATCGGGAAAATCGAAAACATAATATCACCAAAAAACATATGGACACTTCCTTTCTATTTTTTTATACGTTCATAGCCTAAAAGAGTTTCAATAATTTCAGATTTTTCATAAACACCCTTATAAATAGTAACGATTACTATTTATGTTGACAACAGTTAATAATGCATCTATAATCAATAATCGTAATCATTACTATTTAGAAAAGAGGCAGAAAAATGAAAAGTACAACATTAAAAGGGTTAAGTGTTTTACTCCTAAGTTCGTTGTTAGCAGGATGTCAGTCTACTGAAACAAAGGAAGTGGAAAATACACCAGAAGCAGAAACGAAGGCAGTCAATAATGAATCATCTAAAAGCGAGCATAATCATTCCCATGTACATGATGAAGACGCAGAAAAAATTTATGCTGGGTATTTTGAAGATAGTCAAGTACAAGATCGCGCACTTTCCGATTGGGAGGGTGATTGGCAATCTGTGTACCCATATTTACTAGATGGCACACTAGATGAAGTATTTGAACATAAAGCACAGCAGAATGGTGATAAGACAGCCGAGGAATATAAAGCGTATTATGACATCGGCTACAAAACAAATACAGAACGTATCGTAATCGAAGGAAATAATGTCACATTTTACGAAAATGGAGAAGCTTTCACTGGAGAATATGAAGCAGATGGTTATGAGATTCTAAATTATGAAGCTGGAAATCGTGGCGTAAGGTTTATATTTAAACTAACAGAACCGGCAGATAAATTACCACAGTATATTCAATTCAGTGATCATAGTATTTCTCCTACAAAAGCGGATCATTACCATATTTATTGGGGAGACGATCAAAACGCATTATTGGAGGAAGTAACAAATTGGCCTACATATTTCCCTTCCGATATGGACGGACATACAATTGCACATGAAATGATTGCGCATTAATTCTATAGAGCAGCAATAAAATCAGGAAACCTTCGAAAGTTGGTTTCCTTTATTTTTTCCAATTACCCCCACTTGAATTCTACTTCTTTTATAGTCAGAAGATTCGATATAGTTTAATATACAGAATAGATGTTCTTATTAATGAGGGGGAAATTTATTGAATAACAGCAACTATAATCAAGTTTGGAATTTAGATAGTATTTTTCCAGGTGGAAGCAAATCCATCCAATTACATAACCATTTGCAAGTTATTAAAGAAGGATTGCAGTTAATGAATAAAGGCTTAACGATTACTACAAAATTTAATTCAGAAGATGCTAATAATGTTTTAAACTTGCTTATTGAGATTGGTAATATGAAGTTAAAATTATCTCAGGCTACCTCTTTCATAACATGCTTGTTGGCTCAAGATCCAATGGATTCAGGTGCAAATGTTTTACAAAGTAAGATTTCTAATTTAAATAGCGAATATAATATTATGTTAACAAAGTTTCAAGCTATAGTAGCTAACACTCCTTTAAATTCCTGGACAGAACTACTTGAATCTGAGCTATTAATGGACTTTAAATTAATATTAACTGAATGCCGTAAGGAAACAGAGTCATCCCTCACATCTAATGAAAAAGCTATTTTATCCAGTCTGTCTACAGATGGATTCCATGCTTGGGGTCAGTTTTATCAAACATTAATGGGAAATCTTACAATAGATCTACAAAATGATGGAAAGCAACAGAAATATTCTATTGGTCAGGCTTTGAATTTACGGTCACATCCCGATGAAAAGATTCGGCAAAGTGCCCATGAAGCATTGGAGCTAAAGTGGAAGGAACAAAAAGAATCATTTGCAAAAATTTTAAATCATCTGGCCGGTTTCCGACTCCAAATGTACAGCTTGCAAGGAATAAACGATGTATTGGAAGTGCCGCTAAGTAAAAATCGTATGCAAAAAGAAACTCTTGAGGCAATGTGGTCAGCTGTAAGCAAGCACAAAAAACCGTTTACGAATTATCTTAATCATAAAGGGAAAATAAATAATAAAGGAAAAATGCAATCGTATAACTTTTGGGCACCTTTAACTATAACTCCCAGAAATATTGATTATGATAATGCGATTGATTTAGTTAAATTGCACTTCCGAAAATTTGGGCCTAAGTTGGAACAGTTCGTAATAAAGGCGATTGAAAAAGGATGGATTGAAGCAGAAAACCGGTCCAAAAAATCGGCTGCGGCATTTTGTGCTGGGTTTCCCTTGACGGAAGAATCAAGAGTTTTTATGACATATAGCGGAACTATGATGAGTGTTTTGACACTCGTGCATGAATTAGGACATGCTTTTCATAATTCGGCGATGGATGGACAGCATGGGTTGAATAAACAGTACCCACTAAGTATTGCTGAAACGGCATCAACCTTTTCCGAAATCATTTTATTAGATGCGGCAATTGAAAATGCTATTACTAAAGAAGAAAAAATAATGCTATTAGATGAAAAAATTAAAAGAAGTGTAATGAACTTCATGAACATTCACAGTCGATTTCTTTTCGAACAAAATTTTTATGAAGAGAGAAAAACAGGTTACGTTTCTGCAGATCGATTAAACGAAATAATGCAGGATGCAATTTCTGTTGGATATAAAGATTCCCTTAATAATGTATCTGCATATACTTGGCTTTGGACACCTCACTTTTATATGACAAATGCTCCATTTTATAATTTCTCCTATACATTTGGATACTTATTAGCATTAAGTTTATTTGCAAAGGCCAAAGAAATGGGAGCTGATTTTGAAAATGCCTATATACAGTTACTTCGTGATTCTGGAAAAATGACTATGGAGGAACTGGTTTTTAAACATCTAAATGAGGATATAACACAAGAAACCTTTTGGGAAAAAGGAATTATGCTTGGCGTAAGAGATGTCGAATTATTCATTGAATTAACCGCGCTAGAAACTAATTAAGTTTATAGTTTTGGGGGGTCATGATGCACGAAGATCCCCCTCCCCTATTTTTAATTGTTTATATAATTAATAACATCATCTATATATGTATGTAGCGGTTCATCTGTTTTCACGGTAAAGCATGTTGTATTAGCAGGTTTTTTACTACTTTTTAGCGTAGCATAAAAAATGTCTTTACTTTGCCCATCTGTAATTTGGCTGATTTTTTTCACTCTATTTTTTAAACGATTATTGATTTTATCAAAATCGGCTAAATAGCATTCAATATACTTATATTTCGCATTATTGGTCCGAGCTATTGCCATTCCTTTTTCTATCATCTCATCGTATAGGCACGGGCTATCAAGAATGACATTTTTTCCTTGTGATAAATAAAAATCAACTAATGAAAAATCGATATTATATGAAATTTTCCCTGCCAGCTTTCCATCCAGTTGACTTTCATTTACCGAATTCAACAATGCAGATTTAACAATGTCATGATCGACAATGACACAATCTATTCTTTTTGCAATTTCCAGTGCTAATGTAGATTTCCCCGATCCTGGGAATCCGGACATTTGTATAAAAAATATTACTACCCCTCACCTTTTTGAAATTTTTTATTGTAACTATAACAAACCCCATTATAATTTGTAAATTTTAACGGTAATATACTACATATATATTAAGTTGCACTAAATGAAAGAGGTGTCCTTTTGAATTTTAAAGATTTAAAATTGCTGACAGTCTTTATATTTACTCTTACACTTATTTATCATTTTATTATGGTACGTATAGATCAACCATATTTAGGATTAATAATGGTAATCCCCTTACTAACATTCACCATCCAACATATTGCATCAAGGGAAAAAATTAATGTTCACCAATTTCAACTAAAAAAATCCAAAATGGCTCCGCTACTACTTTCTATTGTATTACCGGTACTTTTAGGTTTAATTGTTCATACATATTTATTTACAACGAATTTAGGAAGCTTTTTATTTGTTGAACGAAATCAATTATTTTTCTTCCTGGGAATAGGGTTAACAGTTGTAGCATTTTCGGCAGGCATCGAAGAAATCATATGGCGTGGGTATTATCAGACTAGATTAAGAATGAGCTATTCAATTCATAAGACAGCAATTATTATTGCTTTTATCTGGAGTATTTGGCATGTACCCATTGCTTATTTTTATAAAGATTATACGAACCTGATAATAGGTACTGTAAGCTACTTCATAATTCTGTTTATCACTTCATGCGTACTTTCCTATTTGCGTGAATGGAGCGGTTCTGTCATACCTGCTGCCCTATTTCACGGTTTAATGAATGTATTTTATTTTCATGATGGCATTCAAATTGCAATCCCACTGCATATGACGGAATTAGTGAAGTGTATATGCTTACTCCTATTTTTTGCAGCCGGCATCATCATTTTACGCGCTACAAATTTTATCAAAACATAGTCCACTTCAATCAAAAGCCTTATTTCTTTTTGAATATAATAAATGTAATATAATCTTCAAAATAAGGAAGAAGGTGAAATACTTTGAAATTTAAAAAGGTATCGCTTCAAACGAAAGATTTAGATGGAATGAAGGATTTTTATAAAAATATCTTAGGCTGTAAAGTGGAAACTGAACTTGCACACAGCTTTGAAGTAAAGTTTGGTTACACAACAATAGAGTTTAACGACCAAAATACTGAAGGAAATCCGTTTTATCATTTTGCTTTTGATATTCCTTCCAATCAGTTTTCTGAAGCAAAAGAATGGGTTTTAAAGCGAGTAGCTTTATCCACAGAAGATGGTAAAGATGACGTTTACTTTGAAAATATTAAGGCTCATTCTCTTTATTTTGAAGATCCCGCAGGCAATATTGTGGAATTCATCTCAAGAACCGAAGACAATCCGAAAAGTGAAACCCCTTTTTCTATCAACAATATTGTACAAATGTCAGAAATGAGTTTAGTGGTTGATGATAAAGTAATGGTTGCTGAAGAGTTGAAAAAGGCAGGCATAATTGATCGTAATGGGAATAAAATTGATCCCGTTGGTTTGAATTTTATGAGCGATAAAAATGGACTTGTTTTTTTATTACTTGTTCATCCTAATAGAAGATGGTATTTCTCTAAAAAGGATGCGGTTATTTTTCCAATGACGATCACTTTGGAAAATGGCATAAAGCTAGGTATTGATGAAAACAATCAATTTTTTCTAATTTGAATATGTAAATAAAAATACAACGAGCCGAAGTAATGTCCTAGAGTTACTTCGAACAATGCGGATTTACAACGATTTTATACAAGAAAATCAATGACACAACATTCCTTAAAATACGCTCAAACCATTGTCAATATTGACTTTTAGTAAAAGTGCATAAAACAACGCATAAACAATATAACCATAGAAAAAGCAGAAACGTTGATTTAACAACATTTCTGCCATTTTCGCTTCTTCCCAAACTTTGATTTGGGAACATTTATTTGTATCGAAATGAATAGTTATTTAGAGCTGTGAACCAATTCTATTCTGATAAAATTCATTCACATATAATAAGACAATGATAGGAATTTCTTGTTCATATTCTTCGTCTATTTTAATTTCAACAGTATCCTCTGTTACTTTCCAGTTAGACTTAGTTTCACTGTACCCAATAGAACCGATTATCTTGTTCTGCGTTTTAATATGGACAGTCGTCTGATTAGATGAATATAATTCATATTCACCATTAGACCATCGGAAAAATTTATCTCCTAAATGTTTTGAGCATTCAATTTGAAAGTTTATGCCATCCTCATTGTTAATAATCAATCGCTCATTTTTAGCATTTTTAATATATTGATAACGCACTTGGTCATCATTATTATAAATAAAATAGACGGAGGGTATTTTAACACGAAGATTGAAATTCGCAACTTTTCTTAATAAAGAATCGTGACTTTTTAAACTCCAAATCTTTTCATTAGATGAATTTAATACATACAGTTCTTTATTTAAAAGACCTTCATTAACAATTATTTTATAAGACAGCAAAATGCACCTCTTTCTAAGCACATTTATTATATCAAATACATTCCCAAAGCGACGTTTTGTAACATTAAGTGCTAACTTGAGATTGTTATATTTTCATTTTAATATAAATTAACAGGAATCCTTAAAAACCAATTTCGCTTCTAAAAAACGAATTACCTAATAAATTTAGTTTGATTTAATTATAAAGTTAAGATAACAACAAAAAGAGAGACACAAATTCATATGCGAATTGTGTCTCTGATTACAATGTTATTTATTGTTTTTCCTCAATATCCGAACCCGTTATTCAGCTCGTTGTATTTGTACTATTAAATTTCGTACTCTATTACTACTTCCTTACTGTTACTGATGTTTGGCGATGGTTGAGAATTGTAAACTCGTGAATACGGCGGTACGGAATGTGTCATCCAAATATTACTTCCTAAAACGGTATCATGCCCAATTGTAGTTTTTCCACCTAAAATCGTTGCCCCGGCATAAATTACGACATTATCTTCAATATTTGGATGACGCTTGATGCCTTTAATCGGGTTGCCGTTTTCATCCATTGGGAAGCTTAATGCCCCTAATGTTACCCCTTGATAAATCTTCACATTGTTACCAATAGAGCAAGTTTCCCCTATAACTACTCCTGTTCCATGATCAATGAAGAAAGAATGCCCGATAGTTGCGCCAGGGTGAATATCAATTCCCGTTAACTCATGAGCATACTCAGACATCACTCGCGGAACGATCGTTACATTCATTTTGTAAATTTCATGTGCAATACGGTGTATAAATACTGCACGAACAGATGGATAGCTCAACATAATTTCTTCTGTTGACGTAGCAGCCGGATCTCCATTATAGGCAGCCTGAATATCTGTTTGGATCGTCTCACGGATTTGCGGGAAAGAATCGATTAATTTCATGACTACCTTATCTGCTTTTTCGCGGCATTGGCCATCACAGTTATCAAAGTTTTGATAAACAAGCACTGTTTCAATAATGTCACGTAAATCTAAAGCTGATTTCCGCAAATTATTATTAACATTCATTAAAGTACGTGTTTCATCTACTGTACCTTGGTTATAAATAGCCGGGAAAAAAATCTCATAAAAACTATCTAAAATTTCATGTATTTTATCTCGTCCAGTAAAGCCAATAGATTTTTCTATCTCTATATGTTTTTTGTTATATTCGATTAGCTCAGTAGCAATTGACGAAGTTTTATTGTTTAACCAATCTTCAATTTTCATCTTTTATGAACTCCTTATCCTTTTTATCTTTCATCTTATAAGCGATTATACTACACACGTTTAAAAGCGGTCGAACTTTCTTTTCTTTTTCTAGTCGGATGATATTCTTACCGGAAATTATCCATTACTATTATTATTTGATAAAATAAACGAAGAAAATAGTGATTACACTAAAGGATGTTATAACATGTTAACAAATGAAATTGCAAAAAAAGCGAACGTTCATCCGAATACAGTACGTCTGTATGAAAAGTGGGGCTATATATCTCCTGTTTTCAGGAAACAAAATGGTTATAGAATTTATACTGAAACACATTTAAAGCAAATGTATATTGCCAGGCTCGCATTCAATCAAGAATTTATACAAAATAATTTACGCAAAATGGCGACAAACATTGTACAGCTTAGCGGACAGGAAAATTTTCAGGAAAGTCGACATGCAGCACTCATCTATTTTAAATTTTTACAATCAGAATATGATTATGCGAAGAAGGCTGTTAAAATTTCTACTAATATTCTGCAAAGCAATACTAGCTCACCCTTAATTTATACACATAAAATGGTGGCAAATCATCTACAGTTATCGGAAGAGACGATTCGGAATTGGGAGCGCAATGGTTTGTTCAAAGTGAAGCGCGATACACAAAACCGCAGACAATACACGGAAGATGATGTTCAAAAGCTGCTCATTATTCGAACGCTTCGAAGTGCTCACTTTTCAATAACGAGTATTCTCCACTTATTTCAGGAAATTGAAGCACTGGAACACGGGGCTGATATTCATACGCTTTTAAATACACCTAAATTTAAAAATGAGTTTTATCATGTTACCGATGAGTTAGAGCTCAATTTAAAACAGGCGATGAAGGATGTGTGCAGTATCATTAATATACTGGATCAGTTATAAGTTTGACGCGCATTTTAAAGACTAAAAAAACAGCAATTTGAATCAAAACTGATCAAGGTGCTGTTTTAGAATACATATATAACTTATATTAATAAGTATGAGTTTTCAGTTATCATTGCTAAATTTCTAATTTATTTCGAATAAATTCCATGTTTTCAGAATCAACTATAATATGGTCTTTAAACTTAGTAAATTCTAGTGTAAAATCATCCACTTTTATAGTATATTTATTGTCATTTGTTGTCACTTCAACATTCTCATATTCTTCCATTACCGTACCACCAAGTTCTACACCTTTATTTAAATAGATCTCATCAAGTACACTTTTTTTATCTTTTCCAATATCTCTACCATTAATCATCATTTTATCGTCTTTGAAATATAGTTGGTATCGTCCACTATCAAAAAAATAGCCGTCTAAATCCCTTTTATGAGCATCTAAATCTGATGAATAGTTATTATTTTCTTCTGAACATCCAACAGCTAGTAATACACATATAATTATTAAACTAAAAAATGAGAAACTCTTTTTCATTAATCATACCACCCTATTTTTTACTTTTTTATACGTATTTTCCATATAAAAAGTTTCAATTTAAGGCTATATACTAAATTTCCCCTAAGCTCTATCGCTTCACAGTAATTTTGAAGGATTAGAATGATCTATTAGCATCGTTAATTCATGCATTGCTCTTGTAGTCCCAATATATAAAAGTCCTTGGTCAAAGTCCGTTGCATATCGCCCGGCATCGACTAATGGCACAATAACATAATCAAATTCCAGACCTTTCGCATACTGAACAGTCGTTAAAAGGACACCTGTTTCAAACTTCTCTGTATGCCCATCCAAAATATAAAATGGCACGGCCATCCGTTCTTTTATAAATTGTAAATCCGCCTCTGTTTTGCAAATAATCGCTGTTGTTCTCCAATGATTCGTTAGCTTTTCCTGCAAAACTTTCATCATGTCATCGATTGAACGATAGAGGATTTCCTCTGGCTCTTTTCCATGCCTTGCAATCGGATTAAGTTCTCCGGTACGCATAAATTTTTTCGCATACATGCCAATCTCATAGGAAGAACGATACGTTGTTGTCAGTTCCACATACTCTAATTTTGGTAGTATCTCCTGAAACGCTTCTTTTGAAATCGTTTCGTATGGGAGTAATGCCTGGCTAAAGTCGCCAATAATTGTTCGCTTACATTCAAAGACCTTAGCCAGCACCGCATATTGAATCGGGGTATAATCCTGCATTTCATCCAATACAAAATGCTGTACTAATTCGTATGTTTTGATCCCTTTAAAATAAAGCTGAACATAAAGATAAGGATACACATCATTAAATTCGAAGTTTTTCTTGGAAAACTTAAATGTATTTTCGTCTAATGCTTTAATAAACACTTTATAAATTTCAAATGGATTTTTATACAAAAGTCGTTTTGTTAACCGATTTTTAATTTCACTTTTACTTGGTAACTTTCCTTCCCCGCCTCTTTTCGACTTTAACACTTGAATAATATCATCGACCATTAACTCAATCCTCGTAACGACCGGCCCATTGCGGTACTGATTGAAACGCTGTTGTAAATAGTCGGCTTCAAATATAACATCAGCAATGGATATTGCTTCATGTTTTAAGAGCCTGCTATTTAAATCCGATAAAAAATTCTGAAGTCGCTTAACAAATGCATAATTAGCTTTTTTCTTTGCCCGTTGTGCTAATGGTCCAGTCGGATTTGATAATATTTCCTTCATCTCAGCTTCAAAGGGTGTAAAAGTAACTGCTGCAGGTAATAAATTCACCGTTAACTCATCAATCGTAAATGAGCGAATCGGCTGTTCGCCAAGCTCTGGTAAGACAGAAGAAATATAGTCACCAAATACTTTATTCGGTGACAATATAAATATTCGTTCCGCTCGTAGTGTATCGCGGTACTTATATAAATAATAGGCGATACGGTGAAGAGCAACAGCAGTTTTTCCTGAGCCAGCAACCCCTTGAATAATCATATTATAGGCCGATTCGTTACGGACAATTTTGTTCTGCTCACGCTGGATGGAAGTAACAATTGTTTTCATCTTGTCGTTTGCCTGCTCATTTAACGTTTGCTGTAAAACCTCATCTTGAATTGTTAAAGAGCTGTCGATCACATACTGAATTTGTGAGTTTTCTATTTTGATTTGACGTTTATTTATTATATTCCCATCAAAACGTCGCTCCATTGCTTCATAGTATGCTTGTCCTAGTTCAAACTCATAGTACATATTGCAAACCGGTGCGCGCCAATCATAAATTAAATTCGTTCCCTCGTCATCCCTAAAACCATATCGTCCAATATAAAACGGTTCTGCATCTTTGATGGACTCGCCTTCATATACAAAATCAAAGCGTCCAAAGTATGGTGAATAAATAAGCTTCTTTACTTGCTCGAGCTCCATTACCTGAGCATAACCTTGCTTGTCAATCATGCTCAATGTTTGTTGGTAGTCGTACACTTCAAACTTATCAAGTTCACTTTTATAATCAATCATATATTTTTGCAAATCTTTATAGCTTTTATCTTGTACCTTTACTTCATTATTTAATTTTTGGTAAGCTTTTTTTAAGCTGGATAATGTATCGATAAAATACGGCAGTTCTTTTTCTTTCATTAGCAATACCCCCATTATTCACACAGTGCCATTTAGTATATCAACATATTTCTGGCTGGTGTCTAAGTGGAGGGTTTAGAATTCCAAAAGATTTCTGCACTTAACTGTGGTTGCGAGATTTTATTAGAATATTTAGCTCTGATATTAGAAACTTCGGTCTGGATATTAGCACATTTCCGGGTGATATTTGAATATTTCAGCAGTTTATTAGCACATCGGACAAGTATATTAGAAAACTGAAAGTATATTAGCACTTTTTTTAATATATTAGAAGATTCGACCGGATATTAGAACTTTTCAGCAGCTGATAGTACATGGATTGGATTAGATGATTACAATATCACTTATTTTAGAAAGGTTTGGTGCATATATGGAGCGGCATATTATAGCCATTTCTGGTGGAGGATTTTCCGAAATGGAGGGTGCTTTCATCGATCAATACATACTTAAAATAAAGCGAAAAGCATCCCCACTCAGAATCGCATTTGTCGCAACGGCAAGTAATGATGCACAAAGTTACATCGGTAAATTTTATAATGCCTTTAAATGTGAGCACCCTTCACATTTAGCGATACCGGATTTTGAGCTCGCAACAATTCAGGAAGTGGTGAATTCTCTGGATATTATCTATGTAGGAGGCGGCAATACAAAATACATGCTGGATGTGTGGCGAAAAACCGGCTTTGATGAGGTATTAAAGAAGGCTTACGAACAAGGAGTTATCCTTACTGGTATAAGTGCAGGTGCAATGTGCTGGTTCGAACATTGCTATACTGAAATATCAGAAAGTGAATATGGCTATTTTGAAGGCTTGGGCATTTTAAAAGGTGCGCTATGCCCGCATCACAATGATTCAACCCGAAAAAAATATTTTGATAAATGGTCATTAAAGAACTCCACTACACCAACCTATCCACTTGAAGATCATGAAAATTTACATTTTGTTAATGAGCAATGTATAGCAAAGCTAGAGACATATTAAGAGGTGAAAACTAAAAAAGGGGGCCTGTCCGTTTTGACTTTCCGGTAGCCCCCTTTTCTATTCCATTATTTTTTTATGTGCATCAAGTATAAATTGAATTTCTTTCGTTATTTTAAAATCCTTTACACCATCCGTTGCATATAAAACATCACGTTTTGCGTTTTCCTTGTCACCCAGCATAAATTGGCACAGCGCACGCACTGCAAAGGCGCGATACATGATTGCCAAATCGATAGGATGCTGATTATTACTTGAAATTTCAATGTCTTTTAAATGAGTTAATGCATCTTCATAACGCCCAAGCATGTAGTAAGCATATGCATATTCCCCATTAAAGAAAATATTTGTAAAAATCCCACCAGGAATGTCGATCCGTTCATATCGAGTAGCAATTGTTTTTTCATAATCCTTTTCAATTTGGTTTGTATAGGAAAGTGTAAGAATCTGCTCCATCACAGTTTCAGCCGGCTCTTCCATGATCTCGACAAAGGCACGCATCTTTTTCAAATAATAAAATGCTTTTTCTCCTTCCTCTTTCGAACAGTGGATTAAAAATAAAAAGCGGTAAAATTCATTTAGTCTGTAAAATAATTTTTTCTCCTTTGAGAGAGTAAACGCAGTTTCTATATAACGCTCTACTTGCTCATCATCATTTATCGCCGCAGAAACGACCGTTATATTGTAATACAGGTCCAATTTTTCAAGGTCATCAATTAAATCCCCATATTTTTCAATATACTTTTCCCCTTCAAATAAATAGTTAAGCGCTTCCGTATAATTCCTTTCCAAAAACTGAATAACTGCCATTCGGTCAAATGTACTTAAAATTTTGGAATAAGCATGTACCTGTTCATACATCTTGACTAATTTCACAAAAGGCTTTACAGATAAATCCATTTTTGCATAGTAGCGCAATGATAAATAAGCATCATAAATACGAACTTCCTCAAAGGTAGTCCCCTTTAAACTCCCATTTTCAACAAATGGCAAAATTGTATCATGTAATTCGATTACTTTTTCATTAAAGTTCTTCTCACCATAAAATTTAGAAAGCGCTAAGCGTTTTTTTTCAACTTCCCGGTAAAGTTTTTTAATTTGGTGATGATCCTCTGTTTGCATTAGCTCTGACACATCAATATTTAGCTGCTTAGCAATATGTTGTAGACTTTCCATTGATGGCTGGGCTTTCCCGTTTTCAATTAAGCTTAGCATCCCTTTTGTAATTCGGTCCCCCGCTACTTGTGCAAGTGTCATTTTCTGCTCTTTTCGAAGTTCTTTAATTTTTGCTCCAATATTTAACACAATCTCACCTCATATAATACATTTTAACAAACCCCATAACAAAATGAAAATAATTTAAATAAAATTAAACAAATTCAATATATAATCAAAAAATTATTTTTATATTTTTAAATTAAATTAAACTTTTGTATTGCAAAAAGAAAATCTATTTCATATAATAAGTTTAATAAAATTAAACAAAGGGGTTTTGAAAATGACGGAGCAATTAAAATTAAAAAAAGCAACCTATAATTTATACACTTTTTTAATTAGTAAAATGATTGGTTCATTAGGAGGACATGTTTATAGCTTTGGTATTAGTATGTATATATTATCGGTAACTGGATCTTCATTAAGCTTTGCTACGACAATTGTTTTAAGTTATTTACCACGTATCATTTTAGCACCGGTTGCAGGCGTTATTGGAGATCGTTTGCCTAGAAAATGGCTCGTTTTAGGTGGTCAGGCTGGTGTCATTTTGACGATAAGTGCTTTGTTGCTTTACACACATGAATTCGGATTATCATTAATGGCCATTTA
Organism: Solibacillus merdavium; assembly: GCF_014836935.1. Lineage (GTDB taxonomy): Bacteria > Bacillota > Bacilli > Bacillales_A > Planococcaceae > Solibacillus > Solibacillus ferritrahens. The sequence continues at coordinate 83,329 of NZ_JACSPW010000003.1, read as the reverse complement.
TATTACGACTGTCTTTAACGGGATTTTCCTAACATTTTCAAGTGTTTCATTTTCAGCATCAATTGCCAATTTAGTGGATGAGGCTAGACTTCAAAAGGCGATGAGCTTTAACCAGTTATCCTACTCAATTTCCGGCATTAGTGGTCCGATTTTAGGTGGCGTATTATTCGGTTTTGTTTCAATGGAAATGTTTTTAATTATCTTTATTAGTGCTGCTATTATTACACTTATATTAGAATCGACAATGAATTTTACCCTTTATAAAAAAGATAGTATGACGACAGAAGAATTACCAAAAGAATCAATGTTGGAAAGCTTTAAATCAGGCTTCCGATATGTAAACAAAAAACCGATTATTAAAGCAATTTTATGGACAGCACTTTTGCTAAATTTATTTTTCACTGCGATTAATGTTGGTGGAGATTTCATTTTATTAACAATCCTGCATTTAGATCCAAAATTGATTGGGCTGACAGAAGCTGGCGCGGCAGTAGGCGTACTGGTTACATCAATCTATTTTGCATCCCGTTCAAATGTTAAATTTCCTTTACTAGTTGTAAAACGCTCTACATTTGCATCATCAGTTGTTGTTATTGCAGCTGCATTACCACTTATTATTCAGTTTTCGACTATGATGAATTTCATCTATTATTTCATCATTATGTTTTTGTTTGGTTCACTGGGGGTAATTACAAACACTCCAATTGGTGTTATTATGCAAACTTCAATTGATGAGGAATACCGAGGACGTGTATTTGGCATTATCGAGATGATGGCTACTGCCGCTATGCCAATTGGGACACTTGGTTTTGGTATATTATATGACATCATTCCAGCGCAATATATATTACTATTCAGCGGAACGATTTTAATCGCAATTGTTTTAATCCTATTACGCCGTTCTATTATTGAAATGGCGCACCCTGAATTAAAAACAAATCATGTAGTAGTTGAAACGGAAGTAGCAACGAGTAACAAAGTAATTTAATATTTATTAGTAAAGCCGCCTATAATTTTTATTATAGACGGCATTTTTTACATTGTTTTATTTTATTATCGAGATTCTTTTGGTGGCTGGCATACTTCGCATTTTTGCTGTTTGTTTTCTTTGAACTTTTTCCAAGGCTTTTGGAATGTATTCCCGCAAGCGCATTGAAAATCTAGTTTTTGTGAAAATCCTTGGAATTCTGTTGATAATAATTTTGTATCTGTATTCTTTTCTACGTATTCACGAATTGAATGGATTGTCCATTTTTTTGACATTATTTACACCTCCACAAGCTCTTTATTATAGCATGAAAGTATCATTTTGCCTTTAACTAAATAACCAATCGAAGACAAAACCAAAACCTTTAAAGGCAAAATACATAAAGAGTAAGACTAACACAACAATTCCGAAACAGCTGAATATCCCGGAAAATAAGAATAATTTAATATTCGGTCCTTTACGTTTCCCCCATTCCTCTTTTTTATCACTCATTACATAATTAATTGTCTCGCAATGTGGACACTCTTTTAAATATGTTCGCTTCTGTTGTTTCTTGCCATTAAATATTTGAATTTCGGAAGAAAAATTATCAGTCGCAAAATCAATAGTTAGCGGTTCATGACAACTGCTGCAATTAACCTCAACCTTCTTAGCCTCCATTTGAACAACTCCTTACATCACCTTTTCAATACGGCCATCGACCACTCGCCCGTAATTTGATTCCTCATCTTTTGTTTCCAAATTAATCCCGGTTAAATAAATACTTTCTTGAATCTGCTTCAATACGTCGTTCACAATCATCGCAGGAAACCTTCATTTGGCGATTCTTTTTAAATTGCTGGTATTTTTTACTACCTTCCACTAATTTATATGGATTGCGGCAATACCGGCAAGTCGTTTCATAATAAAACATTCATTGCCCATTCCTTTCAATAAAAACATACTTTTTATTATAGTTCAAAAAAAACCTATTGCGGTATTTTCGCAATAGGTTTCAATTTATGATTTTAAAACTTTTACTGTGACTTGTTTACGACCCCATTGGTTTGCTGTAGCTTTCTTATTCATAAAGAGATCGATTTTATTTCCTTTAATTGCCCCGCCAATATCACCGGCAACAGCAATTCCATAACCTTCCACCCAAACTTTAGAACCGAGTGGAATGATTTTTGGATCTACGGCAATGACCTTTAAGCTCGGATTTTTACGTAAATTCAATCCTGTTTTAGTTATACCTGAACAGCCCTTACAGTTTGCTGTGTAAGCAGTAGCTGTCATCTTAATCGTCTTTTTAACATTCGATGGATCTGTTGCTGATTTTTTAGTGTTCTTTTTTACAGCAGCTTTATTTTGAATATGGCTAGGTAGTTTAATGACTTGCTTTATTTGAATTTTAGTTGTCTTTAAATCGTTAAGCTTCATGAGCTCCTTCACCGATGTATCATATTTCTTAGCAAGTACTGTTAAATTCTCGCCTTTTTTAATTGTATGTGTAGCAGCCTGTGACGTTCCAACAAAAATAAATGTACTTGCGACCATAACCGCAAATAATGCTAATACTTTTTTGATCATACTTGAATTTTTCCCTCCAGATGATTGTCGTGAATAATCTTTTTGAATCAACTTTACTAGCATAACCGTGTATTGTTTCAGTTAGATGACACCCCAGCACCACAGACATTACAATTCGATGACAAGGAGTCGATTTTTGTCGACTAATTATTACGAATAACTGAAAAAATCAATTTTTTAATATCCAACTGTAATTTTTATTTTTTTGTAAAAAAATAGACACAATTTAATCCCGTCCATATTTGCTCGATTTAATATTTTCAATCTCGAAACACCATAGTTCTTCTATAATTTTCCTTTACTATTTAAAAAAACATAAAAATTTACCAATATCACTATATTAATCTAGCTATTCTAACTACCTTACCTAATTCTTTTGTGCTAAGATATTTTTTGTTTTGATAATCTAAATGAAAGAGTGAAGTTTTTGTCTCATAATACAAAAGAATTAAGTTTATTCAAGTTAACTTGGCCATTATTTTTAGAGTTGTTTCTATTTATGCTCATGGGTTTGGCAGATACGTTCATGTTAAGTGCCGTATCTGATGATGCAGTAGCCGGAGTAGGAACAGCTAATCAATATATTCAAATTGCCATCCTTTTATTAGGTGTAATCGGTACGGGTGCTTCCATTGTCGTTTCTCAATATTTAGGCTCCCGCTTACTAGCAGAGGCATCGAAAATTGCCGCTTTATCTGTATCACTTAATTTAATTGTTGGGTTTATAATAAGTGGATTGTTTTTATTATTTTCAGATGCAATTATGAAAATGATGAATTTACAAGGTGCAGTATTGGAAGCTGCACAAAACTATTTAGTAATTGTTGGGGGCTTTATATTTGTTCAAGCATTAATTACTTCCATGTCGTCCGTCATTCGTGTTCAAGGCTGGACAAAGCAAACGATGTATGTCTCTCTTGGAATGAATGTAGTGCACGTAATTTTAAACTATATTTTGATTTTCGGTAAATTTGGTATACCAGGGCTTGGTGTAGAAGGTGCGGCTATTTCTTCAGTTATCAGTCGTGTATTAGCAGCAATCGTATTTTTCTGGCTTTTATATCAGGCATTGGAAGTCCGCATTGAACTGGCTGACTACTATCGTCTGTCCAAGAACTATATTTCGAAAATATTAAAAATCGGTATTCCATCAGCCCTTGAGCAGGTTCTTTATCAAACGAACCAAATAGTCCTTCTCTTTTTTGTGACTTTTTTAGGTGCAGAGGCGTTGTCTGCGCGTCAATATGCCGTCAATATTTCTATGTTCACATATCTTTTTGCATTAGCGATTGGTATGGGAACGGCCATTATCGTTGGACGTTCTGTAGGAGCAGGTGAAAAAGATCTTGCCTATAAAAATGTTTGGTTTAGTGTCAAATCTGCGCTAATTTTTACTTTGGCAATGGTAGCAATTATCACAGTTTTTAGAGAACCTCTCATGCGTATCTTTACAGATAATGAAGAAATTGTCCGTATTGGGGCGAGTGTCTTACTATTAAGTGTCTTATTGGAAACGGGACGCTCAATAAATATTACTATTATTAACTCTTTACGTGCTTCAGGTGATGCTTCTTTTCCAGTTCGAGTAGGATTTATTTCCATGATCGTGATTGGTTTATCGCTAGGCTATTTCTTTGTATTCGTACTGGATTTAGGACTTGTCGGTGTATGGCTTGCGATTGCCTGTGATGAGTGGATTCGTGCCGTTGTAATGATTTTCCGTTGGCGCAGTCGAAAATGGGAACGTTATGCCATAGTGGAGCAACAATACGATGTGCCTCAACCCATTTCAAAACCCGAAGCAGTTCAAACTTAATACGAGGATAACACCTCACCACAAATTTTTAATGAAACATAAAAAGAGAAATTGCACCGTTGAAGTGCAATTTCTCTTTTTACGTGAACTGGATCTAGTTATGCCCCAGCTTTAGTCTATTTTGTTGTTTCTTCTGTTGTTTCTTCAGTTGTTTCTTCAACTGTTTTATCTTCTTGCTCTACTTGTCCTTCTTGCTCTTCTAGTTGTTCTGCCGCTTCTTTTTCAGCTGCTTCTTCTGCTGCACGACGTTTCGCTTCTTCTGCTGCTTTTTTTGCAGCTTCTTCGATCGGTTTATTGACAACTCCTAGGCACCATACAAATTCTTCCCAAGCCATATTCCAGCCTTTGAATACTTCTTCCGAGTCATCCCATTTTACTGAATAGGCTATTCCGTCTTCTGTTTTAATAATGGACAACGTTAAATCCGCTCCAACGCGGTCGCTTACTAGTTTGATTTTTCCCTCTTCATCAAATCGTTCGTCGATATTGTCCTTCTCTGTAAATGCACGGCTTTGAGCAATTTCAAGTAATGTATTGCTATGAACTCGATATTTGTTTTTTTGCATGTTTTTTCCCAACTTCCACTTTTAATTCTTTACTTTAACTATATTACAACGTTTCTAAAAAATTATCGCGATTTTTTTCAGAATAAGCGCTTTTTATTATATTATCACAAAAACGTATCCTTAAACACTATCGATTGCATAAAATAGAACATACATTCCTATATAATTCAAAAAATCCCGTGAAGTGTTTAAACTTCACGGGAAGAAAGATTATTTAATAATAATACATACCGCTGTTTCTTTTTTCAGCTATTTCATAGGCAAGCTGGATAATTGATTTCGATAATTCGGCATACGTGACTTCTTTTTTCGGCAAGAACATCGATTGTTCCGACTTTTGTAATCCTAGGGCATTAGAAAGTGCTACATATCCTATTTTATCTGGATCTACTTCGGCAACATCTTTTATCGACAATTGATATATTTCTTGATGCTTAGCTGCCTGTTCAAGTCCTAGTGTACGGATAAACCATACGGCTAATTGCTCATTTGTTACCTTTTGATCAATGTTCAGTTCATCTTCGTTAGGATTTAAAATACCTAAACGAGTCGCATTTTCCACTACTTTATAGTATGGATGCTCAGCATCAATTTGTTCAAATGATACAGGAGGCTGCTCCTGGCGATAAGCGTAATAGTCTTCATAGAAATAACTGATTGATTTAGTAATCATATTTAATGCTTGACCTTGTGTGATTGCAACATCAGCATTAAATGTTTTCGCATCCTTCACCTCAATTGCACCTGCTTGAATTAAATAATTTAATTCTCTTTCGGCTGTCGGATGGCTAACCTTTTCTTTTTCCAATTGTTCAAACAGATTAATAATTTGTCCGCTGTTTGCATCGATCTGATAGTAATCTTGCCCTTTTACTGTCGGAACATAGACAAGCTCATATTTCCCGTCTTCATTTTGCAGTCGGTTATACACTAGCTTGACATCCAATGCTTCCGTGAATATTTTTTTCGCTTCATCATTTGTAATTGATGCTTCAGCACTTGGCCATTCTTCAATATTTAATGGGTAACTGTAGAATGATTTTAGTTTCCCTTCGTCATCAATCGTTACAGATAAGTTATCTCCATTTACGATCAAGCCATTTTTAATGCGTGGGAAACTTACATAATGTACTTGTGAATCTTTATCATATGAAGGATCTGTATTTGCCTTTGCATATTCATGAACGGAAGTTGGAGCAAGTTCCTTCACATATTTTTCAGCTAGTTCCAATACTTTGTCCTTACTCAATTTCGGTGTCGTATTCTTCGGTGCTTCTTCTTCATCGAATGGAATCGGAGCATAAAAATCAGAGTATGAAACTAATTCACCCGTATTTTTATTAAACTCTATCGATGAACCATGTGACCCGTTTCTATAGCGATATGAATACGAAACACTAATTACTGCCTGATCATTCATTTCATATTCATATGCATGGTCGATTGTGAATTTAGTAGTGCTTGCCTCTTTATCTACTAATTGTTTGGCAATCTCTTTCGCCTCTTCAATCGTAATCGGTGCAGGAGCTTTTAATTGGCTAGGTGCAAGTGGCTGCATTGTCGTATTACCCTTTAATGAATCCACCTTACCCGAGTACGTCGCCCACTGATTCGAAGTTGCATGCAGCCCAATGACATTCGGAGTTGGTAAATAAACCAATTTCACAGATGGCTTTGATGAATATGGTAAATAATCAACAGTATATTGAAGTGTTAAACCTAATTGTTCCTTCATTTTGTCAATAGCAGTTTCTTTAGAAACAATATTATTTGATTCTTCAAATGACATACGATCTGGTAATGAATTTTGATAGAAAGATTGAATTTTGCCGTCACCTAAAACACTTATCATAATAGATTGGTCCGGAATTGGAATATCATTTTCATTTGGAGTAAAAGAAAATGAATACGTAATTGGCTCTGTAATTAATCTGCTGCTGTAATAGCTAGGCGCATTATTCGCTAAACTGTAATTGCTCGAAGTAGCAACTTTTCCAACGAAATCCTCTGCTATTTTACGTGCTTGATCTTCTGTTATTTTCCCAGGAAATAACGCATCCTTTAGATTTGCAGGACTAAAGTAAAGATGTTCAATTTCAAGGTTGTCCCCTTTGAAAGTCACATTTCCACTTTCTGTTTGTTTATTTACCTTTTTATTGAACATTAGCTCATAGCGGATTGTTAAATCGTCTGCATAATGATAGCTCATCGATGACATTTGGAAATCATTGTTAGAGTATGTACTAAACATCTCCGGCAATTTCGTTTTCAAAATTTGAATAAGCTTGTCTTTCGTTACCTGTTCATCAGTCACGGCCACATATATTGGCACGCGGTCTTCTTGTGTTCCGACAGAAGCATCTGTAATGCCCGGGCTAGCAAGTAATCCTAGTGATACAATTGACATACTTAAAGCGGTTGTCCATTTTTTCATTTAAAACTCCTCCTTTTTCTTCTTTATATTATACGCTCAAATTATGGGAATAGTTTCAATAAATTGAATAAATTATAAAATACCCCTTTTATCCTATCTCACTATCTATGCCATTGTATTCCGTAATAAGTCATGTTAGAATTTTTCAGAGGTGAATTACGTGAGTATTGTTACAGCTGGATTGTTAATATCCTTTTCCGGCATTATTGTCGTATGTTTAGGTCTATTTGATGTAATTCCCAATTCCACACAAACTTTAAATTATGTATTTATAGGAATAGGCTGGGTATTTATTTTAATAGGTATTGTAGTGCGAATTGTCGGCATGAAACTAGAGAGAAAAATAAAGTGAAAAATCCCGAGTACCAATAAACATGGTCTCGGGATTTTTTTATTCGTCATTCATCGATTGAAATTCTGCCATACGTGCGGTTGCACGCCAGTAGTGATAAATCAAACGGTCAATCCATAGTAAAGCATCAACCTTTGACACGGCCAAATCCAATTGAGTTTCATTTGCTACCGAGCGTTCAAAATATTGGATGCGTTTTTCACGGCGTTCTTGAGCTACTTTCTGGGAAGTTTCCTCTAAAATGATCGAAATATCCATCAGCTTTTCGTCTTCGTTTAACCTCTTATTAATAATGGACAGCATTTCCTGCCAATCTAACATCAATTTTCCTTGTAAATAAAATGCCTCAACATTTTGTTTTTCACGTAAAACTTTTATTAAACGGTGTAGATGATCTAGTGTATGTAAAATCGATATTAGCTTTTGATGTTCGCGTTTTGAGGTAACGAAAATGCTATCGAGAAACTTTCGGGTAATTTCTATAGCTTCTTCAACTTTTAATATTTTTTTTTCATATTCCATAGTCACCTTTTTGGAATCCATTAAAAGTTGCTGTGCAGTTGTTAGTTCTACCATGATGTCACGCATCGTTTTAAACGATACTTCTATTGCAACAGATGGCATTTCTGTTAAACTATCATCTAAATCCTGTGTTAATACATTTTCACGCTCAGGTACCAGCTTTATTAATAAATTGGCAAACGGCTGAATAAGCGGAATAAAGATCAGTGCGCCCAATAAACTGAATAACGTATGGAAAACGGCTATACCTAACGTTTGGTCAAATTCACCTGAAATAAGGATCGTCAGCCATTTCGTAAATTGAACAAAATAAGAGAATATAATCGTTACAACCAAAGCAGTAATAACATTAAACAATAAATGTGTAATGGCTGTACGCTTTGCAGAAACGGAAGCTCCTATTGCTGCGAATAAGGCAGTAGCTGTTGTTCCGATGTTTTGCCCAATGACTAAATATGCTGCCTGCTCAAAGTCAATGGCACCTGCAAATAGGGCTGTTAATGTAGCCGCCATCGCAGCGCTTGATGCTTGCATAATTACGGTCATGACAATACCAATTATGATAAGCAGGAAAATGGAAATAAACGAATCTGCTGGAATCGAGTCAAAGGCGATTAAATCTTGCGCAGACCCCATCCCTTGCTGCAGTGTATCAATCCCTAAAAAAAGTAGTCCAAAACCAGCAACAACATTACCGAACCGCTTTACATCCTGAGGTGCAATTAATGACATAAATACACCAATACCGATAATTGGTAATGCCATCGTTTGCAAACTAATTTTAAAACCGATAAGCGAAATAAGCCAACCGGTACTCGTACTTCCTATATTCGCCCCTATTATGACACCAATTGATTGAATAAACGTCAGCAGCCCGGCACTTACAAATCCAATCGTCAATAATGTTGTAGCTGTCGAGGATTGGATGAGCATTGTCATGACTGCACCGGACACAACTGCACTAATACGGCCCTTCGTAAAAGTATTGAGCCATCTCTTTAAAGCATCTCCTGCGATTTCCTTTAGTCCGTTTGTTAGCATTGTCATTCCAAGTAAAAAAAGACCGATTCCGCCAAAAATCGTGAGCATTATATCACCACCAAATTGAAGTCATCATTAAACAATAATCGTAACACTTAACCCTCGAAAGATTAAGAATTATTTTGCAATTTGGTTCAAAACCGTAAGTTGGGAATGACAAAATTGAAAAAACTAATGAAGTGCGTTCTACTGCGCTACGGGGAAAACGCGTTGAAGCAAGTGTTTTTGAAGCTCGCGTCCGTTGTACTACGTTCCGGGGCTGGCTTTCCGGGCGGCGTGGCTTCAACTAACTTTTGATGCCTCTGACGGCATCAAAAGTGGATTTTCCGCGCACGCTTAATCGCCAAGGAGTCCGCCCCTACACTTCGCACAACTCTTTTCCTTGAAGCAAGTATTTTAGCGGCTCACCCTTCGCTCCACGTCACTCTGCTTTGGCATAAAGTGAATTTCTGCAAAAATGAAGATTGTAAAACATAGCATTTCCGCTCTCTGCCGCCTCGCGATAGCGCAAGCGGCTTGATTGGGTGTTTTTACTTCACTTCATAACGCGGAAAAAATTTTGGGATTGGTGGGCCTCGCAAACGGCAATAAAGGCAGTGATAAAGACACGTATCACGTGGCTTTAGCGCTGTCTTGCCGTAGCCCACCAATCAATCAAGTGAAATTTCATTAGAATATATCCCCTATATTATGGTAATTATCCTACAATTTAGATGGCTACATTTATATGAAAGTGAAGGTTTCATAAATTTCAATAAAGTTCCTGCTCAAGTAAATAATATTTTTTCCCGTAGATCGTTACCTCATATGTTATTGTGCCGTTTTCGCTAATTTGAATATTTGTTATTTCGCCAACTTTATTTATTATATGCGGCTCATAGTACTTTCGATAATGGTATGTCTCACTATCAATATGTTCATCAATCAGTTTTATCTTTACGTAATCCATAAGCCGAAATTTCAACTTATACTGCTCCTGCTCAACTTCAAATAAATTTAACTGCACCAAAAAAATCACCTGCCACAATGTACTAAAAAATACATTCGACAGATGATTCCCATTTCCTTTATTATTTTTAAATGTTTAAATCAAGAGGTTTCGGCAAGATCGTTTCATTCTTTTTTTGCTCAGGTTTTAAATAAATGACAAGCTCCTGCTGGTAAGTGCCATCTTCCAGTAAATAATGGTCGAGCGTATGGCTGTCATACTGATATGTGCCAAATGGGAATGATACATTATCTCCCTTAACTGCAGCAAGTAAACCTGCAATATCATTGCTGACCATTTGTAGCACTTCTTCAGCCGTCTCTGTTAATACAAACACTACATTCATCTTTCTACTCTCCTATACACCGATAAACAATGTCGCTTGCGCTATTGCGATATAAAACGCGATATTTTGAATAGGCGCCTCTTCTGAAAGCTCAAACGTCATGTTGAATTGATCTTTTTCTTCATTATAAACTGCAACCCATCTAGCCACGACAGTTTCATTGACGATAAAGTTTGACCAATCTTCCATTTCTTTATCGATTTTCATTTTAAAATTTTTACTTGAAATAAATAATTCTGGTATACCAATGCGCCAGTTTTCATAATTGATAATATACTTTTCATCTGAAAGTAAGTCTTTACCTTCAAACCATACCTTCCCGCGACGAAAGATTTTCTTTACTTCAAATAATGCCTGCCCGTTATTGTTGTGTACGGCATACTTTAAAAAATAGCGATGATCAAAATAACCATCCAACAGTTTTTTCAGGCCGTTATCATAAACTCGTTGAACAAGTAATAGTTGTTCTCCGGATTCATTGTAAATAGGCTTTTGTTCAGTGGATTTTATATCGCCATCTACTTCATACGTAAAAATTTGCATAACTTTCCCCTTAGTAAATAATCTTAATTTTATTTAGAATACGTCGTATAAAGTGCTTTTCTTCATCGAATTCCTGACGTATTGAGAGTGCTTCATCCGGACGATCGGTAATGATTCCGTCTACATTTTGCTCATAGAACTGTTGCATATCACGCTTATCATTTATCGTCCATACAAAAAGCTCTTTATCCCTTTCCTTTACTTGCTGCTGAATATTATCTGTTGCAAAGGACTGTTCGACAGAAATAAAGTCGGCATCGGACTCTGGTAACTTGCCATATGCAATCGAATATACATAGCCTGTATGAATACGTGGTTCCATCTCCTCCAAAAGTTGCATCACAGGTAAATCCGGTGACTGGACATAATGATAATCAAGTGCGTCATACTGATCAAGCTGCGCTATGAAACGATGTAGAAAATTATCAGTTTCAAATCCATGTGTTTTTATCTCAATAAGTAATTTTATATTTAATGCTCGGCTTATTTCAAGTACTTGTTCGAAAGAAGCAATTTTATCAGAATGACCATTTGCTAGAACTGTTGTTTCTGTTAACTCATCCGATCTTAAGTCATATATTTTTGTGTTCTCATTAGATAATTTAGAAAGGGTTTTATCATGAAAAACAACAAACTCCCCATCCTTTGCTTGTTGAATATCAATTTCAACGATATCCGCACCAGCTTCTTTGGCTGCTACTATTGCACTTACTGTATTTTCAACACCCTCATCCATAAAGCCCCGATGCGCTACAACTTCTGTATCCGGTGTATAAATAGTCTTTTCCAAATTAACTAAATTAATAGCACTTACAAGGAAGAATGTATAAACCGCGATTATAAAAGTCCATTGTTTAATCGTTTGTTTAAACGATTCTTCCTGAATAATTAGTGGCTTATGGTGTGTATGCTGGAAGGCCACCATGACGAGTAGCTGTGAAAAAATAATCTGTAAAATAGAGAAGAAAAGCAGGATTGCACCCTGTGCAAGTGTCAACGTAAAACTTGCCGCTACTAACCCCCAGCTTGGCTTAACCATTTCAATAATAAACAATGGAATGAAGATAACAATTAAAGTGATTAATAAAAGGGTTAAATGTATTATTACCATTAGCCCTATCATACCGATTGTTTCAATTAGCTTTCGTTTCGAAAATTTCCAACTCATTTTTAATGCTTCAAAGATTGAAAGCTCCTGATGTACCGTAAAGAATGGCCAAGTAAAGATAAACCGCAGTCCGATAAAACCTAAAACTAGTAACATAACAATATATAATATAGTGCCTTCTGTAGAATTTAATAATTCATCGACTATAAAACTTGGTATATGTAGATTTTGTAATAGTGAGATCGGTAAAATCGCCGATATAAGTGGTATTAATAAAGCGATATAAACAACTATTAGTAATGTTTGTAGGCTAATAAAATATACGACTTTTTTGCTTAGGCGCTTTAAAAGCCCTTTCCACGTATACGGAATGGACCGTTGCTGATGATAGGCAAGCAACATTAAAAAACCAAGTTCATAATATATGAAAAGTATACCAATTAATAAAATAAAAGCTATTCCAAATAGTGCAAATGGGTGTGTTATTAAGTACGGAATACTATCTTCCGTTATTGTCTGCACCCCGGTAATATCCATAATAATGGCAATCATTAGTGAAATGAACGGCAATACGATAAACGCCTGAACAATACGCAAAATCGCAAAATTCCGTATGTAATCCACCCGGTAATAATATAAATTTCTACAAATTAATTGAATGACTCGTTTTACTCTATCCAAAAGACTTCCTCCGACTGTAAAATTATTTATTTTATCGTTATATTAAGATAACAAAATTTATTCCTAAAGTTTTCATTCCCTTTTCCTAATACTGATTAAACGTTATTCTTTCAATACATTTGCCTGAAGTAATGTTTTAGTGAACAACAAGAGGTATAACCGCTAGTTCCTCCAAATTATTGGCTCATCACTATAACATGCGGAAGATTTTCAAATGATTGGTGAGCTACTGCAAGACAGCGCTAAAGCCAGGTTACGTGTATTCATCACTGCCTATTAAACTAATTCGTCATCAAAAAATAAGTTTTTCAGTGCCCTCCTAAAATAAGGGGAGCTTTTACCGTTATTTGAATGATGCAGCTCATTTTAGGATAAATAAGGGAACATTTTACCGTTATTTTAAATAAAATCCTTAAATTTCATGTTTTTTAGGTCAATAACGGAAATCCCTTCCGTTATTTTCACTATTTTTTATGTTATTTTAAAAATAACGGAAATTCATTCCTCTATTTATCTCGTTACGCAATTCAATCTACAAGAGCTTTGGAGCCACGCTGCCCGGAAAGCCAGCCCCGGAACGTAGTACAACGGACGCGAGCTTCAAAAACACTTGCTTCCATGCATTTCTCGCGTTACGCAGCAGAACGCCTTTAAGAAAATCACAATTTGGTCATCCCTAACTTATGGTGATGGACCAATTTCTTACACTTTATACAAAAATACCCGAAAACCTATAAAAAAAAAAGCCGAACCCGTTAAGGATTCGACTATTTAATATACTTTCAAGCTGTAGGAATCGCTGCAAAGAATTCCTCGTAAAGTCCTTTTAAAATTTGATTTTCAAATTCCGAACGAACACCAAATACTAAACTCACTTCTGATGAACCTTGATTAATCATTTCTATATTTGCACCTGTTCCAGAAATGGCTGCAGCTGCACGCGCTGCCAAGCCCGTGTTATGGCGCATTCCTTCTCCGACAATGACAATCATTGAAAAGTTATGACTAAATTGTACATCATCTGCGCACAATTCATTTTTCACACGATGCATAATGCGTTTTTCAATTTCCGGAGTAAGTTGACTTGAGCGCATAATAACTGAAATATCATCTAAACCGGATGGTGTATGCTCATATGATATATTCTCTTCCTCTATAATTTGAAGAAGCTTGCGACCAAACCCTACTTCACGATTCATTAAATATTTTGATACATATAATATTGAAAAGCCACTGTCTGCAGAAATTCCTGTAACAGGACGATTCGATTGTGTTCGTGTTGGTAAAATGCGTGTTCCTGGTGCAGTTGGATTATTTGTATTTTTAATATTGACTGGAATACCTTGTTTATACACCGGCATTAATGCTTCGTCATGGAATACAGAGAAACCTGCATATGATAATTCACGCATTTCTCGATATGAGATTTCCTTAATATCTACAGGATCATTGACAACCTTTGGATTAGCAGCAAATACACAATCAACATCAGTAAAGTTTTCGTAAAGATCCGCCCCAACAGCAGACGCTAAAATAGAGCCTGTAATATCAGACCCACCACGATCAAAAGTACGTAAAATACCTTCTTTTGTATAGCCAAAAAAACCTGGAAAAACAATAATTTCTTCTGTATCTTTTAGAACACTTAAATTTTCATACGCTTCTGGCAATGCATAAGTGCGCTCCGGTATATCATTTAAAATTAATCTGTCTTTTGGACTTACATATTTCGCCGCCATGCCAATAGCATTAAAATAGCAGGCAATTAGCTTTGCATTATTATCTTCACCGCTTGCCTTTATATTATCAAGAAATATTTCTTTATTTGTATAATCTTCCGCGACACGGCCACGTATATCTTGTTCAATAATATCGGAAATTAGATTGTCTAAACCAAGTTCATCAGCTATATCACGATAACGATTAACAACAGCTCTAATTTTCTCTTCCACATTACCTTTCATCATTACGGTGTTGGCTAAGTCTATTAATAAATCCGTCACCTTAATATCATCGCTTGAACGCTTACCAGGCGCAGAAACCGCGACAATCTTTCTTTCAGGATTAGATTTCACAATGTTTGCTACTTTTTTGATTTGTTCTGCACTTGCGACAGATGTGCCGCCAAATTTACATACTATCATCTCATCAGATCCTTACTTTAAAAATTGATGTTTGTACTCACCGAAAAAACATTTGACTTTACACAGTGTACAAATTTATTCCATTCCAGTCAAGACTATTCAGTAAATTCATTAATCTATTTAGTCAAAATACGGATATTTCTTTGTTTTGTCAATATATAATATGAGATTTTTGTAAAAAATTGATGATATTCGTTTATTTAGTGTCATTTTTACTGCTAAAAACGTAAATTTAGCGTTATTCTTACTATACCTTCTCTTGCACTCTAGTATGAATGTTCAAAGTGCAAAAATTAAAGTTGGTAAGCTAGGAATTATATAGGACTTAAAATAGACAGATTGTGATATTATTACAGATGATAATTTATACTGCTACAGCAGCAACAAGTGATATTATTGAAGGTTCAGCCTATATCACTGAGGAGGTATTAGAATGGGGCAATTTTTAATTATTGCAGAAAAACCAGACCAGGCAGCAAAATTGGCTGCTCCCTTTTCATCTACCAAAAAAGCCGGCTATTTTGAGGTAAAACCGAACACTTACTTTCCAAATGGTGCACTGATTACATGGGCGATAGGACATCTATGTGAATTAAAAG
Source organism: Solibacillus merdavium (assembly GCF_014836935.1). GTDB lineage: Bacteria > Bacillota > Bacilli > Bacillales_A > Planococcaceae > Solibacillus > Solibacillus ferritrahens. The sequence continues at coordinate 67,629 of NZ_JACSPW010000003.1, read as the reverse complement.
CCCCTGAAGAATATAATCCATCCTGGAAAAAATGGACGTTGGGAACATTACCGATTATTCCAGATCGTTTTGAATATAAAGTGACAAAATCAAAATATAAACAATTCAATATAATTAAAGCTTTAGTAAATAGAGCGGATATTCAGGAAATCGTCATTGGCGGGGATGCTGGTCGAGAAGGTGAATTAATCATCCGCACCATCCTGAAATTATGCAGAGCGAATAAACCAATGAAACGATTATGGATATCATCCTTAACCGAAAATGCTGTAAAAAATGGCTTTGCGAACTTATTACCGGAAGAAAAAACGAGAAATATCTATTTCGAAGCATTAAGTCGTTCATGCGCAGACTGGTTAATAGGCATCAACACATCCCGTCTATATACTGTCCTGCTCAAACAGAAAGGTGTAAAGGATGTTTTTTCAATTGGCAGAGTGCAGACACCTACTCTTGCTTTGATTGTTAAAAGAGAGCACGAAATCGCCAATTTTAAGGCTGAGCCCTTTTGGGAAGTAGAAGCGGAATTTAATTTTGAAGGAAAAATACTAAAGGCTAAATGGCATAAAGATAATAATTCAAGAGTAATGGAGGAACGGCAAGCTATTGCAATCGCAAATTTTTGTGTGAATAAACGTGTAGAAATTACAAGTATTAAAGAAGAAACAAAGGAATTCGCTCCCCCATTGTTATTTAACCTTTCTACACTGCAGGCTACAGCCAATAAAGCGTTCAAAATTTCGCCCCAACACACACTCGATATTTTGCAAAAGCTTTATTTAAAGGGCTTAATTTCTTATCCACGGTCCGATTCACAATTTTTAACTAACGAGGAAGCAAAAACATTGCCGAATATAATGGAGAATTTGAGTAAAATTGATAAATATAAAAATCTCCTACCGCCACCTACAAAGTCTATTTTGACCAATAAAAGATTTGTAAATGCCCAAAAAGTGACGGATCACCATGCCATCATTATTACGGAGCAGCTTCCAAATTTATCTAAACTCAGCACGGAGGAAGAAAAAATATATGATCTCGTTGTGAGACAAGTTATCGCAGCACACTACAATAATGCGATTTATTCTTATACAACGATTCATTCCCTCGTAGAAAAGCGGGCTGAATTCATTTCGAAAGGCAAAGTACAAATTGAAGAAGGATGGCGTAAAGTAATTTATCATACGAATGCCAATTCACCTGCAGACAAAGATGAATTGCTTCCCCTACTTCATGAAAATGAGCACGGCATCGTTACTAAAGCAAAGGAAAGAAAGAGCGAAACACAGCCGCCGAATAGGTATTCTGAAGGTAACCTAATTACATTAATGAAAACAGCGGGAAAACATCTGGAAGATACTGAATTAGAAAAGGTACTATCCAAAACTGAAGGATTAGGCACTGAGGCAACACGTGCTGGCATTATCGGAACGCTAAAAGATCGGAACTATATCGAAATCAAGAAAAACCAAGTATTTGCTACAACTAAGGGAATGCTATTAATTGAGGCACTCGGTGAAAGCATTTTGACCTCTCCTTCCATGACTGCCAAATGGGAGCAAAGGCTGTCTGAAATCGGTGAAGGCACCGCTTCCCCGAATGCTTTTATAGAACAAGTTAAAAAACTTTCATACAAACTGATTTTCGATGCGAATGAACGAGAAAAGGAATGGGATTTTAACCAAAGCGAAGTAGAGAAAATCACTGCCAATAATCCATACAATAAAAAATACAATAAAGTAAAAACAGTAGTGGGAAAATGTATGCTGTGTGACGGTTCAATTATTGACCATGGAACTTTTTATGGTTGCTCAAATTATAAAACCGCTAACTGTAAATTTTCAGTTTCAAAGAAAATTTTAAGGAAAACAATTACACAGCCTAACATAAAAAAGCTATTGGCTACTGGTGAAACAGCGTTAATTAAAGGCTTTAAGAAAGGCTCAAAAACTTTTGATGCACAGCTCACATGGGACAATGATGTACAAAAGGTGACCTTTAAATTTGATAAATAACAAAACAGAAATATTATTAATTTTACAGTGGGTTTCATTTTTGAAATCACACTGTTTTTTTATTGATACGAATTACCAATCAAATATCCGGCATAGGCAAGTATCAGGCCCAGTCCATAGGTCAATACTGTATAAAGTAACAATTTCTTTTTATTTTTATGTACGTACATTTCGGTCATTTCAAATTTTAGAGTAGAGAAAGTTGTAAAGGCTCCAAGAAATCCTGTTCCAAGTAGAAGCAGAAACATTACATCAGCTTTTGCACCAATGAGAATACCTAAAAGAAACGATCCCAGCAAATTAACGGTAAGTGTTCCTATTGGTATTGAATATTTTGTTTTACTGTTTAAATGTTTACTTATTGAATATCGGGCTATTGCTCCAAAGAAACCCCCAATTCCAACGAGTAATAAGTTTGTAATTCCCATAAATTCAGTTCACTCCCTGCTCCAGTGAAATCCTAGGCTACTCATTAAGAGTCCCCCACTAATACTTATAAATACATAAAAGGCAGCCAACAATACATTGCCCGATTGAAACATGTTGACTGTCTCTACACTAACAGCCGAAAATGTAGTAAAGGAACCTATAAAACCTGTACTAACAGCAGTACTAATCATTGGCGAAACGGAAAGTCGTTTAAATAAACTTGTTGTGAACCAGGCTAGCAGAAAACATCCGATTAGATTTATGCTTAATGTTGTAATTGGAAATGAACTATCCGTAAAAAAGAAAATGCCTATTACATACCTTAAAACCGCTCCAATAGCTCCTGCAGTGCCTACCAAAAAGTAAATCATGTGAAGTTCAAACCTCCTCCTAAAAAGCTCTGTACTTTTTTGTAAAATTTTTGATTCATCACCATAAGTTGGGGGTGACAAAAATTTTCTAATGAAGTCCGTATTTTGTATAATGAATTGCGCAATGAGAAAAATAGAGGAATGAATTTCCGTTATTTTTAAAATAACATAAAAAATAGTGAAAATAACGGAAGGGATTTCCGTTATTGACCTAAAAAACATGAAATTTCAGGATTTTATTTAAAATAACGGTAAAACGTTCCCTTATTTATCCTAAAATGAGCTACATCATTTAAATAACGGTAAAATCTCCCCTTATTTTAGAATGGCAATTAAAAACTTAATAAGGCACTTTCTGTCCACTAAGGCGTTTTGCCCACTCAAAGTTGGTCGGATGCTTCAGTGCTTTTATTCCACCACTTTATAACGAGGGAAAATTTTCGGATTGGTGGACCTCGCAAAAGGCAATAAAGGCAGTGATAAAGACACGTATCACGTGGTTTTAGCGCTGTCTTGCCGTAGCCCACCAATCAATCAAGTGAAATTTTATTATAAAATCTTCCCCATGTTATGGTGATGAGACAATTTTTTTTAACTAAAATGTATAAAAAATAATAATCGACCTATACTATTAAAGATTTCACTTCCAATCCAACTGACTAGGAGGGTTAACCCGATGAGTGCGAATGATCGTCTCTAAAGGTTCTTCAAAACTGATTATAGCTTAAGCACAAATTTTCATTAGAAAATTAATGTGAAAGCGAGGCAGCGTGTCATGGAGGATGAAAAGTAGTAATCACATGACCTGGAATTTATATTCCAGGTCTCTTTTTGTATTCTGTGATTCATTAATTGCTGAGCGATCTTTAGGGTAACCAATAAAATATTCTATATGATCTGTAAATAGTTCTAATTGTACAATCCTTACGTAAATATAAAATAAGATTATTTTTGTTCTATTATTACTTTGAGGAGTGTAAAACATGAAAACTGCAATTGTGACTGATAGTACAGTTTATTTACCGCTTGAAGAACTTAAACAATATAATATACATGTTGTTCCGATTAACGTTCATTTTAATCATGCTACTTTTGAAGAGGAACTCACACTCAGCGTAGAACAATTTTACGAAATTGTACATACTACTAAGGAATTCCCAAAGACTTCACAACCATCTATCGGTAAATTTGTAGAACTTTATGAAAGATTAGGAAAAGAATATGATGAAATACTGGCAATCCATATATCAAGTGGTGTGAGTGGCACATACGATTGTTCGCTGCAAGCAGCCCAATTGGTCGACAATGTAAAAATCTCTGTATTCGATTCGGAAGTTGCTGCAGGTCCATTGGCGTCATATGTTATTGAGGCGGCTAAATTAGCTGCAAATGGCGCATCTGCCAAGCAAATTTTAGAACGGCTGGAAGATTTAAAAAAATCGCTGGATGCTTATTTTATTGTGGATGATCTCATCCATTTACAAAGGAGCGGACGGTTATCTGTTACGTCATCCGTGATCGGCAGCTTGTTGCAAATCAAGCCGATTTTGCATATAAAAGATAAAAAAATTGCTGTATTTGAAAAAGTTCGGACAAAAAGAAAAGCCGTATTGCGAGTAAGAGGCTTACTACAGCAAGCAGTGGAAACATATGGGGAATTGCAGGCTGTCATTATGCATGCGAATTGTGAGCAGCAAGGTCGCACATGGATGGAAAAGCTGCAAACCACATTTCCGACTGTCCATTTTAAACTCGCCTACTTCGGCCCATCCCTCGTAACACATATGGGTGAAGGTACCCTTGCAATTTCATGGATGAAAAAATAGATAAGGCCAGGACATAGTTCCGCTCATGCAAAAGAGAAATTGCAATGTGATCTGCAACTTCTCTTTTCTTTTATTTTTACTATGAAACCCAAATAAGCTTTTAAGAAATCCAAATTTCCGCTTGAAATTATGCAGAAATTCACATTATTTGGAAGTAAAATTAGTTGTTCGGAGTGAAGGCGGCGACTCCATGGGGACAAGCACGTGGGAGAGACTACAGGCTCGAGCCGTGCCCCCAGGAAAGCGTCAGCCGTAACGGAGAACAGCGGCTACAAAGTAGACACTTAATAAAGTAGAATTTAATTTTAACGAGTTATATATTATCGCAATGTAGAAAATAACAACTACCAAATGTTATACTACTAATAGAAAAAGGGGGATTTATTATATGGAAAAAAGAAAGCGAACAATCTTTTGGATTATACCAATTGGAGTTATTGGTGTATTCTTTTACTTTTTTGGTCCGCAAAAAGCAGTTACTGATAATGACTATATTACATACATAAAAGCAACTCCAGTCATAGAAAATAGCACTATTACTACTGGAGATGCCTTTACAAATTATTGTAAAAAAAGCCGCTGGGAATATTTCCAAACGAAAATGATGGAGCATGTCGTTGAATTTAAAGGTGAATGTGAGTATGAAAATTCGGTTCAGCCCATCAATTTGCAGTACGTTGTTGAAAAGGGACAAACAGAATACCGCTTAGGTGCCATGCTAGTCAATGGAGAGCAGCAAACTGAAGAACAACGAACGACTTTTTTAAATTTATTGCAATAATAGACCAAGTGGATGTGTCATAGCCTCCACTTTTTTTAATATGTCTCCCCTTTTCTCTGCTCCACTATCTTCCTGATTTTAGTAAATAATCGCTGCCGCCTTTTTTTTAGTGCCTCATAAGGAAGACCATATTTATCCGCAACTTCCTTTAAATTTAAGTCTTCAAGAAACAACGCTTTTAGTAAAAACTGTTCATCTTCCTTTAATTTACTAAACCATTCTGGCCACTCAAGACAAGGTTGAATAGCTGGCTGTTGCTCTACATTGGAATATACCTCTTCTTCCACAGAAATCTCATTTTCGCTCACATCAATCGATCTGGAAAGTTCCCGGGTAATTGCATACTTGACTGTCATATAGGCAAACATCGCGAATTCCCCTTTCGTTTTATCAAAGCTTTTAGCAGCTTTCCATAAAGCGATTCGCCCTACCTGCATATACTCTTCAAAATCACGGTAAATTTTCAACTTAAAAATAGCCTTTTTTATTAACTCTTCATGATCGAGAATAATTTGCTCGATTTCCTGCATAAATTCCAATCCTTTAAGCTGTGCACAACCAATATTCCTAGGTAGTACAAACTTAAAAAATTTCGAGAAAACGAGCAAAATGCAGTTTTTACGGAAATAGCACAAAATAAATAATAATTACCCTAAAAATGCAGTTTTCCTCTATTAAAATCGTCTAAATCGATAATTTCTGCACAATTTTAAAATCGAAAATTTGTGTTGGTATTGACAAAAAACGGCCTATCATGCATGATGCTATTAGAAAAAGTAAAAGCATATTGAAGACGAGTAAGTGGCACTTGGCTAGACAAGAGAGCACATTCCATAGGCTGTAAGAATGGCATAGCAAAACCTACTGAACCTACTTCAACAAGCTCCTAAAAAATAGGCGCCGACTCAGCGTTATGAGATTAAGTGGGATGTATGACTATACATTCAATTTAGGTGGTACCACGGAAACTGCACTTTTCGTCCTAATTTCTAGGATGAAAAGTGTTTTTTATTTGTATGTCATTGGAGGCGTTTTTATGGAAAGAAAACGTGTTGTTGTAAAAATTGGAAGCAGCTCATTAACGAACACTAAAGGTGAGCTCGATTATGAAAAATTTCAGGACCATGTAGCGGCACTTGCAGCACTAAAACAGGCCGGTCATGAAGTTATATTAGTATCTTCAGGGGCAGTTGCAGCCGGGTTCAGAAAGCTGGGCTATTCCTCTAGACCCGTCACACTGAAAGGTAGGCAGGCAGCTGCGGCTGTTGGCCAAAGTGTTTTGATCCAAGCTTATTCAGATGAATTCGACACGTATAAGGTGACACCAGCACAAATATTATTAACCCACTCCGATTTTAGCGATAAACAGCGCTATAAAAATGCGTATGAAACTTTAACGGAGCTGCTGGAACGTTCAATCATTCCGATCATTAATGAAAATGACACAGTTTCGGTTGCTGAATTAACTTTTGGTGATAATGATATGCTTTCTGCTTTAGTAAGTGGTTTAATACATGCAGATCAATTAGTAATTCTGACGGATGTCAACGGATTGTATACGGCCAATCCCCTAACAAACCCGACTGCCGTACGGATAGATGTTATCGAGGAAATTACGGATGAAATGTTAGAATTTGCTTCCGGTTCCGGATCAAAGGTTGGCACTGGCGGTATGCGTTCAAAGCTGGCGGCAGCAAGATTTGCGACTAATGCCGGTGTAGATGTGTTTATCGGTACAGGATGCGGCTCGGAAAAATTAATTGAAATTTTAGAAAATAAAGGGGACGGCACTTATTTTAAATGTAATGAAAAAGCCATTCCCACGAATAAACAATGGGTAAAGCTGACAAAGTCTTCAGGTAAGCTATTTATCGATGAAGGCGCCGTAAAGGCCCTACAATTTGGCGGGAAAAGTTTATTGCCTGCTGGTATATATGCATTTGAAGGTCAGTTTGAAAAAGGTGATGTTGTTGAAGTTTATGACCGCCATACATGCATCGGACGCGGCGAAGTGATGTATTCGTCATCTGAATTAGAGCTCGCGATGGGTAAACAGACCGCTGACCTGATGCATGTACCAATTGAAGTTATTCACCGGAATCAATGGGTAAAAATATAAGGAGGTAGGATTATGACAAAAGTAATGGCAAATGAAGTTATTGAAAAAGGAAAGCGCGCTAAAAAGGCAAGCTACGAAACAAATGTAAAAGATACATCCGAAAAAAACAAAGCTTTGGAAAGTATTGCGCATCAGCTCTTGACTGACATGGACATAATCCTATCTGAAAATAGTAAAGATATAATTTCCGGAAAAGAAAATGGATTAGACGATGCCACACTTGATCGTATTCTATTAAATGAAACGCGTATCAAAGCGATGAGCGATGCCATCATCCAGCTTATTCAACTGAAAGATCCAGTCGGTGAAATCCTTGAGGAAATTACGAAAGAAAATGGTCTTCACATTATAAAAAAACGTGTACCAATAGGTGTTATCGGCATGATATATGAAGCAAGACCGAATGTAACAGTCGATGCTGCTACACTTTCATTAAAAACAGGCAATTCGGTTCTATTACGTGGAAGCTCTTCAGCGAAATATTCCAACATGGCCCTAGTTGCATCTATTCACCGCGCTTTAGAAGCAGTGAACTACCCTACCGATGCTGTATTGCTCATTGAAGATACGAGCCGCGAAACTGCAAAAGCACTATTTACATTAAACGAATATTTAGATGTTCTCATTCCACGAGGCGGTAAAAAATTGATTGATTTAGTAGTTCGCGAATCAACAGTCCCAGTTTTAGAAACAGGGGCCGGCAACTGCCATATTTATTTGGATATTTCAGCTAATGTTGAGATGGCCAAATCAATAGTGAAAAATGCAAAAACACAGCGCCTTTCTGTATGCAATACCGCGGAAAGTCTGCTTATTCATAAGGATTTTTTCAATATTCATGGGAAAGATTTTTTACATTTCCTGCATCATGAGCTCGGAATTAAAATTTATGGCGACGAGCATGTGTGTGAATTATTAAGTGACGCAATTCCTGCTGAGGACGAGCACTATGCTGAGGAGTTTCTTGATCTAACATTAAGTATAAAAGTCGTGGAAGATGTTTTCGAGGCCGTCCATCATATTAATCATTACGGAACAAATCATTCTGAGGCAATTATTACAGATAATGTACAAAATGCAAATGTATTTTTAAATTCTGTTGATGCCGCTGCCGTTTATCATAATGCTTCCACCCGCTTTACAGACGGCTTTGAATTTGGATATGGTGCTGAAATCGGCATTTCAACACAAAAATTGCATGCTCGTGGACCTATGGGATTACCTGCATTAACTTCTACCAAATATTTCATTCATGGTAACGGTCAAATTCGACAATAATTGCTGTTTACAGAAAGTAGGTTCCCACTATGAATGTCGGCTCAATGATTAAGCTCACTATTTCTATGGCTATTTTCGGTTCCATTGGTTTTTTTACTACTCAGACAGGCTTACCTGCTGTGGAACTCGTGTTTATCCGCTGCATTTGCGCAACTATCTTTTTAGGAGCGCTCTGGCTAATAACTGGTGGACATAAAACAGAAGTTTGGGAAAGAAAAGAAGTATTAAAGACTTTATTATGCGGTATATTTATCGTCCTGAACTGGGTGTTTTTATTTAAGGCATTTGAAGTAATGTCTATATCGATTGCGATTTCCATCTATAATCTAGCACCTATATTTGTATTGATGTTAGGTTCTGTCTTTTTGGCGGAGAAAATGGGAATACGTTCAATTTGTGCGACAGTCATCTGTTTTTTTGGAAGCATCCTTATAGTTGGCATCGATAGTTTTACAAGTATTGCACAATTTATGAATTCCGGTTTTGTATGGGCATTGCTATCAGCGATATGCTATGCATTAACAATGTTTACGAGTAAAACGATTCAGGGCATGTCGTCCTATGCGTTAACTTTCATCCAAACCATTGTAGGGATCGTCATACTGTTTCCATTAAGTGATTTTACTGCATTTAATAATTTAACGAATACGAACTGGCTATATATACTCGGAACAGGATTTATTCATACTGGATTTGTCTACTACTTGTTTTTTGACAGTATACGAGATTTACCGACAGTTATTGTATCTGTACTTGTTTTTGTAGATCCTGTCGTAGCTATTTTACTCGATGCCATCTTCCTGTCATTCCGACCCAGCTTCTTGCAAGTAGCCGGTATTATACTTATTTTCGGCAGTATTTTTTATACCGTTCTTTATCCCCCGCAACATGCCGAAACTGTGAAGTCAAATAGTTCCTAAGAACAAAAGCGCTAAAGAGCCCGTTCAACTTCGAGTGGGCAAAACGCAACAACCTTATGGCATGCCCACAATGACTCACATCGTGTGAGCCTCAAGACGTTGGAGGGCCCGACGCAAAAGTAAAAGCGCCACCATTTTTGCACGGAGCGACCTAATGGTGCGAGGAGGTGGCACTTTAGCCTAGCCGTGGACAACATTTTATTTCAAAGTTATCCATAATGCCAAAATCTATAATTTCCTTAACAAAAATAAAACTCTAACTAGTAAGGTGAAGCATCACTCATACTAATTAGAGTTTTTTGTTATCTGAATTGAGCCAATTGTTTTGGAACCAATATTTTATCTGCAAACCAAATATCCTGAAGCTTCGATTTATCGCCGATAAAAATAACGACAATTTCAATCATTTTCAATTGTTTATACTGTGTAACAGCTTCCTTCCATTCTTCTTCCTGCGGGAAATTTTCAAACAATAGTTCATTGCATAACAAATAAACTTTTCCACCACTGCTATGTGATAGTCCAAGTTTCAGCAACGTAAAGGCATAATTAATTACACTTTTAAAATCAACTGGTTGCAGTTTATTATCATAAGTATTATTAAATCCAACATAATCATTAAAATCTATCTTTCCGTTAAGTGCAATCATTTCTTGGTCGATGCTTTGTGCAAAAGGCACATAAACAAAATTATGTTCATTTTTTTGCGAGAATTCAGCTACTGCCAATGCCAGTGCTGTTTGTAAGTTTATACTTTTTCTCATTGAAATATCTTTTTGAACGCAAAACACATATGTACTTTTAGAATCCAGACCAATCTTCAGAAATTGCTCTGACTGAAATTTCGATTTCCAGAATAACACTTCTGAAAAATGTTTCGATTCCAGGAAATCCATCATTTTTTTTAAATTCTCATTACTAATAATATCCCAAACTTTTTCACCAAATAATTGCTCTACCGCATGGGTTTCTTCTAATATTTCTTCAATGATTTGATCATATACTGTATTAAACTTATATAAATTTACATACCAGTTGCTTTGAACTTTTAACAGTATTTCCTGCTGTAATAATAGTTCCCCAGTTATAGCAAGATCGATGTCCGATGAGTATTCTTTTTTTATAGTTTCTAGCTTCAGCGTTTTACCAAGGGCTGTAATATAGTTTTTTTCAATTTTTTTTATTATATAGAGAGATATGAGAAACTTCTTGACTGAAGAGTTGGTTAAATATTCAAATTGCATTTTTTCCAAATTTCTAGAAGCAAAAAACTCCAGGATAAAAATTCGCCAATCCTTTAACCTCACGTTATCTTCAACGATATTTAGCTCATATTTTTGCCCTGTTTCGAAAAGCGACCATAAGTCATGGAAATATAAATAAAAATCACTGCTTTTTAAAAAAATACGATCTTCAAAGTAAGTGGAATACAATAATTTTAGTAATGCTTCCTTTCGCTCATTCTCCAAACCGCTCGAATTTTCCAATAATAACTCCATATTGCTTGAATCACCTTTCAATTTTTATAATATTAAATATATACTAATTTATAAAAAATTTCCATTTAATCTATAAAAAAACATTGGAACAAATTAAATAATACTGACTAAAATCCTATTTGTATTAACAATGGTTAAAACGTAAAAAAGCGCCGCAAAATTGCGACGCTCATCGGCTTCTTTCAAACCTTTCCCACTAACATTTCACTTACGACTCTCTGTCATTTGCTTCCATACAGATCCTTTTGCCTCTTCCCCGCCTTCAATACGGGCTAAAGCCATTTTCGCCTGTAGCTTCACTTCAAATTCTTTATCCTCACTTGCTATTTTTAATGCGTCAATCGCCTGCTCTGTGCCGGCCTCATACAAATACATGGCTGCTCGCCAGCGTACTAGTTTATTTTTATCGCCGAGTGCTGCAATCATCGCCTGTTCAAATTCAGGTAATCCTAAATCACTCATACAGTCACCTGCTGTACGGCGAACAGCTGCACTTTTATCATTTAAAGCCTTCGTTAAAGCAGGTACTACCGCTGCATCTTCAATCATCCCTAAATAAACTGTCGCAAGTCGGCGAACAGACATCTGTTCATCTTCTAGTGCTTTTTCCAATAACGGAATATCCTTCACTTCCGGATCTGGTAGTTGATCAAGTAGTTGGAAGCGTTGCTGCCAATCTTCCACTTGCTCATATTGTTCTAAAGTCACTTCTTTTCTCTCTTGTGCGGCTGTTACCACTTGTTCATTGGCTGAATGGACAATTGTTTCAACACGATCTTGCGGATAAAGTGCATCTACTTCTTTTAACACTTCCTGTGCCACTTGTTCCTTATCTCCGTATCGAACACCAAAGTCCACCCATTTACGTTCGAAAATATAGTTTTCATCTGCTACGCTAAACTGAAGACGTTTAAATGCTGTTGTAAAACGGTCTCCTGCACTAATTCGTACTTCACCTTCGCCGTCAAATGCTTTAATTTGCAGCGGAATCGCTTTATACATTTGTACATGGACATTTACTTCACCATAATGCTCATTGAGCTCAAACTCTGTGCTTTCAGTTGCCTCTCCACCAATAGCACGGCGAATATCGGCTAAAATATTTTCCCATGCATATTTGGCATTGCGTTCAATCGCCAAAAAGTTCGATACATGATAGATACCTTTTACGCCTTCCACGGCAAAAATGCTCTGTAACTCAGGTGAAGCTTCCACAATATTATCTTTCGTGTAATTAAAGCTTTTGCCAAATGGCAGATCCTGATCAATTATTACTTTCATTGAATTTGGGCTTGGTGTCGGTTCAATTGATAAAATTTTCATTTTTATGCTCCTATCCATTTACTATTTCGTCTAAATAGCTCCAACGCTCAATCAACTGTTCGTACTCTAAATTATTTTGTTCCAAATCTGCTGTCAATTTCTGAAGTATTGTAAAATCAGAACCCGCCGTCGAAATCTCTTCTTCTAAAAGCATTATCTTTTCTTCCATTTTTGCGATGGATTCTGTTATAGTTTCCCACTCTTTTTGTTCTTTAAATGACAACTTTTTCTTTTCATTTTTTTGCTTTTCTACTTTTGGCTTTTCCTGCTTTAATTCCTTTGCTTCCTGCTGGAGCTCCGATTCTCGTTTCGCTAAGTAATCAGTATACACATCCAGACTTTCTGATACACCGCCCTTGCCATCTAAAATCCAAAGTTTTTTGGCAATACGGTCTAAAAAGAATCGGTCGTGACTAATTGTAATGACGACACCCGGGAAATTTTCGATAAAGTCTTCCAGCACGCCCAATGTTTCGATATCTAAATCATTTGTTGGTTCATCCAATAGCAATACATTCGGCTGCTCCATCAATAGGCGCAATAAATGCAGGCGTTTTCGCTCCCCACCCGATAATTTGCTTATCGGTGTCCCGTGGGAATTAAGCGGAAATAGGAAGCGCTCCAGCATTTGGGAAGCAGAATATCGTACACCTTCAGAATCCGTAATGTCATTGGAAGCTTCACGAATATAATCAATCATTCGCGCATTTTCATTCATCGGCGGCAATGTTTGCTTAAAGTGAAGAAGCTTCACTGTGGAGCCGACAATTACTTCTCCTGCATCAGGCTCAATTTCGCCTGCAAGCATATTTAATAGTGTAGATTTACCGTAGCCATTTGCTCCGATTATCCCTATTCTATCTCCTGACTGCAATAGGAATTGGAAGTCCTTAATAATAGTGCGATCTCCGTATGCTTTGGAAATGCCGTCAGATTCCAGCACTTTTTTTCCTAAACGCGTTGTTGCTAGTCCTAACTCTAAGTCAGTTTGGTCATTTGAACGGTCAATCGAATCGTCCAACGTTTCAAAACGCTGAATACGAGCTTTCTGTTTTGTCGTACGTGCTTTTGCGCCACGTCGAATCCATTTTAGTTCGGCACGATATCGATTTCTCATTTTTGCCTGTGATGCCGCGTTCATCTCTTCACGAATTGCCCGCGCTTCAAGGAAATCTCCATATGAACCAGTATGGCGATATAATGTTTTATCTGCCAGCTCGTATATATGGGTAGCCGTTTCATCGAGGAAATAACGATCATGGGTAATGAATATAACAGCCCCTTTTAACCGTGACACCATCTCCTGCAGCCATTCTGTAGATGCCACATCCAGATGGTTTGTTGGCTCATCCAATAGATAAAGGTCTGCTGGCTCAATTAATACTTTCGCCAATGCAACACGCTTTTGCTGACCACCAGAAAGCTCCGTTACATTTTTATCAAACATATCAATACCAAGCTTTGTTAACGCTTGTTTTGCCAATGCATTTACGTCCCATGCATTATCAGTATCCATTTGTAGCTGAAGACGGAATAGCTCGTTTTGCAATTTTTCTGATTGCGGATTTTGTGATAATGCCGCAACAGCTTCTTCATACGCACGGTTTAATTGTAAAATTGGAGAATCTCCATCAAATACCGCCTGCAATACTGTTATATCAGTTGAAAACTGGGGATCTTGCTCCAAATAGGCTATGCGGTATTTATTCGGATGGTCAAAGTCCACTGTATCCGCATCCTGCTTTTTAGCCAGAATGGATAATAATGTAGACTTTCCTGTTCCATTAATGCCAATTAAGCCTGCACGTTCCCCTTCATATATTGTGAATTCAATATTTTGAAATAGCGTTTTATCGCCTACTGTTTTAGTTAAATTTGATACGATTAAATGACTCATAAAATCCCGTCTCTTTCTTTTTTTAGCTGATCTAAAAATTGTACCATATAGTTGTGGCGCTCTTCAGCCATTTCGCACCCTTTTGCTGTTACCATTAAATCCTTTAATAATAATAGTTTCTCATAAAAATGGGTCACACTTGCCGTTGATTGACTACGATACTGGTCTTCAGTCATTTGAAAACGCACTTCTTCTGAATCATCATACAACTTGCGCCCTTTTGCACCACCATATGCAAAAGTACGTGCAATTCCTACGGCACCTATAGCATCCAGGCGATCTGCATCCCGTACAATTTTCGATTCAATTGTTGTCGCCGGTAACTCATTGCCCCCATTAAAAGATACTTCTGCAATAACTGTTTGAATATGCTTTCTTTCTTCTGCTGTTAATTTCAGTTCATTTAAAATCCGCTCTTCGTTTGACTTGTCAGTTGTATATTTTGAATCACTTACATCATGTAGCAGTACAGATAAGCAAACTATTTTTTCATTTGCTGAAGGTTCAGTTTTTAAAATTGCCAATGCGTTATTATAGACACGCTCAATATGCTGGAAATCATGACTTGCATCCATTGATTCATATATTCCTTTTACAAGCTTTTCACATTGCTGTAACTGTTCTCTCATATATCATTCACCATTTCCAAATTAGATTCTTTTACCTTTTCATTTTAACATGTAACACAATTCGTACATAAGTTATTAGCATGCCATTCTATAAGTTCCGCCTAAAAACTCTTTTCTCAATATAGGACTTAATGAAACTTTTTGTCAAAAATGTGAACATATCTATTGAATTATACAAATATTAAACATATAATAGCATTACAGAAACACAAAACAGAAAAAAGGGGTGTGTTATTTATGCAACGAATAATGCAAGCGGTTACACCAAATATGAATGAAAACCAACGAAAAGGCCTAATCGTCATTTCTCCAATACTAATCGGGTCAGTAGCCTATGGTGCAAGCGCAACTTTTATGATTGTGACTAACCTGTTCCAAATTATGTTTTAAAGGACTAAAGCCAGTGATTAATAATAATTTTCTAAACAAAAGAAACGCATTCGCATAATATATACGAATACGTTTCTTTTTTAGGTTTTTTAATTAGAAAAGACCTACAGCACTGCCATCTTCCGCAACATCCATATTTAATGCTGCTGGCTGTTTAGGTAATCCCGGCATTGTCATAATATCTCCAGTTAGGCAAACTAAGAAGCCTGCACCAAGTTTTGGTATTATTTCACGAATTGTCACAACAAAATCAGTCGGGCGACCAAGTAAGCCTGGTTGATCAGATAATGAATATTGTGTTTTAGCCATACAAATCGGTAAGTTATCCCAACCGTTTTTCTCAATAGCAGCCAATTGTCTTTTTGCGACTTCTGTTAATTGTACTCCTAATCCGCCATATACTTGCTGTACAATCTTAATTAATTTTTGCTCAACCGTTTCCTGAAGCTCATATAAAGGCTTGTAAGTGTGTGGCTGATCGATTACTTCCAACACATGTTGAGCAAGCTCAATTCCACCTTTTCCGCCTTCTTCCCACACATTCGTACGAGCGATGCGAACATCATTAGCTTCTGCCCATTGTAATACTGCTTGCAGTTCTTTTTCCGTATCCGTAATAAATCGGTTTAACGCAACGACTGGCCCAAGACCGAAATTACGTATATTCGAAACATGTTGCGCTAAATTTGCAATACCATTCTGTAAAGCTGATACATTCTCTTCCACTAAATTGGCTTTTGCTACACCACCATGCATTTTTAGGGCACGAATTGTCGCAACAATTACAACAGCACTCGGTTCAAAGCCTGCTTCACGTGCTTTAATATTTAAAAACTTTTCTGCACCAAGATCTGATCCAAAACCAGCTTCTGTTACGACGATATCCGCAAGTTTACGGGCTGTCTGTGTTGCAATAATTGAATTACACCCATGGGCAATATTTGCGAACGGTCCGCCATGTATTAAAGCTGGAGTACCTTCAATTGTTTGTACTAAGTTTGGGTCCAATGCTTCCTTTAAAATTAAAGTTAAAGCACCTTCTACTTTTAAATCTCCTACTGTTACAGGCTCACGGTCATATGTATAACCAATGACGATACGTGCCAGGCGCTGCTTTAAATCCTGAATACTAGTTGCTAAACAGAAAATCGCCATAATTTCCGATGCTACCGTAATATCAAAACCATCTTCACGAGGTACCCCTTGTAATGGTCCACCTAATCCGACTGTAACGTGACGTAATGCACGATCATTCAAATCAACAACACGCTTCCAAATAATCCGGCGAGGATCAATATGAAGTTCATTACCTTGGTGGATATGATTATCAATTAATGCTGATAACGCATTATTTGCAGTAGTAATTGCGTGGAAATCACCATTAAAATGAAGGTTAATTTGCTCCATCGGTAAAACTTGTGCATAGCCTCCACCTGTTGCGCCACCTTTAACACCCATTACCGGTCCTAAAGACGGTTCACGTAATGCAACCATTACACGCTGATCCAATTGTTGAAGGGCATCTGCTAAACCTACTGTTACTGTAGACTTTCCTTCTCCAGCTGGTGTAGGGCTAATCGCTGTAACAAGCACCACTTTTGCATTTGCTGTACCACTAATTTTACTCGTATCAATTTTTGCTTTGAAGCGACCATATTGTTCCACTGCATCTAAAGGTATTTTTGCATTTTCAGCTATTTCAACGATTGGCTTCATCGTTGCCTCATTTGCTATTTCGATGTCTGATTTCGGTATTTTCGTTGTTGTTGACATATCTCGCCCTGCTTTCATTTATATAGTCTTTCTTATTATAGTCTGTTTTATCAGAATCGATAAATAAATTTAAACGCATAAATCGACAAATTATTGACATTACTTGTTGATTTAGTATATAGTTTATTCGTAATATTCTGTACTCTTAATGTTTCATCAATTGAATTTTGACAGTATCGGAGGAGAAAGCGGATGCACCAAGGCACTGTAAAATGGTTTGATAATGAAAAAGGTTACGGATTTATAGAAAGTAATAATGGTGAAGATGTTTTTGTACACTTTACTGGCATAAAAGAAGAAGGATTTCGTTCACTTGATGAGGGACAAGTCGTTGAATTTGATGTAATTGATGGCATTCGAGGTCTTCAAGCATCGAATGTTATAAAAAAATAGGAAAAGCTGTAAACGAATCGGTAAAATATCGTTTACAGCTTCTTTTTTATTTTACTGCTTTGCAAATTTCGTATCGTGCACCATCAATTGAAAGGGTTTTGTCCTCGGTGCCCCCGGAAAGTACAGCCTTTTTTATGCCATAACCATTTTCTATCATATAATTCCAGGCGATTCCTTCACCGACCTGCTTTATGAAAATGAGTTTTACCTCTCCTAACAAAACAATCCTGTATTCAGCATTTTGTTCCAGATCTTCCTTCTTCAAAATTTCAGCTTCGCAAAGTTTAGCAATTTGCTCTACATCATCAAAATTCGGGACGGCAAAATGGATGGCATCCAGCTTTAAATTCCCTAACGGATGCTGTGCTACTATACCACGTTCTGTTAGTTCCTCACGTCGAACCGAATCCGCCTCATCCCATTGAATGAAAAATGGCAGCTCAATTTTTGCATTCGGATGGCCAATATACAACAATTGCCAGCCTACTATCGAACCGTCGTCACGCGTTCTAGTAAAATGTTCCGGACCAAAAACTTCCAATCCTGCTTGTTTAAATTTTTCGGAATCTTCTTCAATCGTTTGTGTGCGGATCGCAAATCGTGTCAACCCATCTTTACGTCGATTTTGTTCATAACTGGCATGTAATGTATATTTCTGTTTTGCCGCTTCCTTGAACTTCTCTTCATTTTCTATGCCGATTAATTCAATATAGGACATATCAAAATAACTTAACGTATTATATGTACCCCATGCTTCATGGCTTCCACCGGGCACGACATGGATTCCATCCTGCTGAAGTTTTTGCATCGTTTTTTCTGGCTGTTTTACAAAGTGAACTAGGTGATCGAATTGATACATTATTAAGCCTCTTTTCAATTTAAAATAGATAGAATATTCTAATTATAATATCATCCTTAAATTTTAAATAGATAAAAAATCATCTATGAAAATAAATTGACTAGGGCTATTGCTGCTGCTTGTTTACCATCTATCTTTACGACCTTACCTGAACGGTGAATAATATAATGCGGCTCCATCGCACCATATAGTGATTTTGAGCTATTCGCGACCATATAATCCGCTTTTGCCGTTTCCATTCGCAATGTTGCTCGTTCCATTAAAAATTGCTCATCATCGGTTGCTTCCAGTTTAAAACCTATTAGCGTTGTATCCGGTGACCAGTTTTTTATTTGCGATAATATTTTTGGTGCCTTTTTAAAATGAATGATTGGCGGTTCATCAGACGGCATCTTCCCTTTTTCAGTAAGCTCGTTTCCACTTTGATCAAACACTTTATCTATAAGCCAATCGGATCCAGCTACCGCCATAATGACATAATCAATTTGCTCTGATTGCAATAATTGTTTCAGCTTTTCCCCTAAGTCTT
This sequence comes from Solibacillus merdavium, assembly GCF_014836935.1. Taxonomy (GTDB): domain Bacteria; phylum Bacillota; class Bacilli; order Bacillales_A; family Planococcaceae; genus Solibacillus; species Solibacillus ferritrahens. The sequence continues at coordinate 48,598 of NZ_JACSPW010000003.1, read as the reverse complement.
CAATTCCTTCAAATTTTATAAGCTTCATATCATCTTTATGCTCTGGAAGCTGTGTAAAGACACCATGCATATACGTAATGTCCGCACCTTTTTCAAAGGCGGCTTCTGCTAAATAGCAGCCCATCGTACCTTTTGATAAGTTCGTATGGCCTCGCACATTATCCCACTTTTCAAATGTACCGCCACTTGTTATTAATACCTTTTTTCCTGTTAACATAGCTATTCCCCTTTTGTTTCTGCATTTGCTAGCCAATTTTTTAGTACTTCCACGAATTTTTTTGAGGCCGGTGAAAGTTTTTGCTTTGTCGATAAACCGATTGTCCGAAAACTTTCCTGAGCGAGCGGTAATGCCTTAACATTATCCGGTAACATTGATATCGCCATTTCAGGTAAAATACTGATACCAACATTATGCTCCACCATGGATGCTATCGCCTTCTCGTCGTAAAGTTCAAAGCGTATATTCGGCTGCACACCGTATTTCTCAAATGTTGTCATTACATCATTTGTTCCTTTATAGGAAGGCATAATAATAGGTGTGTCTCCTATTTCCAATAAATCTATCTCTGTTCTATCATATAGTGGACTATGTGACGACACAATACATAATAGAGGATCCCGTTTTAAAGGCATAAAATCAAACTGTTTGGAGCTGGTGCGATTCAAAAAACCACAGTCCACTTCTCCTTTTAGTAACCACTGTTCAATTTCATAGTAATCCCCTTCACGAAGTTCGATGCGAATTCCTGGATAATGAGAATCCATAATATGAATAATATTAGGCATCCAGTGGGTCGAAATTGTTGATATTAAACCTATACGAACGGTACCTTTACTTACCCCTAAAATATTGGAGGCCGCTTGTTGCAAATGCTCCTGAGCCAACAGAACTTTTCGCATTTCATACAGCATTTGCATTCCATCCTCCGTTAAGGTAACACCAGTCCGATTTCGATGAATTAAATTAAACCCAAATTCCTTTTCCAGGCTGGATATGGCATGGCTTACAGCAGATTGTGTTAACCCTAGACTAGTTGCCGCTTTAGTAAAACTGTGCACTTCTGCTACTTTATTTAAAATTTCATATTTAACGAGACTCATTCTATTTCACTCCAAACACATGATTCCATCATGAATTTTTTTCATAATTAACATTATAAACATTCGTTTTACTAATAACAATATCATGTTTTATACTGTTTTATAACAGTGATATATTGATACTTTGGAAATGTGGTGACGACGGTGAGTTTACAAGGAAAAGCAAATATTTTGATGGTAATAGTTACAATGTTCTGGGGCATATCCTACACCTTTATGGTTATGGGATTGGAAGTTTTAGAGGCGTATAATGTTGTAGCATTACGATGTTTAATTGCATTTATTATCGCGGGGCTTATCTTTTTACCTAAAATGTTACGCGTAAATATAAAAACGATTCTGTACGCATCCGTCCAAGGATTTTTGATATTTTCAGTTTTTGCTTTATCATTATTTGGGTTAAAAACAACTTCTGCAGGAAATGCGGGCTTTATATTAAGCCTAACTGTCGTATTAGTACCGATTATTACAAGCTTTATGGAAAAACGCCTTCCATCACGGGCAGTCAGTTTTGCCGTTGTAGCAACAATGATCGGTATTACCATTTTAACATTTGATGATTCTCTCGCTTTTAAAACTGGCGATATATTAGTTGCTATTGCAGCCATATGCTATTCCATTTACATAATCTTAAATAGTAGATTTACAAAAAATGTAGAATCAATCTCTTATGGCGTATATCAATTAGGTGTCGCAGGCCTATTTGGAGCACTCTTTACTATATTGTATGAATCTCCTAAACTTCCTTCAACTTCATCCGGATGGGTAGCTATTTTAGGTTTAGGTATTATATGTACGGCATTTTGCTTTATCGCCCAAGCTGTTGTACAACAATATACTTCTCCGACACATACTGGATTGATTTTTTCGCTTGAGCCAATTTTTGCTGCAATATTCGCAATAATTTTCCTCGGCGAAGGGTTAACTTCTCAGCTCGTAATTGGAGGGGCCTTTATCTTAATTGGGAATACTGTTGCTCAACTTGAACAATTTATATTCATGAAAAAGTTACCTGCAGCACCACATTCCGAAACAATGATATAATATGAAGAGACATAGCAAAATGCTTGCGGTGTCTCTTTTTTTTTTAATCTATCTATTATTGTTCTATTTTTGTATATAATTTAATATAATCTAAAATGCAACAATCTTTCTGATAGTTCAAAAAAGATAATCAGTTTCAATAATAACAATCTGACGTTATTATTAATAGTAGCAATACTGCGGTATTAGTATTTAAAAGTTGTATTAAAGGAAGTGTTACAATGGTTGGACGAAATGACCCATGCCCATGCGGTAGTGGAAAAAAATACAAGAAGTGCTGTGAAGGTAAAAATCAAGTAACTTCTGTGAACGTTTTCCAAGAAGAAATTGAAAATGTACTGCAAACATTCTATAGCAATTACCCAGAAAGAAAAGATATTCGCGAATTTATGGAATTAGTTCGTAAATGGGCACCAAAGCTTGAAAAGAAATTGCATAAGGAATTAGTTGAAGCGGTAGCATTGGATGAGTACTTCTTCCACCAACGCCCTGATATTTGGAAAAATTTCTTGGCAAAGGTGGCTAAAAAAGCCGTTCGCCCATCAATGATTGAGCTGTTAAAATCATGGGAACAGCCTATTTTCTTCATTGGGACAGTTGAAGAAGTAGAAGATCAATACTTTACAGCGATTTCTGCTTTGGATGGAACAACTTATCAAATCCAACGAGAAAGCCATAAATCGATTCCATTAGGCATGCGCGTGTTCGCATTTTTATTGCCAGATGGTTCGAACGAAAAAAATCATGTACTAGCTGTATCAACATTAATCTTCTTCCATAAAGAACATGCAATCTCATTTGAACAGTTTACAAACGCTTTTAAAGCAAGTAAATTATCTGTCGAACAATTTGCTAAAGAAAACCATTTATTATTATGGGAAGGTTTAGTAGAGAATGGCTATGAAGGTGAAGAGTTTACACCTTTCGAGCAGGAAGTAGTGGAACAGCTTAAAGAATTTATGGCCGACAAGTCGATTAACAATGATGACTTTGTAATGGTTGTAGAAGATTATTTAATCGAAAAACAGCCTTCTGCACGTAAAGCTGGTGCAATTGCTGCCGGTGCTGTACGATTCGGTCAAGAACATGATCTATTTGAACAAAAGTTCACTGTCAAAGAAATCGGTGAGAGCTTTAGCGTATCACCATCTTCTTTAAATAAATACTATCAGGAATTATCGGTTTTCTATAAAGAAAAGCAATAATACAAAAGCTAAAAGCTACTTTCGAGACGTCGAAAGTAGCTTTTAGTTTGCTTTGGATTATACCTGCTTTCCGGGCGGCGTGGCTCCAAAGCTTTTATATATTTAATTGCGTAACAAGAAAAATAGAGGAACGAATTTCCGTTATTTTTAAAATAACATAAAAAATAGTGAAAATAACGGAAGGAATTTCCGTTATTGACCTAAAAAACATGAAATTCACAGTTTTATTTAAAATAACGGTAAAACGTTCCCTTATTTACCTTAAAAATGAGCTACACTATTCAAATAACGGTAAAATCTCCCCTTATTTTAGGAGAGCACTAATGAATTTACTTTATCACGTGGCTTTATCGTTGTCTTACCGTTGCCCATCAATCAATTAAGAGAGATTTCATAAAAAAAAGCATCCCCATGTTATGGTGATGAGTCCAATATTTGTATGATAACCTTACTTTTAAAATATAAGGGTAAAATTACTATTTAAATATAACAAAAAAACAATTTGCAAATGAGCTGTTATGCGCAGCTCATTGCAAATTGTTCCTTTCCCTTTTTCATAAAAGGGATAAAAATGAAGAGACTTTTCAACGGATACCACTCCGTCGATTGGCTTTACCTACATTGCATAAATCTGTACCAGAGATTTAAAATAGGTAAATAAGAAATACTTAATTATTATATCAAAAAAACATTATTTTTCAATAGTACGCTTCATAAAATTATTATTTTTCGTAAATTTTCATCATTTCTTGCCCTAGAAATTGAAGTTGTTCCCCCACTGTACAAGATTCTATACAAAAACGATGAGCACCGTGTTTTCCACGTTCTTTACGAAGGTCACGAATGACTAGACAGTCTGAACAATAAGTATCCATTAATTCATCAATGTCTTTCATCACATCCACTTTATTCAATTCATGTACCTCCTTTTAATATGATTTTCTATTGTACGCTATTTTTTTATTTTTCTCCAACTTTCAAACGTTTTGCTATACTGAGTATAAGCAAATTAAAAAGGAGCGGTTTTATGCTGGAAGTTTATATTGATGGCGCTAGTGCCGGCAATCCGGGTCCGAGCGGAATTGGCATTTTTATTAAAGGTGAAGGTCATCATATTAAGATAAGTGAACCAATAGGCACTACAAATAATCATATAGCCGAATTTACGGCATTGGTAAGAGGATTAGAAGAAGCGTTGAAAATTGGCGCCACCTTCGTTTCAATGCGGTCGGATTCAAAGATTGTAGTGAGCTCCGTTGACAAAGAATATGTTAAAAATGAAGAATTTAAACCGTATTTATTGGAAGCAATGGCACTCATTAAACAATTTGAGCTGTATTTTATTAAATGGATTCCAGATAAAGAAAATAAAGCCGCCGACGCCCTTGCACGGGAAGCAATACTTAAAAATTCAGAACAATAATAAAACGATTCATTTATCCAGCTAAGGTATAAATGAATCGTTTTTTACTATTCCGATTGATTTTGCAGTTTTCCAAGCGACAGCAAGTAAATCACTAATATAATGAAAACTAAAACAGCTGAGCTCATGTAAACAGTCTTATAGCCTGCAGCTACTGCTACAACCCCAAAAACATACGAGCCAACTGCAATCCCTATATCGAATAACGTAAAGTACGTAGCTGTTGCATATCCGCTGCGCATAGGTGAAGTCGACTGGATGCATAAAGATTGAAAACTCGTTGTTAATGTCCCATAACCGATCCCTATAAATATGGCCGACAATAAAAAAGGTATTGCCTGCTGAGCATTGGCAAGTATTACTAAACCAATACTAAAGAGAACGAACGATGGGATTATAACGTATTTTGCTCCGAATGTATCATAAATTCTCCCTGTAAACGGACGAACTGCAATCATCGCGACTGCAAACACAGCATAGAAATAACTCGCTACTGTAAGTAAATTTCGTTCTTCTGCATATAACGATAAAAATGATAAAATGCTGGCATACGAAAATGCAATTAAACAAGCTATGGCAGCAGTCGGCAATGCTCTTTTTTCAAATAAATCATTAAATGAAAATTTAAATTTACTTCCCTGCACTGGTGTTACATAATTTTCTTCAACCGGTATTGTTAATGCCAGCAAACCGCCAGCTGCAACAAAAGCAGATAACACAATAAATAGTACATTGAAGCTTGCGTATTGTATGATAAGTAACCCTATAAATGGTCCGAATACAACGGCTAAATTCGTCGACATTGTAAAGTAGCCTAACCCTGTGCCTTTACGTTTAGCTGGAATAATATCTGCTGCCAACGAGCCAGATGCTGTTGTAGCAATACTAAACCATATTCCTTGGAAAAATCTTAGTGCCAGCAATAAAATAAATGGTTTAAAGAAAATATATAGTATTGTGCATGCCAAATAAAAGGCAAGACTGATGATAAGCATTTTTTTCTTTCCAAATACTTCTAGCAATTTCCCGCAAAACGGTCTGACAATTATTGCCGAGATTAAAAATACTGTAACGAGTAATCCTGAATCATCATCCGATTTCCCTAGCACACCGATTGCATATAGCGGCAATGTCGTGATTAGACCGTAAAACACAAAAAATACTGACATGTTTGTAAAAAATAAGCTAATAAATTGCTTAGTAAAAATTTTGTTTTGCTGATTTTGTTGCTCCATTCTCATTAACCTTCTATCTTTTTAAGTATCCCCTTTAAGAGTTCCTGATCTTGCTGCGATAATTTTTTTTCAATTTCCTGTTCGAACGATCGGACTGATGCTGCTATTGGCGGAAACTGTTCCAACCCTTTCTTTGTTAAGGATATTATTTTTTCACGCTTGTCCATTCCATACTGTCTTTCTACCCAGCCTAGTGTTTCCAAACGGTTGACTGTTCTTGTTACAGTTGGTGCTTCTACATTTAAATATTTCCAAATAGCCGTCAGTGACATTGGTCCATCTTGATGCAGCAAAAAGAGTATTGTCCATTGTGAACTAAAAAGACCGTGTGGCTTTAATACTTCATTTAATTTATTGACTAAATAACGATTTTGTTGAAAAAACATATGAAATAACTCATTCAACACATTTACCTCCAATTTATTTACCTACCTAAATAATTTAATCTCTATATTACGCCTCTATAAAAAATATGTAAAGTAAGATTGAAAAAAAAGCATTTAAACTATTTTACTAGCTTAAATGCTTTAATTTATATTTTATAATGCTCACGAATATTCATTAACGCACCGATTGCACCGGAAAATCCGCAATCTCTTAAAAATATCGGTTTATGCTTTTTTAAAATTGTATAATGTTCTATTACCTTTATTAGCTGTATGTTATCTATTAATGTGGATCCAATATATACAATATAATCCGTTTGGTGTTGCTCTGCCAGCTGAATGCTTAAAGTTGAGATTACTTCACCAATCAGCCCTTGAGTTGTCGCCAAAACATCATTTTGGTCAAATTCACGTCGTTCAGTAATGCCTACTTTACCAAAATTACTAGCTGTTAAATTTCCGTCAATCGGTGTATCCATCCCTTGGTATATATCCTTTACAAGTAAATCGATTCCATCACGGCTACCTTCAAAAGCATTTGATTTGATCTCATCAAAATCGGAAATACCTGTCATAATCGTAGCAAGTCCAATTAATGTCCCCCCACCAACGCCCGTACCTCCAACACGCTTATGGAAATTCCCATCCATATAATGGATTGATGTCCCCGTACCGATATTTGTAATGATACTTTGAGAGATAGTATGGCCTTCTTTTTCCAGTAAATAGCGCACACCTTTTAATGTTGCTTCAAACTCTACAATATATTGAATCGATTTCATCGTTTTTAAAACGTCTCGTAATTGTTCAGTTCGTCCCCCTGTTAAGCCAATCTCTTCTACTTGAGGATGTTTTTCCAACCATTCTTTAACTAAGTGCATTTCATTAGATGGAAAGACTGTCAATGTAAGCTCTTGCTGATCATTCATATAGGCAAGCTTTGTCAACGTACCCCCTGTATCAATTCCAATCCATGTTGACATAAAATAATCTCCTTTATCATTCCCACGAGTAATTCGTACTACCCTATCATAACTTAATGGACTGGCGCAATAAAGAAAAATTCTCCCACGAGTGGAGAATTTATTATACTTGAATTGTATGCTTTTCGGTTAAAGCACGTTTATGAAACTCTTCAACAAATACATGCTCATACTGGCGCACTAGGCGTAAAATTTTTGATTCATAGGCATGAGTAGATTCTTCTACTAAATGAAAAAGCCCAATTATCTCTTCTTTTTTCAATAAATTTGTTAAGGTCATAACTTCTGTTTTTGGCAAAGCTACATTGTGCAACTTTAATATTTTTGACATAGAACGCAAAGGTGTTCGGGAAATTAGAATTTTACCCTTTGCATCATAAGAGATTTGCTGCAACAGCTGCTTCGCCTGCTCATTTGGTTTAATGTTGATTCTTTCTATTGTTGTGACTTCTCCCTCTTCATTTTGTTGTTCAACCGTATAAACGGTAAAAGGGAGTTCATCTCGAAATGTTTGCATTGATTGGATATGTACTTGCTCATCTTCAACTTTACAATATGTAGTCGAAATCACCAATTCATATGTTGTTTCAAGCATACGGAAATTCGTCAATAATAATAAAAAATCGTTAGTTTGCTGCTGTTTGATTAAATTTTCTCCATCTACTTCCATAAAAATTGAAAGAAGACTTGCTGCATCCGCTAAAGCACGATGCTGTGTTTCATTTTCCAATCCAAGCTGTGCCATTAATCCACCTAATGAAGGCTGCTCTTTTATACCATTTGCAATCATATATTTTTGCTGAAAATCAATCATTGGATATAGACAATCATTTTTTATGTAATTACGCGATAATTCTTCTTCCAACACTTTCCGATCAAATTCCCCAAATGTTAAAAATATATAATCCTGCTTACACCAGCGTTTAAATTTATAAAATGCTTCCTTAAATGAAGGTGCATCCAGTAGTTGCTCTGTTGTAATACCCGTTAATTTTTGAATATGTACATTCAGCCTTTTAAATTTATATGGTTGTATTAATTGTGTAAAAGTTTCGGTAGTACCGTCAGGCAACCATTTTACCGCACCGATTTCGATAATATATTGCTTACCTCGAATAAGCGCAGCTTCTACATCAATACTTATATATGTTTTTGTTCTTCCCAATTTTTTTTCACCTACTATTTTAATAACCGATCCTATTTAAAATAAAATAATGCTCTTTCTATTGTATATGAAAAAACAGCGTCTGACACGGTATGTTCGTATATTCTGCATTAATAACGCTAAAAGATAAAAAACATGTATTTTTATGTTGGAATATTATCTATCTTCAACAATAAACATTCATCTATGTTAATAGATTTCATCTCACAGATTGAATAATTCTGTGGTAAACTTTGCCTTCACCTTTTCCCACTCTTCTGAAACAATGCTATACATAACAGTATGGCGAATTGTCCCTTCCTTTCGAATCATATGGCTGCGGAGTACCCCTTCCTTCACTGCCCCAATCCGCTCGATTGCTTTTTGAGATCGGAAATTTTCATGACCTGTCTTAATCTGTACACGATTCAGCTGGAGCTCCTCAAAACAATACTGCAACAATAAAAACTTGCAATTTGTATTTATAGCCGAACGCCAAACACTTGGTTGATACCATGTAGACCCTATTTCCACTCGTCTATGAGGAAGGGATATATCCAGAAAAGATGTACAACCAACAATCCTATTCATTTTCTTTTCGATTACAACAAATGTATATGTAATGCCTTTTTCACGTTCTGCGATAGCGTTTTTTACATAGCTTTCAACTGACGCAAGATCAAGTAAACTAACCGACATATGCTCCCAAATCCGCTCATCGTTAGCTGCTTTCGTTATGCCTTCGATATCACCGATTTCAATAGGCTTTAATAAGACAATTTCATTTTCTAAAAGTATGTTTTCCATATAATCTCCCCCTCCTGTGAATTCCTCTAAATTTCCGCTATTTTAAATACATTGTCATTATAATCAAAGGTTTTATTTTCCTTAATTATATTTTTAAATACGTCTGTAATAACTTCGGAAGCCTTTCCAAATCCCCCTTATAAATTTTAAATATTCAAATAAATTTTCGCATAGTTTACCACCTTACACAATGTTAATTGGAAATTTTAACTATTTTACCCTTCGCATTTCATAATAAGAAGGCACCAGCAGATTACTGATGCCTCTAAATTTACATACTTTCCGGAGATTGCACCCCTAACAGTCTCATTCCATCCTTCAAAACTGTTGCCACAGAAAAGCATAATACTAAACGACTTTCCATTTTTTCATCTTCAACTAATATTTTCGTATGAGCATAATATTTATTAAATACTCGTGCTAATTGCAGTACATATTTTGCCACAATGGAAGGGTCCGCCTGCTCAAGGCTATCTGATATAACTTGTGGATATTGCTCGAGCAGCAGAACAATCCCCCATGCTGATTCCTCCAGCTCTTCTATCGGTATTTCTTCATGAACCGTAAATTTCGCCTTTTCTAAAATAGAATGAATTCGCGCATGCGTATATTGCACATATGGTCCTGTTTCCCCTTCAAAATTCAACATTTGCTGTAAAGAGAACTCAACATCGTTCAAACGATAATTTTTTAAATCATTAAATATAACTGCACCAATTCCAACCTGCTTGGCAATCTCCTGCTTGTTTCGTAAACTCGGATTTTTCTCTTCAATATTTTTAGAGGCCGTTTCCACTGCTTCCTTTAATACATCTTTTAGAAGAATCACTCTACCTTTACGTGTAGACATCTTTTTACCGTCTTTAAGCATCATTCCAAATGGTACATGCTGTAAATCTTTTGACCATGAATAGCCCATTTTCTCAATAACATGAAACACTTGTTTAAAATGCAGTGTCTGCTCATTTCCTACTACATAATAGATTTTTGATGGTTTATAGTTTGCCTGTCTATAAAAAGCAGCTGCTAAATCCCGTGTTGCATATAACGTGGCCCCATCTTGCTTCGTAATCAAGCAAGGAGGCATATCTTCTAGACGGACGACATTCGCACCATCAGATTGTGTTAGTAACTGCTTATCTTTTAATTCATCGACAATCGACTGCATTTTGTCATTGTAAAAAGCTTCTCCTTCATACGCATTAAATTGAATATTAAGTTGCTCATAAATTTGCATAAATTCCTGTAACGAAGCGCGTTTAAACCAACTCCATAATTCAAGTGCACTTTGTTCATTTTCTTCCAGTGCTTTAAAGGCTGCTCTTGCTTTATCATTTAAATCTTCACACATTTCCGCTTCGTCGTGGAACTTTACATATAACTTTAATAGCTCCTCAATCGGTGCAGCTTCCACTTGTTCTTTAGCGCCCCATAGTCGGTATGCCACAATTAATTTCCCGAATTGTGTACCCCAATCACCTAAATGATTGACACGCAAAACATAATAACCATTTTTCTCTGCAATGTTTGCGAGTGCATTCCCTATTACAGTAGAGCGCAAATGCCCCATTGAAAATGGCTTTGCAATATTTGGTGATGAAAAATCTATTACCACATTCTCATTATTATTTTGTTTTTGACCATACTTTCCCTTTAATAATGTAATTTCTCTCAATACCTCTTTTGTTACTTGTACTTTATTTAAAAACAAATTAATATAGCCGCCAACAACTTGAACCTTTTGAATAAATGGATCGTTGATGTTGCTGCCTATTTCTTCCGCAATGCTATTCGGTGATCTTTTGAAATTTCTTGCCAATGTAAAGCATGGAAACGCGACATCTCCTAAGTGCTCATACTTTGGTTTTTCCAACAGCTTTTCGATTTCCTGAACTGTGAAATCCTCTTCTACTGCATGCAATAAAATTTCCGCAATTTTTCTGTTCATCAGCTATTCCCCTCCAATATAAAAAGCCCTCGTCTCCAATATTAGAGACGAGAGCGAGGAATCCCGTGGTACCACTCTAGTTGCCACAAAATTGTGACCACTTTCCATTGCTAACGAGGTGACTCCCCGGCTTCCCTACTTCATTTCAGGTTGCTTCTCCAAAGTGCGTTTCATTTACATATTTTGCACCAGGCTTTCACCTTCCCTGGCTCGCTAATCAAAATTTATGTAAATTACTGTCTTTTTCATCGAATTTAATTTATAGAATTATATCCATTAACATAAAGTCGTGTCAACCTATATTTACACTATTCAGAATAAATTCACTTCAAGGGAATGGTACTATAATCCAACTAAGAAAAAAAATATTAAATAAGAATATTATTAAAAATAAAATAATCCCTAATGCCCATACACCTAAAAAACGTGATTTCTTTGAAAATATGGCCGGCCAGGCAAATATAAAGCCAATTCCTAAAATAAGGCTGAAATACTCAAATAAAATAGAATTATTTGTTAGCATACTTATATTTAGTAATAATAATGTGAAAAGTCCACTGGCAACTGAAATCCACCCTGCAATTGCCGGTATTTGAAGTTTCTTTAATTTGTCCAGTTCCATAATTTCACCTCACCTAATTTTATTTTACGGATTAAGTTTATATCCTCTAGTTTTTCAATTTCATTTTTTGGTCCTGTTACAACTACCCCATAGGTTTTAATTCCGTTTTTATTAATGTAGTCAATTCGCTCCTGCAGCTTCAAATTTTTATGGCTCGATACTTTTGTCGCTAAGTCCTCATATTGCACAATATAGTTTAATATATCAATAAACACTTGCTCATTACTGTATGCATCCCTAAAAGGTGACCAAGTCGTATTATCGACCTGCACCGGATAACCGATTGGCGATACGACATCGCCATCTTTACTAAGATTTTTCTCCTCTACCCCCGTATCAACCGCGGCCCAAACAACATCTACATTTGCAAAGCTGCGGCGGATTTCATCTACTGTATGTAAATCATGTAAGGAAATATATGCTTCCACGACCGTTTCATCCGGAAGACCTCTTAAAACTTCCCATTCCCTCCACGTATCTACATCAGATTGATTTTTTGGATGTGTGAGCCACGGACTTGTTTCATTTGGATTTTTCCTTTGGGCACGTTCCAATCTGGAATTCACTTCTTTGCTCGTTAAATTTCCTAGTGTATAGCGCATATCGTACGTATTTACTGTATAATCTTCTTTCCCAATACGTTTATACTGCTCAAACTGCAGCTGCATGGAAAAAGGTGAAAATTCCATATCAAATTCAATTTCCTCAAGCGATGTATTCGGCTCTGTTACATATAACGTTTGACTCGTGACATCCATTAAAGTTGTCGATTTTGTACCAAATGCATAATAAAGAAAAGTAAAAATATAGCTGACAGGAAGAATCATTAAAATAATCGTAATCGTACCTACCATCAATTTCATTTTAGAAAGTGACACAGTACGTTTCATCTGTTGATTTAGCTTTTGTTGCTGCGAATCGGACAATTGCTGTTTTTTTGAGTTCGCAATTAATTTTTCATACTCATCCATTTTTAATGCCTCCCTTTTCGATAATAGATCTCATTTTTTTTCGCCCTCTTAACAAATGACTTTTTAGCGTATTAAGCTTCAAGTCCAAAATTTCTGCTGCCTGTTCATTCGTACAATCCTGTACATCACATAATAAAATCGCCTGTTTTTCAATTGGTGCCAATTGGTCCAATAAATTTAAAAGAGTTGTAAAGCTGTCCTCCTGCATAAAGACCATCTCAGGTGTTGTATGATCGATGCGTACAATTTCCTCATACGGCTCACTCCGTTTTTCTTTGCGGCAATAATCGATATACGTGTAATATGCGACTTTAAAGAGCCAAGGCTTGAGTTCTTTAATCGGCTGAGCAAGTAATGTTACATGGGCTTTATAAAATGTATCCTGCAATAAATCCTCAGCCGTCTGCGTATGGCGGCAAAGAGAGAATAAATAATTGTATAAATCTTTTACATACAACGAATATAATTGTTCCAGCTTCATTACTTCCCACCTTTCACCCTATCCTCGATTAAATGCACTATAAAGTTGCAGTTTATCGCAAAAATATTTCTATTAATTTAAATAACCGGTATATATAGCCATATGGAGCACTGAAAAATCGTAAAAATTCTGTTACTATACTGTACTCGTACGGTATTCGCATTGAATCTGAAGCGAATATTGAAACTTAACGAAAAGGGAAGAAATAGGCAAAGAAATAAGGGGAAATTTTACCGTTATTTCAATGATGTTACTCATTTTTTGGATAAATAAGGGGACGTTTTACCGCTATTTTAAATAAAATCGCGAAATATCATGTTTTTTAGGCCAATAACGGAAATCCCTTCCCTTATTTTCACTATTTTTTATTTTATTTTCGAAATAAGGGAAATTCATTCCTCTATTTATCTCATCAAACAATTCAATCTCCCGAGAAGCGCCCGTCCAACTTAATTAATTCAAAGTGACACACTTGTTTAAAATCTATAAATCAGCTTTTTCCAGGTAAAAATAGACAAAAATGGATTTAAAATTCCTCATCTATGATAATAACAAATTTTCCCCAATGCGAAAGGGCGCCTTCATAAAAGAAGGCACCCTCAGATTGTCGACAAAAGGTCTCGAGAGTTTGTCTCTCGAGACCTTTTATCTTTTTATTATAGCTGCTTAGCAGGAATAAGTTGTTCACGTTTATTAATTTGAATTGATTACTAGTCATCGTAGATATCGTATCTCACTTTATTTAAAGCGCTGAAAAGTTGATTGGAATGGAGGGCGACTCCTGCGGGAACAGCAAAATTTATTTTGCGACGAGTAACCGCAGGAGCACCGACGCCTGAGACTACAGGCTCAGGCCGTACCCGCGGAAAGCGTCCTGGAATGGAAATCAACGGTTTAATATTAATATTAATTTAATTCTATCTATTTAATGGAATCCCCAGAATCTCCTCATTATGTGTCCCTGATTTCACACCAACTGCGGTATAAGTTGCTTTAAAAATATCGGACTTAATCGGGCACGCCATTTGCTTTTGTGTAGTACCATCCGGTTTTGCAACATCGACAAACATCTCACGTTCTACAAAAAGTGGATGGGTGACCGTTTCTTCAAAGCTTAAAACCGGCTCTACACAAGTATCTACTTTTGTAAAAATATTTTGCCATTCATTAAATGTTTTCTTTAAAAACACTTGCTGTAACTGTTCTTTTAGCTTCGAGTCATCAGTTGGTTTAAAACTCATTACGAGTGGGAGCAGATCCGGACGGCCGATCGCCTCACATAATTCCTGCCTGAATTTCGGCTCGAGACTGCCAACAGAAATATGGCGACCATCCATCGTTTCATAATAGCCATAAAACGAGCCACCGTTTAATAATAGTTCTTCACGATGAAGCGGTTTTCCTTGTGATAAGAAATCCTGTGCAAATAACGCATTTAAAGTTAAAGCACAATCCGTCATACTAATATCAAGATGTTGCCCTATTCCAGTACGATTTCGGTAAATGACGGACGATAAAATGCCGACTACAGCATGCAATGAACCACCTGCCAAATCAGCGACTTGAATGCCTAAATTTGCAGGGCCGCCTTCTTTTGTTCCGGAATAGCCTTGCATCCCTGTCATCGACACATAGTTGATATCATGACCTGCCCGATCGCGATATGGGCCTGTCTGACCGTAGCCTGTTATGGAGCAATAAATTAACCGTGGATTGACTTCTTTAAGTGTTTCGTATCCTAGACCAAGACGTGTCATAACGCCTGGTCGGAATTGTTCAACGACAATATCGTATTCCTTTACAAGCTCTTTTAATGAAGTAATTATTTCCGGCGATTTCAAATCAACGGCAATTGACTTTTTAGAGCGCTGTAAATAGTCATCTTTGTCCCATTGCTTTCCTTCTAATGGTTTTGTGACGTGCAAAACTTCTGCTCCAAGGTCTGCTAACATCATTGTTGCAAACGGACCGGGCAGCATTGTAGAGAAATCTAATATTTTCAATCCTTGTAAAAGCATCGTTCCATCATCCTTTCATTATCCGGGTCATATTGAAAACTTTTTTCCGTTCCACTAAAAAGCAGGGCCGTAATGAAAGGTAAACTTTCAAAACGGCCGCATATTTGTCATCGCTATTGATTTGTTACTGGTTTCAAAAAATTAGGAGGGCGTTTTTCAAAGAATGCACGGATGCCTTCTTCTACCTCGCCAGTTGTAAATGTTTTCGCAAAAGCTTCCCGTTCTACTAATAAGCCTTGTTCCAACGGTAATTCCTCTGCGGCTAAAATACTCTCTTTAATTAGCCCAATTGCTCCGATTGCACTCTGAGCGAGTGTTGTAGCGAATGCAATTGCTTTTTCCTCTACCTGTTCCGGAGATACCGCTTCTGTAATTAAGCCGATAGCTGCCGCTTCTTCCGCCTTCAAACGTTTACTTAAATACATTAACTCGCGTGCTTTTGCTCCACCTAGTAACCTTGTCATACGCTGCGTCCCGCCAGCACCAGGCAACAGACCTAACGACGCTTCTGTTAATCCGATTGTGCCACCACCCATTATTCGAAAATCGCAGGCTAGCACAAATTCACAGCCACCCCCTAAAGCATGACCATTAATAGCAGCGATTGTCGGTACTCTCAAGGATTCTAAACGATTGAAAATATCCTGCACATGTTTTGAACTTTCTGCGATATCCACTCTTTCCTCAGTGCTTCCCATTGATCCTAAATCGGCACCCGCAATAAAGATTTTCGGATTCGCTGATTTAAACACGATTGCACGGATTGCTGGATTTTTTTCAACTTCTTCTAACAGTTGCAGTAAATCACGTTGAATTCCCGCATTTAATGTATTAGCCGGTGGATTATTAATCGTTACGACATGTACACCATAATCTAGCTTTTCTACCATCATTGTTTCAAGTTTCATCTGGTTTCCTCCTTACCTCGGGGCCATACGAATTGCACCATCGAGTCGAATCGTTTCACCGTTTAGCATTGGATTTTCAAAAATAGCTTTTACTAAATGTGCAAATTCAGTTGCTTCACCTAAACGTTGTGGGAATGGAATTTGCTTTCCTAAAGCCTCTTTTAGTTCCTGGGGTGCCTTCCCCATTAACGGTGTATCGAAAATCCCCGGAGCAATGGTCATGACACGAATACCATAGCTAGCTAAATCCCTTGCTATCGGTAAAGTCATCCCTACAATCCCACTTTTAGATGCAGAATAAGCAGCCTGACCAATTTGCCCATCGAATGCAGCTACAGAAGCTGTGTTGACAATGACGCCGCGCTCTCCATCATCATTCGTTTCATTTGTCATCATGGCAGCTGCGGCTAAACGAATCACATTAAATGTTCCAACTAAATTAACTTGTATAATAAAGTTAAATTCATCTAACGGAAACACACCTTTTCTGCCTACTACACGTGTTGACGTACCAAGCCCAGCACAGTTAACAACACCTTGAATAGAACCATATTTTTCTACAGCACCATTAATTGCCAGCTGTACATCTTCTTCCTTTACAACATTCGTTTTGAAAAACAGGCCATTCAATTCCTCTGCGATTGCTTGACCTTTTTCTTCATTTAAGTCCAATATGACAGGATAGCCGCCTGCAGCTGCGACCGTTCGTGCAGTTGCTTCCCCTAAACCAGAACCGCCACCAGTAATAATAATTGCTTTTTGGTCAAAATTCATTTTTTATTCACTCCTCGTTCCTTTCAATAATTAACCCATTTGTCATTCCTCGGCCTACGCAAATTGCGATTAGTCCATAACGACATTATCTGCGTTCTAATTCATGTACTGAAGCTGTAGCTAAACTATATGAACCCCAACCAAGTAGTTTTAATTAGACAGTACATTTTTATCTAAATCTTTTAAAGCCGTTTTCAGGATTTTACCCGTTCCGGATTTAGGAATTTCCTCAATAAAGCTTACATAATCTGGCACTTTATATTCAGCAAGTTTCTCTTTACAGTAGTCTCGGACAGCTTCTTCTGTTAGCCCGGCGTCCTTCGTTACTACATAGGCAACCGTCTTTTCTCCGAATACAGGATCAGGTCTTCCAATGACAGAGCATTCTACTACAGCTGGGTGCTGATACAATAGCTCTTCGATTTCTCTAGGGTAAATATTAAATCCACCGCGGATGATAATGTCTTTTTTCCGGTCAACGATAAAGTGATAGCCTTCTTCATCACGGTACGCCAAGTCACCTGTATGCAGCCAGCCATCTTGAATCGCATTCGCTGTCTCATCCGGTTTTTTGTAGTAGCCCTTCATCATGTTCGGACCTCTAAATAGGATTTCTCCTACTTCATGGTTTACAACCTCATTACCTTCAGGGTCTACCAACTTTAAATCAATTCCCGGTAATGGCATACCGACAGAATTGACTTTCTTCGGTAAGCTTCGATGCGTTGTCATGAGCATAACCGTACTTTCCGTTAGGCCATATCCTTCAGAAATACTTACACCGAACGATTCATTTGTTTTATGCAATAGCTCTGCTGGTAAGCTTGCACCACCAGAACCAGCAGTACGTAATTTTGAGAAATCCAGTTGCTCCACTACTTGAGGAACTTGGGCAAAAAAGGCATACATTGTTGGAACACCTAGGAATATCGTTATTTCATATTCTGCAATCGCTTTTAAAGTTTCTACCGGATGGAAGCGTTCCACTAAATAGATCGTACAGCCATGAGCGATTGGTGCCAGGAAACCTTGCAGCTTTGCATAAGCATGGAATAATGGCAATACACACAGAACACGATCACTAGGAACAAATTGATTGTAGACAGCAGCTGTAATTGCCATCCAATTTAAGTTTCCATGGGTAATCATGGCACCTTTCGGATTGCCCGTTGTACCAGACGTATAAATAATTTGTGCTACATCAGATTCATGAAGTGGGATGATTTCGGAAATGGGGGAAGATGTCTCCAGTTGATGCCATGATAAAAATCGGTCATCTTCTGTCTCACTATAATTAATAATCTTTCCGACTGTTTTGAATTGGTCCATTGCGTTTTCTACTACTGGTTTGGATGCATCTTCTATAATTAATAGTTCAACATCGGCGTCATTTACTATATAGGTCACTTCTTGTTCCTTGAAGGTGGGATTAATCGGAACGACCGTACCGCCATTTGCTAAAATAGCAAAATACGTAATGATATACTCCGGACGGTTAGTCATCATTAGAGCAACATTTGTACCTTTTTTGACTCCTTGATCTTTTAAACCACCAGCAAAATTATAAACTTTATCTTGTAATTCTTTATAAGTTAGTCGAGCTCTTTTAAAGTGGATGACAGGTTGATTTGGCAAACGTGAAGTTGTCGAAGTAAGCAATTCAACAATGTTCAATTTATAACCTCCTACTTTCAAATAATCGATCAAGGAAAGGAGGTATGTCCCCCTCCCCCATTTAAGAGCAATTGTCTTATAAAATTAAATACTTACCTTAGAACTAATCACTTCTTGAGATACGTTTACGATGACATCTTCAGGAATACGGAAACTTAGTGAGGAAGGGTCATTTTGAACTGCTGGTACAAGTTGCGGAATCTCAGCTGTATCGATATTAAACTCCTCAAAGCTTGCCGGTAAATTTACTGCATTTCTTAATTCAACAATTACATTAATGCACTCATCCAATGTTTCCTGCGGATTTGCCTCATTCGGAACTACACCTAAAGCAGGGGCAAATGCATTAATTTTCGGTAAATACACGCCAGACAGATTTTTCATCACACTCGGCATTAACACAGCATTTGCTAAACCGTGTGGGATACCGTATCTCGCACCATACGTATGCGCTATATTGTGGATTGGAATATTGGCCATTGCCGATTGGAAACTTGTGATCGCCATTGCACTTGCCTGAAGCATATTCGCACGGGCTGCAACGTTTTTTCCTTCATGCACTGCTGTTGTTAAATTTGCGACAATGATTTTGGCAGCATGCAGGGCAAATGCATCCGAAAAATTCGTAGCTTTTGTCGAGAAAAATCCTTCTACTGCATGCGTTAATGCATCCATACCTGTAAAAGCGGTTACTCTTGGCGGTAAACCCACCGTTAAATCAGGATCTAACACAGCAATATCAGAAGTTAAATACGGATTCATTAAATTGCATTTTAAGTTCAGCATTTCATTGAAAACTACTGAAATACTGGAAATCTCAGCACCCGTACCAGCAGTAGTCGGGATTGAAATATGCGGAATACCAAGTGGCTTGGCATCTGGCCAAACTTCAAGTACATTCCCAGTCAATACATATTCAACCTGGTTAACCCCATTATAAAGGGCCCATTTAACTGTTTTGGCTGTGTCTAAAACACTGCCTCCTCCAATTGCAATAATGGAGTCACCATTACATTCTTTAAAATACTTCAAGCCTCTATTAATATTGCTCGATTTAGCATCTTGCTGAATATCATCAAATACGCCAGCAAGCTTTATGCCTGGAACCATATCAAATAAGCTTTTAATTTTTTGTGTTAAGCCTGCATCCGTTAACCCTTTATCTGAAAAAAGTACCGGACGCTTTCCACCTAAACCTTGAATTAAATCTGGCACTAAAACATGTGAACCTGCACCGCTTCGGATTTCAGGGCGATGAGTGAATTCAAAATAGGAAGTTGTTTTCATCGTATCTCTCCATTCTTATTGTTAATCAATTTCGCCTTGGCGTAATATGATTAGAAAATTAACCCTAAAGCTGGGCGCTGTGAATTTTCAGTCGTTAATGACGTACAAATATTCTTCAATTCTGTGTAGTCATCAAATACTTGAGCTCCTTGTTCACGACCAACTCCACTTTGCTTATAGCCACCAAATGGAGCATCTGTACGGAAAATATGCCAGTCATTAATCCAAATTGTTCCGGCTTTAATTTTCGTCGCAATTTCATTTGCTTTTGTCACATCACGACCCCAAACGCCGCCTGTTAACCCGTATTCTGTATCATTTGCGATGGCGATTGCCTCTTCTTCTGTTGAATATTTAATGACAGAAAGAACTGGACCGAATATTTCTTCTCGTGCAATCTTCATATCATTCGTAACATCCGCAAAGATTGTCGGCTCGATAAAGAATCCATTTTCAAGCCCTGGTTCTGTTGCACGTTTACCGCCACATACAAGTCTTGCTCCCTCATCGATGCCGGACTGAATATAGTCAAGAATTTTATTCATTTGTGATTCAGAAATAACCGGCCCCATCCCCGTAGCCATATCAAGTGGTTGACCGAGTTTAATTTTCTTGCTCGTTTCAGCTAGCTGATGAACGACGATATCATAAATTGATTCATGGACAATTAGACGCGTACTCGCTTCACATACTTGCCCTGAATGGAAAAATACTCCGAGCAGGATTCCTGGAATGGCCACTTCAAGATCAACATCCGGAAGCACAATTGCCGGCGCCTTCCCTCCAAGTTCAAGCGTCACTTTCTTAACAGTACCTGCAGCTTGCGCCATAATTTTTCTACCTACTTCTGTAGACCCCGTAAATGCAACCTTCGATACATCCGGATGTGTTACGAGGGCATCCCCCACTTCAGCCCCTGGACCTGTGACGACATTGATAACACCTGGTGGAATACCTGCTTCAACTGCTAATTGGGCAAGCTTTAATGTACCTAATGGTGTATTTGAAGCAGGTTTAATAATAATGGAGTTCCCCATTGCAATGGCCGGTGCAATTTTCCACATTGCTAATACCAATGGGAAGTTAAATGGCGTAATAGCCGCCACTACCCCTAGCGGCTCGCGAACAAGCAAGCTGCGATTCGCCCCTAGTTGTTCATTAACAGGCAGTGCCGTTACTGCCTCATACTTCAACGATAAATCTGCCGTCTGTGTAAGAGACAGTATTAACTGACGAATATCCGCACCACCCAATTTACGCAGTGTCGCCCCCGTACTAATGCCTTCCAAAAAGATGATTTCCTGTGCGTGTTGTCTAACCTTCCCTGCAAACCGCATCATAATTTGTGCACGTTCTGCCTGAGTTTTTCCTGACCAAACGCCTGATTCAAATACTTCTTTCGCATTTTGAACAGCTCTGTTAACATCTTCGGCATTGCCTTTTGAAACTTTCGCTATTACCTCTGATGTAGCTGGATTAATTACATCAAAGAATTCACCTGAAGCTGCTGGTGTCCATTCACCATTAATAAACTGTGGAAAGATCTTTACTTGTACTTCCGTAGTCATCCTTCATCCCCCTTTAAATAAAAAACTGTAGTCTGTACCTGTTATTCAGCAAAGCCTTTTGATCGGATCTATCCTACACTTCTTCAAAAACAACTTCTGTATCGTAGATCTCTTCCAAAGTTTTTCCTTTTGCACGTGAAAGAACCATTAAACGCGCCTGCAATTGTTTCATCGCAAACTCCATTGATTTTCCTGCTTCAATTCCAAGGCTTGTTACTGTTTCGCCTTCTTTTCGTTCTGTTAGCATCATCGCAATCGGTAACAGCTCCTGAAGTCTTTGCTGTACGCGTTCAAACAGATCCAGTTCAGGATTTTCACTAATTAAGCGCTGAATGAGGAAGGTACCAAAGCCGATATGGCGTCCTTCGTCACGCTTTACATTTCGAATTCCTGAAATAAATCCTGGGAACAGATTGGCCTTTGATAATGCTTCATGGAAGAACCAGTAACCTGTTTCGGCTAAAACGCCTTCTGCAAAAATATTGTAAGTAACCGCTGCATCTAACATCGCTTCAGGTGATTGATCGTCAATTAATTTCCCCATAACAGCCGGCAGCGTTTCATCAAACAACTTGCGATAGCCTGGAGTTAGTAAATGCGTTAAATCTTCGGTTACACCGATTTCTTCCAAGAACAGGCTGAAAAACTCAGCATGCTTTGCTTCTTCAAACAGGAAAGTTGTTAAATAAGACTCTTCTTCAAACCAGCCCTTTTTGGAAACTGCCATAATCATTGGCAGGATATCTTGTGTTACCGCCTCTTCGCCACCAATGAATTGAGCAAATTGCGTCAAAACCTCTAATTGTTGCTCTTCCGTTAGCTTCTTCCAGTCTTCTTTATCTTGGCTAAAATCGATATCTACCGGATTCCAAATACCGAATTTTTTCGCCTTTTGATATAAAATATACGGAAGTGAATTTTTGTTGATTTGCTGTTTTGTCGTTACATATTCTCTCATTGCTTTATCCCCCTTAAATTTATGTTTATTGATGGAGTCTATTAAAAAAGCATAAAAAATAGAGATTCTCAATGTAAATTAGTAGTCACCACAACAACTTTTACGAAATGAATCTCTCTTGTCTGTCTAAGAAGTCTAAATTAAAGCCTTTATTTCTTGATTTCGAAAAACGCTTTTACTTTTACTTCCTCGTCTTCATTTATTGCTTCAGCCTCACAAATCCAGCAATCGTCCTTTTCATCGACAATCCGGCCATGCACCGTAATTTTTTCACCTGGTCTTGTCATCGCTTTAAATCTTGCTGTAAATTTTCTCAGATCCTTCGCCTCAAACCATTGTCCAATTGCCTGACCGACGAAGCCCATAATTAACATGCCATGTGCAATGACCCCACCTAAACCAGCTGCTTCCCCATAAGGTACAACGGTATGAATCTGGTTGAAATCTCCGGATGCACCTGCATATCGAACAAGCTGTGTATGCGTTATTTCTTCCTTTTGTAAAGATTCAAACATATAGCCGACCTCCATAGAATCCCCCCCTAATGCCTTTCAATAATTGTAGAACGACTGATAAGTACCGTTTCACCCTGTTCGTTCAAATAGTCCTTACGTAAGACAAAAAAGTTTATGGAGGCTTTCGTATATGCTTTTTCAATAACGCCATGTACAGTAATCTCTTCATCGGGTATGATTTCCCTGAAATATTCATACTCCTGTTCACCGTGCAGTACCTTTTTCATATTTAAATTCAAAAGTTCAGATGAGGAGGAACCCCCGCCCCAAAAATCAATGACTGTTGGGAAGGTAGGTGGGACAGCTTCTCCATTCATATACTCTTCCTTCAAATCTCCAATCGCTAATGCAAGTTCTCTAATTTTTCCTTTTTCTACTCTAAAGGTATAGGATTCTATTTTCATACCAACTTTTTCCTCAAGCTCTGTACTCAAGTAACTCACCTCCTTAAAGTTATTATTAGATAAATGAAGATTCATTATTTGATATGCGCTGGCGATGCGGTTTTCATATATTCTTTATGAATTTGAGCAGCAATGATATTTTTTTGAATTTCGGATGTGCCCTCATAAATCTTTGTAATACGCGCATCACGATAATATCTTTCAATCGGAAAATCTTTCATATAACCCAAACCCCCATGGATTTGAACTGCTTTATCCGCTATGCGGTTATAAATTTCCGATCCTAGAAGTTTTGCCATAGCTGCCTCTTTGATGACATTCATCCCCTGATCCACCATCCATGCGACCCGATACGTAAAGGATCTTAGAGTTTCAATATCCATCGCCATTTCTGCTAAGTAGTGCTGAATGATCTGCTGCTCAAAAATTGGTTTACCAAACTGTTCACGCTCGTGCGCATATTTGACGGATAACTCAAATAGCTTCTGCGATGAGCCCAAATTCCTTGCAGCGAGTCCTGCACGACCATTGGCCAAAATTGTTAAGGCATTGACATAACCTAACCCTTCTACCCCCAGAACATTTTCGATTGGAACTTCACAATCCTCAAAAAAGATTTCAGAAGAATGCGATCCACGAAGACCCATCTTTTCTTCTGTTTTTCCAATAATAAAACCTGGCGCGCTTTTATCTACGAGGAAGGAAGTAATTCCTTTTGCGCCTTTACTTGAATCAGTGACGGCCATTACAGTAAAGAGATCCGCAATCGAAGCATTTGTAATATAATGCTTCGAGCCATTTAAAATATATTTGTCTCCTTTGCGAACGGCCGTTGTTTTTAACGCCACCGCATTGGAACCTGCACTTGGTTCAGTTAAAGCAAATGCACCAATAATGTCACCCGACGCCATCCCAGGCAAATATCTTCGCTTCTGCTCTTCAGTTCCCATATCTACAATTCCGACAGTTCCTATTCCTGTATGTGCTCCAATTACAGTTGTATATCCATTAGATGTACGACCAATTTCTTCATAAATACTGCACTTTCCAACCATATCAATGCCTGTACCGCCGTACTCTTCAGGTATACTAAGACCAAATAATCCAATATCCTTTGTAAGTTTCATAATATGTTCCGGAATGTGGTCATCCTGATCGATTTGGCCAGCAAGTGGATCAACTACATTGTCTATAAAATCTCTAATTGAGTTTTTCATTTCCATTAAATCTGGCGACAGTCGAAAGTCCATCATTTCCCCCCTTTACAATTTAGCAGTCATATCCTTTACACTAATGGCTCATATGGGAAGACATCTGCACTTACTTCAAGCGGTGTAAAACTCGATTGAAGCGAACCTTTAATTGCACTTAGGCTGTCTACAGACCAACCGTCTGCATTGTATACCGAGCGGACGGGGCGTGGCTGAGAAAATACCATAATTTCCTTCCCTCGTACACCAAAAATTTGTCCGGAAACATCGGCTGCCTCATCCGAACTTAAAAAACCAACCAATGGGGCAATATGGGCTGGCGAAAGCTGTTTAAGCCTTTCAACTCTTACTTTTTCATCATCTGTTTCTGCAGGTATTGTTCCAATTAAACGGCTCCATGCAAATGGGGCAATCGCATTAGACGTTACATTATAGCGAGCCATATCCAACGCCGTGCTTTTACTCAACCCGACAATTCCTAATTTGGCAGCAGAATAATTAGCCTGACCAACGTTTCCGATTAAACCTGAAGTGGAAGTAAAATGAATAAAGCGCCCACTTTTTTGTTCCTTAAAGAATGGAGCAGCAGCTCGCGTCATATTAAACGATCCTTTTAAATGAACTGCAATGACCGCATCCCATTCTTCCTCACTCATTTTAAAGAGCATTCGGTCCCTTAAAATGCCTGCATTATTTACAACGATATCCAACCGGCCAAATTTTGATAGAGCTGTATCTATAATGTTTGAAGCAGATTCATAGTCAGCAACCGAATCGTAGTTGGCAACAGCCTCTCCGCCCAGTGCCTGTATTTCCTCGACAACTTCATCTGCAATTTTTGTATCGTTTCCTTGTCCATCAGATCCGCCACCTAAATCATTGATTACAACTTTCGCTCCCTCTTTTGCTAGAAGCAAAGCAATATCTCGTCCAATCCCTCGGCCGGAACCTGTGACAATCGCCACTTTATCTTTTAAGTTAGCCAAATTTACCACCCTTTCTCGTTTAAAAATCAATAAGACAAGGAATCTTATTGCTGCAATTGTTCGAACTCCTCTAAAAGAGAAGTACGGAATTTTGGGTGAGCTATGGCAATTAAGCTTTCTGCTCTCTCTTTCATGGATTTCCCAAACAATTTTGCAATGCCATACTCCGTGACAACGTAGTCAACATCAGACTTTAATGATGTAACATACTGTGTGTGCGCCTTAATCCGTGATACCATCCCGAATTGTGCCGTAGAAGGCATGGCAATAATTGCTCTTCCACCGGGTGATAGCTTTGATGCCCGGATAAAATCCATTTGTCCGCCAACCCCCGCCACTACATGATTTTCATCAATTTGTTCTGCATTTATTTGCCCCGATAAACTAACTTCCATCGCTGAATTGATCGAATGGAAATTGCTTATTTTCGATATAACCGCTGCATTATGTGTGTAATTTATCGGGTAAAGTTCAATGTATTCGTTTCGATGACAAAATTCATATAAATCGTTCGTTCCGGTAAGTGTTGTACACACAGTTCGATTACGGTTGATTTCTTTTCGCTCGTTTGTAACAACGCCGATATTTATGAGCTCCATAATGTCGTCAGAGATAGAACCGGAATGCACACCCAAACCTACTTTCGAATGAAGTGATTGAATAATACCGGAAGCAATTTTGCCAACGCCTACTTGAATCGTTGCATATTCAGGTATAAGTGTTGCAACGTACCGCCCAATTTTCAAATCCTCTTCTGAAGGTTGACTATTACGAATCGTGAGTAACGACCTGTCGGAATGAACGAAAAAATTGATTTCTGATACATGGACTAGTGTTTCCCCGAATGTTACAGGAAGATTGCTGTTTACTTCTGCAATGACAATCTTCGCTTCTTTTATCAATGTTGGCACCACATCTACAGAAAGACCGAGATTACAAAACCCATCTGCATTTGGTGGTGAAACTTGTATGAGGGCGACATCAATGTGCTCTTCTTTAATCCACCGAGGGATTTCCGAAAAATTCACCGGAAGATAATCACATTTTTTATTTTCATAAGCTTTTTTCAGTAATGGAGAACTTAAAAATGTCCGAATGTTAAAGTGAGGGTGACAGGCTATATCCGCATATTTACACGGACTACCTAAAACGACGGTATATAATGAAATTTCTTGCAACCGTGACTTTTGACGAATTAATTCTTCTACAAGTGCTTGAGGTTCATTACACATCGGTGCCAAAAAAATCTTTTGAAAGGATTCAATATGCTGGACTGCTTTCTCAGTGGTGGTAAATCTTTTTCTATAAATGTCTTTCCAATCTAAATCAATCATCTTTATCAACTCCGGCTTGTTCTACAACTGCATATTTTCAATAATTGTCGTAATACCTAGACCGCCGCCAATGCAGAATGTTGCTAAACCATACTTTTCTCCGCGTCTTTCCATTTCATGAAGCAGCTTTGTTATTAAAACACCGCCCGTGCCGCCAATTGGATGACCAAGGGCGATCGCTCCCCCATTTACATTTACGCGGTTCATATCCAGACCAAGTTCTTTAATAACTGCTAAAGATTGTGCAGCAAAGGCTTCATTCAGTTCAATCAACCCGATTTGATCAAGTGTTAAACCCGCAATTTTCAACGCTTTTCTCGTGGCTGGCGCAGGTCCAATTCCCATAATTTCCGGCGAAACCCCTGCAACAGCCTGCGCAATAATTTTTGCTTTAGGCTTTTTATCATATCGTGCAGCCGCTTCTTCTGACATTAACATGACAACACCCGCGCCATCATTCCGGCCACTTGTATTACCCGCAGTAACGGTGCCGTTTTCTTTAAAGACAGGCTTTAACTGGGCTAACTTTTGATAAGTTGTTTCTCTAGGATGCTCGTCTACTTTAAATTCGACTGATCCTTTTTTCGTCTTGACTTCGAAAGGTACAATTTGCTGCGTAAACAAACCTGATTCAATAGCTCTTTTCGCATTTTCCTGGCTTCTTAAGGCAAATTCATCTTGTTCACCTCGGGAAATCGAGTATTTGACAGCTAAATTTTCAGCGGTCATCCCCATTGTTAATGCCCCATATGTTTCAATAGGCTGTGCCCTTGGCTGACTTTCCGTGTTTGAGTCCAGAATTTCACCGTTGCCTGCACCGTAGCCGTAGCGGGCATTTCGGAGATAGTACGGTGCCGTACTCATACTTTCAGCGCCGCCAGCGATAATAATATCCGATAGACCACACATTATTTGCTGTGCACCGCTATTCATTGCCTGCAGACCTGAGCCACATTGCCGATGAACTGTGTATCCCGTAATTTCAATCGGAAAGCCGGCACGTAAAAGCGCCAAGCGAGCTAAGTTTGGCGAGTCTGTACTTTGCTTCGCCTGCCCGAGAATAACTTCATCGATTTCACTTTTACTAATACCGGTACGTACGATGATTTCATCCAGCACTTTTGCCGCGAGATAATCAACCTCTACATTTTTCAATGTCTCCCCCATCCGGCCAACTGCTGTTCGGACGGAATCTATGATTACAACATTTCTCATTTTCATATCACCTCGCAAATTCATACTCTTTGGTACAATTACAGCCCCATATTTTTAGCAATAATAACTTTCATAATCTCATTGGAACCTGCGAAAATCGGTGTAACAGCAATATCTCTGAAGCGTCTCGCAATCTTATATTCCTCCATATAGCCGTAGCCGCCATGTAATTGCATACACTCTGCAGAAATTTTCCGGGCCATATCCGTCACCCACCATTTGGCCATGGAAACTTCGGTCACAATATCCTGTCCGTCCAAATGGCGCACAATTAAATCATCCACAAATGTTTGGCCGATTTGTACTTGTGTCGCGATTTCAGCTAATACAAACTGTGTGTTTTGGAATTTGCCAATTGGTTTACCGAATGCCTCACGCTCTTTTACATATTGCAAAGTCAGATCCAGCATATCCTTTGCAGCCGTAATAGCACCTACTGCAGTGAGCAGTCGTTCTTGCTGTAGTTTTTGCATTAAATACAAGAACCCTTTACCTTCTTCCCCAAGCAAGTTCTCTGCAGGGACTCTAACATTCTCGAATATTAGTTCAGCTGTATCCTGGCTATGCATACCAACCTTGTCTAACTTTCTGCCGCGTGAAAATCCTTCCATCCCTCGTTCAATAATCATTAAGCTTACCCCGTTATGGGCAGGTACCGCTTTTGGATCAGTTTTGCAGGCGATGATGATCACATCTGAAAGAATTCCGTTTGTAATGAAGGTTTTTGTACCATTAACAATATAGTCAGAGCCATCTTTAATCGCTGTAGTAGTAATTTTTTGCAAATCGGATCCCGCACCCGGCTCTGTCATTGCAATGGCAGAAATCCATTCACCACTAACAAACTTTGGCAAGTACTTCATCTTCTGCTCTTCTGTACCAAATGACGTGATATAGGGTGTTACTACATTACTATGCAAACCAATGCCACTTAAGCCGCCGCCAACTTTAGACAGCTCTTCTGATAGAACTACATCAAAAATAAAGTCTAGCCCCGTTCCACCATACTTTTCCTCAACGCTTGGACATAAAAATCCTTGGCTACCTAACTTTGTCCATAATTCACGGGGAACAATACGATCTTCTTCCCATTGTGTAAAATAAGGATCAATTTCTTTTTCTACAAATTTTCTAAGAGAATCCCTAAACATAATATGTTCGTCATTTAAGAAAGTACGTGATTCTTTTCTGGATTTCGTCAATGTTTTATTCATATTCTTCACTCTCTCTTCCCCATGTTCTGATTTAAAGTTTTTATCTATTGAAAGCGATTACATATTTCCTTTATATTCTATTAACTATGAATTTATTTCGTACATTATTCATAATTAAGCAATACTTTTGATCTAGAGCTTTTCTATAATTGTTGCATTTGCCATACCCATGCCTTCGCATATTGCAAGTAAGCCATAACGCTGGTTATTACGTTCCATACGGTAAAGCATCGTCGTTAATAATTTTGTTCCTGTTGCACCAAGTGGATGACCGAGTGCAATTGCTCCACCGTCTGGATTTAATTTATCCAAATCCGCTCCAAGCTCTTTTGCCCAAACAATCGGCACAGGGGCAAATGCTTCATTCACTTCATAAGTATCCATATCTTCAATCGTTAAATTCGCTTTTTCAAGTACACGTTTTGTCGCTTCAATTGGACCAGTTAGCATAAGTGTAGGATCAGAACCTACGACTGTGCGTGCAATGATTTTCGCCATCGGTTTCACACCAAGCTCCTTCGCTTTTTCACTGGACATAATGAGTACAGCTGATGCACCATCACTCATTTGTGAAGAAGTTCCCGCAGAAATTAATCCGCCTTCCTTAAATACCTTTTTCAATCCTTGCAGTACCTCAACTGTTGTTCCTGGTCTCGGTCCCTCGTCGGTATCCACGTCTCCAACCGGCACAATTTCTTCTTTGAAGTTACCCGCTTTAATCGCATTGATGGCCCGTTCTTGGCTGAGCACAGAGTATTCGTTAATTTCCTGTTCTGTTAACTCCCATTGTTCTGCAATCCGCTCTGCTGATAACCCTTGATTAATAAGCTCGTATTTTTTTATACGTTCGCTTTTGCCTCTCCCTTGAACATTCGATCCCATCGGTACACGGCTCATGCTTTCAATCCCACCTGCAATGACAATATCCATATCACCTGCTAAAATCGCTTGCGCTGCAAAATGAACTGCTTGCAGACTTGATCCGCATTGCCGGTCAATCGTCACACCTGGCACCTCAATTGGAAAACCTGCCATCAATCCCGCAATACGTGCAATATTTCCACCTTGTTCGAGCGTTTGTGTAACACATCCAAAAATAATATCCTCTACTAGCGCCTTTTCAATTCCTGCTCGCTTTACTATATCCTCCAGTACATCAGCAGCTAAATCATCTGCCCGTACCTCGGCTAATGCTCCATTTCTTCTCCCTACTGCTGTTCGCGTTGCTGCAACGATTACCGCTTCTCTCATACTCACATTCCCCCTTCAAGTTTAATTGGTTTTTGAAGCTTCCTTTATATCACCTTCTGTAAAAAATGCATGTGCCCTTTACTCCAAAATCACTATATGTTGCATAACAAAAAACATTACAACCTACGAAGTTAATATTTAAAAGTACTCTTAACTTATATATATAAATTTAGGTTAAAATATTCTAAATAAGGTAATATCCCTAAATAATAAATCCTCTTCTCCTCCCATTTTTATTATTGATTGAATAACATTTAAAAGATTAAATAAAAATTTCAATATAATATTTACGGTGGTTTAACGAAATGTTGCATAACGGATATTTGGAGGAATTTGAGGGAAAATAACGGTGGCAAATAACGTAATCAGATGTTTTTCCATAGTTCTAATTTAATTCTACATAACATGACTATCAGTACAATTACTCATTTTAAAACTATCAATTGAATAGAATTTTAGAACTAATCCTATGTGCATCCAAAAGTTTTTTTATACTCTGATTTTTGGGTACTTTATTTTCGACAAAAAAAAGCAAGTACTCCGTATATACGAAATACTTGCCAATCTTTATTTTGGATATACTTTTTCAAACCTGTCACAAACAGTAAGCATCTCTTCAGAAAATACCAAATCATATTCAGGCAGTAGTCGACCAAAGAATGCGATATGTGCCTCCTTCCACTCGTCATACGTTCCTTCCCCTTCAGCTAACGCGAAATCAACAGGCACTTCATTGAATGGATAAATTTCTATGGAATAGGTTTTTATAATGGCAACCGGCTCATCCTGACTATTTAATACAATTTGATAGTCGCCCACTTTTGGTAAAGGATCTCCTTCTAATTCATACAACGGATAGCTTGAACAAGTTGCCGTTTTAGTGCCTGTAACAACGAGGCTCGCCAACCAATCCGCCTTCTCACCGAATTGAAATGCTTCCGTATAACGTATATTTGATAAACCTTCCAACTCACAATACTGCTGCCAATATGTATCAATCTTATTCATCTGTATAGCTCCTTCTTTCAATCTTTAAAATTCTAAGTATTTCCTGAAAAAACTTAAAATACCTATTTAAACAAATTTAACATATATCATTACTTACCAATACTAAATATGTGTTAGTATTTAGTTAATTGCGATAAAGGAGTGTGAAACTACTATGGATTACATTGAAACTTTACGACAATATATTGGAGAAAGACCTATCATCGCACCTGGATCCGCCGTGATTATTTTGAATGATAACAATGAGCTATTGTTGCAATTACGGGAAGATACTAATGATTGGGGTCTTCCGGGTGGTGGGATGGAGCTTGGTGACAGCTTTGAAGAAACTGCCCAAAAAGAATTACATGAAGAGACTGGTTTAAACGCCGAGGAATTGAAATTAATTGGCATAGCCTCCGGAAAAGAAACCTATTATAAATACCCAAATGGCGATGAAATTTATAATGCAACCGCTATATATGAAGCAATAAAAATTACTGGGAACCTTAAGGAAAAAGATGAAACGAAGGCGCTGCAATATTTCCCTTTAGATAACCTGCCCCAATTGAATTACATTTCTAAAATCTTTCTCAAAAAGATTGGATATATTTCATAAGAGTAAAGTCGACGGAAACGCTGCACTATTAGCGTTTCCGTTTTTTGTTTCATATCATACTTACACCTTGTTCATTTATTTGCAGCACTGTTTTAAGATATAGTTTTAAAGCATCTAGCTGGCCTTCTGTATCTGCTTCCTCTTTTCCAGCTAGGTGTGTTTCCAGTAAAATCCCATCCGTAACATTAATCAAAAACGTAGCAATTGTACTTAGCGGCTGTATCCATTGAAAAGTTAGAGAGATATTATTTTTTATTGGAACTATCACCCAATTACTACGTCAAATTTAAAAATGATAAAGGGGGGCGGTATAATGTTCATCTTATTTCTGATTGTTGCAATTCTTTGTATATTCCCTATAGTAGCTCTTTATTACTGGGGAGGTGATTCAGGAAAACCATCAAAGTTAAGTTACCTTCTCTTATGTTTAACGATTGCTATTTGGACCAGCTTTTTGACAGGAGTTTTCACACTTCTCCCTGATAGGCTGGCAAATGTATTATGGGAAGGTAGCTGGATTGGAATACTGATTCTAGGTTTCATAGCGTTTTTATATGAATTTAAAAAGAATAAGGCATACGCATTTTCCGCGTTAATAATTTGCTTTATTAATGGTAGTTTTTATATGTTTGCAAAATTTATTTCGAGTATGTAGGTTTATGCTGAAAATTTCTCTGTTTAGGGAGGGCCGGTTTATATTAGGCCGGGCACTTTCTACTTTCCACCGCCCCCGTTATACTTTTAAGCTAAAACTTTCTAATTGCATGCTCATGTTCTATTTTGAGACAGAACTTTTATTTTCCCTTTTTACAAATTTGCGTTACGATAAGAGGTGGATGCAATTTAGATTGGAGGATGTCTTCCTTATGACAACGAAACAATTACAAAAAGATGCGATGCGCGTTCTAAAAGAGACGAGCCGTACATTTTATATCCCCATTACCTTTTTAGAAAAAGAATTAAAACTAACGGTAGCAGCTGCATACTTAGCTATGCGTGCCATTGACGAGATTGAAGATCATGAAGAAGTATCAAATGAAGTAAAACATGCAACACTTTTAAAGGTTGCAGACCTATTAAAGGCACCCTCTTTCGATAACAATGCTTATTTAGAAGCATTGGATCCTGTAAAGGAAAAAATGCCTGAAGTGACAATCCGTTTAGCAGATTGGCTACAAGTATGTCCACAAGGTGCATTGTCGATTGTAACTTCTGCAACGAGCGAAATGGCTGAAGGTATGGCGAAATGGGCACTAGCCAACTGGCAAGTACATACGAAAGAAGATTTAGATGACTATACGTATTACGTGGCAGGATTAGTAGGTGTCATGCTTTCAGAGTTGTGGGAATGGAGTGCAGGTACTAAAACAGACCGCGAGCTGGCAATTGGCTATGGTCGAGGACTTCAGGCAGTTAATATTTTACGTAATGAGCAAGAAGATTTAGACGAACGTGGTGTGAGTTTCGTTCCAGATGACTGGACACGCGCTGTACTATTTGCCTATGCAGAAGAAAACTTGGCAAAAGCTGACCTATATATGAAAGATTTAGACAAGCGTTCAATTAAACTATTTTGTAAACTACCTTTAGCATTAGCGCACAAAACATTACAAGCGATGAGAGAAGGACGCGATAAAATGTCACGTGCAGAAGTTGAAGCAACGGTAGAAGAAGTACAGGCAGACTAAAAAGAAGTGCGGTGAAAGTTATAACTTTCGCCACACTTCTTTTTTACAAAATTATTGAAATTGCAACACTGATTATTGCACAAAGTCCAACATATGTGAATGAAATAATATGTCGACCCTTTTCTCTTCTAAACCAAAACTCCAACAAACCACGAACAATAAATAACACCATAATAAATGCAAATAATAGAGCATATAGCGTATTTTGATCAAATAAGTTCACTGTAACGAATGATAAAAATAAGAAGCAAAGTACGATTTCTAACAGGAAATGCCAAATACCTACGTACTGATCCATAAATTTCTCATTTTTTTCGATATTGAATTTTTTACGTAAATTTAAATCCAGCAAACCTGCTCCTATAAATGCTGCGATGACTACTACAATTAGCACAAGCTACTTCCCCTCTATATCTCTGTTTGTAAATAATGCTGGCGTGATTCTTCAGGCACCAAATCCCCGCCGGTTGACCAAATAATATGTGTTGCATTTTCCATTTTATCTTTCAGCCCATGCCTTTCAATATACGATGTACCTTGCATCATCAATTCAATCGGTCCATAAACACCTGCATGCGCTGATGGCTCCATAAATATGTTTTCCGTTTCAAACATACCTTTTAAACTTCTAAATAAAAAGCTATCATCTACAGTATAGCATCCACTAATTACGGATTCCATCAATGTCCCGACAAACCGTGAAGGACGACCTACCGCCAACCCGTCAGCTTCAGTTTGATTTGTTAAACCGATATCGTTCACACTGATGTTGTCATGCAGACCCGTCATCATTCCTAAAAGCATACTCGGAGACGCAAAGGGCTCTGCGAAGAAAATGTGAACATAATCCCCATAAATTTGCTTGAGAGAATACGCAATCCCTCCCGGAGCTCCTCCGACTCCACAAGGTAAATAAATGAATAACGGGTGATTTGCGTTCACTTTAATTTTCGCCTGTTGAAGTTGTTCTTCCAGACGTAGGCCTGCTACGGCATAGCCTAAAAATAAATACATCGAGTTTTCATCATCTATAAAGTGGCAAGTTTCATCTTGCTCCGCAGCTTTGCGGCCGTTTTCAACAGCTGACGTATAATCCGATTCATACTCGATTACTTCAACGCCTTTTTCTCTTAGCAGTTCTTTTTTCCATACTTTCGCCTCGCTAGACATATGCACCGTTACCTGAAAACCGAGCTTAGCACTGATAATGCCTATACTTAACCCTAAATTACCCGTAGACCCAACCGCAATTTTATAACGGCTAAAGAATTGGCGGAACTCTTCACTATGGAACTTTTCATAATTTTCAACTTCTGTAATGAGACCGGCTTCTAATGCGAGGTTTTCAGCATGGCTCAGCACTTCATATATGCCACCGCGCGCTTTAATCGAACCGGCTATCGGCAAAGCATGATCACACTTCAAATATAATGTGCCCGGTATATTAAAGCCACGTCGACCTTCAATGAGTTTTTTCATCGCTGCAATTTCTTTTAGTTCGGATTCAATAATACCATTTGTAAACTTTGTTATTGGAAAAGCAGCTTTTATATAAGAAGAGAAGCGTTGGAGTCTCTTTTCCGCATCAAGTATCATTTCCATAGTAATGCTTGGATTTTCTAGTTTTTCAGCTGTCAATTTTTCATTTTCCCAAAATACATACTGTTCTGTCTGTAGCTTTTCAATAAGTGGAAATTGCTTTATTAATTCTTTTATATTTATCTTTTGTTTGTTCATATAATTATTCCTCCCTATGAAAAATCGCTCGTTCACAAATTTGTCGAAATTTATATTCGAACTCTAAATTATTTTCTTCAGTGCGTTTTTTAGGTCCCTTTGTACGACCCCCTGCACGTCTTATTTTCGCACTTTCAAAGCGATATGCCAACAGTTGATCGATATTGTCAGACGTCAGTTCTTTACCGTTATGAGTAACAACAATTCCACCTTTTGCAATACACATCGCAGCGAGCCCATAATCACCTGTAATAACAATATCTCCTCGTTTTAATACACTTAAAAGCTTAAAGTCGACTGAATCAGGTCCTTTGTCGACAATAATTGTTTTTATATTATCTCGTTCTATACGATGTGATGTATCGCAGAATAAGAACGGTTCAATCTCATATTGAGATGAAATAAATAGCGCTAAATCAACAACCGGACAAGCATCCGCATCAATTAATAGTTGTAAAATAATCTCTCATCCTTTCAGAAAACATTTAAAATAAATTATTCTAATATAATAATTACATGGTATTTATTGTTTCTAACATCATCATAACAAGGTCATGTTATATAAAATATAATTGAATTGTCCGATAATTCGTACTAATGTATACTTATTAATTCATTTGGAGGTTACACAATGACGACAATTTCAACTAAGACAAAAGCACAACAATATGTTGACGGTGTATTTTTAAAATTAAAAGAAAAGAACGCTCATCAAATAGAATTCATACAAGCTGCTGAGGAAATTTTCATCTCATTGGTGCCTGTATTCGAGCAACATCCTGAATACATAGAACATAACATTTTAGAGCGTATTATAGAGCCTGATCGCATTATATCATTCCGTGTAGCTTGGCAGGATGATCAAAACCAAGTACAAGTAAACCGTGGCTACCGCGTTCAATACAACAACGTAATCGGACCTTATAAAGGAGGATTACGTTTCCATCCGACCGTAAACGAATCTATTATGAAATTTTTAGCATTCGAACAAATATTCAAAAACGCTTTAACTGGTCAGGCAATCGGCGGTGGTAAAGGTGGTTCGGATTTTAATCCTAAAGGAAAATCCGATGCAGAGATTATGCGCTTCTGCCAAGCATTTATGACAGAATTATACCGCTATGTCGGTCCGGATGTCGATGTTCCGGCCGGAGACATTGGTGTAGGTGCGCGGGAAATCGGCTATTTATGGGGTCAATACAAGCGCATTAAAGGTTCATATGAAGCAGGCGTATTAACAGGCAAGAAACCTGGCTATGGTGGTTCTTTAGGTCGGAAGGAAGCAACAGGATATGGATTAGTCTACTTTGTTGAAGAGATGTTGCGTGAAGCAAAACAATCTTTTATAGACAAAACAGTTGTTGTTTCTGGTTCAGGAAACGTTGCAATTTATGCAATTGAAAAAGCACAGCATTTCGGTGCAAAAGTCGTTGCTTGCTCAGACTCTTCTGGCTATATTTACGATCCAGAGGGTATTAATCTAAAAATCGTAAAAGAATTAAAAGAAGTCCAAAGTAAGCGTATTAAAGAATATGTCACTCATCGTCCAAACGCAACTTATACAGAAGGCTGCGATGGAATTTGGACAATTCCATGTGACATCGCCCTACCATGTGCTACGCAAAATGAAATCAACGGTGAACAGGCACGTACTTTAATTGCCAATGGTGTTAAAGTAGTTGCAGAAGGTGCCAATATGCCATCTAACTTAGATGCCATCAATGAATTTTTAGCTAGTGATGTATTATTTGGACCTGGTAAAGCTGCAAATGCAGGCGGTGTTGCTGTATCTGCATTAGAAATGGCACAAAATTCAGGTCGTAGTTATTGGTCAGCGCAGGAAGTAGACAACAAATTACATGACATTATGAAGTCTATCTTCAATGAAAGCTCTGAAGCTGCAAAGAAATACGGCTATGCAGGAAATTTAGTTGTCGGATCAAACATTGCCGGCTTTATTAAAGTAGCAAACGGAATGCTTGTAGAAGGCGTTTATTAAACAGCAAAAACCCGCAAAATTCATCCATCGAATTTTGCGGGTTTTAAGTTTACATTATCGTACTACTAATACATCACAATTAGCATTGCGGACAACGCTTTCTGAAACAGAGCCGAGTAAGAAGCGTTCTGCACGGTTAAGTCCTGTTGCCCCTACAATGATTAGATCAGCCGTTGTTAAGCTTGTTAACACATTTTTAGGAGAGCCTTCTTCGACTACAATCTGAACGTTTGCTACGCCGGATTGTTCTGCTTGAGTTTTAAATTCATTTAAATGATCAATTGCTTTATCCTTTAGAGCTTTTGCATATTTCAAATCGTAGGCCTCTACTGATCCGAAAGAATGTGTATCAATAACACAAATTAAATTCAGTGTAGCACCTGTCAGGTTCGCAATGCGTACTCCGCGCTCAAAGGCGATTTGTGCTTTTTCTGAAAAATCTACAGCAACAACTACATTTTTATACGTTTCAACCATTTTGATCACTCCTTTGTCTTAAAGGTAGTATAACAAATGTTTCCATCACTTTAAACTAAACCCCTATAAACTAACAGAAGTTAGACGTCCTTCTTTTAAATACGAACGTTATTTTATATTTACCGTTAAAATATTCGTGTTATAATCAAATAGAATACATATTGGAGGTTTTAAGACGTGGAATTGATGTATAAAGGCAAAACAAAAGATGTTTATAAACTTGAAAACGAACTATATCTATTAAAGTTCAAAGATGACGTAACTGGAGAAAACGGCGTATTCGATCCAGGAGCAAACACGGTCGGTTTAACAATTGATGGCGCCGGTTTAGCTGGACTGAAATTAACATCTTTCTTCTATTCGAAACTGAATGAATTGAATGTACCGACTCATTATATAGATGCGAATTTTGAAGAGGCGACAATGACAGTAAAGCCTGCCACTGTTTTCGGAAAAGGACTAGAAGTAATATGTCGTTTTAAAGCAGTCGGTTCTTTCTTACGACGCTATGGTGCATATGTAAATGAAGGACAAGAATTAAATGCATTTGTAGAAGTTACAATCAAGGATGATGAGCGTCTGGACCCTCCTATTTCAGAAGATGCACTAGCAATGCTGAATATTTTAACACATGAGGAATATGCCATTTTAAAGGAGCGTACAATTGAGATTTCAAAATTCGTCGCTTCAGAATTAGAGAAAAAAGGGTTAACGCTTTATGATATTAAATTGGAATTTGGCCGCGATTCAAAAACTGGCGAAATTTTATTGATTGATGAGATTTCGGGTGGAAATATGCGAGCGTATAAAGGTGATACATATATCGCACCATTAGAGTTAGAACGTATTATGTTATCTGAATAAATTCATTCTAGGTACAAATCATTATTCGATTTGTACCTTTTCTATTGTACCCTCTTCCTTTTTTCTATATATAATGATACACTTACTTTCGTACTTCGACGCGTTGAAGTGCGAAACTATATAGCGAGGTCATCTCATCATGAATGCAAAACAGCATGTAAAACCACATTTACTGGAAGCTCTTATTATAATCATTTTTATTATTGCACTAATATCCTATTCTATTATGAAGCTTGACAGTGTGCCGCATATACCTATTTTAATGTCGATTGTTGTACTTTTTGGTTATGGTACAATAAAAAAAGTGCCTTACCGTACGATGGAAAAAAGTATGATTGCTTCTGTTTCAACGAGTATCGGCGCGATTTATATTTTTCTATTAATCGGTGTTTTAATTAGTAGCTGGTTAATTAGCGGGACGATTCCTACATTACTATATTTAGGAATTTCTATTATTTCTGCGAGCTTTTTTTATGCCATTGTATTTATTATTACGAGCATTATCGGAACAGCGATTGGTAGCTCACTAACTACAGTTGCAACTGTAGGAGTTGCAATGCTTGGTGTGGCAAGTTCGATTGATGCTTCACTTGCCATTACAGCAGGTGCGATTGTATCAGGAGCCTTTTTTGGGGATAAAATGTCGCCGCTTTCGGACACAACCAACTTGGCAGCAACGGTTGTGGGAATTGATTTATTTACACACATTAAAAATATGATGTACACAACAATTCCGGCTTTTATCATTTCGCTTATCATTTATGCGGTGCTGTCACCAAGTAGTCAGCTTATGGATAACACACTGATTACGAGCTATAAAGAAACTCTGCTTGCGACAAATTTAATTCATTGGTACGCTGTGCTACCGTTAGTCATTCTGATTGTTTGCACCTTTTTAAAAATTCCGAGCCTTGCAACATTAGCCATTAGTGCCATTTCCGGAGTTATTTTATCATATTTTCACGGTACTATTCCGTTAAATGAACTCTTTTCAATTTTATACAACGGCTATTCAATAGAAACAGGTATAGTGGCAATTGATTCATTATTATCCCGCGGCGGTATGAATAGTATGCTGTTTACAATTATTTTAATCGTGCTGTCACTTTCAATGGGAGGTTTGCTATTTGCACTCGGCATTATTCAATCATTGCTTGAAGCATTGCAAAACAAATTGAAATCAGTTGGTTCCGTTATTAGCGGAGCAGCATTTACTGCAATCGGTATTAACTTTACAATTGGTGAGCAATATTTATCAATCCTATTAACGGGGGAAGCATTCAAAGAAAAATTTAAATTGCTTAACCTTCACCCTAAAAACTTGGCTCGTACAATTGAAGATGCAGGTACAGTTATCAATCCGCTTGTTCCATGGAGTGTCTGCGGTCTGTTTATTGCAACTACTCTAAATGTATCTGTACTAGACTATGTACCGTTTGCGTTTTTCTGTTTACTCAGCCCCGTCTTGACGATACTGTTTGGCTGGTTGAATATTACGATTACAAAGGCGAGCTAATGGTCTTTCAAATTTAAATGAAGT
The DNA here is from genome assembly GCF_014836935.1 of Solibacillus merdavium. Lineage (GTDB taxonomy): Bacteria > Bacillota > Bacilli > Bacillales_A > Planococcaceae > Solibacillus > Solibacillus ferritrahens. The sequence goes on along the minus strand of NZ_JACSPW010000003.1, from coordinate 8,020 downwards.
TCTGAGTGTAAAGTTTAAAATACTTTCAATTATAAAATTTTACCAATTTAAATATCGCTATCTAATTAAACTATAAATTACCTATTTTCGATATGGTATGAAACTTGCTTCCTTGTACATTCTAATGTCACAAGGAGGTGAGCACTCATGTCAAACAACAATAGTTCTTCAAACAAATTACGTGTACCTGGTGCACAACAAGCGCTTGACCAAATGAAATACGAAATTGCACAAGAGTTTGGTGTACAATTAGGAGCAGAAGCATCTTCTCGTGCAAACGGATCTGTAGGCGGAGAGATTACGAAACGCCTAGTTCAGATGGCTGAGCAACAATTAAAATCTAAATAATTAAAAAAGGAAACGTTGCAGTAATATGTAGCGTTTCCTTTTATTTTGACTTCTTTATAGAATTTGATTCGGAAGTGCAAATTATGTTATAAATTCCCCATTTTTAAATTACTACCTAATTAAACTGTAAATTACCTATTTTCGATGTAGTATGATACTTGCTTCCTTGTGCATTCTAATGTTACAAGGAGGCGAGTAACAGATGGCAAACAAAAACAGCTCAAATAAATTACGTGTACCTGGTGCACAACAAGCGGTTGACCAAATGAAATACGAAATTGCACAAGAATTTAATGTGCAATTAGGATCTGAAGCAGCATCTCGTGCAAACGGATCTGTAGGCGGAGAGATTACGAAACGCCTAGTTCAGATGGCAGAACAACAATTACGCGGAAAATCAAACCAATAATAAATAAAAAGGAAGCGTTACAGTTAAAAGTAGCGTTTCCTTTTTAATGTGTTCTTCTTTGAACAAAGTTATGTCATCTACGTGTTAACTTAGACCTAGATACGTTTGCCCTTCGCCCTTTCACTTCTGCAAAAAAAAGCACAAACCAGAACCCCGGTTTGCACTACTAATGTAAAAATATTCTTAATGACTAACTTGAAGAACTTCCCTCTGACCTACTATAAATTTCATAGGCAAAATACCCAATTAACATCCCCGCGCCTCCGCCTATACTAACCATATTTAACATAGACATCGGGTAAAAAAAACTAATCATCCCCCCGATAAAGATGCCTAAAAATGTCCCCCAAGGTATTAAACTATCCAATAAAAGTTGAGCACCTTGTGTGTTTTTCTTTCCTAGCTGATTTTTTTTATGTTTATTTTGAAGTCTTAAAATGACAAATATACTTATCGCGCCTACGATAATTAACGGAAATACAATACGCATTATTTCTGCCAAACTATCCATAGTATTGCCTCCTTTCAACTTTTTATATTAGTCTGTAGTCAGCACTGTCAATTACAACTCGGATTAAGCTATTAAACAGTTTTTGCTGAGAAGGATTTTGCCAGTCCTCTTCATACTCAGCCATTAACCACATGACTTCATCAAGAAAAACATGCTGCTTCGCCTTTTCCCAAAATAATTTTTCCTGATCGGTTAAAACACTGTATTCTTTATACCCTGATAAAAACAGTTCCCATTCATCTATTGTAAAAACTCTGTCTGGGGCCCATTCATGCTCATTATGAAAGAGCATTAAGACAAGTGCTAAATCGAAAACTCTTGGTATCCAAGTTGCATTATCCGGATCAATTAAATACGGTTCCGGGATTAACACCAGATTATTCGCTTTAAAATCATGGGGCGTTGCGACGTGCGGTAATCCCGCCTCATAAAGTTCCTGCTGAGCTGCAACACTTTCCAGTAATTTTATTTTTAATGCTGGGTCAATTTCAATCCCAGCTTTGCCAGCATGTTGCATAATAGCTTCCATACTCTCTTCTACTTCCTGTTTGTTAAAATCGTAAACATCGTAGTCAATAAGATCATAGATATTTGAAGTCGGTGAAACACTATGAATTTGTCCCAGCATCTTTCCTGCTTCATATATTTCTTTTTCTTTGCCTGAGTATTTGTTACCATCTATAAATGGATAAACAACAAAGTTCGTATCCTCATATTTTTGCGGGTTATCAACTTGTAGCTTAACTGGTGTTACAACATTGATTCCTTTATCTTTTAGCATGTTCGTATAGGACATTACATGCTCTGCTCTTGTTTGCGTACGTTTAACAATAACATCTTTTTCTCTGTATTTTGCCCGGTAGACGGGTGAATATGGGTAGATACTTATAGGCTCTTCTTTAGCTTCAAATCCAAATAGTGCCAATATTTCTTTTCCATTTGTCATATTGTCATCACCTTTCACAGAGGGATCGGTGTATCCTTTTGAACCCCCAAAAACTCTTTCAACTCAGGCATTTGTTTTAATGCCTGCTCATACCCGACTTCATAATTTGCTTTCATTTGATCAATTTTGCTTTCGAAGCTTTTTATTGCACGATCCGGTTTGAAAATAAAAGCTTCGTTATTTTGTTCCAATTCCCCAATATATTTCATCGTATCATTGTACATCGTCGCACGGTCGTTCATTGCAGCAGCAAGTCTAGGGTACCGCTTTTGAAAAAGTTTAGTTGCCCATTTGTTTGATCTTGATGGCTGTTTGATATAGCCTGGCTCCCTTGTCAGTACGAGCAGATGTTTAGAATAGCCTTTCTCAATTGCCCGCTTTACAGGAATCGAATCCGCTAGTCCACCATCATAGTAAGGAATATTATCAATTTTAATTTCCGGGAATAATACCGGGATAGCACACGTCGCCTGCAATATATCACATGTACGCGTCATCGTATGTGCACTCTTATATTCCACCTTGCCGGTAAAAGCATTAGTCAGTCCAAATTCCACTTCCCCAGGATAGTTATAATACGCATCCCAATCAAACAGATCGAGCTGATTAGGAACGATATTGTAAGCAAAATCTAAACCAAAAAGACTTTTCTCCTTTAGGAAATTCCGCGCACCCATATAACGCGGATCATTGCGATACGTTGTCAATACTCGCATCGTGCGTTCAGGCTGATTCGACATATACGAAACAGCATTAATCGCCCCTGCTGAAATTGCCGCAATATATGGCATAACTATCTTCTGCTCCATTAAAGCATCCAATACTCCTGCTGTAAATACCGTTCGAAACGTTCCACCTTCCAAAATTAAACTGCAATCCTTCACTTCATTCATCCATATCACTCTTTCTTCATATACATATCTTTTATTTTATTATACGTTTTAGACTATTAATGATAAAAGGAGTAAATTTATTATACTATTGGATACTTCCTAAATTTTCTGAAATATGTTATTATTTATTTCGAATATCGTAATACTAGGAGGCAACTTATGTCAATGTTGAAACGTAATGAAGTACCTGTCGGGGAAACGTGGAATTTAAATGATTTATTTTCTTCAGAAGAAGCTTACTTAGAAGCAATAGAGGAAGTGAAAGAGCTTGTTGATACAAGCGCCAAGCAGTTGCCAGGAACAATTACGGATGCCAAAGGTGCCATTGCAGCCATCGAAGCAACTGAAAAAATCCAGCTGAAATTAGTGCCAATTGGTACCTATGCAAGTCTTTCACACAGTGTAGATCAAACGAACACAGAAAATCAAATGCGTTCAGCCCAGTTTGGATCACTTGCTGCGAGCATTGCCACTAAGCTTTCCTTTGTAAAAAGTGACCTATTGGCATTAGACGAAGCAATTTTAAAAGAAGCGCAACTATTAAATCCAGCATATGAAAACTATATTAATAAGCTACTAATCCAAAAGCCATACCAGCTCCATCCCGAAGCCGAAAAAGCATTGGCTGCTTTTGGGGCAACATTTGATGCACCATATGAACTTTACAATACAACAAAATTAGTGGATATGGATTTCCCGAATTTTGAAGTAGATGGCGAACAATTCCCACTTAGCTATAATTTATTCGAAGGCGATTGGGAATTGGAAACAGATACGAAAAAACGTCGCGCAGCATTTAAAGCATTCTCTTCAAAACTACGTGACTATCAACATACCACGGCCAAAACGTATAATACACATTTGAAAATCGAAAAAACCGATGCAGATTTGCGTGGATACGAAACAATTTTCGATTCGTTACTAGAATCTCAGCAAGTTGACCGTACGATGTATGACCGTCAAATTGATTTAATCATGAATGAGTTAGCACCACATATGCGTCGCTATGCAAAGCTGCTTCAAAAAACGCATGATTTGGATAAAATGACTTTTGCAGATCTTAAAATTTCATTGGATCCATCATACGAGCCTACTATTACTGTAGAAGAATCCCGCCAATATATGAAAGACGGTCTATCTATTATGGGTGAAGACTATATCAAAATGATTGACCGGTCATTTGATGAGCGTTGGATTGATTTTGCCCAAAATGCCGGTAAATCAACAGGTGCATTCTGTTCAAGCCCATATGGTGTACACCCATATGTATTGATTTCTTGGACAAGCCGTATGAACGAAGTATTTGTCCTTGCACATGAATTAGGTCACGCAGGTCACTTCTATTTAGCAAATGAAGCTCAAAATATTTACAACGCACGCCCGTCGTTATACTTTATTGAAGCACCTTCTACAATGAATGAAATGTTAATGGCAAATCATTTATTAAAAAATTCATCAGATGCTCGTTTTAAACGTTGGGTTATTTCATCAATCATTAGCCGTACGTATTACCATAACTTCGTAACACATTTATTGGAAGCCGCTTACCAACGCAAAGTGTACGATATTATCGATGGCGGAGGCAATGTGAATGCTCCGAAATTAAATGAATTAAAACGCGAAGTACTGGAGCAATTCTGGGGAGATACAGTTGAAATCACAGAAGGCGCTGAGCTTACTTGGATGCGTCAGCCTCACTACTATATGGGCTTATATCCATATACTTATTCAGCTGGCTTAACAATTTCAACACAAGTTTCACAACGTATTTTAAATGGTGATGAATCAGCTGTTGGAGAATGGATTGAAGTGTTGAAAGCCGGTGGTACAAAAACACCTGTTGAGCTTTCGAAAATGGCTGGTGTCGATATTACGACTGAACAACCATTGCGTGATACAATCGCATTTATCGGAAATTTAGTTACACATTTAGAGCAATTGACAGAAGAACTACACACAGTATAAAAACCTCGGATGTGCAAAAATACTTTGCACATCCTTTTATTTTTTTAGCTACAAACTACTTTCAACAGTTAAATCGCAATCGATCGCTTCACTACATCTACTTGTTGGAATAAGTCAGATACTCCTGATTCAATTGCAGCTGACCCGACTGCCTTTGCAACTACTCCTGCAACACGTTCATCCATCGAGCTAGGAACAATAAAGTCTTCATGGAGCTCCTCGTCAGTCACAAGTGAAGCGATTGCCTCAACCGCCGCCAGCTTCATGGCTTCATTAATATCTCTCGCTCGCACATCCAACGTCCCACGGAAAATCCCTGGAAATGCTAGCATATTATTAATTTGGTTCGCGTGGTCCGAGCGCCCTGTACCAATAATTTTAACGCCCCATTTTTTTGCATTTTCAGGAGTAACCTCAGGATCTGGATTAGCCAATGCAAAAACGATTGGATCTTTTGCCATCGACTTAATATGGGCTTCATTTAAAATATTCGCTGCAGATACACCGATAAATACATCAGCTCCCACTAACGCATCATCCAAGGTTCCGCGTAGTTGATACGGGTTCGTTAAGTTAGCGACTTGATTTTTTACTGGATTCATTCCTTCAGGGCGTCCTTCGTAAATAATCCCCTTCGTATCACACATAATAACATTCGTGTACCCCATCTGAATTAAAATTCGTAAAATGGCAATACCTGCAGCCCCTGCTCCATTAATGACAACCTTCATTTGCCCAACTTCCTTATTTACAAGCTTTACGGCATTAATCATCCCTGCACCGACAACGATTGCGGTACCATGCTGATCATCATGAAATACTGGAATTGAACATTCTGCACGCAGCCGATCTTCAATTTCAAAACAGCGTGGTGCTGAAATATCCTCTAAATTGATCGCCCCATATGTAGGAGAGATTGCCTTCACTACGTTGACGATTTCATCAACATCTTTTGTATTTAAGCAAACCGGTACAGCATCAACATTCGCAAATCGCTTTAACAATAAAGCTTTTCCTTCCATTACCGGTAAAGCAGCTTCCGGACCAATATCCCCTAAACCTAGCACAGCAGTACCATCTGTAATGACCGCTACTAAATTCCCTTTCATCGTATAGTCATATACTGTTGAAGGATTTTGTTCAATAGCTAAACAAGGTGCTGCAACTCCAGGTGAATACGCTAAACTTAAATCATATTTATCTTGCACCGGCACTTTTGCACGAATTTCCATCTTCCCTCCGAAGTTTTCATGCATTTCTAGTGACCTCTTCATTAAATCCATTTTTACCAACCCTTTCTAATTTTAGTAATTTTCTTTATATTTACGTATGTTATTCCTTTTAATTTCTTTTGTCAACGATAATATTTATTCTAAATTAAATATTCAGATAATTGCGTATAGACGTTGATTTAATAACGTTTATGAGGTTTATTATGCAAAGACCTAATTGTGAATTCATACACAATCTATTATATAAGAAAAATAAATGTAAGGGCTGTCATTTTGAAAATGGCGCTTTATCAGGCTAAAGTATGTGATGAATTGCACGAAGTACTTTCTAATGCTTAATATGAAACTTTTCACAAACTTACATAAAAAAAATGTCACAAAGCTTTTCATCACAAATTTTTCACATTTTTGTTAAACTTAATTTATCGGAGGGGTGAAAATGACAGATAAAACAAACACCGAGCAGCTGACAGAAGAAGAATTTTTAGAGCTTGTTTTAGAAGAACAGGAAAAGGCACTGGCAAAAGAGCGGGAGGCACGAAAAAATCCGCAACAAAAAAAGCCAAAAAAGCAAAAGCCTGTTGTCCGGATTGTCGTATGGTTGATGGCATTGACACTTGTTTTTAATACTTTTGCAGTAATTTTCAATATTTATTCCATTCCGGCAATTGAATTCTTAAAAGTATCAACTAAGCTTTCTAGTCAGGAAAATATCCAAACATATAAGCAATCGATCGTAACAATAAACACCGACTCCGGGAAAGGAACTGGGTTTGCTGTAACGGAAAATGGTTACATATTAACAAATGAACATGTGATTGATGATACTTTAACAATTACCGTAGTATTTCCAGATGATTCACTTTATAAAGCCGAGGTTGTGGAGGCATATGAGGAATATGATTTAGCACTTTTGAAAGTGGATGCGGAGAACCTACCGTATTTGACACTCGCAGAAACAAGCGAATTCCGTCAAAATGAGCCTGTTTATTTTATCGGCAACCCGCTAGCATTTAGCGGTATTGCGAATGAAGGTCAAGTGATAGGTTATACAAACGCTGTCGATATTCAAACAGAAATTATTATGATGAACGCACCCGTTTATCGAGGGAATAGCGGGAGCCCAGTGATTAATGAAGAGGGACAAGTAATAGGTGTGATTTTTGCAACTGGTACACGGGAAAACCATGGGAAAGTCGGTTTATTTATACCAATCGAAAGTGTTCATGAGCAATTCCAGGAACATTTAGAGCAATGAGTTTCTCGCTTAATTATTAGAACATTTGTCGGGGATATTAGAATAGTTGTTTACGATTTTAGAACATTTACGTAGTATATTAGCATATTGTACATCTATTTTAGAACAAATGTTCCTTATATTAGAAAATGGACGATTTATTAGAAATGTTCCGCTCATATTAGAACATTTCAGTTTTTATTAGAAAAACTGAGGTTAGTATAAAAAATGGACACGCCTTAAGAGACTCTTTAAGATTAAGATATCTAAAAAAGGACGTGGAACCCATGAAAGAAAAACGCATACATTACTTCCGAATATAAAAAAACGGCTACCAAATCATTTGAGGGCACTGAAAAAGTCATTCAATTATAAGGAAGGGCATGTTGGAACGAAAATTCTTTCCAACATGCCCTTTTCTTCGATGCCGTTGATTTCCATTGCGGCGGACGCTTTCCGCGGGCACGGCTCCAACTAAA
>NZ_JACSPW010000039.1 GCF_014836935.1 Solibacillus merdavium | reverse complement strand
GTGATCGGAAGAGACCCAATTACCGGTAGAAAGTTGGAAAGCTGGGAACGCGGAGTATCAGTTGCTGCTATTTTAGGCGGACCTTTAGTAAAAGGTGTGAAACATAGCGTAAAGCTCGGAGCAAAGGCTGTTTCAGGAGCTACATCAGGTAGCAAAGCAACAAATAAAACAGTAAATCTGGCCAAGTCCCCAACACCAACGAATCCGACAAAGCAGCAACCACCGTCCTTGGCAAAGAAGGAAGCAAGCGCAACAACGTTACCACCTGTTAAATCTAAGGAGCAGACTAAGGGTGCAGATAAAACTCGAGCAGAGTATTTAAGGGATAAGTACGGTAAATTAAGTTCCGAGCAAATCCATGCAAATATCAATGATAGGGCTGGAGCTAGTTTTCTACAAAGATCTACTAAAAGTGATCTTAAAAAGGGTGGTTATGGTACTAATGATATTGATGCTTATAAGAAAATGAGTCCCAATAAGAACCGTGCACCTGGATCCGGTACATCGAAATTAGATGGACTTGTGCAGGCTCATCATGCAATTCAAGATGAATGGGCAAAATTGTGGGCAAAGAGGAATGGAATAAAATATAGCAGTTCTAATGCACCATCTTTATTGTTAAAATCTATCTCAGGTGAATCACATGCTATTATTTCTTCATTACAAAGAGCAAGGAGACGAGCTGAAGGATTTAATACTAGCATTGTATATGAATTTAATGAGTCATATAGAGAAATGATTAAAGCTGGTGTTGACCATAAAGTGGCAAAAAAGGTAACTAAGGAAGCATATAGATTTTTTGATGGATTAGGAGGATTTAAATGATAAATAGATATTCTTTGTCAAAATTCAATCTTTACCCAGCAGTTGATGATTATGAGATTAAAAGAGTGGAGATAGAAATGGGTTTGGATTTCCCAAAAGTGTATAGAGACTTATTAAAATTGACAAATGGATTTGAAACAGAGGAAGGTATCTCCATTTTTGGGACTGATATAATAATAGAAAGAAATCAAACATATGAGGTTTCAGATTATGCTCAGGGCTATTTAGCAATCGGAAGTAATGGTGGAGGTAAATTCTACTTAATGTCAGCAGCTGAGGGTTCTAGTCAATTATTACAGGTTGACGCAGGAGTGATGAATCCGGAATACGCTACCATAGTCAGTGAGGATTTTGTTACCTGGATAAATAATGGCGCAATAAATATTGATTTATTAGAAGAAGAAGAAGAAGATGATGATGATGATGAATCGATTAACGAGGAAATGTGTGAACTTATTCTAGTGCATCCACTTAAGGGTGGGGCAACTGATTTGAAAAAAATACAAGATGTTTTTAATATTAAAAAGGGGTTATTTGATTTATTGAAAGGTTCGAAGCAACTCCCATTTGTTTTGATGAAAGACATTCCTTTTGTTTTGGCTAAAAAAAATCTGAAAGAACTTGGGGAACTCGGTAAATGCTTGAAAATTATAAAAATTAATTAGTACGGTTATTTATTTTCTAATTAAAATATAATAATTTTACAAAAGAATTATGCGTGATAGAAAATAAATAAATAGTTTAATTTGTAAAATTAGTGTAAAAGTGTATACCTCAAGCGTAAAACGTTTGGGGTATTTTGTATGAAACAACCATATCCCTTTAGTGAACGAAAATCAACCAATAATCGAGGGTTTTTCATATTATCTAAGGATACTGTATAAATTACAAATTGGGAGTCGTTCCCCATATACAGTGATAAGAAAGAATAACGCTAAACAAGAACTTTAACTGAACAGACCTCATATATGGATAAAAAGTATAATGGACATTAAAATAAATATTGCTGTTTTCAAGTAGTTAAACGGAGAGTCTCCTTTAACAGTGGGAATTAAACTTAGAGCGCAAATGAAATATTCATTCATTTGTGCTCTATTTATTAATAGAATAAGCAGTATTTATTTTCTTCATAGCAAAAAACATGGCATTCAGTGCAACCGAATCACTTCGTTTCACCTGTGGATTCAGTAGCATCGTGCTAGACAGTGTGACCGATATGCAGGGAGAACTGGTCATGATGGAAGGCTCTGTGAAAGGTCCGGTTTCGGTGGCAGAAGCAGCGGATGACGAAGACGACGAGGATGAAGACCTGGATTCAGCGCTCGATGTTTTAGGCAT
>NZ_JACSPW010000038.1 GCF_014836935.1 Solibacillus merdavium | reverse complement strand
TTTTCCGCCGACCTTTTTCAAAGCCTTCTTCGTTTTCTTTACGGCGGCTTTGACGTTCTTTTTCGCTTGCGTCACGGTTTTTTTCGCGGCCTTCTTGACCTGTTTGACTGCTACCTTGGTCGCCTTTTTTACCGTTTTAACTGTTTTTTTGACTGTACTTTTTACTTTTTTGACTGCCTTTTTTGTGGCCAGTACCGCTTTCTTTACGGTCTTCTTTACTTTTTTGACAATTTTGCTTTTGGAGAGGTTATTTTTTATTTTTCGGGCCTTGGTGTAAACCTTTCCAACCTTTTTCTTAACCTTTTTGATTACCTTTTTGACGGTTTTTTTCAGTTTCTTTTTGGCGGCCTTTACTGTTTTTTTTACGGATTTTGCCGCCTTTTTCACCTTTCCTACAACCGGGATACTGCCTAATGCCTTTCCGATTGCACCAAAAAAGCCTTTTCCTTTCTTCTTCGCCACTAGACATCACCCCCGGTTAGGGGAATCATGCCTAAAACATCGAGCGCTGAATCCAGGTCTTCATCCTCGTCGTCTTCGTCATCCGCTGCTTCTGCCACCGAAACTGGACCTTTCACAGAGCCTTCCATCATGACTAGTTCTCCCTGCATATCGGTCACACTGTCTAGTACGATGCTACTGGATCCACAGGTGAAACGAAGTGATTCGGTTGCACTGAATGCCATGTTTTTTGCTGCAAAGGTTACGTCCTCATTCGCTGTCACAACGATCGAATGCTTACTATGTATCGTGATGCCACTTTCCTGATGAAGTTGAAGAAAAACAGTATCGATTTAATTATGTAAGAAATAAGAGCACAAATGAATAAATATTTCATTTGTGCTCTATGTTTATTCGGGGCTGTTTAAATAATAAATTTCTATACACATTGGTGTCACTTTCAAAAACATTATAAATTATTATTTTCTATTTCCTCAAACCATTCATTAGCAATATGACGTGCGGTTTTAACATCGTCATTAGTATAAACTAAATCATACTTGTATTCAGCTTGAAACTTGCCAGTCTTAGCATCATATATTAATTTTAACTCAGTTGGCATATCTCTTTCGTACAATTTGCACAATTCCTCCATTTTATCAACATTATCGTTGATAATATCTAACACCATAAATTGTCGTTCTGTGGACACATCATAACTCTTATCCCCATCCTTCAATGCATCATTTAATTTATGGCGCTCTACATACATATTATTAATCAAATAAAAGAAACTACCCGAAACGATACCTTCTTCACATGAAGCATAAACATATACTTTATCAACTCTATCTTCCACATATTCCAGACATATAGATATCATATCTGCTTGCAATTCACTAAATCTTTCTTCAAATTCTTTCATACTACTTTTTCACTCCTCTAATTAATTTTTTAAATCTGCAAAGTCGGCTATACCATCAATAGTATATCTGACTTTAAATTTATCTGGACGCATACCTCCAATAATTAGGTCTCTTCTAATCGCCGTTTCAACCAATGCCTTAATGTGACGATTTTACTAAATTTAAATAGGAGAGCACAAATGAAGAACCTCTTCATTTGTGCTCATGTTTTATTTTCAATTTATACTGTTAGATTTCTATTTAACTAGGAGACAACTGCAGAACATAAGCAAATTAGCTAACACAGCTTTCAATAAACTTATGTAATACATGACATGTCTGAATTGGTGTTAACATTCCTTTTGAATAATTCAATTACTTTTGAAAAACTTGAGATATTTCACTCTATTCGGACTATCAAAACATCTTCCTTCTGATTTATCATTGGCAATGCTAAAAAATTCTTTTGCTATTTCTAAATTCCCCAATTCAAAAGCTATTTCGCCATTAATATATTCCTTCTCGCCTGAATCTATTCGTGCAAAACCAGTTAAATATATTTTTTCTCCCCATTCTTTTGCTTTTTTAAAATCATTTAATACATAGTAAGTTTCAATAATATCTTTTACAATGTGATAGCTTTCTTCTGAATAAATCCCCTTTGGTTCAGGTATTAGGTTCCATGCTTCTTCTAACAGTAATATAGAGTCTTGATGACAACCATTATTAAATTGTTCATTACTTTTATCCACAAAATTTTCTATTTTTTCTTTTATATATGACGGTAACATAGTCATTCTTTTCCTCCCTCTATAAATGTTGATGTATCAATGGCTTGCGCCATTTATGAGCGTCAAAAAATATTTTTTCGACTCGTACA
>NZ_JACSPW010000037.1 GCF_014836935.1 Solibacillus merdavium | reverse complement strand
TCATTCTTTCAAAACTGGATAAACGTTTCATTGAGTTGTGCAATAAAATGTGGTTAAGTCCTCGACCGATTAGTATTCGTCAGCTACATGCGTCACCGCACTTCCACCTCGAACCTATCTACCTGATCGTCTTTCAGGGGTCTTACTTACTTGCGTAATGGGAAATCTCATCTTGAGGGGGGCTTCATGCTTAGATGCTTTCAGCACTTATCCCGTCCACACATAGCTACCCAGCGATGCCTTTGGCAAGACAACTGGTACACCAGCGGTGTGTCCATCCCGGTCCTCTCGTACTAAGGACAGCTCCTCTCAAATTTCCTACGCCCACGACGGATAGGGACCGAACTGTCTCACGACGTTCTGAACCCAGCTCGCGTACCGCTTTAATGGGCGAACAGCCCAACCCTTGGGACCGACTACAGCCCCAGGATGCGATGAGCCGACATCGAGGTGCCAAACCTCCCCGTCGATGTGGACTCTTGGGGGAGATAAGCCTGTTATCCCCGGGGTAGCTTTTATCCGTTGAGCGATGGCCCTTCCATGCGGAACCACCGGATCACTAAGCCCGTCTTTCGACCCTGCTCGACTTGTAGGTCTCGCAGTCAAGCTCCCTTATGCCTTTACACTCTTCGAATGATTTCCAACCATTCTGAGGGAACCTTTGGGCGCCTCCGTTACTCTTTAGGAGGCGACCGCCCCAGTCAAACTGTCCGCCTGACACTGTCTCCTACCCCGCTAAGGGGCATGGGTTAGAAGTTCAATACAACCAGGGTAGTATCCCACCGACGCCTCCTCCGAAGCTGGCGCTCCGGGATCTCTGGCTCCTACCTATCCTGTACAAGTTGTACCAAAATTCAATATCAGGCTACAGTAAAGCTCCACGGGGTCTTTCCGTCCTGTCGCGGGTAACCTGCATCTTCACAGGTACTATAATTTCACCGAGTCTCTCGTTGAGACAGTGCCCAGATCGTTACGCCTTTCGTGCGGGTCGGAACTTACCCGACAAGGAATTTCGCTACCTTAGGACCGTTATAGTTACGGCCGCCGTTTACTGGGGCTTCAATTCACAGCTTCGCTTGCGCTAACCGCTCCTCTTAACCTTCCAGCACCGGGCAGGCGTCAGCCCCTATACGTCACCTTACGGTTTTGCAGAGACCTGTGTTTTTGCTAAACAGTCGCCTGGGCCTATTCACTGCGGCTTCTCTAGGCTATGCACCCAAAGAAGCACCCCTTCTCCCGAAGTTACGGGGTCATTTTGCCGAGTTCCTTAACGAGAGTTCTCTCGCACACCTTAGGATTCTCTCCTCGACTACCTGTGTCGGTTTGCGGTACGGGCACCTCTCACCTCGATAGAGGCTTTTCTTGGCAGTGTGAAATCAGGAACTTCGCTCTAAAGAGCTCGTCATCACAGCTCAACGTTATAGTATGCGGATTTGCCTACATACACGCCTTACTGCTTGAACACGCGCAACCAACGGCGTGCTTACCCTATCCTACTGCGTCCCCCCATTTCTCAAACGGTGAGGAGGTGGTACAGGAATATCAACCTGTTGTCCATCGCCTACGCCTATCGGCCTCGGCTTAGGTCCCGACTAACCCTGAGCGGACGAGCCTTCCTCAGGAAACCTTAGTCATACGGTGCATGGGATTCTCACCCATGTTTCGCTACTCATACCGGCATTCTCACTTCTAATCGCTCCACCAGTCCTTCCGGTCTGACTTCAACGCAATTAGAACGCTCTCCTACCACGCATACTCAAAGTATGCATCCACAGCTTCGGTGAATCGTTTAGCCCCGATACATTTTCGGCGCAGCGTCACTCGACCAGTGAGCTATTACGCACTCTTTAAATGATGGCTGCTTCTAAGCCAACATCCTGGTTGTCTAAGCAACGCCACATCCTTTTCCACTTAACGATTACTTTGGGACCTTAGCTGGTGGTCTGGGCTGTTTCCCTCTTGACTACGGATCTTATCACTCGCAGTCTGACTCCCGTGTATAAATATCCGGCATTCGGAGTTTGTCTGAATTCGGTAAAGCGAGATGCCCCCCTAGTCCAAACAGTGCTCTACCTCCGGTATTCTCAATCACGAGGCTAGCCCTAAAGCTATTTCGGAGAGAACCAGCTATCTCCAGGTTCGATTGGAATTTCTCCGCTACCCACACCTCATCCCCGCACTTTTCAACGTGCGTGGGTTCGGGCCTCCAGTGAGTGTTACCTCACCTTCACCCTGGACATGGGTAGATCACCTGGTTTCGGGTCTACGACCACGTACTAATTCGCCCTATTCAGACTCGCTTTCGCTGCGGCTCCGTCTTCTCAACTTAACCTCGCACGTAATCGTAACTCGCCGGTTCATTCTACAAAAGGCACGCTATCACCCATTAACGGGCTCTAACTACTTGTAGGCACACGGTTTCAGGATCTATTTCACTCCCCTTCCGGGGTGCTTTTCACCTTTCCCTCACGGTACTGGTTCACTATCGGTCACTAGGTAGTATTTAGCCTTGGGAGATGGTCCTCCCGGATTCCGACGGAATTTCACGTGTTCCGCCGTACTCAGGATACACTCTGGAGGGAATGAACTTTTGACTACAGGGCTTTTACCTTGTTTCGCGGACCTTTCCAAGTCGCTTCGTCTAACTCATTCTTTTGTAACTCCGTATAGAGTGTCCTACAACCCCAAAGAGCAAGCTCTTTGGTTTGGGCTCTTCCCGTTTCGCTCGCCGCTACTCAGGGAATCGAATTTTCTTTCTGTTCCTGCAGGTACTTAGATGTTTCAGTTCCCTGCGTCTGTCCTCATCACGCTATGTATTCACGTGTAGATACTATCCGATTAAAGATAGTGGGTTCCCCCATTCGGAAATCCCCGGATCAAAGCTTACTTACAGCTCCCCGAGGCATATCGGTGTTAGTGCCGTCCTTCATCGACTCCTAGTGCCAAGGCATCCACCGTGCGCCCTTATTAACTTAACCAAAAGTTAACACTTAGATAAAATCTAAGATTTAAGTTTACACGTCAATTGCTTGACTTGTTACATTTCTATAAAATAGAAATTTGTTTTATTGCT
>NZ_JACSPW010000036.1 GCF_014836935.1 Solibacillus merdavium | reverse complement strand
TAACTTAGTTCCTATGAATAGTAATTTGAATAGAGGTGAGTGGAAGAAGCTCGAGAATATGTGGGTTAAGGAACTAGGTAAGGGGAAGTCAGTTGAAGTGAAGATTCAGCCGATTTATAAAGGTGACTCGCAACGTCCAGTAGGTTTTGAAATAGAACATAAGATTGGAAATGGAGAATGGGAGTTTAATAAATTTAAAAATAAACCTGGAGGTTAATAATGATGGATGAAAATAAGTTAAATAGTATATATCAAAATATTGCTCAAATTGTAGTTGAAACAATTCCAGAAGAGTGGTCAAAAGTATTAATATATGGGGAAATTACAGAGGATACTGGTAACACCTTCTTCTTTTATTATCCAATAAATAATAATTCACCAATTCATAGTCATAATATACCGAATATGTTTGGTATAGAAAAAGAGGAATATAAGGAAAGATGGAGAATTTTATTAAATTCCTTAGAAGAACTTTGGTATGAATTTAAAAATAATAATCAAGAACCTTGGACAAATCTAACGTTTATTTTTAACAGTGAAGGTGAATTAAAGATTGATTATGACTACGAGGATTTATCGGAAGCAAACGATTATGAAAGAAGAATTATATGGAAGTATGAGTACCTAGGACTTATCCCTGAGGATGAAGACGACCAAGAGTTCTTAGAGAGCTATTTACAATCTATAAAAGAAAAAGAAGAGAATAGTAATGAATAATAGTTTAAAAAACCTTGTTTGGAAAAAGAAAATTATGGTAAATGCTAAATGCTATATTGACTTAGACTGATGCATTAATCTTTCGTTCATTTAATTATTAAGTAGTTAAGTAGCGTATATATTATTTAATAGTAGTTAATAAACTAAGGTCATTTGCGCTCTACTTATTTATTACATTTTAAATAAGCCTGTATACTTCGCAGTAAAGAACCTTGCATTCATGATGGAAGGCTCTGTGAAAGGTCCGGTTTCAGTTGCAGAGTCAGCGGATGACGAAGACGACGAGGATGAAGACCTTGGTTCAGCGCTTGATGTATTAGGCATGATGCCCCTAACCGAGGGGATAGGTTTAATTCCAACTAATGCAGAGTATAATAGAGCTTTATATAAATCTTTAAGAAAAGCAGGGACTTAAGGCTACAAAAAAAGCAAGAGAACAAAGATTAGAGTATCAAATTATGGATGATGATCCTATACCAAAGGTCCCAGGGCAATACGGATAAATTATAAGAACGCTTTTAGTGTTTAGATGGATAATATACTATATAATGGTATATTAAAAAGTAGAGCACAGATGAAAGATTTATTCATCTGTGCTCTACTTGGGTTACATTATAATCAGCACTCGTTTCTTCAACTTCCTTAAAGAGAACATAGTATTTAAAATCAAATGTAATCTCTCCTCTTATTTGTACTTACTGCCAAAGCAGCAGTCAAACAGGTCAAGAAGGCCGCGAAAAAAGCCGTGACGCAAGCGAAAAAGAACGTCAAAGCCGCCGTAAAGAAAACGAAGAAGGCTTTGAAAAAGGTCGGCGGAAAAGTGGCCGTTGCGTATACATCCTTCAAAGAGGGCGGCTATAAAGACGTAATCTCTGCCGGATTAGACTTTATTCCGGTAGTAGGAAATGCGAAGGCATTGGTTGAAGCCGTGATCGGAAGAGACCCAATTACCGGTAGAAAGTTGGAAAGCTGGGAACGCGGAGTATCAGTTGCTGCTATTTTAGGAGGACCTTTAGTAAAAGGTGTGAAGCATGGTGCAAAACTAGGTGCAAAGGCTGTTTCAGGAGCTACATCGGGTAGCAAAGCAACAAATAAAACAGTAAATATAGCCAAGTCTCCAACACCAACGAATCCACAAAAGCAGCAAGCACCGTCTCAGGCGAAAAGTGAAGTAAGCGCAACAACGGTAACACCTGCGAAATCGAAGGACCAGGGTAAGGGTGAAAATTCCCAACCACCACAAAATGGCTCGAATATTAAACCTGCAAAGCTTCCTGAAATTGAAGTTAAGTTTAACTATAATCCAAAGCATGATTCTGCTGAATTTAGAAGGCAATTGAAAGCTCAAGAAGAGGGCATGAATGAGTTAACTGTTGACGAATATCTTAAAAATAGAGAAAAATATATTGCTGAAGGTAGAGCAAAAGAAGGAAATGTTGCTCAACAAACAGCTAGAGAAGAAGCTTTATCTGATAAAATTACCGAATTTATGGATAAAGGAAAATCATTTGATGAAGCAGAAAAAGAGGCGGGAAAATGGCTGAAAACCCAAGCAGCACTTCACAATCCAGATCAGGTTGCGGGAGGAAGACCTGAAATAATAGGAGGAATGGGAGATAAAAGGGTTAATTTCTCTATAGGTAGTCAATGGAAGTCTAGAATCAAAATTGTTGATAAACAAATCGAGGAAAAAGTAAAAAACATGACACTAGAACAACTAAAAAATACTTATTTGAATGTAAAGTTAACACATTAAAGGAGGAGTTTAAATGGAGCAATATTTAAAAGATTTTAAGTTACAGAATAAAGTTCCGAGTGAACTCATTGAAAAGTATAAAAATATAGTCCCTAAAGAAATAATAGATTTATGGCAGGATTATGGATTTGGAACATTTATGGCAGGTTATTTTAAAAGTGTCAATCCAGAAGAGTACATTGATATCTTACAAGAGAGCAGCCAAAGATATACTGATTCTTTAGTATTATTTGCAACAAGTATGGGGGATTTAGTCATATGGGCTGATGGTTATGTAAGGTTGCTTAACTTTAGATACGGTGTACTTAAAACACTTATGCCAAACTTTCTATACTTTTTTAAAAGTTTGGATTCAGAAAAATTTCGAGACGAGTATTTAAAGTGGCAACCATATCCAAAAGCAGTAGAAATATGTGGAGAATTGTCATATGACGAGTGTTTTGGATACACCCCTCTGTTAGGGCTTGGTGGAACAGAAAAAGTAGAGAATCTAAAAAAAGTTAAATTGAAGGAACATATTCTTATTATTACTCATTTTATGGGGCCAGTTCAGTAATAAGAAGCATGTGTCTTATTCCATGCAAATAGAGATATTTATAAGAAAACAAAATATATGCGAAGTGGATAACAAAAAATAATATGGTGTTTGAAAACACATACTCCATGATGGTTGTCCCAGCATGGAGTACTGTGTGCAATGAAATTGCAACTGCCGCCATTTTTTTGAGTTAATTAGGAGGGCTTAAGTGATAAATAAATATACTTTGTCAAAATTCAATCTTTACCCAGCGGTTGATGATTATGCCTATGATACTTCATACAAGTTTTGGAATGTATAATTGGTAATCGTAATAGCACTTATAAACCAAAAACTGGTAAGAGTTATTGAATTATAAACATATTTTCTAAAAAAATAGTGTTTATTAATCCAGGTACATTCAACATATATATCAAATATAATTGTAGAGTGCAAATTATGTAGTATTTATTTGCACTCTATTTTATTTACATAATACCCGGAAATTTTATAGTAAAGGAAGAATTAGTTCCGTTAAAGGTCGGCGGAAAAGTGGCCGTTGCGTATACGTCCTTCAAAGAGGGCGGCTATAAAGACGTAATCTCTGCAGGAT
>NZ_JACSPW010000035.1 GCF_014836935.1 Solibacillus merdavium | reverse complement strand
TGACACTCAAGCATCATACAAGAGGGCTTTTTTGTTTTCAAGTCCCCGAAAATCTTTCTAACAGGAATGCTCCTTAAAGTTTTATGTTTTAACCTTTTTAAAATTGTTATGGGGAATGAATATTACAATGTGCGGTACAGCTAGCTGCCTTTTTTAGAAAACGTTTTTTTCCATAAAAAAAGACAGAGGAATCCCTTTTAATGAGATTCTCTGTCCTTGCACCTGAAAGTTACACCTAAATTTGATACGCTATCACATTTTAGGCTTTCCCCTTTGGTGGCTGCCAGTAACTTGTACTATAACAGCGCTCTCCAGAGTTGCGTCAAATACGAGTCTTTTTGCCTGAGAGATTCATAGCAGCGCTATTTGCTCCTTCGGCGACGTGACATCACGTTCTCTCCCCGTATCATCATCCGCGCTAGTTTTTCAACTAATTTAAATTTACTGTACTCTTAGCAATATCCTAACATTGAATGTATTGAAAACGCAATCTTTTTTTAATTTTACTTAATAAGCGAACGTTATTGGTTTTTATTAAATAATCATTCGCTTTTAAGTCTATTTACTTGGAAAGCAATGTATTCAACTATTTGTCTTAATGATCTTCCTACAGTCAGTACTTGTATATGGCTCGCTTCTCGATAAGCCTTTCTACGGCTATGGTACAGTTCTTCTAACTCTTGTTCTGATGAAGTTTGTACAATGGGACGATTTTTATCATTACGAATTCGCATATAAATATCTTCAAATTTGGCGTCCAGGAAAAAGACGAGCCCTGTTCTCCGCATAATTTTCCGATTTTCTCCATTAACAGCTACCCCACCGCCTGTTGAAATAATGCATGCTTCATCACGGAATTTTTTTAAAAATTCCGTCTCTATTTTTCGAAAATGTGCTTCCCCGTATTGTTCGAAGATTTCCGGAATTGTCATTCCTTGTTGTCGAACGATTTCATGGTCCATATCATAATAGGGCATCTTTAAGTAATAGCTTAATCTTCTGCCAATCGCACTTTTTCCGCATCCCATAAATCCAACTAAATATATTTTTCGCATGCTGTTCACCTTCTTCTAATTACGAACTACTTTTCCATAGCACCTCAACTTCAATATATCAAAAAAGGTAGTATACTTAAATGTGAAAATGCAGTTTTGTATGTGTTACTTATTACTTCCCATTACCAATGCTTTCGTGACTCTCACCTTAAGTATTTCTTACCCACTTTTTAATAATTGCTGAGATATTAACTTCCTTCATTTGAAATTTATACTGCCAACCGCCTCTATTTTTGGAGGCGAGAGACAATTGTTGAAAGAAGTCGAAACTTCATTGAGTATTTAGTATGTTTATCGTAGCACGAACGTAAATAGATTCCAATGAATTATAAAATTTTAATTGTGCAAAATACGCATTTGAATATAAAATGGCAGATCCAGTAACGACGAATAATAATAGAATTGCTAGCATAAATAATGCCCCTTTTTCATTTCGGACCCAATGGTAACACGAGGGATCTTTCTCTTTCCGTTCCATCCTGCATCACCACTTTCATTTTTAGATCATTGCCCACTCCTTCTAGATGCCATTTATCAACAAATGGCAATAGAATCTCATTCCCCCCTTTATTAGACCTTTTCCGCAGATGCAACTCTGATTTATCAAAGACAAATAACCGGTCTTTTGGATCATTTAACATTTCAAGCTGAAGTGTACTGGAATTATACAATTTTCCGGATATCGAATTCATATTGTATTGATGCAGGTCGTAGACAAAAAACTCCCAATTCACTTCATTCTTCATCTTCTTTATTTGTTGGATATCATGTACCCAGATTAGGATTAGTAAACTGATCGAGGCGAACAAACCGAAAACCGTTAACTGAAATAAACTCTCCAACAGTGTAAATCCTGACTCATTTAACCGAGCTCGCCTCATATGCATTTCTCCTCTTCCATACCGTTCTTATCGAACAATACACAAACATACTGGCCGTCATAGGTCCAATGAAAAACGGTTTGGTCGATTTCCTGAATACCGTCAGATTGCCCGTATCTCTTATACTTTAACGCACCAATAAAGGCGACCTCAGCAGCATGGGTCTTCAATTTTTGATCGGCTATCTGCTGTTTCATATTATAAGTAAGGGGAATTATTGTTGAAGTCAGGAAAAATAGAATGACGACTGCTAAAAGTGTTTCCACAAGCGTTAGGCCTCCCTGTGTCATGAAAAACCTCCTTTTCTAAAATTCTTGCTTTCCCAATATTTACAGAGTATTGATAGCTCACATTTTCAAAATGGTACATAATCCGCCCAAACGCATTCGTATTTCCTTCCGTATTAAAGATAAGCCTTGAGTTCGGGGTGGTTATGAATATTTCAATGTGATTAGGTACCATCTGTTCATATATAACGCCCTCTTTATTCCTTTCTTTTATACGAATTCTACGACAATTGACGATTTCAAAACTATGTGGATTTTCTTTTTCGATAGAAATCAATTGCGTCATTCTTATTAATAGCTCATTTTGATTCATTAATTGTTTTTCTGTATAATCTAAAAATGGTTTATGTGAAAAAAGGAGAATTGCTGTACTTACAACTAAAAAAATCGAGAGAACAACGAGCATTTCCATTAAAGTAAATCCTTTTTCATTCGTTAGAACTGATTTCACTTTTAACTTCATCGTTATTACCGGTCAACTGCTCGAAGTAGGAGCAATCACTTTGCCATTCTCTATTAGAATTTTCGTATTATCCGGGCATCTTAAATCTTCTTCCATCACATAGCTCTCTTCTATTAAGTCAGCAACGGAGCTTGGGTATTCCTTATGATTTAACTTATAAGCTTCGACTTGTCCTTGAAGCATTAAAATATAGGCATCGCAGCCTTTTTCATCTATTGATGCAAAATGTTTTGATACATTCGGAATTGTCACTAAAATCAGTATGGAAATAATCAACAGTACTACTAGCATTTCAACTAGCGTAAACCCTTTTTCATTTTTCATCATCTATTCCACCTTTCCTTAAATAAATTCAATTACGTCATACATTGGAATTAAAATACTTAAATAGGCAGCAATAACACAAATAGCAATAATTATAAAAAGTAATGGTTGAATGATTGCCAGTAACCGTTCAATAATTTTCTGAAGTTTTTCATCGAGTAGCTCACAATATAAAACCAATTCACGGCCCAATAAGCCACTCGCCTCGCCGTGGGCAATAAAATGTTCAAACTTCGGATAAAAATAGCCTACAAGCACGACAGCACCCGACAAAGACTCACCAATAAGAATACGTTCTTGTAAAGTTTGGGCAATATATGCTATTTGTTTTTGATGTTGCTGGGATTTTAAATAATCGAATGCATCTTGGAGAGAAATTCCTGCCAACAATAGATTGCCTAAATGACGTGAAAACTGTCTTGTTAATATCAATCGCCAAAATAAGCTGAAGAATGGAATCTTAAATAACAAATGGAGCTGTATGTCGATGCGTTTCTTCCTAACATAGAAAATAAAAATTATCAGTAGACAGCATAAAGAAATGCTACCTGCAACAATATAGTCAGGCATATGAAGGAAAAAAGCCGACCATTGGATACTTGCTGACTTCTCCCCTTGTCCACGCGAGGCTACGACTGAAGCCATATTCGGCAAGAAATACGTACGAAATGCAAAAAACAACAGTATTAAAAAGGAAAATAACACTATTGGATATGAAACTACTTTTA
Source organism: Solibacillus merdavium (assembly GCF_014836935.1). Lineage (GTDB taxonomy): Bacteria > Bacillota > Bacilli > Bacillales_A > Planococcaceae > Solibacillus > Solibacillus ferritrahens. Next base: position 226 of record NZ_JACSPW010000035.1, on the reverse strand, counting down.
ATAATTTCATTTTCGCCTGTTGTTGGAATGTAAGGTGCTTCGAGACTATTTCAATTGCTTCGCTCAATCTACCGGTCACTTCCGCCATTTCGATTGATACTAAATATTGATCGCCCAACCGAAGAAACTGAAAAACTTGCGTTACACTCCCTCCCTCTATAAATGTTGATATATCAATGGCTCACGCCATTTTTGAGTGCCAAAAAATTTTTTTCGAAATGTATAT
>NZ_JACSPW010000034.1 GCF_014836935.1 Solibacillus merdavium | reverse complement strand
GACACTCAAGCATCATACAAGAGGGCTTTTTTGTTTTCAAGTCCCCGAAAATCTTTCTAACAGGAATGCTCCTTAAGGTTAATATACTCAACATTGAGTATATGGGTATTTTTTTGTTCCTCTTTTAATAAGAGGAACAATTAAATTTTATTTATAATTATTTAATAAATCCTTCACAAAGTTAATTTGCTGTTCTAAAATATCCACCATGTTTTTAGCTACAATAGACATCATTGGTGAAAACCCTTTTGGTAAATGTTGTTCCTTTATTGATAAACCGCTTTCGACTATAAGGAGTTCATTTTCAAGCATTTTCAGTTGATGCTGTAACGCTTCTATTGCTCGGTCATTTTCTAATTGATCAATCATAGATAAACCAGCGTATAAAGAGAGGGGATAGGGTACATTAGAAGAAACAATAGAGTTGTAAACAAGCTCTTTTAAATGCGCTCTTCCTAAATCAGTAATTTTATAAATAGATTTTTGGCGATTGCCACTATGTTCAATATGATCCAGTTCTATATAGCTATTTTGTTCCAATTTTTTTAGCGCGTGATAAATTGATCCTACAAGTACGCCCGACCATCTTTCTGCTTCGTTCTCTTGTAACATAGTTTGTATATCGTAACCAGACAATGGCTGCATATTTAATGCACCCAAAACTAGAAGCTGAGTCAAAATAAACCCTCCATAATAATACTTTATGTTGAGTATTTTACTTTGAGTAAATTACGGAAGTCAATAAAAATATGGAGTGTGGAAGGATTTTAATTTATATGAGATGAATTACTTATACAATGCAATTATTCGGAAATAGTAATTTTTAGAAAAAAGCGTCTGAAATTGGCTAAATTGCATAAGAAGCGCACTATTTACGATAATTTTTAAAAAAAATTAGCCGATTTTATTGACTAAGCATGGTACTATAGAATGGTGACAAATTAGAGGTAATAAGAAATAAAGGGGTAAGAATATGACGTTGTTTGACGAGAAAATTCAAGGATTGTTACAGCAATCGGCATTACAATACATAATCTATAAAGAAAATGAAGATACAGAACGAATTGAAAAGCTGCATCTTTTTGCACGCAAGCTCTTACAGAAGGAGTTTGTCATCGGTTTTGCCGGTCACTTTTCTGCTGGTAAATCAAGCATGATTAATGCACTTTCGGGTGAAAACATTTTAGCGACAAGTCCAATACCAACAAGTGCGAACATTGTAAAAGTGCATAAATCGGATGAGGATTTTGCTATTCTTTATTTGCACAATGAAAAGCCGGTAAAGTTTGAAGCAGGCTATGATATTAAACAAGTGAAAGAACTAAGTAAAAATGGCGAATTAGTATCGCAAATCGAAATTGGACATAGTACGTCAAGTTTACCTGAAGGCGTTACCGTTATGGATACTCCAGGTGTTGACTCGACGGATGATGCGCATGCAATGAGTACAGAATCGGCACTGCATATAGCGGATATGGTGTTTTATACAATGGACTACAACCATGTGCAATCAGAGCTCAATTTCCAATTTACAAAGCAGTTAATGAAATATAATCCGAATGTATATTTAATCGTCAATCAAATTGATAAACACCGTGAAGCGGAATTATCATTTGAAGATTTCAAGCAATCGGTGCATAACTCATTTGCAGCATGGGGTGTATACCCGAAAAATATTTTCTTCACATCATTACGCGAAAAAGAGTTACCGAACAATGACTTTGATCAAGTGAAGAAAATTGTCATGGATTCGATGAATGACTGGCAGGAGCAATTAGTTTTAACAGCTGAAAACACATTAAAAAAACTACAGCATGAGCATGAATCATATTTAAAAGAAGAAAAGCAGGATCGCTTTGAAACCTATGCAGAAGTCGTATCAGAGGATGACTGGCAGCACCGTGATGATATTTTAGAGCAATATGAAAAATTAACTCGTCAAACTGAACTATTCTCATTTGATGTATTTGATAAGCAGTTCGATGAAAAACGAAAAGAACTACTTACAAATGCTGCGATTATGCCGGCAGATGTACGTGAAAAATTACGTGCCTATCTGGAAAGTCAACAAGAGGACTTTAAAGTAGGTGGACTGTTTACCGCGAAAAAGAAAACAGCAGAAGAGAAAGTGCGCCGCCAAGAAGAGGCTTATGCGAGCTTTAACCACGTCGTTCAATCTCAGATTACTGGTCATTTGAAAGCATTGATGAAGCAAGCGTTGAAAGATGTTGGTGCATTAAATGATGAGCGTGCAGCAGGAATTGATCAGAAGGAATTTAATTTCCCGTTTTCGATTATTGAAGAGCAAGTGCAAAAAAGCGGTGTAATTACAGGGGATGCAGTATTAAACTTTGCGAACCGTGTATCCGAGGCGACAAAACGCTACTTTATCCAAACAACAGATGCTTGGAAGCTTGAGCAAAAAGAGACATTGGAGCAAGTGGCGAGAGAAGCAGCAGCACCGGTAAAGTTAAAGATCAATGCGATGTCCGAAAAAGTACAAGCGCTTCAGCATATATTACAAATTGAGAAGTTCGAAGCATTCAGCAATACATTAATGAAGCAAGTATCAAACGAAATTCGTGCGGAATCGAAAATCCATCTGGAAAAATGGAAACGTGAGCATGAGCAAGCATTGAAAGATATTCGACCATTTAAAGAGTCGATGTTGCAAATGACTGCACAAGATAAACAGCTTGAGGACGAGCATGTACTGGAAAAAATAGAGACAGGCTTAAACGTGGATGCTGTTATTGAAAAAGCCTTAAAGACTGCCAACATTATTAAGGATGTTCAAGGCTTTAAGGAAGTTTCTAGCTTCTTAACGAAAAAAGTAGAGCGTTTGCAAAAGCGTGATTTTACAATTGCTTTATTCGGTGCATTCAGTGCAGGTAAATCAAGCTTTTCCAATGCTTTAATGGGTGAACGCGTTCTGCCGGTATCACCTAACCCAACGACGGCAGCGATTAATAAAATTCGCCCTGTGTCGCCTGAACATCCACACGAGACAGCCGATGTTCATCTGAAAAATGTAGCGCAGCTATTAGAAGATATTAAAGGCTCTTATGCAGCAATTGGGTTGCAAGTAAATTCGCTGAAAGAAGCTTATGACCGTGCAGCAGAAGGATTGGCTGTTAAATTATCCGATGAGCGATTAAATGTCCATAAATCGTTTATCCGCGCCTTTTCAGAGGGCTATGAATCGTTTGTGCCGAAGCTCGGTACGACTTTGCGTGTTAATCGCCATGATTTTGAGAAGTATGTTGCGCAGGAAAACCGTTCTTGCTTTGTCGATAATATCGATTTTTACTTTGATTCACCGCTTACTCGTATGGGCGTAACATTAGTAGATACACCTGGTGCGGACTCTATTAACGCACGCCATACAGGAGTAGCGTTCGATTATATTCGAAATGCTGATGCTATACTATTCATCACATACTATAACCATGCATTTGCAAAAGCGGACCGCGAATTTTTAATTCAATTAGGCCGTGTGAAAGACGCATTTGAATTAGATAAAATGTTCTTTATCGTAAATGCAATTGATTTAGCCTCTACAATGGATGAAGAGGAAGAAGTGAAGAGTTATGTTCGTTCAGAGCTTCAACGATTCGGCATTCGTTTCCCAAGACTTTATGGGGTATCAAGTTTGCTTGCGCTGAAGGAAAAGGAAAACCAGAATGATCTTCAGTCAGGTATGGCACCATTTGAAGACGCATTCCATCATTTCCTGAATGATGAGCTAATGGGCATTGCGGTACAGGCGCTGCAGGAAGAAGTGGAAAAAACCGAGGCGCGACTCCATGATTTAATTACGCAAACGGAAGAAAACCTAAAGCGTAAAGATGAACGATTAGAAGAGCTTGCACATTTGGAAAAGCTTGTACGTTCAAAATATCAAACAACCCAAACAGCTATGCTGGAAAGTGAAATGAAGCAGGAACTGGATGAGTTACTATACTACGTATTACAGCGTGTGTACTATCGTTATCCTGATTTCTTCCGTGAAAGCTATAATCCGTCTACCTTTGCACAAATGCCGCCACAGCAAGCATTACAGACGGCATTGAAAGAAGTACTTCAAGCATTAAGCTTTGACTTCGCACAGGAAATGCGTGTAACGAATTTCCGATTAGCACAATTTGTTGAGAAGAAGATGAAGGCACAATTTAAAGATGAAGCCCGAGAGCTTAAGGAGTTAAATCCAAGCTTTGCATTTTTAGGCTATGAATCAAAAGAACCGCAGTTATTGGAATTCACAGGACCGTTTGCTGAAACGACTCCTTATGAAGGGGTAAAATCACACTTTAAAAATGTGAAGGCCTTCTTTGAAAAAAATGAAAAAGAGCAATTACGCGATGCATTGGAAAAATTAACAAAACCAAATGCCCAAAGTTATTTAGAATTGGAAAAAGCTAAGATTCTCGAATGGGCAGCAGGCTTTATAGCAATTGAAGCGGAAGGGCTACGTCAACACATGATTGAACAGGCAATTGAGCAAGTTGAAACTGAGCGCCTATTGTTGCAGGAAGAAAGCCACTTAGCTGTTTGGAAAGATATCTTCGCACAACTTCAAGCATAAGGAGGATCTTTTTATGACGAATGTTTTTGTAACTGCCGATAAAATCGAACCGACAGGCCGTCTAATCGATGCAAGATTTGATATGGCAAATGTAGAATTAGGAAAAGCTCTGTATGAGGAAGGGCATGTTGAAGGTGCTGTATTTTGGGATTTAAATACAGACTTATCCGATTTAGCAAAAGGAGAAGGACGCCACCCGCTACCAGAAAAAGAGCAGCTTCAGGAACTATTTGAAAAGCATGGACTACATCTTAATGATGCGATTTATGTATATGACCAAGGTGCAGCACCATATGCTACACGGGCATGGTGGATTTTAAACTATGCAGGATTTAAGCATGCTTATGTTGTCAATGGTGGCTTCCAGGCTTTTATAGATGTAGGTTTTCCTATAACGACTGAAGTGCCGACATTTCAAAAGAGTGAATTGCAGCTTCAATGGAATGATGAGATTTTACTGAAGCGCCAGGATATTGTAAATATTGTCGAAGGAAAAACAAAAGCTACTTTATTGGATGCGCGTTCAGCAGTCCGCTATAATGGCGAAATCGAGCCGTTGGACAAAGTAGCCGGACATATTCCGACCGCCCAAAATTACGACTGGGAGCAGCTACGTGATGGTTCAAACTTAGTCATTACTTCTTCACTTCTAGACAAAGTATCAAAGGAAGAGAATATTGTCGTTTACTGTGGTTCTGGTGTCACAGCAACACCAATTTACTCAGTTTTAAAAGAAGCTGGGTATGAAAATGTCCAAATTTATATGGCAGGGTACAGCGACTGGGTAAAACATCATCCTGTTGCAACGTCCAAATAATTAAGCTGAAAATAAAAGTGAGCCGTTATGTGAAATTCTTGCATAACGGCTTTTGATTTATGTATTAGCTAAATTATGGGGTAAATTCCCAAGGATTATGTTAAAGTAATATTGTAGAAAAATATAGAGTAAAGGAGTGAATCGCTGTGCTATTTAAGAAAAAGTCGGAAATAAGCGAAAAATCTGGAGTGAAAATGATTAATGGCTTTGTGAAATTCCAATCTGTCCGTTTGAATGTATATTGCTTTGAGTTTGATGGTGTTTTAATAGATACTGGTGCAGCATCACTCCTTGAGGAATTTAAAACATTTTTTAGTATGATGGATGTCGATCAGGTGATGTTGACTCATTATCATGAAGATCATACCGGTGGGGCGCACTTTTTACAGACTGAATACAATTTACCTATATTTATGAATGATACTAGAATAGCGGAATGCGCATCCAAAGCAAACTATCCTTTATATAGAAAGCTATTTTGGGGGACGAGAAAACCATTTGAAGCACTGCCTTTGGAAAATCATTTCTCGTCAAGGACAGGCCGCTGGAAAGTAATCCCGACTCCTGGACATACAAATGACCATTTGGCTTTTCTAAATGAAGAGACAGGGCAGCTCTTTACGGGGGATTTGTTTGTGACACCAAAAACAAAAGTCGTGCTGCGTGAAGAAAATGTTCCACAAATTATCAGCTCTTTGGAACTTGCCATTTCACACGATTTCCAGGAAATGTACTGCAACCATGCGGGGTATATAAAGAATGGAAAGGAAGCTTTACTGCAAAAACTTGATTTTTTAAAAGAACTTAGTGGCAAAATAGAACAGATGGCGGATGCAGGCATGACGTCTCCTGAAATAACGAACCAGCTTTTTGATAAAAAATATCCAGTTACAAAATTATCATTGGGTGAATGGGATGCGGCACATATCGTAACATCCGTATTAAAAAATAAAATATACAACAAGTAACTGTTTAGTAGAAAAACTTACTAGGCAGTTTTTTACTGTTGTTTAATAGAAAAATACTTATTAATATTACATTTGTTTTGTAATATTAAATTTACAATCGCTTAACAATATAAATGGTTTAAAAGCTGTATCAAAGGGAAGAATATATAATTTTCTCTCCTATCTGTCGAACAAACGCCGAATTACAAGAGGATTTTAGAGGTTTCTGAATATTTAGTTATATATTTCGCTATTTTGAAGCAAGATTATAAGAAATATTTATTATTAGATTGTAAAGGTTTTGTAAATAACATAAATTAATGTTGAAGAAATTGAAAAATAGGTGGTATGATAACCTAGGTTTTAATTTACATACTTCATTTTAGGGGGATTTTATTCCATGTTCAGCTCAAAAAAACCAGATCCATTTTTTGAAGGATTATTAAATATTGCAAAAAATGTACAAAACGGTGCCAACTATGCAAAAGAATCAACAATTTCTACAGTATCGGACTTAAAACAAATACAAATTAAAATGAAGTCTTATGAAACAGCTGGTGATAAATTAATTCACGATTTGATCGTGAAATTAAATGAGTCCTTTATGACACCAATTGAACGTGAAGATATTTTAGCATTGGCAATTAAATTAGATGATATTTTAGATGGTATTGAAAATACAATTGCCCACTTTGAAATGTATGCATTTACAGAAGTGAATCAGTATATGAGAGACTTTGTTGACTTTATCGCGAAATCATCTGATGAAGCAGTAAAGGCAATGGAATTATTAAATAAAAAAGATTTAATTGGTATGCGTCAACATGCCATTTTAATAAAAGATTATGAGCGCGAATGTGATGAGATTTTCCGTAAATCTATTACAGAACTATTCCAAGTTGAAAAAGATCCAATTCGCTTAATTATTTTTAAAGATTTGTATGAGCAATTAGAAGAAATTGCCGACTATTGCCAAAATGTAGCGAATACAATTGAAACGATTATTATGCGTAATGCATAATTAAAAAGGAGTAGACTATGGAAACGTTATTAATCATTACCGTACTCGTTGTTATTTTTGCGTTAGCATTTGATTTTATTAATGGATTCCATGATACAGCAAATGCGATTGCGACATCTGTTTCAACGCGTGCGTTAAAGCCGCGAGTAGCTGTTCTAATGGCTGCAGTAATGAACTTCGTTGGTGCGATGACTTTTGTGGGAGTTGCAAAAGCAGTTGCATCTGGAATTGTTGATCCCTTCTCGTTAAATGCATTCGAAGGTGATGTGACTGGATCTGTTGTTATTTTGGCGGCGTTAAGCTCGGCGATTACTTGGAACTTGTTAACTTGGTATTTTGGTATACCATCAAGTTCTTCACATACATTAATCGGCTCAATTGCAGGGGCAGCAGTAGCCTCAGCCGGAATGGATATTTTAAACTATGAAGGTTTCTTTAAAATTTTACAGGCATTAATTATTTCACCAATTTTAGCTTTAACTGTAGGTTTTATCGTGATGAAGCTTTTCAAATTTATATTCAAACGTTCACCGTTATATAGTACAACGAAAGCATTCCGGTTAACACAAATCGGTACGGCAGCTTTACAATCGTTTACACACGGTACAAACGATGCGCAAAAAGCGATGGGTATTATTACAATGGCTTTAATCGCAGCAAACTGGCAATCGACAGATGAAGTACAAGACTGGGTACGTTTTGCCTGCGCATTGGCGATGGGTCTAGGAACGTCTGTTGGTGGATACAAGATTATAAAAACAGTAGGCGGCAAAATCATGAAAATCCGTCCAGTAAACGGTGTTGCGGCAGACTTAACTTCTGCATCGATTATTTTTGGTGCGACAGTTATCGCATTGCCAGTATCGACAACACATGTTATTTCATCTGCTATTATGGGTGTCGGTGCAGCACAGCGTGTAAAAGGAGTTAAATGGGGGATGGCGCGAAAAATCGTCATTACTTGGTTCATCACTTTACCGATTTCAGCATTAATGGCTAGTATATTCTATTTATTATTTAGTCTACTATTCTAATATAAAAAACGGCGCTCAAATGATTGGAGGGCACTGAAAAACCTTCGTTTTTTTAGAACGTTTTCGTTTTTCAACACAAAAGAGGCATTTTTCATTCGATTTT
>NZ_JACSPW010000033.1 GCF_014836935.1 Solibacillus merdavium | reverse complement strand
CAACCCCCGCTTTTCTAGTACTTAATGAGGATTGTACAGCCTTGGAATTATCAGAAACAATCACAAATTTATTGATTATACGATTCATATTATGTTCTACATATCCTTTCAAATATATTTACAATCAGTGTGTTTAATAATTTTAAAAATATTAAATCATAATGTTATAATGAAATGTAAATTTGTGGGAAAGGGGTGTAGAAAGAGATGGAAATCAATAGTATCGGCAAGACAATTAAACAATTAAGACTAGATAAAAAAATTTCTTCTCAATCACTATATACGGGACTTTTATCCCGTCAGGCCCGCAGTAATTTTGAAAAAGGTGATAGCGATACAACAGTAAGTAAGTTTTTCATCTTATTGGATCGTTTAAATATTTCACTAGATGAATTTTATGTAATTCATACACAAAAAGAAAGTGTTGAATTTCATTTGTTTACCGATATCGCTTCTGTATATTACAAAAAAGATATCGAAGGATTAATATTGTTAATTAATAAATTAAGCAAAGAGTATGAGAAAACAAATAATATCAAGTATTACCATTATAAAATTATGGTGGAAAATATGCTGCGTATACTAAAAAACGAATCCCCATCCAAAGATTTCGAACAATTAAGTAATTATTTATTAAATTGTGATTCATGGGGATATTATGAAATTATGTTATTTTCCAATTCAATTAATTACTTCTCACAAGATTTAATCGATATTGTGTTTAAACGTAGTAAAAGCATAATTACGAACTTCCGTATATTAAGAAGATATCGCAATGAATACGCAATGCTTCTTTTGAATATTATTAATAAAAATATACTAGAATCTAATTTTCCGGTGGCTGAAAAATATTTCTTAGAGTATGAGGATATGGCCGAAGTGTTGCAAAACGATATGTACTACCAAACGATGCGTATATATTTTCGTGAAGTTCTTGAAGTAACTACGAATAAAAAGCAGTCTACGGAAGATTTAGAAAAGGTTATAACATATTTAGGATATTTCAATATGGGTAATAAACAAAAACAATGTATTGCACTTTTAGAACAATTAAATTTTCATGTTGAAAAAAAGACGGACAGAAACTTAGAGATTGCCTTTCATATAACAAAAAAATAGCTCTTAAAAAGTAGTATTTATATCCATTAACATGGGTGTGAGATGCTACTTTTTTTATGAATTATAAAAAAGTCAATTATAGTGGACATTTAATATAAATAGGTAAAAAGATGCTAATATAATGCAATGGCGCAAATTAAATACTATAAATATAAGGGAGGATTGTTATGAATTTAGATTTAAAATCGTTAATCCAAGAATTTTCAAGAACAGAAATAACGACACTATGGATGCATCATCGAATAGAAGATAAATACTATAATATCTTCTCTATTGTAGAACTTTGCCCAATTGAGCAGCAATACTCACTTCCGATTGAATCAAGAAGAAAATATGGGGAAAGAGTACCTTTTGTATATATTAAGCTTGATCAACATCGAACACTTTATCTATGTAGAGAATTTAGAAAAACCCCAGAAGAGGGGTTGAATTATTTTCTTAATCCTAAAATATCACAAAGAGCTCTAAGTAATGCAATGGATAATGTAACGATAAATTCAATTGAAAAAGTAAAACCTATTTTAACAAAAGTCACACTATTTCCAAGTATGCCTTTGGAATATATATTACCGAAAAGATCTGTTGCATTTCGGATATGTGCCTCTTTTGATGACAAACAAATGATATTAAATCAATTAAATGAGCAAGACATTTTTAAGGTGGATACTTTAACTAAGAAATACCTTGGTTTTGATTTATCTACTTATAAAGAGTACATCGGTGCAATGATATTGGCGCTACCAAATCCTTACTTGAGGATGGTAAAAATAATAGGGGTTCCAAAAGAAGCCTCAATTATTGCCTCATTTTACGAAAGAATTGGTAAAAGTATTATAGGTGGGGAGATTGAAATTTCAGATATTCGAATTTCTGGTCAAGGATTTCAAATAAAAAGGAAGATACTAAAAAATAAAATGCTTATTAAATTACCATACATAGTAAAAGGGGTAAACGTGAAATTATTTGATACGTATAAGCATTTAATTTATGAGGACAAAATAAAATTATTTTAAATTATTATAAAACAGAAATGATGAAGGTGAAAAATTCCAAGATAAAGATTTGTTACCGTTCATTTGATAAAGACTATTTTTCCTTGGAGGATTTAAATGATTTCAGAAGACTGGAAATTACTTGATGTTTACGGCCAATTAAAAATAAATAAGCAAAGTAAAGAAGAAATAAAACTTCTCGCAACAGAATTAATCTATTATTATTTTGAGACTGAGGATGAAATTAATATTAAGCAATTATTAGAAGAGTTATCTGTTATAAATAATGAATTAATAACAGAAGTTGTACAAATCACGCTATGCAATATTCAAATAGACGCCCTTCCTCAACAGGAAAATTATGCAAATATAAGGAAGGCGTGTGTAGGGCACCTTTCAAACCATTTAAATGATTCGATTAATTTTTTTATTAGTAAACAAACACATACTGCTCTTTTAGCGGGAATGCTGCTGCACTTTGAGGTACATGATTCTAAAAATAGTGAGAAGATTTGGGAAGCATACTTAACAGTTATCGAGAACAATGAAATCTTTTGGTCTTATAATCTTCAAAAGGATTTAGATGATTATCAATTTTTATGGCTTTCAGCAGGAATATTAGCGCAACAGGATAAACCATTGGAAAGTTTTAAACTCGCAGTGAATCGGATAAATCACATTTCAGAGGGATGGGGAATAGCAGATCATGCATCAAATAAAAAGTATAAACAAATAATCCATTTATATATGGTTGGGGCTATGGCTTCTGAATGGTTAGTAGCTAAGGAGAGAAATGATGAGGCTGCCCAGCTTTATAATTATGTATTTCATAAAACAACCAGTTACTTGAGAAATTCAATTCCATATGAAAAGGATATTATTAATCCATTAATAATTGAACTATGGTCAAGATTACCACGAATAAAGCCAGCAGATTATCTTGATATAGCCCTCTATACAATTCCTTTATATGATGAATATAAACATATTCTTTTAGCATTAACTGAATTGTATTATCACTCTAACAACAAAATCGATATAAAGTTATTAATGCGTGAAATTCATGAAGAGTTTTTTCCGTTAGAGAAAATAATGTATGCTCATGATGAAAATATATTAAATTGGTATGAGCAATTTGACTGGTGGTTGGAATAATTCCCTCGGTATTGAAACAGAATATGACCGTTTAAAACAATGAAACACATTTCGCCTTAAAAGCGAAATGTGTTTTTCTGTTATCTAATAAAAATTAATTGTAAAATAAGGTGCTTTCTGACTACTATACTCTAATCCTACAATGGCATGGTTGAAGCGCGATTGTAGGAGGTTGTCACGATGTCCTTTACTATTCATAAAGCCTTCATGTGCATAAATTACATTATAGTGACCATAGGAAATATTTTCACCCCATGTTCTAAGCTCTGCTTTGCTCATCCCACCGCTGATCATGCGGTCATAAGGAGATGCACCTGAAAGACTCGTATGAGAGAAATAGTTGTTATCAATCATATCTTTACTATGCTTTCGAGCGATGGCAGCCCATTGAGGTGAATGTGTTAATGGTTGAACACCTTCAGCAGCACGTGCTTGGTTCATGAGTTCGACCATTAATTGCTCGGAATGTTTTTGTGTATCCGAAATATTTCCATAGAAGCCATCCTTTTTCACTTCGTAATCTTTGTGTACATATAAAATCGAACGAATCACATTCTTTTTATGCAAATCGTAGAAAAATGTAACGTAATAATCATCAATCAAATAGAAATTATATTCCTCGGACGATGCGGTATTATAGTTAACGTTTCCACGGCGAACTGATGCATTTTTCGTTCCGTACTTCGCCTTTACCTGTGCAGCAGTAGCGGTACCAATTTTAAAATTTTGGGCACCGAAAAAGCTTTTTCCCTCTTTAGTCATATAGCGTGCCACTATTTTATTGTTATCAACACCTTCTAACTCGAACTCTAAATTTTTGCCGGTCTGTTTCCAGGCAAAGTCATATTCGCTATTGTAAGTTGTTGTAGCAGTATCTGGTTTTTCAGCAGCTGGTGGGGGAGGCGTGTTTCCTCCTACTTGTCCAGTATTTTTATAGTTTAGTGTACGATATAAAAAAGTAGCCATTTGCGCACTAGTTACATTATTATTCGGTAAAAAACGATTGGACTCATCGCCTGTTGTAATCCCGTGACTTGCCAAAATATTAACATAATCATAATACCAGCTTGATTTTGAAACATCTCTAAAGCTATGAGTATCTTTTGCTTTTAATTTGAAGCTTTCTACTAAAATTTTAGAAAGATGTGAGCGTTTGACAGCCTGATCCGGATTGAAGTTACCGTACTCATCTCCATCAAAAATACCAGCTTCATATGCCCAAATAATCTCCTTTGAGAAAGTAGTTGAATTTCTCAAATCTTTTAACTGACTATTATAAGAGCGTACTTTCGGAATAGATAAACTTGAATCATTTGACAATATTGTATGAAGAATTTTAGATGCTTCTGCTCGAGAAACCGGTCGGCTGAAATTAAATTGATTGCCGGATTTATAGTCATAAACGTTTAGATTATTTAAATATTGAATAGCTTCTGTGTGGGAATTACGGCTATTATCTACATCATAAAATGTTTTTTTGGCCGAAGCATCATCGCTAGCTATGAATAACGCAGAAGCGAAGAATGTGGCAGCAAGGAAAGTTTTTGTCATTCTTTTTTTCATCCGTTTCTACTCCTTTTTATTTCGGATTATTTTAGTGAATGCGCTTTTGAAAAAGAGCGGGAGAATCAGTGTTATTTCTGACTTTACCCGCGCATTTTATTCTCAAACACCAGTTATTTCATTAAATACCATAAAGTTTCCCTCCATGTGACATCTACATAGTCCCAGTCAAATGTCTGTAATGGATATGGTCTGAATGTTGGAGCTAATAGGTTTTTTTCATCTCCATCTATAAAAATCTGAGTTGTGGCAATAGGTGCTGTGAAGACGGCTGTATCTTCCAAATCACGCTTAGAAGGTATCTCTTCTTTTTCATCTGGATTTTTTAGTTGAACCGTCTGAATACGAGGTTCAGCTGGTATTTTCGTCTCTTCAGCATTTTCTTCAACCGATTCTTCATACATAAATTCCGTTTGCTTGATCTCTGCTTTATGCTTAAAGGCAACATTGACAGGCTCTAGTTTAGTTTTTCCATCGTCCCCAACTGCATAAATCAGATTTTCTTCATTGCCCTCCTTATATTGGACAAGCCAATGATCCCTTACTTGGAAACTATCATTTGCTTCTACTGTTGTAATTTTAGCTTTAGCTAGAGTTCCGATTGGCTTTTCCAACAACATATCTGTAGGTTCAATACTTACTTCATAAACCGTTTCATCACGATTGATTTTTTTCTTTTTTAATATTTCATTAAAGGCAATGGAATTACGTGCCGGAATTTGCTGCTTTTCCAATACATTGCCCTCAACACTATATTCATCTTTTTCACCAAATGAAATTGTAGCAGATTGACCTATTTCTATTTCCTGCCAGTCTTTATATGTTACATAGGCTACAACTTTCTTTTCTTGTGACTGAATTTTAAAAGTAATGGAATCGCCTTCGAGTACAATCTCTTTGACAACACCGTCAACTGGAGAGGTAAGAGAGTTATTACTGCTTAATTGTGAAATCATACTATCCAATATACTTAGCTGGCGTTCGGTTTCTGCAATGGAGCGCTGGATAATCGCGATGCCTTCTGCAGTTGGTGTATTTTGCTCAATGCCAAGCTCCAGCGTTAGATTAATATTCCAGTTTTCATTATCCCCTAGTGTTGTTGAATCTGTTGCAGTACTTGGCGTTGAACTACTGCCTTCATACTGTAAATCGGAAACAATCCTTTCTAATTCAGCTAATTCATTTGCATAGGCTTCCCGGTCAGTTTGCAGGCGTGTTACTTCACGTTCGGCTTCTTCCGGCTTATAAATTGCTAGTTCGCTCAGGGCGCTAATGCTTTGCCCTTCTGCAACAAGCACTTCGTTAATGGACTGCACAGGCGCTGCAATGAAATGCTCATACTTAGAAGATACTACTGCATCGGTTTCAAAAACTTTTTCATGATTTTCTGCTACTGCAAATTGCACATTATTAATATAGTATTTCTTTAAAATAATATCGTTGTCCTTTAATAGTAAATAGCCGTTCACCACTACAAAGAACATGGCGAGTATACTAAAGAACTTTACTTTTTTTGTAATAAGCATTATTGACCAAGCCACCCTTCAATCCAAGTTAAGATAGGAAGAATGCTAGATAATGCGACAAGCAAGGCAACAATAACTTGAATCAATATTAATTTTATAAGTAAAGCTTTTGGACGCTCGACCCAATTAGATAAAAATATGTATTGAATCCATACTGTAATAATTGTTGCTATTGTTAATTGGTTTAGAAAAAATAATAAATAGTCTTGATAATACACGTATGCCATCATCGGAGCCAATGAGAACAATGTAAATGGTGTAGAAAAACCAGCAATTGCAAAAACGATGATTGTCAGTGTTTTCTCAAGGACTATGAAAAGTAACGCATAAAGCTGAATCTTTTGAATCCAGCGATAAGGAATTTTTGTGAGTAAGTAAATTACATATGTAATGACGTAATAATGGAAAACAAAAAATAAAATGCCTGCTAAAATAGATCCGATTAAAGACATCATACGGGCAAAACTATATAAATGCCCTTCACCATTTACAAGTAACGCGGTTAAATCGGCTGTATTCATCCCCCAAAGGTTACGTGCAATAAAAAAAAGTAACGTAAAGCCAAAAATTGCCCAAACACTTTTTAAATACCCTTTAAGATGATGGCTTTCGCTACTTTCAAGGTTATGTATTAATTGCGAGGGGTGAGAAAGCTGCTGCCAAAATTTGAATTCGTACATAAATTCACCTCAATAATTTTTATAACATATGATAAGTACCCCAATTTAAAGGGATTTACACATATATTTACAGTCTAATAGATGACTAAATCAATTATAAGTCTTTTAAGTTAAGAAAATGAATTAATATGTGTATTTTGAAAATATATACCAAGAATAAAAAACTTCCCAAACTTACAAATAAACATAAATTATCCACATTTATTAACTTTATTTTTGCTAAAATTATGTGGTAAGGATATTAAAGGAATGAGTGGTAAATTTTAATGAAAAAGAGCTTTATGCTATTTATTATAGTTTTATTCGGTGTGATCGGGTTTGCAGGTGATGTATTTGCAGAGGAAGTGTATGCTATTATTTCTGCTGAGCAAGGGTCCAACATGACAGCTACAGCAAATCCGGACGGCATGAAAGTTGCGGTATTGAAGCAGGGAGCTCGAGTGAAGCTAATACGCCAAGAGGATAGCTGGTCGAAAGTTGAATATAATGGTCGACTTGGCTGGGTTCGTAATGAATCTATTAAACCATTTGCAGAAGACTTACTCCCCGTGTATTCGATATATTATAAATTGCTCGAGGAGACAGAGCATCTCGTTTATGCATTAGTGAATGATTTCACGCAAGATGGTATAGAAGATTTATATATCATTGTTGATGCGGATCCTACAAAAGGACAATATATTGAAAAGATATATAGTGGCGATACAGTCATATATCAAAAAAACTTAAAACATGGTTTAACCGTGTTAAAAGATACGACAGATTATTATTTATTCCATCATACACAGACAAATTCCGAAAAGAAATTTACATTATCCGAATTAAATGATCAGGCAAAAACGGATTATTATGAAGTAAGTGATGGGGAAGATTCCTATGAAATAGTAGCCAATACATATTTGAACAACTATTTTATCGTGCAATCAAGTAATGGAAAACTTTCAGAACTTACCTTTACACATGAACAAGTAACTTCAAAAAATTACTACGGCGGAGAAAAAAAGAATGAGTATGATGAAACGGTTTATTTAGAAAAATTTAGTTTATCAAATGGTGGTAAAACAAAGGAAGTTTCAGAAAAAGAGTATGAAGAACTTTTTGCGAAGTACGAAAGGGCCAAGGGTGCAAAGGTAATCTACAGTGATGATTATAAATCAGCATCGCTTTCGGATAAGTTTTCGTTTGATTTAAATCGTGCCAAAAATGAGTTGTTGAATTTAGCATCAAATGTTAGCTCAGTGAAAAAGGCCGAAATGCTACCCGGAGAAATGGAAAAACTGAAAATAAAGCTTGCCCAATCAGTTTTCCTTGAAATGCCTTACGAAAAAGCAGTTTCCCGTAATGCATATACAATGGTGAAGAATGTAGAACAGGGAGTGCAGCGTGGTTTGCCAGGCTATGAATTAAGCGCGCTAACTACAGATAGCGCATATTCTCCACAGGAAAATATGCAATATATTGATCGTTTGCAAATCGAGAATGTAATTCGAGATTTTTATGGCACCACAATTAATGCGGAGGAATTCAATGCATTGGCTTCTGCTGAAGATAGATTTTTTAATGAGACAATGTACCAATTTCCTTTAGAGGGTGATGAGGTAGTAGATGACACTTATATTTACCGCCAGTTATTAAGTGTTGAGCAGTTGGGAAATGGCTATGATGCACTTGGTTTTGCAGATTATCAAATGCCTTTAGATGTAGCAGTAACAGAAGCAAACGAAAATGCATTAATTGCAGGTAAACAATTGCAGAAAGGTTATGTCGTGTTCAAACGCCTTCCATTTAAATCCGAAATGAAATGGGTATATATCGATACTATTTCAAGTTTAGACTTAATGGATATGAAAAAGTATCAAGTTTATGAAAATACATTACCACTTTTGCAAAGCTTAATCGCAGAGGAACAAATTGTAGAGGGAACTGAGCTGGATAAAAAAGAAGAACCGCTCATTGCCACAGCTGCCACTGGGGAAGAAAGTTTAGGGATGGAAGTGGAAGAGAAAGCTGCATCGTGGAGCTTAATAGTAATTGTGTTAGCTTTAGTATTTAGTTTATTTGGTGGGGCATATTTATTTTACAATAAGAAAATAAAAGTTAATAAAGTTTAGTGAATATCAAAGCTGTCTCTAATTTTATAGAGACAGCTCAGACTGTAGACAAACTCGAAGAAATTCGAGTTTGCCTACAGTCTTTTTTGTTTTAAAATAAAGTTAACTGATGAA
>NZ_JACSPW010000032.1 GCF_014836935.1 Solibacillus merdavium | reverse complement strand
GTATTAGATTTAATAAAAAGAGTATATATAAATTTTGATGAAGAAGAATTTTTATTATTATGCCATAAAATAAATCCTCATATAGTATTAGATTTTAAAGAGAACTTTATAAATTTAGGTGAACTAGTTTCATATCGTTTTATGAGTTATCCATGGTTTCAGGCCTTAGTTGATTTCCATGAAAGTATTGCTGATGAAAATCTTTCTATTAATATGAATAAATCTAGCTATCTAGCTACTACAATTGCCCACACTATTCAATTACCGGATCCAAAGGATTCTCCATTTTATCAAAAACAAATAAATGCACATATCGATGCGGCTATAAGTGAAATTGCAATAAATATATTAGAAAATAATATGATTTATAAAGAACTTTATAAAGTGGATTTTATTATTACAGGAAATATAAATAAGCCATTAAATGATTACATTAATAAGGTTACAGTTACAAAAGAATATGAAAAATCTCATATTTTATCAATAAAAGACATTCACTTAATTGATTTAAATGAATGTAGATTAAAAGGAGAAGACAAAGATGAATGACATTAAAGAACTAATTAGGAAAGTTTTTGATGAAATTGAATATAAAATAAAAGATTTTTCGTTTGTTGATACTAATGATAAGTTGCTTAACGAAAGTTTATTTATTCAGAATACTAATAAAAAAACTTATTATCTTATCTTGTTTTTAGAAGATGAAAAATTATTACATAACTTAGTAAAAAATCAGTCGAGGTACTTCTATTTATTAAAAGAGTTTTTTGGAGAAGATCCAAACATTGAAAAGAATACGTCTATATTGATTCTTATAAATTCTAAAAATGTTTCAGAGAAAATAATTTTCAATATTGAAGAAAATCCATATTACTTCCGGAAATATATACTACAATACTCAGATGCTGAATTTAATGAAATGAAAAATGTCTATTCAGAAAAAATAAGTACAACTGGCATATTAAAAGTATTTAATGAAATAATAAGTGATGTAAATTTGTTTGCAAACTTCAAAATAAATCCGGATAGTGAAAAAGTTTATAGTTTTGTTTCAAGAATTTTTATAAAACTTTCAGTTCTTGGATTAAATGTCGAAAATAAACAAGTAAATTCATTAAGAGCAATGATTGATGATGCCCTTGAAAAAAAGAAGTTATATATTAAAAAACAAAAAATAGATGAAATAAAATTTAAATATAAAAAGACCAATGATGATATATCTGAGGAATATCAAATAAATGATGAATTATTAGAAGAATTAATCAATCTAGTTGAATATAAGGAGTGAAAGTGAAATGAGTTTATATATAAACCGAATATATATAAAGAATTTTAAACTTTTTAATAGTTTATCGCAGCCAATAGAAATTGACAGTAAAAATTTAATTGTATTAGATGGGCCAAACGGTTTTGGGAAAACTTCTATATTTGATGTAATTGAACTAATACTTACAGATAAATTAAAAAGAATAAGAAAAGCAGATTCAAGGAATAGATATAAAGATTTGTTGTTAAAAAACAATAATTCTGAAGAAAGTCTATTAAAAGTAGAATTTATTAATGAGCATGGTGAACCTCAATTCACATTAGCTAAAAAAATTGAAGCAGATTATAGTACGGAAAAAAACTTACCGAATGACTTTGACATATTTAAAACACATATTCTTTCAGATTTTAACGATAATTTATCTGGAGATACTTTAATTCAAGATTATAATGAAATTGTCAAGAAATTCGGAGCGAATTTAAAAGAAGTTTTTAATTTAATTCACTACGTTGAACAAGAAGATAATAAATTATTGTTAAAAATGAATGAAAATGAAAGACTAGAACAATTAGCTTCTCTTTTTAATACTGAAGATGAACAACAAGAAGAAGAATATTATACAAATTTAAGGAATTATGTAAAAACAAAGAAAGAAGATTTAACTCAGAAAATAGCTAGTTTAAATGCAGATATAGATAAAATGAATATAAGTATTGAAACTGAAACAGGAAATAAAGAATACCTTAAATTATTGCCACATTTAACTATCAGTGAGCCCTGGGATTTAGAAGATTTAGATATAAAAGATAATACACAATTAGAAAAATATTTAAGAGACTTAGAAGATATAAAATGCTTTATTAAAAATTTTGAAGATTATAATTCAGTAAAACTAAATAAGTCAATAAATCATTACATAGAATCGCCAAACTTAATTCAAGATTATATTATTATTACTTCAAAAAATTCCGGAATTGAAAAACTGAAGTTACGATATGAATCGCAGGTAGAGATTTTTAAAATTATTAAAGATTTAGAGAAGGCATCATTTATTACAAAGTGGAAAGAAATAGATTTCAAAAAAGTTTTAGAAAGTAACTTGACGGGGGCTCAACTACTTTCAGAAGAAGGTTATATAACAATAACTGAAAAAATAAATGAACTCATTAAATTGGAAGAAAGCTCAACACAAACTTCTAATAGTTTAAGAGAATTATTTAATATTAGGAGTAATTTTGTAGAACAATTTAAACAGAAACATTCAATACATCCAGAAATTATAGATTCGCACTGCCCACTTTGTGGTAATGATTGGGAAACAGTTGACAATCTTATTGGTGCAATTGAACAAAAAAGAAGTTTTTTACAAAGTTTATTAGATGATGTTTCTAATACTATTAACAAAAGTTTAGAAGAGCTACATTCCGAAGAAATAACAAATATTATTGAATCTGGTAACTTATTTTTTAATAAACAAAATAAATTGCTTATTAGTAGTGATAATCATAACCAGTTTATTCAAGGTCAAAGGAACGTTAATAATGTTAGAGAATTTGAAAAGTGGCTGAATCATAATTCTATAGTATTAGACCAGATCATTGAAAAAACAGATGACTATTTAAATCCAAAAGAACTTGAAATTAAATATCAAAAAATCATCGAGATATTAAAAAGTAAATATAATAAAGTTACTAATGGTGAATCAATAGTATTGGATATAGAAAAATACGATTTAATATTTAATCGGTACTTCTTAAATGATTCGATTGCCGTTAAATTCTGTAACGAAGGGGCAATTAATAATAAAATAAGCTTTATTAAAACATCTTATTATAATGATGTACTTAAGAAGAAAAAGGAATTACAAAATGTATTAGAAGAGTCTGAACTATATATAAATAAATACAATCTTCTATATAAAGACTTAGATAATATAGTTAAAGAATATAAAAATAAAACTAAGCTATATTGGAAAAAAATAATAAAAGATATAGAAATAATTTTCTATATTTATTCAGGTAAGATACTCCAAAGTCATCCTACAGGATTAGGAATATTCATGAAAGAAAGTGGAGCAAAAAGTATAAGGTTTATTACACATCCTGAAAAAGACCATGATGTATCTAATTTTATGAGTTCAGGACAATTGGCGGCTATTACTCTTTCTCTTACACTTGCAATAAATAAAGTATATGGTAATAAAGGATTATCAACTTTATTAATAGATGATCCTTTACAAACGATGGATGATATTAATATTTCTTCATTCTTAGATTTATTAAGGAATGATTTTAGTAACAAACAAATTATTTTGTCTACTCACGAAGAGCACGTAACAAAATATATGTTGTATAAATTTTCTAATTACAATTTAGAAACTCAGTCTTTAAATTTAAGAGAAAAATATTATTCTGAAAATATATAAAATAAATCTTGGAGGGAATGAAATTATGGAATTCAATGGAGAGTCTAGAATTTCTATAGATCACACTAAGGAACATTTTTTAGGATTAGCTCTTGATTTAAATTCGGATAAAAATTGGGATCAAGCAATCAAGATTTTTAGAAACCGTATAGAAGGAAGATATTTAAATGTTATAGATGAATTAATTAATAGAAAATCTTTATTAGAAGATGGATTTATAATTATGGCATTAAATTGTTTATTAATTGAGACATTACTACAATTTAGAGATGGTTCTGATGAAACAAAAGGTGGAAATAGACAACGTTATTCGGAGTTTCTTGAAGAAGAATTTCCACATATTTTTAATTTAAAATTAGCAAAAAAGTTTTATTCTGATATAAGATGTGGGATACTTCATTCTGCACAAACAAAAGGTAAGAGTAAACTTACTTTTGATAAAGATTATGTGGTTAAATTCGATAAAAGTGGAAGAGAAGGGTATATATTAGTAGATGTAAAAAATTTCACATTAGAAATTAAAGCTTATTATTTCAGATACCTTGAGATGATTGAACAAAATGTAGGAGAGGTAAGAGAAAAATTTAGAGACAAAATGTTATATATTTGCTTGAAATAAAAAATTGGATGTTTCAGTTAGTTAATCTTATATTATATAATTATAGTCAAAAACGTAGTCAAAAAAATTAATTGCCCCCGCAGCTATTGATATATCAGTACTTTGAGACGGTTAGTTCGACTCCCACCGTCTCCATAGAATGAATTTTATAGGAATTCAATGAGTGTCAAAATCCTTTATTATTAAGGGTTTTGGCACTTTTTATATTTCATTGAGTTTCAATGAATGTCAAAACCCTTGTGAATCAAGGGTTTTTTGTTTTGTCTAAATCATATAATGTTATTCACTGTAATTTAATTTCAGGAAAAATCTATTCAGTTTCTATTTAAAATTTGTTTACATAGTTAAATATAAGCCTTTTCCTCCATTTGATAAATCCGGTTATCTATCCGGATTAAGATGGAATCCGGTTATTTCACCGGATTTATGTATAATCCGGTTATTTCGCCGGATTAGTGGTATAATTTTTTAAGAGATATTAAAAGGTAGGTGCTAAAATGAAAAAACCTGTTTCATTATTTATATTAGATGTAACAAATTCTACGGGATTCCCAGGTGACTTAGAGGCTTATTTGACCGAATGGCAAGATACTTTAAGAAAGATAAATTCGAAAACACCTTTATTGGTCAAACATCGTCAGGGTGATGAAATAATTTGCTTAGTAGAAGGGTTTGTAGGTGCTTTTTTAATAGCTAATTATATTGTTTATAATTGGAGTTACACTAAGAATATGCCTTACTTTGGTATTTCTTGTGGTTTTATTGATAGAAAATTTAATGAATTGGATATAGATACATGGAGCGATGTGCTAGTGAAAGATGCCAAAGATGCTAATAACATAATTAAAAATAATAAAAATCGAAAAAAAATAATGGAATTTAATCCTTTTAGCTATTTTTCAAAACAAGATAGGGGCTTAATCAATGCATTTTTAGATTTGCAAAGTTTAATTATATTACAACAAACACCTAGACAAAGGGAAATTCTCGGTTTGTACAGTTTATATCATTCACAAAAAGAAGTAGCTTTAGTAATTAATAAATCAACATCAACAATTTCAGAACATTATATAGGTGGGAATGTTGAAATTATATTAGAGACAGCTAATGCCTTATATAAATCAATTGAATATATAGAAAGACAATTACATTGCGAATTAGATAATAAAGATACGGATATAGTATTAATCAATAGTTTTAGCTACACTGAACTAGAAAAATCTATTCGAGAGAAATTAAAGCAGTCTAATCTAAGGAGGAATAAATGGTAACTTTAATACTCATTTTGGGGCATTTTATAGCAGATTTTCCCTTTCAAACTGCAAATATGGTAAAAAATAAATCAAAGGATATTGGGGTAGTGATTAAGCATATTACTATTCATTTATTCACTTATTTAGTCTTAATTGGAATATCGTTATACTTAAGTTTAATACAATATGATTTCTTATTATTGATAACAATTATTCTTATATGTTTAATACATTTCATAACAGATCTTATAAAAGAAATGTTAAATGAAAGAGTAAACACTGATGTAAATAATATTAATAGCTATATAAAAAATCTGAAAATGGCTCTATTATATATCACAGACCAAATAATTCATCTCGTAACAATATATATAGTAGTTAAGTTGTTACTAATGGATGGTTCGATAAATTTGAGACAGATTTTTGTTGCTATTGAGTCTAAAAATAATCTAGATTTGAGTCTCACAGCTCAAATAATCTGCTCAATGATAATAGTATTAATTAATACATATTTTTGGGGATATCTAATAGGTTTAATCCTTAAAGAATTCAAACCATCCAATAAGGTGGTTGAAACAGTATTAGAGGGTAATTTTAAATCAACTAATCTAAATCTAAGTTATCAAAGTCTTAATTTTAATGATATTGATGATGAAATTAATGCTTATAAAATGCTCCAAAATGAAGATGTAAAGTTGAATAAAAAGATAATTATGATAAAGGATTCTCCACCAAAAGCAGGAATGTGGATAGGAATTTTAGAACGGAATTTAATCTTAATATTCTGTTTAAGTAATAATTTGGGTGGAATAGGTTTCTTAGTTGCTATGAAAGCTTTAACAAGGTTTAAACAATTCGATGATAAAAGCTTTGCAGAATACTATTTAATTGGGACCATGTTAAGTGTTATATTTGGTGTAATTGCTGGATATTTAATGAAATATATTTGGAGTTGAATTTATGAAAGTTAGGTTTGGAATTAATTTTCTAAACCTAGCTTTTTATTTAAAAAAGTAATATTCGAGATATTCACCAGAATACCACAAGTTTTCACTTCGTATACGCAACATGGTGAAGGGCATTCATCTAGGATAATAGGACATATCGAAAAAATAATTGATGATATAGAAGTTTTAAATAATTTAGAAATAGCAGAGTTGCTCTAGAGCAACTCTTATATATTTATTCTTCTAATTCATGAGGTTCATCTGACTCATTCATAAAGTTCGTAAACTGTTGAATATAGCTGACCCTTACGTGAGAAATGTCCATGTGCAGTTATACGTATGTATCTTAGCTGTTATTCACATGTAAAATAACAAGTATACATTTCAAAATTAGATATAGATTTTTCAAATAGATTAGAATCAAATTCAGTAATGAGTTTTGCATTTTCATCGAAAGTGAATAAACTCAAAGATGCTTACGCACGTGTTATTGCTACATAAAGTAGACGTCGTTCAACATTCCAATCAAATTCATTGCCAAGTTTTTCGGCTTGTGAAGGGTCTACTAAATCGGCAATAAATACGTAATCAAATTCTAGCCCTTTTGCGGTATGAAACGATGTGAAATAAAATTCCTCCATTCATGTATTTTCTATTTAATTATATGGTAAATTATTCAAGTTAACTATTATAAATTTATATAAAAATTTGCATTAATTTTGTAATTGATAGAAATTAATTACCAACATTATTTAATAATAATGCATTCTTCACTTACCCCATTCTTGTGCAGGTTGTAAATGGTATGACACTCCTAAATTTGCGCTATAAAGTCTCTACTATCGGGAATAAGCACTTGTATCGATTTTTTGTAAAAATAAAAAATAATCGATTAATTAATTGATTATGGTGAAGGATATTATATAGTTAATCTATGTTTTGGACTATTAATTCATTTAAGACTGAGATATTTCATTCACATATTACTTCTATAATGGAATAGTTTCACGTTACTTTGTTATCATTAAGATGATATTTAGAATTGCTTTTTACCATAGGAGAAGACCGTAGAAATAATGAGTAGGTGATTAAATGTCAGCAATCGAAATCCTATCTTGGGCATTCAAACAAGATAGCATCAACCAGATAAATAACGCAGAGCAATATTTAAATTATCCTGTTATTTACGTATTGAACGGTAACAAAGAGGCTTATATCGGTGAAACGGTTTATTTCAAAAATCGTATGAAAGCCCATTTAAAGGCACGTAAAAATATCGACCAAATTAATCTCATCAAGCATGATGTATTTTGCAAGAGAAAAGTGCAGAGAATTGCAACGAAAAATACAGAGTGTTGCCACCCGATAATTTCCCTATTTTCTCGACAATGCATTTGTTAAACGGAAGCTCTGGCCCGTGTAGGAAATAATGTGGGCGTGATGAATCAAACGATCCACCAGAGCTGCCGTTAAACGTGAATCCGAGAAAATGCGGTTCCACTGACTAAATTCTAAATTTGAAGTGATAATTAAGCTCTTTTGTTCATAGAACTCTGAAATAATTTGAAACAGTAATTCTGCTCCTTCTTTGCCGAAAGGCAAATAACCCATTTCATCTAAAATCATTAAATCAACTTTCTCTAATTTACTTCTAAACTGCTTCAATTTCCCCGTATTTAGGGCTTGCTCTAGCTCCTCAACTAAATGCGATACACGATAAAAACGTACTTCAAATCCATGCTCACAAGCCTTTCGGCCAAGGGCAGAAGCTAAATGTGTTTTACCTGTTCCAGGTGCGCCAACTAAAATGACGTTCTCTTTTCTTCGAATAAAATCTAGCTGTTCTAACTCATCTTTCGTTAAATGGCTAGGAAAACAAATATCTTTATGCCACTGGTAGCTTTCTAGCGTTTTTGTATCAATGAAACGAGCTTGTTTCAAGTTACGTGCTATTTTTGCTTGTTCTCTGCCAAGCTGCTCTTTTAATAAAACTTGATACAGATATTCTTCCGGCTCAGTAAAAGGCACTTCTTTAATTGCTTCTGCTACATATGCTAATCTCAATTGCTTACAGAGTGTTAAAATATCTTCATTCATGATTTAACACCTCCGTCCCTTTTGGGGATAAGGCATCATATTCTGTCCAATTAACACCGTAAGGATGTTCAGTTTCTTCAGCCTCACGGCCAATATAATTATAAAAATTTTGATCAATACCATTCATATCATGTGTAAGTAACAGTGTCAGTAATTCATTAATCCGTTGTTTTCTTAACGCAAGTGAAGGAACTGTTAAATACTCTTTAATGCGCGTTGGCAGATAGATTGAGTAACGGGAATGCCCTACAACACGTGGTTTTTTCAACCAATCTTTTAAGATTTCCTTCCATGGAATAAAACGACGTTTTCTCATATAAGGTCGGGCATCAGATAATAAAATTTCTCCGTCATTTGTGATGACTTTATACGAATCCCAGTAGGTCACACAAGAAAGCTGGACGTAGTTTCTTGCTCTTGGCACATGAATCAAATGCCCATCAAGTTTGAATTCATTATATTTATTAAACTTGATTAAAAACTGTTTAAATACCGGATACGGTTTTTCAGGTAATTTGATTAATTGCTTTTGCTCGCGCTGCCACAGTTCATCAATCATTACTTCTTTTTTATAATGAACTCGTTGACGATCCTTGATTAATTGTTGTTCTAATTGATTCGTTAAATCTTCAAGATCCTTTATTACCGGAGCATTCCTGTTAGAAGGATTTTCGGGGACTTGAAAACAAAAAAGCCCTCTTGTATGATGCTTGAGTGTCAA
>NZ_JACSPW010000031.1:18105-18297 GCF_014836935.1 Solibacillus merdavium | reverse complement strand
GCGAAGTGGCTAAACGCGGCGGACTGTAAATCCGCTCCTTAGGGTTCGGCGGTTCGAATCCGTCCCCCTCCACCATCCTTTTAATAGGGGCATAGTTTAAAGGTAGAACTACGGTCTCCAAAACCGTCAGTGTGGGTTCGATTCCTACTGCCCCTGCCAATAAATTCAAAAAACTTACAAATAATATAGTGG
>NZ_JACSPW010000031.1:0-18005 GCF_014836935.1 Solibacillus merdavium | reverse complement strand
CGGTTGTGGCGAAGTGGTTAACGCACCTGATTGTGGTTCAGGCATTCGTGGGTTCGATTCCCATCAGTCGCCCCATTTTTATTTAGGTTTAAGAGTTAAAATTATAATATAGTGGCGGTTGTGGCGAAGTGGTTAACGCACCTGATTGTGGTTCAGGCATTCGTGGGTTCGATTCCCATCAGTCGCCCCATTATATATAATATTTAAAAGCTTTGGGGTATAGCCAAGCGGTAAGGCAACGGATTTTGATTCCGTCATGCCCTGGTTCGAATCCAGGTTCCCCAGCCATTTTTTTTTGCGGAAGTAGTTCAGTGGTAGAACACCACCTTGCCAAGGTGGGGGTCGCGAGTTCGAACCTCGTCTTCCGCTCCAATATGGCGGCATAGCCAAGTGGTAAGGCACAGGTCTGCAACACCTTTATCACCGGTTCAAATCCGGTTGCCGCCTCCATATTTAATTAATCGGTAAACCCGGTTTTTTTTTACCTTTTTTTATTTTGCCGATATGGCGGAATTGGCAGACGCGCCGGACTCAAAATCCGGTTCCTTCTGGAGTGCCGGTTCGACCCCGGCTATCGGTATCATTTTGTTCAAGTTAGAACAACTATTAAAACACCCTCAAAGCCTTGAAAACAGGCTTTGAGGGTGTTTTCTTTTGTTATCTTTCTACATTTATTTTCTCATGCGATATAATTACATTACTAAACAGATACTTAGAACTAGCTACAAAACTCAGATTTTAATTTTGTATATATTTATAATTACTTACTTTTATCACCGATAAACCTCTCCGCCTTTCATGTGTTATCACTATTCATTGCTTTATATATTTCAGTCGTATTTTTAAATATGGTTTATTATTCAAAAAGGTAGTAGACCGTCTAACATATTAATTAAATATATGGGTATAATTAAAGTTAAATTGTATTTTTTAAAAGGATATATGTACTATTTTATATGGCATATTAAAAAAATATGCTATAAGATTAACGTAATGATGTAAGGTATTTAAAATGAAGTTTACTTTAATTGAATTATATAAGCTTAGGAAGTAGGGAATTGAATGAATGCGGTAACAAATTTAAATTGGATTGAAGCCACAGATTATGATGAAATGAGTAAAATTGCTGCAGGTATTTTTGTAGAGCAGTTAAAGGGAAATAGTCAAACTGTTTTTGGGATGGCAACTGGAAGTACACCTGAAGGGTTTTATAAAGAACTAGTATCAATATACAAGGAAGGGAATATTTCCTTTGCTCAGGCTAAGTCTTTTAACTTGGACGAATATATTGGTATTAATCCATCAAATGAAGCAAGTTACCATTACTATATGGACCACAACTTATTTAATCATATTGATATGAAGCAGGAAAATATTTACTTACCAACAGGTAATGCGGCAAATATTGAAAAAGCAGCAATGGATTATGATGCAATGATTGAAGAAGCGGGGAATATTGATATTCAGCTTTTAGGTATTGGTGTTAATGGACATATTGGCTTTAATGAGCCAGGAACGCCATTTGATTTAGGGACAAATGTTATAGAGCTAGCTGAGTCGACACGTGAAGCGAATAAAATTTACTTTGACTCAATCAATGATGTACCGACACATGCAATTACTATGGGTATTAAAACAATTATGAAATCAAAAAAGATTGTCTTACTAATTGCAGGTGCAGCGAAGCAAGAAGCATTTGATCGTCTTCGTAGTGGAGAAGTGACAGAAGACTTCCCAGCAAGTGTATTAAACTATCATCCAGACGTAACTGTCATTTATACAGGAGTAGAATAATTAAAAGGAGTGCTGATGATGCACTCCTTTTAATTTACTTTTTTATAGATGAAATAAATACCCCAACAATTATGGTTACCCCGCCGATTAATTGTGCAAGTAGTAGCTTTTCATTTAAAAAGATTACTGCAAAGATGCTAGCAAACAGAGGGATAAAGTTTAAGTAAATTCCTGCCTTGTTCACTCCTAATGCTACAACGCCTGTATTCCAACTAAGAAATGCCACAATCGATGCAATGACCCCAACATAAAAAATAGCTCCAATAGTAGTAGTGCTCCATACAATAGTCTGTGATGTAGTAAGTAGTTCATATAAGGTAAATGGGAGCAGCATTAACGCACCTATAGCAATTGTTACTAAAAATGTAGAATAGCCAGGGAGCCTGCCAGCGTACTTCTTAATAAGTAATGAATAAATACTCCAACAACACACTGCAACCAGTACAATCAAATCTCCTTTATTAAATGAAAATCCAAGTAAGCTTTGTAATGAGCCCCCGGAAATAATAAACAGCACGCCAATTAAAGAAAGCATTGTACCGGCTAATTGATACTTAGTTAACCGTTCTTTTAAAAAGATAAAGCTTAATATGTATATAACTATAGGCGTGGAAGAGTTCATTAAAGATGCATTAATTGATGTTGTATCATACAAACCAATATAAACGAGCGTATTGAATGAAGCGACTCCTGTCAAAGCTAACATAATGACGGCACCCCAATTTTGCTTAAGTGTATTCCATTCCTTCCTTGTCCGTTGGTATGCAATGGGGAAAAATACAGCAAAGGCAACAACCCAGCGTAAAAATGCCAGTGTTATAGGAGGAATTTCTCCTGCAACTGCACGACCAATTACAAAGTTACCACCCCATAATAAAGTAGCTAATATGAGAAGTAGTTGTGGTGGATATTTCATTAAATAGCATCCCCTTAATATTGGAAAAATAATTTTATCTATTATAGGGATAAGACCGTGGAATTTGCAATGCGCTTTACATAAAACGCTATGATACAATAACGACAGAAGCAAAAGGAGGTCAATTACATGAAAATACGACCAGCAAGATTACAGCATGGAGATACAGTAGGATTAGTAAATTTAAGCAGCCCGCTTAATATAGAATCTTTAGGGGACAAATTAGCAATTTTGGACGAGCTTGGTTTGAAATATAAGCTAGGAAATACAATCCAAGCCTATGATGGCTATTTAGCAGGTACAGACGAGGAACGACTAGAAGATTTTCACCAAATGATTCGTGATCCGGAAGTGAAAGCAGTCTTTTTAGTAAAAGGTGGCTATGGAATTTCTCGTATTATTGATAAAATTAGCTACCCGTTAATCGAGGACAATCCAAAAATCATTTGGGGCTTTTCAGACGTTACTGCACTACATACGCAAGTAAATGAGTTTTCGAATGTCGTTACATTCCATGGTCCTATGTTAACTAGTTCAAAAGGGGAACTCGATTCATTATCGAAAAAGATGTTTCAGCAATTATTCCAACCAATTGAAATTCAGTATACAGAAAGCATTTCACCACTTCGTACACTCGTACCTGGCGTTGTACGTGGTGAGTTAACTGGTGGTAATCTGAATCGTATTGTTAGTACACTTGGAACAAAATTTGAAATTGATGTTCGAAATAAGATTCTTCTAATCGAGGATATCGGTGAATCGATTGAACAAATTGATTTATCATTAAATCAATTACGTCTCTCCAGAAAGCTTGAGCTTGCTGCAGGATTCCTAATAGGCGATTTCAATATGCTTAACAGTGAATATAGCTATGATGATGTATTAAACGTTATAGAAGGGTATATAAAGCCTTTGAACAAGCCAGCAGTAGCGGGATTTAAATTTGGTCATTGCGAACCGAATATTGCAATACCATTAGGAGTAGAAGCTATTTTAGATGCGGATGAAAAAACATTGCGAATTTTACCGGGAGTAGAATAATTCCGAGAAATCTATAACAAAGACACCTTTTCACGAAATAAGTGAGCAGGTGTCTTTTAATAACGAGCGACGAAAATACACAAATTAGTTTGTTGTTAGCTTTTACAATAGTTGGTCATTAGTGAAAGGTAACTTTGTAACAGGTAAAAGGTGAATGGTTTCTTTAAATTGCCTAAGCAAAAATCGCTCGTTATTACCTAGATTGGAGTCTCACCGCTCTAGGATTAGAAGTAATTACTATCATTAAATTCAATTTCCACTTGATAGTTTTTAGCGTTAATTAAATTGGAAAGGCGATGTGCTTCCTTTTCCAGTTCGTTCGCGCGATTGCGATATGTCATTGGATCATACAGTGCTACACGGTAAAGAATGGCTTCGCCAGAATTATGGTAGAATGCTTCTTTTTCTTCAGAACCCAAGCTTTTACATAATGCAGCTTCTGCACGTAATTGGCTAGCAAGTTCGATCGCTTCTACAATGGGCATTTCCTCGTCTTTAAATACAATTACATTTTCAATATTTGCACGGTAAATTAATGAATCTAGCTTACGAGAGTCATAACGTAGTTGTTTTAATTCAGCTTCAAGCATTTCGAGTGTATAATCGGGCCTTTTTGGTTGTTCACCTTTTTCAATAATAACATGTGTTAGTTGATTCACAGCAAATGTACGTTCTTGAATTTTCTTCATAATAACGCTCTTAAGTTTTACAGCCTCTGCTAAATTAATGCTCACACTATCAGCTCCTTAAAAATGAATTTTTTTATTCTCCGTTGAAAGGACATGCGTCTCAAATTCGCCACCGCTTATTTGCGTAAACATATTTCCTGCACTATTTAATAACTTATGTGCTTCTTGTTCACTAATTGATGGACGTAAAAAAAAGATTTGCAGTGCATTTGTCGTTACCTCTGTAACCGCAGTTCGCTTTGAATCTACATATGGGCTACCGAATGGACCGAACGTATCCTTTGAATAAATGATATTTTCCAATGTGTTGTAACGACCGTTTATTCCTTCATAGCCTGTCGATGCATTGCCTATTTTTATTTCAATATTTCCTTGAATACCATCCAAATCATATATGCCGACCGGAATCTCATATTGCAATGAAAAGAAATTATTCAAATCTACCGCTGTATGAAACGGTGTTAAATATTGCTGTTTAGCGATACGTCGCATTAAGCTTTCGGCAGAGTGCCGGTAACGGTTTGGATCTGCACCATAAGATTTCCAAAGCTGGCGCCATTCTTTAATTCCAGTTCGCTCAGTAACAGGTTTTTCCTGTAATTCTAAAAATAAATTTTCCTGATATAGCTGTGTGCGACCTTTAATCATTTGAGGAGATTCCTCTACGATAATTTTGCTATAATGGATAAGGCCAATTTTAAATTGTTCATTCACTGTAAAGAGTGAGTCATTAATAGAGATATTCAATTAAAGCACCTACTTGAATTTTAATATTGGATAATTATGTAATATAAAATAACTTGTATTCATTGTATCATTTGAAAGGAGCAAGTGAAATGAAAGTATCTCAACTTCAAGAAGAATTAATTAAATACGCAACTTCTATTGGGGTAGATAAAATCGGATTTACAACCGCTGCTCCGTTTCATGAACTGAAAAACCGTTTACGACGACAGCAACAATTAGGTTTTCAATCAGGATTTGAAGAATCGAATATTGAGCTTCGTACAGAGCCGCTAAAATTATTAGAGGATGCGGAAAGCATTATTGCAATTGCAATTGCCTACCCTTCTCGAATGCAGGATGCTCCACAGGGAAAAAAGGGAGAACGCCGTGGAATCTTTTGTCGTGCTTCGTGGGGAGTGGATTATCATACAGCAGTGCGTGAGCGCTTGCAGCTTATTGAAGCATGGCTACAAGAAAGAGTACCGAATGTTAAGGTGAAATCGATGGTCGATACAGGGGAACTCGTCGATCGTGCTGTAGCAGAGCGTGCAGGAATCGGGTGGAGCGGGAAAAATTGTTCTATTATTACACCTGAGTTTGGTTCTTACGTATATTTAGGTGAGATAATGACAAATATACCTTTTGCTCCTGATACACCGATAGAAGATGAATGTGGAGACTGTAATTTATGCATCGATGTCTGTCCAACGGGTGCAATTGTAGCACCAGGTCAGCTGAACTCACAGCGATGTATTGCCTTTTTAACACAAACAAAAGGGTTTTTACCTGATGAATTTCGTAGTAAAATAGGGAATCGCTTGTACGGCTGTGATACATGCCAAACAGTATGTCCGAAAAACAAAGGAAAGCTAAATTGGATTCATGAAGAATTCAAACCGGACCCTGAAATCGCAAAACCTTTACTTCAGCCTCTTTTATCAATCTCCAATAAAGAATTTAAATCTAAATTTGGTCATGTTTCTGGTTCATGGCGCGGAAAAAAGCCAATTCAGCGCAATGCCATATTAGCATTAGCCCACTTTAAAGAAGAATCGGCAATGCCTGATATCATTCAAGTGCTGCAAAAAGACGAACGCCCGGTATTAAGAGGGACAGCCGCATGGGCAATTGGAAAAATCGGAACAAATGAAGCCGAGGAAATTTTATTGGCGGCAAAAAAAACAGAGCAAGATGAAGAAGTGCTGGCTGAAATAGAAAAAGGGTTAGCAATGTTAAATCAATAAGAGAGAAGGATTTTGAAGTGCCAAACCATATTGTTTTATACCAACCGGAAATACCGGCAAATACAGGAAATATCGCACGTACATGTGCTGGAACGAATACATCATTACATTTAATTCGTCCGTTGGGATTTTCGACAGACGATAAAATGTTAAAACGTGCAGGATTGGATTATTGGGAGCATGTTAATGTTGTTTATCATGATTCTTTAGAAGAGTTTATTGAGTACAGCAAAAATGGAGATTTATATTTAATTGAGACTTATAGTGATGAGCCTTTTACAACTCATGATTTTAGTGATACGTCACGTGATATCTACTTTATGTTCGGAAGAGAAACGACAGGTTTACCGAAAGAGTTTGCAAAGGAACGTGCCGATATGTGCCTACGCATTCCACAAAGTGACCATATTCGCTCACTGAATTTATCAAACACAGCGGCAATCGTTATTTATGAAGCTTTAAGACAACAAAATTATCCAGGTTTAAAATAAAAATAGGCAAGAAGCAGATTAATATGCTTCTTGCCTTTTATCATTTCATTTTTGCTTCTATTGCGTGTGAAAGTTTTGCCGACAAATTATCATTTTCAAATAACGTAAGGCGAATGAAACTTTCATCCATATCGAAAGCTTCTGATAAAAATCCACCAAGCCCGCGCGCACGTCGGTCAACCTGCAGTAAAATTTCAACTGAGTTATGTGTGTGACCTAAAAAGACCAATTCGAGTTCATCTAGATACCGGCGATACGTTTGATTAGTAGGTTTAAATTCAAATTCCTGTACAATCGGTGTTTGCCTGCGCAAATAAGATGGCGCTTGCTCATTATCTACTTTACGTAAACGAAAACCTAAGTTTTGAATTGCTGATAATACGCTATTTGCTAGAGGGGATGGCTTTATATCAATAAAGTCTTTATCCTTCGAGTCCACTGCATTTTTTATGTCTAATCCAGTTTGAATCCATACTCGGGAATTACCTATAGTTATTGGGACTACGGTAGGTAAAGCAAATGAAAAGGGGATTTCACGCTTTTCATTTGCTTGAATTATGAACGGCTCATTTAGTTTAAATTGGGATAGCATAGCCTGATCATTAATTTTTTTATCATCAATTTCGCGAATGTAATTTGTATAAAGAGATAAATAGATAGCATCAATTTGTTGTTCAGTACTTCCTCCAGTAATTGCTACGATACCTGTTACATTTTCGTTTAATGTATAAGAAGATTTGTGTAATTTTGTATCAACTTTAGCAGAACCGATTCCTACACTTGCTAAAACTTTATTAAATAGTGACAATAAAATTCCTCCATTGTATGTTAATTAATAATTTATACGCTGGAGTGAAAAGAAAGTTTCAAAATATTTTATTCTCCGTCTGCTGTAAACACGATACGTAGACCATTAGGATCGACTGTAGAGAATAGTTGGTTACCGCCATATGCAGGTGCTTCAGCAAAGTTCTCAACGACGAAATTATTGTCTATTAAACTTTGCTTAACTTCATCTGCATATTGATCG
The DNA here is from genome assembly GCF_014836935.1 of Solibacillus merdavium. Lineage (GTDB taxonomy): Bacteria > Bacillota > Bacilli > Bacillales_A > Planococcaceae > Solibacillus > Solibacillus ferritrahens. The sequence continues at coordinate 10,074 of NZ_JACSPW010000031.1, read as the reverse complement.
TCTTTTAATACAACAGTAAATGAATTTAAGCCAACCATATTCTCTAGTGGCGTATGTCCATTATTGCTGTTCCACGTATTCATACCGAAATGGTGATGATACTTTCCTGTAGATACGAACAGAGCCTGTGCACCATAACGCGTTACGACATTATAATCTAATACATTTGTATAAAATTGTTCTGATTTGTCTAGATTTACTACTGATAAGTGAATATGACCCATTACCGTATCAACAGGTAAACCATCCCATTTTCCGTCTGCAGCTTCTAAAATAGGTTGGAAATTAAGCTGATCTGTCACCATATGCACTTGTTCATGTTCATTCCATGTCCATTCCGTTTCGTCGCGGTCTATGTAGATTTCGATTCCATTCCCGTCTGGATCATTTAAATAGAGTGCTTCCGATACGTCATGATCTGCTGCTCCAAGGCGAACATTTAAATCCACAAAATGCTGTACGATGTTTCCTAAGTCCTTGCGGGAGGGTAATAGTAATGCTAAGTGGTATAAACCTGCAAACCCTTGTTTAAGAGGCAGAGCAATTTGTACTTCGACTAGAGAAACTAAGCTCGTTTGGCCATCTGTTGTTAAATATGCTTCCGACTCTGTTTGCTGTAGGACTTTAAATCCGATAATCGTAGTGTAGTATTCAATCGAACGTTTTAAGTTTGAAACTTTTAATTGAACATGAGCTGGATATAAGTTTGGTTTTTTATGAAAATGTGTAGGCATTTAAAATTCTCCCTATATAGTTATTTTTTATAATCAACTTACTTTATGTAACTAATATATTTTATAAAAAGAAAAAAGTCAAATTAAAAAGACAATCGCATGATTACGATTGTCTTTTAATGAAAAGCTAATAGGATTAGTTTTCTTTTGAGAATGGTTTGCTATCATAACCAGCAGTGAAAATTGCTGTTAAGAATGCGATGCAAACACCAAGAATTAAAATTAATTTCATGGAAGTATCCTCCTCATGTTTCTAATTATCTCTTTTTTTAGTATAGCATAAATTAACTGTATGAAAACTTTAATTATGTCAGAAATAGTTCAAAATTGGAAAAATATAAAATTAAAATATGGAGGGATTTAGATGAAAAAAGATGAGATTGTAAATGGAAATATGGCCAATTCAATGGAAGATTTAAAAAATCTCGGCAAGCAGATGGAAAATATGCGTGACGGAGGCCAATTGGAAGAATCTGATCGTATTGCAGATCCGCAGCAATTTGATGATGAAGACGAAGAGAAATAAATGAACTTAAGGTGTGCCTAGGTAAAAATTTAGGCACACCTTTTATGTCTTATTTTTAACTCGTTTGAACTTCGTAGTCTTTTAATTCTTCTCTTAGTTTTGCTTTTAAAAACTTACCTACAGATGTTTTTGGTATTTCCTTTAAGAATACGATATCGTCCGGAAGCCACCATTTTGCAAAATCCTGTTCAATAAATTGTAGAAGCTCTTCTTTTGTTGCATGAGCATTTTCTTTTAAAACGACACAAGCTAACGGCCTTTCTTGCCATTTTGGATGGGGAACAGCAATGACTGCTGCTTCAAAAACATCAGGATGAGACATGAGCGCATTTTCTAAATCCACTGAAGAAATCCATTCGCCGCCTGATTTTATAAGGTCTTTTGTACGGTCTGTAATTTTGATATAACCTTCCTTCGTTAATACTGCAATGTCTCCTGTATATAGCCAGCCATCGCGGAATGCTTCATTAGTCCGGTCATCTTTATAATACTCGGAAACGATCCAAGGTCCGCGTACACGCAATTCCCCCATAGTTTCTCCATCCCAAGGCACCGGACCTTTTTCATTTATGACTTCTGTTTCAATTAATGATACGGTTAGGCCTTGCGTTACACGAATATTTAGCATTTCATCATCCGTATAACTGTTCATTTCAGTTGTAGGATGCGACATACTTACAAGCGGTGATGTCTCAGTCATACCGTAAGCGTTTACGTAAGGAACCCCCAGCTTTTCATTGTAGGCTTGAATTAATCCTTTCGGTGAAGCTGAGCCTCCAGAGATAATTAAACGGATAGTTGATAAATCGCGCGTTTGCTTTTCTTGTTCTGCAAGTGCGCCAAGCCAGATTGTCGGAACACCTGCTGTGATCGTAACTTTCTCTTGTTCTATTAAGTCCAAAATTAAACTCGGGGTCATCATTGGGCCAGGTAGTACAATGTTTGCACCAAAATTAAGTGCAGCAAATGGGAAGCCCCATGCATTTACATGGAACATCGGCACAACCGGTAATGCAATATCACTTTCTTTTAGCGCAAAGGACTCCGCAAGACCGAGTGCTAAGCTATGCAAGACAATACTCCGATGTGTATAGATGACACCTTTAGGCATGCCTGTTGTTGCGGATGTATAGCACATCCCTGCCTGCATATTTTCTTCTAAATCTGCAGGGAATTCGAAATTTTCATCGGCTTCTTGAAGAAGCTGTTCATAGCTGTAAACATTAGGGAAGCTGGATGATGGAGCTACTGGATCATCACTCATAACGATAATATGCTTTACTGTTTTTAAATGGCCTAAAGCTGGCTCTACTAATGGGAATAAGTCACCATCGATTAGTAAAATTTCATCCTCTGCATGATTAATAATATAAATAATATGCTCAGGTGCCAATCGGATGTTGATTGTGTGGAGAATTGCACCACTGCATGGAATAGCAAAATATGCTTCTAAATGGCGGTGATGATTCCAAGCAAAAGTACCAACTTTCGTACCGCGCTTCATACCTAGCTTCGTTAAGGCATCTGCTAAACGATGAGTTCTTTTTACATAATCTTTGAATGGAATACGATGTGTCATAGTGGGGCTAGTACGAGAAATAATTTGTTTGTTTGGAAAATACCGTTGTGCGCGCTTTAAAAATCCTGTTAAAACTAATTGCGTGTCCATCATAGTTATTCAGCTCCTAAACAAATTTATAAAAAACTCTATTGCAAGAATTTTCTGTTAATTAAATTGTACTAAACAATAACGAAACAATCTACCATTATTTCCTTATTTTTGAAACTAAACCTGGACGTTTACGTAAATAACAAAGGGAACAATGTCAAAGCTGTAATAGCCCTTTTTCTGCAAATACAATTATTAGATGGTAATACAGTAGTGCTATAATAAAAACAATATAAAACCGAGGTGATGGATATGAATTTACAAACGACAAAAGAATTGGTCAATGGAGTTAAAATGCCTGTACTTGGATTAGGTGTGTACAAAATGACTGACCGGGATGAAACGCTTCAAGCAATTACAACAGCTCTGGAATTAGGGTACCGAGCAGTCGATACAGCAGCACTTTACTACAATGAAGAAGAAGTAGGGGAAGCAATTAGACATTCTTCAGTACCGCGTGAGGATATTTTCGTGACAACAAAAGTCTGGAACAGTGACCAAGGCTACGATAACACGTTACGTGCTTTTGAAAAATCGCTAAAAAAGCTTGATATGGATTACATAGATCTATATTTAACTCACTGGCCGGTTAAGGAGAAGTTTGTGGATACGTACCGGGCAATTGAACGCTTATATGATGAAAAACTGATCCATGTCCCGGGTGTCTCTAACCACCATGAGCATCATTTAAAAGATATCCTAGCAAGTTGTAATATTGCCCCAATGGTAAACCAAATTGAAGTGCATCCTTATTTAAGCCAAGAGTCATTAAGAAACTATTGTGCACAGGAGCAAATTGCGGTAACAGCCTGGTCACCGCTTGGGCGAGGAAATGTATTAAATGATGATAAAATTGTACGCATTGCACGCGAATACGATGTCACACCAGCACAAATAATTTTACGCTGGCATTTACAAAATGATGTCATCATAATACCGAAATCTGTGACACCTTCACGTATTAAAGAAAATAGTGAGCTATATCATTTCGAGTTAACAAAAGAAACAATGCAGCAACTAGATGCGTTAAATCGCGACGAGCGCTTTGGGCAAAATCCGGATAATTTCAAATTTGATTTTTAACATATAATTACTTAGGGGAGTGATGCAATGTTTAAAAATTTTTCACCCGGTTTATTTTTTTCAATGGCAGCAGTGACAGTTACTGTTTTTGCACCATTTATAATGATATTTCATCCTATTTTTCAGATGGAGTATTTCTCTTATAATAATCGAGCATCAACATTCATCCCGAATCCTGTAAATCTTAGACTTATACTTTTAGCATGTTTAGTATTAATTATAATGTTAGGGATTCTTGCTTATAAAAGAAATATGAAAATATACGTCTCGGGTATTTTCCTATTTGGGTTAAGCGTTTTAATTGCGTATCTATCTACACAGAATTATTTAATGATTAGCCAAGATAAAATAGAAAGACACCATTTTTTTACGGATCATCAATATCAGTGGAATCAATTAGACGAGATTGTTTTTGAATACGTTATAGGGAGTAAAGCCGGGGATATTACATTTACAACCAAATCAGGAGACCAGTTCATCATTAAAGAAAAAGAAGTTCATTCAAATGGAAAAAGCCAAATTTATCATTTGGCCAAACAAAATGATGTGAATTATATAGAACGTGAAAAGAAATAGGAAAATGCGTCCGTAGCTATTTACGGACGCATCTTTTAGTTATCTTTTACAATAATTTGCTCATTCAAAAATGGATGTATGAATGCTAATTGGATGGCGTGTAATGCATAATCACCTGAGTCAGTTTCTCGTGCGCCATACATTGTATCGCCAACTATAGGGTGACCTAAATGAGCCATGTGCACGCGAATTTGGTGAGTACGTCCTGTTTCTAGAACGACATGAACAACACATGTCCCTTTAAAACGATTTACTACTTCATAATGTGTAACGGCAGATTGACCATTCGGGGCTACAACTCTACGTGTATTGTGATGACGGTCTTTACCAATTGCAGCTCTGATCGTACCACTATCTGTACGTAGGTTTCCTTGAACTTCAGCAGCATACGTACGGACGATTGTTTTTTCTTCAATCATACGATCAAAAATAGACTTTGCTATCGGATGTTTGGCAACAAGTAATAAGCCGTTCGTTCCTTGGTCCAAACGATGCACATGCTCAGCGTAATGTCCCCCATGATCCACAATATAGCGCATTACATGATTCATACAAGTATCATTGTCCATTGGCTCATTTGGATGAGTAGCCATCCCTTTAGGCTTTGATACGATTAAGCAATGCTCGTCTTCATAGCGTACAGTCACTTCACATTTATCTGTTGGGATATAATTGGAAGCAGGGATATCGAAAGCAAAATGAATTGTCGTCCCTTTCTCTAAAGGCTCTTTCCATAGTAATGGTTCGCCATTTAATGTTACTGCTTTTGCCATGCGTAATTCATGGACAATCTTTTTTCCTAAACGCCATTTCGTGCGTAAGAGCTCTTCTACAGTTAAGCCGTTTTCATTTATTGTATATGTGAACATTGTAAATTCCTCCAAATGAAAAATCGTGCTCTTAATGAACACGATTTTATAATCCTTATTAGTTTAACACAATATCGTTAAAGAATTGACGCGTTGTTTCATCTGGTGCGTCACCTTCTAAACGGGCAACTTCTTCACCGTTTTCGAAGTAAATAAGTGTTGGTGTTGCTGTAATATTATAAGTATCCCATTCATTAGTGTACTCAAGAATATTTAATTGATCCACTTGAATATCCATCTCGTCAGCAATAGGCATAAGTTTCGGTGTGTAATTTTTACAATGCGAGCATTCAGGACTGAAGAAATAACCGACAACACCGTTACCTGATTCAATTTTCTTTGCTAATGCATCTGGTAAAATGATATTTTGATAATTTTCATCATCTAAAAGATCAATTGTAGATTGTTTTAAATTATCCGTGCCATACGGATTGTCCTCTAATTTTTCACTATTCTTCATATTTGTGAGTACAATGATTCCAGCAAATAATAAAACTATTACTGCACCGACAATCGCTAATTTCTTCATCCTAATTTTCCTCCTTTAAAACTTTTAACATATAAAAACTAACAGCTGCAATAATGATAAAAGCAGTAAGTGCTAAAAATGGAATCGTAATAAAGCCAAGCCAATTAATATACTGACCTGTACATGGCACGCGTCCACAAGCAGGGGCTGTATCCTGCAAAAAGTCCAATTTTTGTAACCCATAGTGATATAATGATGTTGCAGCTCCAATCGTAGAAAACACGGCTGTAGTCATGGCGATTCTAGCATTCTTTTGTATGTATGCTACGGTTGCGATAATTACAATTGGATACATTAGGATGCGCTGATACCAGCATAATGTACATGGTTCGTAGCCCCGTATTTCTGAAAAATATAATGATCCAAGAGTCGCTGTTAAAGATACTACCCAAATGACGAGCAAGGCATTTTCGAGTTTTTTGGACATACTGTTACCTCTATATTCATAATTTAATCTCAATTGATTATAGTTTGAATTCGAGAAAAAGTAAATTACTACGTTTATGGAGTGCTATGAAAAGGAAAGTCTATATATGTATGGAGGGGGAGTTATTATGACAGATGCATTAGATATGTCCAAATTTGAAAAACCAATGATTATACGAAATATGACAGTAGAGGATATAGATGCGATATTAGAAATTCAGCGCATATCTTTTCCAGGTATGGAGCCGTGGGAGCGGGCACATTTATATAGTCATTTAACAATTTTCCCAGAAGGACAAATTGTTGCAGAGCTAGATGGAAAGGTGATCGGTTCATGCTCGAGTTTACGTATAAACTTTGATGAATACGATGATCGCCATACGTGGAACGATATTACAGATAACGGCTTTATCACAAATCATGATCCAAATGGTTATAATTTATATGGAATCGAAGTAATGGTGCATCCAGAATATCGCCGTATGAAGGTAGGGCAAAGACTTTATGAGGCACGGAAGGACTTGGCTCGTACACTCAATTTAAAGTCTATTATTATTGGAGGGCGTATACCGAATTATCATGTACATTCGAATGAGATGAGTCCACGTGAATATGTAGACGCGGTAAGCCGCCATAAAATATATGATCCAGTGCTGACATTCCAAATGATGAATGGCTTTATTTTAATGCGTATAAATCCGAATTATTTAACAGATGATGTTGCATCAGGAAAGTATGCAACGTTATTGGAATGGCATAACGTAGATTATCGTCCACTCTCGAAGCGTCACTTTAAAACAAGCTATCCAGTACGTATTTGTGTTGTCCAATATATGATGCGTGCGATTGATTCCTTTGAGGATTTTGCAAAACAGTGTGAGTACTTTGTTGATGTAGGCTCTGATGCGGGTTCAGACTTTGTCGTATTCCCGGAAATTTTCACAACACAATTAATGAGCTTTTTAAATGAAAAATCACCATCGCAGGCGGTCCGTAAACTGACAAAGTATACACCTGAATACATTGAATTATTTACAAGCTTAGCGGTTCGCTACAATGTGAATATCATTGGCGGTTCTCATTTTGTTGAGGAAGAAGACGAGGAGATTTACAATATCGCTTATTTATTCAGACGTGACGGGACGATTGAAAAACAATATAAAATTCACATTACGCCAAATGAACGTAAATGGTGGGGAATCAGTAATGGCGATAAGGTCCGTGTATTTGATACCGACTGCGGGAAGATTGCAATTCAAATTTGCTATGATATTGAGTTTCCGGAACTTGCCCGAATCGCAACAGATATGGGCGCGAATATTATTTTCACACCGTTCTGTACAGAAGACCGCCAAGGCTATTTACGCGTACGTTACTGTGCTCAGGCGCGTGCAATTGAAAACCAAATTTATACAGTTATTTCTGGAACAGTGGGGAACTTGCCTGAAACAGAAAATATGGATATTCAATATGCACAATCAGGCATTTTTGCACCGAGCGATTTTGAATTTGCCCGAGACGGCATTGTAGGCGAAACAAGCCCGAACTTAGAAATGGTTCTCATAGGAGACGTCGACTTGGAAATTTTACGTCGCCAGCGTCAAGATGGGACAGTAAAGCATTTAAAAGACAGACGTCATGACGTATATCGTGTTGAATATTTAAAGTAAATTTAAGGGGAATTCTGCTATTGTAAAAGATAGCAGAATTTTTTTATTTGGACTGAACGAAACGTATGTTACAAAGGTCTAATAAGTAGGGAGGTGTCTTTCATGGATGAGCAGCAACTTATAAAAAGTGCGATTGCTGGAAACGAACGAGCAATTGTTGAAATGTTAGAGAGTTATGAAGACGGATTTTATAAAATAGCTTTTGCATATTTGAAAAATGAATATGATGCAGTCGATGCGATTCAGGAAATGACATACCGTTGCCTAAAAAAAATACATACAGTCAAACAACCAGAATATTTGCAGACATGGCTTATTCGTATTTTGATTAATATTTGTCTTGATATGAAAAAGAAGCAAGCTCGTTATGTTTTGAAGGAAGAAATAGAAATACCGAATGAAGAGGTCCATCCTTTAGAGCTTGCGGATGTTATAGCGGAGCTGCCGATTGAACAGCAAGAACTTATATATTTACGATTTTTTAAAGATTTAAAAATGAAAGACATCGCTCGAATTCAACAAGTATCAGAAGGAACGATTAAATCTCGTTTGCACCATACGCTTAGAAAACTTCGAGGGATTTTAATAGAAAGAGGTGAACGATAATGGATGATAAGCTAAAGAGATATTTAAATAAGCTCGACACGCCTAATGAAGCATTAGCAGCTGCGAGGGCGCATGCAATCACGATAAAAAGAGTGGAACAAAAAAGGCAGAAGAGGTGGACAGCTACCATTATCTCAGCTACAGTCATCTGTCTTTTTATTTTATCCATTCGTTTTTCACCGACAATTGCATATGCCGTATCGAAAGTGCCGGGATTAGAAACGATTGTAGAGCTAATCACACACAATAAAGGAATTGAGGATGTGCTTGAGCAAGGGTATAATGAGAAAATTTACGCTTCAGCTGAACTAAATGGGGTCAAGGCAGTAATTGAAGAGGTTATAGCAGATGAAACAGGTATGTACATTATGTATCGGTTAAGCAGTGAACAGGATTTGAGTAAATATAAAAAAATTAGTTTAAGCGTACTTCAAAACGGAGAACCAGTAAAAGCAGGTGTGGGATTTAGTACATTTATGGATGAGGAAACATATGAATTTGCGAGTTCGATTGAAGTTGTTTCAAGCGAAGGCATGGATTATAGTGAACGGAATTTCGAAGTGCAATTCATGTTAAATGATGAAACGCTGCGTGTTCCTTTTGAATTGAAAAATGAAATTAAGCAAACGAAAGTTTATGCAGTTAATGAACAGTTGGAAATAGAAGGGCAGCGTTTTACTGTAAAAGAAGTCCACATTTCACCACTACGTGTAGGGATTCAAATAGCGGTTGATCCGACAAACGACAAACGTATATTAAGCTTTAATTCAATTGAACTGTTGGACGAAAATAATGAAATTTGGAGTGAAGTTTCGAATGGCGTTACGGGTCATGGGGCAACGGATGAAAATGTAATGACCCATTATTTACAAAGTAATTATTTTAGAGAGCCTAAGTCACTGACATTAAAAATTTCTGAAGTGGAAGCTTTACCAAAAGGGCAGGATTATATGGAAGTTAATTTTGAGAAGCAAGAAGTAATTTTTGCTCCTGATTTTATTGATTTATCAAAGGTTGAAGTGTATCCAAAACAGTTGAGAGTACAATATAAGCCAGCAAACATGAAACATTACCTTCAACTATTAGGTACTGCAATTGATGCCACAGGGAAAGAATTAGGTGTAAGGAATTCATCCGTGTCGGGAATGGATGGAAATTATCACGAAGTCACTGTTAGCTATGATATTGAAAAATACACAAATCCCGTTAAAATTTATTTTTATAGTTATCCTTCTTATCTAGATGGAACAGCGGAAATTAAAATCCCTATGCAAAATTAACTTGAGAGTAAAAAGTGTCCCATTTAATTAGAGGGCACTGAAAAAGTCATTCAATTATAAGGAAGGGCATGTTGGAACGAAAATTCGTTCCAACATGCCCTTTTCT
>NZ_JACSPW010000030.1 GCF_014836935.1 Solibacillus merdavium | reverse complement strand
CGCGTCCCCTGGAATGGAAATCAACGGTTTTCATCAGTTAACTTTATTTTAAAACAAAAAAGACTGTAGGCAAACTCAAATTTCTTCGAGTTTGTCTACAGTCTGAGGCTTCCAATAAATGTTGGAAGCCTTTTTTATATTGTTAAAATTCTATGATTATTTAATTTCTGAGAGCTGAATTTCTAACTGGTCACCACCGAATATTTCCGCATCAAATGTAGAAGGCTGTCCATTTCGTAAAATCGTGAAAGAACCTTTAAATGCGGTAGGAAGCTGCCAAGTTGAAAAGCGGAAAACATCCTGGTAAATCCACTTCCCCGTGTCCTTTTCAATAATTTTAATCGTAGCACCATTTGGTACAGTTGTAGTACTTTGAACAATTTGACCATTGACGTAAAACTCCCGAGCCGTTTTGGCAAGCTCTACTTTTTCCTGCTGAAACGTGACAATCACTTTTTCCTCCAAGAGTAAATTTAAGGATGCCGCTATTTGTTCTGCAGAAGGCGATGTAATTTGCTCAAAGGTAATTACATCCCCTGTTTGGATAGGGTAATGAGTTTTACCAGGCTTTCCATTAATAAAAAGTTGCGAAGAAAATTCTGGTAAATAGACGGGTTTACCATCTAGATGGACACAATAGGAACTAAACTGTTGGAGGTGCTTTGTATTATTCGTACTGCTGAAAGCGTCTTCTACCGTTGCAATTGTTTGAACAACAATAACATCACGATCCTGTATGGGTGTATCCAATTTTACTACTTTTTCATTAATGATTACTTTAGGCTCTATTATGTATTTTTCCTTACCTATAGTTATCTTTTTAACGGCTGCCTCATCAATAATTTCACGAACTGTGGCATAAGCATCAGCACCATCTTTTCCAGGAATAAGCTGAATTATATCGCCATTTTTTATTTGTGTTTTAGTGGAAGCTGTTTCCCCATTTAATACTATTTTTGCGGGCTGTCCATGTTCTCCCGGTACGAATACATTTTGACCATTCACTGTAATAGATAAACCGTGACCTAACTTACCATACAACTGTTTTGCACGGATATTCGCTGCTAAAAAGGCATCACCAACGGTCATTTCTTTTAATTCGAATAAACGAACTACTTGATCATTTACTGTGATAGACATGTAATGAATCGGTGATTTTTGTGCTGCGATTGCAATTCCAATCGGTGTTACGAGTTCAGGTGTTGCAGGAATATGTTCTGCACGTGTTAAATTCTGAATGGCATTTACATCTCGAACTGCTACACGATTCGCAGGCAAATTCAATACTTTTCCAAGCTCTTCCGGGAGATGGGGGGTTAAGCTTCCACCACCTACAAGCATAACGGCTTTAGGAGGAACATAATTATTTAAACGTAAAATTTCCTCACCAATAGATTTTGCTAGATTTTCAATTGCTGGATAAATTGCTTTTACGACTTCTGCACGCGGGATATATGCGTCAAACCCTAAAATATCCTGAATTAAAATTTCTTCACTTGTATGCATTTGACGTTTTGTTATTTCAGCTATCGGAAAGTCCAATAAGTAATGGTCACTTAAACTTTCAGTAATCTCATCGCCGGCAGTTGGGACCATTCCGTATGCAACAACAGTACTTTTATCTGTAATTGCAATGTCCGAAGTTCCTGCACCAATATCGACGAGCGCCACATTCAATCGACGCATTGTTGGAGGGATAAGTACATTAATCGCCGCAATCGGTTCTAAAGTTAATGCCTCCATTTCTAAATCTGCACGTTTTAATGCAGCTAGAAGTGATTCTACAACTACCCGCGGGAGAAATGTTGCAATAACTTCTACAGAAGCTTCGTCACCTTGTTGATCGAGTAGGCTACCAATTTCTTCACCGTCTAATCGGAAATATAAAACAGAATAACCGACACAATAATAATGATTGTTTTTTACATCGTCTTTATGCTGTAATAATTGCTGCTGGGCTTGTTGGACAGCTTGCAGCTCCAACCTATTAATATCCTCTTCAGTAAAAATCGGTCTGTTTTTAATTGAAAGTGTGACAAGTGCTTGCTCAGTTTTTAATGCTCGACCCGCTGCTGCAACACTGACTTTTTTCAATGGACCGTGGGTTTCTTCCAATATAATTTTTATCTCCTGTATGAGCTCTGCAACATACAGGACGTTATGTATTTGACCATCAACCATTGCACGTTCTTTATGTTCTTTCACTAAAATATCAGCGACATGATATTTATCTTCGTGTTGCTCTAGAATAATACCAACAACGGAGCGCGTTCCGATATCAAGTGCAAACAATTTATTTGTCATATGATAACGCTTCCTTTCAATTTATTATTAAAATATACTTTAGCGAGTTGAATCGCTAAATTAAAAAGACGTGACTTTCTACAGTAGATTGATTATAATAAGTTTATTACTTAAAAATGTATCATACTTTTAAGTTATCTGAAAGAGTTGGATACGTAAAGAAGAGGGGTAAGAGGAATATGAGTCAACAGGATTTAGAAAGCTTACGTAGTCAGATTGACAGCTTAAACTTGGAAATTTTACGATTGATTAACGAACGTGCAACCGTTGTAGAGGAAATAGGTAAAATAAAAGAGAAACAGGGCGTAAATCGCTATGACCCGTTACGTGAGCGCCATATGCTTGATTTAATTAAAAAGAATAACAATGGTCCATTAAATCAAATGACAGTTGATTATATTTTTAAACAAATCTTCAAAACAGCATTAAAACAATTAGAAGCAGAAAAGAAAAAAGAATTACTAGTATCACGAAAAGAAAAGTCAGAAGATACTGTCATTAATATTAACGGTGAGCTAGTTGGATCAGGTACACCTTCTTTTGTATTTGGACCGTGTGCAGTTGAGTCATATGAGCAAGTTGCTGCAGTAGCTGCCTCTATCCAAGAAAAAGGATTGAAATTAATTCGTGGCGGTGCATACAAGCCGCGTACATCTCCATATGATTTCCAAGGTTTAGGGTTGGATGGACTAAAAATATTAAAAGAAGTCTCAAAAGAGTATGGTTTAGGGGTTATTACAGAAATCGTAACACCTTCAGACTTAGAGCATGCACTGGATTATATCGATGTAATTCAAATTGGTGCCCGCAATATGCAAAACTTTGAGCTATTAAAAGCAGCAGGCTCAACAAATAAACCTGTCTTATTAAAACGTGGTTTAGCAGCGACAATCGATGAGTTCATCCACGCTGCAGAATACATTATGTCAAAAGGAAATGAAAATATTATTTTATGTGAACGTGGTATTCGTACATACGAAAAAGCAACACGTAACACTTTAGATATTTCTGCAGTTCCTATTTTAAAGCAAGAAACACATTTACCAGTCATGGTAGACGTTACACACTCAACAGGACGTCGTGATTTACTGTTACCATGTTCTAAAGCGGCAATCGCTATTGGAGCAGACGGTGTCATGGCAGAAGTGCATCCAGACCCATCGATAGCATTATCTGATCAACAACAACAAATGGATATTCCTACGTTCAATGCGTATTATGATGAAATCTTAAAATTCATGAAGCAATATGAAGTGTCAAAATAATAATTTGATAATGGCTATGTTGAATTTATTCAACATAGCCATTTTTTTACATAGCTATATATATTTGACGGAAGCTACATATTAAATTACAATTTTTTCTAAATAGTTTTATAAAGGGGAAGTTGTATGGAGCAAAAGATAGCATTAATTACAGGGGCAGCACAAGGGATTGGGTTTGAAATTGCGAAAGAACTGTCAAACAATGGAGTTAAGGTCATAATTTCCGATAAAAATGAAGAAAGATTAAAACAGGCAATTGAAGAGCAGCCTAGTTTAGGCTATTTATTATGTGATGTCAGTGATGAACGACAAATACAACAATCGATTGACGCTGTAATTGCCCAATATGGTGCACTCCATATTGTTATAAACAATGCAGGCTTTCAACATGTGTCGATGATTGAGCAGTTTGATACGGAAATTTTTGAATTGATGCAGAAGGTAATGGTTGTTGCACCCTTTATATTCATGAAATATGCTTTCCCCATTATGAAACAACAAAAATTTGGCAGAATAATTAATATCGCTTCCATCAATGGTTTAGTCGGTTTTGCAGGAAAAGCCGGTTATAATACTGCAAAGCACGGAGTTATTGGATTAACAAAAGTGGCAGCACTAGAAACAGCTACAAACGGAATAACGGTAAACGCTATTTGTCCTGGCTATGTGGATACTGAACTTGTAAGAAATCAATTTGAAGATTTAGCTAAAACAAGAAATATAGCGGTTGAGGATGTATTAGAGGAAGTGCTGTATCCTTTAGTACCACAAAAACGACTGATAAATGTTTCTGAAATAGCCGCATTGGTCGTATATTTATGTAGTGATGCAGCAAAAGGCATGACAGGACAAGCAATTGTCTTGGATGGAGGGTATACAGTGCAGTAAAATAGTTTTTTTGCAAGAATTTATAGGTAAAACTAGTTATTCACTAGGTTTTGGATTGAAAAAAGAAATAAAAATATTATATGATTAAACTATACATATTATTAGTCAATCAACTTTAAAAAATAAAAATCGTATAACATGATAAAGGGGGAGATTTTTTGACTGTCACAATTTATGATGTTGCGCGTGAAGCAAATGTTTCAATGGCAACGGTATCCCGTGTAGTGAATGGAAATCAAAATGTTAAGCCAGCTACAAGGAAAAAAGTGCTGGAAGTGATTGAGCGCCTTGAATATCGTCCAAATGCAGTAGCACGTGGCTTAGCAAGTAAAAAAACAACATCAGTAGGTGTCATTATCCCTGACATTTCGAATAATTTAAATGCAGAGCTTGCACGTGGTATAGAAGATATTGCGACAATGTACCGCTATAATATTATTTTAGCAAATTCAGATCAGAATGAAGAAAAAGAGTTAACATTACTCGATACAATGCTTGGTAAGCAAGTAGATGGAATTGTCATGATGAGTGAGGAAGTGACTGAAACCCTCCAACGGGCAGTTGAGGCTTGTCCAGTCCCAATAGTTTTAGCTGGATCAATAAGTTCTACTGAAAAAGTTGCATCAGTAAATATTGATTACTACAAGGCTGCTTTGGAAGCCGTTCAAATGTTAATTGACAATGGCCATACCCGCATTGCTTTTGTGTCGGGTCCTTTACAATACAAAGTAAATGGTGAACGGAAATTAGCAGCCTATAAAGATACCCTTCAAAAAGCAAATATTGCAATTGATGAAGCACTTATTGTTGCTGGGGATGGGTCATATGATGATGGATTGGAAAGTTGGACAAATTTAAGCGAATTAGAGAATCCACCTACCGCTATTTTTGTAGGGAATGATGAACTTGCAATTGGTTTAGTACATGGAATACAAGATAGCGGAAAAATGGTACCGGAAGATGTAGAAATTATTAGCTTCGAAAATTCAAAGCTTGCTCGTATGGTACGTCCGCAATTAACAAGTGTTGTATTACCTTTATACGATATAGGAGCAGTTGCAATGCGCTTATTGACGAAGTATATGAATAAAGAGGAAGTCGATGATCAGCGTGTTATTTTACCGCATCGAATAGAACAGCGCAATTCAAGTAAATAAGAAAACCGCCTGTCACAATTTGTGGCAGGCGGTTTTTAGTTCTATAACCACAATTTTTGGGTAACAATAATTATTTCACTAATAAAGTAGAGCAATTAGCATTTTTTGATACATATGTACTAACACTACCAAATACCATTTCCTGCATTGAATTTAATCCACGGCAGCCGATAACTACTAAATCTACGTTGTGATAATTCGCATAGTTTGAAATCATACGACCTGCTGGCCCGTGTACAATTGTTAATTTTAAATGGGTATGATTACTTTTTACATAATCGATTTCACGTGATAATTTTTGAATATATTGTTCATCAGTTTGAGCGAGGGTCCCCATATGTAACGGTTCATTTGAAATAGCTTCCGTTGAAATGGAAGAAATAAGTTCAATCAATGTTTCCTCTGTGGCAATACCGATCGCATCTTTTGCAGCTCGAAGTGAATTTTCAGAACCATCGATTGCCAATAAAATATGTTTATACATGTCATAGCCCCCAATTTCCTTTATTCTATTATAGTATAAAGGAATATCCCTATATTAGGAAAATAAAAGCTATACAATCTTTGATCAAAGATTGTATAGCTTCTTTTAAGAACGATTTTTTTCTGTACGAATAATATGTAGCGCTTTTTCAAGCATTCGTGCATTTTTTTCTTCAATTTCTGCTTTACGAGGAATTGCATCATATAAAGGGTTTGGATCATTCCAAGTCGGAATAAGTGGAACAGGTGATTCCTGTTGCCATTTAGCAAGCCATTTTTTTGGCAGTGAACCAGTTGGGGTAGGTTGGTCAGTCATTTCTGTCCATATATGTGACCAGGCACGTGGTACTACACGCCAAATATCATATCCACCACCACCGACAGCTATCCACCGACCATCGCAATATTCATGGGCCAATTTATGGGCAAGCTTTGGGATTTCCCTATAAATATTCATCGTTCCATACAAATGGGTTAAAGGATCAAAATAATGCGCATCTGCTCCATTTTGAGTTAGTACTACATCCGGTTTAAAAAATTCAAATACTTCACGCATGCCTTGCTCATATATATCTAGGAAGCTCTCATCTTCTGTAAAGGCATCAATTGGAAAGTTAAAGGATGTACCATAACCCTCTCCATTACCGCGTTCTGTAATATTGCCTGTACCTGGAAATAAGTAGCGACCTGTTTCATGAATGGATAATGTACATACATTGGGGTCATCGTAAAATGACCATTGAACACCATCGCCATGATGAGCATCTGTATCTACATATAACACACGAAGCCCATATTTCTCCTGGATGTATTTAATAGCAACACTGCTATCATTGTAAATACAAAAGCCGGAAGCTCTCCCACGGAAGCCATGGTGCAATCCGCCCCCCAAATTTAGTGCATGCTGTGATTTACCTTGCAAAACAGAGTCGACTGCCTGCAATGTACCTCCAACAAGCAATGCACTTGCTTCATGCATATTTTGAAACATTGGCGTATCCTCAGTGCCAATTCCGTATGGTTCACCTTGTTGCGCGGTTAATTCACCGTGACCGGCTTTTTTTACGATTTCAATATATTGAGGATCATGAGCCAAAGCAATCTCTTCATCTGTTGCAACACGGGCTGGAACGATATCCTCGTCGTTTAATGCCCCAATATTTTTTAGTAAATCAATCGTTAAATGTAGTCGTTTATGATTAAACGGGTGTGTGTCCGAAAATTTGTAAGTAAGTTGATCTGGAGAATAAATAAATACAGCTTTTTTCATAGTGAAATGCCAGGTAAATTCGGCCATAGTACATCGTATCCTTGCTTACGCAAATCCTCGATGATATGAAGCGGATTTATTACTTGTAATCGGACACTTACTATACGAGATTTTGTATTATCACCATCTGGATATACAAGAACACTAACTACATTTGCTTTATTTTCCTGAAATACTTTTGAAATTTCAAAAAGCATGCCAGGTCGATTACTTACGCGGATATCGATTTTTGAACCGGGTTGATGTGCCCCTGTTAATTCAATATAGGTGTAAAGTAAATCTGTTGTTGTTACAATACCGACTAGTTTACCGGCAGAGACAATTGGCAAACAGCTGATTTTAGCATCATAAAATATTGATGCAACTTCTTCCACAAAATCTAAAGGATGACCTACTATTGGGTTTTTAACCATTATTTCTTCAATCGGTGCATCATAGATGATGGAATTTGGTTCTTCTCGCAAACATGATGGTAACGCGTTTTTTAAATCATGATCTGTAATTATTCCGACAACTGTATTGTCCGAGCTTACAATTGGTACGTGACGGACTTTTTCTTCACGCATAAGTCGGACGGCATCGCGTACCGTATTTTCAGGAAGGAGTGTATGTATTTCCCTTTTCATAATTTCTTCGACAATCATTTTTCAATCCCCTTTGTAATAAGAATTAATACATGAAACGACTTCTAAAGCGAAGTTTGTCAAATCTCTCAAGCGTCTCGGTTCCTACACGTGACCCGACACGAGCCATTAAACAGTTTGCAGGGTGGGACGTTATTTCAGGGTCATCTGTTGCATAATATTCAAAATTTGCGGTAGTCATCATTCTCTCCATCATATTTCGATAATCCCAAACCGATAAGCCTGTTCCTTTGAGATCCCAATGCCAATAATATTCAGTTGTGATAACTAAATAATCTTCCATAGCATCATCCATGAAGGAAACTTCGATCAGTTTTTTTCCTGCACCGGTACCTCTATAAGATGGGATTACCTCAATAGCACCAAGTTCAATCATATTAGGAATACGATCTTCTGCCCAACGCTCTAAAGGGTCAGGATAAAGATATGTCACATAGCCCACGATAATATCGTCTTTCCTTATAACAATTATACGCCCTTCTTCTAGTGCGGCAATTTCGACAAGTGCTTTATGCTGTTGATGCGAAGGTCGAAATGCTTTCAAGTCTTCGTGTAACGTATAGGAAGCAAGTTTTTCTGAGGAAACGGGTCCTTCCACTAAAACATTACCATTCTTCGATTTGAATTCAAGACAATAGTATTTTTTCACATGATTCATAATCACACCACCTGCTTGTAATACCTCCATTATACTCTATTTAATGCGAAAATACGCTTTATTTTACGATAAATAACTAAATTATTAGAAAATTTAAAATGTTTTGCGCATTATAGTAATTTTATTGTAAAATGGTTGTATGTTTTATAGAAAGGGGAAATTTCATGGGGACAAAAACAGTTGAAAAACAAGCAGTAATTCCAGGGGAACATAATTTAAAAAATTATGAGGATGTAGCTGCAAATCATGATTGGGGTAATACTGAGAAAGCATTTTCTTGGCATGAAACGGGAAAGATCAATATTGCATATGAAGCAATTGATCGACATGTCGATACACATCGGAAAAATAAAGTAGCACTCTATTATAATGATGGGCATCGAAAAGAAACATATTCTTTCTTTGACATGAAACGCAACTCGAATAAAGCGGCAAATGTATTGAAAGAGAAAGCAAATTTGAGAAAAGGGGATCGTATATTTGTATTCATGCCACGCACACCAGAGCTTTATTTCAGCTTATTAGGGGCGTTAAAAATAGGGGCAATTGTTGGACCATTATTTGAAGCATTTATGGAGGGTGCCGTTTATGACCGTTTATTGGATAGTGAGGCAGTTGCAATTATTACAACACCATCATTATTAAATCGAGTACCTATAGAGAAGCTTCCACAATTAAAGACTATCTTTGTAGTTGGGGAAGATGTTGAAGAAACAGATAAAATATTAGACTTTAAAAAATATTTCAAAGAGGCATCACAGGATTTTAACATTGAATGGGTCGATAAAGAGGATGGCTCCATTTTACATTATACATCTGGCTCTACCGGTACTCCAAAAGGTGTATTGCATGTACATTATTCAATGGTACAGCAATATCAAACAGCCCAATGGGTACTTGATCTAAAAGAGAACGACATTTATTGGTGTACAGCTGATCCGGGGTGGGTAACAGGGACAGCTTATGGTATTTTTGGACCGTGGCTAAATGGAGTCACTAATTTAATTATTGGCGGCCGATTCAGCCCGCAAGCGTGGTATGGTGCGATTGAAGAATATGGTGTAACCGTCTGGTATAGTGCGCCAACTGCATTCAGAATGTTAATGGGTGCCGGTCCAAGTCTGATTAGTAAATACAATTTATCTTCATTGCGACATGTTTTATCCGTTGGTGAACCTTTAAACCCTGAAGTAGTAAAATGGGGAATGGAGATTTTAAGTCACCGTATACATGATACGTGGTGGATGACAGAAACAGGCGGACATATGATTTGTAATTTCCCTGCGATGGAGATCAAACCAGGATCCATGGGAAAACCGATTCCTGGAGTTTATGCTACGATTGTAGATGATCAGGGAAATGAAGTACCGCCATACACAATGGGGAATTTAGCAATCAAAAAAGGCTGGCCAGCAATGATGCGCCAGATTTGGGGAAATCCTGAACGTTATAATTCTTATTTTTTAAAAGGAGAATGGTACGTTTCAGGTGACTCAGCATATAAGGATGAGGACGGATATTTCTGGTTCCAAGGGCGCGTAGATGATGTGATTATGACGGCAGGTGAGCGAGTTGGTCCGTTCGAGGTAGAAAGTAAATTACTCGAGCATCCGGATGTAATAGAAGCTGGTGTCATCGGAAAGCCGGATCCTGTCCGAGGGGAAATAATTAAAGCATTCGTTTCATTGCGTGAAGGGGTAGAACCAAGTGAAGCACTTGAAGCAAATATTAGGGATTTCGTAAAAACAGGTTTATCTGCCCATGCTGCACCACGTGAAATCGAATTTAAAGATAAGCTGCCAAAAACACGAAGCGGAAAAATTATGCGTCGTGTATTGAAAGCGTGGGAATTGAACTTACCAACAGGCGATTTATCAACTATGGAAGACTAATTCTTTTCACATTTGCATATGCTATGGGGCGCTTACATATGTAGGCGCTTTTTTTTACTATTATTAGTTCTCATTCCTTAATAGGAATAGTACGTGGTACTTTCTACCTCAAATAAACAAACAATTGAACGATAATTTGGAATTATCTATGATTATATAAAAATACAGTTGACTAAATAAATATACATAACTATACTTATTTTTATCTTTTAGATTTCGTTGATGTATTTTTGGGCAATAAAAAATTATGAGGTGACAAAGATGAAAGTAAGTATTATTGGTGCCACAGGGTATGGCGGACTGGAATTATTGCGATTCTTACATAATCATAAAGAAGTAGTAGAAATCGGATTATTTACATCATCTGAGGAAGGAACAGTGTTTTCAGATAAATTTCCTCACTTAACAAATATTTATAATCAACCGTTATTAAAAATAGATTACGATGTATTAGCAAAATCCGATGTTGTCTTTGCAAGTACACCGTCTGGGGTATCTAGTACTCTATTTCCACCTTTAGTAAATTTGGGGCCAAAGTTAATTGATTTATCAGGTGATTTTCGATTAAAAAACCTTGAAAGCTATGAATCTTGGTATAAAAAAAAGCCGGCACCGAAAGAAGTAGTTGAAAAAAGTGTATATGGATTAACAGAGTGGAATGAAGCAGCCATCAAGAAATCGGAATTAATTGCAAATCCAGGATGCTATCCAACAGCAGTTCTCTTATCCATTCTTCCTCTAATAAAGCATCAGCTGATTGATCCAAGTTTTTTAGTCATTGATGCAAAGAGCGGAATATCCGGCGCAGGCAATAAACCATCAAACACTACACATTACAGTGAAGCAAATGAAAGCTTTTCGATATATAAAATTAATGAGCATCAACATATTCCTGAAATTGAACAAGCAATTTCGATGTTTACGGATACCGAAACAACTATTACGTTTAATACACATTTAGTGCCGATGACAAGGGGGATTTTAGCTACTTCCTATGCACAGGTAACAGAAGGTGTTACACAACAGCAATTAGTTGATTGTTTAACTTCAACGTATGAGAAACACCCCTTCGTCCGTGTCATTCAGGAAGCGTCATCTATTGGGACAAATCGCGTAAAAGGTTCAAACTATTGCGATATTTATGTGAAGCTCGATGAACGGACGAATCGGGCAACAATTATAGGGGTAATCGATAATTTAGTAAAAGGGGCTGCAGGGCAGGCTATCCAAAACATGAATGTTCAATTTGGTTTACCTCAGCAAACAGGCCTACAACTTGTACCGTACTTTATTTAATCATTAGGAGGAACATCAAATGGCTTCAACAATTGAAATGAAAAAACTATCCAGCAAAAATATCGTATCACCAAAAGGCTTTACTGCAGCAGGCGTTCATTGCGGTATTAAACATAAGAAAAAAGATTTAGCGATATTAGTCAGTGATGTACCAGCAAGTGTAGCGGGAGTATTTACAACAAATGCTGTTCAAGCAGCGCCCCTTAAAGTAACAAAGGAAGTTGTATATGAAACGAAAAAAATGCAGGCGATGATTGTGAATTCAGGAAATGCTAATGCATGCACAGGTAAACAAGGGCTAGCGGATGCTTATGAAATGCAAAGACTTGCTGCTCTAAAGCTAGGCATTTCAGAAAATTTAGTTGGGGTAGCATCAACAGGTGTTATAGGTGAAATTATGAAAATGGAGCCCATTCAAACAGGGATGGAAAAGTTGATTCCGGATTCCAAACTTGAAAATGGAATTGATTTTTCACAAGCTATTTTAACAACAGATACGGTAATGAAAAATACGACTTACTCTACAATCATAGATGGCAAAGAAGTAATAGTATCCGGAACGGCAAAAGGCTCTGGCATGATTGAACCGAATATGGCGACAATGCTAGGCTTTATTACGACAGATGCAAATATTGAATCGGATGAATTACAAAAAGCGTTATCTAATGTAACGGATTGTACATTCAACTCAATTACAGTAGATGGAGATACATCAACTAATGATACGGTCGTAGTAATGGCAAATGGTTTAGCGGGTAATGAACCATTATCACCTGCACATCCGGATTGGGAGAATTTTTATACAGCATTACGCTTAGTATCAGAAGACTTAGCAAAATCAATCGCTCGTGATGGAGAAGGCGCAACAAAATTAATTGAAGTTGAGGTCGATGGTGCCATTTCGGACGAAGAGGCACGAAAAATCGCAAAAACAGTTGTCGGTTCCCCTCTTGTAAAGACAGCAGTTTTCGGCTGTGATGCAAACTGGGGTCGTATTATCGCAGCAGTTGGCTATTCAGGAGCTGTAGTAGATCCTGATAAAATTACGATTAAAATTGGCGGAGCGACAATGGTTGAAAACGGTGAACCAATCAAGTTCTCAGAAGAAGTACTGATTGAAATTCTGAAACAGCATGAAGTAAAAATCTATGTATCTTTAGAAGTTGGAGAGGGGCACGGATTTGCATGGGGGTGTGATTTAACTTATGACTACGTTCAAATCAACGCATCATACCGTTCGTAAAATGGTCATAAAGCTTGGTGGCAGTACATTAGAAGGTCTTAACGAGGCCTTCTTTCGTAATTTCAAAGCCCTTCAAGAACAGGGGATTCAACTCATAATTACCCATGGCGGGGGACCAGCAATCAATCGAGAATTAGCAGCTGCTAATATCAAGTCCCAAGTTGTAAATGGCTTACGGGTAACGAACGAAGAAATGATTGGAATTGTCCAGTCCACATTGATCGGCAAAGTTAATCCTGCATTAGTACATGAGCTCAATGCTGCAGGGATTAACTCTGTAGGTTTAAATGGTTTTGATCAAACCCTACTAGAAAGTGAATTTTTAGATTATGAAACTTATAAATATGTAGGTAAGGTAAAAAATGTTAATGTTAAATTATTAAATACATTAACTGAAAGTGGTATTGTCCCTGTAATTGCATGCATTGGCGCAACAAAGGATGGGCATGCACTTAATATTAATGGAGATACAGTGGCAAGTGAAATTGCATTGGCAGTCGGTGCAGACCGTTTACTCCTCGTTACAGATGTTGCAGGTATTCGTATTAAAGATAAATTTCAAACAGAGGCCACACCAAATTTAATTAAGCAGTGGATTGACGAAGGGGATATATACGGCGGTATGATACCGAAAGTGCAGGGGGCTTTAAATTGTTTGCAATCGGGAATACCATCTGTTCAAATTGTCAATGAAATATTAACGGGTACAACTATTTTAAGTGAGGAGCTAGTAAAATGAGTGCATTATTTCAAAATTACGCAAGAAGACCTTTCGCTATTGTCGAAGGGAAAGGAACTGAAGTATTCGATACAACAGGAAAACGCTATTTAGATTTTACGAGTGGAATAGCTGTCTGTAGCTTAGGTCATGCCAATCCTGCAATTGTAGAGGCAATTCAGCAGCAGAGTAAGAAGCTATGGCATATTAGTAACTTATTTGAGAGCCCAGGGCAAGAGCAGCTGGCGGCAGGGTTAGTGAAAGATTTACATCTATCCTACGCTTTTTTCTGTAATAGTGGAGCAGAGGCAAATGAGGCTGCGATTAAATTGGCTAGAAAGCATACAGGGAAGCATAAAATAATCGTTTTTGAACAAAGCTTCCATGGACGTACATTCGGTGCAATGAGTGCGACAGGTCAAGATAAAGTACGTAACGGCTTCGGACCATTAGTGAGTGAATTTATCACATTACCGTTCAATGATGCAACTGCATTAAAAGCGGCAGCAGACTCTGAAACAGCAGCTATTATGCTGGAAATGATTCAGGGTGAAGGTGGGGTAAATGCCGTATCTGACGAATTTGCGCAAGCTATTCACGATATTCAGCAAACAACGGATATTTTAGTAATTGCAGATGAAGTACAAACTGGAATTGGACGTACCGGTACACGTTTTGCGTTTGAACAGACTGTAATAAAGCCTAATATTGTATCAATGGCGAAAGGTCTAGGAGGCGGTTTTCCAATTGGAGGTATTCTCGGTACAGAGGAACTATTTAATACGTTTAATGCAGGAACACACGGCACGACATTCGGTGGGAACCCATTAGCGGTGTCAGTAGCACAAACAGTTATTGATCATATATTTAATGATGAATTTTTACAATCAGTAAAACAAAAATCTGAATACTTTATAAATAAACTAAAAGAAGCGTTCCCAGACAAAAACTATACTGTTCAAGGTAAGGGTTTAATGCTTGGTTTAGGGCTAGGTGGAGAAGATGTAGCGCCTTATGTAGCAGCTCTAGATGAAGCGGGGCTGTTAACTGTAGCAGCAGGTCCGAAAGTAATACGATTATTGCCTCCGTTAACTGTAAGTGAGCAAGAAATCGATGAAGCTATAAACATACTAAAAGGTGTATTACAAGCAGACAAAATAACATCTCCATAAATAATTTAAAAACCTCCTCAACTATATGATAGTTGGGGAGGTTTTGTTTTACAGATTAATCAATAGTTGTTTCTGGATCGATTTCTATATCGTCTAAATCTTCTTCTATAATCTCTCCTGGAACAGTATTCTCTTCATCTTCAATTGGTGGAATAGTATAAACTTCCCCAACTTCATTCGAATAACCAGATTCCAGACCTGTAATATCAACAGCTACAACAACATACCTAACGCCTTCTGACACAGACATTTGGAATCCTTCGTAAGATTTTAATGATCTTACAAGTGATGTGCCTTCATCAGTAATACTGTAGACACGGTAACCAACCACATCATTTGATGCAGAAGCCGTCCATGACAATGAACCATTTGCCAAAGTCGCAAATACAGCTTCAGGTGGAGCACCATCCGCTTCGAACGGGGCACCTGATACAACACCATTACCAGTACTGAATGGCAATAACTTTGATGCATCCCCGCCGAGTCTACCTAGCATACGGTTAATAAAGGCTTGATTCAATCCGTATCCACTCGTTTGGACGAATTCAGTAGGTGTGTTTGGTAGTGCCGCATAAGTACTGCCGTTAATTACAACAGAAGTGGATGAAACGAAACTATCATCTGGCTGTGTAGGTAAAAATACATTTTTGTTAAATAAATCGGAGACAACTAAACCAGCATTCGAACAAGATGTGGAAGCAGCTAGTCCGGATATTCCACAAAACGACTGCGTAACAACACCTTCTGGCTTTTTGAATGTTTCCTTTGTACCAATTAATTCTGGATCGATATCATAAAGAGTATTTAAATAACTTGCCCATAATCGGTTCACACGATTACTAGGGTGCTGATAACGATTATTAAACGCATAAAGAGTACGCGGCTGATCATAACCTAACCATACACCGATTGAGATATTCGGATTATAGCCTACTAGCCAAACGTCTTTATGGTCTTGAGTCGTACCTGATTTTGCAGCAAAGTCAGAAGAGAACTTTAACTGACTTTTCGCTAAAGTTGCAGTACCGCCTTGTTGAAGTACACCACGTAACATATCAGTCATCATATAGGCAGTTTCTGGACTAAATACCTCCACCGGCTCTACTTTATGTTCAAAAATAACATTGCCATCTAAATCCTCGATACGCTCAATCATATAGGCATCAATGAATTTCCCTTCATTTGCAAATGTAGTATACGCATTGGTATTCTCTTCGACCGTTGCACCATGAGTAATACCACCAATGGCTGTAGATAAATGGACGTAATCGCCTTCTGTTAACTTGGAGAAGCCCATTTTGTCTAAATACGTTGCAGGACGGCGATCTAAAATAGAGTCATACAAACGTAATAAGGCTAAGTTTTGGGAAGAGGCAACAGCCTGACGTGCCGGAATAATACCCAATTCCTGTGTAGGAATATAGTTTACAGGTTCGTAATCATCATAATCACGTTTAAATTTAACATCCACTACCGGACTACCTGCCCCGATTACACCATATTCCAGTGCCGGTGCATAAGCAAGTAATGGTTTCATAGTTGATCCGTTTGATCGATATGCTTGTGTAGCGTGATTTAATTGTTCCAATTGATGGTCACGTCCACCAACGAAACTTAAAATACGACCTGTTTTATTATCGATAATGATGCTTCCTGTTTGTACAGGCACATTCACTTCGATTTCTTCACCTGTTTCCGGATCTTTTTCTTTTTTCTTATATGTCTGACCATACAGGGTAAATTCTTCTGTTACATTCCGCATAGCATCATACATATCTTTATTGATGGTCGAATAAATACGATATCCTCCTGAACGAATAGTACGGTCTGCCAATATGGAGTATTTTTCATTTAAGTTCTTTTCTTCTTTTAAACGGTCTGGATCAATTCCGTCTTTTTCAGCAAGTATTTTTGCAAAAATTTCTTTTGCGCGCATTTCAAGCTCAGCTGTTAGCCAAGGATATTTGTCCTCTGGTCGTTCTTCATAGCCTTTCAAATCTTTCGTAATATCATAGGCTATTGCTTCGTTGTATTCTTTTTCAGAAATATAGCCAACTTCCTGCATACGGTATAATACTGTTTTCATACGGTCGATACCTGGTTTTATGCCTTCAGCGCTCTTTTGCTCACCCTTATTTGTGAATGGTGTGTATTTAAAAGGAGCTTGTGGAATACCGGCTATATAAGCAGCCTGTGGTAAGTTTAATTTAGATGCTGAAATACCGAATATACCTTGGGCTGCTGTTTCGATGCCAGCAATATTACGACCAGAAGAATTACGGCCATAAGGGATAATATTAAGGTATGCTTCCAAAATTTCTTCTTTGCTCATAAACTTCTCAAGCCGGAAAGCGAGTAATATTTCTTTTGCTTTACGCTCATACGAAACTTCATTTGTAAGTATTTGGTTTTTTATTAACTGCTGTGTTAAAGTAGAGCCACCAGTTTGTGTAGAAGAGTTGGATACATCCTGCAGTAACCCACGTAAAACTGCTTTTGGCACAATTCCTTCATGCTCTCGGAAATATTCATCTTCCGTAGCAAGGACAGCATTTATAACTGTTGGAGATATATTAGCAAGCGATGTTTCACGTCGGTCTAAGTCTGTTCGAATTTTTCCTATGTAAATATCGTTTGCAAAGTAAAGTTCACTTGTTTCTTCATAGCTGAATATTTGCTCGCGCATCTCTTCTTTTGATCGCAAAGGTTCATCCTTAGTTAATGATGCGAAGTAACCTGCACCTACACCCCCAACGAATAACAGTGTAGTAGCGACAAAAATTACCGCTAATAAAGTTAAATTCCAAAATACACCACCAGTAATTCGTACGTAGCGCATCTGTTTTGAAGAAGCAAGGGATTCGATTTTTTTATTAAATTTTTCAAGCCATTCTTTCACAACATCGCCCTCCTAAAATCTTGTTTATTATAGCATATTTGTTATGTAAACAAATATATTTATTGACAACAACTATTTTCTAGGTAGAATAGAAAATATAAATTTCTGGCAAAGAAGAGTTTGCAGTAATAAATGTGTTCCCTGATTAGAGAGCTGGCGGTTGGTGAAAGCCAGAGAAAACGCATTTATGAATTACGTACTTGGAGCTGGAACGGGTCGTCACGTTATAGACGCTTAAAGTGGAAGAAAAGTTTTTGTTTTCTTCAAGCTGGGTGGTACCGCGTTAAATGAAAAATTTGACGTCCCTGCATGCATTTGCGTGTAGGGACGTTTTTTGTTTCCTTACATAGCGAATAACAACACATGTAAAAGGAGAGAAACAACATGACAAACGATTTACTGCAAGATTTAGAATGGCGTGGCTTGTTATACCAACAAACAGATGCAGAAGGTATGGAAAAACTTTTAAACGAGGAAAAAGTTTCGTTATATGTGGGTGTAGACCCAACAGCAGATTCCATGCACATCGGTCATATCGTACCACTACTTACATTACGCCGTTTCCAAAAAGCGGGTCATACACCGATTTTATTAGTTGGGGGAGCTACAGGTACTGTTGGAGATCCGTCAGGACGTTCTGAAGAGCGCCAACTACAGACGATGGAGCAAATCGACAAAAACGTTCAAGGTCTAAAAAAACAAATGGAGCGTTTATTCGATTTCTCATCAGATGCAGCAAACGGTGCTGTATTAGTAAATAATAATGATTGGGTTGGCCCAATGTCATTAATCGATTTTTTACGTGATTACGGGAAATTAATTAATGTAAACTACATTTTAAATAAAGACACAGTAGCATCACGCTTAGATTCAGGTATTTCATTTACTGAATTTGCTTACACATTAATTCAAGGAATCGACTTCAACCATTTATACGATCACCATAATGTTCGTATTCAAGTAGGTGGCTCGGATCAATGGGGCAATATTACGACTGGTTTAGAAATGATTCGTAAAACACACGACGAAAATGCAAAAGCATTCGGAATTACAATCCCACTTGTAACAAAAGCAGACGGTACAAAATTCGGTAAAACAGCAGGTGGCGCAGTATGGCTGGATGCTGAGAAAACATCACCATATGAGTTCTACCAGTTCTGGATCAACACTGCAGATGCAGACGTTGTAAAATACCTTAAAATCTTTACTTTCTTAACACGTGATGAAATTGAAGCATTGGCTGTAAGTGTGGAAGAAGAGCCGCATTTACGTAAAGCACAAAAAGCTTTAGCTGAAGAGATGACACGCCTTATCCACGGTAAAGCTGGTCTAGAAGCAGCGGAGCGTATTACAAAAGCATTATTCTCAGGGGATTTAAAAGCACTATCAGTAGATGAAATGAAAGTGGCATTTGCTGGCGTTCCATCTGTAGAGGTAGCAAAAGAAGACAAAAACATTGTTGAATTAATTGTGGAAGCCGGCATTTCATCGTCAAAACGCCAAGCACGTGAAGATGTAACTAACGGTGCGATCAGCGTAAACGGAGAAAAGGTTACAGAGTTAGAATATGTGATTGATGGAAAAGACCGATTA
The DNA here is from genome assembly GCF_014836935.1 of Solibacillus merdavium. Taxonomy (GTDB): domain Bacteria; phylum Bacillota; class Bacilli; order Bacillales_A; family Planococcaceae; genus Solibacillus; species Solibacillus ferritrahens. The sequence goes on along the minus strand of NZ_JACSPW010000030.1, from coordinate 2,161 downwards.
GAAGATGCATTCGCGATTATCCGTCGAGGAAAGAAAAAATATCACATGGTGAAATTTGTTTAACTAAATGGTTTTGAAACGTCTTGGAAATAAGTTTTCCAAGGCGTTTTTTAAAAGGGATTTTAGGAATTATAAAGAACGTAATAATGAGAAGGGAGAGATGATATGAAGAAAAAATCGTATTGGGGACAAATTGGAATGTCCATTTTTGTACTGCTAGGAGCAAGCTTTTTCACGTTTGTTATTGTTTTCACGTTTCTACTGGCGGGCAACATTCATTACATACCGCTAATAATTGCAGTAGCTTCAATTTTATATATAGGTTTTGTCCTTCAAATTTTTGATGTATTTTACCAAAAGAAAAAACGTGTGAAAGTGTATTGGGGACTAGCAGCAATTATTATCGCCATTACATGTATTCAACCAATCTATAAGTGGTTGGATAGCAGGGTGCCAACTGTTGATGCTGAGGTTAATATTTATCAGTATGAACCGTTCGTAGAAGGCAATCAATTAGTGGAGCTGGAACAAACTGCGTCCCTGAAATTAGAGGAACCTTTACCGATCATAGATGGTGCGACGGCATTGTATCCACTTTATGCGGCAATCGCTCAAGAAGTATACCCTGAAAAAAATTATAATCCATATAAGAGTGAGGTAATGGTCAACCAAACACATGAAGCCTATACGAATCTAATTTTAGGAAGGGCGGATATGATTTTTGCGGCGGGACCATCTGAAAATCAAAAAAAGCGAGCGGAAGATAAGGGTTTTGAATTGGTATTAACCCCTATTGGAAAAGAAGCATTCGTATTTTTTGTAAATAGTAAAAATGATATTAACGGTTTATCGTTGGAACAAATTAAAGGAATATATTCCGGTGAAATTACAAATTGGTCTGAAGTTGGTGGAGGAAATGATGAAATCCGTGCCTTCCAAAGACCGCAGGATAGCGGGTCCCAAACTGCTTTACAACGTTTAATGGGGGATACGCCTTTAATGGAAGCCCCAACTGAAGATATTGCAACTGGTATGGGCGGAATAATTAATGAGGTATCCCAATATAAAAATTATAAAAATGCAATTGGTTATACATTCCGCTATTACTCAAATGAAATGGTGCGGAATAAAGAAATAAAACTATTGGAAGTTAATGGGGTGGCTCCTACAAAAGAAACAATTCGTTCCAATGCCTATCCAATTGCTTCGGAATTTTATATTGTGACGGCCGGTGAGCCAACTGGCAATGTAAAAATATTAATTGATTGGATATTGTCAGAAGAAGGTCAATCTTTAATAGAAAAAGCGGGGTATGTTTCCTTAATTTCAGAAGAATAACGGTTGAAAAATAAGAGAATCATATTTAAGTACAATAATTTTGAATCGCCCACAGTATGCCAGTATAATAGAGTATAGACATATTTTTTAGGGGGATTTTGTTTTGAATGAGCAGTTGGCACATGCAGTCGATGATCGACATGCGGTATTAAGTATTGCTACCAAACCTCGTGATACCATTCGTTATGTTCTAACACATAAAAAGTTATCTTATTTCATTATCGTAGGTATTATCGGTATGTTTGCAAGCAATTTAATTAGCTTTATCGGTTCGGATTTTACAGGGGCATATACTTTAGGTGATATCGTTTATTCGACATTATTATCAAGTTTATTGCTATACTTTCTTTCTACAGCATTATCAGCGGGTGTTTTAACACTATCAGCAAAAGCATTCGGCGGGGTAGGTAAGTTTAAAGAAATGTTCCGCATGATTAGTGTAACGATGATTCCTTATATTTGGATATTACCGATAATATTGTTTTGGATGCAATTTGCGCCGCAATCTTTTTTTAATATTACTTATATTGAAACATCATTAAGTGATTTAATCCTGCAGTTTGTATGTGGTACGTTTATAATTATCGCCAGTTTATGGACATATGTAATTACAGTAGTTGGTATTTCAGAAGTGCACCGTATCTCAACATGGAAAGCATTTTTCGCTTCCTTTATCGTGATAATAATATTAATGGTAAGTGCTGGTTATTTCTTGTTTTAAATAAAAAGACATTCACATTGTAGCATGAACTGAACCCCGAATAGTGGACACTTTAAAAAAAGTGGACCTATTCGGGGTTTTTCTATTTTCTTCACCGAAAAA
>NZ_JACSPW010000002.1 GCF_014836935.1 Solibacillus merdavium | reverse complement strand
CCGAAGTCATCTAATCGCAGCTTAAGCACAACTACATGTCTTTTTATTATACTGTCTACAAAATAGGGTTCAGTTCAGCATCTTGTGAGTGTCTTTTTATTTTGTATAGCAAAACATTAAGAAGGGTTGATTACATCAGGACTGTTACCATTTTGAATTTGACTGTTTGATCCGGAAATGTCATAAGCAATTAATGTTACGTCCAACTTTTCTTCCAGTTGTTTGATTGCATTGAGTTTTTCATTATTCAGTTCGGCAAATTTTGCATCTTCCAAAAAATCACATCCTTTAATAAATTATAAATTAAGTATGTGAGATATTTTAATGTTTATTCGTTTGCAGAAATGAGATATTGGGGTATACAAATAGTAACGCAAGATAAGTTATATAAAGTAGATTAACCCCACAACAATACAAAATATTTTTCTCTGAAGTTGAATAAGAAAAAGTAAACTTATCAGATTAATAGTTTGTCCTTTGGTTTCTTATTTGCGTGCAATTGTAGGTAGAAGTTGGGAGGTGTAACAATGGATAAATCTTACAATGTTACTATTTTAGTAGATGGTTTAGGTCCTAATTTAGATAAAAAAGTTAAAGATAATATAAAACTTGATTATCAAACATTAGATTTAATAATCAAATCTCAAGGAGTTTGGTTTGATGAGAAAAGCCATTCAGTTTCAAGTGTTCATATAGGTTTAGAAAATGATGCAACTATTTATATTTCTGAATAAAAAAATTTTTCGTCTAGCCACACCTAATACGGTGCTGGCTTTTTATTATGTATTAAAGGAGGTCACCTTATTGCAAAATACAATAAAAAAACCTAGAAAACATTGATTTAACAACGTTTCTAGGCTTTTCCGAACTACTCTTTGCAGAGCAATCAAATTAACGAGAGTAGAACTCTACGATTAATTGTTCGTTGATTTCAGCAGATAATTCAGAGCGCTCTGGCATACGTACGAAAGTACCTACTTTAGAGTCTGCATCGAATGATAAATATTCTGGTACGAAGCTGTTAACTTCCATTGATTCAGATACTACTGAAAGGTTAGCTGATTTCTCACGTAAAGAGATCGTTTGACCTGGTTTTACTGAGTATGATGGGATATCAACGCGTTTACCATCAACTAAAATGTGGCCGTGGTTAACTAATTGACGAGCTGCACGACGAGTGCGAGCTAAACCTAAACGGTATACTAAGTTGTCAAGGCGAGTTTCAAGTAAGATCATGAAGTTTTCACCTTGTACGCCTTGTAATTTACCAGCTTTAAGGTAAGTATTTTTGAATTGACGTTCAGTCATACCATACATATGACGTAATTTTTGTTTTTCAGTTAATTGTAGACCGTACTCTGATTTTTTACCGCGAGAGTTCGGGCCGTGTTGACCTGGTGCGTAAGGACGTTTTGCGATTTCTTTACCTGTGCCGCTTAATGAAATACCAAGACGACGAGATAGTTTCCAAGATGGACCTGTATAACGAGACATAATTGTGTCTCCTCCTTTAAATTTGGTTTTTGTTGTAAAAGAAAAAACCAGTTGTACCCGACATTAAACGGTATTCTATTTTCATGTATCTTCGCCCATGCAGCCGAGAGGGTTACACAATACACCATTCTAACTAAGATAGAAGGAACAAAATACACGATTAAGTTATACAACTACTGCATTCATTTTACACAAAGGCTATTGTATCTTTTTTTTAACAATACGTCAACAAATAGTAATATTACAGTGAAGCAGTAAATTCCAAGTATGAAGTACTAGGAGAATAAAAGAAGTATAAATTAGAGGAAAGAATATCAATTGGAATAAGTAATCTCACAAAAAGAAAGGATTAGGTAATTATACATATAAGGGAAAATGGTTATGAGGCAGAAAATAATCGTTTTTCCAATAAAAACGATACTATTAGAGGTGTTTATTAGAAAAATATTACAAAAATTAATAGTCAATTAGGCATAAAAAGTGTATACTTAAGAATAAGTATTAAGAAACTGACAATGGTAATAGTGAAAGAAAAGGTGATTTAATGATGGAAAATCAACTGAAGATTGATCAATTTAAATCGAATATCCTGAACCTATATATGAATTCAAATATACAACAAAATAAACTTCAGGACTATTTTCTACTATTGGAAGAGAGCCTGAAAGATTTTTTCAATATGGAAGATTGTTTTTTATTCCATTTGATTGATAATAGCCTAAAACCGGTAAACAATATGGATTGTTATAATATCGATTTTAATTTATTATCCCCTTATTTAAAGGGAAATAAAGTTGTAGAATTACCCAAGTTTCTAGAGGAACTTTCGTATTTCAGAAACCATACGAATTTAATGCCACTTATTAGTAACGATAAAATGGATGGAATCATTGTTTTTAAATATAAAAAAACAACTACCCCTTTCGAAATACAATTAACAGATGACATTATAAGCAATATCTCCTCCATTCATAAATTTTTAGTACAAAATCATGAAGTACATTCAAATGAGCAAAAATACCGTAAACTTTATGGAATGACTGACCTTTTTCATTCCACAATGGATATTGATGTAATTTTGCAAAATGTACTCATTACGATTGAAGATAATTTTTCGGATTTAGAAGTAGAACTGATATTATCAAATGATCAGGATCGTCAAACGAAAATCCAGATGAAGCCGTTTGATTACTTATCAGAGCGACCATCAACAATTGAGGCATTTGTGTCTGGAGAGTTGAAAGAAGATATAGCTACTGAAATGGACTGTCGTTTATTAAATGTACCAATTAAAGGTAAGCAAGCAATATACGGCATTTTACAGGTAAAAGCCCCTATTAACTATTCCTTTACCAATTCAGAAAAAGAGTTCATAAAAATGCTTGCCCAGGCATCGGGCAATTCATTGGAAAATGCCAAACTGTATCATCAATCACATCGTTTAATCAGTGATTTGCAGTTAATTAACGAAACTTCACATCGTTTAAATATGAAGCTGACAATTAACGAAATGCTATTATTTTTACAAAAACAATTATTAAAGTCATTCCAACCGATGGAAGTCGGGTTTTTATTTAAAAGGAAAGATTACTATGAAATGACTGAAGTCTGTACCCCTTATTTTAATAAAGAAGAATCTCAAGTATATATTCAATATGTAGAAAAGCACTTTAAAGTAAAGCAGGATCCATTATTTATCGCTGATTTCAGTCGACTTATTGCGGAGGATATTGAATATAAGTCAGTGATGGTTATCCCAATGATTGTTGAAGAAAAGATAATTGGGTTTAGCATTGTATTGCATCAAGAACCGTATTTCTTCTCCTTCGATAGTTTTAAGTTGATGCAATCCCTTATTCATCATTCCTCTTTAGCCATTTCCAACTCTGTTTTAAGAGAGCAATTACAGGAAATGGTGGATCGTGACCATTTAACAAAACTTTATGCGCGTAGTTATTCCGATACGTATGTTGAAAAATCAATTCAAAAAGATGATTCAGGTATGTTTCTACTAATTGATATTGATAATTTTAAAAAGGTCAATGATAGCTTTGGACATCAGATTGGGGATAAAGTGCTCGTTCAAATTGCTGTTCAACTAAAAAAGAAAATTGGTTTGAGAGGAATCTGTTCGCGCTGGGGCGGTGAAGAGCTCGCTATATATATTCCGAATATTCTAGATAATGAGGCATTAAAAGTTTCGAAAGAGCTTGTTGACATGATACCGAAAGTAACGAATCCATCTGTAACAATTTCGGCCGGCATGGTTACATGGTATAAAAGAAATCGACCGGATTTTCAACATATCTTTTTACAGGCGGATACAGCGTTATACAATGCTAAAAGTAACGGGAAAAATCGCGTTTGTGTGTTTGAAAGTTCAATGGAGCTAAAATGTTAAAGGGAGAACCTGGAAAATAATTCAGGGTCTCCCTTTTTTTACTTAATATGTTTTATGAGCACACTGACAAATCGCTCTAATCCTTCTTTATCTTCCGATGTAAAGCGTGCCTCAATCGGGCTATCAATATCTAAAACTCCAAATACCGTTCCATCTGCAGTTAAAGGAATGACGATTTCCGATTTTGATGCTGCATCACAAGCAATGTGTCCAGGGAAAGCATGGACATTATCCACCATAATTGTCTCATTGTTTACAACGGCAGTCCCACAAACACCACGTCCAACAGGGATGCGAACACAAGCGGGTAATCCCTGGAATGGACCAAGCACTAATTCGCCATCCTTCATTAAATAAAAGCCAACCCAATTTATATCTTCTAAAAAGTAATTTAATAAAGCTGACGCATTGCTTAAATTTGCAATGAGGTCGTTTTCCCCGTCCAATAATGCATCAAGATGTTTTGCAAGTTGTTCGTACTGCTCAGTTAGCGTTCCGCTGTAAGTAATATTTGAAAACATATAAACCTCCGATTAAAAAATAATTTTTTGCTGTAAAACCTCATAATGCTGATGTAAATGCTGTGCAGTATGTGCGTCAGATCCAAAAATAATAGGAATTTTTAATTCTTTTGCGAATTGTACAAATGGTAATGGCGGATAGGGCTCCTTGCAGAATGGTTTACTTAAACCGGCACTATTGAAATCAAGTTCATAATGATGCTGCTTCATTAATATAAGAATTTCCTTAATTTGCAAGGAGTCATCAATTTGTTTTGAATGAGCCAGCTGAAATTTATGAATTAATGTTGGATGACCTATCCGCTTCGGCTTGAATGGACCCAGGTCTGCCAAAATCGATTTTTTAACCGTTTCATAATAGAGTTCATACATAGGGGCGATTCCGCCTACCTTATTAGCAAATTGTAAGTATACTTCGTCGGAAAAGTCAATGCAGACATACTCATCTGCTGTCTGTAAAAAGTGAACTGATAAAATGGCATCATCCAGGAAAGGTCCAAATTCATTTAGAAATTGACGTGTTTGCTGTTCAAAACCGATAATATAATCAACTTCCAAACCGATATTAATAATAATCTTTGATTGATAGTGCTCTTTTAGTGTTTTCAGCTGATGAAGATAGTTTTTCAAATATACTTTATCCATGCCACTGTCCTTATCGGGTGTGGGATCGATAAAGCCATCAGGGAGTGGGGCATGTTCTGTAAAAGATATTTCTTTGAATCCACTTTCAATTGCTTTCTCAATATATTCCTCGAATGAATCTGTGGAGCCATGTGGGCAAAAAGGGGTATGTATATGACCATCGCGCATCATTTTATGCGACCTCCTTCAAAAATATGGGATTTGCAGTAAAAAAACCTGCAAATAGTTCAACAAATAGATTAAAACATGTTATTATTAATAAGACGTATATAGGTAATTTATTGATTTTAATTGGGATTAGGGGGCTTACAATGATAAATTATATCATCATTGTTGTCGTCATACTATTAGCATTATTGATTGTAGGGTTGGTAGTACGACGCAAGCATAATGCAGAAATAGGACGATTAGATAAAGAAAAGTTACAAATCCAACACTATCCAATTTTTGAAGAGTTAGCTAAAGTAAAAGCGCTAAATATGAATGGGCAAACAGAAGAGCTATTTGAAAACTGGCGTAATAGATGGTTGGATGTTGTGGATAAACAAATTCCGAAAATTGACGAATTGTTGTTTGATGCGGAAGAATTTATTGATCGTTTCAAATTCAACAAAGCTACACATGCAGAACGGGAAATTGATCAGGAGCTTACAAAGTGCGAGCAAGTTCGTGTACAAATTATTACAGAGCTAGATGAATTAATTGGCAGTGAAGAAAAAAACCGTATCGAAATTGAGCAGTTAAAAGAATATTACCGTTCTGCTCGTAAAACGATTTTGGCACATCAACATTCATTTGGTCCCGCTCTAGAGGAATTGGAAAAGAAGCTTGAGCAGTTTGTACCAAAGTTTGAAGAGTTTGATGAGTTAACGAAAGACGGTAACTACCTACAGGCTCGTGAAATTGTACTTCAGCTGAATGATGAAGCTCAAACTATATTCAACCTACTGAACGAAGTACCAACATTACTTACAGAAATACAGACAAAAATTCCGACAGCGATTCATGAGTTGCGTAATGGGCAGCGTGAAATGGAAGAGCAAAACTATTATTTGCGTCATTTAGAGCTGACAGAATACTTGGATGGGCTTGAAAAAGAATTAGACGTATTGAAGGAAGCTATTGCCGAGTTAAACCTACAGACTGTATTGCCTCGCATTCAGACTATTAATGATGAAATTGATCATTTCTATAATTTACTAGAAAAAGAAGTAATGGCAAGAAAATATGTCGAACGCAATTGTACGGGTATGTATAGTACGATTAATGAAGTGATGCGATTAACAAAAGATATTAGCGATGAAGTGGCCTATATTCAGCATAGCTATCGATTGCAAGACAAAGAGGCTGAAATTCCAAAAGTCGGTTTGAAGCATTTGGAAGTTTTACAAAGACGCTATGAATTATTGTCTACACGTGTACAGGAAGAAAAGTCCGCATATTCAAGCCTTCAGGAAGAATTGAAGGAAATTACGGATGAAATTGAGCGCATTGCAGAAGAACAAGAGAGCTTTTCAAATAAATTAAAGAATTTACGGATTGACGAGAATAAGGCAAGGGCTGAATTGGAAACTTTAAAGCGTTTGCTGCAAAATACAGAACGCTTGCTAGGGCGCGCTAATATTCCTGGGATACCAGAGGAGATGGATGCGCGATTGGAAGAAGCGGCAGAACGTATTTTTGTGGTGGTGCAAAGTTTACAAGAAGTACCATTAAATATTGTACAGGTAAATCAACATTTACTAAGTGCAAAGCAATCCATTGAAGAAACACATGAAAAAGCACAGGAAATGATTGAGAATGTTTTAATAATCGAGCGTCTCATTCAGTTTGGAAACAGATATCGCGCAAATAATCGCCAAGTTCATGAAAGTTTGCTTGAAGCAGAGGATGCATTTAAAAAGTTCCGCTACATAAAGGCATTGGAAGACGCAGCTAGGGCAGTTGAAATTGTAGATCCTAATGCTATTAATCGTATTGAAGAGCTTGTACAAGAACAACTGATTTCAAAATGATAAGCATAACGGTTACATGTTGAACGATTTAGCGTTATAATAAATAAGCAAATTAAAGAGGTTGTGGTAATGGTTTAATAGACTATTACCACAACCTCTCTGCTTGATATGAAATTATCTATAAAGCATTGCGTTGCATTGATTAGGGGATCTCCTATCCATCCTTGTCGTAAAGCTGAATAGTTTAAAAAAGAAGGTAGAGTATAGATGATTTATTTAGATAATAGTGCCACAACAAAACCACACGAGGATGTTCTAAAAACATTCTTGGCAGTGAATGAGCAATATTTTGCAAATCCGGCTTCCATCCATCGTGCCGGTGTTGAGTCAAATGCGTTATTAACAAAAGCTCGTGAGCAATTAGCAAATATTTTGCATACTGAAGAAAAAAACATATTATTTACTTCTGGGGGAACAGAGTCAAATAATGCCGCAATTTTTGGTCTTGCAAAATCAAGTAATTTTAGAGGCAAGCATATTATTACGACTGAAATAGAGCATCCCTCGATTTTGGAAGCCGTTAAGCGTTTAGAAGAAGAAGGCTATGAAATCGACTATTTAAAAGTAAATAAATATGGGATTATATCTTTAGAGGAATTAAAACAAAAACTTCGTAAAGATACCATTATCGTGAGTATTATGCATGTAAACAATGAAATGGGTGCAATACAGCCAATTAAAGAAGCAGCACAAATAATTCATAAACAATGTCAAGCGATGTTCCACGTTGATGCGATTCAAAGTTTTGGTAAGTTGCCTGTATTGTTTGAAGGCGATGAAGGTCCGGATGTTATTTCTGTTTCAGGTCATAAAATCCATGGTCTAAAAGGGAGCGGTCTGTTAGCATTTCGTAAAAAACCACAACTGAAGGCATTTATCGTTGGCGGGGGACAAGAATTTGGTTTACGAAGTGGAACGGTTCCAGTACCACAAGCTGCTGCATTGGCAAAAGCGGCGCGTTTAGCTGTTGAGAATATGCCTGTACATGTCCAGAACTATAAAAAATGGTCAGCAGAACTTCATCATTTCTTTGAGCAATTTGACCAAGAGGTATATATACTTTCGCCAAAAGACGGAGCACCACATATTTTGTCGTTTAGTGTAAAAGGTTTAAAAGGTGAAATTTTAATTAATGCATTACAAAAGCGTGATATTATCGTTTCAACATCAAGTGCTTGTTCATCTAAACAAACGAAAACAAGCCATGTTGTGGAAGCGTTGAATATCGATAGTCGATACAAAAACGGCGTATTGCGTCTAAGCTTCGGCACAAATAATACAGACGAAGATATTGCTGCTTTTAAAAAGCAATTTTCAGTCGTTATGAAAGAGTTAAAAGGAGAAATTACGCAATGATTTTTAAAGAAATTTTAGTTCGCTACGGCGAATTATCAACAAAAGGACGTAACAAAAAAGATTTTATTAGCCGTTTACGGGATAATGTACGTTATTCATTCAATGATATTGCACCACTGAAAATTCGTGCAGAACGTGATCGCATGTTTATTGAAATTGAAAACAAAGAAAAATTTGCTGTACTAATGGACCGTTTACCAAATGTATTTGGTATCCAATCTATCAGCCCTGTTGCATCTTGTGAAAAAGATTTAGATGTAATGAAAGCATTAGCAATGGAAATTTTAGAAGACTACCGCGAACGAGGTGATTTAACGTTTAAAGTGGAAGTGCATCGTACAGATAAAACATTCCCACTGGATACGCATGAATTGCAGCGTGAAATGGGTGCAGCTCTATTACCAAACTTCCCTAACTTTAAAGTACAGGTGAAAAATCCGGATGTTGCACTACGTATTGAAGTACGTGATGATGCAATCTATATGATGGCACAAGTAATTCAAGGTGCTGGAGGAATGCCAATCGGTTCAAATGGCCGAACACTGTTAATGCTTTCCGGTGGTATTGATAGCCCCGTTGCTGGGTATTTAATGATGAAGCGTGGCGTTAGATTAGATGCCATTCACTTCTTCAGTCCACCATATACGAGCGATAATGCATTGCAAAAAGTAAAAGAACTTGCAAATGAATTAACTAAATTCGGTGCAAATATTCGTCTGCATGTCATTCCATTCACAGAATTACAAGTAGCTGTAAAAGATGCGGTTCCAGATAATATGTCTATGACTTCCACTCGTCGTATGATGATGAAAGTTGCTGATAAAGTTCGTGAAGAAATTGGTGCACTAGGAATCGTAACAGGTGAAAGCCTAGGGCAAGTTGCTTCCCAAACTTTAGAAAGCCTAACTGCTATTAATGATGTGACAAATACGCCAATTTTACGTCCGTTAATTTCAGCTGATAAAAATGACATTATTAAAATTGCGAAGGATATCGGCACATATGAAACATCAATACAGCCTTTTGAAGATTGCTGTACGATTTTTACACCATCTAGTCCGAAAACTAAGCCAAAATTAGAAAAAGTACTTCATTTTGAAAGTTTTACGGAATTTGATGATTTAATTGAGCGAGCAGTGAAAAACCGCGAAGTTCATGTGTTTCCACAAAAAGAAGTAAAAGAAGATAAATTTGCTGATTTACTATAAGTTTATACTATAGAAATGATTTCCTAATCGAACTATAAATTACCTGCCTTTTTTGTGTATTAAACTTTTCTCCTGGTGCATTCTAATGTCACAAGGAGGTGAGCAACACATGGCAAACAACAATAGTTCAAACAAATTACGTGTACCTGGTGCACAACAAGCGCTTGACCAAATGAAATACGAAATTGCACAAGAGTTTGGTGTACAATTAGGAGCAGAAGCATCATCTCGTGCAAACGGATCTGTAGGCGGAGAGATTACGAAACGCCTAGTTCAGATGGCTGAGCAACAATTACGTGGTGGAAACCAATAATAAAATTTATGAAAAAGGACCGTTACTTTATGTAGCGGTTCTTTTTTATTTTGCAGGTAATAAAAAAATTTATCCATTAAAAATGGCGGAATATTTTGATATTAATGATTTTCATTATTATACTAAATGAGTAAGATCTTTTTTAAACAAAGGGGAGATTTAAAAATGAATCAAGACTATTTAGTAGCACCGGCAAATTATAATATTGTGGATGAATTTGAAAAGCACGAAAATAAAGCGAACAAAATAGCATTGATTTTCCAGGAGGAAAATGGAAAGGAAAGTCGATATACATATGAAGAACTTTTGCTGCAAGCAAATCAAGCAGCAAATGCCTTTTACGCGAAAGGCTTAAAAAAAGGTGATGTTATTTTAATTATGTTACCACGCTGTCTGGAAGCATATGTTTCTTATATCGGCGCATTAAAAGCAGGACTAGTAATAATTCCAAGTTCAGAATTACTAAGAGCAAAGGATATTGAATATCGATTGAATCATTCTGAAGCAAAAGCAATTATCGTAATGGAGCAGTTTGTAAAAGAATTTGAAGGTGTTGAAAGTTTATCTAATGTTGAACGCTTTATTGTTGGAAACAGCAAAGAAGGCTGGACTTCGTTAATGGAGCTTGCTCAGCAACAATTAAAAGAATTTAATTCTGTTAATACATCATCAAATGACTTAGCATTTTTAGCTTATACATCCGGTACAACGGGAAATCCAAAAGGTGTAATGCATTCACATGGATGGGGATATGCGCATTTACGCACGACAGCGGCAGAGTGGCTTGGTGTACAGGATGGAGATACAGTTTGGGCAACAGCTGCACCTGGTTGGCAAAAATGGATATGGAGTCCGTTCTTGGCGGTGTTAGGGAGTGGCGCAACAGCATTTGTATATAAAGGGAAATTTGAGGCTAAGCAATATTTGCATTTAATTGAGCAGCATAAGATAAACGTGCTTTGCTGTACACCAACTGAATACCGAATGATGGCTAAATTAGATCAATTAGGTTCATTTGATTTAAATTCATTGCGAAGTGCAGTATCAGCTGGTGAACCGTTAAATCGGGAAGTAATTGAAACATTTAAGCGGGAGCATAATTTAGTAGTGCGGGATGGATATGGGCAAACGGAAAACACATTGCTAATAGGAACATTGCTAAATACAGAATTACGTTCCGGCTCAATGGGAAAACCAACGCCAGGTAACATTATTGAACTGGTAAATGAGGAAGGTGAGCCGGTTCCAGTAGGTGAAGTTGGGGATATTGCTGTACACAAATCAACTCCAGCGCTATTTAAAGGCTACTATAAAGACCCAGAGCGTACAGCAATTCAATATCGTGGTGATTGGTATATTACAGGTGACCGTGCTACGAAAGATGATGACGGTTACTTTTGGTTTGAAGGGCGCAATGATGATATTATTATTTCTTCTGGCTATACTATTGGTCCATTTGAAGTGGAAGATGCTTTAACTAAGCATCCTGCTGTACAAGAGTGTGCTGTTGTGGCAAGTCCTGATGAAGTACGGGGAAATATTGTAAAAGCGTTTATTGTACTAAAAGACCAATCGTTGAAAGATAGCCCAACAATCGTAGAAGATTTACAAAATCACGTTAAACAACTGACAGCACCATATAAATATCCACGTGTTATTGAATTTCTAGATGAATTACCTAAAACAATTTCAGGGAAAATACGTCGTGTCGAATTGCGTTTAAAAGAGTTGAAATAACAATTTCCGATATTATTTCCTGGGGAATATTGAAAAAAGGTGGCGAATATTGCCGCCTTTTTTTAGGAAATAACGATGGATATAAAACTCTAGTACTGAATTATCTTTTCATTGAAACTTTTTTAATATACCATCGTACATATAATAAGGAGGCGAAGGCATGAATACAAAACGAGTAGTAGCTTTAATAATAGCTGCCGTATTATTATTTTTCTCAATTGGGATTAATACGATTATTACTATTTTTAAAACCGATTTCTTTAGTAGCTTTGATACTATGATGGGGTCAGGTGCTCTTACATATGAAAATGTAATCGAATCAGGTGATTTTACGGAGCGCATTGCCAATTTGAAAGTTGATGGTGTAATTCAGGATGTTGGAGAACCAAGTATTTGGGAAACTGTTGATTATAATCATCAAGCATTTCTGGAACAGTTGGACGCTGTTTTAAAAGATGAAACGGTTAAGGCAGTTCTTTTAACGGTTAATACACCAGGTGGTGGTGTAATCGAATCAGAAGAAATATACCAAAAGTTATTACAAATTAAAGAAGAAAAACAAATACCGATTTATGTAACGATGGGGGCGATGGCTGCTTCTGGTGGCTATTATATCTCAGCACCAGCAGATAAGATTTTTGCCCAGCGCGAAACGATTACAGGATCAATTGGTGTAATTATGCAGTCAATCAATTATGAGAAATTAGCTGAAAAAATCGGAGTCGAATTTGAAACGATTAAATCTGGCGAGCATAAGGATATGTTCGGAGGGTCACGCCCATCTACTGAAGAAGAGCTAGCAATGCTTCAAGAGATGATTGATGAATCTTATGAACATTTTGTCGATATTATTGAAACTGGACGTAATATGTCGGAAGCAGAAGTGAAAAAGGTTGCTGATGGTCGTGTATTAGGTGGTTCACAGGCATTAAGAGCAGGCTTAGTAGATGAAATCGGTAATGAAGAAGCAGCTATCAATGCATTACGTGCAGACTATAGTTTGGAAGATGCAGAGTTGTTTGAATATACGATGGATACATCGAGCTGGGGGTTATTTTTAGGTGCCAAATTAGGCTCAATGTTCAGCCCATCAGCAGAATCACAAGTTTTATCTAAAATTATTTCATCAACGAATTCACCGCGTATGATGTATTTATACGGTGACTACTAATAGGGGGGAAAGCAATGACTGAAGCAATCGAAGTAGTTGATACAACATCTGCCGAAGAGCTGCCTTCTATTAAACAAAAAACAGCGGGTTTTTGGATGCGTTTTTGGGCTTTTGTATTGGATTCCCTTGTCATTAGTGCAATAGTAGGTATATCTATAAAGCCAATATTTGCTTTAATGGATTGGGACACAGCTAGCAATGTTTGGTATGCGCCAATGACCATTATATCTGGAATTATTTTTTATGCTTATTTTGTCCTGTTGACGAAGTTCTTTAAGCAAACATTAGGGAAAATGGTTTTTGGCATAAAGGTTGAAAAGGAAAATGGCGAATCATTGGACTGGATGACTATTCTGTTTCGTGAAGTAGTAGGCAGATTTATTAATGGAACATTATTGTACTTACCATATTTAATCGTCGCTTTTTCACCGAATAATAAAAGTATTGCAGATTATTTTGCGGATACTGTTGTCATTCATGAAAGAATTTATACTAAAGATGTTTAAAAAATATTAGAAGGGGAATTGTAAATTATCGACACCTTCTATAGAAAAGAAAGGGTTGCTTCGTGATCAATTTGATACCGAGCAACCCTTTTCTTTATTTAGTAAGTGAATGTAAGCTCAGTTAGTTGCA
This sequence comes from Solibacillus merdavium, assembly GCF_014836935.1. GTDB lineage: Bacteria > Bacillota > Bacilli > Bacillales_A > Planococcaceae > Solibacillus > Solibacillus ferritrahens. The sequence continues at coordinate 304,743 of NZ_JACSPW010000002.1, read as the reverse complement.
TTTTTCAAATCATGTTTAGTAATATTAGGGAATATAAAGGAGGCGTATAGTTATGGCACAAGTAACATTTAAAAACGGTCCGGTAACATTAATCGGCAATGAGGTAAAAGTAGGGGATCAAGCCCCAGATTTTAAAGTATTAGCAAACGATTTATCAGAGGTAACACTAAAGAACTCTGAGGGTAAAATTCGCTTATTTTCAGTTGTACCATCATTAGAAACAGGTGTTTGTGACAAGCAGACACGTACATTTAATGAAGCAGCAGCCAATTTAGGTGAAAATGTAGTCATTTATACAGTTTCAATGGACTTGCCATTTGCTCAAAAACGCTGGTGTGGAGCAGCAGGTATTGACAATGTCGTAACCGTATCTGACCACCGCGATGCATCTTTTGGTGAAGCGTATGGCGTACATATGAAAGAATTACGCCTATTAGCACGTTCAATTTTTGTAGTTGATGAAGCAGGCAAAGTAACTTATGTAGAATATGTTCCAGAAGGTACAGACCACCCTAACTATGACGCAGCAATTGAAGCTGTAAAAGCCATTTCAAAATAATTTCGTTTTTTACGATTTTGTTGTAAAGTAAATAAATGAAGATGGATACCCACTCAATGATTATTGAGTGGGTTGTTCATTTGTGGATTGGAAAATAGATTTCAAAAGAGAATCCACAGTAAAGAGGTGGTGTCTCACTTTTTAGTGGGTATCGTTTCTTTGATGAATAGGAATGAGGGAGTTATTTTTATGGAGAAGTTTGAACAAATCTTTAAATACATTAATGACCATGCTGAAACTATTGTTGCCCAAGAAGAGCAGGATTATTTAGAAGCGTTGTTACAAACATTGGAAGAAACACTTGATGGGAAATTTGAGTGGCAAGTAGAAGGTGCAACTAAGGAAGATATGCGTAAAGCTATCCAAATTGCGATTCTTAAAGGTATGCGTAAAAGTGCTCAGCCAAATCACCAAATGACCCCTGACACGTTAGGACTGATTGTGAGCCATTTTGTGGAGCGCTGCTTTGAACAGGAACTCACTGAGCGATCAATATCAATAGTAGACCCAGCCTTAGGGACAGGAAATTTACTGTTTACATTAATGAATGCGTTTGAAGGTAAAGTGGAAGCTACTGGGGTAGAAGTTGATGATGTGCTAATTCGATTAGCCGCAGCAACTGGAGACTTAGTTGAACAACCTGTAACACTATTTCGCCAGGATGCACTCGAGAAGCTACTAGTCGATCCGGTAGATGCAGTGGTATGTGACTTACCTGTAGGTTATTATCCGAACGAAGAGGTAGCACTTGATTATGAATTATGTGCAGCAGAAGGAATGAGTTATTCACACCACTTATTTATTGAGCAATCGCTGAATTATACAAAAGAAGGCGGCTTTGCATTTTTCTTAGTTCCATCTAACTTATTTGAATCTGACCAAGCAAAGCAATTGCATCAGTATATTAAGGGCCATGCGTGGATTCAGGCTGTCATCCAGCTCCCTGAAAATCTATTCGCTTCAAAAGCACATGAGAAAAGTATTTTAATTTTACAGAAGCAAAGTACACAACTAAAAGCACCACGCGAAGTGTTATTGGCAAAAGTACCTAATATGTCCAATAGAGAAGCGTTGGCAATGTTTTTTGAAAAGGTACGTATGTGGAAAGAAAGCAATAATCAAAAACGTTAATATACATCATGATGTTAGTTTAACTGAAGAAACAGATATTATAGAGCCAAAAATGCCATCTACTCAATGTGAGAAGATGGCATTTTACTTTTAAACTATGAAATCATTCTGGAGTACGAATTACTAATACGTCACATTTAGCAGTACGAACGATTGATTCTGAAACTGATCCGATTAAGAAACGTTCTACAGCGTTTAAACCAGTAGCTCCACAAATGATTAAATCTGCTTCTACAATATTTGAAAGGTCTTTTGTAATAATATTTTTAGGAGAACCATACTCGATGATAAGATTTACATTCTCAACACCATCTTCTTCTGCTTGCTTTTTATAGCCATTCAGTAGTTCTTCAGCATGTTGTTGAGCACGCTCAGCAATTGAACGATCATAAGCTTCGATAGCAGCAAAAGAACGTGTATCGATAACGTTTACTAAATTAATTGTTGCACCTTCATTGCGTTTTGCTACATCAATTGATTTACGGAACGCATATTCAGCCTCTTTAGAACCGTCTACCGCTACTACAATGCTTTTATAATGATTTGCCATTTCCATTACCTCCTAATTTTTCTATGACTTCATTATAACAAATGTTTTTCGAATAGAAACACCTAACCCCGAAAATTAAAAAAATTACCATTGTTATGTCACGATTTAGGTTGGAAATGTACATAATTTGTTCAAATACTATGATAATATATTTTTATTACAATATTTAATATAATTTCTAATTTAAATATTGTCAGTGAAGCGTACTATTCTGAATAAATTTTATATTTAAAATAAATCTACTATTTTTGTGTTAAAGTTGGTAGAATGGATTTGAATTATGTTATGCATTTTTCTAAGCGATGTTTATAGGGAGGAATTACGTTGAAAATCGGGGTACCGAAAGAGATAAAAAATAATGAGAATCGTGTGGCAATGACACCAGCAGGAGTATTGTCATTAATTGCTAATGGTCATGAAGTGTATATTGAAAAAGGTGCTGGGTTAGGTTCAGCATTTACAGATGATGACTATATTGCAGCTGGCGCAAAAATTGTAGATACAGCTGCAGATGCATGGAATGCGGAAATGGTTCTGAAAGTAAAAGAACCTGTTAAGAGTGAATATAGTTATTTCCGTGAAGGTTTAATATTATTTACTTATCTACATTTGGCACCAGAACCAGAACTTACAAAGGCTTTACTAGAAAAGCGTGTTACAGGGATTGCATATGAAACGGTTCAATTACCAAACCGTTCATTACCATTATTGACACCGATGAGTGAAGTGGCAGGTAAAATGGCGACTCAAGTTGGTGCGCATTATTTAGAGAAATACCAAGGTGGAAAAGGGATTTTACTTGGGGGTGTCTCAGGTGTTCCACGCGGGAAAGTAACTGTAATTGGTGGCGGTATTGCTGGTACAAATGCAGCGAAAATTGCAGTAGGTATGGGCGCGGATGTAACAGTGATTGACTTAAGCCCAGAACGTTTACGTCAGCTTGAAGATATATTCGGTCGTGATGTACAAACTTTAATTTCTAACCCATACAATATTGCTGACGCTGTTCGCTCGGCAGATTTAGTTATTGGATCTGTTTTAATTCCTGGAGCTAAGGCACCGAAATTAGTTACAGAAGAAATGATTAAATCTATGTCACCAGGATCAGTTGTAGTTGATATTGCGATTGACCAAGGTGGTTGTTTCGAAACTTCTGAAAAGGTTACGACACATGACAACCCAACATTCGTTAAACATGACGTAGTTCACTATACAGTTGCAAATATGCCTGGTGCAGTGCCACGTACATCTACACTGGCATTAACAAATAATACAGTGCCATATGCACTGCAAATTGCCAATAAAGGATTTATTAAAGCGTGTTTAGACAATACAGCATTAAAGCTTGGTTTAAACACGGTAGATGGGCATGTTGTCTATGAGGCGGTAGCAGATGCACAGGGATTACCTTATGTAGCTGTAGATGACGTTTTAGGCGTATTGACAGGATTAAACAGCTAAAAGTAATATAAAATGTTTTAAACAAAAAATACTCGGATGTTAACCAATTAACGTCCGAGTGTTGTTTATTGATTATTTAATTCACCGAAACAAGCTCTGCTGTAATTTCACCTTCAAAGTTTTTAACTCGAATTATACCGTAATCTTTTGCTAAATAAAGTTTAGATCCATTTGGATATTTGATGACTACAACATTCTTAAAAGTCCCTGCTTTAGTCTTTAAAGTAGTCGATGTACTTTCAACAACTACTTCTGTTTTCGTATTCGATTCAATTCCATAATCCGTATCATAAATTGTCGACTTTTCCTTCATCGGATAACTTAAAGAAAAGAAGAAAACATCAGAATAGGCTACACCAAGTTCGAAACTATTTTCATTTTCGATATATGTGTATCCAATAAAATCTTCTTCCATTAAGCTAACGGAATTCCTTATATCTGGATTGATGGAAGCTTTATACGTAGTTTTTGCTCCTCCTTCAAAAGAAGGTTCATACGTATAGTTTCGATTAGCTTTAGGGAGTAGACCATTCGTAATAACAGGTGGTTTTTTAGGTTCAAATTTTTCCGGTTTTTCCGTCGTTAAAGTTTTTGAATGAATATAACCTTTATTGCCGTTATGTGTTATATAAGCCCATTGTCTATCTTTTGAAAGTACGGTAACTTTAGAAAAGTTTTCAATGAGTGATAATTGTTTTGCACTAGGTGATGGCGCATCACGTAAAAAAATATTTTCTTCTGCATTAATAAACTGAGTCGACTCGGCATGTGCTGGCTGCGTTTGTAATAAACTAATTGGCATTAGAAGCATAAGCAGGATGATTAGCATAAATAACCATAATTTTTTCATGATGCACTCCCTTTCTTGATTTTAATTTTCTCTATAAAATACCTATTCCTTAATTTTACCTATAGAAAACGAGTAAAAATATGGGAATAACCTTAAAAGTATATAAATCCGAGTAGTTCAATATCGCGAAAACATTGATATGCCTTCACTTAATAACAACTCCTCACAGCGAAAGATTATTATCAAATCCCCTACAAAAAATATTCTCATGGACAATTATATTACTGAGACTTTTCTTTATTCCTACTTTATTTTAAAAATAAAATACTAAATATGTTCTAAATCTTATAAGTGCCTAAGATTGAATAATTGCGGAAATAGAGGAATAGCATAATGTCTCTCAAAAAAGGGTTGTATTGAAGTCCAAAATGAACTAACAATACAACCTTTTATGTGTTAAATATTTTTTTGAACGATTGCTGCTAAAGCGAGGACTGTGTCAAAGCTGTTACCTGGGAATTCAGCTATGCTGACATAGCAATTAGATTTATAAAATTACTAATTCCTTAGTAAACTTCGTTAATATTTCTACGCCGTCGTTTGTTACGACTACATCATCTTCAATACGAACTCCGGCTGCGTCTGATTTATAAATCCCTGGTTCGATTGTAAATACTGTACCGGGCTGTAAAGTCATTTCATTTGTTCCTGTAATTGATGGGAACTCATGGACTGAAATTCCAAGCCCATGACCTAAACGGTGAGTGAAATATTCACCATATCCTGCATCAGTAATTATATCACGGGAAATTTTATCTAGATCCATTGCGCGAACACCTGGTTTTACTGCTTCGATTGCTGCTTCATTAGCGTGGCGTACTGTATTGTAGATTTTCATTTGTTCTTCATTTGGCTGACCGAATGCTACTGTTCGTGTAATATCTGAACAATACCCTTCATAAATAACACCTAAATCGAATAATATGAAGTCACCTTTTTGAATTTTGCGATCACCCGGAGTACCGTGTGGAGAAGCTGTTTTTTCACCTGCAAGTACCATCGTATTGAAGCTCATCGCATACCCTTTTGCCTTAATGGCAGATTCAATTGTATTTAAAATTTCCATTTCTGTTTTGCCTTCAGCGATTGCGTCACAGCCTACTTCAATTGCAAAGTCTGCTAATTGTGCGGCTTTACGTAATTTCACAAGCTCTTCTTCGTCTTTACAAATACGGAGTGCATTTACCTTTTCGTCGATATTTGTAAATTTCAAAGTATCAAAACGATCTTGGATTGCTTCTAAACGTTCAACTGTTAAATGGGATTTTTCGATTGCCAATGTATTAAATGCTACGTTTCGTGCTCGAACGGCCTTTGCCACAACATCCCATGCATTTTCAGTATCTTCATGTCCAATTACTTCATAAGACCATCCCGCTGCTACAACGTCTGGTATTTCCATTTTTGGACAAATTAAAAAAGGCTCTGCGTTTTTAAATACCATGACACCGAGTAAACGTTCATGCGGATCACTTTTAAAATTAGAAAAGTAAAACACATTATCGGGAGTAGTGATAAAAGCAGCATCCCACTCATTTTCTACTAAATATTGCTGTAATTGATTTTGCTTTGACATATTAAAAATCCCCTTTATTTCCTAAGATTGAATTCATAATAAGCATATCAAAAAAAGGAGATTTATGCATAAGTATCGAATAGATCAGAGGTGACAATATATCTTTTAGGAGGGTAATTTTATGAAAGTTTCATATCATGGGCATTCAGTTATAAAAATAGTAACGAATGGTACAACTATTTTAATAGACCCTTTTATAAATGGAAATGGTCTTACAGATTTAAAAGTTGCAAACGAAAATCCGGATGTTATTTTATTGACACACGGCCATAATGATCACGTAGGAGATACGGTTGAATTGGCCAAAAAGAATAATGCGCTTGTTGTTGCACCAAATGAGCTAGCCGATTATTTAGGCTGGCAAGGGTGCAATGTTCATAATATGCATATCGGTGGCGCGCACGAATTTGAATTTGGGAAGGTTAAGTTTACACAGGCTTTCCATGGTTCTTCATATGTAACGGAGAATAAGGAGATTATTTATACGGGCATGCCTTCAGGAATTTTATTTACAGCAGAAGGAAAAACAATTTACCATGCTGGTGATACGGCATTGTTTGGAGACATGGAACTGATAGGAAAACGACATCCAATTGATGTGGCTTTCCTGCCAATCGGGGATAATTTTACAATGGGACCAGAAGATGCAGCGTATGCAGTAACATTATTAAAACCAAAAATTGTTGTCCCGATACACTACAATACATTCCCACCAATTACACAAAACCCTGGCGAATTTGCGAAGCTTGTAGAAGGGGCGGAAGTCCAAATTCTAAAGTCAGGTGAATTTGTAGAATTTTAATATAAAAAAGCAAACTGCCCAACCTTGTAAACCTGGTTGGGCAGTTTGTCTTATTTTTTGTTGTTTTTTATAAGCAAAAATGGGGGTATAGATATGGAATATATATAATTGCAACGTTTAAATATGGTACACTAAGGACATAAATGAATGATGAGAAATAGGTGATGTAATTGTCAACAAAACACGAGAAAATATTACAATACATTGAATCACTACCAGTTGGCGATAAAATATCTGTCCGTCAAATTGCAAAGGAAATGCAAGTAAGTGAAGGGACAGCTTATCGTGCGATTAAAGAAGCTGAAAATCGTAGGCTAGTTAGTTCAATTGAACGTGTAGGAACCATTCGTATTGAAAAGAAAAAGAAAGAAAATATTGAACGATTAACATTTGCGGAAATTGTAAATATTATTGATGGTCAAGTGTTGGGTGGGAAGTCAGGTCTACATAAGACGTTAACTAAATTTGTAATCGGTGCGATGAAGCTTGACGATATGATGCGATATACAGATGCAGGAAGCCTTCTGATTGTTGGAAACCGTACACAAGCTCATGAATATGCATTAAAAACCGGTGCGGCCGTATTAATTACAGGTGGTTTTGATACGACGGATTTGAATAAAGCATTGGCTGATGAATTGGATTTACCGATTATTTCAACAACATACGATACGTTTACAGTAGCTACAATGATTAACCGTGCTATTTATGACCAATTAATTAAAAAAGATATTTTACTTATTGAAGATGTATACGTACCAATGGAGGATACTGCCGTACTAAGAAATAGTGATACCATTGCAGACTTCCATAGACAGAATCGCCGAACAACACATGGGGCATTCCCTGTTTTAACACATCAAAATAAGCTAGTTGGTATGATTACGAGTAAAGATGTTATTGGGAAAGAAGAGTCAGAACCGATTGATAAGGTTATGACAAAGAATCCAATTGCTGCTTCCATGAAAACAAGTGTAGCCTCTGCAGGCCACCGAATGATTTGGGAAGGGATAGACTTGCTTCCGGTCATAGATGAAGATGGGCTGTTAAAAGGGGTTATTAGCCGTCAGGACGTTTTAAAGGCGATACAATTAGCACAGCGTCAGCCACAGCACGGAGAGACAATTGATGATTTGGTTAAAAATGAGATGCGTGTTATGGGTGAAGAAGAAATCGCTGTGGAGTTTACAGTCACACCGCAAATGACAAATCAATTTGGCGCGATTTCCTATGGTGCCTTTACCATTTTACTTTCGGAAGTTGGAGCTTTTGCATTGAAACGTCGTAAGCGTGGAGAAGCTGTTGTAGAAAATATGAATATTTACTTTATCAAGCCTGTACAGATGGAGAGTGTGTTAACGGTCCGTCCAAGAATTTTGGACATGTCCCGTAAATTTGTGAAGATGGATTTTGAAGTATTTAGTGGAGCAAATCTTGTTGGAAAAGCGATGATGACTTTCCAACTATTAGAACGATAATGTAAAAGTGTTATTGAATTTAAATAATAAAAAGGGGTGTCCTCAAGGTCAACACCTTTAGAAACACCCTTTTCATTTACTTATTTAATTCATATTCTTCATGTACGTAACGTCCTTCATGACGCATACGTTTATAATTGTTTACACCTAAACCGGCACCTAAAACAATAAATACTGCTGCAATGGCAAATCCAATTATATCGGGATATAAGATTATTGCATTAAGGCCGAAGAAAATCAAAAATGATGCAAGTGAAACACCTGCTTTTGCAGTATACCATTTTCGGCGAATAGGCAAAGTAGAGCGGAATTGCTTCGTTTTAAAATAAAAGTAAAATACAAGTGATGCTACAATACCAGCAACGAACAGAAAATTTAAATAGACCATAGTGAACCTCCTAGTAGCCAAACTACTAAATATTGTAACGATTTTTCATAAAAAATGATATAGGTTTTCACTATGTACGAGGGGGAAATGTTGTGAAACGTCAAATAATTGACAAAATTAAACAATATGACACAATTATACTTCACCGCCATGTACGACCAGATCCAGATGCATATGGATCTCAAATTGGTTTGGCAGAATTAATACGTGCGAATTATCCGGAGAAAGAAGTATTTACAGTCGGTGAACATGATCCGTCTTTATCGTTTTTAGCTTTCCCGCAAAATATAGAAGATACGAAGTTTAATAATGCACTCATTATTGTAACTGACACAGCAAATACAGAGCGTATTGATGACGAACGCTATAAAAAAGGTGACTCTATTATTAAAATCGATCACCATCCAAATGACGATGCATATGGTGATTTACTATGGGTTGATACTAATGCAAGCTCATGCAGTGAGATGGTTTATGAACTTTTTGAAGAAGGCAGAGAGTATGCCAATTGGCAAATGTCCGATGCAGCAGCACGACTCTTATTTGCAGGCATTGTTGGAGATACGGGTCGTTTCCTTTTCCCAAGTGCGAGTCCAAAAACATTTGAAACTGCAGGTCAGCTAGTCCAATATAATTTCGACCGCAATCAAGTATTTGATGGTATGTACGAGATGGAACGCAAACTTTTAAATTTACAAGGGTACGTATACCAGCATTTTGAAATGGATGAAAACGGCATGGCCTACATTAAATTGCCTTCATCTATTTTAAAGCAATATGATGCTACACCTTCCGAAACATCCCTATTAGTTGGCTCGTTGGGCAATGTGAAAAATATCCGTGCATGGGTTATGTTTATCGAAGACAATGATACAATTCGTGTTCGTTTACGTTCGAAAGGTCCGATTATCAATGGGCTGGCAAAAAAATATAATGGCGGAGGACACCCGTTAGCATCCGGTGCAACAGCCTATACTTGGGAAGAGGCAGATCAAGTAATTGATGATTTAAAAGCTATTTGTAAAGAATATAAATAATATGTTGGAGGGATGAAGCGTGACTGTATATCCACAAATACGGACAAGTGCCGATTTATTAAAAAGTACAATTCGTCTTGAAGAGCTCATCCCTTTTTTACATCAACAAAAGGCAAAAAGCTGTGCAATCGTCAATACGAAATTGTACGGACTTTTGCCTTTTTGGTTTGAAATGAAAAGGGCCGGCATACATCCGGTAATTGGGTTGACAATACAGCTAGAATGGACAGAAGAACAGTCATTGCCGCTTGTATTATATGCGAAAACAAACGAAGGCTATCAAAATCTATTGAAGATTTCCAGCAGTATTGCGATTCGATCGGATCAAACAATTCCTTTAAGATGGTTGCTGGCCTATGGAAAAGGAATAGTCTTTATGATTCCCGCTCTTGATTTACAAGGAAGATGGCTGCAGCAAACGGCTGAGAATACATTGCTGGAGATTAAAAATGCTTATTCTAATGAGCTATATATTGGAATATCACGTGGATCAAATGAAGGCCCATTTGAAAGACAAGCTGTAGAATTTGCAGTGAAAAATGGGTTGCCAATTGTTGCGACACATGAATCACTATTTTTGAAAGAAGAGGATTTTTTTTCATATGAAGTTGCCCAAGCCATCGAAACAGGTGTGAAACTTAATGAAGCAGCAATAAACAATAAACAGGAAAGCTATGTATTAACTGCAGAGCAATGGCAAGGGAAGTTCCAGGATGAACCACAATGGCTCTTACAAATGGAAAGTTTATTAATGAGCTGTCAAGTTCAATTAACTACGAATGATGTTTATATGCCAAGATTTCCTCTACAGAAAGGGGATACGGCAGAAAAGATATTGCAGCAGCAAGTAGTTGCTGGACTGCAGCGCAGATTAAAAATGGATTCATTGCCGAGTCAGTATTTGGAACGGATGAACTATGAGTTGGACGTCATTCAATCAATGGGGTATTCTGATTATTTTTTGATTGTTGCTGACTTTATGCGATTTGCACGAGAGGAACAAATATTAACAGGTCCAGGACGAGGCTCTTCTGCGTCATCGCTCGTTGCCTATGCACTTGAAATTACACAAGTAGACCCTCTACAATATGATTTACTATTCGAGCGCTTTTTAAATCCTGAGCGCATAACTTTACCGGATATCGATATTGATTTTTTGGATACGAGGCGTCATGAAGTAATTCAATATGTGGCGAAAAAATATGGGAAGCAGTATGTCGCGCAAATTATTACGTTTGGTACGCTATCGGCAAAAGCTGTTGCACGAGATGTCGCCCGAATGTTCAATTTTGAAAGTGAAACATTGGAGATGATTTCAAAACTTATTCCAAATAAACCAGGTATTACGTTACAGGAAGCATATTCGAAATCCGAAAATTTGAGGGAGTGGATAGCAGCAGAGCCAATACGCCAAAAGTGGTTTAAAACGTCGCTTCGATTGGAGGGGCTACCACGAAATGCTTCGACCCATGCAGCGGGCGTCGTATTAAGTCCGGTCCCATTAGTAGATATCGTTCCGATTGAAGAAGGTCATGAAGGAATTTATTTGACACAATGGCCAATGCTTGAAGTTGAGCAAACAGGCTTGTTGAAAATTGATTTTTTAGGACTGCGCAATTTAACGATTCTTGAACAAATTAGGAAATCTATTCAGTTTACACATGATGTTCGACTGGATTTTAATCAAATTCCACTTAATGACGGGAAGACATTTGAACTCCTACAGCATGGAGATACTGCTGGTATTTTCCAGCTCGAATCAGATGGAATGAAAAATGCTCTACGGGAAATAAAACCAACTCACTTTTTAGATATTGTGGCAGTAAATGCATTATATAGACCCGGCCCAATGGAATTTATCCCGCTTTATGCAAGAAGGAAGCATAAAAAAGAGCAGGTAATGATGCCGCATCCGGATTTAACGCCAATTTTGGAAGAAACACATGGGGTTATCATTTACCAAGAACAAATTATGCGTATAGCCAATGTAATGGCAGGCTTTTCGTTTGGACAGGCTGATTTGCTCCGCCGTGCTGTAAGTAAAAAGAAGCGGGATGTGTTGGAACAGCAGCGTGCATCTTTTGTGAAAGGTGCAATGGCAAAAGGCTATACAGAGCAAGTAGCAGAAGAAGTTTATGCATTAATTGTACGCTTTGCTGATTATGGTTTCCCAAAAAGCCATGCAGTAGCATATAGTATCATTTCGTATCAAATGGCATATTTAAAAGCAAATTATCCTGTTAATTTCTATGCTGCTCTTCTTACAAATGCAACGGGCAATACAGAAAAGCTTGCACAAATTTTAATGGAGGCAAAAGCAAGGGGCATTGAAATTCTGCCGCCATCGATTAATCGAAGTATGCGCCATTTTAAAGTAGAGGGCGGGAAGATTCGTTTTAGTTTTTCTGCGATTAAAGGAGTACCTCAGCCATTTTTGCAAAAGTTGTTAATTGCCCGTGAAGAAAGACAAAAACCGTTCGAATCTATATTTGATTTAGCGGTTACCATGACGACAGCGAATTTCAACCGTAAAATAATCGAACCGTTGATTAAAGCTGGGGCACTTGATGAATTTGGAAAAGATCGTGCTACATTACTTGCTACAATTGAAGGAGCACAAAAACAAGCTGATTTTGTGCGACCGGGCGGAGATGATTTATTTGAAGGCGCTCTACTTGCATTTGGTAAGCCGAAATACAATGAAACATCACCGATACCGGAAAAAATAAAGCTACAATACGAAAAAGAAGTACTCGGTTTTTATTTATCAGATCATCCAATTGTTAAAGTACGCAAACATTTCCCGGAAGTTACAGCAACAGTTCAAACATTATCCCAACTGAAAGAAAATGCTTACGTAAAAATGATTGGCCAAGTTCAGGAAATGCGTCAGCTTCGTACTAAGCGAGGAGAACTGATGGCATTTGTCCAATTGGAGGATGAATATGGGGCGGTCTCTTTAACACTTTTTCCGAAAGAATACGAGAAAGTCGTTGGTAAATTACAGGAGGATACTTTGCTCTATATTGAAGGGTTTTTCGAACATCGCTTTAATAAATCACAAATAAAGATCAAGGAAATTATTATAAAATAAATAGTATTATAGAGCGTTTCTAATAAAATTAGAAACGCTCTTTTTATATTACTTCATCAAATTTTATCGAAAAAACATAAAAATAGTTATATATTCGCAAATTTTATTATATATAAGATTATAGTTTTATAATTTCCCTTTACAACTTCAAAAACATTTTGTATCCTTACTGTATAAACTGGTCTGACCACTTTTGATAAATTATGAATGTTGGACCCGATGAGGTGAAAAGTGTGGAAGAAAAGCCCGCAAAAAAAATATTCATACAAATTGTAAAGCAATTGCATGATTTAATAGCTGAACAAAATATTCAGGAAGGGCAAAAGCTGCCTTCAGAAAGAGTGTTAAGTGAACAGCTACAAGTGGGAAGGTCTTCTGTCAGAGAAGCTTTACGTAGTTTGGAATTGCTTGGTTTAATTGAAACAAGACATGGTGGAGGTACTTATTTAGCCAGCATGAAGCACCATCAATTCGTTGAAATTGTCGGTTCGTTTATTCTGCAGGATGAGAAATCTATAGCTGATGTCCATGCGACAAGACAAATGCACGAAAAAGAAGCAATTCGTATCATTTGTCAGTCTCCTGTTTTCTGCGCATTACCGATTTGGAAAAGTTTTTTTGTGAAGGTGGAGCTTGGGGAATCATTAAAGAGAGAAGATATACTTCGAGAATGTATTGTTATTTCCGGGAACCGACTTTCATTAAAAATTTGGCTGCAGCTCCTTGCATTTAGCGACAAGCTGCTCGCGACTGATATAACTGCCGAAGAGAAAAGGGAAGTAAAGACTTTACTAGCTTCTATGCAGATGGGGTATTCACAGGAAGCACTTGATGCATACGAAAACTGGATGGCCATTATAAAATAAACATTTTTCAAATCAATTCAAAGGGGGATTACGATGTCAATTCGTGATTTATTTACAATTAGCCGCAAAAAAAATACAGATAATATAACAAAAAGAGAAGATGAAAAAGCCTTTCCAGAAGGCATCGTTACAAAATGTCCAAAATGCAAAATGATTCATGTAACAAAGGAAATAGAGAAAAACCTGAAAGTATGTACGAAATGCCAGCATCATTTTAGTTTGACAGCAGAAGAAAGAATTGCATGCTTTCTAGATAAAGGGTCATTTGTGTCAATGGATGATCATCTTCAAACGACAAACCCTTTAAATTTCCCTGCTTATGTGGAAAAAATAGAAATCGATAAAAAGAAAACAGGTTTGAATGAAGCAGTTTTAACAGGGGTAGGAGCATTAAAAGGCATGCAGGTCGTCGTTGCAGTAATGGATTCACATTTCCGTATGGGGTCGATGGGATCTGTTGTAGGAGAAAAAATTACGCGAGCTGTAGAAAAAGCAACAGAACTTAGAGTGCCATTTATTATTTTTACTGCCAGTGGTGGAGCTCGTATGCAAGAAGGCGTACTTTCCTTGATGCAAATGGCGAAAACGAGTGTTGCATTAAAACGTCATAGCGAAGAAGGCTTGCTTTATATTTCTATTATGACGCATCCTACAACAGGAGGTGTTTCTGCAAGTTTCGCATCGATTGGGGATTATAATATTGCCGAACCCCAAAGTTTAATTGGCTTTGCAGGGCGTCGTGTCATCGAGCAGACAGTAAGGGAAAAGTTGCCTGATGATTTCCAAACGGCAGAATTTTTATTGGACCATGGTCAACTTGATGCCATTTTTAATCGATTGGAAATGCGAGATAAAATTGCAACAATTGTGAAGTTACATGTACAAGGAGGCGTATCCCATGTCTAAATTAATGGCGTTTGAAGAACCAGTTGTGAAGCTTCGAGAAAAAATTGTGGAGTTAAAAACGATTGCAACAGAAGCGGAAGTCGATATGAGCGGTGAAATTGAGAAGCTAGAATCGAGATTGCAGGAGTTGGAGAAAAATGTTTATGCGAATATGGAGCCATGGGACCGAGTGCAAGTAGCCCGACATGCTGAACGCCCGACAACTCTTGAGTATATTGAACGGATATTTGATGATTTCATTGAACTGCATGGGGATCGTACATTTAAGGATGATGCATCAATTGTTGGGGGGATTGCCTCATTTAATGGGCAGGCAATTACGATTATTGGTCACCAACGCGGAAAAACGACGAAAGAGAATATTCGACGTAATTTTGGTATGCCACACCCGGAAGGATATCGTAAAGCATTGCGATTGATGAAGCAAGCGGAGAAATTTAATCGTCCTATTATTTGTTTTATTGATACGAAAGGTGCCTACCCAGGGAAAGCAGCTGAGGAGCGCGGTCAAAGTGAAGCTATTGCACGCAACTTATTTGAAATGGCTGGTCTCCGGGTACCGATTATTAGTGTTGTTATAGGGGAAGGCGGTAGTGGTGGTGCACTTGCATTAGGCGTAGCGAACCAAATTTTAATGCTTGAAAATGCGACCTACTCAGTTATTTCTCCAGAAGGAGCGGCATCGATTTTATGGAAAGATGCAAGCTATGCTAAGCAAGCAGCAGAAGCTATGAAAATAACAGCCCTTGATTTAAAGCAGCTTGAAATTATTGATGGCATTATTCCGGAAGTTGCCGGAGGAGCGCATAAAGATAAGGAACAGCAAGCTATAATAATGAAAGAATACATTACAAATACTTTAAACGATTTAAATAAAGAAAGTGCCGAGCAATTAGTGGAGAATCGTTATACAAAATTTAAGAACATCGGTCAATATATTGAACAATAATATTGTTTAACTAATGATTGAAGAGCTAAGAATGCGTGAAAGCGCATTCTTTCGTTATTTTCAAATGCTTTACATTTTTGTTTTCTAGAATAGTTACATATAAGTGGGTTTTCTGTTAATGTGAATAGTAACAGTCGTAATAGGAGGAAAAGGTCGTATGAAGAAAATTGCGGTTTTAACGAGTGGTGGAGATGCACCTGGGATGAATGCTGCTATTAGGGCAGTTGTTCGTAAAGCACGTTTTCACGAGGTAGACGTTGTCGGAGTTTATCATGGCTACGAAGGTCTTTATAATGGGAAATTTGAACTTTTAGATATTGGTTCGGTTGGCGATATTATACAACGAGGCGGTACGAAATTGTACTCTGCACGTTTCCCTGAATTTAAACAGGACGAATTCCAATATAAAGCAATTGAACGTATGAAAGAAGAAGGTATAGAAGGCTTAGTAGTGATTGGTGGAGATGGTTCTTATCGTGGAGCAATGCAATTAACTGAAAAAGGGTTCCCTTGTGTCGGCATACCTGGAACAATAGACAATGACGTACCTGGAACAGAATATACGATTGGCTTTGATACCGCATTGAATACAGTTGTTGATTCAATTGATAAAATTCGTGATACTGCAACAAGCCATGAAAATACATTTGTTATTGAAGTAATGGGACGTGATGCGGGCGATATAGCACTGTGGTCAGGTTTAGCAGCAGGCGCCGAATCTATTTTGATTCCTGAAGAATCATTTGAAATAGAGGATATTGTAATCCGTCTTGAACGAGGGGCAGCTCGCGGCAAGCGACATAGTATAATAATTGTAGCTGAAGGTGTAATGAATGGACATAAGCTGGCGAAGCAACTGGAAGAACGTACAGGTGTAAAAATTCGTACATCTGTTTTAGGTCATATACAACGCGGTGGTTCTCCATCTGCCCGTGATCGTGTGTTAGCAGGAAGATTCGGTGCAAGAGCGGTTGAATTGTTATTGGAAAATAAAGGCGGTAGAGCAGTTGGCGTGAAAAATCATGAAGTTATAGATTATGATTTAAGGGAAGCATTTGAAACAAAGCACAAGGCAGATTTAAGTTTGTATTCATTATCAAAAGAACTTTCAATTTAAAGTGCATAAAATGGAGATGACAAAACTATGAGAAAAACTAAAATTGTTTGTACAATCGGACCAGCAAGTGAATCACCAGAAATGTTAAATAAGTTAATCGAAGCAGGTATGAATGTAGCACGCTTAAACTTTTCACACGGAAACCATGAAGAACACGCTGCTCGTATTGCAGCCATTCGTGATGCGTCAGAACGAATGAAACAACCGGTAGGAATATTATTGGATACAAAAGGCCCGGAAATTAGAACACATTCGATGGAAAACGGAGAGTTGCACTTAGTTTCAGGACAAGTTATCGATATTTCAATGACAGAAGTGTTGGGAAATGAATCACGATTCTCAGTGACTTATGATCAATTAATAGAAGATGTTGACCAAAACGATAAAATTTTATTAGATGACGGTTTAATTGAACTGCGCGTGTTGGCTAAAGACTTGGAACAAGGATTAATCCATACAATCGTAGAAAATGCCGGAGTTTTGAAAAATAAAAAAGGTGTTAACGTACCGGGCGTATCTGTCAAATTACCAGGTATTACGGATAAAGATGCAGCGGATATTCTATTTGGTATTGACCAAGGGATTGATTTTATCGCTGCTTCATTCGTACGTACGGCGAAGGATGTTCTGGAAATCCGTGAGTTACTGGAGCAAAACGAAGGAGGTCATATTCAGATCATTCCTAAAATTGAAAACCAAGAAGGTGTAGATAATATTGATGAAATTATCGAAGTTTCTGATGGTTTAATGGTAGCTCGTGGAGATCTAGGTGTAGAAATTCCAGCAGAAGAAGTACCACTAGTACAAAAATCATTAATTCGTAAATGTAATCAAGTAGGTAAACCTGTAATTACGGCTACCCAAATGCTAGATTCTATGCAACGTAATCCTCGCCCTACACGTGCTGAAGCGTCCGATGTTGCAAATGCGATTATGGATGGTACAGATGCAATTATGCTTTCAGGAGAAACGGCTGCCGGTTTATATCCTGTAGAGTCGGTAGCAACGATGAACAAAATAGCAAACCGTACAGAAAATGCCCTCGATTACCGAGCAATTGTCGCACAACGTAGTCGCGAAAAAGAAGCGAACATGACAGAAGCAATTTCTCAAGCTGTTGCCTATACATCGATTAACCTAGGAGTTAAAGCAGTATTAGCCCCAACAGAAAGCGGCAATACAGCTAAAATGATTGCAAAATACCGTCCGGGTGTATCCATTATTGCTGTGACAAGCCAACCTTCTACAGCTCAGAAATTGACGTTAGTTTGGGGTGTTAAACCAATTTTGACACAACGTGTTTCAACGACAGATGAAATTTTGGAGCTTTCGGTAGACGAAGCATTACAATATGAATATGTTAGCCATGGAGATGTTGTTGTTATTACAGCAGGAGTTCCGGTAGGGGAAGCTGGTACTACAAACTTAATGAAAGTCCATGTGATTGGAGACCTATTGGCTCGTGGGCAAGGCATTGGGAGACATTCTGTAGTCGGTAAGGCAATTGTCGCAAAAAATGCAGGCGAAGCTTTAACTTATGATACAGAAGGTGCAATCATTGTCACAGTCGGTTCAGATCGTGAAATGATGCCGGCAATAGAAAAATGTGCGGGTATTATTACTGAAGAAGGCGGCTTAACATCACACGCAGCAGTAGTAGGCTTAAGCTTAGGCATTCCAGTAATTGTTGGGGTGAAAGAAGCTACAACATTAATCCGCCATGGTCAGGAAATTACAATGGATGCTGAAACAGGTGTCATTTATAAAGGACATGCAAGCGTTTTGTAATAAAATGAATGAAAGCTACTCTGTTAAGTGTAAACTTGCAGAAGTAGCTTTTTTTTGAAACTTTTTCACTCTTTAAACGTATTAAATAGAAGAAGAGGGGGCTATTTTGTGAGAAAATTTTTATTTGGATTACTTGCACTCGTAATCGCTGAAATTGCCTTATTTATCGTAATTGGTAAAGCAATCGGTGTTTTATATACTTTACTATTGATCATTTCCACATCTGTAGTTGGGCTGCTTATTGCAAAACAACGTGGGACAAAATCCGTACAGGATATTCAGAAAAGTTTGCAGCAAGGACAACCTCCTGCTGTTGCAATGATTGAAACATTCATGATTTTTATTGGTGGAGCTTTATTAGCGTTACCAGGCTTTATTACAGATATTATCGGGTTGTTTTTCGTATTGGGAGTTACACGTAATTTATTTAAACCAGTTGTTTTTTACTTTTTACGCAAAAGAATGAAAAAAGGACAGGTTGTCATCTTGCAAAGGTAGGATGTTGCTTTAATTTAATCGCAACCATCAAAAGTATTGGGCTGACGATAATTCCATAAAAACCAAATAATAAAACTGAGGCAGCGCTGATTAAAAAGGTGTGGATCATACGTAGATGCAATGTATGGGACCAAAGCATCGATTCAGTTAGCTGTCTTATTGTTTGTACAATAAAGTAAATGCCTAAAATAGTTGCTCCCATAAGTGGATTGCTGATAATAAAATAATAGATGGCGACTGGTATTAAAAAAATACCGATTCCTAAAAAAGGCAAGCAGTCTGCTACAGCAATTAAAAATGCTTTTATAATAAATGATTCAAAATTTAAAAAGTAAAATGAACCACAAAGAAGCAAAAATGTCATAGTAAATAACTGTAATTCCACAACGATAAAGCTTCCAATAAGCTCCATGCCTTTTTGGAAATACCGTGACCAGGCATCCCGATATGCTTTAGGGATATAAGCAAAAAACCATAGCCTGTTTTTATAGCTTTCAAATAAGGCAAAATAAAATGTTACTACGAATATAAAAAATTCAAACAACGATTGAAAACTGTTTTTCAGCATAGTAACAATTAAAAATAAAAATTCATTTAAAAAATTTTGAAGTTTTTCTATGATAAATGGAAGCAGAGGATGCTTAATATAATTGTCTTCCAAAGATAGAAGTGTTGATTGTATTAGAGGCAGTAAGGTTATGAAGCTATGAATTAGTAACAGGATAATCGATACTACTACTGCAAATATAAAAACAGATAAAATAATTACAACAAGAAAAAACGGAAGTTTAAATTGTTCTTTAAAAAAAATGAAAACAGGATATAATAAATAAGCAAAAAATAGTCCGAAAATTATAGGCGGTATGAAATAAAAAAGGACAAAATAAAGTAGAAGAATGATAATATTCCTACTTTTTACTAGCAATTGATTTGTTTTATTTGTATAATCCACATATACCACTCCTAAATTATGCCATATATATCTCGTTGTTAACGATAAATTCTCTTTCGGACGCTAAATCTATCATCTATGCTATTTTTTCTTAAAATCCGAGTAATTCATTCACAAAGCCGTCAAAATTTATTATAATAAAATATGTAAGCGATTTACTTATAGGTTCAACTGAGCAGAACAATATGAGTGTGCCTCTTTTTAATAGACTGAAAAGAAAGCACTTACAAAATTAATTTATTAAGTGAAGGAGCGATTTTTATGTCAGCAACTAAAGGTTTAGAAGGTATCGTAGCAGCAGAATCAAAAATTTCTTCAATTATCGATGATACACTTACATACGTAGGTTATGGAATCGACGATCTTACTAACAATGCAACTTTTGAAGAAGTAGTATTCTTATTATGGAACACACGTTTACCGAACGCTGAAGAATTAGCTAACTTAAAACAAGAATTAGCTAACAACATGGATATCCCGGCGGCAATTACAGATTTATTCAAATCTATGCCTTTAAACACAGTACACCCAATGGCTGCATTACGTACAGCTGTATCAATGCTTGGCGCATTTGATGAAGAAGCAGATGTTATGGATGCGGAAGCTAACTACCGTAAAGCAATCCGTTTACAAGCGAAAATTGGTACAGTAGTAACTACTTTTGCACGTGTACGTCAAGGTAAAGAACCAGTTGCTCCAAAACCTGAATTAGGTTATGCAGCAAACTTCTTATATATGTTAACTGGTGAAGAGCCAGAAGCAATCGCAATTGAAGCATTCGATAAAGCGTTAATTTTACACGCTGACCACGAATTAAATGCTTCTACATTCACAGCTCGTGTATGTGTTGCTACATTATCTGATGTTTATTCAGGTGTAACTTCAGCTATCGGCGCATTAAAAGGTCCATTACATGGCGGTGCGAACGAGCAAGTTATGAAAATGTTAACTGAAATCGGTTCTATCGATAAAGTTGAAGCTTGGGTACAAAACAAATTAGATAACAAAGAAAAAATCATGGGCTTCGGTCACCGTGTATACCGTGGTGGAGACCCACGTGCACCTCACTTACGTGTAATGTCTGAAAAGTTAACTAAATTAACTGGTAAACCAGAGTTATATGATATGTCAGTTAAGATTCACGATATGATTGTTGAACAAAAGAAATTACCTGCAAACGTAGATTTCTTCTCAGCATCAGTATATGATTCTTTAGGTATCGAGCATGACTTATTCACTCCAATCTTTGCAGTTTCTCGTACTTCAGGTTGGGTAGCGCACATTTTAGAACAGTATGCAAACAACCGCTTAATCCGTCCTCGTGCGGAATATGTTGGTCCAGATATGCAAAAATACGTACCAATTAACGAGCGCTAATTAAAAAAGTATGTTAAAATATCTAGGACTGTGAATTGACACAGTCCTAGATTTATGATTATTAGGAGGCAAATTTCCAATGACTAACAAAATCGTAGTAGAAAACGGTTCTTTAATCGTTCCAAACAATCCAGTAATCCCTTTCATCGAGGGTGACGGTATCGGTCCAGATATCTGGGCAGCAGCATCTCGTGTAATCGACGCAGCTGTAGAAAAAGCTTATAACGGTGAAAAGAAAATTGAATGGTTAGAAGTTTTAGCTGGTGAAAAAGCATTCAACCAAACTGGTGAATGGTTACCAAAAGAAACTCTAGAAAAAATTAACGAATACTTAATCGCTATTAAAGGTCCTTTAACAACTCCAATCGGTGGCGGTATCCGTTCACTTAACGTAGCTTTACGTCAAGAGTTAGACCTATATGTATGCTTACGTCCAGTACGTCACTTTGACGGTGTACCTTCACCAGTTAAACGTCCAGAAGACGTAAACATGGTAATCTTCCGTGAAAACACTGAAGATATCTATGCTGGTATCGAGTACAAAGCTGGTTCTGACGAGCAAAAGAAATTATTAGCATTCTTACAAAACGAACTAGGTGTTAAAAACATCCGTTTCCCAGAAACTTCTGGTTTAGGTATCAAACCTGTATCTAAAGAAGGTACTGAGCGTTTAGTACGTTCTGCTATCGAGTATGCTATTCAACATAACAAACCATCTGTTACTTTAGTACACAAAGGTAACATCATGAAGTTCACTGAAGGTGGATTCAAACAATGGGGTTACGATGTTGCTGAAGCTGAATTCGGCGATAAAGTATTCACTTGGAACCAATACGATGCAATCAAAGCTGAGCAAGGTGAAGCTGCTGCTAACGAAGCACAAACTGCTGCATTAGCTGCTGGTAAAATCTTAATTAAAGATTCTATCGCTGATATCTTCTTACAACAAATTTTAACTCGTCCAAATGAGTTCGACGTAGTAGCTACTATGAACTTAAATGGTGACTACATCTCTGACGCATTAGCTGCTCAAGTTGGTGGTATTGGTATCGCTCCAGGTGCTAACATTAACTACTTAACTGGTCACGCTATCTTCGAAGCTACTCATGGTACTGCTCCTAAGTATGCTGGACAAGATAAAGTAAACCCATCTTCAGTATTATTATCAGGCGTATTAATGCTTGAGCACTTAGGATGGCAAGAAGCTGCGGACTTAATTACAAATTCTGTAGAGAAAACAATCTCTTCTAAGTATGTAACTTATGACTTCGCACGTTTAATGGATGGCGCTACAGAAGTTAAATGTTCTGAATTCGCTACAAAATTAATCGAAAACTTCTAATTTAAAGCTTAATTTTTTGCCTTTATATGTGAAATTGTGAACAAATTGTTTAGTAATGAATAATATTATATTTATAATTTCGGATTTATAGAGGGAAATATTGACTTTATAAGTTATTCGTTCCAAAATAAATAGTAGTTACAAAAGGGAGAGAGCATTATGTTTTCTCCCTTTTTTGTACATATTTTTATGATGCTAAGATTATTATTCTAAAGGAGCGATTCATAATGACACTTAAACGTAAAAAGATCTCAGTAATTGGTAGTGGCTTTACCGGTGCAACAGCGGCATTTCTAGCTGCACAAAAAGAATTGGGCGACATTGTAATAGTAGACCTTCCAGCAGCTGAAAATCCGACTAAAGGAAAAGCATTAGATATGTGGGAAGCAGCACCTGTTCAAGGCTTTGACTCCTATGTAAATGGTACATCATCTTATGAAGATACTGCTAACTCGGATATCGTATTAGTTACTGCAGGTGTTGCACGTAAGCCAGGTATGAGTCGCGACGACTTAGTTCAAATTAATCAAGGTGTAATGAAAACTGTAGCAAAGGAAATTTCCTGCACTTCTCCAAATGCAATTATTATCGTCTTAACGAATCCTGTAGATGCGATGACTTATACAGTATTTAAAGAATCAGGATTCCCGAAAAATCGTGTCATCGGTCAATCGGGTGTATTGGACACGGCTCGTTTCCGCGCGTTCATTGCAGAAGAATTAAATGTTTCGGTAAAAGACATTTCGGCTTTAGTATTAGGTGGTCATGGTGACACGATGGTACCTTTAACACGATATGCATCCGTTGGCGGAGTACCTTTACAAAGCTTAATTCCTGCAGAACGTTTAGAGGAAATTGTGCAACGTACCCGTGTAGGCGGCGGTGAAATTGTTAATCTTCTAGGGAATGGTTCAGCTTATTATGCACCCGCTGCGGCAATGGTAGAAATGGCGGAAGCGATAATAAAGGATCAAAAACGTGTATTACCGGCAATTGCTTATTTAGAAGGTGAATACGGTTATACTGGAATTTATCTAGGCGTACCTACATTGTTAGGTGCAGGTGGAATTGAAAAAATTTATGAGCTAGAGCTGACAGACAATGAAAAAGCAGCATTAGATCATTCTGCGCATGCAGTTGAAGACGTTATGAAGGCATTGAAATAGTATAAAATAAAAAGGGCTTTTCGGTTTTTACACCGAAGCCCTTAATTTTGTTTATTGGTTTATTGATAAACCGGATTCCATTTTAATAATTTTTTCTCTAATAATTTTGCAATAGAATCCGCAATTTTACCTAAAATAGCATATAAAATAATCGCCAACACGACAATATCAAGTTGCATATATTCCCGCGCATTCATTGACATATAGCCGATACCAGAACTTGCCGCTACGGTTTCTGCAACAATTAAAGTAAGCCACATTATTCCTAAAGAATATCGAATACCGACCAATATCGATGGCATAGCTCCTAAAATAATTACTTTAAAAAAGAGCTTGAACTTTGATAGATTATAAATTTTCCCCATTTCGATTAACCTCGGATCAACATTACGGATGCCGTGATACGTATTGACATAAATCGGAAAGAATACACTGATTGCCACTAAAAAGATTTTCCCTTCCTCTCCTACTCCAAACCAAATAATAACCAATGGAATGAGTGCCAAATTAGGGATATTCCGCAGCATTTGAATAGTTGTATCTAAATATCGCTGTGCGAATGGAACAATTCCATTTAAAATACCGATAACAAAAGCGATACTACCGCCTATAAGGAACCCTATTAAAGCACGCGTTGTACTAATTTGAAGATGTTCAAACAGTACCCCAGAAACTGCTTGTTCATAACCTGCTTTTACTACATCAGAAGGGGCAGGTAATATTGTGTTTGCAAGGATACCTGTTTTATTTGATACTTCCCATATGACAACAATCAAAATAGGAATTATCCAGGGCTCAAGCAAATGAATCCATTTTTTCTTCATTTTCTCACCTCTTATGGTTTCCAAATATAGTTTTCGATATTTTCTACAAGGTTAGTCGTTAATTCAATATCGTAAAGATCTTCGTTTAACCTCTGCAAATCTGCCTGTGCGGACTCATCTAGATAGGTTGCAACTGAAGAACGGCGTCCAAGGCTTGTTGACCAAATATCTGCTGAAATACCTGTATTTTCTTCAAGTATAGAGGCTGCCTCACTTGAATCCGTATCAATAGCTTCGCCGACTTTTGCTAGCTCCTCAACATAAGCAATGACTGCATCTTCGTTGGATTTGATAAATTTTTCTGATGCATAGTAGAAACTGCGATGCTCCACAATTCCCTCTGCTGTAGTTAATATTTTATTGCCTTTACTTTCTGAAACTGTCATATACGGGTCCCAAATAGCCCAAGCATCAACATCGCCATTTTCAAACGCAATATTCGCATCAGCAGGGCTTAAAATTACTGATTGTACATCATCCAGTGTTAAGTTAACGGTTGCTAGTGCGGAAACTAATAAATATTCAGAGATTGAGGCTTTATTATAAGCAATCTTTTTTCCTTTTAATTGTTCTATAGACTGGATGGCGTCATTATTTTTAACTAAAATCCCTTCCATTTGAGGAGATGAATTTTCGGCTGCTATGTATTTGAAATTCATCCCTTTTGATAATGCCATTACAGAAGGAGCATCACTTGCATTTGCAAAATCGATGGCACCAGAGTTTAATGCCTCGAGTATTGAACTGCCGGTATTAAATTCTGACCATTCAACTGAATAACCTAATTCTTTTAAACGAGATTCAAGATCGCCGTTCGCTTTTAATAGCAATGTTGTGCCGTTTTTTTGGTAGCCGATTCGAACCTTTTTATTTTCCGCATTCGATGAGGAGCATCCAACCAAAATAATTGATAAAGTTAAGACCAAAAAGATTGAGAATAATTTTTTCACTTGTAATACCTCCTTAAATAATCGCTTGTAATTCTTTTGGTTTAGTTGATTTTTCGTTTTGTTGACCTAATAGATGCTGAAGCAGAATTTCCTCTAGCTCCGCAAACTTAGGATTTGAACGTGTTCTTGGACGGGGGAGTTTTACTGGTAAGTCCAATGCCAAATTCCCGTCTTCTATTAAAATAATTCGATCTGCCAATGTAATCGCTTCTGCAACATCATGTGTAACGAGCAAGGACGTATATTTTTGGTTTAACCATAATTCTTCAATTAAATTTTGCATTTCCAGTCGGGTCAGTGCATCCAATGCACCAAGCGGCTCATCCAATAATAAAAGTCTTGGCTTGGCGCTGAGTGCTCGGGCTAATGCAACACGTTGCTTTTGACCACCTGACAGCACATGAGGCCATTCGTTCGCGCGGTCCTTTAAACCTACTTGGTCGAGTGCTTTTAATGCGAGCGGTTGCCAATTCTTTATTAACTTTGTCCCTACCCCCACATTTTCCAAAACTGACAGCCACGGAAGTAATCGATCTTCCTGAAACATTACACGAACGCCTGAAAAGTCTTCCTGTTGAATACCGTCCTTTAAAGATTCACCATCTGTTTTTTGTTCCAAGTTCGCGATAATACGGAGAAGCGTACTTTTTCCGCATCCGCTTTTCCCAACGATTGCAACGAATTGTCCGGCTGGGATTATTAAATTAATGCCTTTCAACACTTCATTTTTACCGAAACGTTTCGTTAAATTTACTAACTCAATATTGATTCCATTTGTCATGGAAGCACCTACTTTCTATTGTTATATTTAACATATTGAAATACTAGGAATTAATATTAAAAAATTTATATGCGTTTTTTCTTTAACATATAAATAATTTTCTAAATGTTAACACAATAATAAATATTCGGTCAATAATAAATATTATTTTTCCTATTGAAATAATGGGTATTAGAAATTCTTCTCAGTTAAATGGTGTTGACACAGATGAATAATTGTACTTTTCAAAAAAAGTTGATACTATGAAGATAGTGCTTTAATCAGTACATATTTATAGAAATAGTTGATAGTCAACCACTTGGAAAATTGATTTTGAGATGGGGGTTTCAAATCGATTTGGAGGAACTTAACATGGTTAAAACGGTTTTAGTAGTAGAAGATGAAATGCCAATCGCAACATTATTGAAGTATAATTTGGAGCAAGCTGGCTTTGAAGTTCTTTTAGCACATGATGGCCAGGTAGGTCTAGATACCGCAGTTCAGCAATCACCAGACTTAATATTACTGGATTTAATGTTGCCGAAACTGGATGGTGTGGAAGTATGTAAAGAATTACGTCGTTTACGCATAAATATACCGATTATTATGTTGACAGCAAGAGATGATGAATTCGACAAAGTATTAGGTCTAGAGCTAGGTGCAGATGACTACATGACAAAACCATTTAGCCCTCGAGAAGTAATCGCACGTGTTAAAGCAGTATTGAGACGTTTTTCAGGACCGGTTGTGGAAGAGACAATAGAGACTAATGAAGTCGTATATTCATTTGGCAATTTAAAAGTCTTCCCGGAGCGATTTGAAGCATTTATTGATGAAGATTCTTTAGAATTTACACCGAAAGAATTTGAATTACTAGTATACTTACTTGAAAATAAAAATCGTGTATTAACACGTGATCAATTACTAAGTGCAGTTTGGAACTATGATTTTGCAGGAGATACAAGAATCGTAGACGTCCATATTAGCCATCTTCGAGATAAAATTGAAGAAAATAGTCGTAAACCACTTTATATTAAAACAATCCGTGGTTTAGGATATAAATTTGAGGAGCCAAAAAAATAATGAACGGAATGAAAAATCGTTTGTTTTATTCGTTTATTTTTGTTATTGGATCAAGTTTAGCTGTTCTAGGGCTGTTCATAGGGCAGCTTTTTCCTTTTTTTATTGGTGAATATATTAACGAAGCGACAAATGTTTCAGAATACAAATTTAAACAGGTAGTTGAGGAACAACAGATTGAGCTGACTACCGCCCAAAAGGAAGCTCTTCTAAATGCCTCTATGATTGATGTTGAGGCAGACTCTTTAAAAGATATTAAACAGAAAATGTATGTACTTATAACGGCATTGTTATTAGGTGGATTTATTATAACCGGAATTATGGCTCATCGTGTCGCCAATAATTTTATAACCCCGATTGTTAATATTACTAAGACGGCAAGAGAGTTATCCAAAGGCAACTATCGTGCGCGAGCTTTTGCGAATGGGCCAAGAACAATTGTGGAATTACGAAACTCAATTAATATTTTAGCTCGCAATTTACAAGATATAACAAAGACGCGAGCCATCGAGGAAGAACGTTTAAAAACATTAATTGAAAATATGGGTAGTGCGCTAATGATGATAGACCGTGAAGGGAACATTTCTATTGTTAATAAAAAGTTCCAAACACTTTTCGAGCTTCCAAAAGAACAGCTTATTGGTAAGAACTTCATGATGTTAGGATTACCTAAGGAGCTGGAGCAGTTTATCGACCATGTGTTTTTAACGGAACTGCCATATCGTCAGCAGCTCGTAATGGAAATTGCTGCCGAAGAATATTATGAGCAAGTATATGGGGCACCGGTAGTAGGGGAACACGGTCGTTGGCTAGGGGTCGTAATTGTCATGCATGATGTAAGTGAGCTTGTAAGATTGGAGCAGATTAGAAAAGATTTTGTAGCGAACGTATCGCATGAGCTGCGTACACCAATTACATCGATTAAAGGTTTTTCGGAGACCCTTCTTGACGGAGCCTTTAAAGATGAGCAAATGCTGCTTTCGTTCTTGAATATCATTTATGACGAAAGTAACAGAATTCAAGTACTTGTTAATGATTTACTGGAACTTTCCAAAATTGAGCGCCACGGCTTTACGCTTGATGTGACCCCAACAAAGCTTCAGGATATTCTAGTGCGGGTAGTTGATTTAACGAGTTCACAGCTGGAAAGCAAAAATATGCAATTTGATGTGAAAATTGAGCAGGATGCGGTTATTTTAGGTGACGTTAATCGATTAATGCAGATTTTCACGAATTTAATTAATAATGCGATTGCATACTCAAAAGAAGGGACTACCGTTACATTATGTATTAGTGCGAATGAACAATACGGGATATTTGAAGTAAAGGACGAAGGAATCGGGATTGAAAAAGCTGAGATTTCACGTATTTTTGAACGCTTTTACAGGGTGGATCGTGCACGTAGCCGGAATTCTGGAGGTACAGGACTTGGTTTATCCATTGTGAAGCATTTAATTGAAGCTCATCAAGGGAAAATTCAGGTAGCAAGTGAGATTGGAAAAGGTACAAGTATTAAAGTGTTTTTACCGTTGAATCGCTAAAGCTTAACAGTAGCTTTACAAAAATATTATATAGCCTTTATATTGGGGTGATATATTTTTTATAGAAACCCCCGTTTCAAAAAAAAGGTAATACACCTAAATGGTAAACACGACCGTGCAAAGAGCTATGCGTTTTTTGCATGGTTTTTTTGTGTTTCACTATACTTCACATGTTTCTAAAAATATTTGAAACTTTTACAATAGATGGTGCGTAGAATAAAAGGAAAATTAAAAAAGCGGGAGGTTCTTTACGATGAGTGTAAAAAGAACATTATTATGGGTAGCGCTTATCTTGTTTGCCATAGTGGCAATTATAGCTGTTACGACATCGTGGTATACGGTGGATGAATCGGAGCAAGCGGTTGTAGTTACATTTGGTCAGGCAGATGAGACGATTCAGGATTCAGGGCTGCATTTCAAATTACCATGGCCAATTCAATCTGTTGAAAAGTTATCAAAAGAAACATATAGTCTGCAGTTTGGCTACAAGCAAAATCCTGATGGAACGGTAGAAGCATTTGATAAAGAAACAAAAATGATTACAGGTGATGAGTATATTGTATTAACAGATTTAGTTGTACAATGGCGAATTGTTGAACCGAAAAAATATTTATTCAGTTCGCAGGAGCCACGAACGGTTTTACATAATGCGACGTCAAGTGCAATTCGTTCAATCATTGGTAGCTCTACAATCGACCAGGCATTAACGGATGGAAAAGCAGATATTGAAGCTGAAACACGTGAATTACTTGTCTCGTTAATCGAGAAATATGATATCGGTATAGGTGTTGTAGGCGTTAAGCTACAGGATGTAGAAGTACCAAATCAAGAGGTACGTGCAGCATTTACGGATGTTACAGATGCGCGTGAGATGAAAAACACAAAAATTAATGAAGCGGAAAAATATAAGAACCAACGTATAAGCGAAGCAGTTGGTGAAGTTGCTGCAATAAAATCAAGAGCTGAAGGTGAGAAAGAATCACGTATTCAGCAAGCTACAGGGGAGGTTGCATTATTTAATCAGCTGTATGAAGAATACCGTTTAAATAAAGCGATTACTCGAGAGCGTTTAGTACTGGAAACGTTGGAAGCTGTATTACCAAATGCACAAATCTATATCATGAACGATGATGGAAGCGGTACAATGAAATACTTACCACTTCAGCCAATGCAACAAAATAGTTCTTCTACTCCTACAGAAGAGAAGAAAGAAGGGGGCAATAACTGATGAGCAACAACAAAAATAATTTCGAAGGCGATTTAGATGAATTTGTAAAAAAATTATTTGGAAACAAAAAAGATTCGAAAACGGTGAAGGAAACTACACCAAAAAACGAAGAGAATCTAAATGCCAGTAACAGTGACCATTCTTCAAATAAAGGGCCGACACCTATCAAGAAGACGAAAAAGCCCCTTAACATAAAGCAGTGGGTAACATCAGCGATTATTTTAACAGTGGTATTTGCAACATTAATCGTAGTACTAGCAAATTTATATGTAGTAAAAGAAAATGAATATAAGGTTGTTCGTCAATTTGGTGAAGTCGTGAAATACGAAAGTGAACCTGGGCTTCATATGAAAATTCCATTTATCCAAAGTGTGACAACATTACCGAGCAATTTAATGACACATGATATGACGGAAGAAGAAATTAGTACGAAAGATAAAAAGCGAATTATTATCGATAATTATACAATTTGGCGTGTTACTGATCCAAAGGCATTAATTTCAAATGCTGGTCAATTATTAAATGCGGAAAATCGTATGGAAGAGCTTATTTATTCGGCGCTACGAACAGAGTTTGGTCAAACGGACTATGGCGATATTATTAATGAAAAAACTTCAGAGCGAGGTAGTATTAACGATCGTGTAACGCAACGTGTCAATGAATTAATTACTTCATCAAACTTTGGGATTGAAGTAATCGATGTTCGTATTCGCCGTACAGATTTACCGGAAGAAAACGAACAATCTGTATATACACGAATGATATCAGAGCGACAATCAATTGCACAAAAGTATCTTTCTGAAGGGGACGCTGCAAAACAAAGCGGTGATGCAAAGACTGACCAGGAAGTTCAAGTTATGTTGGCGACAGCAAATAAAGAAGCAGCAGTAATTCGATCAGAAGGTGAAGCAGAAGCAGCTCAAATTTATAACGCAGCCTATTCGAAAGATCCTGAGTTTTATAGTTTATTCAGAACATTAGAATCGTACAAGAAAACAATTGGTGATGAGACAATGATTATTATTCCGTCAGACTCACCATATGCCAAATTATTATCAGGTCAATTAGAATAAAAGGTAAGATTAGCTATTTAGAATGTGAACTCTTTCTAAATAGCTTTTTTTATTGCAAAAAAAGCTATTTTACAATATTTACCTTCACTGAAAATTTGAATTATATTATTTAAAATTATTATTTTATTGTTATAATAAGTGAGTAATATAATTAAGGGGGATCAAATTTGAGTAGAAAAATACAAAATAGTTTACTTGCTTTCATTATGGCAACATCTGTGACAGCACTATTTTATCAAACGAACTTAAGTTTCATGAAAGTGGAAATTTATCATATACCTGTGTTATTTATTGTGATTTTGTTATTGAGTGCCTTTATAGCAGAAGATGTTCGTAATTCGTTTAAAAAAGTACTATGGTTTGAAAAACGTGAAGATAAGCGTCCGATTTGGCAGGTTGGAGTAGGAATGATTTTTTACTTTGCGCAAATTGGTTTTGTTGAAGTATTTGCACGTGGATTAATGCAATACGATTTAGGTGGTATGCCAATGTATATCATCATTCCATTTTTAAATGCATTTTTACTAACAGTAATATTTGAAGAAATATTCTATGAGGAAAAACGAGATGTTGTAGAGAATTATAAATTTAAAAAGTTAAAGTAATGATTGCTCCTTAATTTTAAGGGGCTTTTTTTGTTGGTTTGTTGCTTAAAAAATCTTGTTAATTCCTCATTAAATATTGGCAATTCGGATGAACAATCGCTAAAGTAGAAAGAGAACATATAATCGTACCAAACTGATGGAGGAACTTGAATGACAAAACAAAAATTACTTTTACTAGATGGCAACTCATTAGCATATCGTGCCTTTTTTGCATTACCGTTACTAACGAATGATAGTGGTATTCATACAAACGCAACTTACGGGTTTACGACAATGCTGCAAAAAATTATCGGTGAGGAAAATCCAACGCAAATGCTCGTTGCTTTTGATGCAGGGAAAACAACTTTCCGTCACAAATCATTTGATGAATATAAAGGCGGTCGCCAAAAAACACCACCTGAGCTATCAGAACAATTTCCCTATATTCGTAAACTGATCGATGCGTATAATATTAAACGCTACGAGCTTGAAATGTATGAAGCGGATGATATTATCGGAACTTTGGCGAAGCAAGCTGCAGGGCAGGGAATAGAAGTAATTGTTGTTTCCGGAGATAAAGACTTAACTCAGCTCGCTACTGATGATGTAACAGTTTATATCACACGTAAAGGGATTACGGATATCGAAAAGTATACTCCAGAACATATAGAAGAAAAGTACGGATTAACGCCCAATCAGATTATTGATATGAAAGGGCTTATGGGTGACCAATCCGATAATATTCCCGGTGTACCTGGTGTTGGAGAAAAGACAGCCATTAAATTGTT
Source organism: Solibacillus merdavium (assembly GCF_014836935.1). Classification (GTDB taxonomy): domain Bacteria; phylum Bacillota; class Bacilli; order Bacillales_A; family Planococcaceae; genus Solibacillus; species Solibacillus ferritrahens. The sequence goes on along the minus strand of NZ_JACSPW010000002.1, from coordinate 272,028 downwards.
AAAAGAGCATGGCTCAATTGAAAAGATATATGAAGCAATCGATTCTTTGAAAGCTTCAAAAATGAAAGAGAAGCTTGTTGATAATGAAGAAATGGCTCATTTATCGAAAAAGCTGGCTACGATTCATACAGAAGTACCGTTAACAATTACGCTTGATGAATTGGCTTACGCTGGTCCAAACGAAGAAGCACTTATGGGAGTTTGGCAGGAACTTGGTTTTAAATCATTAATTGAGAAAAGCGATTTTGAAACAGAACAGGTGGAGCAGGTCGAATTAAAGTACGAAATGGTGTCTTTGATTACAAAGGACATGCTGAAAAATACAATGGCAATTCATCTAGAGTTGGAAAATGAGCATTACCATAGTTGTGAGGCAATTGGCTTTGCCATGACAGATGGAGAAAATACATTCTATTCAACGATTGAAAACGTAGCAGAAAATGAAGACTTAAAAGCATGGCTAAATGATGAGACAAAGAAAAAATATATAGCCGATAGTAAAGCAACACAGGCTATGCTCCATCGTTTAGGTATTGAGTTAAAAGGTGTGGAGTTTGATTTATTGTTAGCTTCCTATATTTTAAAGCCTTCCATTTCAGGTGATGATGTAGCAACACTGGCGAAAGAATTTGGCTATACTGCTGTTCAATCAAATGAAGCAGTATACGGAAAAGGGGCAAAATGGGTTGTACCCCACGCTGATAATGTGGCGGAACATGTAAGCAGAAAAGCAGTAGCCGTTTGGAGCCTGCAACCAGTTCTGGAACAAAAACTAAAAGATAATGAACAATTTGAGTTATATAAAGAGCTGGAGCTGCCGCTTGCCCATATTTTAGGTAAGATGGAGAGCGAAGGCATCACGGTAAATGTAGATACATTACATCAAATGGGGGACGATCTTAAAGCCAAACTTGAAATAATAGAAGCTTCAATTTATGAACTTGCTGGTGAGAAATTTAATATAAATTCCCCGAAACAGCTTGGTGTTATATTATTTGATAAATTAGGCCTTCCTGTTATTAAAAAAACAAAAACGGGTTATTCAACAGCAGCTGATGTACTGGAAAAGCTGCAGTCCGAACATGATATTGTAAAGCATATTTTGGAATATCGTACCCTTGCAAAACTGCAATCAACCTATATTGAAGGTTTGATAAAAGAGGTTAAGGAAGAGGATTCAAAAGTCCATACACGTTTCCAACAAGCATTAACTGCGACAGGGCGATTGAGTTCTACAAATCCAAATCTACAGAATATCCCTATTCGTTTGGAAGAAGGACGGAAAATCCGCCAAGCATTTGTGCCGTCAAAAAAAGACTGGGTATTATTTGCTGCTGACTATTCGCAAATCGAATTGCGGGTATTGGCACATATGTGCCAAGATGAAGTGCTTGTAGATGCGTTTAAGCAAGGCATGGATATTCATACCCGGACAGCAATGGATGTATTTGGAGTAAGTAATGCGGATGAAGTAACAAGCTTAATGCGTCGAACAGCAAAAGCTGTTAACTTCGGTATCGTATATGGAATCAGTGATTATGGTTTATCACAAAGCCTTGATATTACACGGAAGAAAGCAGCTATTTTTATTGAAAACTACTTACAAAGCTTCCCGGGTGTAAAATATTATATGGATTCTATTATTGCAGAGGCGAAGAAAACAGGGTTTGTTACTACGATTTTAAATCGCCGCCGCTACTTGCCGGACATTACAAGCTCGAATTTCAATTTAAGAAGCTTTGCGGAACGTACGGCGATGAATACCCCAATTCAAGGAAGTGCTGCAGACATTATTAAAAAAGCAATGATTGATATGAATACACGCCTTGAGCAAGAAGGATTAAAGGCTAAGCTATTATTACAAGTACACGATGAGCTGATATTTGAAGCACCAAAAGAAGAAATAGAAATTTTAGAGCGAATCGTACCAGAGGTTATGGAAAATGCAATCGAGCTAATTGTGCCGCTGAAAGTTGATTTTTCATATGGTCCAACATGGTACGATGCTAAATAAGGAGTACCATTTATGCCGGAATTACCAGAAGTAGAAGGTGTCGTACGAGATTTACGACCAATAGTAGAAGGGAAAACAATTGCAACTGTCACATTTTCAGACATTGTTTATGCATCCCATGAAGCAGGTAAACAAGCAATTGTAAAAAATGCGAAACCCTATCAGTTCGAACAGCTATTGACTAATATGAAAATTGAGAAACTAGAGCGTCGATCAAAATATATTTTCTTTCATTTAAACAAAAGTGGAGAAAGTTTCATTTTAGTTAATCATTTAGGGATGAGTGGGGCATGGTTTGTTGTAAATGATGTGTTAGAAATTACAGAAGAAAAATTCAGAAAGCATATTCATGCGGTTTTCACTTTAGCGAGTGGAGAATTACTTGTCTATGCAGATATTCGCCGCTTTGGTGAATTGCGCTTTATTAAAGAACTTGCGGACCATCCACCTTTACTTAAAATGGCACCGGAGCCATTTGATGACAGTGCATGTGATTTTTTCCTAACGCAAAGTGAAAAGCCGAAATTTGCGAAAAAGGCGATTAAAGAAGTCATTATGGATGGCCAAGTTATTTCAGGCTGTGGGAATATATATGCAACTGAAGCTTTATTTAAATTATTCATTCATCCAGGACGTGTGACAAGTGACCTAAGTAGAGAGCAAAAAACAGAGCTCTTTCAAGTGATTTGTGATGTACTGCAGGAAAGCATTGATTCTGGCGGCTCTACTATATCTGACTATCGCAGTATTAACGGTGGGGCAGGTACGATGCAGCATCGCTTGAAAATGTACGGGAAAAAACAATGTGTGATATGTGAAACAAATACAGAGTCCATCGTTATCGGAGGAAGGACGTCAACATATTGTCCTCAATGTCAAAAGTAAAGGGGAATTACTGTGATTATAGGTTTAACAGGAAGTATTGCAAGTGGAAAAAGTACAGTCGCAAAAATGATTCAGTCATATAACTTACCAATTGTTGATGCCGATCAAGTTGCACGACAAGTCGTAGAGCCAGGAAGTCCAACGCTTTTGAAAATCGCTGAAGTATTTGGACAGGATGTCATTTCTGAAGATGGTACAATGGACCGCGCTAAAGTAGGAAGTCTTATATTTCATGATGAATCGAAGCGTCAACAACTAAATGCCATCATTCACCCTGCGATTCGTGAGGAAATGATTCGTCAGCGTGATGAATTTATTTCTTACGGTGAAAAAAATGTATTTATGGATATCCCTTTATTATTTGAAAGCAAGCTCGAGCATTTTGTTGAAAAAATTATAGTAGTTTCGGTAACGGAGGGCGTACAATTAGAACGCTTAATGGAACGGAACGACTTGACAGAAGAAGACGCTAAGGCACGTATTGGCACGCAAATTCCTGTAAAAGATAAAGAAGCGCTTGCTGATGCAGTTATTTATAATAACGGTTCATTGGAAGATACGGCCCTTCAATTGCAAAATATTTTATATGAATGGAATGTTTTGAAATAAAATAATGCCTTGCCCGTTTTATGTGAAGTGGGTTAAGGCATTTATTTTTAGGGTATGTATTATCTGAAAATAACAACTTTTTTTATGTGTGTTAAATATGTTCACCTTTTTAGAATATGTGTTATACTAATCAACGAATAAATAAAACGAATGAATCGTACTTTTAGGAGGATTTAAATAATATGACAGTTTCTATTGCAATTAATGGTTTTGGCCGCATTGGTCGTATGGTATTCCGACAAGCGATGATGCGCGGTGATGTGAATATCGTAGCAGTAAATGCAAGTTACCCATCTGAAACGTTAGCACATTTAATTAAGTATGACACAAATCATGGTGTATTCCCAGGTACTGTTGAAGCGGTTGAAGGTGCATTAATCGTTAACGGTAAACGTGTTGAACTAGTTAGTGAACGCGATCCATTAAAATTACCTTGGGCAAAAATGGGAGTAGATATTGTAATCGAAGCTACTGGTAAATTCAATGACCGTGAAAATGCTGCAAAGCATATAGAAGCTGGCGCGAAAAAGGTTATTTTAACAGCTCCAGGTAAAAATGAAGATATTACAGTAGTGTTAGGTGTAAACGATGATAAATTAGATTTATCAAAACACGATGTCATTTCAAATGCTTCTTGTACTACAAACTGCCTAGCTCCAGTAGCAAAAGTATTAAATGATGAATTTGGTATTGTAAATGGCTTAATGACAACTGTACACGCTTATACAAATGATCAAAATAACATTGATAACCCACATAAAGATTTACGTCGTGCTCGTAACTGTGCATCGTCAATTATTCCAACTTCAACTGGTGCAGCTAAAGCTTTACGCTTAGTGTTGCCAGAATTAGATGGCAAAATTCACGGTATGGCCTTACGTGTACCTACACCAAACGTATCATTGGTGGACTTAGTTGTAGATTTAGAAAAAGATGTAACAGTAGAAGAAGTAAATGCTGCATTTAAAGCAGCTGCTGAAGGCAAAATGAACGGTATTTTAAACTTCTCAATGGAGCCATTAGTATCTTCAGACTATAATACGACAACATATTCTTCTACAGTTGATGGACTAACAACAATCGTTTTAGGTGACCGTAAAGTAAAAGTAATTGCTTGGTATGATAACGAATGGGGTTATTCTGCACGTGTAGTAGACTTAGCAAATAAAATTGCCAAAGAATTAGTAGCGGTGAATGCATAATTTAATTTCTTTTTACGAATAAAAGAATGAAAAGTCTTGATTGTAAATTCGGAAAGTGATTCTTTTGGCATATATAGTGCCGGGATATAACTAAACTATTGCCTTTTGTAGAATATTTATTTTTACAAAAGGCATTTTCTATTGTGTGAATCGATAGGGCACTATATAATTGAATCACTTTCCTTTTGGAAAATTTCGACGCGCATGAAGAACTATTTCACGCGCGTTGTTTTTGTTATAATATAGATAAACTAACATTTAGGAGAAATAAAATATGAGATGTCCAGCTTGTCAATACAACGGTACACGTGTTGTAGATTCAAGACCTGTTGATGATAATAAAGAAATTCGAAGACGTCGTGAATGTGAATCGTGTGCTTTCCGTTTTACGACATTTGAAAAAATAGAAGAAACACCATTAATCGTTGTGAAAAAGGGTGGCTCACGTGAAGAATTCAGCCGTGAAAAGGTATTGCGAGGACTAATACGGGCATGTGAGAAGCGGCCGGTTGCTTTAGATCAATTGGAAGAGATTGTATTATCAATTGAAAAGGAATTACGTCGACTTGGCAATGCAGAAGTACGCTCGGAAGATGTGGGTGAAATGGTAATGGATCGCCTTGCAAAAGTTGATGAAGTTGCATATGTACGATTTGCATCCGTTTATCGACAATTTAAGGATATTACTGTATTTATTGAGGAACTAAAAGAAATTATGACACGTCAGTCAAGTGACAAATAAGTTTTAGGAGGGGGACAAAATGGTTCATTTTAAAGAAATACAGCCAACAGATCATTTTGAAATAACGCTCCCTCACGCATTATCTACAAATGAACGTCAATTATTAACATTATTTTATCAGCCCCTAACAGGACCGGAGCCGATAAGTTTATTTTTAACGCTCTGGGCGGAAGCTGAAAATCATACGCCTCAGCAATATAATCATTATTATTTGATGCATGTATTGTCCATGCCTTTAAAGAAGATTTTTGAAGCACGAATCGCATTGGAAGCGATTGGTTTAATGCGCACTTGGAGAAAGGATACTGCTAATGAACGCTATTTTATATATGAATTAGTAAGACCACTCGATGCACCGAGCTTTTTTAAAGACCCGCTATTATCGATGTTCCTATTTAGTAAAATTGGTGAGGGAGCTTATCGAAAGTTACGTCAGCGCTTTTTAACTCAGCCAAATAAAGAACAGTATGAAGAGGTCACACGTACATTTATGGATGTGTACCGTCCGATTAATCAAAATCTGCCTCAGGATGAATTGGAAACAATGACACCGAAGCAAAGTGACTATCCTTTTTATTATGAGCAATTTGATTTTAAGCTACTGCAGGCTGGCTTATCTGAGCAGTTAATACCGAGTGCAGCATTAACAGTGAAAGCACGGGAAACAATTGCAAAGCTTGCCTTTTTGTATCACCTCACGCCATTGCAAATGCAAAAAGTGGTAATACAAGCATTGGACGAGCAAAATAAACTAACGACCGAGCGTTTAAAACGTTGTGCAGCGGATTATTATAAATTGACCGTTTCTACAGAAGCTCCGGTCATGACAAAAGTATTTGATGCAAAAAATAATGATACTTTACACGCGGAAAACTTAACGAAGGAACAAGAACTTCTGCATTATTTGGAAACAACGCCGCCTGTTCAAGTGTTGCGTGACATCAATAATGGGAAAGAACCAATTCCTTCCTCAATTCAACTTGCAGAAGATTTAGTTGTAAAGTATAGCATGCCTATAGGAGTGGCTAATGTACTGCTCGAATATGTCATGTTATCGACAGATATGAAATTACCGAAAAGTTATGTAGAAAAAATCGCAGATCACTGGAATCGTAAGCAATTGAAGACGGCTAAAGAGGCGATGGATTTAGCTCGTGAAGAACGTGATAAATATACGAAATGGAAACAGGAAAGTTCAGTGGTCAAACAACCGGCCAATTCCCAAAAGAAGCCCTCGTACAATCGTAAAAGTGGACGAGATGAACAAGTTCCTGACTGGTTTTACAAGCGCAATGAGCAGCAACAGCCAGAAAAAGATAGTGCAGTGGATTTCGAGCAGGAGCGCTTAAAAATATTACAAAAGCTTGATAGGGCAGGTGAATAACAATAGAACCGATTAATAATCAATTAAATCAAATTAAGAAAAAAATGCCCTCTTTTGAAGAACGTTTTGAAGCGATGCGCAGAGAGACGATCGAACATCCGAAAGTTCAACAGTTTTTACGTGAACATGAACAGCAAGTGACGAAAGAAATGGTTGAAATTAGTTTACCTAAATTATACGAATTTATTTCACAGTCAACGGGATGTTGCGGAAATGGTCATACAGGACAATGTACAAATTTATTGCAAGGTTATCTTCCAAAACTATTTATAACGCATAATGTCATTGATATTACGTATGTTCCTTGTGAGCAAAAGCTTCGTGAAGATGAACGACGTGATGTAGCCAATATGATTTCGAGCATGCATATGCCAAAAGATGTATTAAAGGCAACATTAAAAGATTTGGCAATCGACAATCATTCCCGACTTAGTATTGCAGAACAAGCAGCAGAATTTGTCGCGACTTATAAGCGAACGGGAGAATTACCGAAAAAAGGATTTTACTTGTACGGGAAATTCGGTGTAGGAAAATCCTTTGTACTTGGAGCGATTGCAAATGAGCTTGCAACACTAAAGGTAAGAACAGTTGTCGTATTTGTTCCTGAGTTTTTACGAGAAATGAAAAATGCGATTAGCGACAATACATTGAATGAAAAAATAGACTATGTTAAAAAGGCGCCTGTATTAATGTTGGATGATATCGGCGCAGAGACGATGTCGGCATGGACACGTGATGAAATACTTGGGACGATTCTACATTACCGAATGAGTGAAGAATTACCGACATTTATTACATCGAACTTTGATTATAAAGGGCTGGAGCATCATTTAGCGCAATCACAACGTGGTGATATCGAAGTCGTAAAGGCTGCTCGTATTATGGAACGAATTAAAGCTGTGACAATTCCGGTTGCGATGGATGGAGTCAATCGTCGAGAATAAAAAATAAAAGAAAAATTTACTTTTTACCAGTTGCAATTGTTATAAATCGAGCGTATACTTTGAACGTAATTAAACAAAAAATGCATTGAAAAGGACAACAAGTTTAACGAACTAGCTTTTAGAGAGGGAAGTCATGGCTGCAAGCTTCCTAGCACAGGCGTTTTACTTTACTACCTTCGAGCAGTGGCGGGGCCAATCCGTCAACGTTTCTCAGTACGTTAACTGACCGAGAGCTTCTTATTCGTATTGACGAAGAAGGAAGAAGGGTGGCACCACGAGCATACAGCATCGTCCCTTTTATAGGGACGGTGCTTTTTATTTTGCCTTAATATGCAAATATTTTGACTGGTAAGAAATATTGGGAGCAAATTAATTTATAGCTATAGATTAGTTGATTGTAGTGTAGGGCGGCGACTCCAGCGGGAAAAGCGTGACGCCTGAGACTACAGGCTCAGGCCACGCCCGCGGAAAGCGTCCGCCCGAAACGGAAATCAACGGATTAGGATGACGACACTTTGCTACTCTCGATTAAATGAAACCCTTATAAGGAGGACAACAACATGTCAGAAATGATCAAATTAACTTTCCCAGATGGCGCAGTAAAGGAATTTGCCAAAGGAACATCTACATTAGACGTTGCAGGCTCTATTAGCCCAGGTTTAAAAAAATCAACATTAGCCGGTAAAATCAACGGCACACTTATCGATGCTAAAACAGGTCTTGAACAAGATGGTTCAATCGAAATTATTACTAACAAGTCGGATGAAGCGTTAGAAATCCTTCGTCACTCAACTGCTCATTTAACAGCACAAGCAGTAAAACGTCTATACCCAGATGCTAAATTAGGTATTGGTCCAGTCATCGATTCAGGCTTCTACTATGATATTGATTCACCAACACCAATCACAGCTGAAGATTTACCAGCTATCGAAAAAGAAATGAAAAAAATCATTGCTGAAAATATTGAAATCGAGCGCAAAAATGTTTCTCGTGATGAAGCACAAAAAATTTACGAGGAAGTTGGCGACGAGTATAAATTAGAATTACTTGAAGCTATTCCAGCAGATGATCAAGTATCAATCTACTACCAAGGCGATTTCTTTGACCTTTGCCGTGGTGTACACGTACCATCAACTGGGAAATTAAAGGAGTTTAAACTATTATCTTTAGCGGGTGCATACTGGCGCGGAAACTCGGATAATAAAATGCTACAACGTATTTATGGTACAGCATTCTTTACAAAAGATGAGTTGAAACATCACCTGCAAATGCTTGAAGAAGCAAAAGAGCGTGATCACCGTAAAATCGGTAAAGAATTAGATTTATTCATGACTTCTCAAACAGTAGGGCAAGGTCTACCATTATGGTTACCAAATGGTGCAACAATCCGTCGTACAATTGAGCGTTACATCGTAGACAAAGAATTATCTTTAGGCTACAAACACGTTTATACACCAGTACTTGGTTCGAAAAAATTATATGAAACTTCAGGTCACTGGGAGCACTATCAAGATGGTATGTTCCCTCCGATGGAAATGGATAACGAAACATTAGTGTTACGTCCAATGAACTGCCCTCACCATATGATGGTATTCAAAAACGGTCTGCACTCTTACCGTCACTTGCCAATCCGTATTGCAGAACTTGGGACAATGCACCGTTACGAAATGTCAGGTGCGGTATCTGGTTTACAACGTGTACGCGGGATGACTTTAAACGATGCGCACATTTTCGTTCGTCCAGATCAAATTAAAGCGGAATTCAAAAAGGTAGTTGAATTAATCCTTGAAGTTTATAAAGACTTCGAATTAAAAGATTTCTCATTCCGTCTTTCTTACCGTGATCCGAACAACACAGAGAAGTATTTTGATGACGATCAAATGTGGGAAACTGCACAGGCAATGTTAAAAGAGGCGATGGATGAGCTAGGTTATGATTACTTCATCGCAGAAGATGAAGCAGCATTCTATGGTCCAAAATTAGATGTTCAAGTAAAAACTGCTATCGGTAAAGAAGAGACATTATCGACTGCTCAGCTTGACTTCTTATTACCACAACGTTTTGATCTTTCTTACATCGGTGAAGATGGTCAACCACAACGCCCAGTAGTTATACACCGTGGTGTTGTATCGACAATGGAACGCTTTGTAGCATTTTTAATTGAAGAGTACAAAGGGGCATTCCCAACTTGGTTAGCACCAGTTCAGGCAACTATTATTCCTGTATCAAACAGCGTTCATTATGACTACGCTCGTGAAGTTCAGGAAAAATTAGCAGCTGCTGGCGTACGTGTTGAAATGGATGATCGAGAAGAGAAATTAGGCTACAAAATCCGTGAATCTCAAATGAAGAAGATCCCTTATATGCTCGTACTTGGAGATAAGGAAGTAGAAGATAATGCAGTAAATATTCGTCGCTACGGTTCGAAGGATTCAGAAACAATCAGCTTTGAGCAATTCTTGGCAGACATTACTGAAGAAATAAAAAAGTAATATAGCAACGGGGAGCTTGGAACAAAAGCTGTCTCCATAATAAAAGCAGTTCAAATTTTACGATAAGTAAAAAATTTGAACTGCTTTATTTTTGTGCCTAGAGATTATCATATGATAGAATCTTGATACTTGGAGACGACCTTGTGAATCAGCATTTAAGTTTGCGCGGAAATCAGCAAGTAAGTTTCCGCTCGAGCACTTCCTGGATCTGACGTGCTAATAATGGATCGGGTCTTTCAACTTTTACCTCAAATTGCAATTCTTTTTGATGTCTAAACATTTTATAGATTCCTCCTATCGGTAAATTTTGAATCTATAACTAGATACCACGGAAAAAGAAAATAAAACATTGAAAATTTAAAAAAATTATAAACTTAAAAGATTATATTATAAAGCATATTAAAATGCTTGACGTTATTTTTAAAGCATGCTAAGATTGTTTAAGTTATGAATACAAAAGTTTGCAAGTAGAGGCTGCCCGCTTCTCACCTGATTAAGTGCTTTTATAAGTTACGAGCAGGTATTAGACACGTTGAATTGTTTTGCGCAGGACTGCGTATGCACATATAGCGGGCGGACATCTCAAATGTCCGTCCTTTTTGTTTGAATAAAACGAAAAGTACATATGGACATAACGCAGAGGTGTACCGTTCGACCGGGTTATACTTTACACCAACTCATGTATTCCGACAAACATTTGGAGGTGGATTAATATTAGCAAAGACATGTATGTAAACGAAGGCATTCGCGCACGCGAACTTCGTCTAATCGACCACAATGGTGATCAACTAGGTCTAAAAACGCGTACAGAAGCGATGGAGATTGCCGCTCGTGCTAACTTGGATCTTGTCCTTGTGGCCCCTCAAGCCAAGCCACCAGTCGCTCGTGTTATGGACTATGGTAAATTTAAGTTTGATCAGCAAAAGAAAGACCGTGAAATTCGTAAAAATTCTAAAGTTATCGTTATGAAAGAGGTTCGCTTGAGCCCAACGATCGATGAACATGATTTTCAAACGAAATTACGTAACGCGATTAAGTTCCTTGAAAAAGGTGACAAAGTTAAAGCATCAATTCGCTTTAAAGGTCGTGCAATTACACACAAAGAAATCGGTCAACGTGTGTTAGATCGCTTTGCTGAAGCGTGTGCTGAAGTATCTACGGTTGAACAAAAACCGAAGATGGAAGGCCGAAGCATGTTCTTAGTTCTTCAACCAAAGAATGAGAAATAATACTGATGTATAAACAAGTTTAGGAGGAAATCGACATGCCAAAAATGAAAACTCACCGTGGAGCTGCGAAACGTTTCAAAAAAACAGGTACTGGTAAATTAAAATTTGACCGTGCTTATGGCTCTCACTTATTCGCTAACAAATCAACTAAAGCAAAACGTCACTTACGTAAAGCGAAAGTTGCATCTTCAGGCGATTTCAAACGTATCCGTACATTATTAACTTACATGAAGTAATCTTTGACCGTTTTAAAGATTATTAAAAAAACAAAAAAACAACTACATTCGAAAGAATTAGCAGGAGGTAATTACTATGCCACGCGTTAAAGGCGGAACAGTAACACGCGCTCGTCGCAAAAAAGTTTTAAAATTAGCTAAAGGTTACTACGGTTCAAAACATACATTATACAAAGTAGCTAACCAAGCAGTAATGAAATCAGGTCAATATGCATACCGTGACCGTCGTCAAAAGAAACGTAATTTCCGTAAATTATGGATCACTCGTATCAACGCAGCTGCTCGCATGAACGGTTTATCTTACTCTCGTTTAATGCACGGCTTAAAAGTAGCAGGTATCGAAGTTAACCGTAAAATGTTAGCTGACTTAGCTGTAACTGATAGCGCAGCATTCACTCAATTAGCTGACGAAGCTAAAAAAGCAGTCGCTAAATAATTAGCAATTACTTTTATAATTAGACTGGTAGGGAATTTTCCTTATCAGTCTTTTTTCAAATTGAGGAGGAATATGTTGATGGCATTGGCAGCACTTTCATATTTAGTAGTCGTTTCACTCATTTTGTGCATCTATATGTATATTGATAAAGAACGTGCAAAAAAACAGGAGTGGCGCATTTCAGAAAAAACATTGCTGACGCTTGGATTATTAGGTGGAGCATGCGGTGGTGTGTTAGGAATGTATTTATTCCGGCACAAAACAAAGCACAATAAATTCGCATTCGGATTTCCATTAATGGCTGCAGTACATATTTTTCTATTAGTACAGTTATATAGTATTTAATTAAACGCATTAAGGAAGTGTTTTCCTTAGTGTGTTTTTTGTTATGGGGCATTTATTGTTTCTACTTTTTGAGGAAATTTGGCGAATATCTGGATGATAGGAGCGATTATATAAAAATTTTGGCTATTATACGTTGAATTGACGAATATCTTCTAGTGAGTGACGATTATCGGGTGAGCAGTGACGATTAAATTTGTGATACTGACGATTAAGTGGACAATATTGACGATTATCCTTTATAAAGCGGCTAATATACTTCACGGCTTTAATCCTTATTCCTACAAAAGCGGTTTGTATTGTAAATAGTTGTAATTTATAATGTATTCAGAAGGCTTATTATAAGGAGGAATTTTTCATGACAGTTGCCACACAATTAAAGCTTTGGAATCAACTAAGAGAATGGAAGTCCCGTGTATTTACAATTATATTAGTTGGTGAAAAATAATGAGCAAATACAATGAACAGTTGTCGCATTTACAAAAGCCTAATGAAAAGGAAATTCCGAATGATTTACAGAAAATTTTCGACGACCATGTAGAAAAGCAATTGGAGCAAAATGGTTTCGTAAATAATTTATTTAAAGTGCTTCCATTAAATGCTGCGCAATATAAAGGATTTTTAGATTTCAAATATACCTTGTTTAATGAAGAAACATGCTATTTATCAACAGCAGATAAAGAAATGATTGGACTTGTTGTGTCTTCAACCAATAATTGCAGTTACTGCTTAACAACACATAGTGATATATTGCGTGGGCTGACGAAAAATCCAGGGTGGGTAGACCAGCTTTCATATAATTATCGTTCTGCAAAACTGACAGATAAGCAGCGCGCATTATGTGATTATGCATATCGTGCGACGCGTTATCCCAATGAAATTACTACAAAAGAAGTAGATTTATTGCGTGAAGCTGGTTTTAATGACCATGAAGTTTTAGAAGCGGCATTTGCAGTAGGCTTCTTCAACTACACAAATAGATGGGTAAGTACAATAGGCGCGATTGCCAACGAAGGACATTACGGACATAACCGGTAAATAAGCGGATGCTACAGTTCAATGTAGCATCCGTTGTTACTTCTAAATGATAGAAATAATAGCATTAAATTATGACTACTAAACAAGGTTTATTCATGATACGGTTGTAACCTCAAAAAAATAGCGAATCACAATTCCGTGATCCGCTCATAGTATTCAATCTTGCATTAATTGCTCAATTGGATTTTTCCAGTTAATTTTCGCGTTAGGATAATTCATTAAAATTTCTTTTTCCAAATATAAAAAATCCTCTTTCGTAAAGCCTTGAAGTTTCATCTCATCATGGACGAAGACGAAAATGCTGACGACATCAAATGCATTTTCAGTCGTACCTAAATATTTCTCTCCTTCAAATAATGCTCCTTTATACGTAATGAAAAAGTTTTTCCGAATGTTCTTCACATCATCATAAAAATAATAGTGTCCATTTTCATAGGCCTCATCTAATTTACGCTTCGGGTCAGTTAAGTAGCGTACCCCTTTGTAAAATATGTAAATGATGAGAAGGATAATGGCAAACCGTAATAATACAGCCATAATACTTCCTCCTTGCTAGCGGTGTTTCTCTGCTATACGATTAAGTAGTAGAAAAAGTTTCAATATTTTTAGCAAAAGAGGGATTTTATTATGGAATTTAGTCAATTATTTGAAATGCAGAAGCAGCTTGACCGGTATATTGAAGAAACACAAAATATACAACATGACGTTTTTGATGAAAAAGGACTGGCGTTATTGGTTGAGCTTGGAGAGTTGGCAAATGAGACGCGCTGTTTTAAGTTTTGGTCCACAAAAGGTCCGTCGGAGCGAAGTGTTATTTTGGAGGAGTTTGTAGATTCCATTCATTTCATGCTATCACTTGGGTATATGCGTGATTTCAAACTGGATGAATGGCCCGTTGTAATGGAGAAAGCGGATTTAACAAAGTGTTTTATTAATGCAACACAAACGGTTCTTACCTTCTTGCAGCACCAAACAGAGGAAAACTATAAAGACATTTGGACACAGTATAGCTTAATTGCCTACAATTTAGGTTTCACGGTAGAGGATATTATAGAGGCATATAAACTAAAAAATGAAAAAAACTATGAACGTCAACGGAATGGCTATTAAAACAGTTTTAATTGGTCAGCAATAAACTATTTCACATTTCGAAATATTGGCGCTATAATAGGTAAGAGTAACTATTAGGGGGATATCCACATGACAAAGCTAGATGCTACATTACAAATGTTTAAAGATTTAACAGATGCAAACGGAATTCCAGGAAACGAACGCGCTCCACGTGAAGTAATGAAAAAGTATATTGAGCCATTTGCAGATGAAATAGAAACTGATAACTTAGGTAGCTTAATTGCCAAAAAAGTGGGCGATGAAAATGGTCCAAAAATTATGGTTGCTGGCCACTTAGATGAAGTTGGTTTTATGGTAACTCGCATTGATGACAAAGGTTTTGTATTTTTCCAAACAGTGGGCGGCTGGTGGAGTCAAGTTATGCTTGCTCAACGTGTTACAATTACAACACGAAAAGGGGAAGAAATTATTGGGGTTATCGGTTCAAAACCACCACATATTTTACCGGCAGATGTCCGCAACAAAGTAGTGGATATTAAGTCGATGTTCGTTGATATCGGCGCTACTTCCAAAGAAGAAGCGATGGAGTGGGGAGTGCGTCCAGGGGATATGATCACGCCGTACTTCGAGTTCCATGTAATGAAAAATGAAAAGCATCTTTTGGCTAAAGCATGGGACAATCGTATTGGCTGCGCCATTGCAATCGATGTTTTAAAAGCATTAAAAGACGAAAAGCATCCGAACATCGTATACGGTGTCGGGAATGTGCAAGAAGAAATCGGCTTGCGCGGTGCAAAAACGTCAACATTTAAAGTACAGCCGGATATCGGTTTTTCTGTAGATGTAGGTGTTGCTGGAGATACGCCAGGTGTAACATCAAAAGAATCTACTTCAAAAATGGGTGAGGGTCCACAAATTGTTGTATTCGATGCATCGATGGTTTCTCATACAGGCTTACGCGAATTTGTACTTGATGTGGCAGAAGAAGCAGGTATCCCATATCAATTCGAAGCGATGGCAGGCGGGGGCACGGATGCAGGCAGTATTCATATTACTGCAAACGGTGTTCCATCATTAGCGATCGGTGTTGCTACACGCTATATTCACTCGCATGCAGGTATTTTACATCGTGATGACTATGATAATGCCGTAAAATTAATCGTAGAAGTAATCAAGCGATTAGACCGTGAGACAGTAAATAAAATTACGTTTGAATAATTAGAGTTTAAAATGATTCAATTAAATTTAAAAGGTGGGTTTGTCGATAAAAAGACAAACCCACCTTTTTGTTAAGAGGCTGAATGCTAATATTTCGGCTTCTTTTGTTTTTATATTAAATGAATTTATATTGGAATTATCTGAATTTTAATAAATATATGTCGCTTAGGTATATTTTACTAAAAAATGAATAATTTATAAAAATATAAAACGTTACAAAGGGACTATGCTCACTCGAAAAGAAGTAGTTTCAATGATATAGTTTATAACTGGGTTTAAAATGATTTACATGATTTTATTGCCAATTTTTAACGGAATAATTAATGGAAACAAAATAATCAGGAAAAAGGAAGGATAAACATGTTTCGAAATCTAACATTTTTCACAAAAAACATATTAGTTACTATAGTAACAATTTTATTTGTAGGGACAGTTCTTATTGGTATAAGTTATGTTGTACAGGGATATTTATTAAAGGAACAGTTAAGAGAACAGACACAGGATATTTCTGAGTCTTGGTACGAAAAGCTAGATGGAAATGAAGTTGAACAATTAATACAGGAAACAAATATTCAAAGTCCTGTACATAAAAAATATACAGATATGTTCAACAAAATGAGTGAATATAATCCTGTAGTAGCACAAGGCTATATTTATGGGGTTGAATTAGCAGGAGAAAAGAACAATGAAACGTCATTAATTTCATTCGATGATGCGATTTGGGAAATGTTTAAAGGGGAAGGCCTACAACCTGGTACTTTATACGAACAGCCGGATATTGTCGTTGAGGGATTAAATATTTTAAAAGAAACAGGCAAACCGCAATTTACAGAGATTTATAAAGATGACTATGGTACATGGTTAACGTTTATGTACCCAATTTTCAATGCACAAAACGATTTAATTGCCTATTATGCTATTGATGTAAATGCTTCAAGTGTTGGTGAAGGTCAAATGGGATTGTTAATGTGGTCATCAATCATACTGGCAATATTATTAATCATTGCAATTCTTGTGCAGTATTTCGTTATTAAATCCCAGCTAAAACCTTTAACTTACTTGTTGGCAGGGATTAATAAAGCAAGTAAAGGCGATTTAACGGTTAATATACCAGAAGGAAAAGATGAATTGGGCACAGTAAATGCACGATTCAATGAGATGATTTCCTCATTAAGTAATATTGTAAACAGTGTGAATGTTTCAGCTGGGAAAGTAAAAGAAGACTCCATTCAATTGGAAAATGCTTTTATGTCAACATTTAATACATTTGATAAAATTACCGGCGCGGTTACAAACATGAAAACGAATTTAAAAGGGCAAGAAACTTCAATTGAAGAGGCAGCATTATCGATGGAAGAGATGTCTGGACAAGTTCAGCAAATTGCAGTGGATGTAACTGATGTATACAAATACGCTGAAGACGTTACTGCATATTCGAATGATGGTAGCAAGGCAATCGCAGATGTAACGAATCAAATGGAATCCATTGTAGTAAATGTAGAAAATTCGAATCAAAATATTGGTACTTTAGTAAATTTATCCGATGAAATCGGTAAGTTTCTACAGATTATTACAGATATTTCAGATGCGACTAATTTATTGGCATTAAATGCAAGTATTGAAGCTGCGCGTGCAGGAGAACATGGAAAAGGGTTTGCTGTAGTCGCACAGGAAGTTAAAAAGCTATCTGAGCAGTCAGCTAAATCAACAGAAGGCATTCAAGAACTGATTGGACGTGTACGAGAAGCGGTAACAGAAGCACAAAAGTTTATGGAAAGCATAAAAATTGGTGTAGATGGTGGGAAAAAATCTACTCTGCATACAAACGAAATGTTCAATAAAATCTATGAATTTAATAAAGAAATTACGGATAAATTGCAATCAGTATCTTTGGCTACAGAGGAAATTTCCGCAGGCGTAGAAGAATCTACAGCCATGATTATTACATTATCTACAAATGCTAGCGAAATTGTAGACGGATATGAAGGTATAGCTACGAATGTAGAAAACCAACGTGGTACTTTAGGCAATATCCGAAATATGTCTGAGAACTTAAAAGTCACTTCCGAGGAATTAGAAGAAGTTGTTAGTACGATTAAAAATTAAAGAGTTTTAATCGCATATTAAATTTCAGAGGAGGCATTTGAAAGTTAAATGCCTCCTTAATTAGTTTATATAGGTGAATGAATACATATATTTTTGGAAAGGATGATAAGTTAATGGATACTATTTTACATAAATTTAATGAAATTGTTTTAAAGCAAGGGGATGCAATTGCTTTAAAGGAGAGAAACCGTCAACTGTCATTTACTGAATTGGATAATGAGTCCAATAAAGTAGCTCGTTATTTAATCGACAATGGTTTTGAAAAGGGTGGCTTTGTAGCAATTTATTTAAAAAGAAGCGTCGATACGGTTGTTTCATTATTAGGTATTATAAAAGCTGGTGGAGTGTATGTTTCTTTAGATCCATCTCACCCAAATGAGCGAAACAGCTATATTATAGAAGATATTAATACTTCATTTATTATTACAAATGCGGGTGCAGAGCAAAATCTAAGTTTCTTACAGCATAATCCCTCAATGAATATTTTGCAGTTAGAAAAAATCTATGCCAATAAATCAGCCGATTTATTTGGAGATGTAAATGATCGAGTGGAAGATCCGTGCTATACAATCTTCACATCAGGTACAACTGGTAAGCCAAAAGGAACTTTAATTCGCCAAAAGGGAATTTTAAACTTAGTGGATTATATGCAAAAAGATTGGCAAGTAAATGACCAGGATAGAATATTACAATTTGCTACATATAGCTTTGACGCGTCTGTATTAGATACATTTTTATCATTATTAACCGGTTCAATGCTTTATTTAATAGATGACGAAGAACGAATGGCTGAAAGTAATTTTCTTAACGTTGTAAAAAATGAAGGGATTACTATTATTCCGGTATTACCGACTGTTTTCTTTAATCGAATTGTAAATCATTTAACAGAAGAAAATTCAGATTTATTTACCTCTGTAAAACTAGTCGGTGTTGGTGGAGAATTATTAACAGGTGACTTGGCAAGAAAATTCAAATCATTTGTTGGTGATAAAACGAGATTCTTCAATTTATACGGTCCTACTGAAATTACAGTCATGGCAACAGCTTATGAAGTTCCAAAGGACCTTTCAAATGATGTCTATAGTGTTCCGATTGGTAAGCAATTACCAGGTAATAAAGTCTACATAGTCAATGAGGATGGAAAACAATGTGAAGTAAATGAAGTGGGTGAGCTATGGGTAGCTTCTGTCGGGATTTCCTTAGGTTACTTACATAATGAAGAAAAGACAAAAGAAGTATTTGTTCAAAATCCTTTTGATTCCAATATTTATGAAGGAATCGTTTATAAAACAGGGGACCTTGTAAAGCAATTGGCTGATGGTAACATTGAATTCGTTTCACGTAAGGATACGCAAGTTAAAATCCGTGGACATCGAATTGAAATAGCTGAAATTGAAACGAAGATGAATGAAATTGATGGAGTAAATAATGCAGTTGTAGTCGTTGAAAAAGAAGAAGATGATCAAATATTAAAGGCCTTTTTCACTTCTACCGATCATATTGATCATTCATCCATTATCGAGATATTAAAGGCAGATTTGCCGAGCTATATGCTTCCGGCTAAGTTGAAGCAACTGGAAGATATTCCATTTGCACCAACAGGTAAAGTGGATAGAAAAGCACTGGAGAAAATTGAAGCTGATCGTGTGTCTTTGATGGGTTCAAGAGAAATAATTGCACCGCGCAATAAAGTAGAAAGCGACCTTGTTGCTGTATGGCAAAAAGTACTGAAAATTGATTCGGTTAGTGTAAACGATAATTTATTTGATATTGGTGGACATTCGTTAAAGGTTATTGAAATTTTAGCTCATGTAAAACAGACATATCCTGCATTGACGATTAAAGATTTTTTCGATTTAAAAACAATAGAAAATTTAGCTGAAAAAGTAATCAAAACTTCAGTAAATAAAGAAGTTGAATTTAATGGGGAGTTTACGAAGTTAACAGAATGGCCGATAATGTCAATCAAAGAAAAAGTAATGCCAGTGAATAGAGTATTGGTTACAGGAGCTACCGGATTTTTAGGTAGTCATATTGCCAAAAAATTGCTGGATGAAGGGAAAGAAGTAGTTTTACTTGTCCGTGGAGAAAACGCCGAGCAACGAGTATATGAAACAATGCAAAAATACTTCAATTGTAATATGCATTCTCTTATTACGGTTATTAGCGGGGACTTAACTAAACAATTTTTAGGTTTATCGAAAGAGGTCTTTACAGAGCTGGCCAACAAAATCGATGCCATTATCCATTCAGCAGCAGATGTAAGACACTTTGGAAATCGGGAACATTTTGAAAAAGTGAATGTACAAGGTACTAAAAATATATTTGAACTAGTAAGTATAAATTCAGATATCACGTTCCACCATATTTCAACAGTAGGCGTTGTACAGGATCTATTAATAGAAGGAAAATGGAATGACGTGAAATATATGTCAGAGATCCCTGAAGATTTACAGCTGGATAGTGTTTATACAGATACGAAAATGAAGGCTGAAAAATGGATTTTGGACCAAGCAAAAACAGGTAAACAAGTATTCGTATACCGAATGGGTAACTTAGCAGGACGCTACAGTGATGGACATTTCCAAAGCAATATAGATGAAAATGCATTTTATCGAATGTTAAAGCTGATGATTTTAGTGAATAAAGCGCCAAATGTACAATGGATGGTAGATTTCACGCCAATTGATTTTGCAGCAGATGTAGTAGTGAAATCAGCATTGACAGCTGAGCATGCTGTTCGTGTATATCATGTTTGTCACCCAAATCCGATTCCGTTTGCACAATTCGTTTCAATATTAAATGAACTGGATTTATCAATAGAAATGGTCGAGAAATCATTTTATGAAGACTATATTTTAAGTGGCAATATGAGTGAAGAAATAAAAAATCTAGCCGTTGCACAATTAGATGGCGACGGAGCAAATGATACTAACGCAATTTTTGATAGCCAACAAACGATGCAGCTACTAAAAATTGAACATTTACCTAAAATAGAAAAAGAGTACATCGGTAAATTAATTCAATATGCTTCAGAACAGCAATTTATTAAAGTAGCTGTATACGCATAATCACAAGGGATGTATTAAAAGTCAAAAACTTTTAATACATCCCTTTTTAGGAGAATTTATGTTATGAAAGTATATTTGGAAAATAAGTGGAAGACAAAAGTGGATTCTAACAGCCCAAAAGAAATATGGGCGACCGAATTAATAAAAGACCGGTTAGGTAATGTGGCCATTCAAAAAGATTCAAATGGGAAGCCTTTTATTTTAAATTCTTCTTCTTTTATAAATTGGTCACATAATGATGATACGTTAATTTATGTATTAAGCGAGCAAGGTAAAGTAGGCATAGATATAGAAAAAGATGATTTAATCTATAATGAACATTTGTATTCTTGGATTTTGCATAAAGATGAAATACAAAAAATAAAAGAAGGAACTACATTTTCTGAGATTTGGACGAGGAAAGAAGCCATATTGAAATGTACGGGAGAAGGTATTAATGAAAACATGGCTCATTTCAGTAGTTATCAAAAGATGAGATTCACTGTAAAGACTATTTTTATGAATAATCTATGTATTAGTATATGCAGTGAATTTGATGAGAAAATTGAATTTTTAATGGATTATACAATATCCTCTAGCATAGAGTAATTGAAGTTAACGTAAAAAACATTAATTTTCTCGGAAGGAAAAAATTAATGTTTTTATTTTACCCACATCCTCTAGTTACTTTACGCTATGTAACTCAGTGAGCTTTGTTTCAATAGAATTGATTAAATCTTTTGTTGCTTGCGGTACGAAGGTTTCTAAAACAGAGTTAATCATTATGCCCATAAATCCACCTGCAGATAGATCCAAGCTACCCGTCACTTGCACAGAATCACTACTGTTTTCAGAAAGCTTAAAGTAGCCACTGCCTTCAAAGTTATCGGAAAGCCCTTTTAAGTCGAATTTCACTTCAGACAGCTCAGTGAATTCTTTCATATCAACCTGAAGCTTAATCGTCTTTTTCGTAAAGCCTAAATCTGCTAAGTAAATCCACGTAAACTGTGATTCATTTTGTACTTCATGCGCAATATAACCCGGCATTAAAGGTGCCCAATTATTATAATCCTTTAAAAAGTCCCATGTAACTTGATTAGATAACGGTAAATTAACTGTATGTGTAGCATTTGGCATAATGATTCCTCCTTATAATTCTTTACTATCGTTTTAAGTGAATTTCCACAAAAAAACAACTCTTTAAAATATTATGCTTAAAAGTTAATGGAAATTCAATGGTAAATTAATAATTTTCTACCTGTAAAACACAAAATTGTCGTTTAAGTAATTTTTTCGTCATAACCGTCTAGATAGTGAATATGTATAATTATTGAATAATTTAATTAATTATAAAAATTTATATTAATTCGCTTGATTTAATAAATATGCATATGTATAATGAAAATCAAGATAAAGCTTACAGAGGTGTGTTATATGAAATTATTGGAAGAGGTTCAATTGAAGCCTGTTGAAAGTCTGAAGGGAAAAGACTTATTAACACTACTTGATTATACAAGTGAGGAAGTAAAGCAATTACTTGAGCTTGCTACACAACTGAAAACAGTTACTAAAGCGGGGAAATGTCCACGTCTACTAGAAGGTAAGACACTTGGCATGATTTTTGAAAAAAGCTCCACTCGTACTCGTGTATCCTTCGAGGTTGGCATGATACAGTTAGGTGGATATGGAATGTATATGAATGCGCGTGATATGCAAATAGGGCGTGGGGAACCAATATCAGATACAGGGCAAGTATTGTCTGGGTATTTGGATGGTATTATGATTCGTGCTAATTCCCATGCGATGGTTGAAGAGTTAGCTGAGTATGCTACAGTACCGGTTATTAACGGTTTAACAGATCTCGATCATCCTTGTCAGGCATTGGCGGACCTTGAAACAATTGCTGAAAATAAAGGCGAGCTAAAAGGATTGAAAATAGCGTACATTGGTGATGGCAATAACGTGGCGCATGCGCTTATCGTTGCTGCTGCGCATGTTGGAATGCATGTATCTGTTGCGACTCCAGTAGGGTATGAATGTAATGAAAGTATTATCGAAAAAGCGCAATACATTGCTTCCCAAAATGGGGGGACAGTATTCGTAACGAATGACCCAGTAGAAGCAGTAACTAATGCTGATGCCATATATGCAGATGTATGGACTTCAATGGGTCAAGAAGAGGAAACGGAAAAACGATTAAAAGACTTTACTGGTTATCAAATAAATGATGCACTAGTTGCGCATGCTAAGCCAGATTATATGTTCTTGCATTGTTTACCGGCACACCGTGAGGAAGAAGTTGCGACATCAGTTATTGATGGACCAAATTCCTATATATTTGAGCAAGCGGAAAATCGTTTACATGCTCAAAAAGCAGTTTTAGTATCTTTATTAGCTTAAAGATCAAGTAGAGGGTGTACTGCGGGTTGTAGGCACATCTGCTTCCATACAGATTTGCAAGCAGGTAGAGCGAGCAAATTATGTAGTAGTCCAATACGAATCATAACGGGAGACGCTGTGACGATTTATAGCAGGATTACAGGTGATGTATGTATTCAAGATGGAATGCTTCATCGCTACATAGTAAAAGCAATCTGGGAGACGCCAGATTGCTTTTTGTTTGTATAAAAAAATGTAAACATCACTTTATATACTAGCAATGGAACATACTAATTTTAATTAACAAATTGTTGGGCCAATTTTTGGGTGAATTCATTACGTTCATTTTCACTTGCGCTCTTCCACCATGTTTCTAAAAATACTCCTAGTCCAGGCAATAAATGTTCCTCACCTCGTGCAATTGCATCATTAACAATATCCTGAAATTCTGCTGCATCAGAACCCATTACGTTTGCAGTAATAGCTTGCCGAATCTGAAAATCCATATGAATATGAAACCTCCTTTTCCCATACTTTGTACCAATTTATCAACTTTATACATTGCATCGCGGTATAGATTACGAAAAATTTATGATAGAATGTAAATTCGAGTACTGAAAAAGGACGGGAAATTATGAAAAGAATTGAATCAACACAAAATGGTCTAGTGAAGCATTGGAAAAAGCTTGTTACTCAGCGTAAAGAGCGGGAAAAAACAGAAGAATATATAGTAGAAGGATTCCACTTAGTAGAAGAAGCTTTAAAGCACAAAGAGCAAATCGTTCAAGTTATTGTTCGAGAAGGCGTTGATTTGCCGTTATTATGGGCGATTGACGATGTGACATTAGTATATGTTAACGATGCAGTTGCAAAGGAAATTGCAGAAACTGAAAAATCCCAAGGTGTATTTGCACATTGTAAACAGCGCCCTATTCCGCAGGATGAACAATATGATTGGCGCAAAGTGCTCTTAGTGGACGCAGTACAGGATCCTGGTAATATAGGAACAATGATTCGAACTGCTGATGCAGCGGGAATAGATGCAGTCATTTTAGGAAAAGGATGTGTCGATGCTTTTAATCCAAAATCATTGCGTTCTGCACAAGGCTCACATTTTCATATTCCAGTTATCCGAGGGGACTTAATGGAATGGATTGAAAATTTACAAGCGGATGGTGTTCGTGTATACGGTACTTCATTAGAAGAATCGATATCCTATAGAGAAATTGAAAAAAGTGATGCATTCGCACTAATAGTAGGGAATGAAGGGAGCGGTATAAATCCGCAAATTTTGGCTAAGACAGACCAAAATGTAATTATTCCGATTCTAGGTGGTGCAGAATCTTTAAACGTAGCTGTAGCTACCGGGATTTTATTATATGCTTTTGTAAAATAAAACAAAAAAATATACAGGGGTTTCATAGAATCTTCACACCTATGAAACCCCTGTATTTTGGTATTTACAGGCAGTTTTATGTAAATAAATCCAGTAAAATAGGGCAAATGGATTTTTCTGATTAGTCCCAAAAGAATTACTTCATTATGTTCATAGAAATGTCATTTTTGAAATCGAACAGTTTATTTGCTCGCAATTACGCGGTTTTACTGTGTTTTTCGACATTATTTTAAAATACTAATAAATAAAGGTGCGAAAATAGTAAGAAATAAGGTTTTTTTCCAATTTGATGTTTTGACACTTATTTGTTGTTTCACTAAAATCTAAGTAGGTTAGACAAGCGCTTTAAATTTCCGCACGAAAAATAAAAATATAATGCTTTCGAAAATTTTGTGCAAACTGTTAATTATGGACTTCAATCTAAAATTCCAACTTGGTAATGATGGATTGGGGGATTATCCATTGTATTTAACACTATATGCATAGTGTTAAAAGTTGTAAGTGAATTTATTCAATTGAATTGCACTATTTTCACTATTTTATTTTCGCTCTCAGATGAAAGCGCTTAAGCAAGATCTAACAAGCTTTATTTAATTGGAAAGGAGTCCAACTATGAAAGTAAATATGAAGGGAACATTACTCTCTTTCATGGGACTAGGAGCTATTTTATTAGCAGGCTGTAACGACAAGTTAGCAGTACTTGATCCTAAAGGTCCTCAAGCTCAAAGACAAGCCGACGACACAATGTTATTAATTTATTTGATGTCAGGGATTGTTCTAACAGTATTAGCAATTATGGTATTTATGTTAGTTAAGTACCGCGCTTCAAAACAAAGTCCAGATTATGAGCCACCGCACATTCACGGTCACTGGCTTGTAGAAACAATTATGATTGGTATTCCTGTAATTATCGTTATTTTCTTATCGTTCGTATCTGTTAAGAGTAACTATATTGTAGAAAATGTTCCTCAAGCATACGAAGATCAGGAACCATTAGTAATTTATGCTTCATCATCCAACTGGAAATGGCATTTCAGCTACCCAGAGCAAGGAATTGAAACAGTAAACTACTTATACATTCCTGCTGGACGAGCAATTGAATTTAAACTATATTCTTACGGTCCAATTACAAGTTTCTGGATTCCACAACTTGGTGGTCAGAAATACGCGATGGCAGACATGGTAACAACTTTACATTTAGCTGCTGATAACCCAGGCGAATTCTGGGGACGTAACGCGAACTTCTCAGGTCGTGGTACAGCAGAAAATATATTTGATGTAACGGCCTTAACGCAAGCAGAATTTGACGAGTGGGTAACAGAAGTTCATGAAACGGCTGCACCTCTAACAGAAGAAAAGTTTGAAGAATTATTGGAGCCAGGTCATCTTGGTAAGTCAACTTACACAGGTACTCATTTAGAGTTCTCACCAGCTCCTGAACACAACCACGATTCTTCAGATGAAGATGAAAAAGAAGAAGAGGATCACTCTTCACATTAATTTTTGAAAGTAAGCACTTTTGAAAGGAGTAACTACTATGTCGGAATTTTTTGCACAGTTTGCAGTTCCACACCCAAGTACCTTGATTTATATCGCAATGGCTTCAATAGTTTTAGGAAGTATCGCGTTAGTAGCTGTTGTTACTTACTTTAAATTATGGGGTTACTTATGGCGTGAATGGATTACAACTGTTGACCATAAAAAAATCGGTATCATGTATTTAATCGTCGCTTTAGTAATGCTATTCCGCGGCGGTGTCGATGCCGTAATGATGCGTTTACAGTTAGCTGTTCCAGAAAACAGCTTCTTAGATGCACAACACTATAACGAAGTATTTACAACTCACGGGGTAGTAATGATTTTATTCATGGCAATGCCATTCATTACTTTCTTCTTTAACTATTTAGTACCATTACAAATCGGGGCACGTGACGTTGCGTTCCCACGTTTAAACAACTTAGCATTCTGGTTATTCTTCATGGGTATGGGATTATTTAATATCTCATTCATTATCGGTGGATCACCTGATTCTGGATGGACTTCTTATTTCCCATTAGCGGGTAATGAGTTCAGTACATCCGTTGGTACAAACTACTACATGCTCTCGCTGCAAATCGCGGGTCTTGGTACGTTATTGACAGGTATTAACTTCATAACGACAATCTTTAAAATGCGTGCACCAGGTATGACATTATTCAAAATGCCAATGTTCACTTGGTCAGCACTTATTGCAAACTTAATTATCGTATTTGCATTCCCAGTATTAACAGTAGCTTTAGCTATGGGTACGATGGATCGTCTATTCGATACTAAGTTCTTTGCTATCGGAGACGGTGGTATGGACATGCTTTGGGCCAACCTATTCTGGGTTTGGGGTCACCCTGAAGTATATATTTTAATCTTACCGGCATTCGGTATTTTCTCTGAAGTTATTTCGACATTCTCACGTCGTAATTTATATGGCTATAACTCAATGGTATGGTCAATGATCGTTATTTCAGTATTCTCGTTCGCTGTATGGACTCACCATTTCTTTACAATGGGTCAAGGTGCATTCACGAACTCGATTTTCTCAATTACAACAATGGCTATCGCCATCCCAACTGGGGTTAAGATTTTCAACTGGTTATTCACAATGTATAAAGGGAAAATTGAGATGACAACGCCGATGTTATATGCGATGCACTTCATTCCTTTATTTACATTAGGTGGGGTAACAGGTGTTATGCTTGCGATGTCAGCAGCTGACTACCAATACCACAACACAATGTTCTTAGTAGCTCACTTCCATAACGTGATCATTCCTGGTGTTGTTTATGCGATGTTAGCAGGTTTAACGTTCTACTGGCCAAAAATGTTTGGTTTCATGTTAAATGAGCGTATCGGTAAAGCAACAGTTTGGGTAATGTCTACAGGTTTCGTACTAGCGTTCATTCCAATGTACATTACTGGTTTAGATGGTCAAGCTCGTCGTATGTACACATATTCAGAATCAACAGGTTTCAGCATGTTAAACATGTTATCATTCGTTGGTGCTGGTATTATGTCTGTTTCATTCTTAATGCTTGTATGGAATATTTGGTACAGTTTCAAAAACTCTCCACGCGACATCGGTTCAGATCCATGGGATGCACGTGGTCTTGAGTGGGCGACACATACGCCAATTCCACACTATAACTTTGCAATTACTCCAGACGTAACTGATTCAACTTCAGAAGCATTCTGGGATTCTAAGAAAAATGGCACGAAGTTATTCAAAGGTGAAATTAAAGATATTCACATGCCAAATAACTCAGGTCAAACATTTATATTATCAGTATTCTTCTTCATCGGTGGTTTCGCTCTAGTATTCAGTATGTTTACTTTAGCAATCATCAGCTTAATCGGTATTTTAGCTTGTATGGGTTACCGTTCTATGGAGGACGACCATGGCTATCATATCCACAAACATGAAGTGGAAGAAACAGAAAAAAGCTATGACAAAAAAGGAGGTGCGAAATAATGGGTAAAGTAAATAACAATGTTCCTTTAGAGTATTCTACTGAAGAAAATAGCTTAAAAATCTTTGGTTTTTGGACTTTCCTAGGTGCGGAGATTATGTTATTCGGAACATTATTCGCATCGTACTTCACGCTAGTGGATCGTACAGGTAACGGTCCAACTGCTGCGGAAATTTTCGAAATTACTCCAGTATTAGCAGAGACATTCATCCTGTTAACATCAAGTTTTACAATTGGTTTAGCCATACATGCCATGCGTCTAGGTAGTAAAAAAGCGACGTTGACATTTATGGGGATTACATTACTACTTGGTGCGGCATTCTTAGGTGTAGAGATTTATGAATTCGTACACTATGCACATGTAGGTGCAGGTATTACTGTAAGTGCCTTCACTTCAATTTTATTAACAACTTTAGGAACTCATGGTCTTCACGTAACGTTCGGTTTATTCTGGGGTATCTTCCTTATGATTCAAATCGCTAAACGTGGTCTGACTTCTGTAACAGCGGGTAAAGCATTCGTATTCTCACTTTACTGGCACTTCCTAGATGTAGTTTGGATCTTCATCTTCAGTTTCATTTACTTGAAAGGAATGATGTAATCTATGGCAAAGTTCTTTCCAATAGGCCAAATTATGGGCTTCGTATTTTCACTGATTTTAACAGTGATTGCAATGCTTGTTTACTTCACAGATATGTCATTCACAACTGGAATGATCATCCTGTTAGTAACAGCATTCATTCAGGCAGGTTTACAGTTCATGGTATTCATGCATGCTGGTGAAACAGAAGACAAATGGGCTATCTACTCAAACATCATTTACGGTATTGGTTTAATTGTACTTACTATTTTAGGTACATTGTTAATTCTAATCTGGGATATGTAATCGTTAAAATTTCTCCAGCTAGTTGAAAAGTATTCAGTAATACATTAAACTAGGTGGAGAATATATTACGAAATGCTTTGACCGGGAAGAGTAGGTATACAACATTTGTTTTAGGGAATGCAAGCCAATGACTGAAAGCTTGCTAACAAATTGTATAGTGAAGTTCACCCCGCGAGCAGCATCCGGGATCCACTTGTGGTGAAAGGATTGCCGGCTAGACATAGTCGTTAGCTCCAATGAAGTGATTGCTTAACGCAATAACTAGGGTGGTACCGCGAAACTCGTCCTCGTCCCTTTCTTAGGGGACGAGGTTTTTTTATTTTCAAAAATGTAAATAAAGTTGTAAATTTGATTATTTATTAACACAAACTAGTTGATTGGAGTGGAGGTTCGACTCCTGCGGGAATAGCGTGACAGTGCTTCTGCGGTGGCCGCAATAAATTGCCGCCATCCTCGGCGCAAAGAATTAGAGACAAACAAGTTTGACTCTAATTCTTGCCCGCGGAAAGCGTAACCGCAACGGAAATCAACGTATTCAAAGGCAGAACATTATTTGCAAAACTTAATAAGGAGGACTTTGTAAAATGGAACAACAATTAAAGCAATTAGAACAAGAAGCATTAGCCAAAATTACTGATGCTGGCGATTTAAAAGCATTAAACGAAGTTCGTGTTGCGTACTTAGGTAAAAAAGGACCAATCACGGATCTTTTAAAAGGAATGGGGAAACTTTCAGCTGAAGAACGCCCGAAAATGGGTGCCCTTGTGAACACCGTACGCGAAAATGTAACAGCTGAGCTTGAGAAAAAGGTAGCTGCATTAGAAGAGGCGGCAATTTTAGCACAGCTTGAAAACGAATCAATCGATGTAACATTACCAGGTGCAAAAGTACGTGCAGGAAACCGCCATCTTTTAACACGCGTAATTGAAGAAATTGAAGATTTATTCCTAGGAATGGGATACGAAATTGTAGAAGGTCCGGAAGTAGAAAAAGACTACTATAATTTTGAAGCGATGAACTTGCCTAAAGGTCATCCAGCTCGGGATATGCAGGATTCATTCTACATTTCAGAAGAAACATTATTACGTACACATACTTCACCAGTACAGGCACGTACGATGGAAGCCAAAAAAGGCGAGCCGATTCGTGTAATTTGTCCAGGTAAAGTATTCCGTCGTGATACAGACGATGCAACACATTCTCATCAATTCATGCAAATTGAAGGTCTTGTAATTGGTGAAAATATTCGCATGTCAGATCTTAAAGGTACTTTGGATGCCCTTGCGAAAAGAATGTTCGGTGCAGAACGCGAAATTCGTTTACGTCCATCATTCTTCCCATTCACAGAGCCATCTGTAGAAGTGGACGTATCTTGTCATAAATGCTCAGGTAAAGGCTGTAACGTATGTAAACAAACAGGCTGGATCGAAATTTTAGGTGCCGGTATGGTACATCCGAACGTACTTGAAATGGCTGGATATGATTCAACGGTTGTTTCAGGTTTCGCATTCGGAATCGGTGCCGAGCGTATCGCAATGTTAAAATACGGTGTGGATGATATTCGTCATTTCTATACAAATGACACGCGCTTCTTATCACAATTCCACCAGGCAGAAGTGTAAGAAGGAGGACAATATAAATGTTAGTTTCATTAAAATGGTTAAGTCAATATGTAGATATTTCTTCTTTAGAAGCAAATGAATTAGCAGAAAAAATTACGCGTGCGGGGATTGAGGTAGACGCAGTAATTGACCGTTCACTAGGGATGTCAAATGTTGTAGTTGGTCATGTTGTATCAAAAGAAAAGCACCCGGAAGCAGATAAATTAAATGTGTGCCAAGTAGACGTTGGCGAAGAAGAACTTCAACAAATCGTTTGTGGTGCTCCAAATGTAGATGCAGGTCAAAAAGTAATCGTAGCGCGTCCAGGTGCGAAATTACCTGGAGGCATTAAAATTAAAAAGGCAAAATTACGTGGTCAAGAATCGAACGGTATGATTTGTTCACTTCAAGAGTTAGGCATTGAAGGTCGGCTTGTGCCAAAAGCTTATGCTGAAGGAATTTATGTTTTACCTGCAGATTCAACTCCAGGTGCGGATGCATTAGAAGTTTTAGGCTTACGTGATACAGTACTTGAGCTTGGTTTAACACCCAATCGTTCGGATGCATTAAGTATGCTTGGTGTTGCTTATGAAGTAGCAGCAATTTTATCTCAAGATGTAAAATTACCGAAAATTAATTATACAGCTTCAGCTGAAAAAGCGGCAGATGTATTAAAATTAACAGTAGAAGATAAAGAAGCAAACCCAATGTACGCAGCGAAAGTTGTGAAAAACATTGAAGTAAAAGAATCTCCATTATGGTTGCAGCATGCGCTAATGGCAGCAGGTGTACGCCCACACAATAACGTAGTCGATATTACAAACTACGTATTAATGGAGTACGGTCAACCATTACATGCGTTCGACTATGACAAGTTAGCAACTGGTGAAATCGTTACACGTATGGCTCGTGAAGGGGAAGTGATGACGACTCTTGATGATCAGGAGCGTAAATTACAACCACATAACCTTGTTATTACAAATGGTCAAGAAGCTGAAGCAGTAGCAGGTGTTATGGGCGGTGCTAAATCAGAAGTATCAAATACTACAACGACAGTAGTAATCGAATCTGCATACTTCAACCCAGCATCTGTACGTCGTACTTCAAAAGAAATTGGCTTACGTTCGGATTCTTCTGCACGTTTTGAAAAAGGTGTAGATCCGAACCGTGTCCTTCCTGCTGCTGAACGTGCAGCACAGTTACTTGCTGAATTAGCAGGGGGAGAAGTACTGGAAGGTACAGTGCTTGTTGATGAGTTAGATAAGACACCAGCCCGTGTAGTTGTATCACCTGACTTCATTAATGGCCGCTTAGGTATGAAGATATCTTTAGAGGATATGCTGTCCATTTTAGAGCGCTTAAAATTTGATGTGGAAGCAGTTAATGGTTTATTAATCATTGATGCTCCGACACGACGTCAGGATATTAAAATTCCGGAAGATATCGTGGAAGAAATAGCACGTATGTATGGCTACGATGAGATTCCTGTAAGCTTACCGGCGAGTGATCAAGTTGGCCGCTTAACGCCATATCAAGCAGGACGCCGTATTGTACGTAATGTTATGGAAGGAGCAGGTCTATACCAAGCAGTAACTTATTCTTTAACTTCTGCTTCCCATGCTCAAAAGTTTGCTCTAAAAGCTGAAGAGACGACAAAGTTATTAATGCCTATGTCTGAAGAGCGCTCTACACTACGTCAGAGCTTAATGCCTCACTTAGTAGAGGCGGCAAGCTATAACGTAGCACGTCAGGCGGAAACAGTGGCATTATATGAAATTGGTTCTGTATTCCTTGGTCAAACTGCGGAAGAACTTCCATTTGAAGAAGAGCACTTGGCACTTGTATTAACAGGTAAATGGATTGATAATACATGGCAAGGTGAGAAGAAAAACGTTGATTTCTTCGTTGCAAAAGGTATTGTAGAAGCGGTATTTGCAAAATTAGGCTTATCTTCTCGTGTAGGCTATGTAAAAGCGCAAGTAGACGGCTTACATCCTGGTCGTACAGCTGATGTATTATTGGATGGCGAGAAAGTTGGGGTCATTGCTCAGCTTCACCCACAAGAGCAAAAGGCATTTGATGTAAAAGAAACGTATGTAGCCGAATTAAACTTGCATGCCATTTTAAGTGCGACACAAGAAGAGCTTGTTTATTCAATGATTCCGCGCTTCCCGGCAATGAGCCGTGATATCGCATTAGAACTGGATATAGCGACTCCAGCAGGCGAAATTGTAAGCATTATTAAAGGTGCAGGCACTTCTTTATTAAAGGATGTAAAAGTATTTGATGTATATGCAGGGGAAAAAATGACGGCTGGTAAAAAATCAGTGGCATTCTCATTAACATACTTTGACCCAGAGCGTACACTAACAGATGAAGAAGTAGTTGCAGCACATAATAAAGTATTAAAAGCATTAGCACAAGCTGGCGCAGAAGTAAGATAATTTCATAAATATATTTAAAACCCGAATGCACAATTTTTTAGCATTCGGGTTTTATTTACGGTTGAATTTGTTTATCAGACTTTGTCATTCCTACAATTGTGCCGATTAGACCACTGATTGTATGTACGATGCCAAAAGTGTAAAAGTTTAAAAAGACATGGTTTGTATATTCATTTAAACCTGGAAACCCAAAAATGACAGAGCCGGGTGTACTCGTGTCGCCTCCAAGCGAAGCATATACACTATCTTTAAAGTCAATTGCATAAAAAATCAAAACAACGAGCAGAGCAACGCCAAATATAAAATAGATCATCCGCATTATATGATCTTTAGCATTGCGCGCGCTTACAACAAAAAAGCGATATGTAATAAATAAGCTTAATAATATAAATGGTGCGACAAGTGCTAAACCAAGTGCACCAAGATTACCGCCATCGGCAACATCATCTGGCTTAACCGTAAAAAAGTGCTGAATAATCATTACACCAAATAAACTAATGCCCAAACTTATGAGCCAACTAAGACGTAGCATGTAAATCCTCCATTTCTATTATCACTATACATGGTACTCTATTTCGTTTCAATGCAGACTATAGGATTCTTTTATCCGATAAATTCAGTATAATATAGTAGAATGATGTAAAGGGGAGGAATTTTAATGCTTAAAAAAGAAGAAGCGGTACTAGTACTTATTGATATCCAGGGGAAATTGGCCCAAATTGTCGATGAAAGTGAATTTATCATAAACAATATAGCCAATGTGGTACAAGGGGCAAAGCTACTTGAGTT
This sequence comes from Solibacillus merdavium, assembly GCF_014836935.1. Lineage (GTDB taxonomy): Bacteria > Bacillota > Bacilli > Bacillales_A > Planococcaceae > Solibacillus > Solibacillus ferritrahens. Next base: position 238,035 of record NZ_JACSPW010000002.1, on the reverse strand, counting down.
ACCAATTTTATGGCTTGAGCAGTATCCTAAGGGGCTCGGAGCAACAGATGAACGTATTGCAAAACATTTAGAAGATGAAAAACCAATCGAAAAAATTACGTTTAGTGCATACGATACAGAGGAGTTTGTACGTGCTTTAGAGCAAACGGGGCGCAAAAAAATTCTACTAGCTGGCATTGAAACACATATTTGCGTCTATCAAACGGCTGCACATTTACTTGCGAATGGCTATGAAGTGGACGTGCTGGCAGATTGTGTATCGTCACGTACTGCACGGAACAGTGAAATAGGCATACAGAAAATGGTACAACTTGGAGCTACCTTAACAAGCGTAGAAATGGCCTTATTTGAAATGCAGCAAGTGGCAAAAGGCGACGTATTTAAAACAATCAGTAAATTAGTGAAATAAGAGGGAAAAGGTTAGCGACAACAAGTGATCGCTAGCCTTTTTAATTATTTAAAAATCGACAGCTTTTTCAATGCAATGCAAACAGGTATAGCAATAATAAGTCCGACTGTATTTTGTACGAGATTGCCGGGAATAGAAGCTAACGGAATAATCCAGTTTCCATACAACACACGCTCGCAAATATAATAGCCGCCCAACATAAAGGGAATCGATACTACAACCGCAATAATATTGTATATAAAACTATCACCATTTTTGCCGTTTACCCTAGCAATTTTACCTACGATATAGCCTTGAATTCCACGTGTAATGAAAGTGAAAGGCGCCCATAATGTCCACCCGGATAGAATATCAAACAAGGCCATTCCAAATGCTCCTGCAATTGCTCCCTTTTTAGGGCCAAATAGTATCGCTACAATAAAAAGCATTGCCGATCCCAAATGTACGAGGCCACCGTTTGCTGCTATAGGCAATCGAATATTAATAAAGAATGTTGCGGTAAAAACTAGAGAAATAAGTAAGCTCGTAATAATTAAATCCTTTGTTTTGTCGGATGAGGCAGATACAGACCTTGTTGTTGTTTGCATAAATAATTCTCCTTCTATTTGAAATTATCTATCATATTAGCAATATATTGGCACCTATAAAAGGTTCAAAAATAAACAATTTGATAAGGTCAGAATACAAAAAAAAGCCTATGTTGAATGAATGAACATTTAACATAGGGCTAGGATAAATTAACGATTTAAAGTTGATTTTCTTTTTCCATAAAGTAAATAAATAATAAGTCCAATAATGAACCATATGCCACAAGCAGCCCAAGTCTGCATGGACAGCTGTGTAATTAGGAAAATACATAAAATCAGCGATACGATTGGCAAAACAGGATAGAAAGGCACTTTAAATCCATTAGGCGGCAAGTTTTTGTTTTTTCTTAAATTCAAAATACCGGCTGAAACGAAAATAAATGCAATTAATGTTCCCATGTTTACTAGTTCTGCTAAAGTCTCCAACGGAATAAATCCAGCAAAAAAAGAAATGACAATTGTAAAAATCCATGTATTTTTCACAGGAGTTTTACGTTTTGGACTTAATTGTGCAAATATTTTTGGCATTAAACCATCCCGGGCAAATGCCATTAATAGACGAGTTCCCCCGTACATCATCACTAAAATAACGGTCATCATTCCAATTACTGCGCCTAAAGAAATAATGCCAGCTGCCCACTCTTGATTGATGACTTGCATCGCAAAAGAAACGGGATCTGTCACATTTAAATTTGTGTAAGGGACAATACCTGTTAATACTAATGAAACGACCACATAAAGCAATGTACAAATAAATAAGGAACCGATAATTCCAATTGGCATATTACGCTGTGGGTTTTTAACCTCTTCGGCTGCAGAAGAAACTGCGTCAAATCCTAAGTAAGCGAAAAATACGAGTGCAGCACCAGTAAATACACCGCTCATACCGAATGGTAAAAAGGGTGTCCAGTTTTCCGGCTTTACGTAAAATACACCGACACCAATAAATAATAAAATAACGCCCACTTTTATCGCAACTAATAATGCATTGAATCTTGCAGATTCTTTCATTCCCAAAGTTAGCAAAATTCCGATTACAAAAATAATGCAAATAGCTGGTAAATTAATGTAAGTGCCTTCTTCGGGGCTAAATGCTCCAGTTAAAGCTAAAGGAATGTGAATATTAAACCCTTCTAATAGTGAAGTGAAGTAACCCGACCATCCAGTAGCCACTGCTGCTGTAGCAAGTCCGTATTCGAGTAACAATGACCAACCAACTAGCCAAGCGATGATTTCACCAAAAACGATATAACTATAAGAATAAGCGCTACCTGTCACTGGGACAGTCGAAGAGAACTCTGAATAACAGAGCGCGGCCAATGCACACACTATAGCTGCAATGACGAAAGAAAAAATGATGCCGGGTCCTGCATGAAGAGCTGAAACAGTTCCTGGCAAGATGAATATACCTGTTCCGACAATTGCTCCTACACCGAGTAATATTAAATCAAATGCACCCAATGTTTTTGGAAGTTGTAAATTATCGCTTTTATGCAAAAGGTCCTTAATCGGTTTTTTTCTAAATAATTTTTTCATTATTTCACCTATTTCTAATTTAACAATATCAAAATTTTAGCATCATTAATCGTAATAATAAAGAAGTTTATCAAGTTGAAGCGTTAAAGTGAGATTTTTCGTCAAAAAACAGAAAAATAAGGCGTTAAGAGAGAATGGAATGACAGAGATAAAAGTATTATTTGTTTATGTTTAAAATTTTATGTAAAATTAATACTATTTAAATAAGAAACATTGAAAAGTAAATTTGCGGTTATGAAAAAAACGTATATAATTTCGATAGAGTAAAGATATTGAAATATACTTATCTTTTGAACATAGCACAAAGGAGTGCAAATAATGGAGAAAAAAATCCAAATTAAACAGCCAAAGTATCAAGTGATTGCAGAAGATATTGCAGCGAAAATTGTTGAAAAAAAATATATTGTCGGGGAAAAAATTTATGCACGTTCATCACTAGCTTCTCAATACAATGTCTCTTCGGAAACAGCGAGAAGAGCAATTGCCGTTTTACAGGATTTAAATATCGTTGAGGCAACAAAAGGAAGCGGTGTAGTAATCGTTTCGTACGAAAATGCAGCCAAATACATTCAACGATTACAGGGAGTAAAGTCAATACGAGATTTGCAAAAGCAATTAACAGATAGTATTGGAAGACAGATTGATGAATTAAATAACTTCCAGGAAACGCTAGTAGAAATGGTTAATCGGACAAGCAGATATCAATCAATAAATCCCTTTGTCCCTTTTCAAATTGATATTACGGAGCAATGCCCTTATTTATCAAAAAATATTGGGGAAATTAACTTTTGGCAACAAACTGGAGCAACAATTATAGGCATCAAAAAGGATCATGAATTAATTGTTTCTCCTGGTCCGTACGCCACAATATCTGCTGGCGATACATTATTTTTTATAGGTAAAGATGAATGCTACTCAAATGTGAAACACTTTTTACAACTTTAAAGTAACCATTTCATTTAGCTTTAGTGAAGCTTGTCATATTTGTCATAAAAACAAACTACTACCGGAATCTCGCTCGGTAGTAGTTTTTTCTGTTTCATGAAAACTATTTCTTTTTTTGAATTTTAAAATTAACACTTCTTATTTGACAAAAGTAACAACGCCTATTAATATTGGAGTTGTTGCCTGTAACAACCCGATAGAATAAAAGAGTTGTTACTTGTATGAAATTTATAATTATAGGAAGTGGATTATGGGGAAAATTAAGATTGAACGAGTCACAAAAGTATTTGGGAAAAACACATCACAAGCATTGAAATTAGTTAAGCAGGAAAAATCTAAAGAACAGATTTTAAAAGAAACAAATGCCACTGTAGGTGTATATGAAGCAAGTTTAACGATTGAAGAAGGTGAGATTTTCGTGATTATGGGGCTTTCAGGAAGTGGGAAGTCAACATTAATACGACTGTTAAACCGATTAATTCAACCAACAAGCGGTGATATATATATAGATAACCAGAACATTACAAACTTGAATAAAAAGAGCTTACAAATTGTCCGAAGAGAAAAAATGAGCATGGTGTTTCAAAACTTCGCATTATTCCCACAACGTACAATTTTGCAAAACGCAGAGTATGGCCTAGAAATCCGAGGCATTCCGAAAGAGGAAAGACGATTAAAAGCAGAAAAGGCTTTACAAAATGCAGGGTTGCTCTCCTATAAAGACCAATATCCAGATCAATTATCAGGTGGTATGCAACAACGTGTAGGACTTGCACGTGCTTTAGCAAATGATACAGAAATTATTTTAATGGATGAAGCTTTTTCTGCTCTTGATCCGCTCATTCGAAAAGAAATGCAAGATGAGCTATTAGAATTACAAGCTAATTTACAAAAAACTATTGTCTTTATTACACATGATCTGAATGAAGCACTTCGTATTGGTGATCGAATTGCCATTATGAAAGATGGGAAAATTATTCAAGTTGGAACTGGGGAAGAAATTTTAACAAATCCTGCAAACGAATATGTCCGATCATTCTTAGAGGATGTAGACCGTTCGAAAGTATTAACTGCGGAAAATGCAATGATTCGACCAATGACAATTCAAATTGATCATGAGGGACCAAAAGTAGCATTACAGCGTATGAAAGAAGATAAAGTGAGTGTATTACTCGCAGTAGATAAAGCTCGAAAATATTTAGGCTATATTACTGCTAATGATGCACTGAACCTAGCGAAATCTGGCGAAAAATCACTGAAGTCGATTTTACGTAACGATATGCCAATTGTAGAACCATCTACAGTTATTCAGGAAATTTTATCGGTTATTTCCGATTCACCGACACCAGTTGCTGTTGTTGAAGAAGGGAAACTGCGCGGTGTCCTTATTCGTGGAGTTGTACTAGAGTCATTAGCCTCTGAAAAAAATGGGGGTGTAGACAATGAGTAAACTATTAAATTTAGCGACGCCAATTCCGGTAGCTGAAAATGTAGAAAAACTAATGGATATTGTGACAGATACGTTTTCTTCCCAATTCCGTTTTATTCAAAATAATGGTGCAGATTTAATGGATTTTGTGACATCCACATTAACATCCATTCCACCATATGTATTTATGTTAATCGTTGCAGTTTTAGCGTTTTTCGCAACGGGTAAAAAGTTCGGCTTAGCTATTTTCTCTATTCTTGGTCTACTATTTATTTTAAACCAAGGGCTTTGGGATCAGTTGATGAATACATTTACACTTGTAATGTTTTCAAGTTTAATCGCGATTATTATAGGTATACCACTTGGCATACTCATGTCGAAATCTAAAGTGGTAGAAGAAATATTAAAACCAATTTTAGACTTTATGCAAACAATGCCAGGGTTCGTTTACTTAATTCCAGCGGTTGCATTTTTCGGAATTGGTGTCGTACCAGGTGTATTTGCCTCAGTAATCTTCGCATTACCACCAACTGTACGCTTCACAAATTTAGGTATTCGCCAAGTTCCAAAGCACTTAATCGAGGCAGCGGACTCTTATGGTAGTACGTTTACACAAAAGTTATTAAAAGTAGAATTACCACTTTCCAAGGCTACTATAATGGCCGGCATTAACCAAACAGTACTATTATCTTTATCGATGGTTGTTATTGCATCGATGATTGGTGCACCGGGATTAGGCCGTGAAGTATTATCAGCATTACAACGTGCACAAATTGGGAACGGATTTGTTGCAGGTATTAGTTTAGTTATCTTTGCGATAATCGTAGACCGATTAACACAAAGTTTAAATAAAGATAAATCAAATGGGGGAAAATAAAATGAAAAAATTAAAATGGATGCCTGCAGCTACTGCTATGAGTGCAGTACTTTTATTAGCAGCTTGTGGAAATGATTCAACAGACACAAAGGATGCTACATCTTCAAAAGACCTAGGTTCAATTGATTTAGCATACGTAGAATGGGATTCAGAAGTTGCCTCTACTTATGTAGTAGCAGAAGTACTGGAAAGTGTCGGTTATGATGTGGACATTACGCCATTGGATAATGCTATTATGTGGGAAGCTGTTTCAAAAGGAGAAGCAGATGCGATGGTATCTGGCTGGTTACCAGCTACACATGCAGCACAATTTGAAAAATATGGTGCAGATATAGCCGATTTAGGACCAAATTTAAAAGGGGCAAAAATTGGGTTTGTCGTACCAGAATATATGGAAGTTACGTCAATTGCTGATTTATCGACAGAAGCATCATCAACGATTACAGGAATCGAAGCTGGAGCTGGGGTAGTGGCGGCTGCTGAAAGAGCACTTGAAGCTTATCCAAATTTAGCATCATGGTCATTACAAACGTCTTCATCAGGTGCGATGACGGTTGCTTTAGAGCAAGCGATTAAAAATGAAGAAGAAATCATTGTAACAGGTTGGAGCCCACACTGGAAATTTGCTAACTATGATTTGAAATATTTGGAAGATCCTGAAGGTGTATTTGGCGGGGAAGAAAATATTCATACATTTGTTCGTCCAAACTTAGAACAAGAATCTCCGGATGCCTTTAAAATCCTCGATGCATTTGAATGGACTACAGAAGACATCGAAGAAGTAATGCTGGATATTTATTCAGGGACGAAACCTAAAGAAGCAGCCCAAAAATGGATTGAAAGCAATGAAGACCGTGTGAATAACTGGACAGAAGGTATTGAAAAATAATTAAAAATAGCAGAATGGAAGCGTATTGCGGCCATTCTGCTTTTTTTTATTTTGTATAGTTATCGAAGTAGCCTTGAATATAAATCATTGGTGTTCCTTTATCGCCTGATCCTGAAGTTAAGTCAGACAATGAACCGATAAGGTCAGTCAGCTTACGAGGTGTAGTACCTTGGGCAGCCATATTACCAGTTAAATCTTCTTCTTTATTATTAATATAATCTTTAATAGCGTCTTTTAATGCTTCACCATGTAAATTTGCAAAATCATTATCAGCTAAATACTTCAATTTGATCTCGTTCGGAGTACCGTCAAGGCCTGGCGTGTAGGCAGGAGATACAACAGGGTCTGCAAGCTCCCAAATTTGGCCTACTGGATCTTTAAATGCACCATCACCGTAAATCATTACTTCTACAAGTTTGCCAGTAGCAGCTAAAATTTTTGCTTGAATGTCATCAACGATTGGTTGACAGTTATCCGGGAATAATTTTACGCTATCTTCCGTCGATTTGTTTGAACCAAGTAACCCGTAGTTAGAGTTAAAGCCAGATCCGTTCACAGATTCCGCTAAAATATTGTCTAGACCGTAGATTTTTTCTGCACCGGCAGCTTTTAAAATACGTTTTGTACGGAAACGAGAGTGAATATCACATGTTAAAATACTTTTCGTATAATCTAAAATCGTTTTTGCGTTGTTTGAGAAAATTACTTCAACTTCAGCGCCTTGTTCAATGATTAATTCTTTATAATATTCGATGTAATCCACACCTGTAAATGTATGTTTGTTGTAACCGAAATGGCCACGGAATTCAGCTTCAGTTAGCACATCTGTCCAAGGATTAATTCCTTTTTCATCAAGCTCATCCAATGTAACTAAATGGTTACCTACTTCATCAGAAGGGTAGCTTAGCATAAGGACGATTTTCTTTGTGCCTCCTGCAATTCCTTTTAAAATGTTTGAGAAGCGATTGCGCGAAAGAATTGGGAAAATAACACCTACTGTATCATCTCCAAATTTGGCTTGTACATCTGATGCGATATCTGAGATTTTTGCGTAGTTTCCTTGTGCGCGTGCCACAACAGACTCTGTTACAGTTACAATATCACGATCTTCAATAGCATAGTCTTCTGTCTTTGCTGCATTTAACGCTGTATCAACAACGATTTGAACAATATCGTCCCCTTCATTAATAATTGGGCCACGAAGACCTCGTACAACCGTTCCTACTACACGTTCCAAAATAATCTCTCCTTCAATAGCTGTAAGTTATATTTTAATGGTTTTGCTTACGAAGAAACAAAACTTGAGAAATCTCACAATGTTTACTATAACTCGTTCATGTGATATAAGTAAAATTAATAATTCTAATATCAGATATAAGTGAGGGTTATATGATTATAAAGTTGGAAGCTTATCGCATATTTAATGAAGTGAGTCGAAATAAAAGTTTTTCAAATGCAGCGGCAGCGTTGTACATGACACAGCCAGCAGTTAGCCAGTCCATTTCAAAACTTGAAAAAGAACTTGATATCATTTTATTTAATAGAACTCCAAAAGGGGTAACATTAACAGAAGAAGGCGAGCTGTTACATGAATATGTCAATTCCGCTCTTGGTATTTTAGACGCTGGGGAAGAAAAAATTGCCGAATTTAAAAACTTACGTACAGGCGTTTTACGTATTGGTGTGGGGGATACAATTTCAAGGTACTTTTTACTGCCCTATTTAGAAGCATTTCATATTAGATATCCTGGCATTAAGTTAAAGGTTCTAAACGGTACAACAAATGAAATATTAGCTTTTATTAAGTCTGGGGAAGCGGATTTAGGCATTTGTAATCTGCCAATACAAGATCCTCAGCTTCAAGTTATCCCTTGTAAGGAGATTCATGATATATTTGTGTGCGGACAAAAATATAAAAACTTAACGAAAAAACCGATTCGGCTCGATATGCTTATGAAGCTGCCATTAATTTTTCTTGAGAAAAAGGCAAATTCTCGTAATTATGTGGAAAACTATTTAAAAGAACAAGGCTATACAATTTCACCTGAATTCGAATTGGGCTCACATGATTTAGTATTGGAATTTGCGAAAATCAATTTAGGTGTCGCTAGCGTAACAAAGGAGTTTGCAACCGACTACTTAAAAAAAGGTCTTTTATATGAAATTGAGCTCCAACAGCCAATTCCTAAGCGCAGTTTAGGGATTGTCCATTTAAAAAATGTTTCACTTTCAAAAGCAACGAGAAAATTTATCGCCATTGTTGATCCGGGAATCATTCATTAATAGAAGAAAATGAGGAATAAATATGACAACTAATTTTAACGACTATTCATTATCACCAGAATTACAGCGTGCGCTTAAAGATTTGGATTACAGCACACCGACTGAAGTACAGCAAAAGGTTTTGCCCCATGCTTTAAAAGATGAAGATTTAATCGTAAAAGCACAAACAGGAAGCGGGAAAACTGCCGCATTCGCGATTCCAATTTGCGAAAATATAGAATGGATAGAAAACAAGCCACAAGCGCTAGTATTAACACCGACACGTGAACTGGCTGTCCAAGTAAAAGAAGAATTCACAAATATTGGACGCTACAAACGTATTAAAGCGACAGCATTGTACGGGAAGCAGCCGTTCCGTTATCAGCAAGATGAACTAAAACAAAAAACACATGTTGCAGTAGGAACGCCAGGACGCGTATTGGATCATATTGAAAAGGGGACGTTAAAACTCGATAAAATCCGCTATGTAGTTCTTGATGAAGCAGATGAAATGCTTAACATGGGCTTTATCGATCAAGTGGAAGCCATTTTAGCACATGTTGACCATCGTGAAGTTATGATGCTGTTTTCTGCAACTGTGCCAGATACGATAAAAAAACTTGCATCCAATTATTTAAAGGCTCCGATTGATATCGAAGTGCACTCAGAGGAGGCTGCTCCGAAAATTGAGCATGCTGTGATTGAAGTACACGATGAGGAGAAAACAGCAGCTGTAGAAAAAATTGCGGTTGTTGAAAATCCGGATACATGTATTATTTTCTGCCGTACGAAAGACCGTGTTGATGCCCTCCATGATTATTTATATGACCGTGAGTACAGTGTCGATAAACTGCATGGCGGGATGGAACAGTCTACGCGTTTACTTGTCATGAATGATTTCAAGCGCGGGGATTTCCGTTATTTAGTGGCGACAGATGTTGCAGCTCGCGGCATTGATATTGAGAACATTTCACTGGTGATTAACTATGATTTACCAATGGAAAAAGAAGCCTATGTCCATCGTACAGGTCGAACAGGGCGTGCTGGCAAGCAAGGGAAGGCTGTCACGTTTATTACACCGTTTGAACATGAGTTTTTAGCAGGAATTGAAGAATTGATTGGGTTTACCATTCCCAAAGTGGATTTACCAACACATGAAGAAGTAGAAGCAAAGGCAGAAGCATTTGATAAAAAAATGCAAAGTCGACCACAGAAGAAAAAACAAAAGAATGCAAAGGTTGATGCAAACATTACAAAGCTCTACTTTAATGGCGGTAAGAAGAAAAAGTTGCGTGCCATTGATTTTGTCGGGACGATTGCAAAAATTCCTGGCATGACTGCAGCAGATATCGGCATTATTACAATATTAGATACGTCCTCATTCGTGGAAATACTAAATGGGAAGGGCAATCTCGTATTAAAAGCGATGAAAACAACGCCAATTAAAGGTAAGCAATTAAAAGTGCATATTTCGACGAGCAGTAAATAGTTTAAAAAGAAGCTAGAACAGAAGTAGAAATTTCAAACGATAAGGAGAAACCCATATTAAGAAATGGATACTTTATAAAATTGATTGAAATGGAGGGGCGAGTGTAGCTGACGGCTAACGCCTTTCGCTACAAGCAAAGCTTCCTACGGGAATAGCGAAATTATTTTTGCGACGAGTAACCGCAGGAGCCTGACGCCTGAGACTACAGGCTCAGGCCACGCCCGTGGAAATCGTCCCCGGAATGGAAATCAATTTTGTGCACAGCAAAAAAGCACCATTTTTCTCTTAGAGAAAAATGGTGCTTTTGGTTTCTATCCCATCATCTTTTATTGTTTAAATGAGCCTGTTTATTTGGTTTCCTCATTTTTGATATAAAACCATAATAAATTTGCAAGCTCGACATTTTCCCCAGCATGCGGTGTATTTGTAAAAGCTTCACGAAATGGCTTTAGCAATGCTTCAATTACGGCAATACGTAACTCATCGCGCTGTAGCTCATCTAGAATGCTTTCCGTAAATTGAGCTCCCACCCCATTTGCGGCATCCAATTTTAACTGGTCAAGAAACCCTTGCACTTTTTCAATTAAATCGCTCTTTGTAACCGATTGGTAAATTTTTTTCTCTTCAACTAGTTGAAGAGCATCTTGAGTAATTAATATTTCGCCATTTTCCAGCATGGAAGGATAAATTGCTTTAATATTGCGAAGTGCAATCCTTAAAATTCTCTTCGGATCAATCATATCCCTATAAAATAAGCGATGACAATACGTTAAATGATGCACCATCGCGAAAAACAAAATAGCGAGCTCAAGAGTATAGGGACGTACTTTTTCGCCAAAGATATCGGTGAATCGATTAGATACCCATTCTATTTCCAGTAAGCGATAGCGCTCTAATAATTCCCGGAGTTCCTTATCGTTCGACTGAAAAATATTTTCGAACACGGATGCTAAATTTTGTTTCTTGTTTATTTGCATAAGTACGAGGATTTGTTCCAACAATAAATTTTCATCTGTATTATCTTGGTTTAATAGCATTTCATGGCGTAACAAGCTCGCTTCATAACGGGTTTGCTCCATAATTGCTGTAAAACATTCCACTTTTGAAGAAAAATAATTATAGAAAGTCCCTTTGGATATAAGTGCTTTGTCCAAAATATCTTGTATTGATGTTTCATGGAAGCCTTTTTCAATAAAAAGCTGTAATGCACTATCGAGCACCTGTCTTTTTCGTTGATTCATGAGTTTCCTCCAAATAAATATATCCGATTAAGTGTGCATATAAAAAATAAATAGAAAAAAACGCTTCTATCTACTCTGATTTATACTCTTATTCTACTGTTTGAAACGTGTATTAGCAATGTTTTTAGACTTAGAGTATAAAATTGTTGTATTTATTGGACTCCGAGTATAAAATAGTTCGAGTATAGAAATAGGAAGTTTGAACGTATAAAGAAGGGAAATAAAATTTATGGATAAAACACAAGATATAAAGACATTTAAAAAACCTCCATATTTAATGATTGCTGTATTATTTGTCGGGGCGTTTGTAGCATTTTTAAATAACACATTATTAAACGTAGCCTTACCATCTATTATGGTAGCGTTTGATATTCAAGATTATTCAACTGTTCAATGGTTAGCAACAGGCTATATGCTTGTAAGTGGGATATTGGTTCCGGCTTCAGCATATTTAATTACAAAGTTCAGAACACGTCCTTTATTCATTTTATCGATGGCGATTTTCGTTATTGGTACAGCATTGGCCTCATTTGCGCCTAGCTTCGAATTTTTACTAGCGGGTCGTATGATTCAAGCTGCTGGTGCAGCAACGATGGCACCGATTTTAATGAACGTAATGCTGATTAGTTTTCCGGTTGAAAAGCGCGGGCAGGCAATGGGGATGTTCGGGTTAGTTATGGTACTGGCACCAGCAATCGGACCAACATTGTCAGGATGGATTGTCGAACATTACGACTGGAGCGTTCTGTTCAAAATGATTCTTCCAATTGCCGTTTTATCACTCTTACTGGCAGTTTGGAAACTGGAAGATGTCCTTCCAAATCGTGATGCTAAAATCGATATACTTTCTATTGTACTGTCTACAATCGGTTTTGGCGGATTATTATACGGCTTCAGTACAGCTAGTTCAGCTGGCTGGTCAGCAATAGAAGTATGGGGTACGATTGCTGCAGGGGCAATTGGTTTAGCGTGGTTTATCGTTCGCCAATTCAACTTAGACCAACCATTACTAGATTTACGAATTTACACATATCCTTCGTATGCAATGGCTTCTGTCGTATCAATGGTACTATCTGTAGCTATGTTCTCAGGGATGATTTTAACACCGGCTTATGTACAAAGTGTTCGTGGAATCGAACCATTTGAAGCAGGATTAATGATGTTGCCTGGTGCAATTGTGATGGGAATTATGTCACCGATTACCGGGAAGTTATTCGATCGATTCGGACCGCGTATTCTAGCCGTTATTGGATTAACAATTACAACATTGGCGACAGTAGGTTTAGGTTATTTGGATATCGATTCATCATATTTATATATCATTTCGGTATATACAATTCGTATGTTTGGTATTTCAATGGTAATGATGCCGATTATGACAAACGGTTTAAATGCATTACCAAACCGTTTGAATCCACACGGTACAGCGATGAACAATACAGCTCAGCAAGTTGCTGGAGCGATTGGTACAGCTGTCTTAGTAACAGTATTCAACTCTCATACAAAAACACGTGCAGCAGAAATTACGGCTGATCTGAAAGCAAATGCTTCATCTGCTGCCCAACCGACAGCAGAGCAAATTGCACAAATTCAGGCACAGGTAATGCAACAGGCAATGCTTGACGGAATTACATTCAGTTTCTACGTAGCAGCAGCTGTTACATTAGTTGCTTTAGTGTTAGCATTATTTATTAAGCGTGTTGACGTGACGAAACGCGAGGACTATACAGGTCCAGTGCCACTAAAAAATAAATAATCGGATCAATCGGCGGGAGTTTTTTGCTCCTGCCTTTTTTTATTTGATATAATTGGTAAAAATATATTTTATAAAAGAGGAGCAGAAAAATGATTGGACAAATAGGGCAAGTAATGTTGTATGTAGAGGACCAGGAGCAATCAAAAAAGTTTTGGACTGAAAAATTAGGCTTTACTGTAGTATCTGATATTAATAATGGAATGCGTATTATTACAATAGTGCCAAATGATAATGCACAAACAAGCATTGTTTTACATGATAAAAAGAAGATTGCGAAAATGTCTCCCGAGTTAAATTTAACGACACCTTCTTTAATGTTTTATGCTGAGAATTTAGATGATTTATATAGAGACTATCAAACTAAAGGAATTACAGTTGGAGAGTTTATGGAAATGCCTTTTGGTAAAGTATTTAACTTTGCCGATGATGAGGAAAATTACTTTGCAGTAATGGAAAAGTAACGTAAAAGAGATGACACCTATCAGGTGGCGTCAGCTCTTTTACGTCATTATTTTCTTTTTTGCAGGAGTTTCCGTGCTTTTTCTGTATTGGCAAAATGCCATTTTGTCATAGAACGAAGTGTCTCCTCTCCAAATTTCATCCAAATTTTTGCAGCCATGTCATCCACTTTACCACTTGCTCCTTTTTGAAGTGGAAAACCTGTAACTTTTGAGAGACGATCCATTTCCTTTAAAAAAGCATACCTTGCTAAAATTGATGCTGTCGCAACGGCTACATGCAGATTTTCGGCTTTTGTCGAGAACAGGACTTTTTCCCGTACAATTTCTTTCTCATTTTTAATGTGATTGTAATAAATTCCACGCTCTGCGAATTGGTCTATTAAAATATATTCAGGCGTCTCGGGGGCTATTTTAGTCAAAACATGCTTTATAGCCTGGTTGTGGAGCAGGGCTTTTATTTTACCTTGTGAATATCCTCGAGCCTGGATTTCGTTATATTTTTCATTGCGAAGTGTCAAAATGCTATGTGCACATACTTCCATTAAGTCTGGTGCAATTCGTCGCATATAATCGTCCGTTAATTGTTTCGAATCTTTGACCCCCAATTCCTTAATGAGTGCGATTTTGTCGGCAGGAACATATACTGCGGCTACCGTAACAGGTCCGAAGTAATCTCCTGTACCTGTTTCGTCTGAACCAATTACCGATAATGATGCAAAATCTTCAGGAAGCTTATCTCCTTTATTTGTCGCTACTTTAACTGGCGCTGAACTTGCATTCCCCCAGCGCGCTGCTTCTCGTTCTGCCCCGGCACCCTGAAACATTACTTTGCCTGATTTATAGGCGGTGATGGCTGTATCGGCAAGTTTCACTGCAAATAGTACTCCAGGAGCCTTTCGTTCAATAATAGCGTCTTTATAGAAATGGTGAATTGTTTGCTGTTGTTTTTCATTGCATAGTAAAACGATATTTGTCATAAGCGATCCTTTCAAAAAACATTCATTTTTAAGTAGTATAACTTTTGACGAAGGAAAGGGGAAATAGCAATTTGATTTAATGTTTCGATGAACATTATCGTAACGGTGTTGCGATAGTGAAATGGGAAATGTTATGATATACAATATGAAAATAGCATCGTTTTATAAAAAACAGCAATCGGGTTTGCTTTTAACCATTTCATTAAGTAAAGAATTGAAAAAGTATTTTCGTACTGTTTACATATTCTTTCTGGAGGGATTATTTTGGCTGAGCAAGAGAAGAATCGCATTTCCGTAGAAATATATGGCAATACATATAAAATGGTAGGAACAGAATCATCGGGCCATATGCGTCTTGTCGCTTCAATAGTAGATGACAAAATGCGGGAAATCGGTGCCCATAATCCATCATTGGATACAGCGAAACTTGCTGTACTTACTGCAGTTAATTCAGTGCATGACTATTTACTATTAAAAGAACAATTTGAAAAATTAGAAGAACAATTGAAACATTTGAAGGGTTGACATACATGTTAGATTTAATTATTTTTGCTGTCTTTATCATTAGCCTAATAGTTGGAGCGAAACGAGGACTTGTTGTCCAATTAATAAATATAGGTAGTTTTTTAATTGCTCTTGTTGTGGCTATAATTTATTATAAGCCGCTTGCAGAAAAATTTGTTCTATGGATACCATATCCTGGTTTTACAGAAGGTGCAACGATGACACTAGTACTCGACTCACTTGATGTCGACCGTACATTTTATCGTGTGTTTGCATTTGCAATTATTTTCTTTGCTGTAAAAATAGCACTGCAAATTGTTGGATCAATGTTTGATTTTTTAACGTATTTACCTGTGCTTAGTTCGTTAAACTTTTTATTGGGTGCAGTGCTGGGTTTTATTGAAATGTATATTATTTTATTTATTGGATTATATGTAGTTGCACTACTGCCAATTGAATCCATTCAATCTTTTATTGACGGATCTATTCTTGCCGGATTGATATTAGAGCATACACCAATTATTACGAGCATGTTTCAAAACTGGTGGTATATTTATAAAAACTAACTTATTCTAGTTAGTATCCTACAATCAGTATGAAGTTCTTGAAGAAAATCAGCGACGATATACACTAACAGCTGACTTATCTACGTCCAGGCGCAAATGCACCGAGGTGTAATGGATTGAAAATCATGCGAAAGCTTCTCTCGATTTTCGGGAGGAGCTTTTTTAAAGGGGAGGCAATTATTGATGAACAAAAAAATTATTATTCGTACTTTAGAGAAAATCGCGTTATATATGGAATTGCAGGCGGAAAATCCTTTTAAAGTATCTGCATTCCGTAAAGCAGCAGCTGCCCTCGAGGCGGATGAGCGTAGCCTAAGTGAAATAGATGATATTACTGCAATTAAGGGCATTGGCAAAGGTACTGCCTCGGTTATTATAGAACTGATGGAAAAGGGAGAATCCAGCGTATTAAAGGAACTGGAAGGAATCGTACCTAAAGGGCTAATACCGCTTATGAAATTGCCGGGCTTAGGCGGAAAAAAACTTGCGAAACTCTATCAGGAACTTAACATTGTCGATGCGGAAACATTAAAGAACGCGTGTGAAGCAGGAAAAGTACGTGAGCTGGCTGGTTTTGCGGCAAAAACAGAAGAAAAGATCTTAAAGGAACTTGAGAATTTTGGGACGCGAGCAGAACGTTTACCAATATGGCAACTTGAACCTGTAGTTTTGGAAATTAATGAGCTTTTGGCAAGCCTGCCTGAAGTTGAGCTCTTTTCGGTAGCAGGCAGCTTTCGACGAGTTGCAGAGACGAGTAAAGACATAGATTTTATCGTGGCTACTAAAGAATATGAAGTTGTTCGTGAGGCTATTTTTAAACGGCTGGCAATATTGGAAACAGTTGCTGCTGGTGATACGAAAGTGTCGGTGGTTTTAGACCGTGAAGAGCCGGTAAGTGTAGATTTCCGTCTAGTAAAGAGAGAAGAGTATGCAACAGCGCTTCACCATTTTACAGGTTCAAAAGATCATAATGTCCGCATGCGTCAATTGGCTAAATCATTAGGTAAGAAAATTAGTGAATACGGTGTCGAACAAGAGGATGGCACTATCGAAACGTTTGAAACAGAAGAAGCGTTTTTTGCTCATTTCAATTTGCCATTTATCCCGCCAACAGTACGGGAGAGTGGGAAGGAACTCGATCGCTTGGATGAACTGCAGGACTTAATAACGTTAGATAATATCGTAGCGGATCTACACATGCACACAACTTGGTCTGATGGCGCGCATTCTGTCAGTGAGATGGGGCATGCTTTAATGGAAAAGGGCTATTCATATGCTGTAATTACCGATCATTCTCAATATTTAAAAGTAGCAAATGGTTTAACTCCAGAACGGTTAGAATTGCAGAAGCTAGATATATATGCATTTAACAAGGCGAACCCTGACTTCAGACTATACCGTGGAACAGAAATGGATATTTTACCAGATGGTACACTTGATTTTGAAGATGACATGTTAAAAGATTTAGATTTCGTTATTGCATCCATTCATTCCAGCTTTACGCAATCTCAGGACAAAATTATGGCGCGTTTAAAAACAGCAATTGAAAACCCTTATGTCCATATGATTGCACACCCGACCGGTCGTATTGTAGGGCAGCGTGGAGGCTATGATCCGGATGTTCCACTTTTAATTGAATGGGCAGCAGAAAACGGTAAAATTTTAGAATTAAACGCAAGTCCATATCGTTTAGATTTAAGTATCGAGTATCTACAGCTTGCAATGGAAAAGAACGTTCCAATAGCAATCAATACAGATGCACATGCAATTGACCAATTACGCTACATGGATATGGGCGTTAAATATGCACAAAAAGCATGGTTAAAGAAAGAACTAATTGTTAATACATGGTCTAGAGAGAAATTCGAAGCATTTATCAAAAAAAATAAAGAAAAGTAATAGGAGGTGTTCTCATGATCGAACAGCGAGCATTGAAAACACTAGAATTTCATAAAGTACGTGAGCAAGTTTCCACATTTTGTACAAACTCTATAGGTAAACAGGCGATTGATGAGCTGGTACCTGAAACGAATTTTGAAACTGTTGTGGAACTACTGGAAGAAATGGATGAGGGACTTGCTATTTTACGAGTGAAAGGAAATGTGCCAATGGGTGGTATTTTTGATGTGCGGCCTCATGCACGACGCTCCCAAATTGGTGGTATGCTCAGTCCGATGGAATTAATGGAAATCGCAAGTACAATTCGTGCAAGCCGAATTTTACGTAATTTCATTGAAGACATCGAATCTGAGAATGCGATTGACATTCCTCACTTTATAGAACGGAAAGAACAAATGCCTGTATTGACGGCATTACAGCATGAAATTAATGATTGTATTGATGATAACGGGACAGTCCTTGATTCTGCAAGTGCTGCACTACGTTCGATCAGGCAGTCATTGCGATCAGAAGAGTCCAAAGTACGTCAAAAGCTGGAAAGTCTGACACGTGGGTCGAATGCAACGAAAATGCTGTCAGACGCGATTATTACTATTCGTAATGACCGATTCGTAATCCCAGTCAAACAAGAGTATCGTTCACATTATGGAGGGATTGTTCACGATCAGTCTGCTTCGGGTCAAACATTGTTTATTGAGCCTGATGCAGTGATTCAAGCGAACAACGAAGTACAACGTCTAAAAGTGAAAGAAAAGGCTGAAATCGAGCGCATTTTATCCGAGCTTACATTAAAGGTACAAGAAGTCGGTCATGAAATATTTGTTCTCGTGCAATTACTGGGAGAAATCGATGTAATTTTAGCAAAAGGGAAATATGGACAAGCGAATAAATGTACAATGCCAAAGATGAATAATGAAGGCTATACACGCCTAATACGTTCCCGTCATCCGCTTTTGCCAATTGAAGAAGCAGTTGCCAATACAATTGAATTTGGGCGTGATGTTACAGCAATTGTAATAACTGGACCAAATACAGGTGGTAAAACAGTTACTTTGAAAACAGTGGGGCTTTGTACGATCATGGCACAATGCGGCTTGCCTGTCCCAGCTCTTGACGGTTCGGAGCTAGCTGTATTTGAGCAAATTTTTGCAGATATAGGTGATGAGCAATCGATTGAGCAGTCCTTGTCAACATTCTCTTCTCATATGGTAAATATAGTAGATATTTTAAGTAAGTTTAATGAAAAATCTTTAATTTTATTTGATGAGCTTGGAGCAGGTACAGATCCACAAGAAGGTGCAGCGCTGGCCATTGCCATTTTAGATGAAACAGTAAATCGTGGCGCACGTGTTATGGCAACTTCGCACTACCCGGAGTTAAAAGCATATGGATATAACAGACCATTAGTTGTCAATGCAAGTGTAGAATTCGACGTAGAAACACTTAGTCCAACTTACCGATTATTAATCGGTGTACCAGGTCGTTCAAACGCATTTGAAATTTCCAAACGTCTAGGCTTGAAAACAAATATCATTGAACATGCGAAATCATTCACAGGTACAGACCGTCATGAAGTGGAGTCAATGATTGCGTCGCTTGAAGAAAGCCGATTGCGCTCCGAGCGTGAAGCAGACGAAGCACATATTTTACTCGAAGAAGCTCAACAGATTCGAGCAGAACTGGAAGAACGCCTTCGAATTTATGATGAGAAAAAAGAGAACTTAGAGAAAAAGGCGAAAGAAAAAGCACGTAAAATTCTTGATGAAGCGAAAAGAGAAGCCGAATCGGTAATTGAAGATTTAAGAAAAATGAAAGTAAATGCAGCATTAACTGTAAAAGAGCATGAGTTAATTGAGGCGAAAAAACGATTGGACAATGCAACACCAGTTGAAAATAAAGTACTGCAAAAGGCAGTTGCGGCCCGAGAACGTAAGCAAAACCTTCAAGTAGGCGACGAAGTAAAAGTATTAAGCTACGGACAAAAAGGGACAATTCTTCAAAAGGCTGGCAATGAGTGGGTAGTTCAAATTGGTATTCTAAAGATGAAATTACCTGAATCTGATTTAGAATATATGAAACCTGAAAAAGAGCAGGTTACTCGCCCGATGATGAATGTGAAAAATCGCAATAGCGTCGTAAAGTTGGAACTTGATTTACGTGGAGAGCGATATGAGGAAGCGCTCATTCGCACAGAAAAGTATCTGGATGATGCTTTATTAGCCAACTATCCACGCGTCTCGATTATCCATGGGAAAGGAACTGGGGCATTACGACAAGGTATTCAAAGTTTCCTGAAAAATCATAAGCGTGTTAAATCGTTTCGTTACGGTGAAGCAGGCGAAGGTGGTTTCGGTGTAACAGTCGTGGAACTAAAATAATAGTTGCTCCTTTTTAATTATCCGCTAATATTAGTAATAGGAAGAAAATTTAAAGGGGGTAAAATGGATTGCTAGGTTCAAATTTTTGGCACCATCCTCTCGTAGAAACGGCAGGCTATTTTAGTGTCGTAGTCCTTTGCTTATTCGTATCGATGATTTTGTTTGAAGTTGTAACAAAGTATAAAAATTGGGATGAAATAAAAAAGGGGAATGTCGCAGTCGCTTTAGCTACCGGCGGGAAAATTTTGGGTGTTTGCAATATTTTCAGATATTCCATTAATCAACATACATCCTTTATTGAAATGCTTGGCTGGGGTTTGTTCGGGTTTACACTGCTGATTTTTGCCTATTTTTTATTTGAATTTTTAACACCAAAGTTCAATGTTGATGAAGAAATAGCGGCAGATAATCGCTCGGTAGGTTTTATTTCATTTACGATTTCACTTGGTTTATCATTTGTAATAGGAGCAAGTATATCTTAGGAGTTTAAATATGGAAACTTTATCGAAAATACTAATAGCCGTCTGCATAATATTTCTAGTAGTCGGCATTTACTACATGGTGACCCTTTAGGCTTAGGAGCAAATGAACTAGCGTAACTGTTAGTTTGTTTGCTTTTTTTGTTGAATTTTTTACTGGAATATTATGTTATTCATAAAAAAGATTAATCAATACTATAATTAATACAGTAGTTGAAATAAAATTTTGAATGTTAAAAAATTTTACTGAAAAAGTATATTTCTATACTAAATGGGTGATCTCATGTCAATTTGCTACGATAATACTATAAAATCAAAAGTAAATAACGAGAAAATAAACGTATAAACGAGAATAAAATGTATAAATCTATGAAAATAGTTTGAAAGAATTTCCTTTTTTACTTATAATAATAAAAACAAGTAAAGCTTTAGCAAAGGGGAGAAGTTTTATGACAGAAAAAGTTTGGTTTTCGAGCTATCCGCAAGAAGTACCACATGTATTGGAACTGCCTGAATTTCCGGTACATCAATTTTTGACGCAGGCATATGAGTCTTTACCTAACAAAGTTGCTATACACTTTATGGGGCGCGAACTGACGTATAAAGAATTATATGAATCTGCAATGAAGTTTGCTAATTATTTACGTTCTCTAGGGGTGGAGAAAGGTGATCGAGTAGCAATCATGTTACCGAATTGCCCGCAGGCTGTAATTGCTTATTATGGTACGATGTACGCAGGTGGAATCGTTGTTCAGACAAATCCCCTTTATACGGAGCGAGAGTTGCAGTATCAAATGGCAGATTCGGGTGCTAAAGTTATTTTAGTAATGGATATTCTTTATCCTCGTGTAATGAAGATTATGAACAAAACGAGTATCGAAAATGTCATTGTTACAGGAATTAAAGATTACTTACCGTTCCCCAAAAACCTAATATATCCATTTATTCAAAAGAAGCAATATGGGTTTAGCGTAAAAGTGGAACATAGTGGCACTAATCATTTATTCACAGAAGTCATGAAAATGGCCAAAATGGATAAAATCGAGCTTGATTTTGATTTTGAAAATGACTTGGCTTTATTGCAATATACAGGTGGAACAACAGGGTATCCAAAAGGCGTTATGCTAACACACAAAAACCTTATTGCCAATACGATGATGTGTGATGCATGGATGTACAAATGTAAAAAAGGTGAAGAGTCAATTTTAGGAATCCTGCCTTTCTTCCATGTCTATGGTATGACGACGGTGATCATTTTATCGGTAATGCAGCAAGGTAAGATGATATTATTACCGAAGTTTGATGCTGAACAGGCTTTAAAAACAATCGATAAGCAAAAGCCTACATTATTCCCGGGTGCACCAACGATGTATATTGGTTTATTGAATCATCCTGATTTAGCAAAGTATGATTTATCATCGATAAAAGCTTGTTTAAGCGGTTCGGCACCATTACCTTTGGAAGTACAGGAGAAATTTGAAGCATTGACAGGCGGACGTTTAGTAGAAGGATACGGTTTAACTGAAACTTCTCCGGTTACACATGCCAATCCAATTTGGGAAAATCGTATAAATGGTTCAATCGGTTTACCGTGGCCAAATACAGATTCTGTAATCTTACGCTCTGGTGAAACAGAAATCCTGCCGGTAGGTGAAATTGGTGAGATTGCTGTTAAAGGACCTCAAGTAATGAAGGGCTACTGGAATCGCCCGGAAGAAACTGCGATGACTTTTGCTGATGGCTGGTTCTTAACAGGCGATTTAGGGTATATGGATGATAAAGGTTATTTCTATGTTGTAGATCGTAAAAAAGATATGATTATTGCTGGTGGTTTCAATATTTATCCGCGTGAAGTGGAAGAAGTTCTTTATGAGCACGAAGCAATTCAGGAATGTGTTGTAGCAGGTATACCTGACCCATATCGCGGTGAAACAGTTAAAGCCTATATTGTCTTAAAAGAAGGTAAGTCTGTTACAGATAAAGAGCTAAATGAATTTTGCCGGAAAAATTTAGCTGCCTATAAAGTACCACGTTTTTATGAATTCCGTGCTGAGCTGCCAAAAACAGCAGTAGGTAAAATTTTGCGCCGTACTCTTATCGATGAAGAAAAACAGAAAATGCCACAGCAGGAAGCAAAATAATTAATTGTAGAGCAAACTATTGACAGATTGAAGAACAAATTATAATATGAAAATATGAATGAATGGTCATTCATGTTTTCATATTTTTTTGGTGGTGATCAGCTTGAAACGAAATAAACCCAAATACATGCAAATAGTAGATGCTGCAGTCATAGCAATCGCAGAAAACGGCTATCATCAAGCTCAAGTTTCAAAGATTGCAAAACAGGCTGGGGTAGCTGATGGTACGATCTATTTATATTTTAAAAATAAAGAAGATATTTTAATTTCTGTATTTCAGGAAAAAATGGGTATATTCGTAGACAATTTACAGGCTATAATAAAAAGTGGGGATAGTGCTTCTGATAAGTTATGTAAGATGATTGATAATCATTTACACGTTTTATCAAGCGATCGGCATCTGGCAACTGTAACTCAACTTGAATTAAGGCAATCGAATAAAGAAATTAGACTGAAAATTAATGCTATTCTAAAAGAATACTTAATTTTACTTGATCAAATTTTAATTGAAGGTATGCTTAACGGTGAATTTAATCAAGCGATGGATGTTCGTATTGCGAGACAAATGGTATTTGGTACAATCGATGAAATTACAACGACTTGGGTAATGAATGACAATCGTTACAACTTATTGGAACAGGCTCCAAAAATACAGCAATTATTGTTAAATGCATTAAAAGCTTAAAGGGGATGTAGAGAAATGGAGTTTCTAAGTTGGAAAGTAGAAGAAGGTGTAGCTATTGCTACTATTTCAAGACCACCAGCCAATGCACTTTCACAAGGCTTAATTCAAGATGTTAATGCACTATTAGATGCTGTTGAAAATGATGAAACTGTACGTGTCATTGTCATCCATGGTGATGGACGATTCTTCTCTGCAGGTGCTGATATTAAAGAATTTACAAACGTACAGACTGGTGAAGAATTTACAGGATTGGCGAAAAAAGGACAAGACGTTTTTGAACGCGTTGAAACATTCAGTAAACCAGTAATTGCCGCCATTCACGGTGCAGCATTGGGGGGAGGGTTAGAACTTGCGATGGGATGTCATATGCGTTTCGTAACAGAATCCGCAAAACTTGGACTTCCTGAATTATCGCTTGGACTAATACCTGGTTTTGCTGGAACACAGCGTTTACCTCGCTATGTAGGTATGGCTAAAGCAGCCGAAATGATGTTCACCAGCGATCCGATTTCTGGAAAAGAAGCTGTAGAATGGGGCTTAGCAAACCGTGCTTTCTCTGATGAAGAGCTTCTGACAGAAACTTTAAAAATTGCGAAGAAAATTGCAAAGAAATCGCCAATTGCCTTAAAGGCAGCGATTCAAATGCTTAATTATTCAAAACCATCTTCCTACTATGATGGTGTAAATGCAGAAGCTAATAGCTTTGGGGATGTATTCGTATCAGAAGATGCAAAAGAAGGCATCCATGCTTTTATTGAAAAACGTGAACCAGTATTTACAGGAAAGTAAATAAATGTATCCGCCCCGTTTTTACGGGATTAAATTAAAAAGCTTTTAGGAGGTCTAGATTATGAATATTTTTGTATTAGTAAAACGTACTTTTGACACAGAAGAAAAAATCGTCGTATCAGGCGGTAAAATTCAAGAAGATGGTGCTGAGTTCATCATCAACCCATATGATGAGTATGCAATTGAAGAAGCAATTCAAAAGCGTGACGCATTAGGCGGTAAAGTAACAGTTGTGACAATCGGTGGCGAAGATGCAGAAAAGCAATTGCGAACAGCTTTAGCAATGGGTGCTGACGAAGCGGTATTAATTAATACAGAAGATGATTTAGATGAGCTGGACCAATATTCTTCAGCTTATATTCTATCAGAATATTTAAAAGATAAAGAAGCAGATTTAATTTTAGCTGGAAACGTAGCAATTGATGGTGGTTCAGGGCAAGTAGGTCCTCGTCTTGCAGATTTACTCGGAATTAATTACGTAACAACAGTTACAAGCCTTGAAATCGATGGAACGAATGTAAAAATTGTTCGCGATATTGAAGGGGACTCTGAAGTATTAGAAACATCTTTACCATTATTAGTAACAGCTCAACAAGGGTTAAATGAGCCACGTTACCCATCTTTACCAGGTATTATGAAAGCGAAGAAAAAGCCGCTTGAAGAGCTTGAGTTAGATGATTTAGATATCGATGAAGACGATGTTGAAGTAAAAGTAGAAACAGTTGAAATTTACTTGCCGCCACAAAAAGCAGCTGGTCGTGTATTAGAAGGGGATCTTTCAGCGCAGGTAAAAGAATTAGTAAACTTACTTCATAGTGAAGCGAAAGTAATTTAATAGAATATCAACTTGAGATACGAAAATTTTTACGAAGATGGTAATGGAGGGATATTTTATGACGAAAAAAGTTTTAGTGTTAGGTGAGGTTCGAGAAGGGAGCTTACGTAACGTTACATTTGAAGCAATCGCAGCAGGTTCAAAAATCGCTGACGGTGGAGAAGTAGTAGGATTATTAGTAGGGGATTCAGTAAATGATTTAGCTCAAGAGTTAGTTGCCTATGGCGCAAGCCGCGTAATTACAGTCGAGCATCCACACTTGAAAAATTATACATCTGACGGCTACAGCCAAGCTATTTTAGCGGTCGTTGAACAAGAAAGCCCAGAAGCAATTGTCTTCGGTCATACATCTTTAGGCAAAGACTTATCTCCAAAAATTGCCTCTCGCTTACAATCCGGTTTAGTTTCGGATGTAACAGATATCGAAGGTTCTGGCGATGATACAGTATTCATCCGTCCAATCTATTCTGGTAAAGCATTTGAGAAAGTAAAAATTAAAGACGGCGTAATCTTCGCGACAATCCGTCCGAATAATATCGCACCTTTAGAAAAAGACGGTTCTCGTACTGGTGAAGTATCGTCTGTATCAGTTGATATTACAAATTTACGTACTATCATTAAAGAAGTTGTTCGTAAATCAACAGAAGGTGTTGACCTTTCAGAAGCAAAAGTAGTAGTAGCAGGTGGTCGTGGGGTAAAATCCGAAGAAGGATTTGAGCCATTAAAAGAACTTGCCAATTTACTAGGCGGTGCAGTTGGTGCTTCTCGTGGTGCATGTGACGCAGAATATTGTGATTACTCATTACAAATTGGTCAAACAGGTAAAGTAGTAACACCTGACCTTTATATTGCAGCTGGTATTTCTGGTGCTATCCAACATATGGCTGGTATGTCGAATTCGAAAGTAATCGTTGCCATTAACAAAGATCCGGAAGCAAACATTTTCAAAGT
The DNA here is from genome assembly GCF_014836935.1 of Solibacillus merdavium. GTDB lineage: Bacteria > Bacillota > Bacilli > Bacillales_A > Planococcaceae > Solibacillus > Solibacillus ferritrahens. Next base: position 211,950 of record NZ_JACSPW010000002.1, on the reverse strand, counting down.
AGCGGACTATGGTATTGTAGGCGATTTATTTGAAGTAGTACCAATGTTAATCGAAGAATTTAAAGCGCTTAAAGTAAACGCATAATAAGTAAGCTTCCCTCTTTTGAGGGAAGCTTTTTATGTCCGAAATAAATGGGAAAAACATGAAAAAAGACGGTGAAATATCCTGCGTTCATATTCCCGAGCATTTTACTACTTTTTAAATGGCAAAACATGCTATACTACAACCATATGTTATTGAAGGAGGCTATTTTATTATGGCAATTGTACACGGTACAGATCAAACTTTCCCACAGGAAATTTCAAACGGCACAGTTTTAGTAGACTTTTGGGCTGCATGGTGCGGACCATGTAAAATGATTGCTCCAGTTCTTGAAGAATTAGATGCAGAAATCGGTAACGATGTAAAAATCGTAAAAGTGGATGTAGATAACAACCAAGGCACTGCTGCAGATTATCAAATTATGTCAATCCCATCATTATTATTATTTGTTGATGGTGAATTAAAAGCAAAAACTGCTGGCTTCATGCCAAAAGAAGCTTTAATCGACTTTATTAACGATAACAAATAATTAAATTGTAAAGCCGTATGCCTAATAAGGTGTACGGCTTTTTTCTTATAGGACTATAAGTTAAAATAAAGTGAATGACATATCCAAATGGGTGAGAATATGAATGCAAATATTAAAGCAAAGCTAGAAATATTACCGAATGAGTCCGGCTGCTATATTATGAAAGACCGTCAAGGCACAATAATATATGTCGGCAAGGCGAAAGTATTAAAAAACCGAGTGCGTTCGTATTTTACAGGCAGCCATGATGGTAAAACAGCGAGATTAGTCAGTGAAATAGAGGACTTTGAATATATTGTAACTTCAAGTGATCTTGAAGCACTTATACTAGAGCTGAATTTAATAAAATTACATGATCCGAAATATAATGTGAAGTTAACAGATGATAAAACATATCCTTATATAAAAATAACGAATGAACGTTACCCTCGAATAATAACAACTAGGAAAGTAAAAAAGGATAAGGCAAAATATTTTGGACCTTATCCAAATGCGTATGCTGCCAATGAAACGCGGAAATTGCTCGATCGTTTATATCCACTTCGTAAATGTACACATCTGCCAAATCAAGTATGCCTGTATTATCATTTAGGGCAATGTTTAGCCCCCTGTGTAAAAGACATTGAAAAACAAGTATATGATGAAATGATTGGTGAAATTTCAAAGTTTCTAAACGGTGGTGTCGAAGAGATTCAAAATGACCTTCAGCAAAAAATGCTGGATGCCGCCGAAAAGCTTGAATTTGAACGGGCCAAGGAATTCCGGGATTTAATTGCACATATCGAGCAGGTTATGCAAAAGCAAAAAATAGTATCGGATGATTTGAGCAATCGAGATGTATTTGGCTATGCGGTCGAAAAAGGCTGGATGTGTGTACAAGTATTTTTTGTACGGCAAGGAAAATTAATTGAACGTGATGTTTCCATTTTCCCTATTTATAACGAGGCGGAAGAAGAATTTTTAACATTTGTCGGACGTTTTTACGAGCAGCCACATCATTTACTACCAAAAGAGATTTTCGTACCAAAGACAATTGATGGAACGATTTTGCAAAAGCTTTTAAATGTAAAGGTACAAACCCCAAAGCGCGGAACAAAAAAAGAGCTGGTCGATCTAGCGATGAAAAATGCCAATATTGCAATACATGGGAAATTCCAGTTAATTGAGCGGCAGGAAGAACGAACAGTAGGAGCTTGTGAAGCACTTGCCGAAGCTATGCAAATTCCATTGCCACTCCGTATAGAAGCTTTTGATAATAGTCATATGCACGGTGCGGATCCTGTTTCTGCAATGGTTGTTTTTGTTGACGGGAAGCCTGCAAAAAAAGAATACCGGAAATATAAAACGCGGGAAGCCGCAAAACATGATGATTATGGCGCGATGCAAGAGGTCATTCGTCGTCGTTATACACGAGTATTGCGGGAGAATTTACCACTACCGGACTTAATCCTAATTGATGGGGGAAAGGGACAAATGGAGGTCGCAAGAGAAGTAATTGAAGATGAGTTAGGATTAATGATCCCAATAGCAGGTCTTGCAAAAGATGATAAGCATAATACATCACAGCTGTTGTTTGGTGCTCCACCGGAAGTTGTACCTTTAAAACGGACAAGTGATGGATTTTACTTATTGCAGCGTATACAAGATGAAGTACACCGGTTTGCCATTACATTTTTGCGTCAACAACATCAGACGAATGCAATTACATCCGTACTTGATGGCATTGCAGGGGTAGGACCTAAACGTAAACAACAACTTATGAAGCATTTCGGATCGGTGAAGAAAATTCGTGAAGCAACTGAGCTGCAATTGCAAGAAGCCGGTGTCCCTGCAAAATTAGCAGAAGTGATTTATCGCCATTTTCACGAAGCATCATTGAATAAATAATAAGGTTATGTTACTATAAATGGTAATTCAATAGTTACTAATGATAGAGGTGCAGTATTAAAGAGTAAATTGCTCGAGGAAGAACAATTCCAGCGACAGCAATTGAAAGGGAATTCTGCCGAAGTGAAATGCGTATTGTTCACGTGTTTTGCTGGTTTTACATTTAAGAAATGTAAGATTGTCAGAACTTTATGTTCTGGAGAGCTATCCTGAAAAGCATATAAACTTTTATTTGTATTGACGGCGACTTTCCATGAACATATGGAAAGTCGTTTTTTTTTATGCGCAAAAATAAGGAGTGGAAGAGATTGCAAACAGTCGTAGTAAAGTTTGGTGGACCTATGTTGGCAACAACAGAAAAAATAGTACAGGTTGCAAAAAAGGTGATAAAAGAGCAAGGTCGCGGCATAAACTTAGTCGTTGTCGTTTCTTCGATGACACCCATTCGTCAAAATTTACGCCAATTTGCAGCGGAAATTACGCATGAACCGTCGAAGCGTGATATGGATGCATTAATCGCTACAGGAGCGCAGTTGACTAGTGCCCTTCTTGCAATAGCGATTCAAGAGCATGGTGGGAAAGCAGTTTCACTTGTCGGTTGGCAGGCAGGTATTCAAACGAATGAAAAATATGGTAATGCCCGGATTGATTTTGTAGATAATAAACGTATTGAAAAGCATTTTGAATTAGGAGAAATCGTTGTTGTATCAGGTTTTCAAGGAATAACAGAGACCGATAACATTTCGACATTAGGGAAAGGTGGATCTGAAACTTCCGCTGTTGCATTAGCGGTTGCTTTAAATGCGGAGCGTGTCGATATTTATTCATCGGTGGAGGGTATTTATACGGCAGATCCTCAGCGTGTTGAAAGTGCTACAAAACTTTCTGAGATTTCATATGATGAAATGTTGGAGTTTTCAAATTTAGGTACTAAAATTTTGCATCCTCGTGCGGTTGAGCTTGCAAAAAAATACAATATGCCAATCGTTGTACGCTCAGCTAAAGAGGATGTAGAAGGTACATTAATAAAAGGGGATGTAGACATGGAAAAGAATTTACTTGTGCGCGGGGTGGCATACGAATCTGATATTATTCGTTTAACAATTGGATATGATTCATATGAAACAGCGTCATTAGCCGAAGTATTTAGTGTTTTAGCAGAAAATGATATCAATGTTGATATTATTGTGCAGGCAGTAATTGATGGGATAAAGCCTACTATTTCCTTTACAATATCTAAAGTAGAGTTTGCAGAAGCTTTACGTGTATTAGAATCGAGTAAACTGTCACTAGGATTTAGTTTTGCAGATTTTGAAGTCGGTTTGGCTAAAGTATCGATTATTGGATCAGCGATGGCTTCGAATCCAGGAGTTGCGGCACGCATGTTTGCGCGTCTAGGACGTGAGCATATTCCGGTTAAAATGGTTAGTACATCTGAAATAAAAGTGTCAGTCGTTGTTCCACAAGAAGATATGGTGTATGCTGCAAACGCTTTGCATGAGGAATTTAATATAGCAATGAAGGAAGTTCCGGCTTCATAAAATAAGGTAGAAGATAAATTTAGAGCTTTCTTGGTGCTAATTAATAGTGATAATGCTATATTTATGATATTAAAGGAACTAAAAACTGTTGCTTTCTAAAAAAAAGCAACAGTTTTTAGTTATGCTCAAATCTTCTCTTTTAAATCCCACTTTAAAATGAATTTGACGTAATTCTTCTTTTCGATTTTTTCTACATAGCATTCGGTTAAGTAACCGAGTTGCTTTTGTTTTTGCTCGGCCAAAAAGCCAGCCTCTAAACGAAAACAGCGCTGCTCAATATTAATCGACATTTCCTCGGTTGTCATAAGTATGTAATGAAGTTCATCCTTTATTTCTTTATCTAAAATTAACTGACCCCAACCGGCCTCCCCAAAAAATGAAGGAAGCTCATCCATGGCAAATAGCGGAAATTTACGTGCGAGTTCTTTCCCTGCCCAATATAAAACATCTTCCTCATGCTTACCTAAAATCGATGGTAGAAGATGATCGCGAAGGATTTCATATCCAAAACTTGGAATCGTTTTCATTTTGTACCCCTCCATATTAAAAACCTCTTTCATAAATTTTCTTATAATTTTCATTCTTTCAGGAAGAAAATAGTTATAAGTAGAAAAAACTGGACTTTAAATAGCATAAATCCGTCTTTAAAATGATTATAAAATATCCCTCGTTACCTTGACGCTAGTATCTGTTGAGAGTACAATGGACATGTCATAATATTGTACCATGATGAAATGCGCAGTCAATAACACAACGTTTACAATTTTGAGGCGTTGCACATTGTGTATTTCAAGTACTAAGGGGGGTAACAGTTTTGTCGAAAGATCGTGAATTTTTATGGCGCCGCTTACACTCGTTATTAGGTGTAGTTCCTGTCGGGTTGTTCTTGGTGTTCCACTTAACTTTGAACTTCACTGCAGTTGGTGGTGAAGAGGTTTACAATAACGCAACAGGTATGATGGAATTAGTTCCACATTCGTTATTGTTAGCAATGGAATGGATTATTATCTATATTCCATTAATGTTCCACGGATTCTATGGTGTGTTTATTGCATTTACATCTACACACAATACGGGTCGTTTCAGCACATTCCGTAACTGGATGTTTGCTTTACAACGTTTTACAGGAATCTTCCTAGTAATTTTCATTGCGTGGCACATTTTCCAAACGCGTATTCAAAAAGCGTTTGGTGCTGAAGTTAACTTCGATATGATGGTGGAAATCGTTGACAATCCATTAATGTTGGCATTCTATATTGTCGGTATCGTTTCAGCAGCATTCCACTTAGCTAACGGCCTATGGTCATTCTTAGTAAGCTGGGGTATTACACAGTCTAAAAAATCTCAACAGATCGCAACTTATGTTACGTTATTATTCTTCGTAATATTGGCGATCGTAGGTGTTGCAGCTATCATCTCATTCGTAATTTAACTTGATCACTAATACACAGTTATAAAGGCAGTTCGAATGAATTATGAGTAAAAGTAATTAGCAATTAATGAGGAGTGAGAAATAATCATGGCAAAGAGTAAAGTAATCGTCGTTGGTGGCGGTTTAGCAGGCTTAATGGCTACGATTAAAGCAGCTGAAGTTGGTACTGCAGTTGAATTATTCTCGTTAGTTCCCGTAAAACGTTCACACTCTGTATGTGCACAAGGCGGAATTAACGGAGCAGTAAATACAAAAGGTGAAGGGGATTCTCCATGGATCCACCTTGATGATACAGTATACGGTGGAGATTTCTTAGCGAACCAACCACCAGTTAAGGGTATGTGTGATGCAGCCCCTGGAATTATCCACTTAATGGACCGTATGGGTGTAATGTTCAACCGTACACCAGAAGGTTTACTTGACTTCCGTCGTTTCGGAGGTACGTTAATGCACCGTACAGCATTCTCAGGTGCTACAACAGGTCAACAATTATTATACGCACTAGATGAGCAAGTTCGTGCACAAGAAGTTGCTGGTTTAGTTACAAAATATGAGCACTGGGAATTCTTGGGTGCTGTTCTTGATGATGAAGGCGTTTGCCGAGGTATCGTAGCACAAGATTTAAAATCTGAAGAAATCCGTTCATTCCGCGGTGATGCTGTTATTATGGCAACTGGTGGACCTGGTATTATCTTCGGTAAAACAACGAACTCTGTAATTAACACAGGTTCTGCAGCATCAATTGTTTATCAACAAGGTGCAACATATTCAAATGGTGAAATGATCCAAATTCACCCAACAGCGATTCCTGGAGACGACAAAAACCGTCTAATGTCAGAATCTGCTCGTGGTGAAGGTGGACGTATATGGACTTATAAAGACGGTAAGCCATGGTACTTCTTAGAAGAAAAATATCCTGCTTACGGTAACTTAGTACCACGTGATATCGCTACACGTGAGATTTTTGATGTGTGTGTAAATCAAAAACTCGGTATTAATGGCGAAAACATGGTATACTTAGACCTATCCCACAAAGATCCACATGAATTAGATATTAAATTAGGTGGTATCATTGAAATCTACGAGAAATTCGTAGGGGATGACCCACGTAAATTACCGATGAAAATCTTCCCTGCAGTTCACTACTCAATGGGTGGATTATGGGTTGACTATGATCAAATGACTGAAATCCCGGGCTTATTTGCTGCGGGTGAATGTGATTACTCACAACATGGTGCAAACCGTTTAGGTGCTAACTCACTATTATCAGCAATTTACGGTGGTATGGTTGCTGGACCAAATGCTGTGAAGTACATTAAAGGACTTCAAAAGCATGCAGAAGACTTACCAGAAGAGATTTACTCTCGTCGCGTACAAGAAGAAACAGAAAAATGGGAAGCTATCTTAAATATGGATGGTACAGAAAACGCTTACTTACTTCATAAAGAGTTAGGTGAGTGGATGACTGACAACATGACTGTTGTACGTGTTAATTCAAAATTAGAAGAAACTTATGCGAAATTAACTGAGTTACAAGAGCGTTGGGAAAACATCAACATTAACGACACTCAAAAATGGTCGAATCAAGGTGCCCACTTCACTCGTCAGTTAAAGAACATGCTATATTTAGCTAAAGTTATGACTAAGGGTGCATTATTACGTAACGAATCTCGTGGTGCTCACTATAAGCCTGAATTCCCAGAACGTGATGATGAAAACTTCTTAAAAACAACTATGGCGAAGTTCGACCCTGTAACGGGCGAGCCAATTATTTCTTATGCAGAAGTAGACGTTTCGTTAATTCCACCACGTAAACGCGACTACTCAGCGTAGAAAGGGGAACTAAACAATGGAAACAGTAAGTACTGAAAGAACAGTTAAGTTAGAAATCGTTCGTCAAGATAGTGAGAACGGTGCTACACGTGTTGAGAAGTTTGAAGTTCCTTACCGTCCAGGTATGAACGTTATCTCTGCGCTAATGCATATTCAAAAATACCCTGTTACTGCTGACGGTCAAAAAACGACACCGGTAACTTGGGATATGAACTGTTTAGAAGAAGTTTGTGGTGCATGTTCAATGGTTATTAACGGGCGTCCACAACAATCTTGTTCAGCATTAGTAGATAAATTAACTCAACCAATTCGCCTAGAGCCAATGAAAACTTTCCCGGTTGTACGTGACTTACAAGTAGATCGTGAGCGCATGTTCAATGCACTTAAGAAAGTTAAAGCATGGGTGCCAATCGATGGTACTTATGATTTAGGTGAAGGTCCACGTATGCCAGAACGTAAACGTCAATGGGCTTATGAGCTATCTAAATGTATGACTTGTGGTGTTTGTATGGAAGCATGTCCAAACGTGTCTGAAAAAGCTTCATTCATGGGTCCAGCACCATTATCACAAGTTCGTTTATTCAACACTCACCCAACTGGTGCAATGAATAAAGACGAGCGTTTAGCAGCAATTATGGGCGACGGTGGTCTTGCAAACTGTGGTAACTCTCAAAACTGTGTAGCTGCTTGTCCAAAAGGGATTCCTTTAACAACATCTATCGCTGCACTTAACCGTGCGACAACAGTTCAAATGTTCAAGAACTTCTTTGGTTCAGACCATATGGTTGACTAATAGAATAGATTTAAAAGACTCCCGCTTTGGTGGGGGTCTTTTTTTTATATAAAACTATCTGCTAAACAGTAACTCTTGTAAGAAAAATTCCCTATAACCGTTATCTCGTATTTATTCAAAATTACACATTATGCTATAATGAATGCATATTCATTATCAGGGGATGATGATTTATTTAAAAAGGGGGATATTTTTATGCGAGCTACATATATTCAAGACGTGAAAGAATGGGTGTCAGGATTTTCTTTTTCAACAAAAGTACGTATTCGTTTTTCCGAAACCGACATGTTTGGCCATGTAAATAATACGAAGGTATTTGCCTATTTTGAGTATGCGAGAATTGAATATTTTAAAGCAATGGGATTTAATTTCACAGGCGAAACAGAGGGTCAAAATATGTTTGTCGTTGCAGATATACAATGCGACTATTTGAAGGAAGTATTTTTTGACGAGGAATTGACAATCTTCGTAAAAACGGCATCAATTGGTACATCATCGTTGGATTTGCATTATATGGTGAAAAATGAAAAAGATGAAGTATGCTATACAGGGCGCGGAACGCTTGTACAATTGAATCATAATACGGGGAAAGGTGTCCCTTTATTAGAGGAGCAAAAAAAATTATTGCTTGGGAAATAGTTAAATGCCCTCACCTGCTTTGTATATTCGACATAATGTACAAGGAAGAGGATAGGAGGGTGTTGCAAAATGAATCGTCCGCAGCATCGTTCGCTGTTAACAAAAAGAGAACGTGAAATTTTTGAGCTTTTAATAAAGGACTATTCAACTCGGGAAATATCAGTAAAGTTAGGTATTAGTGAGAAAACTGTTAGGAATCATATTTCCAATACGATTCAAAAGCTGGGTGTATCAAGTCGTACGCAAGCAATTCTTGAGTTGTTACGTCTTCAGGAATTGTCGATATACTGATTGAAGACTTGCTATTTCACAAAAAAAACCTCAAAATAGAACTATGAAACGCATCGAGGAGTGAATGGAGTAGATGAAAGATAACAGCACACATAGCTCTGAATCTGTAGCAATCCTAGAAAAAGAATTAAGATATATATCCCACTTAATCAAACAAAAAGGTCGCGAAATACTAAGCAATTATACAATTACCCCACCGCAGTTTATTGCATTGCAATGGCTGCATGAATCTGGTGATATGACGATTGGTGACTTGTCGACGAAGATGTATCTAGCTTTTTCGACAACGACAGATTTAGTAGACCGGATGGAAAAAAATGAATTGGTACAACGTGTGCGTGACGAAAATGATCGCCGTGTTGTACGTATTCATCTTTTATCAGAAGGCGAACGAATTATTCAAGAAGTAATTCTTAAGCGTCAAGACTATTTACGGGATATTACAGAGGAATTTACCGAAGAAGAATTCGAGCAATTATCACGAACTTTACAAAAACTACATTTATTAATGAAATAGGATAGAGGCGGTACAAGTGAATGCCCCAATTGGTGTAATCGATTCTGGAGTTGGCGGTTTAACAGTGGCAAAAGCGATTATGGAGCTTTTGCCAAATGAAACAATATACTATATAGGTGATACGGCGCGCTGTCCATATGGACCTCGCACGAAACAAGAGGTACGTAATTTTACATGGCAAATGGCAAAAGTGCTTGAAAAGAAGAATGTAAAAATGCTTGTCATAGCATGTAATACTGCGACAGCCGTTGCATTAGAGAGTTTACAAAAGCATATGCCATTTCCTGTTCTAGGTGTAATTAATGCTGGGGCACGAGCTGCAATAAAAAAGACAAAGCGCAATGAAGTTGTAGTACTCGCAACAGAAGGCACGATTAAGAGTGGTGCATACGAACAGGCAGTAAAATCGTTAGCTACTAAAGCCACGATTATTCCACTTGCCTGTCCAACATTTGTTCCTCTTGTTGAAAGTGGCGAATATGAAGGACAATTTTCATACGATCTTGTCGCAAAAGGGTTAAAGCCATTGGAAGATGAGCGATTTGATACAGTCATTTTAGGCTGCACACATTACCCTATTTTACAAAAGCAAATAGAAGCAGCTGTTGGTCCACATGTTCATGTTTTGTCATCTGCTGAAGAAACGGCCAAAGATGTCGAAGCGATTTTAAGCTATAAAGGGCAGCTGCGTACAGATGCCGAACCACCGAAACATATTTTACATGCGTCCGGTTCTGTTCCAATTTTCCGTTCAATTGCAGAACGCTGGTTGGAGAATGACGAATTGGATATACGCAAAATTACATTTGAAAAGTAATTGAAGGCTCAGATTAGGCATTTTGTCTAATTTGGGCCTTTTTCCTTCTCTGTCCTGCATTTACGCTTTTGACCGTTCTGAAAGTGTGTTAAGATAAGTGCGCGAACAAATTGAGGAGGTCACGAATGACTAGACATGACTTACGAGCTGTGAATGAATTACGTCCAGTTCAAATTGAAAATAACTATTTAATGCATCCTGAAGGCTCGGTACTAATTACGGTTGGACAAACGAAAGTAATTTGTACAGCTACGATTGAAGAAAGAGTACCAGGTTTTTTACGTGGACAAGGTAAAGGCTGGATTACGGCTGAATATTCAATGCTACCACGCGCTACAGAGCAACGCACACGCCGTGAAAGCTCTGCAGGGAAGGTTAGTGGTCGCACAATGGAAATTCAACGCTTAATCGGCCGAGCATTACGCGCTGTCGTGGATTTAGAAGCATTGGGCGAAAGAACAGTTTGGATTGACTGTGATGTAATTCAAGCAGATGGTGGTACTCGTACTGCATCGATTACAGGGGCATTTGTAGCAATGTCACAAGCAATTGCCAAACTAGCTGCTGAAAAACCTTTCGTAAAATTTCCTGTAACGGACTATTTAGCGGCTACAAGTGTGGGCAAATTAGCTGAAATCGGTGCAGTATTGGATTTAAATTACGTAGAGGACTCAGCTGCCCAAGTCGATATGAATGTTATCATGACGGGTGCTGGCGAATTTGTTGAATTACAAGGTACTGGAGAGGAATCGACATTTACGCGTTCAGAGCTAAATGAAATGCTGGATTTAGGCGAATCAGGAATTTCGGAATTGATTGTTATTCAAAAAAATGCTTTAGGTGAAATCGCACAACTGATTGGAAAGGTGGAACCAAAATGAAACAGGTAGTCATTGCAACGAAAAACAAAGGGAAAGCAAAAGACTTTGAAGCGTTGTTTGAACCATTCGGCTATAAGGTTGTTACAATGTTTGATGTAGCACCTGATGTGGAAATTGAAGAAACAGGAACAACATTTGAAGAGAATGCGATTTTAAAGGCTGAAACATTAGCCAACTTATTAGGTCAAATGGTGATTGCAGATGACAGTGGTTTAGCTATCGATGCATTAAACGGTGAACCGGGTGTGTATTCTGCACGCTATGCAGGTGATCATGACGATGAAGCGAACATGGTAAAAGTACTGAAAAACATGAAAGATGTACCAGAAGAACAGCGTACAGCCCGTTTTTGTTGCGCATTAGCGATTGCAGGTCCTAATATGGAGACTAAAACGGTATTTGGTACATGTGAAGGTGTAATTGCGCACGAGAAGAAGGGAACTAACGGCTTTGGTTATGACCCGATTTTTTATGTGCCTGCTTTAGAGAAGCATATGGCCGAACTTTCAGCCGAAGAAAAAGGCGCTATATCGCACCGTGGTAATGCGATTCGCAAGCTTGCTTTACAGTTAGCAGAATTTCTAAAATAAGTGGTGTTTATCTTGCATTGTCATCTATTATAAAAAGAATTGTGCCATAACGATTGAATTTTTGATTCTTTCCTGTCACACTATGTATATAAATGGAAAGGATGTGGTTGCGAAATGAAGCTATTAATAATGAGTGATACACATGGTGACGAGGATATCATTGAACGTGTAAAGGGCTACCATCCAGACGCATATAAAATAATCCATTGTGGTGATAGTGAATTACCGTATGCCCATCCATCGATGCAAGAAATTGAGCGTGTGAAAGGTAACTGTGACAATGACCCAAACTATTTAGAGGAGATTTTATTCCAAATAAATAGCGACCGTGTGTATGTGACACATGGCCATTTATATGATGTGAAAAACTCTCCGATGAAGCTTGTTTATCGGGCTCAGGAGGTTGGTGCCCAAATCGTGTGTTTCGGTCATTCGCATGTGTTAACCGCTGAGTATATAGAAGATACTTTGTTTATTAATCCAGGTAGCTTATTGAAGCCCCGGCGCATTAAAGAAAAATCTTTTGTTACATTAACAATTACTGCAACACATTTTACTTTAGATTGCTATGATGATAATAATAATTTAATCGATCAATTGTTTTTTGAACGATAGATAAAGATGTGAAGCCTTTTTATCAAGGGGGGGGCTTCACTTTTTTATAGAGTCTTCTGGAAAGTGAATTTATTTTAGTTGAATAATAATTTTTATGGAATTGGTTGTTGACTTTCTAGTTAATGTACCATATAATAAAAATTGTCTTTAATACCAATTACGTTATTAAAGCAGTTGTCTCCATAGCTCAGCTGGATAGAGCACACGCCTTCTAAGCGTGCGGTCGTAGGTTCGAATCCTACTGGGGACGTATCTAATTTATGCGCTATAAATCGCAACAAAAAAACCTTCTAACAAAATGTTAGGAGGTTTTTTTGCGTTTAATATAACAATCTTTTTTATGCTTAAATAATTCCAAAAACATTATCTTATCTATCCGCTGTAACTGAAATATCTTCATTAATTAAAATGAATGTATCTCTAATTCTTATATAACTTTCAACAGCTTAATCTAGGTCCTGATCTTCTTCAAATATCTCTTCATTAACGTTTTTTTTTGAAGAATTCTTGAGATTAAAATGCTGAAGTTACCGGAGCCTAAATGAAAATGTTAATATTTAAAATTTTGTGAATTTATTAGTTTTACAATATATTTTCCGTTTAATGGAATATAATGAATTAGAACGGTCGTTCAATTCTTATGAAGAGGTTTGAGGTACTTTGAACAAAAGACGATATAACAGTGAAAAGGCTAAACGTGACATTATTGAAAAGGCAACTTTAATATTCTCACAAAAAGGATACAATCAGGCTTCTGTCCAAGAAATATCAAAAGCTTCCGGATATAGCAAAGGGCACATATATTATCATTTTGAAAATAAAGAAAAGCTATTCGTTTTACTAGCACAAAATACAATGCAAGATTGGTATACAAAATGGGCAGTGAAGGAATCCTCATATTCCACAGCAACTGAAAAGCTTTATGGAATTGGCAAACACGTCCTATATAACTATCAAACACCTTTATTAAAAGGCGGGCAAGAACTTGCCTCAAATCCAGCTTCTAGTTTGGAATCTATTAAAGCATTACATGATTTAGCGGTTATTCCGATGGGTGTTTATCGTGCAATACTTCAAGAAGGAGTGGAAAACGGAGAATTTGAAGAAGGAAATATTAATGAGTGGACCATACTTATCGGTACATGGTTAGGGGGATTATGTCAGTTAACAAATACTCAGGATTTACACTCACTTGAACCACTTTTTATTCAGGCCGTTACAATATTTTTAGCTTCTATTAAGAGGAGGATATAGAAATGAAAATTGCTTTAATTGGTGACAGTTTAACTGAAGGTCGTCCAGGGGTTTCTTTTCATACGCTATTAGAAGATAGGTTTCCGAACATCACTTTCGTTAACCTTGGTAAACCGGGGGAAACAGTGAAAAGTTTATATACACGCCTTTTAGATAAAAATTTAGAGGGAAATTATGATCTTTCTTTCCTTTGGATTGGCGTAAATGATGTCTATTCAAAATTGTTGAGTGTTCAAGCGCAACCCGTAGCGAAAGATAATGATGAATTTCAAGCCTATTATGAGAAAGTATTAGAGCTAGTTATTGCATCATCAAAGAAGGTTGTGACAGTTACCCCTGCATTAGTTGGTGAAAATATTGATAATGCTCCTAATAAAGAAATTAAAGAACTGAATCAGCTTATCCAATCCTTAGTACTTAAACAGAGCAATGTCAGTTTTCTAGATATCCAATCCGTTTTTTTTAATAATCTTTCGACAGTGAATAGCTCGGATTACATCAGTACAAAAGTATTGAGTGTTATGGTCGACGTTCTCTTTTATAACAAACCTTCAAGAATAGATAAGAAATCAAAAAAACGTGGTTTGCAACTTACATTAGATGGTATACATCTTAATAGTACGGGTGCGCAGCTTGTTGCAGACATTTATACATCTGAAATAGAGCAGTTGCTTAAAAACAGCCAACAAGAGGTTCAGTAAATCGATTTAGGCTTGGAGGTGTTAAATATAGGAGGGCTTAGTGATGAATAGAAAAGTTGCGGTAGTTACAGGTGGTGCTTCAGGTATAGGTAGGGCGATATGCTGTGAACTAGTTCGACATAATATATTTGTAATCATATCCGATATTAATGAAGAAGCAGGCAGGCTTTTTGAAGAAAATCTGAACAGTGTATCGGTAAAAGCGAGGTATGTTTATTTAGATGTCACTAAGTATGATTGTGTAGAGCGGCTACTAACAGATATATATAATGAATTTGGGCGTATAGATTATCTTTTTAATAATGCTGGTATCGCTATGTACGGTGAACTTTTTGATTTGACGATAGAGGACTGGAAAGAGATTATGGATGTTAATCTTTGGGGAGTCATTAATGGAACCCAGGTGGGCTATAACCTCATGAAAAAACAAGGATTCGGTCATATTGTGAACACCGCCTCGGCAGCAGGTTTAGGACCTTCTCCAGTATCTACAGCCTATGCGACTACGAAACATGCAGTTGTAGGCTTAACTACTTCGCTTCATTATGAAGCAGAAGAATTCGGTATTAAAGTAAGTGCACTTTGTCCTACGTTTGTTGATACCCCTATTTTTGAAGAAGCTAAAGCAATTAATATCAATAAATCCATTATATTAAAACAGCTAAAAAAGCAAAAAATGATGTCTCCTGAAAAGCTTGCTAAAATTGCAATAAGTGGCATTCATAGAAACAATCCCATAATCTGTCCGATGCCAATGCGTCGAACGATGGATATTTTTTTCACGCTTTTTCCATCAGCACATAAAGTAATGATGAGGTTAGTTTGTAAAGTGAGTAGGAAAGCTAGGATTCTTGAGAATTGAAGAGTCAAAAACTAAGATATTTTGCGACTTTGAACTGCTAAATTCACTTTAACACTGTCGAATTGTGTAAAATGATTGTGAAAAAGAAATAATCAGTACTTGCAATTAAAATGGCTAATATATTAATATATAAATAGGAACAATAAATTTAATAAATGCAAGACAAGGTGGAGTCGTAGTCAGCTACGGCACCGCCTTGTCTTTTTTGCATTTGAAAGGGGAAATTTATGTTTATTTTACAAATTGTTATTATTTTATTTGCTACAAAATTGGCAGGGCACTTAGCTGCTAGGTTAGGCCAACCATCAGTATTGGGAAAAATAATTGTTGGTATCATTCTAGGGCCGGCTTTACTTGGTTGGATTCACGATACAGAATTATTAGCGGTATTTAGTCAAATTGGAGTTTTATTATTAATGTTTTTGGCAGGACTTGAAACAGATCTTCAGGAAATGAATAAAAATAAAAAGGCAGCGATATATGTTGCATTAGGCGGTATTATTTTACCGATTATTTTAGGTTACGCGGGAGCCCAATACTACGGAATGTCTGCAGGAGAATCTATTTTTATTGGACTATTGCTTTCTGCTACATCTGTAAGTATATCTGTTCAAGCAATGCGTGAACTAGGCTGGTTAAATAGTAAAGAAGGTTCAACGTTACTGGGCGCTGCTGTATTGGATGATATAGTAGTCGTAATTTTAATTGCCATAGCAATGAGTTTCTTTGCAGGTTCGGATACGAATATTGGATTATTAATAGGGAAAAAAATACTGTTCTTTGCAATTTTAATCGTACTTGCAAAATGGTTTATTCCACATTTTATTCGTGCATTTAAGAAATTTAGAGTAACAGAATCAATATTGAGTGCAGGTTTGATTATTTGCTTTGGTTTATCGTACTTTGCAGAATTTTTAGGTATAGCGGGAATTATCGGTGCATTCTTTGCCGGTATTGCCATTGCACAAACGGAATTTAGAAAAGAAATTGAGCACAAAGTTGAACCAATCGCGTATGGAATTTTTGTACCGTTCTTCTTTGTTAGTATCGGATTAGCGGTATCATTCGATGGTATTGGGAATCAAATTGGGTTTATAGTCGTATTTTCAATTATTGCAGTTGTTTCCAAATTTGTTGGTTCAGGGTTAGGTGCCAAATTAGCTGGTTTCAATACGAAATCATCGATGGGTGTTGGTGCAGGAATGGTTTCCCGAGGTGAGGTTGCACTTATATTGGCTGCAATGGGACTTGAAGGGGGATTACTACCGGCAAATTATTATACTTCCGTGATTATCGTCATTATTGTAACGACAATTGTTACTCCGCCTTTACTAAAAGCAATTTTTGGCAAGAGAATTGTCATAGAGTAAGAAGAGGACGGGACATAATTAGGCCGTGCCCGTGGAAAGAGTAGTCAAAACGAAAAACAATTATCCCACAAAATACAATTTTTCTCTCCGGAGAAAAATTGTATTTTTATTTTGACCCACCCGGATTAAAAAGATCAGAAATTAAAATGAATTAATACTTACTCGCATAGTATGTTAAAAAACATTAGAAGAAAGGTGGGAGGTATGTATTATCCACAAATGAAGTATCAGCCATTACCTACTTCACGGGAAATGACAGTATCGGGTAATGGAGAAATTATGGTTCAACCAGATTATGCGCAAATTCAAATTGAAGTGCGTACAGAAGGGGATAACGTCAGTTCTGCTCAACATGAAAATGCGATTATTATGAATCGGGTTATTGAATCGCTCTTGAATTTGAATATTCGAAGAGATGAAATCCAAACGTCAGCTTATAATATATTCCCAACCTATGACTATATTGATGGAAAACAAGTATTAAGAGGATATGAAGTTCAAAATGCAATTACTGTAAAAATAGTGGATATTAATCAAGTTGGTACGGTTATCGATACAGCGACACGAAATGGGGCGAACCATGTATCGGGCATACAATTCAAAATAGAGCACGTAGATACTTACTATCGTCAGGCACTTCAGTATGCCCTGATTGACGCGTTAGGTAAAGCAAAATCCATGGCTGAAACGATGCATGCAACTTTAGAACCGTTACCTATAGAAATAATTGAAGAGACAAATACTGCTACTCCTATTCCATACAAAATGCTTCAACTAAGTAACCAACAGGCTGTTACACCGATTGAATCCGGATTGATAACAGTAACAGCTACTGTAAAAGTCAAATTTCAGTATTAGTGCAGTAAGTTAGATATTCTGATTTTAAGTTCCGATTTCAAGCAAATAAAAAATAGACATGAACCAAACTGTTAAGAACTTTTTCAGTTTGGTTTTTATTTTGTATTGCTTATTCTTTCATGTAAAAGCATGATTGGATCCTTTGTATACATAAAGTAACAATGATAAAAAGTGAAATAAAGAAGGTGCGTATTGAAAAAGAGTATACAAATTGCAGGTACATTTGTCAGTTTGGTAGTCGGTGCAGGTTTTGCTTCTGGACAGGAGATTATGCAGTACTTTACAAGCTTTGGACTAGTTAGTGTGTTTGGTTGTATTGTTGCAGCGATCATTTTTGCTTTCTTAGGCATGACACTTGCGCAAATCGGATCGGATTTGCAGACGACTTCCCATAAGGAGGGCATTCATTACATTGGCGGTCGTGCTTTTGGTCCGGTACTGGATTTATTAATTTCTATTGTATTATTTGGTATTGCGATTGTTATGTTCGCGGGTGCAGGAGCTACATTTAATCAAATGTATAATATGGAGCCGTCATTTGGAAGTATGCTAATGACTCTTGCAGTAGTTTTTACACTTTTACTAAATGCGAATAGCATCATCAACATGATTGCGGCATTAATGCCATATTTACTGGGCGTTATTTTTATTCTTTTGATTTATTCTTTATTTACAGTCGATTACTCAATAAGCGAGCTGAATATCCTAGCAAAAAAACAGCAATCTGCAAGCTCTCATTGGCTAACGAGCGCGGTATTGTATGTTTCATATAATATTGCTGCAGGGGCGGCCATGCTTATTCTAATGGGAGGAACGACAAAAGACAGAAAAGCTGCAAGAAGGGGTGGCGCTTTAGGAGGGGGAGTACTTGGCTTATTAATATTGCTCATTAATTTAGCTCTTTTTGCGAAAATGGATATTGTGGCAGGCGTGGATATGCCAACGCTTGAGCTAGCAAAACAAATTCATCCAACAGTAGGGAATATTATGTCCATCGTTTTACTAGCAATGATATACAGTACAGCGGTAGGCACACTATATATACTGGCAGTACGAATTGTAAAGAAAGAAAATTTAATGATGAAAATCATTGTGATACTACTTAGTTTAGTAGGTTTTGCAGCTAGCCTCATTGGCTTTACAACATTAGTCGGTAAATTGTATACCATTATGGGCTACCTCGGGATGGTGTTAATAGTGGCTATTGTATTGGCGCAAGTACGTATCTTACGTACCAACAAGAGAAAAACATAAAAACTAAAATGCAGAATTCCTCAGCTGGTAAATTTAACTCTTATATTGCTGCTTCAAGGCGGGCAATGATAGCTCGAATTGATTCGATTTCTTGACGGATTTTCTCCATCATGTCCAACAGTGCAGCAAATACGTTATTCAATTGTATATTTTGTATAGCTTCATAGCTGTTGAGAATTCCGTTGTTTCGAATATCATCAAATCGTGTTGCTAAACTCCCATTCCATGCCATTGTTGTTAATTCAGGTTTTGTCATAAGGTACTTATTGTTGGAAAATTCATTTTGCTTTCCTGTTAATTGACTATTGCACGTTTCCAAACGGTTTAAATGACTTTGCTTTTTATTCAACTCAGAATACCAATATCCTAACGACATTTCGTCACCTCATAATCTATTAGTTTTTGCGGATTAGCTTTTTAACTTAACTATTTTAGTTAATTTTAAGTTCTAAAATATGACTCCGATTTGGACTATACCTCATTAATATATCACAATTAAAAAATCTTAAACTGATATAGTTTGCTTATTTTATTAAATTAAAATTAGTATAAAACTCCTTTTTTACACAAATCTTGTTGACCTTGTTATTTTTTGGTTTATAAAATTAAAATACGGGTATTAAATTGCAGGATATATTTTACAATTTATACCTAAATAAACAAGAAAAAGGAGAGAATTTTATGTCAGGAATTATTCGTGTAACCCCAGCTGAGTTAGAAGCAATGTCCAATCGTTATGGAACTGAAAGTGCACAGGTTGAAGAGCAAATTTCACGATTAGATAATATGATTCAAGAATTACAGTCTATGTGGGAAGGTGAATCAAGTCGAGCCTTTGCAGATCAATACACGACTTTACGTCCATCAATTCAAGATATGCAACGACTTTTACAGGATGTATCTGTACAACTGAAAAATACTGCACATGCTCTTGCAGATGCAGATCGTCAAATTGCAGGGCAAATTCGCAGTTAAGTTTCATCTAGAATTAAGATTTAAAGAGCGTCGTATTCAGATGAAGGCGCTCTTTTCATTTGCTGGACAGTTTTGTTTTTGTTCCCTATAAATCGTCTTTCACTTTGAATTAGTCAACCTTACTTTGATTGAATGAGGTGAATATAAAATGTACATAGAGGTATCTATAGACTTAAAAAACTATAGCGAGGAGTGTTTTGATTTACGTCTGTCAAATTCCTATTCAGTCAAAGAGTTGGTCAATATTGTTTGGCAGGCAAAGTCAATAACATATCCTCCAAAGGAAGGTTATTGGATTCGAATTGTAAATAAACAAACCGTATTATCCGGAAATGACCTATTGGCAAATAGTGGTGTTACTACAGGTGATCGACTAGAAATCTTGTAAGGAGTCAAGCAGATGTCAAAAAAGAAACTATCCTATTTAGAAAAGCAATTAGAGGCTATCCTCAAGTTTGAACAAGATGAGATCACAATTACTTTTCAAAAAGAAAAAATAAAACTAGCAAATGAAATAGAAATTGCACTATTACAAGAACATAACCCTTTCATAAATAAAAGTATCACTTTAACAGATGATGAATTAATTTTCACCTATAAAAAAGAATCAAATTATATGACTTTTGGAGAATTGCGGAAATTAAAAGAACTAAGTCGCTGGATGTTTGCTTCACAAGTTTTAAAAGTGCAAAGCCGCCATTCATTTAACCGGCTCCACCTTATTGTATGCCCGGAAAATGTATTAATCGATGAAAGCTTAATGCCATATTTTCTACATTACGGGGTGAAGGAAAGCATTCCTCCCTATGAAAAAGACAGTAACCGAATTTGGAATGAAACGAAAGCGCTTATTGCTGCTGCAATTGATCCTAAATATACATTCGAACAATATATTCAGTTCTCTCAATCTATTGAACTTAGTCCCATTGCTGAAAAGGTAATGAGTGCTAAGGATGAAAATGAACTAAATGATACGATAAAAAAACAAATAATTCTACTGAAAAATGAAGAAAAAAAGCTAGTAACAGTTTCAAAAACAAAATGGAGCTGGGTACGTTACGGTATTGCAGGTCTTTTATTCGCACTTATACCTCTAGGAGCATATACAGGATATTCGGCACTAGTGCTTCAACCTCGTCAAGAAGCTTTTGTGGAGGTTCAGAATTCCTATCTTCAAGGAGATTATAGTGAAGTAATTAATAGACTGACAAATTATGATATTGAGCATATGCCTAAAGTTATACAGTATGAGCTATCGCTTGCTTATATCGTAAATGAAACATTGACCGAGGAGCAGAAAGAAAATGTCTTAAAGACAATAACGCTGCAGACAGATCCAAATTATTTTAAATATTGGATTTATATTGGCCGTGGACAGGCAGAGGAAGCATTAGCCTTAGCACGACAACTCGAGGATTTGGATTTAATAATGCTAGCTTTACTGCATTATGAGGAAACTGTAAAAGGAAACCTCGATCTGGAAAGTGAAGAACGAGAGCAGTTACTAGATAAAATTCAAACTGAAAAAGAGGAAGTAACGGAACAGCTTGAACAATTAAAAGAAGAACTCGAAATAGAGGAAGCAAGTTCCAGTAATAAAGATTCAACCAAAAATGAGGAAATAAAGTCTGAAAAACCAAGCACCAACAAACCAACCGCAGAGGAAAATAAGGAAGACAATGCGGGTTCTACAGATGCAGAAAGCGCGGATAATTCAACAGAAGAATAATTAATTTTAAATAAAGTTATTCCAACACTATTTAGTAGTAAAAGTCCCTATTAGAAGGTGATTTAATGAGTATGCTTTTGTTTTTTTATGATAACTATTACCAAGCGATACAACTGGATCAGATGAAAAGTAAAACCGTTACAGTTGGTCCCGATTCATCGCATACAGTGACGATTCAAAACTTACCATTTACAAATGGTTCACTACTGATTACCGAAGATTCCTTTGGCTTTACAGTAAAACAGCATGAAAAACTGCTTGGGAAAGTAAATCCGAAGCAATTTTTTGAATGGCAAGATGAAAAAAGCAATAAAAAACTGAAAATCATTCTATTTCTAGCCGTAACAAACAGCAATACCTATTTCATTGGAAATAGACAGGAAATTCTGTTTTCAACTAAGTTTGAAGAAGCAGATATCTTCTGGGAAGAAAATTACGAAAATACGCAGACGTTCTCACTAATAAGAGTAGAGAAAAAATGGCTCCTCGAAATATCGAATGAGAATCACCTATATATAAATGGTCAAAGAAAGTTTGCAAGTAAGGAAATACAAATTGGGGACATTATATTCACACCCTTTTTGATTATTCGACTTTTGGAAGAGGACGTACTCGAAATTAGCAGTTTTGAAAACTTCGATGCAACTCTTTCCAATATTATCGAACCTGCTTCAGAGATGAAAAAAAAGTATCCAATTTATAGAAGGACTCCAAGGATGGTATATGAGCTTCCGAATGAAAAAGTAACACTTTCTTTTCCTTCGCAAGAAAATGATCCTTCAGGTAGAGGGTTGTGGATAATAATTTTACCGCCGCTTGTAATGTTGATTGTTATGGGAATTGTAGCCGTTATTCAACCTCGAGGAATTTTTATTCTAATTACGATGGTTATGTTCGTTATGACATTAATTACATCATCGGTGCAATATTTTAAAGATCGCAGCAACGAAAAAAGAAAAAAAGAAAAGCGAATCCGTGTGTACACAGCTTATCTTGAGAACAAACGCCATGAACTACAGGAGCTGGCAGATAAACAGAAGTTCACAATGGAATTTCACTTTCCTACATTTGAACGGATGAAGTATTTAACAAATCAGATATCCGATCGAATTTGGGAACGATCTGTAGAAAGTGAGGATTTTCTACAGTTTCGTTTAGGAACTGGTACTGTTCCGTCGAGCTTTTCTATTTCGTTAAATTCAAATGATATGGCCAATCGCGAAATGGATAATTTAATCGAGCAGTCTCAGAAACTTGAAAAAGTATATAAAGAAATCGCTGACATGCCAGTTATCGCAAATTTAGCGAAAGGACCGATTGGATTAATTGGTAAAGATCGAGTAGTAAAAAAGGAAATACAACAGCTAATTGGTCAACTCGCCTTTTTTCATAGTTATCATGATCTCCGTTTTATTTTTATTTTTGATGAAGAAGATTATGCTCAGTTTGAATGGATGAAGTGGTTGCCGCATTTTAATATACCTAATATGTATGCAAGAGGACTCATTTATAACGAAAAAACGAGGGATCAGTTGCTTTCCTCCATTTACGAAATGGTTCGTGATCGGGATCTGAAAGAAGAAAAAGAGCAAATGCAATTTACTCCACATTTGGTGTTTATTGTTACAAATCAACAGCTCATCTCAGATCACGTTATTTTAGAGTACTTGGAAGGTGACCATACTCATTTAAATATTTCTGTCATAACTGCAACTGATGCAAAGGAAAGCTTATCTGACAATATATACACGCTCGTCCGGTACTTAAATGATACGGAGGGTGATATTTTAATTCAGAACAAAAAAGCGGTAAATATACCGTTTACATTAGATAGTCACCAAAAGGAAAACAATGAACGCTTTTCACGGATGTTACGTACCTTAAATCATCAAACGGGTATGACAAACTCCATACCAGATAATGTAACATTCCTTGAAATGATGAGTGTAAGAGAAGTAGAAGAATTAAATATCGCACATAAATGGATGGAGAATAAATCTTCCCAATCTTTAGCTGTACCAATTGGGCTTAAAGGCAAAGATGATCTTGTGTACCTGAATCTGCATGAAAAAGCTCATGGACCCCATGGTTTACTTGCTGGTACTACGGGTTCAGGGAAAAGTGAATTTTTACAATCGTACATTTTATCATTATCCGTTCATTTCCACCCGCATGAAGTAGCATTTTTACTGATTGACTATAAAGGCGGGGGAATGGCACAACCGTTTAAAAAATTACCGCATCTTTTAGGGACGATAACAAATATAGAGGGAAGCGTAAACTTTACAAATCGTGCGCTTGCTTCCATTCGAAGTGAATTAAAACGCCGTCAGCTTCTGTTTGACCGATATAATGTAACGCATATTAACGATTACACAGATTTATACAAACAACAACTCGCAGAAGAGCCGCTACCTCATTTATTTTTAATCTCGGATGAGTTTGCGGAATTAAAAAATGAAGAACCTGACTTTATTCGCGAACTAGTTAGTGCAGCCCGTATCGGAAGAAGCTTAGGGGTTCACCTTATTTTAGCTACCCAAAAGCCAGGTGGCGTTATCGATGATCAAATCTGGAGTAATGCTCGCTTTAAAATAGCCTTAAAAGTTCAGGATGCGACGGACAGTAAAGAAATACTGAAAAATACGGATGCTGCATCAATCACTGTTACAGGTAGAGGTTATTTACAAGTTGGAAATAATGAAGTGTATGATTTGTTCCAGTCGGCCTGGAGTGGAGCACCTTATCTTTCAGAACATTCAGGTGGTGAAGACGAAATAGCCATTGTAACCGATTTGGGGCTCATTCCTTTATCGAATATAGCAGCAAAGGAAAATAAGCAGAAGTCGATATCCGAAATTGAAGCGGTTGTTTCGAAAATTGAAGAAACACAAAATATATTAGGCGTTAAAAAGCTTAGAAGTCCATGGTTATCACCTCTTGAAGATAGAATTTATAATAATTCCTACACTTCGGAGGAGCGAAATCAAATTGCGATCGCTTTAGTCGATGAACCGGAAAAACAAAAACAAACGCCTTATTACTATCAAGTAATGGAAGATGGAAATATAGGTATATTCGGTTCAAGCGGTTATGGTAAATCTACGACAGTGCTTACGTTACTATTAAATATTGCACAGAACTATAGTCCAGAAGAAGTGCATTATTATTTAATGGACTTTGGGAATGGATCATTGCTTCCATTAAAACAACTTCCTCATACTGCGGATTTCTTCTTAATGGAAGAAAAGCGGAAAATGGAAAAGTTTATGAGAATGATCCGGGAAGAGATTATCCGGAGAAAACAGCTATTGCAACAGTTGGAAGTTGGTAACATTAAATTATATAACAGTGTTGCAGAGAAAAAGCTTCCGTTAATTTTTGTTGCTGTAGAAAATTTTGACTTTATAAAAGATGAAATGCCCGATTTCGAAACAAATTTCAATCAATTTGTAAGGGATGGACAATCATTAGGTATTTATATGATTTTTACTGCGACTCGTATTTCAGCAATTCGCCAAGCAGTAATGAACAATTTAAAAACGAAAATAGTTCATTACTTAATGGACCACAGTGAGGCGTATTCAGTGCTGGGTAAAACAAATCTAGCTCCTGAAACAATTCCTGGAAGAGCCATCATAAAGAAGGATGAAGTACATTTCTCTCAAATGTTCCTGCCGGCTAATGGGACAAATGATTTTGAAATGCTTGAAGCAGTAAAAGAAACCGTTAAATCATTAAAGGCCAAGTACCACGAGTATGCTGCCCCACAGCCTATTCCAATGCTTCCTAATGACTTAACATTAACGAAGTTTTCTGAGTATGTCCGGCTGGAAGGGCAACCACAAATTCTACCAATTGGACTGGACGAAGAATTTGTTCAACCTGTCGCAATTAATCTATTAACAAATAAACACTGCTTAATAATCGGACAAGCACAAAAAGGAAAAACAAATGTATTAAAGCTACTAATAACGACCGCTATACAAAAGGGATTAGGACACATTGCTGTATATGATTCTTTCGACAGAGGCTTGGCTACGTTAACAGAGAATGAGGTAGTGACACAACTAGAAGGAAAGGATCAAGTTGAGCAATGGTTGACCGCAATTGAAGAAGAGCTCGCTGCACGCGAAATGACCTACACTAATACAAATTTCAGTGATCGATCAGAACTCAATTTTGAGCCAATATTATTTGTAATAGATGACTTTGCACGATTCAACGCAGCTATGGATACTAGATTACAAGAACATATTGTAAAACTGATGAAGAATGCTAGTTATTTAGGATTTAACGTTATCGTTACAGGCAATGCGTCAGATATTTTGAAGGGCTATGATTCGCTGTCGGCTGAGGTTAAACAAATTAGACAAGCAGTCTTATTAATGAAGAAGTCCGATCAAACATTGTTCACACTTCCTTACGATCGTAAAGAAGAGGAGATCCAGGCAGGGTTTGGTTATTATGTTTTAAATAACAAAGAAATTAAAATACAACTCCCACTATGTGATGTTGAAAGGAAGATATACTCATGACGTCTCAAAAGAGGTTAATGTTAAAAATTGCAATCGTCATGATTTTGATTATCGGAGCCCCGATTATTTATTTCTTTGCAATAGGTGAAAATCCGTTTTTTGATGAATCAAATGGAACGAAAAATATCGCTGTTGTAAATGAAGATACAGGTGCAGAAAAGGAAGAAAATGCACTGGAATTCGGAAAAGAGGTAGCAACAGTTCTCACGACAGACTCTGACTTTAACTGGTCTGTTGTGAGTCGTAGCGCTGCTGAAAAAGGGTTGGCTGGTCAAGATTACGATGCAATCGTCTATATTCCATCAAATTTTTCAAAAAATATTATGACATATGAGGAACAACAACCAGTTAAGGCTGAATTTAAATATACAGTTGGCGGTCAATTAAATGCAGCAAATCGTGAGAAAGTATTACGTGAAATTGATAAAGCGACTGCACGTGTCAACGGGAAAATCGCTACTCTTTACTGGAGTTATGTATCTCAAGATTTAGAGAAGGTCCGTAATGAGTTTGATACGATTCTTCAAAAGGAAATAGAATTTTTAAATACAATATCGGAATTTTACCGTCCAAATTTAGCGAGCGTAGTAGGGGATATTGAAAGTCAAAAACAAATGCTAGAAAATCTAGCTTCAACTGTAAGTGGGACTCCGATCGATGGAAGTATTCAGGAAGCTGGAGAATTTGAAGTGCTATTATCCCAATTTGTATCGTATGTAAATGACTACAAAGAATATCATACGACCCAACAACAGCTATTACAGCCACTACAGCAGGAAAGTTTGCTTTCAGTAGTCTTTATGAAAAACGATCAGGAACCTCGATATAATGAAACGAAAAATTATTTGATTGATCACAACGATAGCATTAATGAAAACGTCCAAATGCTTGAAGATCAACTGGCAAAAAATAAGGAGAGTGTAAACAACTTAACTAGCCAGGTCGTTAAACAGAGAGAGGAAATTATCGACCTTTTAAATCAAGTGGAAGGCGAATTACTTGTTCAATATGAAAATCAATTAATTACGTTAAAAGATCAGCTAAATACTAGTTCACCTAGTCAAGTACAACCAATACAGGCTAAAAAAAGTGGAGATGAAAAAAACAATACGCGCCAATTTATCGCATCCTCTAAAATTGCAGCATTAGATTCTGAAAGAGATAAATTAATAAGCTTAATTCAAAATATTAATTCAGTGAAAGAAGAAGTAGTCATTGCTTCGGCAAATACAACTGAAACAAATGATGAAAATTCTAATAAAGAAGTTCTAGCTGTAAATGATCAACTTTCACAGCTGTCTTCTCAAATAGCTGTAATTGAATCAAATATTAATCAAATTCAACAGCAAGAAAGACAACTGCAAGAGGAGTTAATCGAGTCTCAAGAATCTCAGGAAGACGCCAAAGGAGATGAGCTGAAGCCTGAAATAAATGAATTCACAATTGTAGAAGAAGTAAAGCGAAAAGAATCTGAAATTATGAATTCACCATTGATGAATGGGGCGAAAAAGGAAAGGCTAAAAAGTGTTTTCTCTAAAACTATTGATAGAAACAATACAGCAATGCTCATGGAATATTACGGGGCATTAGCACAATACGAAACCATTTTAAAGACAAACTTAAGTGTAAATAACCTTTTAGTTATGAACAATGAAGGTTCAAGCATTCTAAATGAATTACAACAAGGGGTTCCGGATTCCCAGGAACAGTTAGTAAGTTTAGAGGAAGGTGTTAAATCTTTCTTTACAGAGTATACGGCCAAAGTTGACTCTGACTATGAGGCAATTTCATCACAAATTCAGGCTGTTGAGACAAGTGCTAACAATATGCAGAAAAGCTTGGATTCATTTATATCGGGTTCCACGGTATTTTCAGTACCACCTGCAGACGGCAATGCATTAGTTTCAAATCAACATAGTATTATTCAAAACTTAACAGCAATGAGTAACTCAATGAACAGTATTATGACTAATCAAGATAATATTATGCTCGTTACGAATGATTTGTATGCCAAAGCATCTAATGTAAACGCAGATACAAATGAACTAAATAATAAATGGAATGATAACGTAAGCACAACAGAAAAATACCGAAATGATATTCATAACGTATTAAATAATGCGTTTGTGGATGGACAAAGAAATGGGCATATATATGATCATTTATCAACACCGCTTACATCTACTAGCTTAAATGCAACGGTAGAAGAGAATAAAGTACCGCCAGTCATCGTACTTGTCATTGTATTAATTAGTAGTTTATTAATCGGCTACTTCTGCTACTATTTCAACAATAACAAACCGGGCGTACGTATCGCGTTATTCTCTTTATTAAACTTAATCGTCGGGTTGATTATAAGTATTTACGGCATGGAAATTTATTCTCTAAATGAAACAGGAACAATCGAGTGGACGATTTTCACTATTTTATTATTAGCTGCTGTATCGACAATTATTTTTGCAAGCTTCTCAATTGGACCTTTAATCGGTTGGTTTGTAAGTGTGGCAGTGATCGCGTTTTTCGTAACACCAATGTTAACATTGTTAGCTTCGAATCTAGATTATGAAGATCCGATGTCAAAAGTTTATTTATCGATTCAATACGGTCCGGAATCATTAATTATCCCTGCAAGTATTGTTTTATTGGTGATTATTGGAGTGTTTGCATTAATACCGTATATCGCAGGGAAAATCAAAAACCGTTCCAATGAACAAGATGAGGAACCTATGTATGAAATGTAAGATAGTAGTTGGTTTCTTTAGTTTATTTCTAATTTGGGGAGCTGGATTCATATTTGAAACCAGCTTCCCGTTGGATTTAAAAGTTGGAATGACTGGCTATGCATCTACCGACCTGTATAAATTGAATCCAAACGAATATAAAGAAAAAGAGTTTAAACATAATAAGGAATACCTTCATAATGAGGCTTTACTAGAGATTCGCAAAAATATTCGAGAAGAGCAGAAAAAACTGGATTTCCTGCCAAAGGATAATAACTCCAATGAAAAAATAAAGGAAGAACTCTTTATTAATAACTTTGAAAACCGTAAAACAATTGCTTATGAATCAACAAAATATCAATTATTCTCAAGCGAATTAAATGCTGCTAAAGAACAAGTTTCAAATGCAACGCCCATTAACCAAAGTAAAAGTAAAAATTTACGAATTATTTATATTGGTATATTAATAGTAAGTATTTTAGTTGTGCTAATTTGGCTTGTACCTAAAATGGTGCAAAGTGAGAAAAAATAAGAAATGGTAGGAGTAATGTCTAGATTCCATTAGAAAGGAGAGAGTACATTTGTCAAATGAAGTGAAAATCGTCTATGCGGATGTAGAAGAACAGCTATCTGTGATTGAAAATGCAGCTTCATCACTTAAGCCTACTGCAGAACTTCCGATTGAAGGAAATACATTAGATGTAGTAACAAAGTTAAACGAGCTCTCTATACAATTAGAGCAAATCTTAACAAGTTACCAAGCGGTGCTGCAAAATAATATTCAGACTACAAGAAATTCTGTTCAATATATGAAGGAGCAGGATCAACGTATTTCGACGAATATTAATGGCACCGTTTCTGGTCCGAGGAGGCTAATAGATTAATGAAAATACTAGATTCGAGTAATTTCCACAGTGGTATTTCACGAAATCTAACTATGCTAACAAGACTTGAGACAGAAATGAAAACAGTTGAAACATCCATTCAAGAGCTTATTCAGCTTGAGGAATCATTAAAGGGGCAAGGCGGCAGTGCAATACGAGCATATTATCAGGACTGTCATGTGCCCTTTTTGCAATTTTTCTATTTAGTTAAAGGTAATTTCCAGGATATTCTTACGCAAATGCAGTCAGCACTTGATAGCCTAGAACCTGATCGTAATGGATATATTCAACAATCATTCCTTGAAAATAATGTGGAGCAAGGTTTGAACAATGCAAAACAAATTACAGAAAGCCTAACAAATGAAACAAATACAATAATAGGTAGCGTTTCAGATATTGTACCGCTTCCGCAATTAAATGATTCCGAAGTTCATAATGAAATCCAAATGGCAAAAAAGCATCGCGATACAACAGTAGAAGATCTAAATACATTTGACAGCAGCCAAACCTCAGCTCTGACAGCTGTTGAGAGTGACTTTTTAGCAATGAATACATGGATAAAAGATTTGGAAACGATGATAGCGGAAGGTTTAACAGATGTGAATTTCCCTAAAGAGCTTTGGGCACAGTATGCTTCAACGACAGCGCTTCTCACGGGGTTAACGAGTAGAACCAATCCAGTAGATGGAGTAACAGAAGGGGCACCGGGAGAAAAGACCGGTAATGTCTCATCAGCTGATGAAACAATTATGGGATATAAGGAAGACACAGGTAATTTTAGGAGATTTAATACGGCTTTAAATGGAGCAGTTGAAAGCTTTGGAATGTTTATGGCGGGTAAAAAGGGTGGTTTGAAAATCGAGTTAGTACGTGATACACGTACTGGTGGACCTGCTTACCGTTTACGTGCTAGTAAAGAGGCACTTCACTATTTGAGGGTTACTCCAGATGCAAGAGCGTTAAGAGAGCTAAATTATAAACTACCAAAAGGGGACAAACCATGGAAGCCGCAACACCATCAGCAGCAAGCTAATAACAGTGCAATTTTAAAATTCGGCACACAAAAAAAGGGGCAATCGGGCTGGTCAAAAGTGGGAGAAGCCGCATTAAAGGACCACTCTTCCCTTAAGTACTGGAATGATAAAGCAAGTATAACTGAAAAGGCAAAAACTGTAGGGAAGGCAGCAGCGGCGGGTGCTGGAAAATCATTTAAAGATATTGTAGATGTGAAAGGTATCTTTACGAATGGATTTGCAAAAGGAGTTACAAAAGGATTGGCGCCCATCACGGCCGGATTCAACTATTATGCTAACTATCATAATGCGAAAGATGCCGGGTTATCAGGCGGAGACCTGCATAAGAGTGCCATAAGAGATACAGCGATAGATACAGCAGTCGGCGGTGCGGTTCAGGCTGCCAGTGTTGCATTTTTCACTGCAGCTGTTCCTATTCCCGGTGTTGGGACTGCAATTGGTGTTACAGCTGGTATATTTATCAATGGTTTGTTAAATAAAAAAGATAAAGAAACAGGGGAATCGGCCATGGATAAAATAAAGGGCTGGTTCCGTTAAAAATAGGAGGCTTCACCTCATGTTAAAAAAACTATCAGAAGAAGATTTCGCTGTATTAAGAGGACCGCTGGAATCTGGTAGACAAAGCCCAAATTCATTAGCTACTGTGTTTATATTAGGTATGTTCATACAGGCATTGGTATTTTATCTTACTTATTATGTTGCTGGTAAGTACACAATCTATCCAAATTTCGAAAGTATTCAAACAATCCATATGTGGTTGACAGCAATTTTGATTTTATTATCCGTTGTTTTTGCGATACCATCTGTTTTTAAAAGAGCGGAGAAGGTACAGTACTTCTTATCTATTATAGTCACTCAAAATTTCACCGTTTTTTTCTACCTATCTGCGCTTTTTTATCTAGGAGAAAGTAATGATGCAACAGTTGGATCTCTAGTAAACTTAACATGGATTACACTTACAATCGGTGTATTATTATTTCTCGCAACATTTATTCGATTTTATATACTCCTTCAGAAAGGTTATTATCGCAAAGGATCTAAGAGTGATGAAATGCGCGGAAAATTTGAAACGAAATCTTATATCCCTATTGCTATAATCGGCAGTATTAGTCTTGTTTTTATTATCCAATACGTAATGAAAATGGGATCTTCTGATTTCTTTGATACAGTAATGTTTGTTTTTTTACCATTTGGTCTTTTTTACACATTGATTTTTGTCTTGCCCGAACAGCTCGTTATTCTTTATTGTAAAATTCGTTTTAAAAGCTTTAATTTTGATATAAGTGGCTATCTGTACACGGAAAGAGTAGCTAAAAATAATAGAAAAGTTAAACATAATTAGGAGGCTGGATTTAATGGATATTCGCAGCTTACATTTCGATCATTTAATTACATTTCAAGTAAGAGATAAAAAAGAAAATTGGCTAGAAGGGATTAAGATTTTAGAAGATTTCCCATTAAATCATGAAGTGTATCAAAATGGTCCTATATTTTTTTCCTATGAAGAAGAAAAAGATAATGAAGGCCTGTTCACATATTATTTACCGATAAATGATGCCGTGGAATTTGAAGAAGGTATTACAGATTTTGAATATATCCACCAATTTAGTATAAAAAAAGCGCTATTAATGCGACAGGCACAGGAAGAGGCAGATTTTAGTACAGCTATCCAGAAGATCAAAAGTTATGCAGCAACTGAGAATATCTCAGTAGAGAATTCATTCATTTGCGTACTATTGAATGTTTACGGAGAATATTTAATTGATTTATACGTCCCGTTAAAAGAATGGAGCGAAGTGAAATGATTGTAGAAAATCACCAAATTTCTTACCGGAATGTAGCTTCTAAATATTATAACTTCGTGCCAGAAGAAATTGATCTGGCTTTTGCGAATTTTGATCAAATTCTCTCAAACAATGGTTTTCATATTCAAGACACGATGTTCTTTTCTATTATTAGTGACCCTACTGCTCCTGTAATGACAGCTGAAATATTCCGTTCTATAGAGGAAAGCAATGTTTCGGATATGAAAGCTGCTGAAGATGTCAATTTTAGAAGCTATTTTTCAGTAAATCGTATGCTTATGACAAGGATTACGAACGAATTTGATGCGCAGTCTCAGGAGAAGTACTGGGAGCTAGTGGAACACTTACAAAAAAATAATTTTAGTCAAAGTAGCCCAATCTTTGTGGAGTACAAACGCAGCCATTCCGGTACAGTATATGCGGAAATGAGTGTAGGAGTAAGGTAATTAATGGTTGGTCAATTTAGATGGAACTATTAAAAAGATGGTGATAAATTGAAGGTATTGGATGTAAATGAGTTTCAGCAAGGACTTGAAAGAACTGTTAATCAGTTAACCCGCCTGGAAAGTGAAATGAAACAAATTGAAAGTGCTGTTCAAGGTCTCACACAATTAGAAGAATCGCTAAAAGGTCAAGGTGGAGAAGCATTACGTGCATATTACGAGAGTTGCCATTTGCCATTCCTCACATTTTTCAATACCTTTAAAATTAGCTTTACTATTGTTCTTCAAGAGATGAAAACAGCCCTTTCATCGCTTGAACCGGATTCATCAGGCTTTATTCGCCAAGCAGCATTGGAAGGCGAAATTGAGCAAGGCCTCAATCGTGCCAAACAAGTGACAGAAGAGCTAACAGACGAAGCCAATAATATAATGGACCAAGTGTCAGATATCGTGAGCTTGCCAAAACTGGATGATAGTGAAGTCCATCTGGGTGTACATGACGCGAAACGACATCGGGACGAAACCGTTGAAAAACTCATTGAATTTGACGTATCCCAAACAGATGCATTAACGACAATTCAAACAGACCTGATGCATATGAAAACATGGATTACCAACATAGAAACGATGATGACAGAAGGGGTAACAGATGTTAACTTCCCGGCAGAACAATGGCAGTCATTCGCTAGCCAGAATCCGTTAATGATTGCACTGGCCTATCGTACGCAATCGTTGGATCAAGTGATTAATATGAATCCACTATTTAATCCTGGAGGAATCGGAGGAGCGAATCCGTATACCCTCCCTGGTCTTTATCAAAATGGTCAGCAGCCTTTAGGTACTTTCGGTCTCAGCGGTGCAATGGTTTCAACGAATTTTGTATCATTTATGAAGCAACAAGAAAAAGAAATCGTAAAAGAGCTTTCCACTACAGCCACAACAGTAGATAATGTGAAAGAAGATGGGAATGGTTTTCTTAATTTCCTAGGAGATGTCGGAAGTGGTGCTACAAAAGTCG
Source organism: Solibacillus merdavium (assembly GCF_014836935.1). GTDB lineage: Bacteria > Bacillota > Bacilli > Bacillales_A > Planococcaceae > Solibacillus > Solibacillus ferritrahens. The sequence goes on along the minus strand of NZ_JACSPW010000002.1, from coordinate 178,097 downwards.
GAAAAGGTTTGTTGGATTTCTTAATATTGGACGATGTGAACACGCTCGCTGATAAAAATGCTTCAGGTCTTGATAAAGGTATTGCGTTAGCATCCTTCATCCCGATAGGAAAAGTTTTGAAAATCCCGAAAGCGATTGATAAAATTGTAGATAGTAACGTGGGTGAGGTTGTTAAGAAGAGTAATGTTGATGAGGTTGTTGGTAAGGGCGCGGATAAAGGTAAGGGAGTTAGTGAAACTAATTTAAGAAATATCGATGATTTTATAAATGGTAACAAGAAATTTGATGAAATCATTGAAGACTATGCAAAAGTATATAAAGAACATGTTGATTTAAATAAACCTTGGTCTTGGGATGATACCATTCCGGGTGGGGATAGCTTGTCTTCTGCTCAAAAAAGAAAGATAAAAGAAATGGCTATAGCAAAAGCACATATTCCTGAAATAAAGATTACAAAAGCAGATGGTATGAGGTATGGATTTGCCGATTTTGCAAGTGCAGGTGTTGTAGAAGAGACTGTTCAGCTACCAGATAGATTTTGGAAGCTATCGGATAAAGAACAGTTTAAGTGGTTAGATGAACAAATAGGTGGTACAAGAAAAGGGATGACGTGGCATCATACGGAGGTTCCTGGTAAAATGGAGCTAGTCCCCTTTGGTATTCATAATATTACACCTCATAATGGTGGAAGGACTAAAGGTATGTGGGCCGACGCTCCAAGATAATAATATTGAGGAGGTATAGAAATGGAATTTAAGGATGGATCAATAATTTATCCCTTGCCGGACGATACTTTACTTTCTGAAAAGGAAGGTAAGTGGAGAATAAATTTACCAGAAACGTATAAAGAATTTATAAAAAAATATAATGGTGGTACTCCTATAAAGGATAGTTTTAAGTGTAATAGCCATGTTTATGCGATTGATAGGTTTTTATGTATTTTAAAAGTAACCGGGGAAAGAGATGATGAGTATTACGATATAGGAGTAGTTAGAACTCAACTAGACGAAAGAATTGTTTTTGATGAAAATTTAGTAGGTACTGAACTGCTACCAATAGCTGTTTTATTTGCAGGTGACTTTGTTTGTTTAGACTATCGTAACAATGTTGAAGAGCCTGTTGTATGCGTTTGGAATCATGAAGAGTCTTCAGATTTAAATCCTATAACATATATTGTAAGTAATAGCTTTGAAGAATTTCTAAATATGTTAACAGAATAGATACTTTTTGGTAGATTCTAACTCTTGATAGAATGCCAGTAAGTTAGTCACACTTATTTAATTAACCTCAAGCACTTGATTGTCTACTATAGACAACAAGTGCTTTTTATTTTTTTGTGAGAAATTTTTGTATTGAACAATTTAAAAAGATTCTATGAAATTCATAGCTCATGAAGGTAGTACGTAAGCCCGAAATATAAAAAATAGCGCACCTTTACGGTACGCACGACGAATGGCCAACTATCCGGAGTTTTTTTCGGATAGTTGGCTATTTTGCACATGTGGCTTGAATATTTTCTGACCAAGGCATGTAGTTATGTAAAATCTCAGGTTGTTGATGAAACGGTAAATTCGGTAATTCCATCATTAGCTTCACCAGATACTGATAAAAATCGATTCCGTTTGCTTTGGCCGTTTCAGCCAAGCTTAAACAGATGGCATTCGCATTGGCACCTGCTTCGCTCACAGAGAAAAGCCAGTTTTTACGCCCAATCACATTTGGGCGAATTGCATTTTCAGCGGGATTATTATCAATTGCGATGTGCCCGTTATCAAGAAAGACTTTTAACTCCTCAGCTCGGCTCAATGTATAGTCCGCTGATTTCGCAAGCGCATTTTTACCAAAGAAAGGAGAACGGTCAATCCAATCGAAAAATTCAGCTACGATGGGCTTTGCTTCTTGTTGACGAACTCGCACACGTTCTTCCGGTGAAGATTGTTTGATTTTACGCTCGATGTGAAATAAACGATCGCAGTATTCAACACCTTTTCGTCCGTTTTTACTATCGGCTTTCAGCCAATAACGTCGTACGTGTGCCCAACAGTTAGCGAATTGAACATTAAGTAATTGACCATAAGCCGAATAGCCGTCACAAATCACAATACCTTTGAATCCCGAAATTAAATTTTCTAATATAGCTCGCCCTCGTGAGAGTGCGCTCTTAAATAAAACGATAATAGGACCTTCACTTTGTACACTACGACATACCCAGTTATAGGCGTTCGATTGAGCGGATTTCCCATCTGAACGTTTGAGTATTTGTGCATACGTTTCATCCACATGCAGCACAGATTTCGTCGTCAATAGTTGCTTCATCAAATCATAAAGCGGTTGAAGCCAATCTTCTGCTACACGTATTACCCAATTGGATAAATTCTTATCGTTTGTATGTAGACCATGTCGCTCCCATTCATTTACCTGACGGTAAAGAGGCAAGTACTGAATAAACTTATCATAGATAAGCTTTGCTAAAACAGTGGGTCCTGCAATGCTTCTTTGGATAGCGCCTTGTGGTGCTTTACCACGTTTAATTTGTGCTTTTTGTAGGGCTTCTTTTTTACACGCTTTGCACTCATAAGCATGTTCAAAATGTTGTACACGTTTCAATGTCGCTGGTATAAATTTGGCTTCTTCACGTACCATTGTTGAACTGAATTCTACCATTTCTCCGAGACAACAATCACAAGCTAAATTAGTTGGATGATGATGAATTTCCTCAATTTCAATATCCTCACGAAACGAATCATTTCGTTTTTTATTTTTCTTTTTACGAGTAACAGTATAACTAACCGTTTCCGTGCTTTGTTCTTCTGTCTGCTCAGGTTCGCTAAAAGACGGATCGTCTTCAAATAAAGAGCCTTGTCCGTCTGGTGCTTGATATTTGGATTTCTCTGATTTAGAACCGTATAAAGCTTTTGTTAAATGGCGAATTTGTTCAGTTAATGCTTCAATTTGTTTGGTTAAACTTTTATTTTGTTCTTTTGTATAGGCTAGTTGTTCTTCCAATAATTGAATCACTTTTTCATTTGAAGCGTTTCCCAAATCATTCACCACATTTCGTTCAATTTAAGTTATAAATGATTATACCACTTGAAATAGGGCTATTAAAAGACACCTTTTGCAGATTTTGCAATCGCCTTTGGCTGTTGCAGGGATAAGCCTTCTAATAACCACCTAAGCTCTTGTTGCGAAAGATTGCGCACCTCATTTTCATTTTTTGGCCATTGTAACTTTCCATTATCTAACCGTTTATAAAGCATAGCGAAACCATCTCCATCGAAGTACAAACATTTATAGCGGTCCTTGCTCCATCCAGAAAACAGAAAGATAGAATCACTATACGGATCCAATTCGAAAGAATCTTGAATGAGCGTTGCTAGACCGTCAATACCTTTACGCATATCTGTCTTGCCGCATATGATGTAGATATTTTGCACGCTCGTAAAATCCTGTTTCATCGACTGTTCAGCTCCTTCATTATGGTATGGATAATGCGCTCATCTACGCCATTGAAGAAGGAAATTTCAGCCGCAGCGGTTTTAATTACACAACTTGGCTCAGCAGTGTATTGGCTAGAATGGAACGAAGAAGTTTCAATTGGAAGAGGGTCGAGTTTGACGGGAACAATGGTTAATTTGTTTGTTGGCATAAGAAACATACTAACATTAGTAGTACAAACCAAGGCCATGGTTTGTGCTACTATTTTTTATAGTAGAAGTGAAGAAAGGTCGAGAGGTGCCAGGGACCATTTCAGAGTCCGTATAAAAAACAGGCCCACTTCACACCCTTATTAGAATCAGTTTAGTATGTTGGGTCCAAAGAGATCGTGTATAAGAAAATGGAATCGATAAGGTCATGTGAAGACTTCTAGGATTGGCTAAAAAGGAGAAAATACAATGAAACATGTCATTGCTTTAGATATAAGTAAAGGAAAAAGCAACCTTGTGATTTATGATGGCTATCGCCAATGCGAGTTCGAAGGTGAATTGAATCATACACGTGCTGATTTTGAACGGTTACATGAGCAGATGGAAGAAATCGCACGTCAAGATGGAGTAGCGCCAGAAATCGTCTTTGAAGCAACAGGCGTCTATTCTAAGCCCGTTGAAAAGTTTTTTATTGATTATGGCTATACATATTGCCGGATGAATCCGCTTGAAGCGAACTTACAAATGGCTACAATGCGCCGTAATAAAACGGATGTCAGTGATGCCCATGAGCTGGCCAAAACACATTTTAAAAGCGAACGCGAGTCAACTTATGTACAGGATGATTATTATGAACAAATGCGTGCGTTAACGCGTTATTACGATGAAATTGATGAGGAGGTTATTACACTAAAAAGTCGAATGCACGCCCTTTTACATCTGAGTTTTCCAGAATTAGAGAAACTCATAACACCAAGTTCAGCGCTATTCTTAAATATTGTCCAATTGTTTCCACATCCAGCTCTTCTATTAGCACATTCGAAAACGGTGATTAAAAATCGTTTGAAGGCTAATACACGTAAAAAGCTATCATTGGCACGTGCAGAGGCAAAAGCAGAAGTATTATTGGAGGCTGCTCAAAATAGTTATCCAGCCATGAAAGATAATGATATTCGATGTGATCAAATTCGAGATTACGCAGCTCGTATTATGGATTTAGTTGAAAAAAAGGAAGCTATTATTAAACAAATGGTCGGTATGTCAGCTGAAAGAAATGAATATCGCATATTCCGTTCGATTCCAGGTATTGGGGATACGACCGCCTGCCGATTAATTGGTGAATTAGGCGATATTCGACGCTTTGAAAATGCCAAACAGCTCAATGCGTACGCCGGTATTGATATCATGCGCTATCAGTCAGGCAATACACAATATCGTGATCGAATCAACAAACGAGGTAATAAAAAATTACGAAAGATTTTATTTTTTATGATTTGTACGATGATTACGCTTCGGAAAAAGACCGATAACCATCTCATCGATTATTATGATAAATTAAAAACGCAACCTCAGAGGAAACCTCACAAGGTCGCGATTGTGGCGTGTATCAATAAGTTTCTGAAAATGACGTTTCAGCTACTGAAACACGATATCCTCTACGATTATGAGTCCGCATTACCAGCTCAGAAATCGTAATACATCTAATTAAACTATATCACAACGACCTTTCGAAAAAAATAAAAATCGGGAGGTCTTTATGGCGTGCGCAATTTTTGGGTAAGGGAGGGGGTACCCCCTCCCTTACCCAAAAATCTATTCAACACCTAAAATATTTTCTAAAAAGCTATTGACTGGAGGTAAGAATGGCACCTCCTTTGAATGATAACTTTATCGTACCGGCGGTGCCAGGTTATTTATATGCGTTATTTGATTACGGGCTTACTGTCTTTCAAGGTTTTTATATTTTTTTTACACAATATTTGAATCAAAAATTCATAATGGTTATCATACTAACTAAGTAGATAAAAGATTTAAAACAAATTGATTGAGGTGAGAAGAATGGCTGTGGGATTTAAAGTGAAATATTACTGGTATCAAATCGGGCATGGTGATTTCTTACACTCTTTTTTCTCTACAATAAGTTATCATTTAGAACAAAATGGATGGGGAACTGAATATCCTTTCTTATTAAATGAACTCTATAATGGGAAACTTGAGAATAAGAATATTGATAGCGCTATAAATGAATTAGAAGAAATTAAAAAGAAATTACAGGATTTTAGCCCATCACAAGTAATATGGGACATTGATAACTTATCTAAAAGTCCGCCTTGGGGTGATAACATTAGTAAGGATATAACAAACTTATCTAATTATTTTATAACAAGTGAGGGTGAGGACTTAATAGATATGTTAATGAAAGCATTAGAGAAGGGACAAAAAACTAATTCCGATGTTTATATAGAAAGCATATAAATATCGTCCATTAGGTTTTTAATTCAAATTTATGTGGAGGTACCAAATATGTACAAGGAATTAGATAATCTTTTATCTGCAGATACAACGGTAGATTCTTGGTATGATGACGGTTGTACTATAGCAGGCGAGATACTTTTAGAATTTAGTTTAAGTGATTGGGATGAATTATCCAATCAAGTACTTAGTAAATCAATAGAATGGCAGAGAAAAATAGCATATTGTTTGGATAATCAGTGTAATGAGCATGAACTTAATATTTTAATGTCCTTGCTGAATACTGATGATGAAGAATTATTTGCGACTTGTATAGATACATTAAGGAGTTATACAAGCCAAGAAAGTAAAAGAATGATATTAGGTAGCCCTGAAATTCTGCAACGTATAAATGACCTATTACCAGGTGCCAGTGCACCAGTAAGGAAAATCCTTCAAGACTTTCTGTCTAAAGTTCATTCATAATATTGTTTTGTACTTTGATAAAGTAGTTATGATTTAGACCTTGACTGGCAATATGCCTCTCAAGGCTTTTTTTTATTTAAAGAAGTTTGTGGTTAAAAAATAATCTGAAATTTGAATTCGTCGTCAAAAAAGGTCCTAAAAAGGTCAAGAAAAAGATAGAAAAGTCTACACCAAGGCCCAAAGATATAAAATAACCTATCCAAAATAAAATAGTGAAGAAGACGCAATGCCCTGGCCTACTGTACGCAACCGCTGGATATGAATCCCCTATTTAATCCAGGAGGCATCGGAGGAGCGAATCCGTACACCTTACAAAACAGACAACAGCCTTTAATTACTTTCGGTCTGAGCGTGGGATGGTATCAACGAATTTTGTATCATTTATGAAGAAACAAGAAAAAGAAGTCACAAAAGAGCTTTCTTGCCCAGCCCCAACCGTGGATGATGTGAAAGAAGAGGAAAATGGTTTTATTGGTTTCCTTGAAGGTGAGGGAAATGGCGCTAAGAAAATCGGAAAAGGTTTGTTGGATTTCTTACTATTGGACGATGTGAACACGCTGGCTGATCAAAATGCTTCGGGTCTTGATAAAGGTATTGCGTTAGCATCCTTCATCCCAATAGGGAAAGTTTTGAAAATCCCGAAAGCAATTGATAAGATTGTAGATAGTAACGTGGACGAGGTTGTTAAGAAGAGTGATGTAGATGAGGTAGTTGGTAAAGGTAATGCTCTTGTGGATACAAGTAATTTTGTGAAAAATGGGAAAATTCCAGTTGATGATTTGAAGTCAATAATACCAAACGACATACCTAATACATTTAAACCGAGTGAAACTATAACTGAAGGATATAAATATAATTTTGAAATAGACGGGCAAAAGATAGAAGTAAAATGGCATTCACCAGATTTAAATGCAAAACAACTGTACCCTGATAGTAATTCAGGGAATATGTGGACTGCCCAAATAAAAATAGGGAAAAAACTTCTAGGACAGGATGGTAACCTTTATAAAAAGCCGAATAATTTAACACATATTCCAATTGAGTAGGAGAATTAAGAATGGATTTTTCTAAATTTGATGAGTTACCCGATTATTTATCTGAGGAAATACTAAAAATGTATTTTGAACAGGTTATTGATTATTACGAAAATAATGGGGATATAAGTAAGATTGATTTGTCTGAAGCTATATATCAATTAGCAGAAAGACAATGGCATACCTATAAATATTTGGATGAAAAAATTAAAGATAAGGTAGATTCGATAGTTCAAGAAATATTAGACCCAAATTCTTATGAGTTAATGGATAATGTAACGTCAATAATTGCATATCTTGGACTCTCAAATAGTTTTCAAACATTAAAGGAAATAGATAGTACAAGTCTAAGTATTAATGTTAAGGAAGTAATAGAGGAAACAATAAATGAATTAGATGGAAACATTGGTAATCCTTATTCAGGGTTAGAGGAGTAAGTATGATTAAAACCTTTAGTTATTGGAGCTAGCCCTGTCTATTTAATTGCTATGCTGCCATATCAGAGGAGGGTGTAATTTGAGCTTATTTAAAGATTTTAAAAAAGTAAGTGAAGTTGAGGAATATACAATTAATAAATATAAGAATATGCTCCCAGAAGCTTTAATTGAAGTATGGAAATTATATGGGTATGGTACAATTATGAATGGATACTTAAAAATAATTAACCCTGATGAATTTAGCTCTTTAGTAAATGAGTCTTATTTAAGAAGTAAAGGGACAGTACCTATTTTCAGTACATCCATGGGTGATCTAATACTTTTTGAAAAGGATGAAAATCAAGAATCCTATATTGTAACAATAAACTACCGAAAAGGTAAAACAAAAGTTGTAGCTTCAAAATACTCCTTGTTTCTAAGATTTTTAGAGGAAGAGGCTTTTAGACAGAAGGCTTTAGATTGGCTTCCTTATCCAGAAGCAATAGAAAAATATAATGAACCAGAGTATGATGACTGCTTTGGCTATACACCTTTGCTAGGTTTAGGTGGAGCAGAAAAAGTAGAGAATCTAAAAAAAGTCAAATTGAAGGAACATATTCGTATTATTACTGAATTTATGGGTCCAGTGCAGTAATGTACAGGAAATATGGTTAGAGTTAACTATGAGCACTTGATTGTCTATATTAGGCGACGAGTGCTTTTTTATGTTTTCAATATTCATACCGATGTTAACTTCCCGGCAGAACAATGGCAGTCATTCGCTAGTCAGAATCCGTTAATGATTGCACTGGCCTATCGTACGCAATCGTTGGATCAAGTGATTAATATGAATCCACTATTTAATCCTGGAGGAATCGGTGGAGCGAATCCATACACACTCCCAGGTCTTTATCAAAATGGTCAGCAGCCTTTAGGTACTTTCGGGCTCAGCGGTGCGGTGGTGTCAACAAATTTCTTTTCATTTATGAAGCAACAAAATAAAAAAGTCGCAAAAGAGCTTTCCGCTACAGCCACAACAGTAGATGATGTGAAAGAAGAGGAGAATGGTTTTCTTAATTTCCTAGGAGATGTCGGAAGTGGCGCTACCAAAATCTGAAAAGGTTTATTGGATTTCTTAATATTGGACGATGTGAACACGCTCGCTGATAAAAATGCTTCGGGTCTTGATAAAGGTATTGCGTTAGCATCCTTCATCCCAATAGGAAAAGTTTTGAAAATCCCGAAAGCGATTGATAAAATTGTAGATAGTAACGTGGGTGAGGTTGTTAAGAAGAGTGATATTGATGAGGTTGTTGGTAATGAAGGGTGATGCTCCATTTCCTACCAAACCAGGTGGTGGTAGCAATTCTAAAGACTTTGTTAACCCACATTCTGAAAAACATATGTTTGAGCCAAGTTAAGGCAAGAAACAATGAGTAATCCTGATAAAGCTTATTCAAACTGGCCAAATCCTAACAATCCAAATCCAAACAAAATAACTAAGTATTATAAAGAATTTGACGGAAATATCAGTACACCTGATACACCGACAGGGAGTCATCGGGTATTTGAAAATCTTGTTGATCCAACCAGAAGCTCATATTTCCCATATGTTCCAAGAAAATAACTATTAAGTAGGTGAAATACTTGAGTAATATGTTGTATCATGCATATTTACCTGAAAATCATGAACATCATGTTTCGCTGGAAGAAGTCATGAATGGTGGCATTAAATATTCTACTAAGTCTAATAATAGATATAGTAATGGTGGTAGAGTAAAATTTGAGATAACAGAACTATTAAAACCCTCTAATGCTCCTGCCTGGCTTAACTTTAAAGAAGCAATAGGTGTTGATATAACCAATCGTTTTTCCAAATCTTTTGGCTTTCCTATATTTACGGATAAAATCTTAGTATTTGATGGTGATATTTCCCTTTCAATCTATGACCAAGCATTCTATGAGGATTTGAAAGACTTTGATGAGGAAGCTTTAAATTTTGATACTGGAGAAACTATTGAATATTGGCTAAAACTATATTGGAAAAGTATGATGACACTTGAAGACTATTTAATAAAGAGGTCTTATCCAAAGCCAGAAGTTTTAATTTTTGAATCTGTTCCCAAAGAAATTAATCAAATATGTGAAGAATAGACTTGTAAACCTTAATTGGCCTTAGCCTTTCAAGGTTTCTTTTTTGTGGGTCTGCCCAGTAAAGTGGAAAGTCACCGTCAAATTCAAGCATGGTAAAGATTGATGATAGGATACAGGTAGATTCTGATATACATTTATTACATCGCGAAATTTAAGAGTCAAAATTTGAGGGTATATTCCTGAGCTCGACCCTTGATTGGCTAATGCTTTTCAAGGTTTCTTTTTTGTAGGGCTACCCAGTGACGAATAAAACATTCTTTATTCAGATAGTAGAGGTATTCCTGGCTTGTAACACCTATGACTACTTCTGAGTGTACCAAAAAAAAGAACCTGGTGGAATGGTTGAAATTGCGGAGTTAACTCACGATAAATACGATTCGACGTTACAAGGTTTTGTTGAAAATGGGTGAAGTTTTAGAAATAATCCAGAACTTGAAAAAATGTATAATAACTTTAGAAGTAACTATTGAAAAATGCGTGCTAGTTCATAATAGGAGTGAGTTTAATTTATGGATGAAAGAATTATTAAGATGATTGATAATTATGGTGAAGAAGATGATTTTTTTGGAGAAGTATCAGAAGAATATATTAATAATGCTGAAGAAAAACTTAGAGTTAAATTTCCTGGAAGTTATCACAATTTTATAAAAAAATATGGTTCGGGAGGAATATGTGGAGTTGAGCTTGAAGGCGTTCAGGGTAATTTAGGGGCATCTGTAGTTGATGCAACCGAGAGATGGAGAAAATTAGGGTTGGGTATGAACTTAATTGTTTTAGAGGATTCGGGAGAATTTGCTAGATGTATGTATTGTGCAGATATATATGATGATAGAGTATTTAGTTGGGAAAGGGGGGGGATAGATTTACACCCTAGATATAATACATTTGATGATTATGTATTAGACATATTCCAAGAAGGAATTGATAATTGGTAAAAAACAATGAAGTTAATTCAGTGGATACTTATAAATCAATTAACGGACCGGTAAAACTCGTATAGAAGTAATAGAAGCTGAACATTTGTTCGTGAATCCGCTTGATGTAAACCTAAATGTTGTGGTAGAAAAAGCCCGGAATCTCATATTCCATATAAAAAGTGAGGTGGAGTAACTTGAATGCACAGAAAATACTAAATGAAATTGAAGAACTGCATTATTGGGATGCAAGAGTACTGCAAATGGAGTCCAGTTTTTTTGGAGATGAACTTAGAATTGTATTTGAAGATACAGATTTTAATGTAACCTTACTTTTTATTGGATGTTCGAGATTCTCATTTATAACAAGTGTTGAAGATAGATTGAAACCCTTAAAAGAGTTAACAAAAACTCAAATTCCTTATTTTATTCAGGAAGTTGAGATTTCAGATATACAGATTGATGGAGAAGATATATTAAAATGTAATATTTTTATGCCGCCTTTAAATGTAGAAGTTGTTTGTAATACTATACTAATTGAAAAAGAATAATAAAAGAACCTTTACGGATAAAATCCTAATATTTGTTGGTGATATTTCCCTTTTGATCTATGACCAAGCATTCTATAAGGATTTTAAAGACTTTGATGAGGAAGCCTTAAATTTTGATACTGGAGAAACTATTGAATATTGAATTAAACTATACTGGAAAAGTATGATGACATTAGAGGAAATAAAGGTGTTACTTCCACGGGCATTAAAATAGAAATGTATTTGAATAAAGATGGTTCAATAGCTACGGCATATCCACTGTATAAAAAATAACAGAAGGTGATAACTAAGGTATATGAGATATGTATATGAATTTAAAGAAGATCCATTTGGTGATTTACGAATAGTTTTACCAGAAGAAATAAGCCTTTTCTCGGATTTTATTGAAAATATTGCATCGGAAGAACAAATAGATGAGTATATAAAATATATAAAGAATGTTTTAGAAGGTGTATATGAAGACTTTGAAATAGAATTAAATGCTACAAGCATATTTATAAAAAAAGATATTAGTATCGTGGAAAATAATTTTCGGGTTGAAGAACCTTATAAAAATACAATAGAAACGGAGCAACTTATAGAGCTGTTACTAGTATGGAAAGAAAAGATCCAATTACTAGCTGATTAAAGAACAATAATAAAACATACCTTGAATGGTTTTACGCCTTTCAAGGTTTTTTACTTTTGTTTAACTGAGTAAGACTAAAAGAAATACAGTTGCAATCATTCGCTAGCCAACATCCATTAACGATTGCACTTGCCAATCGTACACATTCTCTGCTCTTTACCAAAATGATCAGCAGCCTTTAGGTACTTTTGGTCTCAACGGCGCAATGGTATCAACATAGATTAAACGGTAATGTGAGCCACAGGAGGTTCATAGAAAATGGAGAAATAACTGGTAAGCCAATCAAATTACAAAAAAGTAGGTTGTGAGAAATATGAACTTAACAGATTTTAAAAATAGAAATATTAAATATGATTGGAAAACTATTTTTGTAGGAATCAATGAAAATTACTTCAGTAAAAAGGCTATTTCTGACTATGCGGTAGAGTCGATGGAAAATGGTGATGAAAATGAGTTTGCATGGGGAATACCTATTGAAGATTTAAACAAAGTAATGTTGGAGATAAAGGACATTTATTTCCCACAATTAGACGAAAATAGCGCATTTTTAATAGCTGAGAATAGAAAACTTCGATTTGTTTGTTTATCTAAAATAAAAGAAGAGTGTAAAGAAGATAATGAATTATTAAATAAAATAGCCGAGTTTTATGAAAATCATCATTACCCAGAAGATATGTTGGGTTTCATAAATTATATGCCTCAAGAAGTCCCAACTACAATAGCAGATATGGTAAAAAGGTTTGAAGAATTTTTAAAATTAGAGAAAGATATAGTTAACTCATATTCTTGAAATTTAAATATGGGAAAATTCCCATTTTCAAGGTGCACTTAAAGCATTTGTTTGTTTCCATGGAGTAAAAATTCATTAGTTTGAGGAGTTTAAATGGAAAAATATTTAATAGATTTTAAATCGTATAAAAAAGTTCCGAGTGAAATGATTGTAAAATATACTAAACTGGTACCAAATGAAATTATAGATTTATGGAGTAATTATGGATTTGGTACATTTATGCAAGGGTATTTTAAAAGTGTAAATCCAGAGGAATTTAAAGAGATTTTGGGGGAGAGTAGTCAAAGATACAAGGATTCATTTGTGTTATTTGCTACAGGTATGGGTGATCTGGTTATTTGGTCAGATGGATATGTTAGATTACTTAATTACAGGTATGGTGTGGTAAAGACAATTATGTTTACATTTGAATTTTTCTTTCAAAATATTAATGACTTGGAATTTAAAGATGAAGATTTGTCTTGGCAACCTTATCCCGAAGCCCTTAAACAATATGGTGAGTTGGATTATGATGAGTGCTTCGGCTATACACCTCTATTAGGTTTAGGTGGAGCAGAAAAAGTAGAGAATCTAAAAAAAGTAAAACTGAAGGAACATATTCTTAATATTACTGAATTTATGGGACCAATTAAGTAATATTCAGGAGTAGAATTAACCACAAGCACTTGATTTACTTTATGAAGCGACAATTGCTTTTATCTATAGTGGTTATTAGTGCTATGAAAAAAACCTTCAATTAGCTAATGAGCAATTAATGCTAAAAGAGCTCCACTACATCCTTATAAAGGAAAGTTAAATCCATTTTATCCAATGGATGAGACAACTAGAGGGGCATTTCAAAAAGTAGATTCTATTAATTATTGGAAAATATGAGGAGAAGAAGCTTTAGGAGGAAAATAATATGAGTATTTTGCCCGAGAGACTAGATGAAATTCTAGGAGAAGAAATATATAAACGTGAAGATAGCAATCTGGTACAGGAGGCTTTAATAAGGCTAGGTGTAGACGCATCAGATACTTTCCAAGAATTTTATATACAATATGCAGGACCTTTTTGGGAAGAACATGTACCCTTTGAATTACTAGATATAGCAGATGAAGAAAATAATATTGAATCATACACACTAATTTCTCGAAAAGAACATGGTTTTCCGCAGCAATATCTTGTTTTAAGTGGAATGTCAGCAAATGCTGTATTAGTGGTGGATACTGTAACAGATAAAGTTTATATAGTTAACTTTGAGGGTGGCGATGAACTGCTTTTAAAAGGAGAGTTAAAAGAAGCTTGGTCATCGTTTTTTGATTTCTTAAAGGCATATTTTAATTGTTAATTATTGTTCAATAATGGTTTTACGCCTTTCAAGGTTGTTTACTTTAGTTTAACTTAGTAAGACAAAAAGAAATTAATTTTTTTGGGGATGAAAAACCTTAATCAGGTGCTCGTACTTAGTCGAGTTTTCTTTTCCCTTTTGTATTAGAATCTCATGTAAGTTAGCTGACATATGCAGATGAAGTAACAGATTTAAAGTTGTATTATCAGAAGATGGAGGCAGGTTATCAGCTTATCCAATAAAATAGAAAGGCGAGATTATTATGAATGTTATAGAAGGATTTTTGCAGGCAGAAATTAATACACAGGAATTATATGAAGATATAATGTCTTTTATAACTTCATATCATATCAGATGTGGAGAATTTGAAGGAAATGAATATATAATAAAAAAAATGGATTAAACAAATTTTATTTTATTTCCAGAATATATAGATGCAGATGGTGAAAGAGAAATACACGGAGCAATATCAGTTTATAGAAACAATTTAATCAAAGAGATTAATACCTGTGCTCAGGTTAAAGGAATACAAGTAATTGATGTGAATTAGTAGTTTCTTTCTTAAGGTAATAAGGATGAATAAGTTTGATGATAATATATTAATCGAGGGAATTTTAGTAATTTCTAAGTAATGATTACAGTTCGAAAACGTAGAGTAAGAAAATAATAAAACGGAGTTGAAACATATGTTATTAGTACCTAAAGCACTTGAGAATATTATTGTAGGTGTATTAATTAATAATCATTTCAAATGGTATGTTTCCACAAAAGATATTTGGTTTTTAGATAGAAAAAAACTAGAAGAGGCATATAAAAAGAAATTTAAAGAAATGGGAATTGCATATACTGGTCCTTTTATCGAAGAAGATGATGAAAGGAAAGGCATAGATATATTAGATGAGGATTCATATGCAGAATTTGCGCCAAGAATTGCAAAGTATGCTGTTTCAACAAAAGAATTAAGAGAAAGACTTAAGTTAAATTTACTTACTGAAACGAAAGAGGACACTTTTTATAGTTTTATGCCTTCGTTATATATAAATTTCGATAAAAGAGAACTGTACTCCCTTTATTCAGAACCAGCTTCCTACGAGGATTTTGTACCTGGAAATTGGAAAGGACGCTACGAAGATTTTTTATCATACATAGATAGAGCAGAAAAGTACTGGTACGATGAAAATGAGATTGTTCTATTAAATCTTGAGGGAGGCAGTTGCAAATGACTGCTTCTTTTTTTGTTCTCCATAATTATTTCGACGGAAAACTGCGCACGCACCGGTAAAAGGGTAAGTAAAACAAAAACCGAATTCGCCAAGAAAGCGAATTCGGCATTTTATTTTGCACAACAATAGCTGCCTGGTGGAGCCACAGACGGTCATGAATCGGCATACCTAAACCATGACCCAGGATTTGGATGAGCTTTATCATTTGAACATTGAGCTTTAAAAGTTAAGAGCTTTGACATTTGATATTTCAGCTTTGACCTTTAAGCTTTGAACTTTTCTATTAAGGTTCAAATATTAATTGTAGGTTGAGTGACTGTTTGGTTGTTTCAACTCGCACACAGTCAAAGCACGAGCGCCGATCCGTTTACTGTTTTCGCTACGCTATGCAAATTATTAGTTAGATCTCAATAAATGTTGTGGCATTTGATTCTGATAATACAGCGTCTACTTCTGACTCAAATTCCTCGATTTTCGCTGCAAGCTCGTCAATGGTTTTCTTTACTTGCATCGGGTCGATCAGTTCGTATTCATTGCGCTTCATAAAAGTATCGGTGTGAAGCTTCACTTCGTCTGAGGATGATTGCTTTTCCTTGCTGCCTAAAATATTAATCAGGTAATTTTCAAGCTTTTCAGGAAGGGCCTCATTCGCAGCTGTTACTTCATCGATTGCTTCAAAATATTGGCGGCGTAGATGATTCAGTAAATCCTTCTCATATGCAATTGATTGTTTGCGTTCAATTGCTTCAGCCACTGTCATTTCATTTGCTCCAATTTTAACGATTGTTTTAGCATTTGATTCGACAACGAGTGCTTTTAGTTTATTGCGGTATTGAATAAGGCTTGTGACTTTGTCATACGAACCTTGCATTTCTTTTTTGTATTCATCAATTGACATGCCTTCAATTTTTTCGTTGCTTTTTCGGTTTGCTCGAGCCAGCACTACGCGGTACGTAGCCGATTGGATCCGTTCACCAAGCATTTTTAACTCAGATAGTGCACGATGCAGCGATATTCTTTTCGTCTCCATGATGAACCTCCATACAATAAAAATTTAGTAGATTCTACTATAACATAATGCTGCTCTCAATTTCAGCTATATAGGGGAAAATTAGGGAATACAGAAAGTGATTGAAGATAATAAATCAGTTTTCTCGAACCGTGTTAATAATCAATCCCCACATTCATATACTTTTCTATTGATCATTTTATTGAGGGAGGAGCTTAGTGGAGATTTTTGTTAGGCCGGGTGATTCCTTTTGGTATTATAGCCAAGTTTTTAATCTTCCTTATCAGGTAATTATTGATTCAAATCGTAATTTGAATGCACAGGAGCTAATCCCGAACCAACCTGTCCAAATTCCAGGCTATGTAACAAGTCCATACACGGTTCAACGTGGAGATACGGTTTGGTCGATTGCACAAAGAATAAATTTGCCGATGGATGCGATTTTCCTTCTCAATTCAGGTATCAGTCCATATGCACTTCAAGTCGGTACCCAATTACTATTACCTGTTCGTATAACATGGCGAGTTGTAAATGGGAAACAAAATTATGATTACAGCATGATGGTACAGGATATTCGTACATTGCAGGCAATCTATCCATTCCTAGTAAATGAGTCGATTGGAAATTCTGTATTAAATAAAGAAATACCGGGACTCACGATTGGAAAAGGGCAGAAACGTGTTCATTATAATGCTTCCTTCCATGCCAATGAATGGATTACAACAGCGATTGTCATGACGTTTCTTAATGATTACCTATTGTCGCTTACGAATAATGGTTCAATACGAGGGCTTTATACATTGCCATTGTATAATCAAACGAGTTTAAATATTGTTCCTATGGTAAATCCAGACGGAGTGGATTTAGTGCTGAACGGACCACCGGAAAATGAAACCATCCGGAATAATTTAATTGAGTGGAATAAGGGCAGTACAGATTTTTCCGATTGGAAAGCAAATATTAATGGGGTCGACCTGAACGACCAGTTTCCTGCTGAATGGGAACTGGAAAGAGAAAGAAATCCGAAAACACCGGGTCCGCGAGATTATGGTGGGGAAAGTCCGCTATCTGAGCCGGAGTCCATTGCAATGGCGGAGCTAACGGTTGAACGGGACTTTGCTCGTGTATTGGCTTTTCATACACAAGGCCAAGTTATTTTTTGGGGGTTCATGGGGTTGGAGCCTCCTGAAACAGAACAGCTTGTTAATGAGTTTGCCAGAGTTAGTGGGTATAAGCCGGTGCAAACAATTGAAAGCTATGCCGGTTATAAAGACTGGTTTATTCAAGATTGGCGTCGCCCAGGTTTCACCGTTGAATTAGGTCTTGGAACGAATCCTTTGCCAATTAGCCAGTTTGATGAAATATATGAAGAGGCATTGGGGATTTTTTTAAGTGCACTTTATATGTAAATGAACTCCCCCGTTACGAACATGCAACGGGGGATACTTTTATGAATTTAAGTTTTCATCAATTTCTAGGATGTTTTGCTTTAGTTCATCCAGTTTGGCTTTATTTTGCTCAACAATATCCATATGTTCCTGTTTTTGTTCTGCATTAGAGAGTGCGTTTTCGGTACGTTCCAATGAATTGAATGCATGTTCTACTGCAAATTCTTCCGGGTGAGACATTGCCTGTTTTACTGCTCGCTCTGTTCTTTCAACTGAGTTGGATAGTAAACTAATCGGGTGATTTTGCTTCCAGCTAGGTGTGCCTGAACTTTTTTTAGCCACTGTTCCTCATCCTTTCCGTCTTCGGGACTGTTTTCACTGTTAGTATTGATCCTGACGAGTAATCCATCCGTCAAAAAAATTGCCAGTAAATGAATCCAAAAAGTACTTTACTTTAAGAATAAATGAAGTAATTCGTACCATACTAAATTGGATTTCACTTTAAACATAGGGAGGCGGAACGAATGAGCAAAAAGGGTGCATTAGATCCAAAATCTCAAAAAATCCACCAGAACTGGACAAGAAATAAGCATCAGAAATCTCAGGTTAATGGTCAAACAGAGGTTACTCTGCAAAACCAAATATTGAGAATTAATGCGAAAGCTAAACAGTTTTAACCTTTGTTAAGAAGTAAATCAGGCCTTCACCAACAGTAATATTCTGTTGTGAAGGCCCTTTTACTTATTACTTAAAATTTCTTTGCAGCGTTACTTTTACCCTTTTCTACAAGGCGATGTAGTTCATTTAATTCATTTGCGATTTCTTCTCTCATTTTGTTTGGAGCAATTTTTTCATTCTTAGGTGTTTGAGGTAACGACCTCTTATTAGTTCCTTTACTTGTGCTGTCGTCTCGGCCCATTTCGTATTCTCCTTTCAATTGGATTCCTTCTTAATATGGCATTAGATAATTTTTTTATCACAAAAAGTAAGGAAGTAAATGAAGATGGAAAAGGCATAAAACCCCCAATACTGAGCACATTAAATCAGTAGGAGGTGGATGAATATGAGCAAAAACAACAAAAAGACGTTGAACGAAAGAACACATAACCCTTATGCTACTTATAAAGAATTGCATCATAATAAGACAAGTCATGATCGAAATCCAGAAGATAATGTAGCTGAATTTGCAGAAGAATTTGATGCTAAACTCAAAAATAAAAATAACAAAACAAATCACGATAAAAACCAGCAGTCCAACAAAAAATAAGTATAATTATCACTTTCTTTTCAAAATAAAAAAAGAGCCTTATTTATTTTAAAAGGCTCTCTAATGATTTAGCGATAGGAAAATCTATCCTATATATACACTTTCACATGTTCCGGCTACAGGTTCATAGAAGCAATGTTGTTTAAATTGCCCTGTAAATGGTTGCCCATACCATGTCGGAGGACATTCACCAGACGGATTAAAATACCACAGGGCATATTTTGCAGGATGTTCTCTCCAATAATCTAAAGCTTGTCGCGCCAATCTTTGTTCAGTAGGTCGTGCTCGCTGATAAAACATATTCCCTTTTTGAACAGCTTCAAATGAATAGTTATTTCCTTGTACTTGATAAATGACTTGTTCAATTGTCCTTACATCATTAAAGTCTAAGCAAGAAGCCACTGCACGATTGACAATGACATTCCCAACATATAACATCCCCTGTTTTCCTTCACCTTCAGCCTCAGCTCGCATCATTCTTGCCATCAAATCGACATCTGCGTCTCGATATTTTACTCTTGGCATTTTTTCACCTCACATTTATAGTATGAAAAAGTTTGCTAGGATGCGCATATCTTAATTAGTTTTGTATAAAAATTATTTCAAAAAGTACTCTTATTCATTTATGACTTTTTCTCTCGCATTAATAGAGCATTAAGTTCATAAATTAGTATATAGAAAAAGGAGGACCGACAATTCAAATTCATGTTGTACAGCCAGGAGAATCGCTATGGGGAATTGCGCAAGCTTATGGAACGACGATACAGAATATTGTGGATGCCAATCAAATTCCCGAGCCTAATCGCTTAGTTGTAGGGCAAGCGCTTGTGATTCCAGTAAATGGTCAATATTATATTGTTCAACCGGGGGATAGCTTATGGTCAATAGGACAACGTTTTAATGTGAATTATTTGACACTTGCACAAGTAAATGGTTTATCGCCAAATGCATTATTAATGATTGGAACGCGTTTATATATTCCTCCCGCTGCGAAAACATCTGCTGAAATTTTCGCTTATGTTGAACCAAGAGGCGATGAAGTAAGTGAACTACTAGTAAATCAAGTGCGTGAAACGAGTCCCTATTTAACGTATTTAGCCCTATTCAGCTATGAAGCTGGACGGGATGGTTCATTAAAGGCGCCAGTAATTGCACCATTACCTAGTTTGGCGGCAGAAAATAATGCAAGTATTGCAATGGCGATAACGAATCTAGAAGATTATCAGTTCAGTAGTGAGCTAGCACGTGACATTTTTCAAAGTAAAGCAGTACAAAACTTACTTTTTGACAATATTATTGCAGAAGCAAAAAGAATTGGGAATGTGTCGGATATCCATTTTGATTTTGAGAGAATACCAGGTGATCAAAGGGAAGCCTATAATAATTTCTTGAGAAGTGCGGTAGAGCGTATGCATGCTGAAGGTTATACAGTTTCCACGGCACTGGCACCAAAATCGAGTGCGAATCAGCCAGGGGAATGGACGGTAGGTCATGATTATAGAGCTCATGGGGAAATAGTAGATTTTGTTATGCTAATGACATATGAGTGGGGGTATTCTGCAGGACCACCTCTGGCTGTCTCCCCGCTCCCTCAAGTTGAACAAGTAGTTCAATATGCTTTAACGGAAATTCCGGCAAATAAAATTTTACTTGGGCAAAATTTGTATGGGTATGATTGGACGTTACCTTTTGTGCAAGGGGGGGAATATGCAGAAGCATTAAGTCCACAGCGTGCAATTGAAATAGCCAAACGTTATAATGCTGCCATTCAATATGACTATACGGCACAGGCACCGTACTTTAACTATTATGATGAGCAAGGACGTTCACATATTGTATGGTTTGAAGATGCACGTTCCATCCAGGCAAAATTTAATTTAGTAAAAAGACTGAATTTACGGGGTGTCGGTTATTGGAAACTTGGTTTACCTTTCCCCCAAAACTGGCAACTTATCGGTTCAAACTTTAATGTCGTTAAGAAATAAAATAGGATTAAATAAAAACTCAGATGAAATGGTATATAGCTCATCTGAGTTTTTATAAGTGATGTGGCAATTTACAATCGTACTTTGCATTAGAAAGTATATTATGAATCTAAAATTTTACCATTTACTTGCCATGTAAATTTTATTCTGATACACTCGACGTAATTAAATGCATTTGCAGGGGGACACATTTGTGTTGAGAAGGTTAAAACCTGACCCTTAGAACCTGACCGTTAATACGGACGTAGGGAGCAAAGTACAATTATACATATGTACTTACTAAGACCCCGCGTATTTTACGTGGGGTCTTTCTTTTGCAGTGACACTTAATAATATTTTTATTAGGAGTGGTAAAAATGATTGCATGTACTATAGCAGGATCCGATAGTGGGGGCGGGGCTGGCATTCAAGCTGATTTAAAAACCTTTCAAGAGCTTCGAGTTTTCGGCACATCAGTGATTACAGCTTTAACGGCTCAAAACACAAAAGGGGTGCATGGAATCTATCCTGCTACTGCTGATTTTGTAAAGGATCAATTAAATGCAGTACTCGATGATTTTGATTTAAAAGCTGTTAAAACAGGTATGCTGTTTAATGCAGAAATCGTAGAAACAATTGTCTCGGTATTGGAATCTAAAGAAATACCACTTATTTTAGATCCAGTAATGATTGCAAAAGGCGGGGCTAGCTTATTGAAAGAGCAAGCAACAATAGCTTTAAAGGAAAAACTACTTCCGGTTGCAACGGTTTGTACACCGAATATACCCGAAGCAGAAGTATTGACCGGGCTTACGATCAAAACCGAAGAGGAAATTAAATTTGCAGGGGAATATTTATTAAATTTAGGTATGCAATGTGTAGTGATAAAAGGTGGTCATTTAGCGGGTAAGCATGCGATTGATACGGTGTTTATTCGAGGGGAAAAGCCTTTTAAAATGAAAACAGAAAGACTGAAAACAATTCATACACATGGAACAGGATGTACATTTTCAGCAGCAATTACCGCAGAAATTGCGAAAGGGAAACCATTAAAAATAGCGATCATTGAAGCAAAAAAGTTTGTTCAATTAGCGATTCGTTACCCACTGAATATTGGTCATGGATTTGGCCCTACAAACCATTTTGCCTACCAGGAGCACCGCGGAATTTGCGACGTGCAAGTAATTTAATTAATTTATTGAGTAAATTGTACCCGTTTCTTGAAGTGAATAACTTGTGGCATTTTTTTAACTCTCAAAAAGTACTACTTACCTCGATATAGTAATGTATCAATTTGCTCTTTTCTACTATTCTGGCAATTTAGTATGATGGACTTGTTGAACAATTTAGATAATAGGAGTGAAATAAATGTGGAAAAAACTTTCTGCTTCTGCCCTTACATTAACACTTTTAACTAGTGGAATGGCTGGAGTATCAGCGGCATCTACTTCCAACAATGAAGAAATGACACGTGGAGATTTTGTGAAGGCAGTCATTGATGCATTAGGGGTAGAAGTAGGTTCTGGACAATCCGTTCAATTCAAGGACGTACCCGATTCACTGAAGCCATATATTGAAAAGGCTGTGGAACTAAAGTTAATTAAAGGTAAAACACCGACGCAGTTTGCACCAAATGAAAAATTGACACGCACACATGCCTTCCTTATTGCAGCTAGGGGTATACCGGATGAAAAACAATATTCCGAAAATGTATTAAATCAATTTAAAGATGCGAATAAAATTGGATCTGGGAATCGTCAAGAGATGGCAAAGGCAGTAGAGTTAGGCTTATTAACAGGCTATGAAGACGGGACGATCAAACCGAATGAGTTTGTCACGAAAGTCCAAATGCAAAAGATTCTGCAGCGGTTTTTGGCGGAATATAACCCAGTTGAAGCAAATACGACCGTGGCATTGCGCATTTTAGGTACGACGGATATTCATACTAATATTATGAATTATGATTATTACAAAGATGCGCCAACGAATAGTTTAGGCTTGGCAAAAACTGCGTTGCTCATCGAAAAAGCTCGTGAGGAAAACCCGAATACAGTATTATTTGATAATGGAGATGCCATTCAAGGAACGCCTCTTGGCTCTTACATTCAATCCGTGAAAAAATTAAAAGAAGGAGAAGTCCATCCTTCTATTGCATCAATGATTGCGTTGGATTATGATGCTGCGACTTATGGCAATCATGAATTTAATTACGGCTTGGAATTTATTGATGAAGTAACAGATGATGCACCATTCCCGTATGTCAATGCGAATGTACGCAATGCTTTGACAAAAGAATTAATGTATGAGCCGTATGTCATGATTGAAAAAGAAGTAATTGATTCAACAGGAAATAGTACGATGATTAAAATTGGTGTAACAGGCATTGTGCCTCCACAAATTTTAAAATGGGATAAAGCAAATTTAGAAGGAAAAGTAACAGTAGATGATTCTGTAGAAGCGGTAAAAATAATCGTTCCACAGATGAAGAAAGCTGGCGCGGATGTAGTAGTTGTACTGTCGCACTCAGGTATGGGTGATGCAACACATGAAATCGGCGAGGAAGATGTATCCTATCTATTAACAAAAATCAGCGATGTAGATGCGGTCATAACAGGACATGCCCATGAAGTATTCCCTGGAAAAGTAGATAGCACTTTAACGAATGTGGATATTGATAATGGAACAATGAACGGTGTACCTATCGTAATGGCAGGTAAATTTGGTAGCCATCTAGGAGTAATCGATTTAGAGCTTGAGAAAAAAGCTGATTCTTGGGATGTGATTTCAGGAACAGGTGCCGTGCGTGAAATTGCAAAAGATAATGAAAATGTAAGCAGTACAGTTGTGGAAAGCGTAAAAGAAGCCCATGAAGGTACAATTGATTATGTGCGTCAGGCTGTAGGAACAACGACAGCAAATATTCATAGTTATTTCTCACAAGTGCAGGATGATCCTTCCATTCAAATCGTGACAAATGCCCAAGCGATTTATGTAAAGGATAAAATTAAAGGAACACCATTTGAAAGTCTACCAGTATTATCAGCAGGTGCGCCATTTAAAGCAGGAACGAGAAGTGATCCAGAGTACTACACATTCGTACCAAAAGGTGAGTTGGCAATTAAGAATGTTGCAGACCTATATTTATATGACAATACATTAGCTATGTTAAAAGTAACAGGTGCGGATGTGAAAGAATGGCTTGAAATGTCTGCTGGTCAATTCCACCAAATCGATATAAATAAAGAAGATGAACAACAACTAATTAATTCTGACTACAGATCATATAACTATGATGTCATTGATGGAGTCACTTATGAAATTGATGTGACACAACCAGCCAAATATGATGCTAGTGGAAATATAGTAAATGAAAAGGCTTCCCGCATTGTAAATTTACAATATGATGGAAAGCCGATCGATTTATCACAGGAGTTCATTGTAGCGACGAATAACTATCGTGCAAATGGAACATTCCCAGGTGTACGAAACGCGACTGCAGTTGAAGTTTATCCAGATGAAAACCGTCAAGCAATCATCGACTATATTTTAGCTGAAAAAACAATTGATCCAAGTGCAGATGGTAACTGGAAATTTGCTGCGTTTCCAGAAAACGTGAAAGTGGTATTTGAATCGTCGAAAAAAGCAGTCGATGTGTTAGATGAAAATAGTAAAATTCATTATATTGGTGAAGGTACAGATGGTTTTGGTAAATATGGATTAAAAACTAACTAAAAATTTTAAAAGCAGAAGTTCCTCACCCAAAGAGAAACTTCTGCTTTTTTGTTTATGGGTGTATAGAAACGGAGAATTAGGATTTTGTCAACACCATATTGAATGAAATTTTCGGAGTTAGTGGTAACTATTGGTCAACTTTTATTTCACAAAATACCATTTTAATAGCATTCATAATTCGCAATGGGTATCGTACCAAATTATAGGTGAAAAATTTTAATAAAAAGTATTTTACGATAGGGGTACGAAAGGAGGCGTACAAAATGAAAAAAAGCTTTATCACATTTTGTGCATTTGCACTTTTAGCTACTCAAGCTCCAGCAGCTAACGCAGCATCAACAACTGGAGAAGAGGTGACACCACAATATAAATCTACTCAAAATTTTGAATATAAAAAGATAGCATCTAATAAATATTTTATTAATGGGAGCTCGGTGTCTAACTTTATTGAAATTAAAAATGATAATTTTAAAGATGGAAAAATTTCTATTAAAATTAAAAAAGTTAAAAAGTCTGTTTCCAATAAAAATGAAAAAGGTACTGTTGAAGAGGTGCCAGCTAAACAACTAAAAGCACCAGTGAAGGAAGCAACACCAGAACAACCAAAAGCACCAGTGAAGGAAGCAACACCAGAACAACCAAAAGCACCAGTGAAGGAAGCAACACCAGAACAACAAAAAGTACCAGTGAAGGAAGCAACACCAGAACAACCAAAAGCACCAGCAAAGGAAGCAACATCAGAACAGCCAAAAGCGCCAGTGAAGGAAGTAGCACCAGAACAACCAAAAGCAACTGAAACAACACAAACGTCGACTCAGTCACCTGCAAAACAACCAACAAACACAGTAGCATCTAATTCATCGGACATTGATGCTATTGAAGCAGCGGTTGTAGAATTAACAAATGCAGAGCGAGTTAAAGCAGGTTTACAACCATTTAAAACACATGCCCCATTAATGGCTGCAGCCCGTGAAAAATCACAAGATATGAAAGATAAAAATTATTTCTCTCATACAAGCCCAACTTACGGTAGTCCATTTGATCGTTTGAAAGCACTAGGCATTAGCTATAAGGCAGCTGGTGAGAATATCGCCAAAGGTCAACGTACAGCACAGGAAGTTGTTACAGCTTGGATGAATTCTGAAGGTCACCGTGCAAATATTTTAAATGCAAACTTTACACATATCGGTGTTGGGTATGTGAAGGACGGTAATATTTGGACGCAACAATTCATTAAACAATAATAGTTATTTAAAGAAGCATCTCCATGACTGAGCAAATCAATCATGGAGATGCTTCTTTTTTGTTCAATATACTGCTTATTCATATAGATAACAGCGCTCTGCCAAAAAAATAAGTCTGTATAGAGTACTCGTTTGACATTAGTAACAACCTCTTGTTAAAATTGGGTTGTTGCTTTTGAAGGAGCAGACGAAATTATATTTTTGGAGTTGATATTTAAGATGAAAAAATTTAAAACCTTTGGGATGACTTTAGGGGTTTCTTCAGCACTTCTTTTGGCTGCGTGCGGAGATGATACTAGCGGTAGCAGTAGTGAAAACGGAGATAACAATAACCTTAGTGAACAAGTAGACTATACGATAGTCGGAGTTGAACCCGGCGCTGGATTGACAGGTCTATCACAAGATGTATTAGATGAATATGAAAATCTGGAAGGATGGACATTGCAGGAAAGTTCAACTGCAGGAATGCTTGGAACTTTAGAACAGGCAATTCGTAATGAAGAGCCAGTCATTGTGACAGGCTGGACACCGCACTGGAAATTCTCGGCTTATGATTTAAAAATCCTTGAAGATCCTAAAGGTGTTTTAGGTGGATCAGAAAATATTCAAACACTTGCAAGAAAAGGGTTGGAAGAAGACTTACCAGATGTGTATACAGTAATGGATCGCTTCTATTGGGAGCCGGAAGATATGGAACAAGTGATGTATGATGCACAAAATAGTGGTGATTTTGATGCAGCTGCAGCTCTTTGGATTGAGAACAACGAAGAAAAAGTAAATGAATGGACAAAAGATATCGCCCAGGCTGATGGTGAGAAGGTTAAAGTCATTTCAACTCCTTGGGATTCTGAATTTGCATCAAGTAGTGTAGTCAAACTTGTCCTTGAAGGATTAGGTTATAATGTTGAAGTTACACCCGTTGATCCTGCAATTATGTTCCAAGCAATTGCAACAGGTGAAGGGGATGTTACTGTAGCACCATGGTTACCATCAACTCACAATGCATTCTATGAGAAACATAAAGATGAGATTGTTGATTTAGGTGAAAACTTGGAGGGTACACAAAATGGATTCGTTGTACCTTCTTATGTAGACATTGATTCAATTGAAGATTTAAGTCCGAAAGAGTAAGAATTTAATAACCTTAAAATATGTACAGCCTGTTATTGCAAAAATAACAGGCTGTATTTTTTTATTTGTAATAAAGTTTATTTTTCTCCCTTCAGTATTTCTTCGATATTCGTAGCGACCGCTATCGAAATAGTCGTATTACTTTTTAAATACTCAAGTGAACCTGCTCCGCCTATATAGAACCGGATTGAAGGATGATTTGCTGCAAATTCATCTAACCTCTGTAAAACATCCGGATGAAGCTCAAACGGTATTGTAGTAATTGCAGAGAGGAGAACGACTTTCGGTTGTAATTGTGTCACTAGAGATTCTATTGTACCCATTGCAGGAGAGCTTCCGACAAGAAAGGAGCGCCAACCATTTATCATTGCCTGTAGCATTAAAATATGAAGAGGCACTTCATGGTATTCTCCAGGCAAGCATGCACACATTAGAAGTGGTGCATCCTCATGGCAATAATAATTTCTTCTTATTTGTACTAAATAATCCCGTATAACCATTGTGGAAACCGATTCCTGATGCTCTGTCCACTCTTGGTTCTCCCATCGATTACCGACCTCTTTTAGAAATGGGATAACAACAATGGACAGAAATTTTTCCAAGCCTAATATATGTGTAGCTTGCTGGAGAATTCGATTTAATTCCAACTCATTGCACGTCTGTCCATAATGCAATAAGTATTTTGTATAGTCATTCATTTCTTCTTCCGTATTAACGGGCAAAGTATCACTATTTAGCTGTTGCTGACGAATTATTAATACCGCCTGTTTAATGGAATAGCCTTGCAATGAAAGGTTGCGCACTTTTAAAATTTGCTGAAGGTCGTCTTCAGAATAGACACGGTGCCCGTTCTCCAAACGTTTTGGCTGCACTAATTGGTAACGCTCTTCCCATTTTCGTATAACTTGTTTAGATAGCTGTGTAATTTCAGAAACTTGCGTTATGTTATACTGCCAACTCGAAGAATGTGAAACCATTATGTATCCTCCTTTCTTAATTAATTATTAAAATCTAAACTATTCCATAAAATACTGATATAAATATTATTATACTATAAACTTAAAAACTTTATACAACCTTTGTATAGTTTTGGTGCTTTTATTAAATCAATTGACAATAATAACACTTTAATGTTATACAAAGATTATACAAAAAAGAGGTGGATATAATGGGGAATTGGTGGAAGCAAAAATCGGACAACGGTAAAGCCGATCAACTAGCGCATTTGCAAAATTTTGAGCCGATTATGAAATTTACGAGTAGACCTGAATTAGAGCAGCAAATGAAATTGATAGGTATTCAGGAAGAGAATTTACGGCAAATCAAGTCATACCAGCCTTATATAGCAGAAGGCGTTTCTACTATAACTGATGTATTCTATGAAAGTGTCCTGGCGATATCATCCTTGAGGGAAATTATAGAGGAACGGACAAAAATCGAACGCTTAAAGAAATTGCTAGATGTCTATATTGTTTCAATGTTCGATGGGATATTTAATGATGAGACAATTGAAGCTAAAAGAAAACTGGCAAGTATGCATTTTAAAATCGGCTTAGACCCGAAATGGTATATGGGGACATTTCAAAAATTGCAGGAAGTAATGATTACATTGATTTGCAAAGATATAAAAGATCTTGCTCTAAGGGAACAGATAAATTTAAATGTTTCCAAGCTAATCAATTTAGAAATGCAAATAGTTTTAGAAGAATATGAAAAGGAAAATATTAAACTTCGAAGTGAACAATATAATATTGTAAAGCAGGAATTAAAGGGCAATCTTTCTTCGATTATTCAAAACCTTGCAGATTTAACGGAAGAAACAAACAAATCAATTGAACAAGTTAACAATCATACATCGCAAATTAGTCAGACAATCGAGTCAAATGTAGAGATTGTGCTACACATTCATGAAGACGCAATGGTTGGAAAAGAAAATGTAACTCAACTTGAGAAAGAGATGCTGGAGATTAAAAATAGTACTATGGAAATGAGTCGATTAATCGGCCAATTAAAAGTATCCTCAGAGCAAATTATTAATATTGTATCGTTAGTAAGAAATATTGCAGATCAGACAAATTTGCTTGCATTAAATGCCTCGATTGAAGCAGCTAGGGCTGGAGAACATGGGAAAGGGTTTGCGGTTGTGGCTCAGGAGGTTCGCAAATTAGCGGAGCAATCTAAAAATTCAGTGGAAAATATAACCGATTTAATCCAAACATCCACATCTCTAACAACAACGGCGGTTAATATGATTGAAGGTGTACAATTAAGGGTCGATTCAGGATTGGATGTTTCGGTTAATACTCAAACAAAATTTCATCAGATTTTGAAAGCGATTGATCAAAATGAAAGGCAAATTAAACAAGTATCATCTGATATTATGGACTTAAGTGGCGTCATTAGTAATATTGGACATGAAACTAGGGACGTAGCAAGTACCGCAGACCAGTTATATAAAATGACTACACATTTATAATATTTTTATATTTTTGTCTAAAGATTAAGGCTGTGTTAATCGTCAATTTGACTTTTAACACAGCCTTTCTCCATAACTAAGTATTACTTGTTAATCCAAATAGTCATATTTGCTTGCTTCATCCGCGTACTTTTGCGAAATTTGCCCATTTAGCTGATCTTCTTTGGAGACATGCAAGAATTCCAATGCCGAATACATTTCCTCACCATCTTTATCCTTATATAAATCATTGTAATGGTCATAATCTCCTTCGAAATCGGCAGGTGTATCCGAATTTCCGTATTGAGCAACGATTTGGAACGAATCTTCATTATCTTGCAGTTCATCATGATCTTCTCTATCTGAAAATGAATTGTCTACAGCAGGATGAAGCAGTTCTTCTTCGATTGGACGATCGGTTGGTACTGATTTTGCTTCACTATGATCAATGCAAAATGTTGTATACGGTATTGCGCGAAGGCGATCATAAGGAATTTCTGCATGGCATGTTGCACAAACTCCATATGTACCATGCTCCATTCTTTCAAAAGCAGCATTTACCTGTACCAATAGATCATCACTATGGACTTTTAGCGCCATATCCTTTTCGCGATCGTATAACTCAGTTGCTAAATCTGCCGGATGATTATCTACTGTTGATAATTCATCTGTTGAATCACGTAAGCTTGCGCGGGCAAGTAGTTCATTTTCATTTTCATCACCGATTAATTCTGATTTTTGTTCGATCAGCTGTTTTTTTAATTTCGCAAGTTGTTTTTCTGTTAGCATCATTATCAATCCTTTCTTAGTTAGTATGAACGAAATGACGCAAAATATTTCATGACTTCAATCTCTGTTCTCGTATAGTTCATACCGTATAGGCAATACTATTTTTTATGATGCGAACAGGAGGAATAAAAGTTGCTAAATACCGATAATAAACTTTCCATTTTCGCTTTAGGTGGTATAAATGAAATCGGAAAAAATATGTATGTCATTGAATATGGAGAAGAGCTAGTAATTATTGACTGTGGTGCAAAATTTGCAGACCAAAGTTTATTGGGAGTTGATTTGATTATTCCCGATTTAAGTTATTTAGAGGAAAATAGACATAAAATAAAAGCTTTAGTTGTGACGCACGGGCATGAAGATCATATTGGCGGCATTCCCTTTATGCTAAAGAAGTTAAATATGCCTATTTATGCTTCACGATTTACTCTTGGATTAATCGAATTAAAATTAAAGGAACATAAACTTTTACGCGATACTGTTTTAAATGAGATTAATGCTGAATCTCGTATTGATTTTGAACATTTGTCTGTAACATTCTTTAAAACAAGCCATAGTATTCCTGATTGTTTAGGTATTGTATTTGATACTCCAGAAGGGAAAATAGTCCATACTGGAGATTTTAAATTTGATTTTACTCCCGTAAACGATCAAGTTTCGGATATTCATAAGATGGCAGCAATCGGTACAGAAGGGGTGTTAGCGCTAATATCCGAAAGTACAAATGCTGAGCGACCAGGGTTTACCCCTTCTGAACAAATTATTGCCAGCCATTTAGAAGAAGAATTTCAAAGAGCGACAGGCAAAGTATTTATTTCTACATTTGCTTCCAATGTAAATAGAATTCAACAGATTGTAGAAGCAGCAAAAAAGACGAACCGAAAACTTGTACTGCTTGGTCGGAGTATGGTAAACGTTACTTCTGTAGCAATGCGACTTGGTTATTTAGATATCCCAGGCTGGATGTTAGTTGAACCACGGGATATGAGAGAACTTCCTCCAGAGAGGATAGTTGTATTATGTACAGGTAGCCAAGGAGAGCCACTAGCAGCATTATCCCGTCTTTCAACGGGTCGAAATCGTGATGTGAAAGTTGTACAGGGAGATACGGTGATTTTTGCTGCTTCGCCAATACCGGGAAATGAAAAGGACGTTTCTAAAATTGTTGATAATTTATTTCAGCTTGGTGCAAAAGTTGTATATGGAAATTCCAGTGTAACCGGAATGCATGTATCTGGTCATGGCTATCAGGAAGATTTAAAAATGATGCTGACACTTATGAAACCGAAGTATTTTATCCCTATTCATGGAGAATATCGCATGCTTCATATCCACCGATTACTTGCAGAAGCAGTTGGTGTTAATTACAACAATACCTTTATTCTTAAAAATGGAGAAATTGTCGATATTAAAAATGCTGAAGCTAGGCAAACTCGTGCCATTACTGCAGGAGATACGTATGTAGATGGTGTTGGCAGCGATGAAGTGGGGGAGATTGTACTACGCGATCGCAAGCAGCTATCAGAGGAAGGCATGCTCGTAATTGTTGTAACCATCAGTCAATATGATGGTTCGATTATTTCGGGACCAGATAGTATTTCACGAGGTTTTGTTTACGCAAAAGAATCCGAGGCATTAATAAATGATATAAATGAGATTTCAAAAGCGGCAGTAATGAACTTTAAGGAATCTAATCCTTTTGCTATGAAAAAAGCGATTAAGAAAGCTGTAGATCAATATATATTTACATTGAAAATGAGAAAACCAATGATTTTACCTATTGTTATTGAAATCTAAATGCAACGAAAAAAGAGCCTGGGACATAAGTAGTAATTTGTTTGTATAGGGGAAATATCCTTATTAAGAAACTGATACTATATGAATTGATTGGAGTGAAGGGGCGACTCCTGGGGGAACAGCACGACGCCTGAGACTACAGGCTCAGGCCGTGCCCCCGGAAAGCGTCCCCGGAACGGAAATCAATTTTGGCAGAAGCAGAAAAACATCCATTTATACATTGGAAAAATGGATGTTTTTCGTTTTGTCCAGGCTCTTTTAAATTTTCTAAATTATTATGCCGGTAGAAGTTCTGCTTCATCTTGAATTTTCTTAAATAGGGCTAAATCTTCTCTGTAATTATTCAAGTATGAGGACAAACTGTGATTTTTTATTTTTTCAAACGTATCGGTATTTACTAATTGTAACTTATTATTAAGGATTTTTGCATTAACCCATGCTGTCTCTTCGAAGGCAATATTCATTATATGTTCTTCAATAATCATACTTAAAAGGCTAGGTGTATTATAGATTTCATTTAAAGAATTTTCATTTCTCATTTCAAAAAAATCAATTGTTCTTGGCAGGGAAGCCTGTAATGCCGGTCTGTCAATAGCATGTCCCAACTCGTGGAGTGTTAATGCATTTATATATATTTCTAAAGGTATAATATTAGAGAATTCTGCGGCAGCTTCTACTAAACGATTAGCATCGAAACTAACGATATGCGTAATGAAGTTATAACTCATATTTACACCTGTATAATCTTGCTTTAGTTCAATATTCATGCCGGTAGCTAGAATAGCAGAATGAATAATTTCTTTAAGATATTGATTTGTATATTGTTGCATGAATATTGTCATTTCCCTCTCTATATTAAATAAGTTATATTAAAATATTTGTTTTTATAAATGAACATAAAGTAATATATAATTTTTTTTGAATAATTTCAAATTGTTTGTTTACAATTTTATGTAATATGCTATTTCTTTGAAGTGAAAAATAGTCTTGAAGCTTGTTATGGTGCTTATTTATGCATAAAAAAGATGCCTGCCGTGTTTTATACAACGGCAAGCATCTTTTTATTAAATACGCGTATTTTACTGTTCATTTTTATTTGATTTCATTCATGTTGATTGTCTTAATTGTTATTATTGTTGCTGTTATTTCTACGGCTAGCCTCTCCGCCTTTGCGGCCAGCTTCTTCACGGCTCATTTTGCCGCCATTGTTATTGCCATTGTTGTTTCCATTACTTGCTTCTCCGCCTTTACGGCCGATTTCTTGATAAAATTCTTGGTTGTGGTTATTGGATGTAGCTTCTCCGCCTTTACGACCGGCTTCTTGAACTGTCATTTTCCCATTGTTGTTCTGGTTACGATTGTTATTAGCCATTTCTAACATCCTCCTAGAATATTTTTTAAGCCTATTGCTAAGCTTATTAGTTTAATTCCCACCCTTACATTTATTAAACATTAATTATATTTCAAATATATTACAAGTAAATGATTGATTTTTATTATATATCTTAATTGAACATGGTGTGAACCCTTAGAGTGCCTGGTTACAGTGCCATGTTAGATAAGAATTTATCATCGAATTATAACAGCCAAAAAAAAAAAAATTAATTCTTCTTCTATTTAAAAAAATATTTAATATCTTTTTATTAAATGGAAAATGTATTCAATTTTGTAACTTTGTACGTTAAAATAACTATTACACAAAATTTTCTGTTAATTTTTAATTTTTGTAGTACAACAGAGGATTTTTTTGATATTGTTATATTACAACAAAATAGAATTTAGGAGGAAAAGAGAAGTGAATGCAATTACACTAGTTATAGGGGCTATTTGTATTTTAGTAATAGCTTATCGATTTTATGGTATTTTCTTTACAAAAAAAGTATTAAAAATTAATGAAGACAAGCCAACACCTGCTCATGAAAAAAATGACGGACAAGACTATGTACCGACAAATAAATGGGTAGCATTCGGGCATCATTTTGCGGCTATTGCAGCTGCAGGTCCATTAGTAGGACCAATTTTAGCTGCACAATTCGGTTATTTGCCAGGTTATCTTTGGCTATTAATCGGTGCCGTTATTGGAGGAGCAGTCCATGACGCAGTCGTACTATTTGCATCGATGACAAAAGGCGGAAAATCATTGTCTGAAGTTATGCGTGAAGAGTTAGGACCAGTGGCGGGCTTTTGTACAGGTCTTGCAATGCTTTTCATAATCACCATTACAATGGCAGGGTTATCAATGGTAATTTTAGGTGCATTAGCAGAAAATCCTTGGGGAACATTTGCTGTTGCAGCGACAATTCCTATTGCTATGCTGATGGGGTTAATTAATAAGTTCACGGGTAACTTGAAGCTCTCTACTATTTTAGGGGTCGTCTTGCTCGTAGCGGCTGTCTTCTACGGTCCATCGATTCAAGGAACTTGGCTCGGTGAGGTATTAACATTAGATCGTGAAACACTATCAATTTTATTACCAATTTATGCATTCTTTGCGGCAGCCTTACCAATATGGTTCTTATTAGCGCCACGTGATTATTTAAGTAGCTTTATGAAGATAGGTGTATTTATTGCCTTGATTATCGGGGTATTTATTATTAATCCTACAATTCAGTTTCCAGCAATTATCCCTGACTTTTTAGGTGGCGGAGGACCAATCGTTGCGGGTCCTGTTTGGCCTTTCGTTTCAATTACAATTGCCTGTGGTGCGATTTCCGGTTTCCATGCTTTTGTCGGTTCAGGAACAACACCGAAAATGCTAGATCGCTGGGAAGATATTCGTGTTGTAGGTTTTGGGGCAATGCTCGTAGAATGTGTCGTTGGGGTTATGGCTCTAATAGCAGCAACGGTTTTACATCCTGGAGATTATTTTGCAATTAACTCAACACCTGAAAAATTTGCGACATTAGGAATGTCTGTAGTGGATTTACCTGCATTATCTGAAGCAATTGGGATGGATTTAGAAGGACGTACAGGGGGCGCGGTAACGCTTGCTGTCGGTATGGCATCAATATTTGCCGGGGTGGAATGGTTCAGTCATTTAACGGCATATTTCTATCAATTCGTGATTATGTTTGAAGCGGTATTTATATTAACAGCAATCGATGCAGGTACACGTACTGCTCGTTACTTAATTCAAGATTTCTTAGGAAATGTGTATAAGCCATTAAAGAAAACCGATTGGCTGCCCGGTGCAATCGGTGCGAGCGCCCTGGCCTGTATCATGTGGGGCTACTTACTGAATTCCGGGGATATTGCATCCGTCTGGGCATTATTCGGCGTATCCAACCAATTAATGGCGTCGATCGGTTTAGTATGTGGTGTAACTTTCGTACTGAAGGTTGCAGATAAACGCATTTACGTATTAACATGCTTTATTCCATTAGTATATTTATATATTACAGTAAACGTAGCAGGATTCTGGATGGTGAAAAATGTCTACTGGAACAGCATGGCTGGTGGATACAATATTTTAAATGGAATTTTATCCATCATCATGTTAACGCTAGGTTTAATTATTGTCATAACATCATTTATTAAATGGCGTGAACTATGGGCACATCCGCGCTTTACAGAACAGGCAACAGCAAATTAAATGTAAGATCTATACACCGAAATGGAACCTAACATCCATTTCGGTTTTTATTTGAAACGAAATCGCATTTGTTTACGGGTTACATGAGAAGTGAATATAATGGAAAAAAGGAAATAATAGTTTAATAAGGGAGTGAATAAAATGCGTATTGCAGATTACATATTTTACTTTTTTCTTTTTTGGTACATATGCGGAGTAGTACTTGTTGGCTTTGATTTGTTGCCCAGTTGGCTGGAATGGTCGAATAGTATATTTATTATTACATCCGGAATATTAGGAGGAATTTATTTCCTCATTCATTTCCGCTTTAAATTGGGCTTCTTAATATTTGTTGGAATATTTGTGTCTACATTCATCATTGAATACTATGGATCATCTAGTCAATTTTTGTTTGGTGATTATACGTATTCAAATTATTTTGCACCGAATGTTATGGGGGTTCCAGTTGCAATCGGTTTCGCATGGGTAATGGTTATTGCGACAGGTCATGCTATTATCATGAAGTTTGGAGTGCAAAATATAATTTTAAGAGCACTACTCGGTGGTGTTTTGGCGCTTACGATGGATTTAATATTAGATCCAGTAGCCTATAAAGCAAAACAATATTGGATATGGCACGAGCCGGGAATATACTATGACATTCCGTGGACGAACTTTTTTGGCTGGTTTATTGTCGCTTTTTGCATTCATATAATTCTATCATTCATTTCTGTTTCACAAGTGAATAAAGTTTGGCAGGATCGACTCGTTCTTTTGTATATCCTGATTATTATCATGTTTGCTTTAATTGGGTTAATGAATGGAATATATTTGGCCAGTACAATAGTTGTGACAGCACTTCTCTTTTTAATATTCTCACTTCGAAAAGAGGGGCAATATGCGAGTAGCTAAAAAGAATAAAGTTGCTATGAGAATGTTTCGGTTCGTCCAACAGAAATTGATGAAGCGAAGTTTTGCTCATATTTGTATAAAGGCGGATTTCCCTATGCCCAGCAATGCACTATATATTGCTAATCACAGTTCCTGGTGGGATGGTCTGCTTTTGTTTGAATTGGAACAAAGGGGATATATTCCAAATCTATTTGTCATGGTAGATGAGCAGGGAATAAAGAAATTCCCAATTTTTCAATGGATAGGTGCGTATTCAGTTAATCAACAAAACCCGAAACATATTATAGAATCCATCCGCTATACGAAAAGTCTATTACAGGATGGAAAAAATATTTGTATATTTCCTCAAGGAAAGGAATGGCATTTAGAACAAAGGCCACTTTACTTTCAACAAGGTGCAGCAATGATTGCCAAGCAAATGAAAGGTATTTCGGTCGTTCCTATAACTTTTTACTATACATTTCGG
Source organism: Solibacillus merdavium (assembly GCF_014836935.1). GTDB lineage: Bacteria > Bacillota > Bacilli > Bacillales_A > Planococcaceae > Solibacillus > Solibacillus ferritrahens. The sequence goes on along the minus strand of NZ_JACSPW010000002.1, from coordinate 140,967 downwards.
AATGAACGAAAAGCTGAAGTGTGGATTGATATCGGAAAACCAATTCAATATGAAGATAAATGGAGTCGAGAACAGATGACACAATATTTTGAAGAGGTAGTCACGGAGCAGTTAAATGCTCTGAAAAAAGATGTTGTTCAAAATGATTATACAAGTTTCATAAAAGTATGATGAGGTGACTAGGATGCTATTTATTTACTGTATTGTGTTAAGTATTTTTGTCATTTGGACAATTTTGAATGGCTTGTTTTTACCTCGAATTAAAAAAGGGCATGGGGAAAATCTAGATCGTATTTCCATTCTTATTCCTATGCGTAATGAGCAACGAAATGTAAAACAGTGCATCTCCATGCTAAAGCAACTTACATATCCACAGCTAGAGTTCATCATTTATAATGATCAATCAACCGACTTAACTGGACAAATGCTATATCAGGAAATTGAAGGTGATGCGCGCTTTCGTGTGATAGAGGGAGTGGAGTTGCCGTCTAATTGGGTAGGGAAAGTGCATGCCTGTCATCAGCTACAGCGAGTAGCCACTGGAAAATATTTAGCGTTTATTGATGCAGACGTAACCTTGTCATCACACATCTTTGAAAAAGTAGTTCCACTTATGAGGGAAAACAAAATTGGTCTAATTACCGGGTTTCCGCATTTTATGTATTCTAATTGGCTGGATCGGCTTGTACTTCCGATGATGCATTTTCTTGTGAATTTTCATTTGCCTGTTGCTCTGGCGAATTATACGAAATGGCCGGCTGCTACGGCTGCCAATGGGACATTTTTATTTTTCGAACGAGAAGCTTATGAGAAAATGGGTGGTCATCTTGTAGTGAAAAACTCTCTATTGGAAGATGTGGAAATAGCGCGGGCGATGAAAAAATCAGGAATGCGGGTGTTATTAGTTAATCTTAGTAAAGACAGTTCATGTAAGATGTACACTAGCGCGTTTGAAACGTGGCAAGGTTTTTCTAAAAATACATTTAATGGCCTAAATTATTCTTTTAGAAATGCCGTGCTGTTTGTCCTTTTTTATAGTGTGACTTATGTGTTTCCGCTAGTGCTTCTTATTAATAGTATTGTTTTTTCTAATTGGCTGTATGCTATACCGTATATTTTGATTGTTATTCAAAGAATGGTTTCCGACTTCAAAAGCAAGACACCCTTATATTACGCATTGTTCATGCCACTCTCTTCATTGGCAATGCTAATTATTTTGTGTAATTCAATTTATTTGTATCAAACGAAACGATCGTATGTTTGGAAGGGACGTGAATACGGATGAAGAAAGTAGCGGTAATTGGCGGCGGTCTAGGGGGGCTATCCGCAGCTATAACACTTGCGAATGCAGGCATGGATGTTACAGTATTTGAAAAAAATAAAGAATTGGGCGGAAAAATGCGCTCAATAGATCTCGGTACGCATCATTTTGATTTTGGACCAAATACGATTACAATGCGCCCTGTCTTTCAGCAGGTATTAGCACAAACTGGCGTAGATCCGGATGATTATTTAAATTTTATCCCTTTACGAGTTCATATGAAGAATGTAAGTTCGAAAGGAGAAGTATTATATTTTTCCAACGACCAGCAATATATGATTGAGCAAATTAAAAAGATTTCTTTAAGTGACGCGAAAAATTATCCTGCTTTTATTACGGAAATTTCAAGAATCTACTTTTTGGCACAGCGTCATTTTTTGCAAACAACATTTACGAGCTGGCGAGACTATATGAAACCATCATTACTATCGGCGCTAGTAAAAGTACGGCCTTTTGAAACTTTGGACCAATTTATAAGAAAGTATTTTCAGCATCCGTTTATCGTTCAATGTTTTTTACGCTATGCGACATATATTGGTTCATCGCCATACATAATGCCTGCAACATTTGCAATGATTGCTTATTTGGAATTGGTTGATGGTGTCGATTACGTTGAAGGTGGAACATCAAAGATTGCGCAAGCATTTACAACCCGTGCTAAGCAGCTAGGTGTGAAATTTCATGTAGGGTGTGAAGTGACAAAAGTTAAATATGGAAAGACTCAAATTCACAGTATTATCGATCAGTATGGAAATACACATACAGTCGATGCTGTCTTTATGAATTCAGATCGATTAAGTGATTTATTTGAGCTTGATGAAGTTAAAAAAGATATTCAGCCATCCAGTTCAGCATTTGTCTTATTGCTTGGGCTTAATAAACGGATTGAAGGGTTGCATCATCATAATGTCTATTTTCCTGAAAACTATGAATTGGAGTTTGACGCACTCTTTTCAGATCACTATGTTGAAGATCCCACAATTTATATTTGTAATTCTTCCTATACCGATCCTTCCATTTCACCAAGTGGAGATAATTTGCTGATTTTAGTTAATGCCCCTCCAACCCAAAATGGAACTTTACAAATTGATTCGCAGAAATATCGCCAACAAATAATCATACAGTTAAAGGACCTTGGTCTTGATATCGAAGATGCTATTGTGGAGGAAAAAGTAATAACACCCGAGTATTTAGAGAAGGAATTTTATGCATTTCGAGGGGCATTGTATGGAGCTGCATCCAATTCAGTAAAATCTGCATTTTTTAGACCGAGTAATCGGCATGCAAAGCTGAAAAATTTATATTTTGTTGGAGGGACAGTACATCCAGGTGGGGGGTCTCCACTTGTCACACTTGGAGGCATGAATGTGGCAAAAAAATATATAGCAGAAAAAGGTCAGGAAAATTAGAGATACCTCTAAATTTCCTGACCTTTTTGTGTAATGTATAAATAATTTAAGTAGTCTTCTTTTAAAATTGCATTTAAAACACAAGGCTGTTTTTGTCTCTCTTCCAATAGTAAATGTTCTTCTGGAAATTGCTGTTCAACATTTAAGGAGATGAACGGTAATTTTTCCTGTGCTTTTTGTGAACGGATATTAACAGTACGGGCACCTGCAAACACAACATCCAATTTCAGCTGCTCAAATGCAATTTTTAAAATTTCAATTTTCGACGGCAAATTATAGCCAAGCCCCCAAAACTCAAAACCAATCCAGCTACCGATGTGACAAAGTTTTTTATGTTGATCAATAAACATTAGTGTCGTAATACCAACTAATTTTTCTTCCTCATTAAGAATTACACGAGAAACCGTCTTTCCTTCAGATTCTTCTATTAAATTATTAATAATAAAATTTTCCGTATCTTCTATGGATTGAGTAGGTAAACCAAGTGCATTTTTTACTTCGGGTGCCTGAGATAAACGATGTATTTCCTTCGCATAACGAAGATCATGGGGAACTAACTTCACTTTTTTCATTTTGTTTCAACCTCACTTTTTAAATGAACTACCATCACTATGTAGATAACTATATATTGTTCCATTTTATATTATATTCATAAAATAACCGACAATTTTTTAGAAAATAAAAATAAATTGAAAAATAAGGTTGTTTTATTTAAGTAAGTATAATAATATAACTCATATAATATAAAACCGAGTTGAATAATCGGCATTGGGGTGAAAGGTAATTGTCTTCAGTAATGATTGATATTAGGAATGTAAGTAAGTCTTATAGTGAACAGGGTCCGACAGTACTGCAGGATATTTCTTTCGATATAAAAAAAGGTGAAGTTATCGCAATTTTAGGAAAAAGCGGCTGTGGAAAAAGTACATTGCTTAATTGTATAGGTGGCTTTGAAGCGGTAAACAATGGCCAAATCTTGCTCGATGAAGTGTCTATCAGGAAACCGAGTAAGCGATGCATTATGCTGATGCAAAACTATGGGTTACTGCCATGGCGCTCTGTCCGAAAAAATGTAGAGTTAGGCATTGAAAATATAAGTTTATCAAAGCAGGAAATATCTGAAAGAACTCTACATTATTTACGAATGGTTGGATTAGAGGATCGGGCCAATGCTCTCCCAAGTGAATTATCTGGTGGGATGCAGCAACGAGTTGCTATTGCACGTGCCCTGGCGATGCAGCCAGAGGTCATTTTAATGGATGAACCATTCGGTGCGCTCGATACATTTACACGCTACTATTTACAGGATGAATTAATGCAAATTCAGCGTCGAGAAAAGATGACAATTGTTTTAGTAACACATGATATTGATGAAGCCATTTATTTGGCAGACCGCATATTAATTATGAAGCCAAATCCTGGGGAGATTCATAAGGAAATTGTATTGAGATTGCCAAAGGAACGAAATCGTGCCGATGCAGACTTTCAGCATTATAGGGAACTAATTTTTAATGAATTTCAATTTACTCATGAAACAACGATAGAATTTAATATTTAAGGGGGGGTAGTGGATGAAAAAGATATTTTTAATAATGACAATGTTATTTGTTACATTTTTAGCTGCATGCGGAAATAATTCTGCAGTCGATGGTGAAAAACCAACAATAAAAATTGGGTATTTACCGATTACACATGCGGTGCCTTTATATATGCAGAATGATGAGAACTATGAGGATTATAATTTAGAGCTAGTAAAGTTTGGTTCTTGGCCAGAACTAATGGATGCACTTAATACGGGAGCAATCGATGGGGCATCCGTACTAATCCAATTAGCTATGAATGCAAAGGAAAAAGGCATTGATTTAAAAGCAGTGGCACTCGGTCATCGAGATGGCAATGTTTTAATTGCAGGTAATGATATTAATTCTGTTGAAGAACTCGTCGGGAAATCCTTTGCCATCCCAAGCAGATTTTCCACACATAATATTTTGTTGTATGAAATGCTGGAAAAACATGGCATTGCCTATGATGAAGTTGATGTAATCGAACTACCGCCAGCAGAAATGCCTGCAGCTTTAGCAGAAGGGCGAATTGCCGGCTATGTTGTAGCTGAACCATTTGGAGCGATTTCTGTAGCACTTGAAAATGGCAAAGTATTGTATCAGTCAGAAGAAATATGGAAAGATTCCATCGATTGTGGCTTAGTATTGAGAGGTAAATTTATTGACGACAATAAAGAATTGGCCGACAAATTTGTTAACGACTATGTAGCAGGTGGAGAGCTTGCACAAGGAAAAGACGAACATATGCATGAAGTAGTCGGGCAATATTTAACAGTGGATCAAAATGTTTTGGATATTTCTCTTGATTGGATTTCATATGACAATTTAAGTATTGAACAAGAAAGCTATGCTATTTTACGTGATGCATTAATGGAAATGGGATTATCTGTTAATCCACCATCCTACGAAGACTTTGTTGATGATAGCTTTGTAAATTAATAGAGGAATGGAGGGATATTATGGCCAAAGTGAAAAAACTGTCACCGATTGCGATTGGCTTTATTCTGCTTCTTGTCTTCTGGCAATTTGCAATCTTCATCGGTGGCCATCAGTCAGCACTCTTCCCTCCACCTTTAAAAGTGGGGGAAGCATTATTAGCAATCATTTCGGATGGTTCTTTGTTTGCTCATATTCAAATTAGTTTATTTCGATTTTTCTCGGGTTATTTAGCAGCAGTAATTGTGGCCGTCATTTTAGGGCTTCTACTAGGTAGATCGATGCTCGTATGGAAAGTAGTGGACCCAATTGTTCAAGTATTGCGTCCGGTTTCTCCAATTGCATGGTCACCTTTTATCGTATTATGGTTTGGCATTGGCAATATGCCCGCGATTGTCATAATTTTTATAGCTGCTTTTTTCCCGGTCCTTTTATCGACCGTATCAGCTGTCAAAAAAGTCGACAGAACATATTTACGTATTGCCTCCAATTTTGAAATGAGCCCGTTTGAAACATTACGGAAAATAGTATTACCGGCATCATTCCCGATGATTGCAAATGGTTTGCATATGGCGTTAGGTTCTGCGTGGATCTTCCTTGTAGCGGGTGAAATGGTCGGTGCGCAATCAGGGTTAGGGTTTTTAATCATTGATGCAAGAAATTCTTTAAGTCTTGATTTAGTAATGGCTTGTATCGTTGTCATTGGGGTTCTTGGATTAGCGTTAGATAAAGGCATTCATTATTTTGAAAGTTGGGTCAATCGCATTTGGGGCAGCGCAAAATAAAACTGCCTAAAAATTTTTAGACAGTTTTTAAAGGTCGTATTTGAATATTGTCGATTCGATCACCCGTTTTAGTAGAGTAATAACCAATTTCAACCCGGTTTTCATCAGGATCGACAATTTCTTTATAACAAGTTTCAAGATGCTCGGCTCCCCAAATAATCATCGCATTAAATACATGCTCAAGGGCAGTGCCTTTTTCGGTTAATGTATAGCGATAGCGAGGTGGGTGAGCAACATAAAGCTCGCTCTGGACTATATGGGCTTCTTCTAATTCCTTTAAACGATTCGAAAGAACGTTTGCCGAAAGTCCGGGAAGCTTGAGCTTAATATCATTGAAATTTGTTTCACCTATTAGAAGTTCGTGGATGATTAGAAGTGTCCATCTATCCCCGAGAATATTTAATGTTTGTGCAATGTTACAAGGTAAATCATAACGAGTTTTCATGCTTATGCCTCCTTCGTACTTAGTATAAACATTAATTTTATGCAAAGCGAGTTAATTTTTTTAACTTTCAAAGGAGCTTGAAACTTTCAACATGCTGTACCTAATGATGAATAGGTGCAATTGATAATTGATATTCATAGTGCGCTCTAATTTAATCGCCTATTTGAATATAAAGAAATTTAACATTAACTACTAGGAGGAATTTAAATGAGTTTATATTTAGTGGAATCAACAATTAATGAAGTATCTTCAAAAGAGGCATTTTCGGCATTGGTAGATAAAGTGCACGCGACAAAAGATGTAGGGGTTATCGAAGTACAAGTAGCGAAGGATTTTTCACGTGGCTATTTCATTATTGAAGCAACTGAAGAAGAAGCAGTAAAAGAAGCTTTACAATCACAAGGTGTTTCGATCGACTTAATTAAAGAAGTTCGTTTAATCGGTAAAGAATTAGATGAAGTAAAAGCTGGTGGAGAGCAAGTAAATTATTTAGTTGAGTGGGAAATCCCTGCTGAAATCACGATGGAAAAATATTTGGAACGCAAAAAGAAAAACTCTGTAAAGTATGAAGAAGTACCTGATGTAAAATTCTCTCGTACGTATGTATGTGAAGATATGACAAAGTGCTTATGCTTCTATGATGCACCAGACGAAGCAGCTGTAAAACGTGCACGCGAAGCAGTACAAACACCGATTACATCGCTAACGGAACTATCGGACTAAAAGGAAAGGATGCGGAGAGAATGGCATTGAACAAACAATTATTAGCGCAAATCATCGAGGACAAACTAAAACCTTTAGTAAAGAAAGTCGATGAGCAGGCACATTATGCAGAAAGCTATATTTTAGCGTTAGGCGAGGGTGGATTTTTTCAATCGGCAAATAAAGATCAATCAAGTTTATTAGTAGATGAAGCGACAGTTGTCCGTGAAACGGCAAAGGTATGTATGACAACAGCGTTTTGTGTTTGGTGCCATTTAGCCGCATTAACTTACTTACGAAATAGTGATAATGCCTATTTGAAAAATGAAGTGTTGCCCCAATTAGAAAATGGCCGTAAGTTAGGGGCAACAGGTTTATCAAATGCAATGAAATACTATTCAGGTCTGGAGAAGCTTCATTTAACTGCCGAAAAGACAGAAGAAGGCTATATTATTAACGGAACACTACCAGCTGTATCAAATTTAGGGAAGCGCCATTATTTTGGTGCGATTGCTACAATTGATACTCGGGAAGTGATGGTGCTCGTTTCAACAGATGCATCAGGTTTGGAAATGACCGAACGACTTGGGTTTATCGGGGTAAATGGAAGTGCAACATATACTTGTAAATTTGAGAATGTACTAATTCCAAATGATTTTGTTATATCGGAGGATGCAAAAGCATTTTGCGATATTATACGCCCGACATTCATTTACTACCAAGTTCCGCTTGGTGCCGGTGTTATAGCTGCAGCAGCTGATGGCATTGAAAAGGTAAAAGCAAAGCAAAATGGCTGTAATGACTTTTTGAAAGTACAGGCAACTGAACTACGTAGCCATCATGAAAGAATTGAAGCGGAGTTAACTCAATTAGCAAACAATTTAACACTAAAAGATGTAGTAAATACGCGTTTACAGGCAGTCCATGATACATTAGCTGCAGTGCAGGCAAATATGATTCATAATGGTGCAGCGGGCTATGTAGCCGGTAGCGTACCTTCTCGCAAACTGCGTGAAGCATACTTCTTTGCAAATTTAACGCCAACTGTCCGTCATTTAGAAAAAATAAAATCAAATTTCACTTAAGTAAAAAGGGGCTATCCAGTTAGCCCCCTTTTTTAGTTTATTCTTCTTTTCAATCCTCCAGCGAATCAATCCCCAGGTTGCCAATCGAGCGCTTCACAAATCGCTTCCAGTTTAGAAATGCAATAACTGAAAAACTGGAATTAATTTTCTGTGAATTGCTTCGAACTAGTAATTCAATGTACTACATGAGAAAATGAACTAAAAAGAAAAAGGGGGATCGGCATGGATATTAAACTTTCGGAAAAACAGATAAAAGATCTATGCGGGACCGTTTCTTTTAAAAAAGGGCATACTTTTTATCAAACAGGAAAAGTGAATTTCCTGCAATATACGGATACATTTGGGGAAGCCGTTGTGAAAAGTACAGAACAATTCGTTGTCCGTGTTGAAAAAGAAAGTACAGGTAAAGTTAAAACCTCTTGTAGCTGCCCGACGTTAGGGGACTTCAGTAAAAGCTGCCAACATGTGGCGGCAGTACTGATTGCTATTTTAAACCGCAATAAAAAAACATCACCTTCTTCGCTAACTATTCCGCTTGAGGAGAACGTAGATTTAAAAAATAGCTTTCTTTCAATTTTCAAAGAGCAGACAGTGCAAACAAGTCGTCAGCAACGTCACTTTGAAAAGCGTGAAATAATGGACGTACATTTTTTATTGACCCCCGTTCAACTTTCCGTAGAAGAGACGCTTTTTGCGATAAATCTCCAAGTGAATGGGGAGCACATTTTATCTATTCGTGAATTTTTAACGCATATAAAAAATAAAAAAACTTACCGCATTTCAGAAAGCACGGTATATAATTTTGAGGAATTCTGCTTCGAAGTACAGCACGATGCTATATTACAACTCCTTATTAAAATAGTAGAAGATGATGCACTATATAGAGAGACATTGCAATATAAGCAAATTCATTTTCAGGAGCATCTACTAATCATTCCGCCATCATCATGGCATCTCCTTGTACCACTACTCTTGAATATAGAAGATGTATCACTGTTTTATCAAAATGAAAGCTACAGTAAAGTGAAGATTTTAACACGTCCTACAGCGCTGCGTTTTAATATTCAGGCAAAAGGGGAGCATTATGAGCTTAATATAGAAGGAATTGAACGGACGGTCCTACTGCCTGGTTATCGATTAGTGCTCTTTAACGGAGAAATGACACAAATCAGCGATGAAAGTGTGATGCAACTTCTGGAATTAAAGAAAATGCTCCAGCAACAATCCACGCTAACGATTGAGCAATCACATTGGGACTACTTTTTAGAAAAGATTATTCCGAAACTGAAAAAAATAGGTACTGTGACAATGGATAGAGAGCTTTCATTACAGCAAATGCAAACACCATTAGTCGTCAATGTTTATTTAGACCGTGTAAAAAATCGCTTTCTAGCAGGTTTGGAGTTTCAATATGGGCAGTTTGTTATTCAACCATTAAGTGAATATGACATATCGGATGAAGTGCTAATTATTCGAGATATTGAAAAGGAGTCGACTATTTTAGCGTTAATGGATGAAAGTGGCTTTACGAAAACAGATGGCGGTTACTATATGCAAAATGAGGAGCTCGAATATAATTTTTTATTCCATCAACTTCCGAAATTAACAAAGCTTGCTCAAATTTATGCAACAAATTCTGTTAAATTACGTATTGCAAAAGAAAATAACTTCCCTAAAATTCGAGTAAATGTACAAAAGGAACGGACAAATTGGCTTGAATTTAAATTTGAAATGGATGGGGTTTCAAATAACCAGATTAAAGAAATATTAGCGGCTATTAAAGTGAAGCAAAAATATTACCGACTGAAAGATGGAGCATTGCTGTCATTGGAAACGCGGGAAATAGAAGAAATTCAGCGCTTTTTAAGAGCGATTCCAGCACAAGATGATGAATACGAATTAACGTTTAACATGCCGATTTTAGATAGCTTGCCGTTTTTGGAGCAATTTGAAGAGAGTACAATTTTTGAAGCGGAACAATCGTTTAAAGAATTTACAGGACAATTGTTAAATCCAGCATCACTAACATTCGAAGTTCCGGCAAGTCTACAATCTATTCTTAGAGATTATCAAAAGCATGGTTACAATTGGTTAAAATTACTTTCCAATTATGGATTTGGCGGTGTACTGGCAGATGATATGGGACTTGGCAAAACGATTCAAAGTATTGCGTTTGTCGTTTCAGAATTAGATGTAATTCGCGCGAATAAACAACCTGTATTAATCGTTTGTCCATCATCACTTTCTTATAATTGGCTCTATGAGTTCATGCAATTTGCTTCAGAAGTTGAAGCAATTGTTGTGGATGGGGATGTGTCAGAGAGAAGGGCACTGCTGCGAACAATGGAAGAACAAGATGTTGTAATTACGACATATCCGTTATTGCGACGTGATATATCATTTTATGAACGACAACATTTCCATACTGTATTTTTTGATGAGGCACAGGCATTTAAAAATCCGGTTACCCAAACAGCACGTACTGTCAAAAAAATTAACGCGACCAACCGTTTTGCTTTAACGGGTACACCAATTGAAAATTCCTTGTCCGAATTATGGTCCATCTATCGCGTTGTTTTTCCTCAGCTATTCCGGGAGCTAGAGGAATTCCGACATATGCAGCGAAAAGATATTGCACGCAGAGTCCGTCCATTTTTGTTGCGCCGTATGAAAGAACAGGTGCTGGACGAGCTACCTCAAAAAGAGGAGATTATCGAAAAAACAGAACTTTTCCCAGAGCAAAAAGCGTTATATGCAGCGTATTTGGCGAAGTTACGGGTGGATACAATGAAGCATTTAGACAAAGAGACGTTTCATAAAAATCGTATTCGAATTTTGGCTGGCATAACCCGACTACGGCAAATTTGCTGTCACCCGGCCCTATTTGTCGAAGGCTATAAAGGAAGTTCTGCAAAATTTGAGCAGTTGTTTCACCTGTTGGAGCAATCGAAAGCATCAGGACGCCGTGTGCTAATATTTTCGCAGTTTACGCAAATGCTGAAAATGATTGCAACTGAGCTATCCAAGCGTGGAGAATCGTATTTTTACCTGGATGGCCAAACTCCATCAGAGGAACGTGTAGCACTTTGCAATGCTTTTAATAATGGAGAGCGCGATTTGTTTTTAATTTCGTTAAAAGCAGGCGGAACAGGATTGAATTTAACGGGGGCAGATACCGTAATTTTATATGATTTATGGTGGAACCCGGCAGTGGAGGAACAAGCAGCTGACCGTGCGCATCGAATGGGACAAAAGGAAGTTGTACAAGTAATCAAACTCATAACAAATGGGACGATAGAGGAAAAGATGAGCGAACTTCAGCAAAAAAAGAAACTGCTCATTTCCGATATTTTGGATGGAGACGACCAGTCTAACAGTAGATTAACCGAGCAAGACATCCGTGAAATTTTAATGATTTAACTTTTTACGTATGTTAACGTAAGAGGAGCTTTTAAAAGTAAGTTCGCATCGTGCGTAATTTAAAAAGGTTATGAGGACATTAATTAGCCTCATAACCTTTTTCTCTATTTGATAGGTGTACGTACAATTAATACGTCACAAGTTGCATGTCTGACGATTGCTTCAGTACTGGAGCCCATGAACATTTGCTCCATTGCATTTAAGCCTGTTGCACCACAAATAATAATATCTGCAGGCGCATGTTCTGAAAGCTTTTTGGATAAAACATTTTTCGGAGTACCTTTAGTTAAAATCTTATTAACATTTACAATGCCAGCTTCTTTTGCTTCTAATTCATAGCGGTCCAATAACACTTCACCGTGCTTACGGACTAATTCAACCATATTATCATAAAGCATATCAAAAGATGCGGAAAAGCTTGTATCGATTACGTGGATAATATGTAAAGTCGAGCCAATATTACGTTTTGCTACATCAATTGATTTTTGAAAAGCGAGTTCGCCTAACTCAGAGCCATCTACTGCCACAACGATATTTTGATAATGATTTGCCATACGGAATTCCTCCTTTATCAATATGATAAATTATATCAAATAAATAGATTTCGGTATAATGATGGCGCCAAAATATTGTATAAAAAAAGATAAATGTGTCCAGCAAATAGTAATTTCTCTCCATATTTCCAACTGTTTACGATTGTTTAATCGGAAGAATCTTTAAAACTTTTTGAATACGAAAGGCAAAGAATCCTGCAAAAATAGCTAGAATAATATCTTTTGGCATCGGCGGAATCATCCAAAACCAAGCCAGTTTATAGGAAAATCCTTCTGGCGCTGCAGCCCATAATGTATAAGCAAAATACATCCAAGTTGTCCCTAGTATATAATTTATAGCCATCGCTATAAGCGCCGCAATAATATAGGCAAGTCTAGTTTTGTATGTTTCAGCGATTTTACCGGCAATATAGGCACTAACGATAAATGTAACAATAAAACCGAATGTCGGTAGCAAAATTGCTGAGAAGCCACCTGTGAATTTTGAAAAGACCGGTGCACCAGCAAGCCCAATAGCCATGTATACAGTACAAGCAATGGCTCCTTTTTTAGATCCTAGAACCAATCCTGCTAAAATAGCAAAAAAGGTTTGTAATGTAATTGGTACACCACCAACTGTTAAGAAGGGTGCAAATGATGTTATGTTTGCACCAATCATAATTAATGTTGCAAACAAAGCACTGTAAATTAAATCTACTGTTTTAAAGGTTTGTGTTTTGTGAACGGTTTCCATTTTCTAACCCCTTTGTTAACTGGAATATTTTTTTCGGTTAACGTAAATATAAAATGTAAAACGAGTTGTGTCAACTGAAATTTATTTTTGGTTAACTAAAGTGAGGCTAGGTTACATTTTTCGTTTTAAAAGACTGGATTTTGGTTAACTAATCTTAAAAGGTTTATAATAAACGCATCAACTAAAAGAAATGAGGCGAAAAACAATGACAGAAAAAGAAGACAATTTTGGTTTTCGTTTTGATAATAGTTATATGGATTTGCCACAAATGTTTTATACCGAAATAGCGGCAAATAAAGTTACTGCACCAGCGATTGTCATTTTTAATCGTACGCTAGCAGATAGACTGGATTTAGATGCAAATGAATTAAAAGAGCAAGGGGCGGCAATTTTAGCCGGACATGAAATGCCTTCAGGTGCAGCGCAAATTGCCCAAGCATATGCGGGACATCAATTTGGTCATTTCAATATGTTAGGAGATGGACGAGCACTATTAATTGGAGAGCATATTACAAAAGATGGGGAACGCTATGATATTCAATTAAAGGGTTCAGGGCGCACACCGTATTCACGAGGGGGAGACGGAAGAGCGGCATTAGGTCCAATGTTGAGAGAATTTATTATCAGCGAAGCAATGCATGCACTTTCAATTCCTACAACACGTAGCTTAGCGATTGCTGCTACAGGGGATGTTATTTATCGTGAAAAGGCACTTGATGGTGCTGTGTTAACCCGTATAGCGGCTAGTCATTTGCGCGTCGGTACTTTTCAATATGCAGCTCAATTTGGAGAAAGGTCTGACGTAAAAGCATTAGCGGATTATGCGATAGACCGGCACTATCCTGAGATTCGTAAAGCAGATAATCCTTATATTGCATTATTGGAAACGGTATTAGAAAAGCAAGCGGCACTTATTGCAAAATGGCAAAGTGTTGGCTTTATTCACGGTGTAATGAACACGGATAACATGACAATAAGCGGTGAAACAATAGATTATGGTCCATGTGCTTTTATGGATACGTATAACACCTCTACTGTGTTTAGTTCAATTGATACTCAAGGACGTTATGCATATGGTAACCAACCGGCAATTGCTTCATGGAATTTAACACGCTTTGCAGAAAGTTTATTGCCAATAATTCATGAGAATGAAGAAGAGGCGGTTCGTTTAGCGCAAGGTATTCTAGAAAAATTCCCTTCTGTTTATAAAGCACATTATTATAGTGAAATGCGTGAAAAGCTCGGACTTCTCTATCCAGGTGATCAGGATGAACAGCTTATTAATGAGTTGCTTCAGCTAATGGAATACAATGATGCGGATTATACGAATACGTTTCGTTCATTGGCAGAGGGAGAACGACCAAACAATAAACTATTCCAATCAGAACAGTTCAAACAATGGGAAAAAGCTTGGTTCGAGCGTATTGAGCAACAGGACATGACAAAAGAAGAAACTTTACAGGTAATGAAATCGGTTAATCCTGCCGTAATTCCAAGAAATCATTTAGTAGAACAAGCTATAGAAGAATTTGTTGCAGGCAAGCCTTCTATGTTTGCCGAAATGCTGCAAGTCTTATCAAATCCCTATGATACAAATGAACAGCTTTCAAAATATACACAGCCGCCAACAGATGAAGAACCACCATTTGTCAGCTATTGCGGCACATAAAAATTGAGCGCGGTACAACGTTAAAGTTGAAACCGTGCTCTTTTTTTGTATCATAATTAGCCTTGAAGAAATTATTATGGAAGATTTTGAACAATTTTTTAAAAAGCAAACGTCTAAGTTGTAGAATTGAAAAGAGGTGAGTGATCGGTGGAGGAAATTGTAGAACAATATGGAGAATATTTATATCATTTTAGCTATTTATACGTAAAGGATCGTCAACTTGCAGAGGAAATCACACAGGACGTCTTAATGAAGTTTCTGTTACATAAAGAAAATTTCCGTAGTGAAGCTTCACTGAAAACCTATTTAACTCGTATAGCGATTAATTGTTGTCATGATGAGCTACGCAAACAAAAGAGAAAAGCACTTCTAACAAAATTAATACCAATGCGTAAAAATGTGCCTTCAAGTGAACAAGCGTATTTAGAAATAGAAGCTTTTACTACATTAAAACAACATATTTTCGCCTTGCCTGTCCATTATCGTGAGGTCATTATTTTATTTTACTATGAGGAATTTGAGGTATCAGAAATTGCTGATTTACTAATGGTTTCACAAAATACCGTTCGTACAAGAATTCGTCGGGCGAGAGAACTTTTAAAAAATGATCAAGAATTGGAGGAGCTATTTTATGAAGGAATTTAAAAATCAGTTGAAGCGGGAATTGCAGCAGGATGCACCCTATACAAATGAGCTCAAGCAGCGATTGTTACAGACAAAGCGAAAGCCGAAAAAACGCAATTGGCAAGTACTATCGGTTTCTGTTGCGATGTGCTGTTTAATTGGAATGATATTATTGGCACAGTTCTCCCCGTCAAAAAGTGTCCAAACAGCAAATGAAGGAACCCCACTATTGCCGATTATTGATGTTGTTAATGAGTTAGAGGTGATTGAACCCCAAAAAGCGTATTTACTTGGGGAACAATGGATGCTACATGGCTTCCCAATGGTAATTGATGAAGATGCAACCATTACATATGGGGATTATGTAGCCTATTACTCGCCTAATGGGATTGTTGTATCGACAGTGCTCGGTTTAGCGAATGATACGGTGACAATGGATGAGGGGCAAATCCGGGTAAATGGTACGATATTAACTGTTCGAGGTCTTGGAGAGAAAATAGGGGAGGGAGAAAAGAAAGATCCCCTTAAAAACCCGTATTATTTTTATGAATGGGGAATAAAATATACACCTTTTGCCAATGAAACGATAGATACCGCTAAAGATGAACTACTTGTTTACAGTAATGACGATCATCAGCGATTATTAAAAATTAAGAATGCTCAACTAGTGGGCAAGGTGACCGCTATTCAAGCTTCAGATGAATTGGCGCTTACATTGACACCTGAAGAACAAGCTGTGTATGAGGCATTCAAAACGGATTATGAATTGGAACGTTTGCGGGCGATTTCACCGGTTACAATTACTAAAATGTTTTTGTTAAGTGAAATTGAGCAAGATTATGAAACATATGAAGCACTTTTTACAAATGTTGAAAGTAAAGATACACTTGAAGTAAAGCAGTATTATGAAAAAACAAAAGCTGTGCGTCAACAGCTATTTACACCAGAATTAAACCGTATAATGGTTGTAAGTGGCTTTAATGGATTAGAACAGGCTACTTTTGAAGTACGTTCAGAAACGGAAGGCTGGGTTGTTTTTACAGGGGAAAATGGATTACCAGCAGAAGTGAGAATGGTAAAAAACGAGCAAGGTATATGGCAGCCGGCGTTTAGTCGTCCTATTTACTTCCCACTTGAATAAAGAAAAGCAGAAACGTGATAAAACGTTTCTGCTTTTTCTTATGATAAACGACCTTTATAATCTTCAAACTGGAATGAACGAATGACTTTAATTCCTTGTTCATCATTGTACGTGCAAATACTCGGCAAGTTCACACCGTTGAACATATGCGTTTTTACCATTGTATAATGGGCCATGTCAGTAAAGACGATTTTGTCGCCTGCCTGAAGTGGCTCATCGAAAGAGTAATCCCCAATAATATCGCCGGCTAAGCACGTCATCCCACCTAAACGGTACGTATATGCCTTTTCACTTGGCTGACCAGAACCGATAATGTGTGCACGGTATGGCATTTCAAGTGTATCCGGCATATGACAAGTGGCAGAAGAGTCTACAATTGCCAGCTCCATACCGTTATGAACGATATCAAGTACTGTTGCTACTAAATAACCTGTATTCAGTGCAATGGCTTCGCCTGGCTCTAAAATTACTTTCACGTCATATGTTTCTTGAATACGATTGATTAATGACACTAATAGTTCTACGTTATAACCAGGTTTCGTAATATGATGTCCGCCACCGAAGTTAATCCATTTCATCTGATGTAAGTACTTTCCGTATTTTTCTTCAAAATGAACTAAAATACGTTCCAGTACTTCTGCACCTTGTTCGCACATCGCGTGGAAATGAATACCTTCTACACCGTCAAGCTCATCTGGCTTAAATGATTCGAACGGGATACCTAAACGTGAATTAATATAGCATGGATCATATAGTGGTGTTTCCACCTCTGAATAGCCCGGGTTTACACGTAAGCCGATTGAAATATTTTTCTCGTG
This sequence comes from Solibacillus merdavium, assembly GCF_014836935.1. Lineage (GTDB taxonomy): Bacteria > Bacillota > Bacilli > Bacillales_A > Planococcaceae > Solibacillus > Solibacillus ferritrahens. Next base: position 123,763 of record NZ_JACSPW010000002.1, on the reverse strand, counting down.
ATTTAACACTTTGTCTTTATATTTGTTTAACTGATCAAAAGAGTTAAATACAATATGGTCGACATATGTTAAATATTCATCAATTTCATGTTCTGCATAAGCAGGGGCATAAGCATGTACTTCCTTGCCGAATTCTTCAAAACCTAAACGAGCTTCAAATAATGAAGAAGACGTAATACCTGCTAAATAATTGCGCGCCATCGGGAATGTTGACCACATTGAAAATCCTTTAAGAGCAAGTAAAATATCACAATTTGTACGATCTTGTACAGATTTTAATAGCTTTAAATTGCGCTCGAGTAATCGCTCGTCAACTACGAATGCTGGAGATGGTGCCTGAGACCAATCAATTCCAGTTTCTTTCGCTAAAGCTTCCTCCATAATAGGCTTTTTCACTTTTAAATCAGCCATTATTTTGTTACTCCGTTAGAAGTGAAGTCTAAGTCAATTAATTCAGGATTTTCAGTTTCGTGCCATGGTAAGCCCCATTTGTTTAAAGCGTCCATGAATGGGTCTGGATTGAAGTCTTCTACATTCCAAACGCCTGGTTTTTGCCATTCACCGTTCATTACAAGCATTGCACCGATCATTGCTGGTACACCAGTTGTATATGAAATCGCTTGTGAACCAACTTCTCTGTAGCATTCTTGGTGATCACATACATTGTATACATAATAAGTTTTCTCTTTACCGTCTTTAATACCGCGAACGATACAGCCGATGTTTGTTTTACCTTTTGTAAGTGGACCTAATGTAGCTGGGTCTGGTAAAACAGCTTTTAAAAATTGGATTGGCTGAATCATTTGTCCTTGGAATTCAATTGGCTCGATAGATGTCATACCTACATTTTCCAAAACGTTTAAATGTGTTAAGTATTTCTCGCCAAATGTCATCCAGAAACGGATTTGTTTTAATCCTTTAATGTTTTTTGCTAAAGATTCTAATTCTTCATGGTATAGAAGGTAGCAATCTTTTTCACCGATTTCCGGTAGGTTATAAACTGTTTTATATTCTAAAGGCTCTGTTTCAACCCACTCGCCATCTTTCCAGAAACGACCGTTCGCAGTAATTTCACGAATGTTGATTTCCGGGTTGAAGTTTGTTGCGAATGGAAGTCCGTGGTCTCCACCGTTAGCATCAACGATATCGATGTAATGAATTTCATCGAAATGATGCTTTTGTGCATGCGCTGTGAATACGCCTGTTACACCTGGGTCAAAACCTGAACCTAGAAGCGCAGTAATGCCTGCTTCTTCAAAACGCTCTTTATACGCCCATTGCCATTTATATTCGAATTTAGCAGTATCTAAAGGCTCGTAGTTTGCTGTATCTACATAATGAGTCTTTGTTGCTAAACATGCATCCATAATAGTTAAGTCTTGATATGGTAAAGCGACATTAATCACCACATCTGGATTAAATCCATTGATTAGGTCAATTAGTTCCTCAGTGTTGTCCGCATCCACCTGTGCTGTATGGATAATCGTTTTCCCACCATCTAATTTTTCTTTTAAAGCATCACATTTAGACTTTGTTCGACTTGCGATCATAATCTCTTCGAATACTTCTGAGTTTTGTACACATTTATGTACGACAACGCTAGCTACTCCGCCAGCTCCAATAATCAATGCTTTACCCAATTTCTTGTCACGCTCCCAATCTATAATTTAATTGTGTTTCATTTTGAAACAAGATTGATTATATAGAATAGTACGTGACTTAGCAATTATGTTCTCGTATTTTTTTACAAGTTTTAGAGATAATTATAAAAACATGTAAAACATAGTTGTTTTACATGTTAATAGGGGGAATTAATAACTTCAAGCAATAGGTAATAATAGCGTAGATTAGCTTCGGTATGTTGAAGGACTTCATAATAGGAATAACTTTTGATCAGGAATATACAAGAGATGATGACGCTGCTCCAAAAGAGTGGATGTTTTAAGCGTTTTGGCTTAGTAAATGTAAAGAGTACTGCGAATACGAGAGTGAAGATTATAAAGCAACTATAAATTGTCAATGGAAGAACGTTGCTCGTAGCCTGATCGATTAAGCTTCTGAACTGTAACAATAATTCAGCCGATTTTTCGCTTTCTTTAATCTGCAAAAACCGATCTTCATATTGTATGTTCCAAATTATTTTATCGTTTTGCTCGATTATTTCATAATGGAATTGAAGTGCATGCCCTTTTTCACCAGTCATTGCTTCACTAGAAGAGGTGAAAAAAGAACTGAATAGGATAATAGCCAAAACTCGCAAGATTAAAGTCATGATACACCTCTTTTTGAATGTTTCACTAAATAAAGGTAATTATACTATGATAAAAAAGTAAAGCAAGATGAAAAAACCTAGTGAAATTTGATTTCACTAGGTAACAGCCTATTTTGATGTTTGCTTTTGCAGAAGAGTATCACGGTTTGTAACGGCATCAACTGCATCGTAGATTGTACTTTCGAAATGGTTAACTTGTAGGGATGTGACACCTTGTATCGTCGTTCCACCAGGTGAACAAACTTGGTCGATTAATGCCCAAGGATGTGAGTCGGACTGTAATACCATTTTCGCACTACCCATTACAGAACTTGCCGCAATTTTAAGCGCCATATCTTTAGGCATGCCTTCGCGAACAGCAGCACGTGCCAACGAATCAATGTACAGATAAGTAAAGGCGGGGGAGGCGCAACCAATCGTTGTAAATATAGAAAATAATTCTTCAGGAAGCTCGTCAATAGTTCCTACTGTAGCAAACAGCTTTTCAACAATGTCTTTTTGTTCATCATTACCTACAATTGTTGAAAAACAGCTTGTAGATGCGCCAATAGTTGAATTTATATTAGGCATGACACGGAAAATAGGCGTCTGTGCCCCAAGCTCACGATGTAGATAGTCAAGTGATTTTCCGGCAGCAATCGAAATAACAATATGATTGCTCTTTAAATGCTGTTGAATTGATGGAATTACTTGATCAAACATTTGAGGTTTTACTGCAATAATAACGACATCTACTTGTGACATTAGTTGCTCTATTGAATCTGCAGTTTGAATCCCATATTGACTGATGAGTGCCTCTGTTTTTTCGATGCTACGATTAATCCCATATACATCTGTAGCATTAAATTGTCGACTTGTAATCATTCCATTAATAATCGCGTTGGCCATGTTTCCAAGGCCGATAAATCCGAATTTCATAAATATATCCCACTTTCATTCATTAAAAATGTGCATAGCGCTTAGTATACAGCACTGAATTTTCAATGCAAATAGAACGTATTATCAGCTTAAAAGATTAAAAAATTCACCATCTTTCTATTTAAGGAAGATGGTGAATGCTATGTACTTAATTATTTTATAAAAAATACGCGTTTTTAATTCCCACAGGCCAGTCGACCAATTGATCATTATCGGCTTTTACTTCCAATACTAAAATCTCATTTTCAATCGCATCTAATAGCCAATCACTATATAATAACAATGGCTTATCATTTGTTACTAATGTTTTTAGTTCATTATTTGTAATTGTTAAAATTTCATATTCACATGTAAGATGTATATGTTGAGGCAAAATCGTGATGGAACCGATTTTAATTGTTCCCGGAATTGTTCCTTCGATTTCAATTATATTTGTCGTCACGATTTGTCCTTTATAATTTACAATCGTTTCCGTTATGAAATCAAATTTTACTGGGTATTCTATATCGTTTACAATTGCTGTACTTAGACTTACTACACTAATCGGCAGCTTTTCCATTGATTTTTCGAACCGATTTTTAAACTGTAGTAGTACATTTTCCGAAAGTACCACCATAATAGACACTCCTTTTATGAATAGTAGATGTATTTTACTACGATTATTTACTAAGAATAATGGGAATATTGAATTAGAAGTTTTTATATTAGCAAAAATTCCAAAAATACTAGTACTTAGTATATAACTTTTTTAAGTATTGTAAATTAATATAAGTATAAATTTTGTGAACATATTTTTGGAATATGGCAACGGAGTTAAAATAAGTGCAATTGACAAGGATGCGAAGGTGTACCTATGTCGTCAATGGAGTGATTATGATGAATGAAAATAAAGAGAATAAAAATAAAAGGAAAGTTATTTTATTTCCGGGCACAGTGGACAGGCTATTTAATGAAGCAAAAAAATTAGCTGAGACATTACATTATAATGAAGCAAACGAAATGTTTGAGCAAGCCTTGCTATTAGGAGAAGGAGATGAAATATCACTTAGTATTTTTGCCTATTCTTTGTATGAAGTGAAAAATTTCGAGCGGGCAAAACAAATATGTGAAGAATTATTGGCAATTGGCCCAAGTATGTATTTTGAAGTGATGGAACTTTACTTAACGATTTGCATGCAATTACGTCAATTTAAACAAGTGGAAAAAATTATAGAGTCATTATTTGATGAAGAATTAATACCTGAGCATGAAATCGAAAAGTTTGAACGACTAAAAAACTTAAATGCGCATATTGCCGAAAATCAGGGATCACAGTTGCAATCATCACCTGTAAACGATGATGATGGGGATTTTGAAATTATCGCAAGTGAACTTCTAAAGTTATCTGTACAAGAACAGCTAATGATAATTAATGAACTACCTGAAAAAAATATCCGCCCATATGTAAAAGAAATTAAAGCCGTTATTGAGACAGAAGATGTGCACCCATTTATTCAAAGTTTGCTGCTTATATTATTAGTAGAGCAGGAAGTCAACTTGGACTTGAATATAGCTAAATTTGACATGACAAAGCAAGTCAATCCAGCTCAATTACCGTTACCAACCAAAATGCCCCAATATGAGGAAATTGCGACCATTATATCGGAAAAACTTGTACAAGAGCCCTCTACATTAGAGTTTGCTCAACATTTAATGGCAAAGCATGCAATTGTCCTTTATCCATTTGAATGGGCAATTTTCAGAAGTGAAGATATCGCGTTAAGTTATATTGAATTTGTTAAATCCATGTTTGGGGAAATAGTGGAAATAAACAGTGAAATAGTTGATTTTTTACAGAAGATAGAAAAAATATCAGATTTACAAGAGTAGTGAAAAAAGTTGAAACATTGTTCATCTATGTTATACTAAAATGGTTGTCAAACAATATATATGACAGTTTGTTTATTCAAACGAATGTTAACTTTGGAGGTAATATATATGTCAGTAAAATGGGAAAAACAAGAAGGTAACGAAGGTTTATTAACTGTTACTGTAGAAGCTGCAGAAGTAGATAAAGCTTTAGACCAAGCTTTCAAAAAGGTTGTAAAACAAATTAACGTACCTGGTTTCCGTAAAGGGAAAATGCCTCGTAATGTATTCGAAAAAATGTACGGTGTAGAAGCTCTTTACCAAGATGCTTTAGAAATCGTTATCAATTCTTCATACCCAGTCGCTTTAGATGAAGCTGGTATTGAACCTGTTGATTACCCAGAAATCGCTGGTACAGAAAACTTCGCTAAAGGTGCTGACTTCACTTACACTGCTACAGTAACTGTGAAACCAGAACCAAAATTAGGCGAATACAAAGGTTTAGAAGTAACTAAACAAACTACAGAAGTAACTGACGAAGAAGTTCAATCTTTAATCGACGCTCAATTAGCTAAAAAAGCTGAATTAGAAATTAAAGAAAATGAAGCAATCGTTGAAGGTGATACTGCTGTTATCGATTTCGAAGGTTTCGTAGGTGAAGAAGCATTCGAAGGCGGTAAAGGTGAGGACTACTCATTAGAAATCGGTTCTGGTTCATTCATTCCAGGTTTCGAAGAGCAATTAGTAGGCGCTAAAACTGGCGAAACTAAAGATGTTGTAGTTACTTTCCCTGAAGAGTACCATGCTGCTGAATTAGCTGGTAAAGAAGCGAAATTCGTAGTAACAGTTAAAGAAGTAAAAACTAAAGTATTACCTGACTTAACAGATGAGTTCGCAAAAGAAATGGACCCAGAAGTTGAAACAGTAGAAGCTTTACGTACAAAATTAAAAGAAACTACTTTAGCTAACAAAGAAGCTGATTCTGAAGCATCATTACGTGATGAACTTGTAGAAAAAGCAGCTGCTAATGCAGAAGTTGAAATTCCACAAGGTATGATCAACACAGAAGTAGACCGTATGGTACAAGAGTTCGGTCAACGCTTACAAATGCAAGGTATGAACTTAGATTTATACTACCAATTCTCTGGTCAAGACGAAGAAGCATTACGCACTCAAATGGCTGAAGAAGCTGCAAACCGTGTACGTGTAACATTAGTGTTAGAAGCAATTGGTCAAGCAGAAAATATTGAAGTAACAGAAGAAGACATCAATGTTGAGCTTGAAAAAATGGCTGCACAATTTGGTATGTCAAATGACCAAATCTTAACTGCTTTAGGCGGAACAAAAGTTCTTGAGAACGACATCCGTACACAAAAAACAGTTGAATTCCTTGTAGAAAACGCTAAAATTACTAACTAATTTATTTGACTGAAATAATTTATTGAATCGTACTTTGTATAATAACCATGGCTAACTATTAACATTGTCGATTATTATTAGTTTAATCACTGGGCTACCGTCTTTCATATATGAGATAACTAGTAATGAATAAATTAAATCAAAATTTTGACAAGGTGCGGTTTTTTTCCGTGCCTTGTTTTATCACTTAAATAAATTATTTGTGATTTGAATACATACATATAATGGTTAGGGTATTTGAATATTTGTTGAGAAAAAGCTACAATAAAATCCAATGAATGTTGATGCGCTAACGCGAAAATCATAAGACATAAATCAAGCCAGTAACAATATGCAATCAATTTATTTGATAAAACAACTAGAATCTTGTAAGATTGTTGCTTGAATAGGGGTGAACCAAATTGTTTAAATTTAATGATGAAAAAGGCAATTTAAAATGCTCTTTTTGTGGTAAGCCACAAGAACAAGTTCGTAAACTGGTTGCAGGACCAGGAGTATATATTTGTGACGAATGTATCGAGCTCTGCTCAGAGATCGTAGTGGAAGAACTAGGAATCGAAGAGGAAATTGAGTTCAAAGATATTCCGAAGCCTAAAGATATTTTGAATATATTAGGCGAATATGTTATCGGACAAGAACGGGCAAAAAAAGCTTTAGCAGTTGCTGTTTATAATCACTATAAACGTATTAATTCAAATTCGAAAATTGACGATGTTGAATTATCGAAATCAAATATTGTTTTAATCGGTCCAACTGGTAGCGGTAAAACATTACTAGCTCAAACATTGGCACGTATTTTAAATGTACCATTTGCCATTGCCGATGCAACTAGCTTAACTGAAGCGGGTTATGTTGGTGAGGATGTTGAAAATATTCTTTTAAAATTAATCCAAGCTGCGGATTACGATATTGAACGTGCCGAAAAAGGGATTATTTATATTGACGAGATTGATAAAGTGGCTCGTAAATCTGAAAATCCATCAATTACTCGCGATGTATCAGGTGAAGGTGTACAACAGGCACTACTTAAAATTCTAGAAGGTACTGTGGCTAGCGTTCCTCCACAAGGTGGACGTAAGCATCCACACCAAGAGTTTTTACAAATTGATACATCAAACATTTTATTTATCGTTGGTGGTGCATTTGACGGAATCGAAACGATTATTAAACGTCGTCAAGGTGAGAAAGTAATAGGATTTGCTTCAACTATGAATAACGTTGTTGAAGAAGATGCTTCTATTATGTCTCAATTAATTCCGGAAGACTTATTGAAATTTGGACTAATTCCAGAATTTATTGGTCGTTTACCAGTATTGGCAACGTTAGAGCAGTTAAATGTTGATGCATTAGTTCAAATTTTAACAGAGCCTAAAAATGCTTTGGCAAAACAATATCAAAAAATGTTAGAACTGGATAATGTTGAGTTGGAGTTTGAAGATGAGGCACTTGTTGAAATTGCAAAATTAGCGATCGAACGTAAAACTGGTGCTCGTGGACTTCGTTCTATTATTGAAGTAACAATGTTGGACGTTATGTTTGAATTGCCTTCACGTGAAGACATTAAAAAATGTATCATCACAGCAGAGACAATTCGCGATAAAGCAGAGCCAAAATTAATTTTGGATGATGGTTCAGTATTGAAAAAAGATGATAACGAAAAAACCTCAGCATAATTTTTGCTGAATGTTCCAATTATGTAGCTGACTTAGACTTCTTAAGCAAGTCCAAAGTCAGCTTTTTCTTACAAAAAGGATATACATATTGGTTGGATGAAAATTTTATGAATAGCTGACACATACTTATAATGCGGGTTGTTTTTAAGATTTGGATGGAGGTGAATACCCGCGTGACAAAAAAATTATCTAATATGCCAGTTTTACCGTTAAGAGGACTTCTTGTCTACCCAACAATGGTTTTACATATTGATGTTGGTAGAGAGCGTTCTATTGCTGCACTTGAACATGCGATGCTTGGAGACAGTACGATCTTTTTAGTTACTCAAAAAGATTTACGTGTTGATTCACCTGTAAAATCAGATCTTTATAAAATGGGTACTTTAGCGAAGGTTAAGCAAATGCTAAAGCTTCCAAACGGCACATTACGCATCTTGGTTGAAGGTTTAAACCGTGCGGAGATGGTAAGTTACAAAGATGCTGAAAAATTTACAATTGCGGATTTGGAGATATTTGAAGACGAGCAATTTAAAGATTCTGAAACGGAAGCTTTAATGCGTACGGTACTATCTTATTTCGAAAAATATGCAAAATCATCAAATAAAATTACGACTGAAACAATCGAATCTGTTCTCGATATTGAAGAACCAGGTCGATTGGCGGATGTAATTGCCTCTCATTTACCATTTAAAATTAATGAGAAGCAGGAAGTATTAGACATCACTAACATTAAGAAACGTTTAGACCACTTAATGATTCGTCTACATGATGAGCAGGAGATTTTAAATCTCGAGAAAAAAATCAGTACAAAAGTGAAGCAAGCGATGGAGCGCACGCAAAAAGAATATTATTTACGTGAGCAAATGAAAGCAATTCAAACAGAGCTTGGTGATCGTGAAGGAAAAACAGGTGAAGTTGCAGAGCTTCGCAAAAAAATTGATAGCTCAGGCATGCCAGATTCTACATTAAAAGTGGCGTTAAAAGAGCTTGATCGTTATGAAAAATTGCCTGCTGCAAGTGCAGAAAGTGGCGTTATTCGTAACTATCTTGAATGGCTTGTATCGATACCTTGGACGGAGAAAACGGAAGACCGTATCGATATTGCCCACGCTGAAGAGGTATTAAATCGTGATCACGACGGTTTAGAAAAAGTGAAAGAGCGTGTTTTGGAGTATTTATCAGTCCGTCAGTTGATGAATTCATTACGCGGTCCAATTCTTTGTTTAGCAGGACCTCCAGGTGTTGGTAAAACAAGTTTGGCACGTTCCATTGCGGAGAGCTTGGACCGTAAGTTTGTCCGAGTTTCACTTGGTGGTGTACGTGATGAATCGGAAATTCGTGGTCACCGTCGTACGTATGTAGGTGCAATGCCTGGTCGTATTATTCAAGGAATGAAAAAAGCAGGTACAACAAACCCTGTATTCTTACTTGACGAAATTGATAAAATGTCAAACGATTTCCGTGGTGATCCTTCTGCTGCAATGTTGGAAGTTTTGGATCCTGAGCAAAACAATACGTTTAGCGATCACTTCATTGAAGAGCCATATAATTTGCAGGATGTACTGTTCATTGCAACAGCAAATGATTTAAGTACAATACCTGCACCACTTCTTGATCGTATGGAAATTATCAATATTGCCGGATATACGGAGTATGAGAAAATTGAAATTACGAAAAACCATTTAATTCCGAAACAAATGAAGGAACATGGTTTAAAGAAAGCACAACTACTCATAAAAGACGAAGCAATTACAGATTTGATTCGTTATTATACACGTGAAGCTGGAGTTCGTGGACTAGAGCGACAAGTAGCAACTGTTTGTCGTAAAGCTGCAAAAATCATTGTTTCAGGTGAAAAGAAAAAAGTGACTGTTAGCTCAAAAGTATTAGTGGATATGCTTGGCAAACATCGATTCCGTTACGGACAAGCAGAGCTTGAAAATCAAGTAGGTGTTGCAACAGGTCTTGCTTATACGACTGTTGGCGGCGATACTTTACAAATTGAAGTTTCATTAACACCTGGTAAAGGGAAACTAATCTTAACAGGGAAGCTTGGAGATGTAATGAAGGAATCCGCACAAATTGCACTATCATTTGTCCGTACATTAACAGGTGATTTAGGACTTGATTCAGATTATTTTGATCAACATGATATTCACGTCCATGTTCCAGAAGGCGCAGTGCCTAAGGATGGTCCTTCAGCTGGTATAACGATGACAACTGCCATCGTGTCAGCAATTACTGGAAAAGCAATTAAACGCGAAATTGGAATGACAGGGGAAGTAACTTTACGAGGTCGTGTATTACCAATCGGTGGTCTAAAGGAAAAATCATTAAGTGCTCACCGTGCAGGATTAACGACGATTATTATCCCGAAAGACAATGAGCGTGATATTGATGATATTCCAGAAACAATTCGTGAGCAACTCACATTTAAACTAGTTTCACAAGCGGAAGAAGTTCTTGCGCTCGCACTAGATGGAGGTTTTAATAAGTAATGAAAGTCCATAACGTAGAAATGATCGGCAGTTTTGTCCGACCAGAACAGTTCCCGGAAGACGGGCTACCTGAATTCGCTTTAGCGGGTCGTTCAAATGTCGGCAAATCTTCGTTTATCAACCGTATGATTGGCCGTAAAGCAATGGCACGTATTTCGTCAAAACCTGGTAAAACGCAACAGTTGAATTTCTATAAAATTGAAGAGCAACTTTATTATGTTGACGTTCCAGGATACGGCTATGCAAAAGTTTCAAAATCAGAACGCGCAGCTTGGGGAAGAATGATTGAACAATATTTCATGGGACGTGAGCAATTAAGGGCCGTTGTATTGATTATTGATATTCGTCACAATCCCACTAATGATGACTGTATGATGTATGATTTCTTAAAGCATTATAATATTCCGGTTATTGTAGTAGCGACAAAAGCTGACAAAATCCCAAAAGGTAAATGGGATAAGCATAAAAAGCATGTGCGGGAAACATTGCAAATGGATAAACAAGATCCATTAATTGTGTTTTCTTCAGAAAAAGGTCTTGGCTTCGAAGAGGCATGGGCTGAAATTGAATCGCGTATGTAAAAATAAAAAGAACAACCTCGATTAAATTCGAAGTTGTTCTTTTTTTAGGTTTTAAAAAACAAATTACTGGAAATATCTCTCTTTTAATCTACTGCAGTAATAACAGTTCAGTCTTCATCAAAATTATAATAATTACTTGATATTAATGTTGTTTTGTCGATAAAAATTGTAGGAGGTGCTACATATGGATATCGCAGCTTTAGCAATATCGATGAAACAAGCGGATTTAATGCAAACTGTTTCATTAGCTGTTACAAAACAATCAATGGAATTTCAAGAACAAAGCATAGAACAATTAATTGAAGTAATGGATGTGTCCCACCCAACACTAGGTCATACAATTGATGTCTCTATATAATTTATAAAGACTTTCGATGCTATTGCCTGGGTAATTTGGTAAACTAAATTAGGTGATGTAACATTATTTGTAAATTTGTACAAACATTGAGCTCTAGACTTTATAAATAAGATAAAGAGTTTTAATTATGAATTTTAAGAAATAAGGTTACATAAAGCCATTTTGAAATAAAAATAATGAGAAGTAATGAATGAGGAGGCGAAATAATTGCTTAAAAAAATAGTAACACTGCTGACAGCAATTACACTTGCTTTAGCAATTCTACCGATAGGTCAACAAGCTGAAGCATCTACTACATATACCTTTATGAAAGCGAATTATGATGAAACTGAAGATAAGAACGGAACGGTAACGCGTACATTAAAAAGTGTTACTTTGAAAAATAGTTCTGGAAAAACAGCAACATTTAACTTTTCAAACACAGGGAAATTCTATATTAATAATACGCTGACAAATATAGATGGTTTTAAAGCAGGTATGAGTGTCACTATTAAACTAAAATCAGGTAAGATTTCTGAATTACGCGGTTCTACAAATGACGGCGACGGTTCGATTGTTGAAAACAGTAAACAAATTTCAGGTGTTGTAACACAAATTGATCCAAACGGTTTACAAATGCGAGTAAAGGTAGATGGGTCATCCACGAAAACATATACCGTTACTAATAATACAGAAGTGTTTAAGGGAAAATCTTTTGTAGATATTAGTAACCTTTACGTAGGGGACCGTGTACGTTTGAAATTTGCTACAGCCAATACATCACGCATTGCCGAGATTAATATTATGAGCACAGCCAATACGGTTGCAGATTTATATAAAGCGAATTTAAATGCGGTTAATACCAATAAAAATACGCTAAATGTAAAAAATGCCCATACTTTATTGGATTGGCGATTCGGAACTGGAAGCATAAAAACAAAGGCTACATTCAACTTTACAAATAATACAACCATTTATGCAGGAAACAAAAAAATATCAAAAAATCAATTAAAAAACTACAGCAACAGCGATATTTATTTTGTGACAAAAGCCCAATTCAATAAAGAGGTTATCGATAAAATTATTGTATTAGCTAAAAATGAACGTACATTCTATCAACCAATTAAAAGTGTAAATATTGGTGTAAATATGCTGGAGCTAAAAAATTCACAGAAATTAAATTACCATAACGGTTCAATTTTAATACGTAACGGACGATTAGTAGAACCTGAAGGATTAATTGCATTGGATTTAGCACAGAAACCAATTTCTACAACAGCCTTTGTATTAACGGATGGCGGTGCAAAAAATGACTATGCACATGTTGTGAATATAACAAATGATGCGTTTTTAGCACCGAATTTATCAAAATACCAACTTTACTTTGGCCGAATTGATGTAGCAGATTTAGATGCATACGAAGTCGACTTATCTGACTTGCAGCGTTTTGACAATCATTTCTGGAATTCGGATAACCGTATTTCCCAATTTGGATACAGTAATTCTACAATTGCTTCTGAACTGGACGGTACAAAGCAATTTAAAGTAATTCCTGAATTGGATTTAGATTTATACGATAATTATACAAATTCGCCAAATCCGTATTACGGATACTTCTATGTAAATGATGGACATATTCAAGGAATTCACTTTGTTCCAAACGAAAGGTTGGCTACGCTAACTTTGACAGGACGAGTAAGCTCTGTGAATTTCAACACGAAAAAGATTTCATTAAATAATAGCAGCCAGTGGGGGAACGATGGACACTGGAACTTCCGATACGGTTCACTTACATTAGACTTATCAAAAGCAATGATAGTTAAAGATGGAAAAGTGGTTGATATTGAGGAGATTTATAAAGGGAGTCATGTAACTGCAATTGCACGTTCCACATCCGATGTATATGTACTACTAGTAAACTAAAAGTTTAATGGCATGTGAGGGGATTTCTCACATGCCAATACAACTTTAAAGGAAAATATGAGGAAATGAGGGACATTTTAGTGGGGAAAAAGCTTAGTTTAAACTTCGTAGCGGCATGTTCGTTTTTAATTATAGTACTACTTATCCACCCATCGACTAGTTCAGCGCAGTCAATTGATATAACAGGTGGAGTTAAAAATGAGTATGAATACGAAGAATATTTCTTTTTAACGGGGAAACCGATTAAATTTACGGGAACTAATAAAAACGTTTCAGTAAACAAGACAGAGCGTCAAGGTAAGTTAACCGAAACATATAAATTTACGTTAACAGGACCAAGTGGAGAAAAATTAACTAGAAACTTTACGTATACATATGATGTAACAAACTATGATCAAGTTGGTCAAAGTTCAGCGACTGGTAGCGTAACAAAATTTACAGAAAAAATTACAATTGGAGACCGCACATTTACATTGGCGGATTACCAGCTCTCTAAAAGTACCATTACAGACAAGCGTCCGGCATCGGATTATTATTCTGGAGAAGCGATTGCCCGTAAAACGTATACCGAATCGACAGGTCGGGGAAGAGATGCAGTGACGAAAATAATTACAGTAGAGGCAAACAGTCGAAATGAAGGTTACGAAAACTTCTGGGGTGCAACTGAAACCCAAATTACCGATTTTGAAATTGTTTATGAAGATGGATCAATTGGGACAGTGAAAAATAAAGTTTCAACTGCTAAATCACGTACTTTGGAATTCAATCAAAGTGACGCTACTTTATCCAGTTTCAATGGAAACTATAAAACAGTAAGTTCGGCAGATTCATTATCTGAATATGAATACGATTTACCGGCAGGCAGAGGAAAAGTTGCTAGTAATATTGACTATATGCCAAAGCTCGAAATGCTGAAAATTCCAAAGTTCCGTGACTTATCAACAAACTGGGCTCGTGAGCAAATTGAGAAATTATATTCACTTGGCATTTTGGATGACCAATCAAATTTCTTTTCTCCGAATACACCAGTGCAACGTTTTGACTTTGCCGTTGCAATTGGTAAAGCAATAGACCTGCGTGTATTAGAAGAAAATAACAATCGCCGTACTTCTTCACAACCAACAATTTTTAAAGATGTAAAGCGTACAGCGAAAGACTACAATTATTTAGGTGCAGCAGTAAACAAGGGTGTTATTAAAGGAACCAATCCGAATACTTTTGACCCTGACGGCTTTTTAACACGTCAGCAGGCAGCGACAATTTTAGTCCGTGCCCTAGGTTTAGAAGGAAAAGCACCAGATCCAGGCTATACAACAGACTATAAAGATGATTATAGAATTACCGATTATGCACGGGATGCAATTTATGTAGCGACACAGTTAGGATTAATGTCCGGCAGCGACGGTTATTTCAATCCCAAAGGTACGTTAACACGCGCACAATCTTCAGCGATTATTGAACGATTTTTACGCTATTTAGAAACGGATTTAAAAGAAAACTACCGTGACAATATTCTGTTTTTTAACTAAGGAGTTGCAAAAATGAATAAAATGAAGAAACTAATGGCAATGCTGCTATCTTGTCTTCTAGTTCTCTCTTTAGCTTTTCCCTTTGGTCCAATAGAGGTGGAAGCAGCAAATAAGCAAATTTCGGATATTACCAAATCTAATTCGAAATATAAAGCAGCTAAATGGGCAGTAGACAAAGATTATATGCAATTATATGGCGGGAACAAATTCCAATCAGGCACTCTAGTTATGGAATGGCAAATGCTTCAATTTTTGGCGAAGTTAGATAGTAACTATCACTTTAATACGAATAATAAGGATATGTTGTATGAATATTACAAGGATTTAAATATACCGCTATATGGAGCGGACAATCCAGCAAAGCGTAATGCAAATATTTCCAGAGGTCATTTTGCTCGCTTATATGCGGCGGTGAATGGTTTGGATTTATCGGAAGTACAAGCAGTTCAATATTTATATATGAATGAAATCACTACGGGTACATCAGGCAAGCGAACATTTGAGGACTATAAGCCGACCCGCAATATTAACCGTGGTGATATGGCTGTATTTATGTATCGCATTAATCAACAAGGGAAAATGGCGATTGAAGGATTATCAAGTGCTCCTACTGGTAAGGACAATAATAAAATAACATTACCAACAAACTTTGTTGAAAGTAAAGATGGAACGGTTGCAATTCCGACCAAGCCAGGGAAAAACCCGGATGATAAAACAACTAGACCAGATATATACAAAGCTGTAAAAGACATTAAAGTAGCAAAGGAAGAACTAACTGCCAATGGCCTCGATTCCTCTTTAGTTACAATTAATTTACGTGATAGTTATGGCAATGACATATCATTTGATGAATCTCTTGCCTTTAAAGTTACTTCTGTAGCGGGGGCGAAAGTATCGGAAACGAATGCGAGTACAAGTGGGCAATCGACAGTAGTATATACAGATGGACCACAACTTAACGTATACGTGACGGCACCTGCACTAACAAAGTCAGTAGTCGATACGATTCGCTTTGAAATGGTCAACCCAACGGAGAAATATCACACATATAAAAATCAAGTGATCGAAGTGGCAATGCGATATGTACCAAAAGCAGAACTTCGTATTACGTATGAAGTATTTGATCCAGAACAGACAGAATGGAATGGCGGGACTGTTGATCCAGGAGTGAGACCATTACCGGCTTTACCACAAGGTGTAGTTGAGACTACTACTGTGCCGTTTACAACAAATGGAATTATTACAATTTCCAATTATGATGAAGATATGAAAGTTATGACGGGATCTAAATGGGAATCGTATACTACTTCGGATGGTAAATTAACACAAGGTCAAGTCACTTCAAAGGACATTCAATACGGAAATGCCGACTTGAAATTAGAGGGTCAAATTATTTCTGTTTGGTTATTTGAGCAAATTTTAGACTATATGATTGAAGGTCCAAAAGATGAATCTTCATGGGGCGGTTTAGGAAGTGCTAAAGTAATGTACACAGTAAACAATGAAGGGCGAGCAACATATGATCTTCAGGGCGTCATGAGTGAAGAAGATACGGTTCCTTTCAATTCTATGTTACATGCTGTAATTATTTATTTAACAGGCAAGTTTTTGCCGATTGCAGATCAAATTACATTGGCACATGAAGAATCAGTTGAAGTAATAAAAGCAATGTATGATCGTTTAGGACAAATTGATAAAAATTTACTGCGTAAAGATTATGCGGATTTAATCGGGAAGCTGGAAGGTGCTGTATCAAAAATTGCGGTCTTACAAGCAGGAAAAGAATTGCAGCAGCGTCCGGAAGGTATGGATCGGTATACGAAAGTAATTGTTAATTTAGTGGCGCCAAGCGGTGTTATTATTACTGATTACAAAGGGACGGTAGAAGTAACGTTCAATGGAAAAACACGTGTTGTATCATTTGATACGAATACAAAGGACTACAATAATAACACGGGTAGCCGTGGCTCTGCAGTTGTATACTTTGATGATATCCTATATGGCAATTCTCAGGTGAAAGCACGCTTAATTGACTTGGATCCACGTTATGATAAAATTTTCCAAGGATTAAAAAATACAACAGTTACACAATCTGTATTTTCAAATCCCCGCTTTGAAAATAATCTTTGTGCCATTGAATCTGAAGTGATGTTTGTTGTCGATCATTCAGGTTCGATGAAAGTACGAGATGCGAAAAACTATACGGCAGATAAAGTGAAGCAGACAGTGAAGCAAATTGGAGCTAAGCCGAGTCATGTGTATCGATTCAGCAATCGTTCAAACCATGAAGCAACAGATACTGCAGCAATCGTTTCAAGTATCGATAGTTTATTGAGCTATAAAAATGAAAATCGTTCGACGAATATTGTAGCAGCATTAAAAACGGCAGTGAATAATTTCACTACAAATCAATATACAAATAAAGCGATTGTATTAGTTACAGATGGCTATTCGAACAGTAATGGTTTAGATGAGGTCATCCGAATGGCAAAAGAGAAAGGCATTGCAATTCATACTGTTTCGGTTGGTTCGTATACAACTGTGAATGAAAAATTACTGAAAGATATTTCATCTGAAACAAAAGGTACGTATCAAAATATCTCAACAATAGAAAATTTACATGGTTCGTTACAGTCGATTATTACTACGATTTTATGTAAAACGCCTACTATGAACAATAGTTGTTTAGTAGGGGACACAATCTTTAATCGTACAGATGTAAGAATAGAAGAACGTGTGACAATTCTTGCTGATGTAAATACAGGCTGTGAAAATGTAAAAGCGGTGCGTGTCGTATTTATTTCGCCAAGTGGAGATGTGCGTTATGATTTACCTGAACGTGGTTCATCTCGCTTTATGCATCGACCGCAATTGTACGAATTCCCTGAATTTGATTTATACGTAGAAGTTGAATTCCAAGCTCTTGATGAATCAGGGAATGTAATTGCAACAAAAATTCATAATATGTGACAAAAAAGAAGCTCATTACAAAAGTGAGCTTCTTTTTTAGTTTGTATCATTGAAATCATTGTCGAACTTTGTTAAACTTACATTAGAATAATTCTAATTTAAATTTTTGAATTTAGGGTATATATCATCGTAGTAAAAAAATTTTTCAACTCTTACCGCAAAAAATCGGAAAAGAGGATTTGACTTATCATATTTTGCAAATACTTTCATAGCATGTTCACAAACTAAACGTGAGTCATGCTAACTTTATGTTACAATATAATCTATGAATTAGAACGTGTGAGGTGTAGAGGTTCATGCATACATTAGTAGTAGGCTTGAATTATAAAACAGCGCCAGTAGAAATTCGTGAAAAGTTATCGTTTATCGAATCGGATCTTCCGAATGCTATGGAAGCGCTACAAAAGCAAAAAAGCATATTAGAAAACGTAATTATCTCTACTTGTAACCGTACGGAAATTTATGCGGTTGTTGATCAATTGCACACTGGCCGCTATTATATTAAACAATTTTTGGCTAACTGGTTTAACATCCCAATGGATCAATTCGAAGATCATTTATTCATTTATGAAGAGGATAAATCGTTAAATCACCTATTCCGTGTAACGGCGGGCATTGATTCAATGGTGTTGGGAGAAACACAAATTTTAGGACAAGTTAAGAAAAGTTTTTTACAGGGTCAAGAAATAGGTACTACTGGAACCGTTTACAATCAGTTATTTAAACAAGCGGTTACATTTGCAAAACGCGCCCATAATGAAACAGCGATTGGTGAAAATGCAGTATCTGTTTCATATGCAGCGGTAGAACTTGCTAAGAAAATTTTCGGTTCTTTACAAAATAAACATGTTGCAATATTAGGTGCCGGTAAGATGGGCGAACTGGCAATTCAAAATCTTTATGGCAACGGTGTAGGGAAAGTTACGGTTATTAATCGGACATTTGAAAAAGCTCAAAATTTAGCATCAAAATTCGATGGTAAAGCAAAAGCGATGAATGAATTACAATGTACGCTTCTAGAAGCAGATATTTTAATCAGTTCTACTGGAGCAACAGATTATGTCATTGATTATGATTTAATGAAGGACGTTGCAAAATTCCGTAAGGGTGACCCATTATTTATGGTCGATATTGCAGTGCCACGAGATTTAGATCCGCGTATTGGCGATGTTCCGAATATTTTTCTATATGATATTGATGACTTACAAGGAATTGTACAAGCGAACTTGGCGGAGCGTGAGCGTGCGGCAAATGAAATTATGACTATGATTCATGATGAAATCATTCAATTTAAAGATTGGTTTAATACACTGGGTGTTGTTCCGGTTATTTCTGCCTTGCGTAAAAAAGCGTCATCCATTCAAGAAGAAACTATGATGAGCATCGAAAATAAAATGCCAAACTTGACGGAACGTGAGCGGAAAATTATTAATAAGCATACGAAGTCAATTATTAATCAGTTGCTGAAAACGCCTATTCTTCAGGCAAAGGAGCTTGCTAATGAGAAAGATGCAGAAGCCCAGCTTGCACTATTCCAGCAAATTTTTGGAATTGAAGATGAAGTGCAGCAAGAAGTACAGCAGCTACACGCAGTTAAATCAAAATCCAATGAAAAAGTTAAAGAAGCAAACTTAAGTCCGGGTTTATCTTATTAATTGAACAATAGCCATTAGACATTGAGCCTTAACAAATAAAACAATAAGCGTTTTCGTATCTATATGGTAAAATCATAGATACCGAAAGCGCTTTTTTCGTAAGGTGTTTCAGTTTTAAATAGGAGAAGGGTGCATATGACAGAACTAGTAATGACAAGATTATATGAGCTTATGATTATTCTCTATGCGCTCTGTATCGTACTGTATTTTACAGATTATCTTTACAAAAATGTAAAACTCAGACGCGTTGCTTTTTGGTTTGTTTCGATTGTATGGATATTGCAAATATTATTTTTAGTATTGTTTATTTTCGAAACGAAGCGATTCCCCATTTTGTCTTTGTATGAGGGTGTATTCTTTTATGCGTGGCTTTTAACTACGCTGTCGATTGTGCTGCATTGTATTGCGCGTGTCGACTTACCGGTATTTTTTATAAATGTGTTGAGTTTTATATTCATGACAATCCATTTATTTGCACCTCAATCAAATGCTCAAATTGTGGGAGATTCTTTAGTTTCGGAAATGTTATTGATCCATATTAGCTTTGCGATTATGTCTTACGCTGCTTTTTCTGTTGCGTTTGTCTTTTCGCTACTATATCTAATTTTATATCGAATCTTAAAGCGGAAAAAGTTAAATAATTTGTGGGCAAGATTGCCAAGTTTGCAACAAATGGTTAAATGGA
Organism: Solibacillus merdavium; assembly: GCF_014836935.1. Taxonomy (GTDB): domain Bacteria; phylum Bacillota; class Bacilli; order Bacillales_A; family Planococcaceae; genus Solibacillus; species Solibacillus ferritrahens. The sequence continues at coordinate 103,455 of NZ_JACSPW010000002.1, read as the reverse complement.
TTAATCTATCGACAATAATCGGAATCCCATTGCTGCTTATAAGTTTAATTTTAGGGTTGGAATGGGCATTTTTAACATTAGAGAATGTTTCTATTTTTGATGTTAAAATTTTAGGTTCTTTCATAGTATCCGTTATTTACTTAATTATTTTCTTGCTGCATCAAAGAGGTAGGTTAGTTGGGACGACATATGCACAAGTGCATGTTGGTTTATTTTTGCTCGTCGTCATAAATTTCTTTCTGGGCAGCAAATTATCAAATTTCCATCTATGGGTTTAACAGAAAGGTCGGAGTATATTGAGAAAAATTATTGTAGGATCTCGTAGAAGTAAATTAGCATTAACACAGACAAAATGGTTTATTAATGAATTAAAGGCTGCAGGCGTTCCTTTTGATTTTGAGATAAAGGAGATTGTTACAAAGGGAGACCGAATTTTAGATGTTCAGCTTTCTAAAGTTGGGGGTAAAGGTCTTTTTGTAAAGGAAATTGAACAAGCTTTATTTGATAAGGAAATCGATTTTGCGGTGCACTCGATGAAGGATATGCCGGCAGTATTACCGGAAGGTCTTGTTATTGGGTGTATCCCGCCACGTGAAGATGCGCGTGATGCCTTTATATCAAATGGTCATGTGAAATTTGCAGATTTACCAAAAGGAGCAGTAGTTGGGACGAGCTCATTACGACGAAGCGCCCAGTTATTACAGGTGCGTCCGGACCTTGAAATTAAATGGATTCGTGGAAATGTTGACACGCGCTTAAACAAATTAAAAACAGAAGGCTTTGATGCGATTATTTTGGCTGCAGCTGGTTTAAAACGTCTTGGCTGGAGCAATGATGTCGTAACTGAATATTTAGATACAGATATTTGTCTACCGGCTGTTGCACAGGGATCTTTAGGGATTGAGTGTCGTGCTGATGATAAAGAGCTTCTTGAACAATTAGCGAAACTAACAGATAAAACAACTTGGAATACAGCACATGCTGAGCGTTCATTTTTAGCGGCGATGGATGGCGGTTGCCAAGTTCCGATTGCTGGCTATGCAATAGCGGATGGAGAAACACTTACTTTAACAGGTTTAGTCGCTGCACCGGATGCTTCTGTGACATATAAAGAGACATTATCAGGAACAAATGCTGATGAATTAGGCAAAGCAGTTGCCGCAAAATTAACAGAGCAAGGCGCCTTTGATTTAATTCAAAAAGTAAAGGCTGAGCTTGATGCCGAGTAATGCTCTTTCAGGAAAAACAATAATTATTACAGGTTCAGCGGTTGTACGTTCAGTGCAGCAATTAATTGAGCAGCACGGTGGGGAAGTATATAATTATCCATTAATCGAAACGGCTGAAATAGTTTCGGATGAAGATAAAATGTTTGCGGATAATTTCGATTCTTATCAATGGTTAATTTTTACGAGTCAGAATGCAGTGGCAAGCTTTATAAATAAGTGTGAGCGTAATAGAATGAAGGTTCCGTCGTCTATAAAAGTCGCAGCTGTCGGAGAGAAAACAGCTGCACTTTTACAACAGCACGGCTATCCTATTCACTTTATGCCGACTATTTACAGTGCTGATGTATTCGTTAAGGAATTTGTCATGGAGCCAACAGAACGTGCATTATTTATACGTGGTTCAATGGCGAAAAGTACAATTCATGACGGTACAGGGGCAGACGAATGGACAGTTTACGAAACACGTCCTTGTACAACTTATTTACAGGAGCTTGAGCAATGCATACTTGAACACGAAGAACCAATTGTTATTTTTGCCAGTCCATCTGCAGTTGACATTTATGCTGAGCATATCGTTCCGAATGTGGACTGGCAATATGTTAAATTTGGCTCAATTGGTCATGTAACAACATCCGCCCTTGCTAAATATGGGGTAAAACCAATTGTACAACCAAAAATCTATACGATGCAGGCTGTTATTGAGCAGCTCATCCTGGAGGAACAGACAAAATGACAGAACTTTATTTCCAGCGTCACCGTCGCTTACGCCAAAGTGCAGCGATGCGTGCCCTTGTAAAAGAAACATACTTACAAAAAGAAGATTTAATTTATCCATTATTTATTATTGAAGGCGAAAATATTAAAAATCCTGTTAGCTCTATGCCTGGTGTATTTCAATTATCATTGGATAATTTAAATGCCGAAGTAGATGAAATTGTTGATTTAGGCATTCAAGCTGTCCTTCTATTCGGTATTCCGGCTGAGAAGGATGCTGTTGGTACTGGAGCTTACCATGACCATGGAATTGTTCAAAAAGCGACTCGATTAATTAAAGATCGTCACCCTAATTTATTAGTAGTAGCAGATACTTGTTTATGTGAATTTACTGACCATGGTCATTGCGGTGTGATTGAAGGAGAGCAGGTATTGAATGATCCATCACTTGATGTGTTGGCTCGTACTGCTGTTTCTCAAGCAAAAGCGGGTGCTGACATTATTGCCCCTTCGAATATGATGGACGGCTTTGTTGTGGCAATTCGTGCAGGATTAGATGCAGCAGGATTCCAGCATATTCCGATAATGTCTTATGCCGTGAAATATGCATCAAGCTATTACGGTCCATTCCGTGAAGCAGCTGAAGGCGCACCTCAATTTGGTGACCGTAAAACGTATCAAATGGATCCTTCAAATCGAATGGAAGCAATTCGTGAAGCAACTTCAGATGTAGAAGAAGGCGCGGATTTTCTGATCGTTAAACCCGCACTGGCATATATGGATATTATTCGTGATGTGAAAAATAGCTTCCCTATACCTGTAGTTGCGTATAATGTTTCAGGAGAATATTCAATGGTAAAAGCAGCTGCACAAAATGGCTGGATAGATGAAAAGGCTGTAGTACTTGAAACATTATTAGGTATGAAGCGTGCAGGTTCTGACTTAATTATTACTTATCACGCAAAAGACGTTTGTCGTTGGCTGGAGGAAAAATAATATGACTAGTTATGAAAAATCAAAAGCAGCATTTACGGAAGCTGTTGACTTAATGCCAGGTGGGGTAAACTCACCTGTACGTGCGTTCAAATCAGTGAACTTGGACCCGATTTTTATGGAATCGGGAAGTGGTGCCGTAATTAAAGATATCGATGGCAATGAATATATTGATTATGTCTTATCGTGGGGTCCGTTAATTTTAGGACATGCTCATTCGGATGTAGTAACTGCCATTCAGGCACAAGCAGCTAAAGGTGCATCGTTTGGTGCCCCAACGCTTTCTGAAAACAAATTGGCAAAGCTTGTAATGGACCGTCTACCTTCTGTGGAAATGATCCGTTTCGTTTCTTCAGGTACTGAAGCAACGATGTCGGCATTACGTTTGGCTCGCGGTTTTACAGGGCGTGATAAAATATTGAAATTTGAAGGTTCTTACCACGGTCACGGCGATTCTCTTTTAATAAAAGCAGGTTCAGGTGTAGCAACGCTTGGTTTACCAGATTCTCCCGGTGTACCGGCAGATATAGCGAAAAATACATTAACAGTGGCATACAATGATTTAGAATCAGCAAAATTAGTATTTGAAAAATTCGGTTCAGAATTGGCAGCTGTAATTTTAGAGCCGGTTGCAGGGAATATGGGTGTTGTACCGCCTCAACCAGGTTTCTTGGAAGGCTTGCGTAAGCTTACTGAAGAAAATGGGACAATATTGATTTTTGATGAAGTCATGACAGGCTTCCGTGTCGATTACGGTTGTGCTCAAGAGTTCTATGGCATAACGCCTGACCTTACATGTTTGGGTAAAGTTATCGGTGGTGGTTTACCAGTAGGTGCCTTTGGTGGTAAACGTGAGATAATGGAGCAAATCGCTCCGGCAGGTCCGATTTATCAAGCGGGAACATTATCAGGAAATCCACTTGCCATGACTGCTGGCTATGAAACACTATCTCGTTTAAATAAAGAATCATATGAATATTTCCGTAGGCTAGGTGATCAACTAGAAGAAGGTTTCCGCTCAGCAGCAACGAAATATAATATTCCACATACCGTAAATCGTGCGGGTTCAATGATTGGGTTCTTCTTTACAAATGAAGATGTAATTAATTTTGAAACGGCCAAAAGCTCCGATCTAGAATTGTTTGCGGAATACTTTAAATTAATGGCGGAAGAAGGTATTTTCTTACCACCTTCCCAATTTGAAGGATTGTTTATATCAACAGCACATACAGAGGGACATATTGCTAAAACGGTTCAAGCATTCAATAATGTATTTGCTAAATTAGCAAGATAATCTTACCTTAATAAACTCATAAATCCCCTTTCTATGCATAATGTAAGCGTAGGGAGGGGATTTTTATGCAACAGTGGGAAATGAACGAAATGTTTATATTTCCAAAGCAATTAGGGAATATTCAACAAAATTCCAAAATAGTAGTTGAACCGAAATGGCATGAAGAGATTAATGAGGATTCTGTCGTGCTAAGAGGGATTTATGTAGTAAAAGGAAATATACAATTTGACCATAAAGCGAGAGAGGAGGAAATAGAGGAAGGCATATATATTGAGCATATCGATATAGAAAAGGATTACGGCTATTTTGAATATGCATTGCCTTTTTCTGTTGATTTCCCAAATGATCAAATTGAAAAGGTTTCGCTGCAAATAAATGAAATAAAAATCGAACCAAATAGTGGGTACTGTTTATGTAGCTGGAAAGTTAATTGTGATGTGGAAAGAAAAGTACAAGCGATGGGGGAAGTTGAGAAAATCGATGAGGTTAAGGAAGTAAAGGCGGAGAAGGAAGTGGAAGCAATTCAAGAAATTAAAGAAACTGTCGAGCCAATTCAGCATATGTCTACTACAGATCAAGAAGCAGAAGAGGTTCAAAGCCATATTTTGTTCCATGAGGAAGTGCAGCGACAAGCACAGCAGCTTCCGGCAGAAGAGATCGATTTCTTGGAACAGTTAGCAGATGCATACAGTCGTGTCCAAATTCAATTGAAAAAATAATAAAAGAGATTGGATATAATCCAAAAATTCCATTATTCTCCCTGAGAATAATGGAATTTTTTTGCTGGCATAAAAATTGATTTCCATTCTGGGACGCTTTCCGCGGGCACGGCCTGAGCCTGTAGTCTCAGGCGTCGTGCTATTCCCGCAGGAGTCGCCCTCCATTCCAATCAATTTTTAAAATATTTGTTTCTTAATAAAGGCCTTTTCTTTTATCCAATGAAATTTCTACTTCTGTCCTAGCCTATTTTGTTTAAAAAAGCCAGTCTTAAATAAAATCTGTCAATAATAAGTAGCAAAATAAAATCAATATGGCTAATAATATGATATCGCCTGTTGTCGGAATGAGTATTGTACGTATTGCCTGGAAAATTGTCAGCGGTAGAATGCAATATCTCATGTAAAATCGGAATTTTCGTAACCATGGAGGTAATAAGAAAGGGTTATAATTTTTTCGCAATTTCCAAACTCCTTTTGCATAGTATATGTTTAGAAATTAAAAAAAGTGTTTTCCCATAATAAATAAGATACTTGAAATTTCATAAAAAACAGCTTAGAATTATTTTAACTATATATTTGAAGCGTTGAATAGGAAGAGTATGTATGAACATGATGTGAAGAGAGGAAACAGTAGCTGAGAAGTTTCTACATCATACTTACAGAAGGTAGCCTAGGAGCTGACTTAGTGAAATAGCAGTAGCTGAGTTCCGGTTAGACACCGTTATCGAATGAAGTGCCGATTGGGCATAGTAACGCCGCATTGTTTGCGAGCGCTTGACTAAACCCTTCGGAATTAAAGGTGGTACCGCGAATTAACTCCCTCGTCCTTTTTAAGGCGAAGGGAGTTTTTTATTTTTATTCAACTTGTATTTGAAAAGGAGAGATTCATCATGACGGAAATTACAATGCCAACAAAGTATGATCCAAAGTCAACAGAAGCCGGCCGCTATGAATGGTGGTTAAATGGTAAGTTTTTTGAAGCAGATCCAACGAGCGATAAAGAGCCGTACTCTATCGTTATCCCACCCCCAAACGTAACAGGGAAACTACACCTTGGTCATGCTTGGGATACAACATTACAGGATATTTTAATCCGTATGAAACGTATGCAAGGATATGACGCGCTTTGGTTGCCGGGTATGGACCATGCGGGTATTGCGACACAGGCAAAAGTAGAAGAAAAACTACGCGGAGAAGGCATTTCTCGATACGATTTGGGACGCGAAAAATTCCTGAAAAAAACATGGGAATGGAAGGAAGAATACGCGTCTCATATTCGTGAGCAATGGGCGAAACTTGGTTTAGGCTTAGACTACTCAAAAGAGCGCTTCACATTAGATGAAGGCTTATCTGAGGCTGTTAAAGAAGTATTTGTTAAGCTGTATGAAAAAGGTTATATTTACCGTGGTGAACGTATTATTAACTGGGATCCAGCTGCAAAAACTGCACTTTCTGACATCGAAGTAATTCATAAAGAAGTAGAAGGCGCATTTTACCATATGGAATACCCATTGGCAGATGGCTCTGGGAAATTACGTGTAGCAACAACACGTCCAGAAACGATGTTAGGTGACTCTGGTGTAGCTGTACATCCAAACGATGAACGTTATTCACACTTAGTTGGGAAAACGGTTATCCTTCCAATCGTTGGCCGCGAAATTCCAATTGTTGCGGATGATTACGTAGATATGGAATTCGGGACAGGTGTTGTAAAAATGACACCAGCACATGACCCGAACGATTTTGAAGTAGGAAATCGCCATAATTTAGAACGTATTTTAGTAATGAACGAAGATGGTACAATGAATGATTTAGCCGGTAAATATGCTGGCATGGATCGTTTCGAGTGCCGTAAGCAGATTGTAGCCGATTTACAAGAGGCAGGCGTATTAATTGAAATTGAACCGCATACACACCAAGTAGGCCACTCTGAACGTACCAATGCAGTAGTAGAGCCGTACCTTTCAAAACAATGGTTCGTAAAAATGGCCCCACTTGCAGAAGAAGCTCTAAAAATGCAAGAGGATGAAAATGAAAAGGTAAACTTCGTACCAAACCGTTTCGAAAACACATACAACCGCTGGATGGAAAACATCCATGACTGGTGTATTTCCCGTCAATTATGGTGGGGTCACCAAATTCCAGCTTGGTACAATAATGAAACAGGCGAAATCTATGTTGGTAAAGAAGCACCAGCCGACAAAGAAAAATGGACGCAGGATGAAGACGTATTGGATACTTGGTTCTCAAGCGCTTTATGGCCATTTTCTACAATGGATTGGCCGAATGAAGAAGCGGAATTATACAAACGCTACTATCCAACAAATACATTAGTGACTGGCTATGACATTATCTTCTTCTGGGTAAGCCGAATGATTTTCCAAGGAAAAGAATTTACAGGTAAACGTCCATTCAAAGACGTTTTAATCCACGGTTTAGTACGTGATGCAGAAGGTCGCAAAATGTCTAAATCACTCGGTAATGGCGTTGACCCAATGGATGTAATCGGCCAATATGGCGCGGACTCACTACGTTACTTCTTGGCAACAGGTTCTTCTCCGGGGCAGGACTTACGTTACTCTACAGAAAAAGTAGAATCTACATGGAACTTTGTAAATAAAATCTGGAATGCTTCACGTTTTGCGTTAATGAACATGGAAGGCCTAACATATGAGCAAATTGATTTAACAGGTGACCTTTCTACAGCGGATAAATGGATTCTTTCTCGTTTAAATGAAACAATCGACCGTGTAACAACATTATCTGATAAATATGAGTTCGGTGAAGTAGGACGAGAGCTTTACAACTTCATTTGGGATGATTTCTGTTCATGGTATATCGAAATGGCGAAATTACCATTATACGGTGAAGATGAAGCAGCGAAATTAACAACGCGTTCAGTACTTGCGTACGTTTTAGACAATACGATGCGTTTACTGCACCCATTCATGCCATTCGTAACAGAAGAAATTTGGCAACACTTGCCACATGAAGGTGAGTCAATTACAGTAGCGGCATGGCCGACTGTAAACCCTGCATTCAACTTTACGGCTGAAGCAGGCGACATGCAATTGTTAATGGATATTATCCGTTCAGTACGTAACATCCGTGCAGAGGTAAATACACCGATGAGCAAAAAAGTAGCTATGACAATTTCAGCGAAAGACGATAGCATTGCAGCTGTTCTTGAAGCGAACAAAGGTTACATCGAAAAATTCTGTAACCCTGATGGATTAACAATTGGTACAGAGCTTGAAGCACCAGCACAAGCAATGTCGGCAGTTGTATCGGGTGCAGAAATCTTCATGCCACTTGCAGGTTTAATCAATATTGATGAAGAAATTGCACGTCTTGAAAAAGAGCTTGAAAAATGGGCAAAAGAAGTGAAATTAGTTTCAGGCAAATTATCTAATGAACGTTTTGTATCAAAAGCGCCAGAAGCGTTAGTAGCAACCGAACGTGAGAAATTAGCCGACTACGAAGCAAAATATGCAACGGTTGAAAAACGTATTGCAGAATTAAAAAATATGTAGTTTAAACGGAAGGGGTACCGGAATTCGGTGCCTCTTTCTTTTTATTTCGTTATAATAGAACTGATTATATATTAGCCTTATTAGGGAGAGAGTTTAAAATGTTTCAAACGATGGAGCAATGTACTAATTTTATTTTTCAATTAAAAGCAAGTCAATACAAAGGGGAACCGCTGCAGTCAGCCCGAATAATTTTAAATGCGCTTGGGAATCCAGAGAAAAAGAACAAATTTATTCACTTTGCAGGTTCGAATGGAAAAGGTTCTACTTTAAACGCGACACGCGAAATATTAATGGCGCACGGTTTAACGGTAGGTGCCTTTATCTCTCCTCATTTAGAACGAGCAAATGAACGTGTAACTATTAATAAGCACCAAATATCAGATGAAGATTTCTTACATATCGCCAACCGACTATGTGAAGTAGTGAAGGAAAAGTTAGACGGAAAGTTCCCGAGCTTTTTTGAATTTATGACACTGCTTGCCTTGCAATATTTTGCGGAACAACAGGTGGATGTGGTACTGCTAGAAACGGGGATCGGAGGACGTTTGGACTCGACCAATGTCGTCATACCGGAAGTAAGTGTCATAACAACGATTTCATTAGAGCATACAGAAATGCTTGGTGAAAGTTATGGGCAAATTGCAGCAGAAAAAGCCGGGATTATAAAAGCAATGAAACCTGTAGTTGTAGGAGTAAAAAATAAAGAAGCATTATCGGTGATTAAAGAAGCGGCGATTCAATTACATGCACCTCTTTATTTGATAAATGAGCAATTCTATATTGAGCATGCAAAAAGCTCAAACTTTGACTATGTATCAGATGTAAGTATCAGGGATATTGAAATGGCTATGGTCGGTGAGCATCAAATAGCGAATGCGGCACTGGCAATTACTGCAGTAAAATTATTCATGCCAGCTGTTGATGGACTAAAAGTAAAACAAGCACTTCAAAAAGCAAAATGGGAAGGCCGATTTGAAAGGGTATTAGGCAATATCATATTAGACGGTGCACATAATTCTGAAGGTACCGCTGCATTAATCGAAACAATAAAAGAGATAGCCCCACATCATAAAGTGAAGTTTGTATATGCAGCATTACAGGATAAAGACCATGCTGTCAGTATTGAATTAATGGATAAAGTAGCAACTGAAATGCATTTCACTCAGATTAATTTACCGCGCGCGGCAACAGCTAATCAGCTTTTCGAACAAAGTAACCATGCAAAAAAGTTTATGCATCCTGATTGGCAACAGTTGATTGAAACAGAAAAAGCAATACTGGCGGAGGACGAAATGCTCGTCATTACGGGTTCTTTATATTTCATAGCTGATGTACGAAGTCTCTTTCTTAAGAAAGGATGGATTTCATGATTCCGTTATTGAATCTCTATAAAGAGCGGTGGCAAGTGGAAAGTGAGCAAACAATTAAGCCTGGGTTAGCAGCAATTGAATCAGCGCTAAATATATTGGGACATCCTGAAAGTCAATTGAATGTCGTTCATTTTGCTGGTACAAATGGGAAAGGTTCTACATTGTCGTTTTTAGAAGCAGTGTCAAGAGCTCACGGGCTGTCGGTAGGCAAGTTTATGTCACCATGTGTTGTAGATGTCCATGATCAATTACAAATCGATGGGAAGCCTATTACAACGGATCAAATGGATCGGATGTTTCAGCAATTGGCTGAGGTGGGGCTGAGTGGGAAATTAACGGACTTTGAATTATTAACGGTTATGGCTTTTCTCTATTTTGCTGATCAAAAGCCTGATTTAGTATTAATCGAGGCGGGTATGGGCGGAAGAGAAGACAGCACGAACGTAGTCATACCTATTGTTTCGGTTGTTCCGAGTATTGCATTGGAACATACAAAATTTTTAGGTGATACATTGACGAGTATCGCACGTCATAAAGCAGGGATATTCAAAGAAAACCGCCCTGCCGTAATAGGGGATATGATTGGTAATGTAAAGGATGTTTTTGTACAGGAAGCCAAAGCAAAAAACGTAGCGTTATATTGTTATGGGCAACATTTTACCGTTACAAAAACAAACGGCTCCGAACTTTACGAAAATACGGTGTACGAAGTGAAATTCGGAAATTTACAGCGTCAGCTTTTAGGAGCACATCAAGGTCACAATATGTCTTTGGCCATTACTGCCTTTATGGAAGTGGCGAAAAAATTCCAGTTGGAGCTTGATGAGAGTAAAATTCAGCTTGGTATAAAAAATGCTGTTCTTGCAGGTCGCTTTGAACAAGTTCTGCCAAATATTTATTTTGATGGTGCACATAACCCGGCAAGCATTCAATCATTAGTCTCGACAATAAAAGAGCACTTTCCTAGGAAGCGGATTGAATTCGTTGTCGGATTGCTTGCGGATAAAGATGTCCAATCGATATTAAAACTATTAGAGGAAGTCGGGGATGCTTTTTACTTTGCTGATATTCAAAATGAACGTGCAATGAAAGCATCAGTTATTTACGAACTGAGCCAGGCAGAGAATAAATATATAATTAACGACGCATTAACGTTATTATCGGAGCCGGTGAAAGCTGATACAGTCAGAATTGTAACTGGTTCATTATATTTATTGAGCGAGATTCGACAAGAGTTTAAAAATATTATATGAAAATGCAAATAAATTATGATTTGATGGAATTTCTTTGAGGTAGATTGCAAATAAAGAAGAATATTAGCGAAACATTTTTAAAGGGCGACGACAGCAGTCTCGCCCTTTTTTATGTCTATTTTGCTATGGTTGATTAAAAAGAGATGGAGCTGTAGCAAATATGAAAGCTTTAAAGAATAATGCCATTTTCCAAGCAATGTTCATTGGAAGTCTTACAGGGCTTGCTGGCGTCCTAGTATTTGTTTTTATTTTACAATTACCAACAACAGAAAAAGAAGTTGCAGAAACCATTCCAACAGTGCAAACAACAGAGGAACAACAGCAAGTGAAGCAGCAATATTTTGCATTACAACATGGTGTTTTCTCAAATTTTGATAGCGCAGCTCAATTTTTAGCGACTTATCCTACTTTAAATAAGGCGGCTGTAGTGAAAGTGGACGAGCAGTATTTTGTTTGGTCACGCCTTGATACAACGAAGGTCGATGCTGCATTAGCGTTAATACCAAGTGGATTTTATAAAAGTATAACAATTGCAAGCAGTTGTCCTAATAATGCTGAACTTCAGCTGCCAATTACCTTGAAGGATACAAAAATGTTTACAAGTCAGCAGGCTGATACAATTGATGAACAACTTGTGCCAAAGGATTGGATTGGGTTGGCGTCGGAAGTTTCGAAGCTTTCTACAAACCCTAATATTATTCGGTTGCATATGTTTTTAAATTATTATGAGCGCCTAGATTGCCTGAAAGTGACATTTTAATATAGAAATATGCTAGAAATAGTCTATTTTAATGAAAAGCATCCACGGTAGTACAATGTTCAAATTTCCTATTGTCGGTTACTATAGATAATAGGAGGATTGGAAATGAATTTTACTACGAACGAACAACTTATTTTAGCTTCTTCATCACCACGAAGAAAAGAATTGCTCCAAATGATAAATATTCCCTTTACTATTGTCACAAGCGATGTAGTGGAAACGAGTGTCAAAGCAAATACAGTCCAGCAATATGTAACAGAAGTAGCGCTTTTAAAAACACGTGATGTCGCAAAAAAATGCCCGAATAAGTGCATTATTGGAGCAGACACTATTGTCGTGTTTAACGATCAAATATTACACAAACCTACTTCAAAAGAAGAAGCGATTCAGCATCTAACGCAGCTGGTGGGCAATCGTCATGAAGTGATGACTGCAGTAGCAATTATTTTAGCAGATGGAACAGAGCATACATTTGTTGAAAGGACTGCAGTTGTTTTTAAACAGGTCTCTCCACAAATGATAGAAGCATATGTTCAGACAGGAGATCCATTTGACAAAGCAGGGGGATATGGGATTCAAACGAGTGGCGCCATGCTCGTGGATCGCATAGAGGGAGATTATAACAATGTCGTCGGCTTGCCGATTGCATCGTTAGTTCAAAAAATGCTTACATTGCAACTACTAAAACTAACCTTTTAGGAGTGATGTCAATGACTGGAACGCCATTGTTGAATTTAAAAATCCATGATGTGCTAGAGGTAGACCGTCCGCGTGAGCGTCTTATACGTCAAGGTGCAAAAAGTCTATCGAACCAAGAGCTTATTGCAATTCTACTGGGGACAGGTACGAAAAAAGAGTCGGTACTGACCGTCGCTAACCGGGTATTGATAAACTTTGAGAAATTGCATAATCTTAAACATGCAACTCTTGAGGAAATTACGGATATTAAAGGAATTGGGGAAGCAAAAGCGGTATTATTATTAGCCGCGATTGAACTTGGTAGAAGGCTTGCAACGAAAGACTTAGAAGAACGTTTTACAATACGCTCGCCTGAAGATGCTGCTACATTTTTAATGCAAGATATGACGTCATTGCAACAGGAACATTTTGTATGCCTGTTTTTAAATGTCAAAAATCAAGTGCTCCATAAACAAACAATTTTTGTTGGAAGTCTAAATGCGAGCATTGTTCACCCGAGGGAGATTTTCCGTGAAGCTGTAAAACGTTCTGCAGCATCGATTATCTGTGCGCATAATCACCCTAGTGGGATACCTACACCTAGCCCAGAGGATGTCGATGTCACAACACGGCTATATGAAGCGAGTAAAATTGTTGGCGTTGATTTGCTTGATCATATCATAATTGGTGATCATCAGTTCATAAGTATGAAAGAAAAAGGGTATTTTTGACAGGAAAGACAAACGTAAGTGCACGTTTGTCTTTTTAATATGGATAGTGACATAGAAGAATTGTTACATTACAATAACAATTGTTATATAAATTAATGATTCGTCGACATATTTCGCATATGCAACTTTTATTTGTTATATTCGTCATGTGTATGTGGTGATTTTGTTAAATCTTACATATTAATTTTATTTGTTTCAAAGCGAAAATAGAAATACAATAGTAAAGTAGTGTTGTAGAAAAAAACATTCGACAAAAGTCGAGATTGAGAGCATGTGACACTATAATTATTTGATGAAATTCGTTATAATAGAGCGTATGATTTTAGTAACATCATAAAATAGAAATTGTTTTATAGGAAAGGGAGTACTTAATTTGTTTGGATTAGGGAATAAAGATGTCGGGATTGATCTTGGCACAGCTAATACATTAGTATTTGTAAAAGGAAAAGGTATCGTATTACGAGAACCTTCAGTAGTAGCGAAGAATACAAAAACAGGTGACATTGTTGCCGTTGGTAATGATGCAAAAAATATGATCGGACGTACACCAGGTTCTATCGTGGCAATTCGCCCAATGAAAGATGGTGTTATTGCTGATTTTGAAATTACAACAGCAATGATTCAATATTATTTAAGAGAAGCAATGAAAGCATCAGGCTCTAATTGGAAAAAGCCAAATGTTATGATTTGTGTTCCTTATGGTATTACATCTGTTGAACAACGTGCTGTTATTGATGCAAGCCGTCAAGCTGGCGCAAAAGAGGCATTTACTATAGAAGAACCGTTTGCAGCTGCAATTGGTGCTAACTTACCGGTTTGGGAGCCAACAGGTTCTATGGTAGTGGATATCGGTGGTGGTACAACAGAAGTAGCAGTCATTTCTCTAGGTGGTATTGTAACTAGCGAATCTGTACGTGTTGGTGGTGACGCAATGGATCATTCGATTATTGCCTACATCCGTAAGACATATAATTTAACTATTGGTGAACGAACAGCTGAAAGCATTAAGATGGAAATTGGTACAGCACTTTCTGAAGGTCCTGATGAAACGATGGAAATTCGAGGTCGCGATTTATTGACTGGTCTTCCAAAAACAATTGAAATAACTTCAAGTGAAATTTCAAAATCTTTACATGAAGCAATCGTTGTAATTTTAGATGGTGTGAAGAAAACTTTAGAGCAAACACCACCTGAGTTATCTGCAGATGTTATGGAACGCGGAATCGTACTAACAGGCGGTGGCGCATTATTACGTAATCTTGATAAAGTAATTAGTGATGAAACAAAAATGCCTGTATTCATAGCTGAAAACCCACTCGACTGTGTAGCGATTGGAACAGGTAAAGCGTTGGATAATATTGATTTAATTCGTTCGCAACAAGTGAAATAAGGAGGACTCGCAGTGCCACATTTCTCAAATAAAAAATTAATAATATTATTAGTAAGTGTTATTTTCCTTGTGGCATTGATTGGGTTCTCTCTACGTGATCGTCATAACGCAACATTACCCGAGCAAATTATTAAAGATACAGTTGGCTTTGCACAATCGATTGTCGCAAAGCCGACTAATTACATAACAAGTATTTTTAGCAATATTGATTCGCTGTTAAATACGTATGAAGAAAATCAGCGGCTAAAAATGCGCCTTGAGGATTTTGCCGTATTGCAGGCAGAAGTAAGTACTTTAAAAGCCGAAAATTCTTCATTGCGTGAACTCGCGTCAATCGAGGAAAGTTTGCGTGATTTCGATCCGATTCAGGCGACGGTCATTGCGAGAAACCCTGATCAGTGGGAAGAGAAAATTATATTAAATAAGGGTACAGCACACGGTGTTGAAAAAAATATGGCTGTTAGGACTTCTCGTGGGCTAATAGGTAAAATTGTAATTGCTACACCATATACATCAGAAGTGGAGCTCCTTTATACAAATAATGAAAATTATCGTGTATCTGCTATTGTAGTAGATGAAGACAATAAAGAAATTCATGGTTTAATAGAAGGGTATGACGATGAGCGTAACGAATTACTATTAAAACGAATTGATTCCAATGTTGAACTTGATGTAGGCGGTAAAGTATTGTCTTCTGGTCTTGGCGGGATTTTTCCAAAAGGTATTTTGATTGGAG
This sequence comes from Solibacillus merdavium, assembly GCF_014836935.1. Taxonomy (GTDB): domain Bacteria; phylum Bacillota; class Bacilli; order Bacillales_A; family Planococcaceae; genus Solibacillus; species Solibacillus ferritrahens. The sequence goes on along the minus strand of NZ_JACSPW010000002.1, from coordinate 88,055 downwards.
AAATTACAGAAGTGACGACAGATGACTTTGGCTTAACAAAAATGGCCTATGTAAAACCGGCAGCAGATTTTTCAATACTCGATCATGTTATTATTGCCAAACGTAAAACGATTTCGATTGACGGTTCAGATGGGTCTGGCACAAATGAAGATTTAACGAATGAACCGATTGTGGAAGTTGAGGGGGAGGAATAATGCTCGCTCGGTTTTTAATAGTGTTTGTAGGTATTTTGCTGTTTTTATTTGAATCTGGATTAGCTATGTTTTCACCTTTACAGCTAGGTGATGATACTTACTATTTAATTCCTCGGTTTTTAATTTTATACTTAATCTTTTTAGCCATTTATTATAGTCGTAAAAAAGCCATGATTTATGGTCTTATTTTTGGACTATGTTTTGATGTGTTTTATATTAATATTATAGGATTGTACATGGTGTTGTATCCAGCTGTTTGCTATATTGCAGCATGGTGTGTAAAGCGGATTCATCCCCATTTAGTATTTTCGATGTTTTTGGCTTTATTATTAATGGTTATTTTTGAATTTGTAATATATGAATTTTTCTATATTCTACAGTTTACAACAATGGCAGTGCAGCCATTTATAGTTAATCGATTAGTTCCTACAACAATAGGGAATCTATTATTTTTAATAATGCTTGCTTGGGCGTTTAAATATTGTATTAGCGCTCGCGTATTTCAACGTGCACAATAAGCATTGTAAAACAAGTGATGAAGAGACAACTCGAACATTAGTTTCGGTTGTTTCTTTTCACCATTATGTAGCGCGAGGTGACTTGAAAAGCTATGAAAAAACAACTTATCCATATTAAAGGAACTAAAGATGGATTGGTCCTTCGTTTGGATGATCAATGTTCTTATTCTGAATTAGTAGAAGAACTTGAGAAAAAAGTTACAGAAGGACATCTGGATGGTAAAATAGATGTACAACTACACTTAGGGAAACGTTACTGTACACCAGAACAAAAAGCGCAGCTTACAAAAGTTGTTGAGGAACATCAAAAGTTATGTGTGAAAAAAATTCAAAGTGATGTCATTACGATAGAAGAAAGCTTTAAACAGCTTGAAACAAATCGCTTTGAAACATACGTAGGAATTGTTCGGTCTGGACAAACACTACGCGTAACGGGAGATCTTCTTGTCCTGGGCGATGTAAACCCGAATGGGCGGATTGAAGCAGGCGGTAATGTACATATTGCGGGTAAGTTAAAAGGAATAGTGCACGCTGGTGTAAATGGGAATGAGGAAGCGATTGTGTATGCCTCGCATTTTGAACCGACACACGTATTAATCGGCAATCATGTTGAGGTCATGACAAACGAATCGCAATTTATATTAGATCATACCCATCAAATATTTGCATATCTTGGAGAAAATGACATAATTGCTTATGATAGAATCCAAGAGTTAAGAAATATACGACCGAATTTATCAACATATAAAGGAGGAAGCTAAATGAGTGAAGACGAATTATTATTCTCTAAGAATATTGATGATGCAATTACTCAAGATGCTACCTTACATAAGGAAGGGGCCGCTAATGTGGGAGAAGCAATCGTTATAACTTCAGGAAAAGGTGGCGTAGGGAAAACGACTACGACGGCAAACCTAGGAACTGCATTGGCACTTCAAGGCAAGAAAGTTTGTTTAGTGGATACGGATATAGGTTTACGTAATCTGGATGTGATTTTAGGGTTGGAAAATCGTATTATTTATGATTTAGTGGATGTTATCGAGGGCCGTTGTAAAATGCATCAAGCGTTAGTTAAAGATAAGCGAGTAGATGAACGTTTGTATTTATTGCCTGCTGCTCAAAATACAGATAAAAATGCAATAAACCCGGAACAAATGAAGATCGTAGTAGATGAGCTAAAGCGAGAGTTTGATTATGTGTTAATCGATTGTCCTGCTGGTATTGAGCAAGGCTACCGTAATGCTGTTGCTGGGGCAGATCGCGCTATCGTCGTGACAACACCTGAAATTTCAGCAGTGCGCGATGCAGATCGTATTATCGGTTTGCTTGAGCAAGAGCCTATTGAACCACCCAAACTTATTATTAACCGTATTCGAAAAAGCTTAATGGCCAACGGAGATGCGATGGATATTACGGAAGTTACAACGCATCTTTCCATTGATTTATTGGGGATTATTGTCGATAGTGAAGATGTAATTAGCTCTTCGAACAAAGGTGAACCAATTGTAATGAATCCGAATAATAAAGCATCTTTAGGCTATCGCAATATAGCCCGTCGTATTTTAGGGGACTCTGTACCGTTAATGAGTTTGGAAGACGACCAGCCAAAAGGTGTATTTGCCAAGTTGAAATCATTATTTAAATAAAGTGTGAGCTGTATGGAATGTTTCGGCCGTCCATGCAGCTTTTTCTATTAACGGCTTTCTTGAATTGAAATGTCTTTCATGACATATAATAGTTCAAAAAGATTGGATGGTGAGCTTGAAAAAATGGCAATGGCTCATCGCGAGCGTCGTCTTTGTGATTATTTATGCCTGTAATTATTATGGGGATATATCTACAAAACGTGTTATTCATTCCATTGTATATAGCTCGGATGACTTAGTCATGATGAGAAAGGCAGTTGTGAATATACTGTCCAAGGATGAATCACAGATCCCTGTAAGTGCAGATATATCAATCAATCAATTACAACTTTTCCAGACGATTGATCGCTTTAACGATGGCTTTTTACTCGCTTATGATGAACCTTTTGTATTAAATGCTTTGTTTGATGGCCTAATTGTTTTTACTGGGCATACAAAATATAATGGAAAAGCAATTTCGATTGTATATGATACAGGGGACACAGTTACATTTGGCTTTGTCGATGATTTTTATGTATTACCTTATACAACTGTAACGAAAGGGATGGTTGTTGCAACTAAAAAAGCCGGAAAACTGTATGTGCAAATTGAGCGCAACGGGCAGGTTTTGAATATGGAAGAAACGATTCGCTGGCTAAAGGAACAGTCCATCTAAATGAAAATTACGATACATCCATTATTTTTGTTACTGCTCTTATCTATTATTTTGTATGGAGATATTGCGATATACAGTGTCATTATTGTATCGTTATTATTTCATGAATTGGGTCATTTCATCGCAGCAAAAATAGTTGGAGCGCACATTACTCAATGTAAAATCGTTCCGTATGGCGGTGAAATGAAGATTAAGGATGAAATGCAATTATCCTACAATCAGCTCATTATTATTGCTTTAGGGGGACCGATTGCAACTTGTATTGGAATTTTTATCAGTGCTTTTTTGCCTCCTATGCTTAGTGCGAGGTTAATAGAAGTTCAATTATTTATTCTAGCTATTAACCTCATTCCGATTTGGCCTCTTGATGGTGGTAGGATATTATGCTATAGCTTATTAAAATGGCGGCCGTTTTCTAAAATTTTCGAATTTTATTTAACGGCCTCTTTTTATTTACTTACAGTAATAATTATCGTACTATTATATTTATTGCCGCAATCATTGTCATTAACAATCATTGGTCTCTTTTTATGGACCAAAGTAATAGGCGATTGGAAATTTCGGAAATACCGTTCTGCATTTGAAAAAATAGTAATGAATAGGTTGACTTGATATTTTTGATGTGGTAATATTTTAATGTTATTGTTTGTAGCACCCGTGCTACTGCAACCGCGCTGAACAGGTTTAAGTGCCTTTATTGGTCACCTGCAATTCCGGGCGAGTCTGAGTCTAAGAGGAGGTGCATTTTAATGTACGCAATTATTGAAACTGGTGGTAAACAAATCAAAGTTGAAGTAGGCCAAGAAATCTATGTTGAAAAACTAGGTGTTGAAGCTGATGAGGTTGTAACTTTTGATAAAGTTTTATTCGTAGGTGGCGAAACTGTAAAAGTTGGAGCTCCAATGGTAGCTGGCGCAACTGTGACAGCTAAAGCCGTTAAAGAAGGTAAACAAAAGAAAATTGTTGTTTTCAAACTTAAAGCGAAGAAAAACTACCGTCGTAAACAAGGTCACCGTCAACCATATACAAAATTAGTAGTTGAATCAATCAACGCTTAAGAGTAGGTGATGGATATGATTACAGTAACTATTTATAGTGATGAAAATCGTAAATCGTATGGATTTGAAATTTCAGGACATGCTTTATCGGATGTCTATGGTCGAGATTTAGTTTGTGCAGGTGCATCTGCTGTTGCCTTTGGTGCAGTAAATGCTATTCCACAAATTACTGGTATTACACCAGCAATCGAGCAAGGTCCGGAGGGTGGTTACTTAAAAGTAACGATTCCTCAAGCTGAACTGAATGATGAAACAGACGCAAAATTACAGGTTATTCTGAACACAATGGTAACGCAGTTTTATACAATGACTGCCAGCTATTCAGAATATATCGAATTGAAATATAAAATGATCTAGGAGGTGGAACAGTATGTTATTATTAACTTTAGATCTTCAATTCTTCGCATCTAAAAAAGGTGTAGGTTCTACTAAAAACGGACGTGACTCTGAGTCAAAACGCCTTGGTGCTAAACGCGCTGATGGTCAATTTGTTACTGGTGGTTCAATTCTTTACCGTCAACGCGGTACAAAAATTTACCCAGGTACAAACGTAGGCCGCGGTGGTGACGATACATTATTCGCAAAAGTTGACGGCGTTGTTAAATTTGAACGTTATGGTCGCGACAAGAAAAAAGTATCTGTATACCCTACAGCTCAAGAAGCATAATTCTTGCAATGAAAGGACTGCATTTATTGCAGTCCTTTTTTTCACTTTTTCACTTTTTTTAGCGGATGTCACGGTTCGGGAGAAAAACGGCTCAGTGATCCACTGTAGTCAACTAGCTGAACTGGTTGCAATTATGCCGAGGTATAATTGATATGAATGGTTGAAATTTTCTTAAGTATCGATTATGTCATTCTTTTGAGAACAGATGAATAGAAGGAAAATAGATGTGAAACTTGTTATACTAGTAACGATACTGTAAAACGGAGAGTGGAAAAATGACTGATTCAAAATTAACTGTAACTGAAGCGTTACGCTATGCAAATCATGACTTTTTAAATCATCTTCATTTGATTCAAATGAATTTAGATTTAGGTCGAGTGGACGATGCAAAAAAAGTGATTTTTGAACAGTCAGAGCATTGTAAGATGCTTTCGAACATCAATCGACTTCAATTACCTAATACGATGGAATGGCTTCATACAGTACAATGGCGTTTCCCAGCTATACAGCTTCAAATGGATAGCGATGTAAGTGCACCAGTTGAAAGCAAGTACGATGAAGCTATTACTCAATACTTGGAAAATACAATTATTCATGTTTATGACACGCTTGATCCATATGAAGAGCACAAATTGCAGTTAAGTATCGAAGCAAAAGAAAATAAGTGGAATATTTCATTTCATTTAACGGGAAAATGGGAACAGTCGCTATTTTCAATAGAACAGAATATTTTTGGTGTGGACACATATGAACAAACTAATACAAGTTGGAGATATGTCCTTCACATGCATGAGGAGTGAAAGAAATGTTTGTCGATCACGTAAAGATTTACGTTAAAGGTGGAGACGGTGGAGATGGAATGGTTGCATTCCGCCGTGAAAAATATGTACCGAATGGTGGTCCAGCAGGTGGCGATGGTGCCCGTGGTGGTAACGTTGTTTTTGAAGTAGAAGAAGGTTTACGTACGTTAATGGACTTCCGCTACAAACGCCATTTCAAAGCTGAACGTGGAGAGCATGGGATGAGTAAAGGGATGCACGGTCGTCGTGCAGAAGATTTAATCGTTAAAGTGCCACCAGGAACAGTAGTGATGAATGCCGAAACTAAAGTTGTAATTGCCGATTTAGTTGAACATGGTCAACAGGCTGTTATCGCTAAAGCAGGGCGTGGCGGACGTGGTAACTGCCGTTTTGCTACACCATCAAATCCAGCACCAGAATTAGCCGAAAAAGGTGAACCAGGTCAGGAATTAGAAGTTATTCTAGAATTAAAAGTATTGGCTGATGTTGGTTTAGTTGGTTTTCCTTCTGTAGGAAAATCTACATTATTATCTGTCGTTTCTTCAGCAAAACCTAAAATTGGTGCTTACCATTTTACAACAATTGTACCGAACTTAGGAATGGTAGAAACAGATGACGGTCGTTCATTTGCAATGGCCGATTTACCAGGTTTAATTGAAGGCGCGCACCAAGGCGTGGGCTTAGGAATGCAATTTTTGCGTCATATCGAGCGTACACGTGTAATTGTACACGTAATCGATATGTCTGGGATGGAAGGCCGAGAGCCATATGACGATTATGTAACGATTAACAACGAGCTAGAACAATATAATTTACGTTTACTTGAACGTCCGCAAATTATCGTTGCCAATAAAATGGACATGCCAAATGCGGAAGAAAACTTGGAAGAGTTTAAAAAGAAAGTAGGCGAAGACGTAAAAATCTTCCCAATTTCAGCAGTTTCTCGTCAAGGTTTAAAGCCATTACTATTTGAAATTGCCGATCTTATAGAAGTAACACCAGAATTCTTATTGCATGATGTATTGGAAGAAGAGTCGGATGCGGTAGTAATGTACAAACATGAAAGCCAAGGTAGCGACTTCGAAATTACGCGTGATGATGATGGTGCATATGTACTTTCAGGTTACACAATTGAACGTTTGTTCAAAATGACTGACTTCAGTCGTGAAGACGGTATTCGACGCTTTGCCCGCCAACTACGTGCGATGGGTGTCGATGAGCAATTACGTAAACGTGGTGCTCAAAATGGCGACACAGTACGTTTAATGGAATTCGAATTTGACTTTGTCGATTAATTAAGTGGGGGATGACGATGAAAAACGTAGCTAATCAGCGATATTATTTAGTGCGTGAGGACGTATTGACAGATGCGATGCAAAAAACGTTAGAAGCAAAACAATTATTGCAAAAAGGCTCTGTTACTTCCATTTGGGATGCGGTAAAAGAGGTTGATTTATCTCGAAGCGCCTTTTATAAATATCGTGATGCTGTTTTTCCTTTCCATTCGATTGTGCAAGAACGTATTTTAACGGTGTTCATTCAACTGCAAGATCGTAAAGGTACACTTGCCAAATTACTCGAAACAGTATCGGATGCACATTGCAATGTGCTGACGATTCACCAAACGATTCCGATTCAAGGGCGTGCAAATGTTACGCTGTCATTGGACGTTACAAGTATGTCGAATGAATTGGATGAACTCATTCGCAGCTTAAATCATCTTGAATTTATCGAATCGGCTGAAGTTATTAGCTCGGGTGCATTTTAACCTCTTGTATTTACGCAATTGCACCAAGGCATAACCGAATAATTAGGGCTGTCCAATCTGCTAGGGCAAATGGACAGTCCTTTCTTTTAATTGTATTTAACAGAAAATTTAGAATGATATTGAGGTGTACATTATGTCAGAAAATAAATGGGAAAAGCGAATTGCCTATCTAGGTCCTGAAGCATCTTTTACATATTTAGCAGCAAAGGGATTATACCCGCAGGATTGGCATATTCCGTATAAATCGATTCCGGAATGTATTGAAGCTGTATCGGAGGGGAAAGTCGAGCTAGCGGTTGTCCCTGTCGAAAATGCATTGGAAGGTTCAGTCCCGTTAACAATTGACTATTTATATCATGAAGCAGAGCTATTTGTAACAGCTGAAGTAATGTCAAAAATTCAACAGCATTTATTGGTAAATAAAAAGTTCGCTGAAAATTTAGATGTGCTTGAAGAAATATATTCACATCCACATGCATTGGCACAATGTCATAAATTTTTATTTTATACGCATGGTAGTGTGAAGCAAACACCATATGCTTCAACTGCAGCTGCCGCCGAGCTTGTTTCGCAAACAGAAGATCGCTGTATTGCAGCCGTTGCCAACCTTTCAGCAGCTGAAAAATATAACCTACATATTGCAGAACATAATATTCATGATTTCCATTTTAATCATACGCGCTTTTTTGTATTATCGAAGCAAAATATAAAGCATGGCTTAGTACCGTTGCAATCACAGCCGAAAACAACATTTATGCTTACATTACCGACAGATGTGTCCGGTGCGCTTCATCAAGTATTATCTGTATTTGCATGGCGTAAAATAAATTTGAGTAAAATAGAATCACGACCACTAAAAACAGGGCTCGGGAATTATTTCTTTATTATTGATATACTAGCTGATGAAGAGGAGCCGATGATGAAAGGTGCTGTTGAGGAGCTTATCGCTCTTGGCTGCACAGTGAAGTCGCTCGGTACATACTTTACTTATGTAACACCAGAATGAGGTGGAAATCTTGAGACGTCTTATACTATTTGATGGAGAATGCAACTTCTGTGATGCGAGTGTTCAATTTATTATAAAGCGTGATCCGAAAGCATTGTTTAAGTTTACCTCGCTTCAAAGTGATAGCGGGATGGAAATGTTGAAAAAGTTCGGTGTCTCCGAAAAAACGGACAGCATTGTATTGATTGAAGGGGATAATCACTATACTGAATCGACAGCAGCGCTTAAAATTGCACGAAATCTAACTGGTCTCTGGAAGCTGTGCTATATTTTCATTGTAGTGCCAAAACCACTGAGGGATATTGTCTATCGGTTCGTTGCAAAAAACCGCTACAAATGGTTCGGGAAAAAACAGGAATGCATGTTGCCATCAGCAGAGCAACGAAAAAGATTTTTATAAAATGAAAAAGTGCACTCGGATGAATAGAGTGCACTTTTTTTATGCTTAATTTAATGGAATAATACGATGCGCGTCATTTTATTAGAACAATGCTGAGGGATATTAGAAGATGACAGTTGGATATTAGCAAATCCAACGGAGATATTAGATAAAAGTCATTGCATTTTAGCACAAAGGGACACTTTATTAGAAAATCGGGATTTTATTAGAAAAAATAAAATTATATTAGAAGATTTATAAATATATTAGAATTTCCCGCGTACTTAATCCAGCAATCCAGAAAGCTATGCTACACAGGAAGGCTATGTTTATCTGGCAATCAAAAATGCATTAAATGAAGCTGGGTGGTTTGGGGCAGAGACGGTTCGTTATATTCCGGAAGGGCATACAGATTTTGCTTTAGTACAGCTTATCCAGGAATTTGGTTATATTGCAGGAATTGCTGTCATAACGGTATTATTCGCCATCGCAATTCGTATACTTTGGAAAGCAAAACAATTAGCCCGTTCATATGGCAAATTGCTTATAATTGGAGCAGTATCTTTTTATTGCATGCAGTTTGGATATTCTGTGGCTATGATTCTTGGCTGGTTGCCGATTATCGGATTATCGCTTCCGTTTGTAAGTTACGGTTTTACATCTCTCCTACTAAACTCATTTGTCATCGGGATTGCACTTAGCGTGTATCGCCGGAAGACATTCATCGGGAGTGGCGTGCAGCAGAACTATTCATAAGAAAAACAGCTTATTCATGTGACAGGGTGTCTTTTGAATAAGCTGTTTTATCTTAGTTTTCAATCAAAAACCCGCGCTGACGTAATTTCTCTTCGGCCAGATTCAAGCTTTCTTCAGAAGTCGAGCTAATGACGTGTAAGTGTGTACCGTCCGTTAATGTAGAAAGATAAAGGGCATTAGTTTCGTGGACGCGTTTTACAAAATGCTCAACTTCTAAGCGGTTAGATACCATAATAGAGGCTGTAATTTCGCCATATACCGGATGCTCGACAATAACGCTTTCGACCATAACCCCACAATCGACCAAAATGAATAGCTCTTCTTTCGCTTCCTCGGCATTATGCATGCAGACAATTTTGCGTTGTATACGCGTTTGTTGAACATTATGCATATAAATATAACCTTGGCTTGTAGCGACAATAGGTTCATTACGTGCTTTTAATAAATTCATATCATTTACAATGACTTGTCTCGAAACATTTGTATGCTTTGCTAAATCCGTGCCTGTTAGCGGTTGTGCTGCATTCTTTAATAATGCAAGCAATTCGAGACGGCGTTCTTCGCCTAATAATTTTTTCATCAATTCCACCTCAATTAGCATACCAGTTACATTACATCTTATCATAATTATAGTGTACTTACTGTGAACATTGTGGCAATAGCACAATTTATGCATATGCTATTACGAGAAAAGGAGGAAAGATGTGCGCGTTCATATTGTTCAAAAAGGAGATACTTTGTGGAAAATCGCGAAGCAATATGCGATTGGCTTTGAAGATTTAAAGAGATTAAATGCACATTTAGCTAACCCTGATTATATTGTTCCAGGGATGGAAATATATTTACCGGATTCAGTGCATAAAAAAGAAGTGAAACAAGTTGTAAAGGAACAACCAAAACCTGTGAAGGAGCAACCTAAGCCTGTGAAAGAGCAACCTGTTCAAATGCCGGCACCGGCACCAATGCCAACACCAGCACCAATGCCCCAACCACAAAAGCCACTTTGGCAAGGGGACATTTACTTGCAGCCTACTCCTCAGCCAATGCCAATGCCAATGCCGAATTGGCAAACAAATGTTCATGTACAACCAACTTTTGAAAATAATTTTATACCACAACAACCGCAACCCGTCTATATGCCACCGGTAATGCCACAGCCACAGCCACAGCCACAGCCACAGCCACAGCCACAGCAACCAATCTTTATCGAACAACAACCACAGTTTATACATCCGATGCCAATGCCAATGCCTCAAATGCCAGTGTGTCCATCGTGTCATCGAATGCCAATGGAAATGCCGATGCATCAAATGCCAATGCATCAAATGCCGGTATGCCCGTCATGTCATCGAATGCCAATGGAAATGCCAATGCATCAAATGCCGGTGTGCCCATCGTGTCATCGCATGCCAATGGAATCAACAATGTATATGCATCCGCAAATGCAACCATATATGCATATGGAACATCCAATGCATATGCAGATGCAGCCAGTTTATCAAGAAGAGTCTTCAGTAAAAAGAAAACATTGCCCGGATAAGGAGCAATTAGTAAACCATTACTATAACGAAATTGATTATATGATGCATCAACAAAACCCTTGCTGTCACCCACAAATGATGCCTTATCCAGCAAGTATGATGCCTCAAATGCAACCGATGCCACAACCGCCGAAGTCATGTCAATAGTCATAAAAGAAAATTGCTGGAAGTGGGATACACAAAAAGGGTCTTATTTTATGAAGTATTATGAAGATGGATTTATTGCACAAAAAGTGAAAATGATTCATCATGAGCTTGAAAAAATACAATTCCCATATCATATTTCCATTGAAGAAAATGAAGAGCCACATATAATAAAACAGCGGTGGTTTGATGGGAAAAGTGTGGATTATAAGCGTTTTGAACACCAACATTTTGCTATTCATGCGCTCCAAAAGTTACATGAAACAAAAGAACAAATTAATTGGGACGAAACAGGCATGCTTTCATTGTACCGATTGCCGGAGAAGTGGATGAGGCGCTTCGAACGCTTTATTACGAATGAAAGAGAACTAAGACGGTTATTAAAAAATAATTATGATGATTTAGTTAAGCATGCTTCCTATGCGTTAAATTTAATGGCGCAAAGGACTGTACCGTCTGAAAATAAAACAATTCTACATGGGGATGTCGTTCATCATAATGTGATGTTACGTGGTGAAGAAGTAAAGCTTATTGATTTTGATTTAGCTTCTTTAGGAGAAGCATCAGATGAAATTATTTTATGGCTTCATCGGGTAATGCCTCAAACTAAATATGAACTACAGCAGGCAATGAATGATCATCCTTATTTACAGATTGTTCAGCCGAAGCTTCATTATTTAAATTACCCTAATGAAATTTTGAGGGAATGTTTATTTTATCTGAAGTTAAGCGACCGACAAAAAATTGCCTGCTATCCATTCATTCAATCTATTGTGTATGAATGGCTTAAACATAAAGATACTTTAGCAGAACAAATTGAAATTTTGCAAAACTAATTGAGAGTATATAATTCGGTGATACATGTTAAATAATATGATAAACTTAAGGCTGTCTTAGAGGACAGTCTTTTCTTTACGTTTTTAAAATGTAAAATTTAACGAAACTTAAAATCGTATCGGCATTAATTCATGCTAATGTGTGCAAACGATGTTTATCTCGAATGGAAGCAACATACGTTCGGTAACTTACCTCTTTCGTGTGCTATAATAAAGCAAGAAATGTGAGGGATGAACGATGTATGATTATTTAAAAGGACAAGTAACCCGAGTTACACCAGAATATATAGTATTAGAACAGCAGGGCATTGGCTGGATGATCTTTACACCCAATCCATATGCATTCCGTACTTCTGCAAGCGAACAGCAAATATTTGTGTCCCTGCAGGTACGGGAAGACGCTCAAAATCTATATGGCTTCAATAGTTTGGAGCAGCGTGAATTATTTAAAAAACTGATTCAAGTATCAGGCATCGGTCCGAAAGGTGCACTTGCGATTTTAGCAAGTGGGAACCCCACTTCAGTTATACAGGCAATTGAAATGGAGGACGAAGCATTTTTAATCCGCTTCCCGGGAGTAGGTAAAAAAACAGCACGCCAAATGATTTTGGATTTAAAGGGAAAGCTCGATATGCTGCTTGATTCAGTCGAATTACCGAGCGCAGAAAATGAGCTGCCGTTATTTGGTGTAAATCCAAATGAACACGAGCTACAAGAGGCAATGCTTGCTCTTATGGCATTAGGTTATTCCGAAAAGGAATTGGATAAGATTAAACCACAGTTAAGCGAAGATGAGAATTTAATGACGACAGATGCCTATATTAAGCAGGCGTTAAAGTTATTGTTGAAATTGAAATAAAAAGGAGTGAGAAAACATGTCAGACCGTGTACTTTCAGGTGAAGCAACAGATGCTGAAGAGCAATTTGAGCTTTCTTTAAGACCGCAGCGTTTAGTGCAATACATAGGTCAAGATAAAGTGAAGGAAAACCTTAAAATATTTATCGAAGCCGCTAAGCTACGTCAGGAAAGTCTTGACCATGTTCTCCTTTATGGTCCACCAGGTTTAGGGAAGACAACATTAGCCGTCGTCATCGCAAATGAAATGAATGTAAACGTAAAGATGACAAGTGGCCCGGCGATTGAGCGACCAGGGGATTTAGCAGCAATTTTAAGTTCTTTGGAAGCTGGAGACGTGCTTTTTATTGATGAAATTCATCGTTTGCCACGTGCGATTGAGGAAGTACTTTATTCTGCAATGGAGGATTTCTGTTTGGATATTGTTGTCGGAAAAGGTCCTGAAGCACGTTCAATTCGATTAGAGTTGCCACCATTTACACTTGTAGGTGCGACGACACGGGCAGGAGCTCTATCTGCACCGCTTCGTGATCGTTTTGGTGTTTTGGCGAGACTGGAATATTATGATGAACAGTCGCTAGCGGAAATTGTCATTCGATCGGGCGAATTGTTTGGGGTTGCATTAAATGAACAAGCAGCCTATGAAATTGCAAGACGTGCCCGTGGAACCCCGCGTATAGCAAATCGTTTATTAAAAAGAGTTCGCGATTATGCACAAGTATTAGCGGATGGCGTTGTTTCGCACAATTTGGCGAAGCAAGCATTAGAGCTGCTACAAGTTGATCCAAGAGGGCTTGACCATATCGATCATAAACTGATGCAGTCTATGATTGAACGTTTCGGTGGTGGTCCAGTAGGGTTAGATGCGCTAGCAGCATCCATCGGAGAAGAAAGAATTACAATTGAGGATGTGTATGAGCCGTTTTTATTGCAAATTGGCTTTATTCAACGTACACCACGTGGTCGGATAGCGACAAATTTATGCTACGACCATTTCGGTTATCCACCGGCACAAAAAGAATAGAAGGAAGTAATGAACGTGAAAGTAGAAGATTTTGATTTTCATTTACCAGAAGAATTAATTGCCCAAACACCATTATTGGACCGTACAGCAAGTCGCTTAATGGTCGTTAACCCAAACTCTTTGGAAGTAGAGCATCATACATTTGCTCATATTTTAAATGAATTACAGGCAGGGGATTGCCTCGTATTGAATGATACACGAGTGCTACCAGCTCGGTTAATGGGGACTAAAGCAGACACAGGGGCCAATATAGAGCTATTACTATTAAAGCAAACAAATGAAGATGAATGGGAAACGCTAGTTAAACCTGCAAAGCGTGTAAAGGTCGGGACGACGGTTACATTTGGCGATGGACTGTTGACTGCCACATGTACAGGTGAATTGGAACATGGCGGACGTACATTTAAATTTACGTATGATGGAATTTTTTATGAAATCCTGGATAAACTAGGTGAAATGCCTTTACCACCATATATTCGTGAAAAATTAGATGACCAGGACCGTTATCAGACGGTTTTTGCAAAAGAGCGTGGATCTGCAGCAGCACCGACAGCCGGATTACATTTTACCGAGCCTTTACTTGAAGCAATTAAAGTAAAAGGCGTAGAAATCGTGTTCATTACATTACATGTGGGACTAGGTACATTCCGTCCTGTAAGTGTCGATTCTATTGAAGACCATGATATGCATTCAGAATTTTATAGTGTATCGGAACAAGCTGCTACTGCAATTGAGCGTGTGAAACAAGCAGGAGGGAAAGTCATTTCGGTAGGGACTACTTCTACTCGTACCCTCGAAACAGTTGCATCAAAAAATGAAGGGAAAATTGTCGCATCACAAGGGTGGACAAATATTTTCATTTATCCAGGCTATGAATATAAAGCAATTGACGGACTTATTACTAATTTCCATTTACCGAAGTCAACATTAGTCATGCTAGTCAGTGCACTTGCTACGAAAGAAACAATTATGAATGCCTACGAAAAAGCAGTTGAAGAAAAGTACCGATTCTTTAGCTTTGGGGATGCAATGTTCATTCGTCCAGTGAAGTAATTTGCAATTCAGGTAACATATCGATACAATTATTATTTGTGTGCACCTACTACAACAGTGGTAGGTGTTTTCATTCGAAGTAGTGTTCTTACTTTAGAAACGAGAGGATTTTTAAATATGACAGAAACAACAAAACAATTACCAATTCGATACGAATTAATTAAAACTTGTGCCCAAACGGGTGCCCGTTTAGGGATTGTGCATACACCACATGGTTCTTTTGAAACACCAACATTTATGCCTGTTGGTACACAAGCTACCGTGAAAGCGATGAGTCCTGAAGAATTAAAAGAAATGAATGCAGGAATCATTCTATCTAATACGTACCATTTATGGCTTCGTCCAGGAAATGATATTGTAAAAGAAGCGGGTGGCTTACACAAATTCATGAACTGGGACCGTCCTATTTTAACAGATTCAGGTGGCTTCCAAGTATTCTCTTTATCAAAGTTCCGTAAAATTGAAGAAGAAGGCGTATATTTCCGTAACCACTTAAATGGAGACAAGCTGTTTTTATCTCCGGAAAAGGCAATGGAAATCCAAAATGACCTAGGTTCAGATATTATGATGGCATTTGACGAGTGCCCACCTTTCCCGGCGACATACGAGTATATGGAAGCATCAGTTGATCGTACAACACGTTGGGCTAAGCGCTGTAAAGAAGCACATGCACGTCCAGACGAGCAAGGGCTATTTGGTATTATTCAAGGTGGGGAATATGAAGAGCTGCGCCGTAAATCTGCTGAAGCATTAGTAGAGCTTGATTTCCCAGGTTATGCAATCGGTGGTTTATCTGTTGGTGAGCCAAAAGATATTATGAATAAAGTATTAGACTTTACTGCACCGATGATGCCGGCTAACAAACCACGCTATTTAATGGGGGTTGGTTCACCAGACTCTCTAATTGATGGGGCAATGCGCGGAATCGATATGTTTGACTGTGTACTGCCAACACGTATTGCACGTAACGGTACACTTATGACTTCTGAAGGGCGTATGGTCATCAAAAATGCAAAATATGCAAAAGACTTTACACCAATTGATGAAAATTGCGATTGCTACACGTGTAAAAACTATACGCGTGCATATGTACGCCATTTATTACGTACGGAAGAAACATTTGGCTTACGTTTAACGTCGTACCATAATTTACGCTTCTTAATTAAATTAATGGAAGATGTACGCCAAGCGATTCGTGAAGATCGACTAGGTGATTTTAAAGAGGAATTCTTCGAAAAATATGGCTATAATAAACCAAATGCTAAAAACTTCTAAATTAATATAAAATCCATTCATGTAAATGAGTTTTTTTATAAAAGATTTGAGTTTTTTTACGCAAAAACTAGCGGTTCTGTACTATACTATGAAAGTGAGAAATAGAAAGGGGGTATATGAGAATGGAAGGTTTAGTACAATTTTTACCAATTATCGTAATGTTCGTTGCGATGTGGTTCATTTTAATTCGTCCAGCACAAAAACGTCAAAAGGCAACAACGGCAATGCAAAATAGCTTAAAACGTGGTGATAGAGTTGTCACTGTAGGTGGTTTACACGGAGAAGTTGATGCAATTGAAGATACAGTTGTTTACTTGTTAGTTGACGGGAATACACGTATGAAATTTGAGCGCCAAGCAATTGGTCGTGTAGAATCAGTTTAAACGAATGAAAAAGCTTGCGGAAATATTAAATTCCCGCAAGCTTTTTGTATCTTTCCTACATTTTTGTACAAGCTAAAATGTAAGAAAGAGGTGAGCGAATTGAATGATTATATGATTATTATTATACGTACAGTTCTTTTGTATATTATTTTACTTGTAGTATTTCGACTTATGGGCAAACGTGAAGTTGGTGAGCTAAGCATTGTTGATTTGGCGATTTTTGTATTGATGGCTGAAGTTGCTGCACTTGCACTAGATGACATACATAGAGAGTTTTCAAAAGCCATATTGCCGATTATTTTATTGTTTTTAATTCAGTATTTAAACTCTTGGTCTATATTAAAAAATAAACGATTACGTGACTTTATAGAAGGTGATCCTACCATGGTCATTAGAGATGGCTGGATTTGCGAGTCGGAAATGAAAAAACAGCGTTATAACTTGGATGATCTACTCCAGCAGCTTCGCGAGCAGGGAGTCTGCTCTGTACAAGAAGTGTCCTTTGCATTTTTGGAACAGTCCGGTAAATTATCAGTTTATAAAAAAGAGCAAGGTAAATTTATTTTGCCATTAATACTTGATGGTTATGTTGATAAACGACATTTAAAAATATTAGGAAAAGATGAAGATTGGCTAGTAAATGAATTATTAGTCAATGGTTATCCTAATATAAGGGATATTTTTTACTGTACGTATGAAAATGAAAAGTGGTTTGTCCAATTACGAGCGAGAAAAAATTGATCGGATGTACTGGAAATCATTAATTCGGATTTGTTTTGTGATGAATAGTAACAATATTACGAAGCCAATAGTAACGAAACAACTTGCAATTATCGGTATACCTTTCGTGAACAATGGCAGAACAATGCAAGTAATGATGAAAATGCAGTATGGCAGGAAAAAGAATCTAAAGCCAACATTGATTTTCTTCTGTTGCTTAATGGATGCAATATGCAGGAATGATGTGATTAATACACCAAAACCAATGGCGATAATTGCCCCTTTTTCCTGAATGGATGGCTGTGATGCCAGGAAAAAAAGAATGAAAAGTTTTCCAATACCACCATAGATAGAATTCATCATGGCAGCCTGAGCTTCATCAATTGCTTGTAAAATTGAATGGAGTGGACTTTGGATATAGTAAAAGTAAAAAATTGGCGCTAATATTTTCATATATCCGCGGTTTTCTTCTAAATGAAAAAGTAACATCGTGAGTTCGTCCCCATGCAAAAAGAATACTGATGCCGCTAAACAGCCAATTAATGAAGATAGCCGTAATGAATGGGTCACTCGTTTATTCACCAAAGTGTAATTGCTGCTGGCCATCGCACTACTTACTGCAGGGATAAGGACAATAGCCAGTGCTGCTGGAATAAATGCAGGGAAAAGAAGCAACGGTATATGAACGCCCGAAATAATCCCATAAAGTGTTGTAGCAGCACCTGCAGCTAAGCCCGAAACAGTTAGAGCTTTCAGGAAAATAATTGGCTCTAAAAACCATGTAAATGTTCCGAATAATTTACTGCCTGCTGATGGAAGTGCAATATTAAAAATTGGTTTTGCGAACGATCCGCTACTGTTGCCTTTTTTAAATGTTTTGCTGGACCTTTTATAGAAGTATGCCAAAAATATTAAAGAAAAAATCTCACCTATTGCTGTTATACCCATAGCTGCAGCTGCAGTTACTGCAGGTGATTCATAAATAAAGTATGGCAGCAACACAACAATAAGACCGATACGTACGAGCTGTTCAAGTAGCTGTGCCCATGCAGTCGGCGCAATTTTAGCTAAACCTTGCAAATATGCTTTTATTAAGCTTGAAAATACAACGATTGGAATTGTGAAAAGGCTAATATAAAGTGTGAAAATCAAATTTTCATTATGTAAAAGCACTTTCGCAATATACGGGATAATAAAATAAACGAACGGACTAAATAAAATAATGGAAATAGCAGAAATTTTAATAGCTGTTTTCATAATCGTCGAGACATGTTCAACTTTTCGTTTTGCGAAGTATTCCGCAATTAGCTTAGAAATTGCAATGGGAATACCTAATTGAATAAGAGAAATGAAAAAAATAAACGTTGGATAAGCAGTCATATATAGCCCTACTGCCTCTTCTCCCGCAATACGCATAAACTGCATTCTGTAAATAAACCCAAGACATTTAGATATGAATATGACAAACATTAAAAATAATGTTCCTTTTAAAAATGAGCCCAAATAACTTCAATATTCTCCCTTCTCATTTTAATTTCATTCAGATACAATAAAGTATGCAATACTAATCGCAGTTAAAACCTAAGTATAGGAGTGATCGAAATGCAAATTCCATTTTCCAGTCTTTATGAAAAAGTTCAACTTATATTAACGAACAAAATTGAGGAATTCCATTACTATGGATATGATGCTCTAACAGAACAGGATTTATGGAAATATTGTGTCGACAAAGTTTGGCGCAAACAAGATGTGCAGAACTTACGATTACATGAGTTAACGTCTGGCATTTTTGGCACTACTGCTTCAGAAGTACTAAACTATGTGCAAATGAGCGATTTTAAACGTAATGAATTAAAGTTAAAGCTCTCGGAAGAAGAGATTCATGGATTATTCCATCCGCTTAAGGAATAGGGGTAAAACATAGAGAATAATAAAGTAAATTATCTAGTAATAATTTGACAGTTTCCACAAGCTGTTTCATAATGAGAGTGTTGCGCTTTTTAAAGTATCGATGTTATTTTTAAAAAGCAATAAAAAATTTGTGATATAGATACATAGATTTTTGTAGTTATTTTTACGTTTTACATCACAGTGCTTTTCTTGTGATATTGAGGAGGATTTTTTAATGAAATTAGCAAACCGTATCATTACGTTTATTCTTGTCGTAGCATTGCTATTTACAGGAATGGGCACAACGGTAGAGAAGGTTTTAAACGACGTAAAGCTTGGTTTGGACCTTCAAGGTGGATTTGAAGTACTGTATAAAGTGGAATCTCTTGTGGATGGACAAAAGATTACACAAAGTGTATTGGCAGATACAACATCAGCATTAAACAATCGTATTAATGAATTTGGGGTTAGTGAGCCAAGCATTCAAATTGAAGGAGAAGACCGAATTCGTGTACAGCTTGCAGGTCTAGCAGATCAGGCATCTGCACGTGAATTACTGTCTAGTACAGCGAATTTAACATTCCGTGATGTAAACGACAATATTTTATTGGATGGTACAGATTTAAAGGAAGGTGGCGCTAAACCGTCATTTGACCAACAGAACCAGCCAATCGTAACTTTAACATTGAAAGACGCGGCAAAATTTGCGGAAGTGACGCAACAAGTCATGGGCATGGCGCCGAATAACTTATTAGTTGTTTGGTTGGACTTTGAAGAAGGTGTAGACTCTTACGCCGAAGAAAGTAAAAAGCCATCTAATGAACAAAAATTCGTTTCTGCAGCAACTGTTTCTCAAGTTTTAAATACAACAGATGTTATGATTTCAGGTAAATTCACTGTAGACGAAACGAAAAACTTTGCGTCTATATTAAATGCTGGTTCTTTACCTGTTAAGTTAACGGAAATTTATTCGACATCGGTTGGGGCACAGTTCGGTGAAGATGCTTTAAATGATACAGTGTTTGCAGGGGTTGTCGGCGTACTGTTAATCTTCCTGTTCATGCTGCTATACTACCGTTTACCAGGTTTTATCTCAATTATTACATTATCGGTATTCACATATTTAGTGTTAATCGTCTTTAATGGTATTAATGCCGTATTAACATTACCGGGCATTGCCGCGATTGTATTAGGTATCGGTATGGCTGTAGATGCAAACATTTTAACAGCAGAGCGTATTCGAGAAGAATTACGAGTAGGTCATTCTGTAAAAGATGCATTCAAAATTGGTTCTAAACAATCTTTATCAGCGATTATCGATGCACAATTGACAACTTTACTTGCTGCAGTTGTATTATTCTACTACGGTACAAGTTCAGTTAAAGGTTTTGCAACAACGTTAATTATTTCAATTTTATTATCCTTTATTACAGCTGTATGGGGTTCTCGTATATTGCAGGGACTGCTTGTAAATAGCGGTTACTTTAATAACCCAGCATGGTTTGGAATTAGCAGATCAAAACAACATTCACTTGATGAAGAGATTACTTCATTGGATTTAACAACGAAATTCGATAGACTTGATTTCGTTGGAAATCGTAAAAAGTTTTATGCTATTTCGACACTTATTTTAGTTGTCGGTATAGTTGTACTTGGTGTATTTAAGCTGAATTTAGGGATTGACTTCTCAAGTGGTACACGTGTTGAAGTTCGTTCTGATACAGTGTTAACGCAGGAAGAAGTTGTAGATTATTTAGATGAAATAGGCTATGAAAACAAAGATGTAGTAATTTCAGGAGATGACCAGAAAATTGCCGTAATGCGTTATAAAGATGACTTCTCTCAACAAGAAGTACTTGATTTTAAAGCGCAAATAATTGAGAAGTACGGACTTGAGCCGAGCTTAAGTACGGTATCAGCTACAGTCGGAAAAGAACTGGCAAAAAATGCCATGTATGCATTAGCATTGGCTGCATTAGGAATTATCATTTATGTAGCGATTCGCTTTGAATGGCGTATGGGTCTTGGTGCCATAGTTTCATTACTGCATGATGTATTCTTTATTGTTGTGATTTTCAGTATGCTACGTTTGGAAGTAGATATTACATTTATCGCAGCTGTATTAACAATTGTTGGTTATTCAATAAACGATACGATAGTAACATTTGACCGTATTCGTGAGAATATTGACCGTCACGAAAAAATTACGTCAAAAGAAGAGCTGGCACTGATTGTCAACAAGTCTCTTCGTCAAACGATGGGACGTTCTGTCAATACTGTATTAACAGTTATTGTTGTTGTAGTGGCACTTATTTTCCTAGGTGCACCATCAATTCAAAACTTCTCGATTGCGTTATTAATCGGTTTAGTTACAGGTATCTATTCTTCAATCTGTATCGCTGCACAAGTGTGGTATTCACTGAAATGCCGCGAAATGGACAAAAAAGGTACATCTGTAGTGAAAAAAGAGAAAAAACAATGGGGTTCAGACGAGCCTCAAGTATAATAGTGATAAAAGCATGCATTTTGTTGGTAAACAAATTGCATGCTTTTTGTTTAGGTAAAAAAGAAAAAAGGAATAACCAATAATGAATAAACATTCGAAGGGGGCATTTCATGAAAATACAATGGACATTTGTTATTGGTCTAATCTTTGCTATTATTGTCGCTGTTTTTGCAACTGTAAATGTAGAGAGTGTCCCAGTAAACTATGTTTTTGGAGAAGCAAGCTGGCCTTTAATTTTGGTCATTTTAGGCTCAGTGTTAATCGGATTCATTATTAGTTTTTGCTTCTCAACATTTCGTATGTTGAACAGTAAACGTGAAACAAAAATAGTAAAAAGGGAATTGGAAAATACACGGGTATTGCTAAATGAAAAAGATTCCGAGATTTTACGATTAAAGGCCGAGCTGCGTAAGAACGAAGCACACAGATTAGCAGTGGAGGAAATTCCAGATGATTATGAGACAAACAAAGATGGGACTAAATAACGGGGTGTTTCCTAAAAATGCTATCTAAAAAAGTAATCGACTTTTTAGAGAGCATTTTTTAATTTGCCGGATTTAGAGCGTATAAGCAAATAATCTTGAATTTATTTCTACTAAATCCTATAGTAGAAAGGTGTTTTCCTAAATTACCTTTAGGAAACAATCATATTTTTCGGTATAATGTACTGCATGAGGAAGTGAAATTTACATGATACAGTCGCAAAAAGTTTGGGAAATAGAAGTACAAGATGAACAACTTATAAAACAACTAAGTGCACAATTAAATATTTCATCAATCGCAGCAAAAATTTTAATTGCAAGAGGCTGTGAAAATCCAGAGCAAGCCGCCTCCTTACTAAAAATTGATGAAAGTCAGTACCATGATCCTTATTTAATGGCGGGGATGGAAGAGGCTATTACCCGCATTGAAGAAGCATTAGAGAATGGGGAAAAGATTTTAGTATATGGTGATTATGACGCGGACGGAATTACAAGTACAACCGTTTTATTAAATGCTCTACTTGATATAGGAGCAGACGTGAGCTTTGTTATTCCTGATCGTTTTATCCATGGATATGGTCCAAATGAAGAACTTTTCCGAAAAGCACATGAAGATGGCGTAAATTTAATTATTACTGTCGATAATGGTATTAGTGGTATCGAACAAGTTAAGTTGGCACGGGAGCTAGGGATGGACGTTATCATTACGGACCACCATGAGCCGGGAGATGTATTGCCGGACGCAAATGTCATTATTCATCCACGTATACCACAAGGACATTATCCGTTTGGAGAGCTTGCAGGAGTGGGAGTGGCTTTTAAGTTAGCGCATGCTTTATATGGCGAGTTACCCGACCATTTATTTGAATATGTCGCAATTGGGACGATTGCCGATTTAGTTCCTCTTGTTGGAGAAAACCGCTATTTGGTACAGCGAGGTCTACAAGCATTGCAACAGTCCGCAAACCCATGGGTGAAAGCGATTTGCGATGCCTCAGGTGCCAATCAAAGAGAGATTAATGAAGAAACAGTTGGGTTCTATTTTGGCCCGAGGTTAAATGCGATCGGTCGGTTAGGAAGTGCCGAGCCGGGTGTACATTTTTTAATGAGTGAAGATCAGCTCCAAGCCAATGACCTTGCAAAGCAGTTAAATGACAAAAACACCGAACGGAAAAAAATAGTTGAGGAAATTGCCAATGAAGCTATTTCAATGATTGAGAATAATGATGACTTAAAACAATCGCTAGTTTTAGTAGTTGCTGGGGAAGGCTGGAACCCGGGGGTTGTTGGAATCGTAGCCTCCCGATTAGTGGAAAAATATTATCGTCCGACAATTGTTCTTTCCAATAATCATGAAAAAGGAATTGCAAAAGGTTCAGCCCGCAGTATCGAAGGATTCCATTTATACAATGAACTGGCAAAAAATCGTGATATTTTGCCTCATTTCGGGGGACATCCGATGGCAGCAGGCATGACATTACCAATTGAACATGTCGAAGCTTTGCGTACAAGGTTAAATGAGCAGGCAAAAGCGTGTTTATCGGAGGAACAACTTGTACAAAGACTGCAAATTGATGTTCCGATTGATTTAAGTGAAATTACAGTTGATGCAATTCAGGAAATCCGTCAATTAGCGCCTTTTGGAACGGAATTTCCGAAACCGATTTTTGCTATTCAAAATGTGAAGGCAAAGTCACTTAGAAAAATTGGTTCAGCTGAAAACCATTTGAAGATGGAATTGGAGGATGCTTACCATTCATTAGATGCAATTGGTTTTAATAAAGGCTATTTACATGAAGAAATTTCTTATGGCATCGCTTTATCTCTAGTAGGGGATTTACAAATTAATGAATGGCAAGGAAATAAAAAGCCGCAATTTATGGTTCAGGATGTACGTATAGATGAGTGGCAACTATATGATTACCGCGGAAAAAGTCAAACAAGCAATTGGGTAGCAAAAGTTAATATTGAAAAAACCGATTTTATTGCATTTACTAAACAGACAAAGGATCATTTTGAACAAGCGATTCCAAAAGAGATTATACACTTAACAGACGAGGTAAATCCTTTAACGCTTCGTAAAAATATTGTTTTGCTTGATTTACCTGGGAATTTTTCGCTGTTGGAAAAATTGTTGCACAAAGTACAGATTGAGCGTATTTATGCACATTTCCATACGGATCAATCGGCTTATATGAACGGAATGCCAACACGGGATCATTTCAAATGGTACTATGGTTTTTTAAAAAAACGTCCTGCATTTAACTTAAATGAACATATTGAGAAATTGTCGCAACATATTGGCCTAAATATGGAAGTAATTAAATTTATGACAACAGTGTTTTTTGAGCTAGGATTTGTTACAATAGAGAATGGTCTGACGACAGTAAATGAAAATGTACCAAAACAAGCATTGTCAGAAGCCCCGTCATATAAAATGCGTACACAACAGATCGAGCTTGAGCAGAAGCTGGTATATGCTACATACAGCGAGCTTAAACAATGGTTTAATGAACGATTGAGTTCTTGAGGAGGACATAGGAAGAATGGATTTAAAACAATACGTAACAACAGTTGAAAATTGGCCGAAAGAAGGCATCAGCTTTAAAGATATTACAACAATCATGGATAATGGTCCTGCATATAAATATGCGACAGATGAAATTGTTAAATATGCAAAAGAAGTTGGCGCAGAAATTATTGTAGGTCCAGAAGCGCGCGGATTTATTATCGGTTGTCCGGTTGCATATGCACTAGAAATCGGTTTTGCACCAGTACGTAAACCAGGGAAATTACCACGTGAAGTAATTTCTGCAGATTATGGTTTAGAATACGGAACAGATACTTTAACAATGCATAATGATGCTGTAAAGCCAGGTCAAAAAGTTTTAATCTGTGATGATTTACTTGCAACAGGCGGTACAGTGGAAGCAACAGTACGCTTAATTGAGCAGTTAGGCGGCGAGGTAGTAGGCGCTGCATTCATTATAGAGCTTACAGAATTAAAAGGACGTAACAAAATCGGCACTGTTCCGATTAAAACTTTAATTCAATATTAATTTATCATCCAACTATCTCGCATGTTTATGTGAGATAGTTTTTTTTTGAAATTATTACTAGCCACTGTCACAATAATTCTACAAATTTCGACTTTCTATAAACTAAATGAACGCGTGTCTTTACATTTAGTAGCTATCTTTTATACAATTGAAGTTATACTTATTGCGAAAATTAAAAGAACAGGTGGACTAATTGATGGCGAAAGAACAAATATTGGCGCCCGAAGATGTTTTCGAGCTCGTCAAATCTTATATGAATGAAGAACATGTTGCCTTTGTTGTAAAAGCATATGAGGTAGCGAAAGAAGCACATAAGGAGCAGTTCCGGAGCTCTGGAGAACCATATATTATTCACCCAGTACAAGTAGCAGGTATTTTGGCAGAACTGCAAATGGATCCTGAAACAGTTTCCGCTGGATTTTTACATGATGTCGTAGAAGATACGGACGTAACACGTGAAGATTTAGTGAATGAATTTAGTGAAGAAGTTGCCAAGCTTGTAGATGGTGTAACGAAGCTTGGAAAAATTAAATATATGTCAAAAGAAGAGCAACAGGCAGAAAACCATCGTAAAATGTTCGTCGCTATGGCTCAGGACATACGTGTCATTTTAATCAAACTGGCAGACCGTTTACACAATATGCGGACATTGAAACATTTGCCGGCTGAAAAACAGCGTCGCATTTCACAGGAAACACTGGAGATTTTTGCCCCGTTAGCGCACCGTTTAGGAATTTCGAAAGTGAAGTGGGAACTGGAGGATACGGCATTACGCTATTTAAATCCACAGCAATATTATCGAATTGTTAGTTTAATGAAGAAAAAGCGTGATGAGCGCGAAGCCTATTTAGATAATGTAATGGACGAGATCAATTCTCAGCTTCAGGAAGTTGAAATTGAGGCGGATGTTTATGGTCGTCCCAAACATTTATATAGCATCTATCGGAAAATGGTTCTTCAAAAAAAGCAATTCAATGAAATTTACGATTTGTTGGCTGTAAGAATTTTGGTCGATAGTATTAAAGACTGTTATGCAGTTATTGGAATTATCCATACATTATGGAAGCCGATGCCTGGCCGTTTTAAAGATTATATTGCGATGCCAAAGCAAAACTTATATCAATCTTTGCATACAACGGTTATTGGTCCATATGGTGACCCGCTGGAAGTGCAGATTCGTACGAAAGAAATGCATAAAATTGCTGAATTCGGTATCGCGGCACATTGGGCATACAAAGAAGGCAAAACAGTCGAGCGTAGTACGGAAAATATTGACCAAAAGTTAACATGGTTCCGTGAAATCTTGGAATTCCAGAATGAATCTTCAAATGCAGCGGAATTTATGGAATCATTAAAATTTGATTTATTTTCAGACATGGTTTACGTATTCTCGCCATTGGGGGATGTTATCGAACTTCCAGCGGGATCTGTCCCAATCGATTTTGCGTATCGTGTGCATTCAGAAGTTGGAAATAAAACAATCGGTGCAAAAGTAAACGGCAAAATGGTACCGCTTGATACCCCATTAAAAACAGGGGATATTGTTGAAGTTTTAACATCAAAACAATCATTTGGGCCAAGCCGTGACTGGATTAAAATTGCACAAAGTTCACAAGCGAAAAATAAAATTAAACAGTTCTTCAAAAAGCATGTTCGTGAAGAAAGTGTTATTAAAGGTAAAGAGCTTGTAGATAAAGAAATAAAAGCACAAGAGTTTGATATGAAGGAAGTACTGACACCTGAAAATATTAAACGCGTTATTGATAAATTCAACTATACACATGAAGAGGATTTATATGCAGCTGTTGGTGTCGGTGGCATTACGGCACAGCAAATCGTCAATCGTTTAGCTGAAAAGATGCGAAAAGAGCGTGAACAGGAAGAGGCGCTTGAAAAAATCGTTAAAAGCATGAACAATCCTACACCTAAAAAACGTACTGAATCAGGTGTTATTGTTAAAGGCATTGACAATTTACTGATTCGCCTCTCACGCTGCTGTACGCCGGTTCCAGGTGATGATATTGTCGGGTTTATAACAAAAGGTAGAGGTGTATCGGTACACCGAGCCGACTGTCCAAACATTCAGGAAGATGGAAATTTAGAGCGTCTTATTGAAGTGGAGTGGGAAAATGACGGCACACAAATACGTAAAGATTATCCAGTAGATATCGAGATTTCCGCTTTTGATCGTCCTGGTATTTTAAATGATGTGATGCACGCAGTAAGTGAAGCAAAAACGAATATTTTAGCAGTTACAGGTAGAGCTGATCGTGAAAAGATTGCAACGATTCATTTAACAATTGCAATTTCAAATATTTCAGGACTTCATAGAGTAGTTGAGAAAATTAAGCAGCTACCGGATATTTATTCGGTACAACGTGTAATTAATTAATAGATAGAGGTTATGTTATGCGAGTAATATTACAACGTTCAAAACAGGCTTCAGTAACAGTTGACGGAAAAAAAACTGGTGCCATTGATAAAGGCTATGTGCTGTTAGTTGGCATTACACATAGCGATACAGAAGAGGATGTCGCTTATGTGGCAAAGAAGATTGCGGATTTGCGAATTTGGGAAGATGATGAAGGAAAGATGAATCGCTCTATACTGGAAATGGGGGGCGACATCTTATCCGTTTCACAATTTACTTTATATGCTGATACACGTAAAGGGAAGCGACCGAGCTTTGTAGAAGCAGCTAGACCAGAGCAGGCTGAACCTTTATGGAATGCTTTTAATGAACAATTAAAAGCACATGGTTTACATGTTGAAACAGGGGTTTTCGGAGCTATGATGGATGTCTCACTTATTAATGACGGACCAATCACAATTACGATAGAATCGAAAGCTAAATAATCAATGAACGCATCACTCCTTGAAAGCATATTGTACAGTATGCATACAAAGGAGTGATTTTTTGGTTCAAATGAGTACTTTTCCAAATGCTTATTGGTTGGAAGCAATTCAAAACTATTTAGGGCAAATGGTGGCTGTACAACAAGATGGAAATCGCGTTCAACAAGGAGTTTTAGCGGCTATCTGTCCTGATTATATTGTGCTCGATGTTTGTCAAACACCGTTTTATATTCGTATTGACAAAATTGTATCGATTATGCCATTTCTAAAAAAATAATATGATTCTGGTCTACGCATCCTCAATTTGTCATAAGCTTACTATGACAATTAGGGGGTGCTTTATTGTTCCAACGCGTTAATCGTTTAGCTATTGATTTACCACAGGTTGAATATGGGGATGCAAATGCAGCAAGTGCGGTACAAGAATTGTTAGGTGGGAAATTCGGAGAAATGTCGACTCTGAACAACTATATGTATCAGTCATTCAACTTCCGTGGTAAGAAAAAATTAAAACCTTTTTATGACTTAGTGGCGAGTATTACAGCAGAAGAATTTGGACATGTAGAACTCGTAGCCACTACGATTAATTTATTAAGCAAGGATACAACGTTTTCCGGAAACCCGAATCTTGCACCGATGATGAACGCTAAAAATATGCGCAATACGCAAAGTTTCATTGCATCTGCACAAACATCTTTACCTGTCGATTCGATGGGGAAACCATGGAACGGGGAATATGTGTTTTCTAGTGGAAATTTAGTGCTTGATTTACTGCACAATTTCTTTTTGGAATGTGGGGCGCGGACTCATAAAATGCGTGTGTATGAAATGACAGATCATCCGACAGCACGTGAAATGATTGGCTATTTATTAGTGCGAGGTGGTACACATGTTGTTGCTTATGCGAAAGCAATTGAGATGGCGACAGGATTGGATGTAACAAAGATGCTCCCGATACCTAGCCTTGATAATCATGTATTTGATCACGCGCGGAAGTATGAAGATCGCGGATACGGAAATGTACTGTTTACGTGGAATTATGTAGGGGATTATCAGGATATAAACAAAATTTGGAAAGGAACACATCCATGGACAAATGCTCCCCTCATTGTAGAGGAAGGAATGCCAAAGGGTGCAAAAATGCCTGATTTAGATGAATTGCCGGAAGAATTTGCGCCTGGTATTGGTCCTGAAGAATTCCAAATGATTGCAAAACGTCTGATGGCGAATATATAAAGTAACAAGGCTGCTAAAGAAATTACTCTTTAGCAGCTTTAATTTTGCTGAAGGCTGTTATAAGTTTTGTTTAAACAATGCCTTCACAGTAATTCACAACCGTTTGAAAATCTAAGTCCCCACCAAAAATGGACAGTGCACTACCGATTGTTACATGTAATTTACCCTTTGAAATGGCTTCAAACTTTTTCAGGTCATCAAGCGAACGAACGCCTCCAGCATACGTTGTTGGAATCGTTGTCCATTCAGCCAAATCACGTACTAAATCCGCCTGCATGCCTCCACGCTTACCTTCAACATCAACTGCATGAATAAGCAGCTCATCGCAATATGCTTCAATTTCTTTTATCGATTGAGCATTTACTTCAAAATCACTGAATTTTGTCCATTTATCAGTCACTACAAACCATTTATCATCTCGCTTGCGGCAGCTTAAATCAATGACAAGATGTTCTTTACCGATTTTTTCAACTAATTGTTCCAATCGATTTAAATCAAGCAATCCATCATGGAAAATATATGAAGTGACAATGACATGTGTTGCCCCGGAATCGATATACTTTTGCGCATTATCTGCAGTAATGCCGCCACCAATTTGTAGTCCATTTGGATATGCGTGTAATGCACGAATGGCTGCTTCTTCATTCCCAGGACCAAGCATGATAACATGTCCACCAGTTAAATTGTTTTGCTGAAATAATGAAGCGTAATAGGAGGCATCCTGATCGGATGTAAAATTTTCAATGACTTCTTTATTCTCATATCCAAGCGTACTTCCGACAATTTGTTTAACTTTCCCGTCATGTAAATCAATACAAGGTCTAAAGTTCATATTTTTCACTACTTTCTCTTGAAATCTATTCCTATCATAACATTTTACTATACTAAATTAATAGAAAAATCAGACGTAACAGTTCATGCACTATATAGTAAGACAGAGCGCTGTGTGTATGATAAAATGAGCATACAATTATTAGAAAGTGTGGCATGAAAATGGCGGAAAATCTAAATTTGTTTGACATAAATAAGTTATTTATTTTAGGTCGACCTATTGTAACAATTTTTCATAATGCAACGAATATGTACTCCATTGTTCGTGTCAAAATACAAGAAACAAATCTTCAGTATGATGAAAAAGAAATTATTGTCGTAGGCTATTTTCCAAAGTTAGTAGACGATGAACTATATCGATTCACCGGACAAATGAAAAGTCATCCAAAATACGGGATGCAATTTCAGATTGAAACATTTGAAAAAGAAGTACCAACAACAGAGCAAGGGATTGTCCATTATTTATCCAGTGACTTATTTTCAGGAGTAGGGAGAAAAACAGCAGAAACAATTGTTGAGAAGTTGGGGATGGATGCGTTAACGAAAATTTTAGAAGATCCATCTGCACTTGATGCGGTTCCTCGTTTATCTGCTGAAAAGAAGTTACATATTCGTCAAACAATCGAAGAAAATCTAGGGTTAGAGAGGGTAATGGTTCGTCTCAATGAGTGGGGATTTGGACCACAGCTCGGTATGAAGATATACCAGGCATATCGTGAAGAAACCTTAAGTTTATTAACAGAAAATCCTTACCGCCTTATTGAAGAAGTAGAAGGAATTGGATTTATTCGTGCCGATGAACTTGGTGCCAAGCTAGGGATAACCGGAAATCATCCGGACCGTATAAAAGCGGCCATTTTCCATGTACTGACTAATGCAGCATTATCAGAAGGTCATGTCTATTTGGATGCGGAAATGGTACTTCCAATGGTTAAAGAAATGCTTGAGCAAAGCCAGCGTATCGAAATTCCATATGAAGCGATCTCAAAAGCAGCGATTGATATGCGAGAGGATTCAAAAATATGCGGCGAAGAAACGCGTATGTATTTACCTTCTTTGTATTTTAGTGAAGTCGGCATTGCCAGCAAGATAAATGAGCTTAAAGAAAAAAATAAAGTAGCTGAGAATTTTTCACGTGATGAAATTCGTAAAGCAATTGGTGATATTGAAGAACAGTACGATGTGACATATGCACCTACGCAAGCATTAGCTATTGAAACGGCTCTAAACTCTGCTGTTATGATTTTAACAGGTGGTCCGGGTACCGGGAAAACGACTGTTGTGCGTGGTCTAGTCGAAGTTTATGCAGAACTTCACGGATTATCATTAAATCCAAAAACTTATGCTGAAAAAGAAGAGCCGTTTCCTATTGTCCTGGCAGCACCAACTGGCCGGGCAGCGAAAAGGTTAGCCGAATCAACAGGTTTACCAGCAATGACAATTCACCGATTATTAGGTTTTAATGGTCAGGAAAAGGATGAGGAAACTGAGCGTGAAGTTGTAGGTCGCCTCATTATTATCGATGAGATGTCAATGGTAGATACATGGCTTGCCCATCAGCTGCTTAAAGCGCTTCATGAAGATGTGCAGGTCGTATTTGTAGGGGATCAGGACCAGTTGCCGCCTGTAGGTCCTGGACAAGTTTTAAAAGATCTGCTTGCATCTAAACAAATTCCAACAGTAGAATTAACTGATATTTACCGTCAGGCAGAAGGTTCTACAATTATTGAAATGGCCCATCAGATTAAGAAGGGGACTGTTCCAGAAACATTAACTGCTAAAACAACGGACCGCTCGTTCATTCAGGCCGGAACTGCACAAGTGACAAGTGTTGTTACACAAATTGTGAAAGGTGCTCTTGCTAAAGGGCAAGCAATTCGTGATATTCAAGTACTTGCTCCAATGTATAAAGGTCCGGCTGGAATTGATAGCTTGAACAAAGAAATACAACAGCTTGTCAATCCGAATGACGGAACACGAAAGGAAATCGTTTTTGGAGATACGATATACCGAATCGGGGATAAAGTACTCCAGCTTGTCAATCAGCCAGATAATAATGTATTTAACGGTGACATGGGTGAAGTGATTTCCATTATTCGAGCAAAGGAAACAGTGGAAAAGCAGGATTTGCTGATTGTTAGTTATGATGGGATTGAAGTGACATATCAACGTGCAGATTTAAATCAAATTACTTTGGCATATTGCTGTTCCATTCATAAATCCCAGGGCTCGGAATTTCAAACGGTAATTATGCCGGTAGTTCGCAGCTATTCTAAAATGCTACGTAGAAATTTACTGTATACGGGAATAACACGTGCAAAAAACTTTTTAATTTTATGTGGCGAGCCTGATGTATTAGCGAGTGGCTTAGCCAAAAATGATGATTTAACACGACTGACAACATTAAAGGCACGACTTAATCCTGAAATTGTAGCAACCGAGGTAGTAAATGAAATACCGAAAAAAGAAGAAAATGCAGTTGAATTCAATGACAAAAAACAATCAAAAACATCTACTGAACAGTTAGGCCTTCTAAATACTACATCTTCACATAAAATCGGAGAATCATTACCGAATCATTTAACGGTAGAAACTGCACCATATATTCACCCATTAATTGGCATGAATGACATTTCCCCATATGACTTTAATGAATAATAAAACCAGCTATTTTTTTCGTTATGAATAAAAATAGCTGGTTTTTTATTGTATAAAAAGTTACTGATTTCAAGATTTTTATTTGAAAATTAGGATAGTTTATCATCAATAAAATAGGGAAATGTTTTTAAAATAATAATAAAAAATTATGGGAAGTGCATAATATCTTGAGAACATTTATCAAAAAAATATAAATGTCAGAAGTTTTTAAAGAAACTATTAATTAATAATATGAATTTGATTATGTTAGTATAATAAAAACTTATATGACGTCCGAAGTTGAATGTCAAATAATGTAAAATGAAAAGGTTTTCAAAATTAAAGAAGAAGGTGCGCAAACATGGATTTCGTTTGGGGAATCATAGGTATTGTTGGAATTGTAGCGATTGCTATAGCGTTATCAAATAACCGTAAAGCAATTCAGTGGAGAATTATTATATCAGGCTTAGTTGTACAACTAATCTTCGCTTTTATCGTTTTAAAGTGGTCATATGGCCGTGAGAAGTTAATGGAACTTTCTGGAGGTGTGCAAAAGTTAATCAGTTATGCAAATGAAGGGATTTCCTTCGTTTTTGGCGGATTAGCAGATGCCGATAATGTAGGTTTTGTATTTGCGATGAGTGTATTGACGATTATTATTTTCTTCTCTTCTCTAATCTCTGTTCTTTACTACTTAGGGATTATGCAATTCATTATTAAAATTATTGGTGGCTTTTTATCAAAAGTATTAGGTACAACAAAGGCAGAATCAGTGAATGCTGCTGCAAACATTTTCGTTGGTCAAACAGAAGCGCCACTTGTTATTCGTCCGTTTTTAAATAAAATGACAAAATCTCAAATGTTCGCTGTTATGACTGGTGGACTTGCATCTGTTTCTGGTTCAGTATTAATCGGCTATTCTTTATTAGGTGTTCCTCTTGAATACTTATTGGCGGCAAGTTTCATGGCTGCTCCTGCTGGTTTGGTTATGGCAAAGTTAATGATTCCTGAAACAGAAGAAATTGATGAAGCAGATTTCAAATTAGAACGTAATTCTGAAGCTACAAACGTTATTGATGCTGCTGCTGTTGGTGCATCTGACGGTTTAAAATTAGCAGTAAACGTTGGTGCAATGTTACTAAGTTTCATCGCATTAATCGCATTGCTGAATGGTATTTTAGGTGGCGTAACTGGCTGGATAGGTAACTATACAGGATGGACAGCCTTAGATAACGTAACCCTTGAAGGGATTTTAGGGTATGTATTTGCTCCGTTGGCATTTTTAATTGGTGTACCATGGGATGAAGCGGTTCGCGCTGGTTCGTTTATTGGTCAAAAACTAATTTTAAACGAATTCGTAGCCTATTCTAACTTCGGTCCTATGATTGGTGAGTTTACGGATAAGACAGCGATTATTATTTCATTTGCCCTATGCGGGTTTGCTAACTTAAGCTCAATGGGTATTTTAATCGGTG
This sequence comes from Solibacillus merdavium, assembly GCF_014836935.1. Classification (GTDB taxonomy): domain Bacteria; phylum Bacillota; class Bacilli; order Bacillales_A; family Planococcaceae; genus Solibacillus; species Solibacillus ferritrahens. The sequence continues at coordinate 53,804 of NZ_JACSPW010000002.1, read as the reverse complement.
GTCTTGGTGGTATGGCTCCTGAAAAACGCAGCATGATTGCAAAACTTGCCGTTAAGGCAGTTGCTGCAGGTACGTTAGCATCACTACTATCAGCTGCTATTGCAGGTATGTTTATTTAAACTTTTTTATTTTGTTCAAAATATAAGAAATTATTTTATAGGAGACTGTGCTAAAAATTACTTTTAGCACAGTCTTTTTAATACGTAATTTCGCTAGCGAGTTTTTCTAATGCTTGTCGATTTGTTAGTACATATCCCCGATCTTTCTTCGTTAAGTATTCTTCTTCGCAAAAATGTGCAAGAACAAATAATAAGTGTCGGTATGATACCCCTAAATATTCGCATACCTCTGTATGTTTTTCTTTATAGAATTGTTGATCAGACGATAGTAAAATGAATGATGCGAGTCTATTTTCTAAAGGATAAGCCTGGTTTTGTGTATATTTGGCTGTCGCATTCATTGTCTTTTGACTTAAAAAAAGACAGAGCATTTTTAAAAATACCGGATCAGCTAATAATTTTTCCTTTACTTCACGTATTGAGATTGCAAAACAAATGGATGTTGTAACGGTCTGGATGCCTTTTGAATAGCGCTCCGCATTTAATAACTCCATTTCTCCCATAAAAGTAGGAGATGTTATAAAATCAATAAGAGAAATTTTTCCGTTTTTATGTGTAACATATAATTTCGCTTTTCCTTCAATCATGTAATATAAATAATCAGGAAATGAATGCTCATGGAAAATATACTCTCCTTTATCAAATTCATATACTTGGATAAAGGGAGTAATATCAAATGAAAAATATTGAGAAATAGGGTAATGCTCAATATAATGTTTACTTTCTTCTAGTGATAACTTTCTCAAATTATAAAGCAACTCCTTAATAGAAAATATGAGATATCTCACATTATTGTACAAATTGTCGTGCTATTATTCAACATTATAAGAATGGAAGAAGGCTGTATTATTATGAACAATCAGCGTTGGCTGGCAAAGAATTTTTTTATGTTCTTTATTACATGGGGTATTTTTTTACCTTATTGGACAGGCTGGCTTATTAATGACAAAGGTTTAACCGTTTCAGATGCGAGTATTATAATGGGGTTTGGTTTAGTTGCACGAGCAATATCAACAATCCTAATTTTCCCGTATGTATCAAAAATAATGAGTAATAAAAATGTACTCGTATTCTTCACAGTAGCGTCTTTAGTAACCGCAATACTCTATGTACCGATCGATTCTTTTATAGGCTTATTCATCATGACGATGCTTTTTAGTGCATTGTATCCGGCATTATTACCAGCAGTGGAAAGCAGCGCAGCGACATTAATGCAACACGGGGGAATTCATTATGGAAAAGCACGTTCACTTGGCTCATTCGGATACGTAGTTGCTGTGTTAATTATTAGTATGATTACGGGAATGTACGGCGAGCAAATGATTTTATGGGCAATGATTTTCGGTTTAACAGCATTATTAGCAATTCAATTAATGCCTGCCCCTGATGTATTGAGTTTAGCTCCTGCAAAGGAAACAGGAAAATCATTATCGATGAAAGGGCTTTTCGATGTAAAAAGTTTCATCGTCGTATTATTTGTAGTTATTCTACTTCAAGGAGCACATGCATCTTACTATAATTATGGATATATATATTTACAGGAGTTAAATGTAAATCCGTTTTATATTGGAATGATTTTGAATGTAGCAGTGTTATTTGAGATTATATATTTTTTAAAGGCAGATACGTTTTTAACGAAATGGAAGCCGTCTTCGTTAATGTTACTGGCGGCAATTGGCTCTACTGTTCGCTGGATTTTAATATATGCTTTTCCGAATATGCCAATGTTTATTGTGTCACAGGCACTTCATGCCCTGTCATTTGCAATGGCGCATTACGCATTCATTCGCTATATTTCTCAAGCTTTACCGAAAGAACAAATTCCTAATGCACAGGGGATTTATTCTGCGCTTGCAATGAGTTTAAGTGCAGCCATCTTAACTCTTTTAGGAGGAGCTCTGTATGAAATCGAGCCTAGTTTGGCATTTTTAGGAATGGTTATTTGTACAGTACCAGCCATTGTTTTGATCTTATTAACGAAAAATCGTTTTAATTATTAAGGATTGCGGATTGACAGCACGAAATCAATTTTTTATAATGAAGAACATATATATATGAAAACGATGATGGAACAAGTACGTATTGGACTTCGTGAGCAGAAAGAGATTTCTAGGCTGAAAAAATCTCCGCGAAAATTACGGAAAGCTACTCCAGAGTGCAGCTAATACCTGCCGTATGCTTACGTTAAAAGCACTTGAGATATAATGCTTATTGCATTATAAATTAGGGTGGTACCACGAGATAATAGTCTTCGTCCCTTTACCGGGATGAAGGCTTTTTTTGTGCCCAATTCATCGTACTTCAAAAACATTATAGGAGGAAATAATTATGACTACAAAAACAATGACAGGTTCTGAAATTCGTCGTCTATATCTTGATTTCTTTAAAGAAAAAGGGCATCACATTGAACCATCAGCACCATTAGTACCAATCAATGACCCATCACTTTTATGGATTAACTCAGGAGTTGCAACATTAAAGCCATATTTTGATGGACGTATTATACCGGACAATCCACGTATTACAAATGCACAAAAATCGATTCGTACAAACGATATTGAAAACGTAGGGAAAACTGCGCGTCACCATACTTTCTTTGAAATGCTGGGGAATTTCTCAATCGGGGATTACTTTAAAAAAGAATCCATTCATTATGCTTGGGAATTTTTAACGGATGAAAAATGGATGGGCTTTGACCCGGAAAAATTATCAGTAACGATTCATCCTGAAGACCAAGAAGCGTATGACGTATGGCATAACGAAATTGGAATTCCTAAAGAGCGTTTAATCCGTTTAGAGGGGAATTTCTGGGATATCGGAGAAGGTCCTTCTGGTCCGAACTCAGAAATTTTTTATGACCGCGGAGAAGAGTATGGTTTTGGTGCACCACCAGAAGAAATGTATACAGGTGGGGAGAATGAGCGATATTTAGAAGTGTGGAATTTAGTGTTTTCTCAATTCAATCACAATCCTGACGGGACATATACACCACTACCGAAGCAAAATATTGATACAGGTATGGGTCTTGAGCGTATCGTTTCTGTCGTACAAAATGTACCAACAAACTTTGATACGGACCTTTTCATGCCGATTATCGAAAAAACAGAAAGCTTTGCTAACCGTTCATACAAACGTCCACATGAAGTAAATTTAAAAGAGATTTTCGGTTCAGCAGAAGATATTAACACACCATTTAAAGTAATTGCGGACCATATTCGTACAGTAGCATTTGCAATAGGTGACGGAGCATTGCCATCAAACGAAGGACGAGGCTATGTTTTACGTCGTTTATTACGCCGAGCAGTTCGTTATGCGAAAAAAATCGGTATTGAAAAGCCATTTATGTTTGAATTAGTTCCGACTGTTGGGGAGATTATGCAAGATTTCTATCCACAAGTAAAAGAAAAGGAAGCATTTATTCAACGTGTTATTAAAAACGAAGAAGTTCGCTTCCATGAAACACTTGATGGAGGACTGGCAATCTTTAACGAAGTAGTGGAGAGCCAAAAAGCAAAAGGTGAAACAGTTATTCCTGGCGCGGATGCATTCCGTCTTTACGATACATTCGGTTTCCCAATCGAATTAACGGAAGAATATGCAGAAGAAGTTGGTATGACAGTAGATCATGATGGTTTTGAAGCTTCTATGGAACAACAACGTAATCGAGCTCGTAACGCGCGTGCAGATGTGGATTCTATGCAAGTGCAAAACGAAGTACTTTCAAACTTAAAACAGCAATCAACATTTATTTATGATGCATTTGAAACTTCAGCAAAAATTGCTGCAATTGTTGTAAATGGTCAAGAAACGACAACGGCTAATGAAGGAGAAGAAGCATTAATTATTCTTTCTGAAACACCATTCTATGCTGAAATGGGTGGTCAAATTGCCGATACTGGTGTCATTGAAGCAGACGGATTTACAGCAATTGTTAAAGATGTTCAAAAGGCGCCAAATGGTCAACCGTTACACACTGTTGTAGTGGAATCAGGTGAAATGAATGTTGGGGATGAGGCTACTGCGAAAGTAGATGAATCAAAACGTAAATTAATCCTTAAAAACCATACAGCAACACACTTAATGCACCGTGCCTTAAAGGATGTATTAGGTGACCATGTAGCACAGGCAGGCTCTTACGTTGGACCCGACCGTTTACGTTTCGACTTCTCTCACTTCGGTGCAGCAACGAAAGAGGAGCTTGCACAAGTAGAGCGTGCAGTAAATGAAAAAATTTGGGAAGATATCGAAGTCGTGATTCAGGAGATGGATATCGATTCTGCAAAAGCAATGGGCGCAATGGCTTTATTCGGTGAAAAATATGGTGATGTTGTACGCGTAGTAGCTGTTTCGGATTATTCGATTGAGCTATGCGGTGGATTGCATGTAAGCCGTTCTTCAGAAATTGGCATTTTCAAAATTGTTTCAGAAGGCGGTATCGGTGCAGGCACTCGTCGTATCGAAGCTGTAACTGGTAAAGCAGCATATGAAGCTATTAAAGAAGAAGAAGCAATTTTAAATGAAGCATCTGCTCTTTTAAAAGCAAATCCAAAAGATGTAGCAACACGCGTAGCAGGTCTACAGGCAGACTATAAACAATTACAACGTGAAAATGAATCATTATCACAAAAAATTGCAAATGCACAAGCAGGCGCAGTATTGGATGCAGCACAAAAAATAGGTGATGTAACGGTACTTGCAACAAAAGTGGATGCAAAAGATAATAATCAATTACGTCAAATGATGGATGATTTAAAAGAAAAAATGCAGGCAGCTGTTATTGTACTAGGTGCAGTAGATGGCGATAAAGTAATGCTATGCGCAGGTGTAACGAAAGATATCGTAGGTGGTAACTACCATGCAGGTAACATTGTAAAGGATGTTGCTGAAGCATGTGGCGGTAAAGGCGGCGGCCGTCCTGATATGGCTATGGCTGGTGCTAAAGATGCTTCAAAACTAGAAGAAGCGTTAAATGGAGTCTATGAAAAAGTAAAATCTTTCTAAACATCTAAAATTTACTACTAGCATATTTGAAGTGCTTGCGGGAATAAGTTATAATGATAAAAATGGAGATGGGCTTCTATGCTCCATCTCTTTATTGCTGAAAGCGAGGTGCTGGTCTTGAGTTCTTTCGATAAAACGATGAAATTTAGTTTTCCAGAGGAATCTATGGAACAAGAAGTAAAGCAAGTGATGCTGAAGGTGTATACGGCTTTAGAGGAAAAAGGGTATAATCCAACAAACCAAATTGTAGGGTATTTATTATCTGGTGACCCGGCATACATCCCTCGCCACCAGGACGCACGTAATTTAATCCGCAAGCTGGAGCGCGATGAAATTTTAGAGGAGCTCGTAAAGTTTTATATTAGAAGGAATGCTGAGGCGGAAAAATGAAGATTATGGGTTTAGACGTCGGCACGAAAACAGTCGGCGTTGCAATTAGTGATGCGTTCGGTTGGACAGCGCAAGGTATCGAAACAATAAAAATTGATGAAGCAGCAGGCGAGTTTGGGATTAAACGTATTAACGAGCTTGTAAAGGCACACAATGTTACTGAATTCGTTGTGGGCTATCCAAAGAACATGAATAATACTATCGGTCCGCGTGGGGAAGCTTCTGAAAACTATAAAAAGTTATTGGAAGATACTTTCGGTTTCCCTGTCAAACTGTGGGATGAGCGTATGACGACCATGGCTGCTGAGCGCATGCTTATTGAAGCGGATGTTAGCCGAAAAAAACGTAAGCAAGTGATTGATAAAATGGCTGCGGTCATGATTTTACAAGGTTATTTAGACAGTAAAAACTAAACGCCGCTTTGTTTCAAACAAGGCGGTTAGTTTTATCCTTTCTAACAATGTTGCTTAAACTAGGGCTTATTTGTATTTATATGCACTAGCTTTATGTATAATATACGAAGCAACAACCGGCAATACTTAAATTTAATGAAGAGGTGACTTTCATGTCAGAACAACAAAACAATATTACTGTAGTCGATGAAAACGGCAATGAACAACTTTGCGAAATTTTACACACTTTTGATTCTGAAGAATTCGGTAAATCATACGTATTATATTCTTTAGTAGGAGCAGAAGAAGATGAAGATGGAGCAGTAGAAATCTTTGCTTCTGCATTCGTTCCTGCTGAAAATGGTGAAGATGGTGAATTAACGCCTATCGAAACTGAAGCGGAATGGGATTTAATTGAAGAAGTATTAAACCAAATTGAAGACGAATTAGGCGAAGAAGAATAATTCATTCGATACCATAAAAACAGAGTGGGTGATGAGCCTTCTCTGTTTTATTATTTAGGAGGAAAAGGAATGGAAGATAATATTTTTATTTTACAAACAGAAGATGGCGGGGAGCAACAATGCCGCGTCGTATTCACTTTTGATTCAGATGAACATTCATATGTACTGTTTACGCTAGTTGGTGATGAAGAGGCTGGTATTTCAGCGTTGCGTTATGTTCTGGATACAAATGGCGAGATGGGAAGCTTCTCTGATATTGAAACAGATGAAGAGTGGGCGATGGTAGAGGAAGTAATGAATACTTTAATGGCTGAATTTGGTGCAGATCAAACAAATTACTTCACAATTACGAATGACGACGATGAAGAAATTATGTGTCAAATATTACACCGATTCGAAAATGACGGGAAAAATTATTTATTTTACGCTACTTTAGAAGACGGTGAGCCACAACTGGAAGAAGTATTTGCTTCTGCCTACATCCCAGGTGAGAATGGTGAAGTAGATGACTTATTGCAGATTGAAACCGATGCCGAGTGGGAAATGGTCGAGCAAGTTTTAAACTCACTATCACAAAATTAGTCCCAAACCTAACTGACGTTATTCGTTAGTTAGGTTTTTTTATATTGTTAATAAATTTATCAAATATACTTTTAAATAGAACATTTTATTCTATATAACGTCGCTAATAAAATACAAATCATGTAACATTCATTGTTCATTATTGTATCGCAAGTGAAATTTATGTATCATATGAAAGAGAAAAAGGGGGGGCTCCCGTGCTAGATGAAAATTCAAAAAAAGAAATGTTCAATAAGATGAATGAGCGTAAAGGAGAAGTTAAAACTGTGCGAAAAATTGTAGGAATCATCGCACTTGCCGTTCTCATCATTATCGCCATTGCAGGATTCTCTGGCTATAATTATGTATCATCCGCATTAGAACCAATGGATCCGGAATCAAATAAGCAAATTGAAGTTGAAATTCCTATGGGTTCGGGAATTACTTTGATTTCAAGCATTCTTGAAGAAAAGGGAATCATTAAAGATGCAAGGATTTTTAAATATTATACAAAATTTAAAAATGAATCTGCATTCCAAGCGGGTGACTATTCTTTAACACAATCGATGACCCTGGACGAAATTATTGAAAGTTTAAAAACGGGCAGAGTGTATCGTGAACCAGTATTTACAATGACAGTTCCAGAAGGATTGACACTTGAGCAAGTAGCTGGTGTCATACAGAAAAATACACCTCATAAAGCAGAAGATTTCTTGAAAAAAGTAACGGACAAAACTTATGTGGAGCAGTTAATGACTGAATATCCAGATTTATTAACAGAGAATATTTTAAATGAAAATATTCGCCATGCATTGGAAGGTTATTTATATCCTGCAACATATCCGTTTTATGAAGAAAATCCATCGATTGAAGAGATTGTAAAGACAATGCTCACTTCGATGAACACAATTGTTTCGGAATATACACCGATTTTGGTAGAACGTGAAATGACAGTGCACGAATTATTGACTTTTGCTTCATTACTTGAAGAAGAGGCAACAGCGCAAACTGACCGTGAAACAATAGCTAGTGTATTTTACAACCGTATGGATATTGATATGCCATTACAAACCGATCCGACTGTTTTATATGCTTTAGGCTCACATAAGGATCGCGTGTTGTATGAAGATTTAGAAGTAGACAACCCATATAATACGTATCAGAATGTAGGATTGCCTCCTGGACCGATAGCAGGAGCGGGGAAAACGTCGATAGAAGCGGCTTTAAATCCTTCACAAACCGATTATTTATACTTCCTGGCTGATAAAGAAGGTACGAATCACTTCGCAAAATCATATGATGAGCATTTGGCAAACATTGAGAAATATTTGCGATAATTAGAAGGAAAGGAATCGGATAGCTTTTAAAATCCGTCTAAAGATGAATTTTAGTAAAGATTATTCGCATTCCTTTTCTTTTCATGCTATTATAAGTTGTGATTTTTTGTCCTTATATAACAATTTTGTAGGCGCAAACATCTTCGTTTCGTCTTTTTTCTTATGGATATAAGATATGCGTAAACAACCAGGTAAAGGGAGAATGAAGAATGGAATTATCAGACGCTTATATTGCTTCCTTCATTTCTGAGCGTGATGAGTTATTAGTAGAAATGGAAAACTTCGCAAAACAACATCATGTCCCAATTATGCAGCTTGCCGGAATTGAATCATTGAATCAATTATTGCGTATTCAAAAACCGAAAGCTATTTTGGAAATTGGTACGGCCATTGGCTATTCTGCACTGCGAATGGCAAAAGCATTACCCGATTGTCAGATTGTGACAATTGAACGGGATGAATCACGCGTTCAATATGCTAAAGAGTTTATTGCAAGGTCAGAGGCGGCAAACAGTATACAAATAATTGAGGGCGATGCGTTAGAGGTAGAAATGGAAAAGCTTCCAACTACTTTTGATGCTGTTTTTATTGATGCGGCAAAAGGTCAGTACATGAAGTTTTTCGAAAAATACTCTCCACTTGTTCCATCGGGTGGGGTATTATATATCGATAATATGTACATGCATGGGCTTTCAAATTTAGATATAAAAGAAGTGCCTAGAAGAAAAAGAACAATGATTCGTAATTTAAAAACATTCTCAGATTGGATTATGTCGCACCCGGATTATACGAGCGCTTTTTTCCCAGTCGGTGATGGATTGTTAATTTGTTTGAAGAGGTGATTAGAGTGAATAAACCAGAATTATTACTTACTCCCCAATCCGTTGAGCATGTGGCTGCATTACTTGATGCAGGAGCAGATGCTTTCGTTATTGGTGAACAGAAATTTGGTCTGCGATTGGCTGGAGAATTTACAGTAGCACAAGTGGAAGAAGCTACGAAATTAATCCATGCTGCAGATAAAAAAGTGTATGTAGCTGTCAATGCTTTATTTCATAATGACCGTTTAGATGCACTGGATGAATATTTAAAAGAAATGCAACGTATTGGTGTTGATGCACTTATCTTTGGTGATCCGGCCGTTATCGTAGCAGTGCGTGAATTAGGAATTACTATTCCATTGCATTGGAATCCTGAAACGACAGCAACAAATTACTTCCAAGTGAATTATTGGGGTGATCGCGGTAGTAAACGTGCTGTACTTGCCCGTGAGCTTTCTGTTGATGAGGTCATTGAAATCAAAGAAAACACAAAACATGAAATTGAAGTGCAAGTACATGGGATGACATGTATGTTCCAGTCAAAGCGTTCACTATTGGGTAATTATTTCCTATACCGTGATGAAGCGATGCAAATCGAAAATCGTAAAGAAAATAAAAATATGTTTTTACATGATAAAGAACGTAAAAATAAATACCCGATTTACGAAGATTTAAACGGTACGCACATTTTCTCACCAAATGATATGTGTATTATCGAAGAACTGAATGAATTATTTGAAGCGGGAATAGACTCATTGAAAATTGATGGTGTTCTCCATTCATTTGATTATGTTGTGACAGTGACAAATCTTTACCGTCAAGCTATTGATACGTACTTTGAACAAGGCGAAGATGCATATGACGAAATCAAATCATCGCTCTTTGAACAAGTGGAAGCAATTCAGCCAGCGTTACGCCCACTGGATACTGGCTTCATTTACAAGGAAACAGTTTACTAGGAAGGAGAACGCAACATGCTACAGTTAATTCAAAACGAAAAAATCCGTGAAACAATTAACGGAAAAACAGTTATTACAAAAAAGCCTGAGTTACTTGCACCGGCAGGAAGCTTGGAAAAATTAAAAGTAGCCGTACATTACGGCGCAGATGCCGTATTTATCGGTGGCCAGGAATTCGGTTTACGTTCAAATGCGGGTAACTTCACGATCGAGGAAATGAAGGAAGGCGTTGAATTCGCCAACAAATACGGCGCGGTTATTTATGTAACGACGAATATCTTTGCCCATAATGAAAATATGGACGGGCTTGAAGAATATTTACAAGCAATCGAGGGAGCCGGCGTTAAAGGGATTATCGTTGCGGATCCACTTATTATCGAAACGTGTAAAAAGGCAGCGCCAAGTTTAGAAATCCACTTATCGACACAGCAATCTTTATCGAACTGGAAAGCAGTAAAGTACTGGAAAGATGAAGGTTTAGAACGAGTAGTTTTGGCACGTGAAGTAGGCGGGGAAGAAATGCGCAAAATGAAAGAGGAGGTAGACATTGAAATCGAGGCATTCGTGCACGGTGCAATGTGTATTGCCTATTCAGGACGCTGTACACTTTCCAACCATATGACGGCACGTGACTCGAACCGAGGCGGTTGCTGTCAATCATGTCGTTGGGATTATGATTTATATGAAAACAATGACGGTGAAGAAGTGGCATTATTTAACGAAGGTGAAGCACCTTTCGCAATGAGTCCAAAAGATTTGAAGTTAATTGAATCTATTCCTCATATGATTGAATTGGGCATTGATTCGTTAAAAGTGGAAGGCCGTATGAAATCTATTCACTATGTAGCCACTGTAGTTTCTGTATACCGCAAAGTGATCGATGCCTACTGTGCTGACCCGGAAAATTTCAAGTTTGAAAAAGAGTGGCTAGAAGAGCTAGCACGCTGTGCAAACCGTGCAACAGCTTCATCATTCTTTGAAGGTGAACCAAGCTATAAACAGCAAATGTTCGGCTTCCATTCACATAAAATGAAATGGGACTTCGCAGGATTTGTAATGGATTATGATGCTGAAACACAAATGGTTACGCTGGAACAACGAAACTATTTCAAATCGGGAGATACGGTTGAATTTTTCGGTCCAAATATGGAAACATTCAAAATGACAGTTGGTCAGATATGGGATGAAGACGGCAATGAGCTTGATGTTGCCCGACACCCACTGCAAATTGTAAAATTTAAAGTAGATCGCTCATTATCACACTTTGATATGATGCGAAAGGAGAATAACTAAATGTCAAAGCGACCAGTTGTCATCGGGATCGCAGGTGGCTCATGCTCAGGTAAAACGAGTGTAACACGTGCAATATATGATGTTTTTAAAGATCGTTCGGTAGTTGTAATCGAACAGGATTATTACTATAAAGACCAAAGTCATATGACGTTTGAAGAGCGTCTAAAAACAAACTATGATCACCCTCTTGCGTTTGATAATCAGTTATTAATCCAACATATTAATGAGCTATTGTCTTATCAGCCGGTAGAAAAGCCGGTGTATGACTATGTTCAACATACACGCTCGGCCGATGTAATACATGTAGAGCCAAGAGATGTTATAATAGTCGAAGGAATTCTAGTATTAGAAGACGAAAGCTTACGCGATTTAATGGATATTAAATTATTCGTTGATACGGATTCGGACTTACGTATTATCCGTCGTATTCAGCGTGATATTAAAGAGCGTGGCCGTACAGCTGATTCTGTTATTGAACAATACTTAACAGCAGTTCGTCCGATGCATAATCTGTTTATCGAGCCGACAAAGCGATATGCCGATGTTATCATTCCAGAAGGCGGAGATAACAACGTTGCTATAGACTTAATGGTTACGAAAATAAAAACAATTCTTGAAACTGAGGCAAACTTGTAATATGATGATGTAGTATTTACAATATTTACATTTTACTTTATACAACTCTCATATTTTTAATTGGTGGATGTAAAAAGTTAGTACCTGGCAATGTCACAGATTTTTTAGAGAGTTATTCGAGTGTATTTGAATAAAATCTGGGCGTAATTTATGCCGAAAATTTGTTGATAGATAAATAAGTATTCATGAAATTCGGCTGCTAGTATTTGCAGTGTAAATCTCTTCTAAAAGAAGTAATTTACACATACTGTAAACTAGTAGTCGGGTTTTCTGTTATTTATGAACGCTAATACAGAAGAGAAAAACGTAGAAAAGTAAACGTTTTCAAGTTATTACTAAGGAGTGGGAATAATGTCAAACGAAAAGCAATATCCAATGACACTTGAAGGAAAGCAAAAATTAGAAGATGAACTAAACACGCTTAAAACGGTAAAGCGTCCGGAAGTTGTGGAGCGTATAAAAACTGCTCGAAGCTTTGGTGACTTATCGGAAAACTCGGAATATGATTCAGCAAAAGAAGAGCAAGGATTTGTGGAAGGGCGAATTTCGCTAATTGAGCAAATGCTTCGTAACTCAGTAATCATTACAGAAGATGATTCATCAAATACTATTTCATTAGGGAAAACTGTTACATTCGATGAGTTAATTAACGGGAAACGTGCTAATTTTGAAGAGTCATACACTATTGTTGGTTCTGCAGAAGCTGATCCGATGGAAGGTAAAATTTCAAATGATTCACCAATTGCAAAAGCCTTAATGGGAAAACATGTTGATGATGTGGTTAAATTAACTACACCAGGCGGAGATATGGAAGTTGTTATTTTAGAAGTAAAATAATTTCTTAGCAGTTAGCATTGAAATCGCTAGCTGCTTTTCTTTTGTTGCAAGAAATATAAGTAATTCGAAATGATGTTCTTTCGTGTGTTTTTAGTGCACAATCTGTTTTTCTAATGCTAAAATAATGATGCATAGGAGGAGATTGAAATGGAACGTAAACGGCGATTTCAAACACGACAACAGTATGCGGAACAAAAAATAAAACAAACGAAGTTTCAGAAAGCGGATAAAAGCCTAAACTACCTAATCGCAATTGTTGCTGTATTAATTGTCGCGACATTGATTTTTATTATTTCTCGAGAGCCAGCATCTAATGAAGCCCAGCAAGAGGAACCACCAGCTAATCTAGCTGCAGGTGAATCAGAAGCGACAGAAGATGAACAAACAGCAGAAGAAGGGCAAGATGTTAAAGAAGAGGGCGAAGATGCATCCAATGAAGCGGATCCATTACCTGAAGAAACAGAGGATACAGTAAGCCCTTCAGATACCGCGGCCGTTCAAAAAGTAATTACAAATTCGAATTGGCCTGTCTATCCGACCGCACAAACAGGTGAACATGTGTCGACATTCGAAAAAGGGCATATTGACTATGAGGAAAAGCTAAAAGCGATCTTCAGTGTCATTGAATTGGAACAGGAAAACAGCATAGTAGTACGTGTAAATAATAACGGAAATGCAAAAAGTGCAATTGCTGTTGTGACATCAATGGATAAGGAACAAAAGTATCGGGTAAGTATTGAATGGATTGACAATGAAGGATGGAAACCTATTCAAGTTGAAGTGCTAAACACTCTTGAAGGTGTTTAACGATATAATTCAAGAAATAGTTTTATTGGAGGAATTAACAAATGAAGATTGCAGTAATTGGCGCAATGGAGCAGGAAGTAGAATTATTACGAGGTGCTCTACAAAATACGAATACAGAAACAATTGCAAACAGTGAATACACAACAGGTACATACGAGGGTAAGGAAGTTATCCTGTTGAAAAGCGGTATCGGAAAAGTAAATGCAGCTATGTCAACAACGATTTTATTGGAGAAATTTAACCCAACAGTTGTAATTAATACAGGTTCGGCAGGTGGTTTTGATGCCGCTTTAAATGTGGGGGATATTGTCATTTCAGATGAAGTGCGCCATCATGATGTAGATGTAACTGCATTCGGTTATGAAATTGGTCAAATGGCCGGGATGCCTGCATGCTATAACTCAGATGAAAAATTGATGGAAGTTGCTAAAGAGGCTGTAAAAGAAGTTGGGGAACATAACTACAGTGTGGGACTCATCTGTTCAGGAGATGTATTTATGAGCAATCCTGAGCGTGTTGAGGCGGTTCGAAAAGATTTCCCAACAATGAAAGCAGTGGAGATGGAAGCAGCTGCAGTAGCGCAAGTTTGCCATCAGTTCAACACACCATTTGTTGTCATTCGTGCATTATCCGACATTGCTGGACAAGAATCCGGCATGTCATTTGATGAGTTTTTACCGGTAGCAGCAAAGCACTCGACAGAAGTCGTGTTAAATGCCATTACAAAACTTTAAGTAGTTAAACGTAACGGCAAGAATAATTCAATTTACACTGCCTAATCGCTGATAAAGGATTAGGCAGTTTTTTAGCAATAAAAATTAAATTAATGCTCTTCGGGTATCCGAAAAATTTGTAAAAAAGAACTTATTCTTTCTCACTATGTTTAAACTGCTGGTAAAGCTTAATTAGCGCACGTTTTTCAATGCGGGATACATAGCTGCGGGAAATATTGAGACGTTTTGCTATTTCTTTTTGAGTATGTGGGTCAAAGTTTTGTAAACCATAGCGATAAGAGATTATTTCAAGTTCACGAGGGTCTAACGTATCTAAATAACGATACAGCTGTGCGAAATCTTCCCGTAATTCAATTTTTTCAATGGTCGAAGGTTCATCCAACTGTAGTAGATCCCGTATTTGCAGTGACTGTCCATCTTTGTCTACTCCGATTGGTTCAAATAATGATACGTCTTTTTGTACTTTTTTCTGAGCACGTAAATGCATTAAAATTTCATTTTCAATACAACGTGCTGCATAAGTAGCGAGGCGGGTCTTTTTTTCAGGAGTAAAGCTGCTTACTGCCTTCATAAGACCAATTGTTCCAATTGAAATATAATCGTCCAGTAAGTCATGAGGGGGATGGAACTTCTTTACGACATGGGCAACTAATCGCATATTACGTTCAATCAGTTCAACTCGTGCCGTTTCATCGCCATTTATAAAACGATTAATGACTTCTTCTTCTTCCTCACGTGATAAAGGTTTGTAAAACGTTTGACCTTTTAAATAGCCCAATAGTGCGGGAAGCTCAAGCCAAAGTTGAAGCAATGCTGTCACAAAACCGCTCAAGCAATATACATCCTTTCGTCTTTTCGACAGTATATGATAAATTTTGCGGAGAAATGAAAAAAGTGTAAGAGCTGAATTTGCTCTTACACCTTCTTTAATGTAAATGTACTTACCATCAGTAGTGCTAATACGGGGAAAAGAATCATGTAAAATGTGTTAGACAATGAATTTGTAAAGAAATAAGAGAACGTGAGCAATGTACCGGCTGCTGTAATTGGCAAACCAACGAAATATCCAGTCGAATCCATTACATTAAATCGTGCTAACCTTAATGCACCAGCAGCAATAAATAGTACAGGCATCATCATACCGGTAATACCTGCATCCATTAACGCCATTTCATACATTAACAGGGCTGGGGCGACACCGAAAGAAATAATATCAGCCATGGAATCAAGTTGTTTTCCTAATTCGGATTCCTGATTAAATTTGCGGGCAACTTTCCCGTCATAACGATCTAAAAAAGCAGCAATAAAAATTAATAAAACACTATAGCTATAGTATTCATTTAAGGTTGCCATAATTGCGGCGCCACCAAATGACATATTTGTAATTGTAATAATATTTGCAGCATTGGCTTTAATTTTTTTTAATGTTGAATCCACTTTTTGAAGTAAAAACATTGGTAAAACACTCCCTTGCGCTTCGGCTATTCTCTATTATACTTCTTCCTTAGAAAAAAAGGTAATAGTTTAATTCTGCATAATACCTTTCCTTGAGCGCCTATACATTATATAATTTATCTTTATTCCATATTTATTATAAATGGGAGGACATAGAATGAAGGAAAAATTATACCGCAATTTGATAGAACTATCAAACGGTAAGCTCTCTTCGAAAGTTTTACAACATGTTGCTCAATCACGTATGAGTAAAAATTTTATTCGTAGTTATAGTCAAATATACGGAATTAATATACAAGAAGTTTCAAAATCACCAAAAGATTTTACAAGTTTACATGATTTTTTTGTCCGTGAGCTAAAAGGTGAAGTGCGTCCTGTAGATATACGTTCAAATATATTTGCGAGTCCTGTGGATGCGAAATTGGAAGCGTTTGGCGATATTAAGGATGGTATGATGTTTACAGTTAAAAATAAACCGTATTCATTAGTGGATTTATTGGGAAATGAAGAGCAGGCTAACAGATATAGCAATGGCAAGTATATTGTCTTTTATTTAAGCCCTGCTGATTATCATCGTATTCATAGTCCGGTTGATGGTGTCATTACGCGTCAATACATTTTGGGTAAGAAATCCTACCCAGTAAACCAAATGGGTCTACAATATGGAAAAAAACCGATTAGTCATAATTATCGTATGATTAGCGAAATTAACTATGAAAAAGATTTTTGTACTGCCTTTATTAAAGTAGGTGCAACATTTGTTAATTCTATTCAACTTACAAACAAATCAACGCAATGGAAAAAAGGGGAAGAAGTCGGCTATTTTTCTTTCGGATCGACTGTTGTTATGCTATTTGAACAGAATGCTATTGAATTTACTGAGAATGTAACGAATGGTGCGAAGATAAAAATGGGAGAAGCATTTGCTACTATGTTATAATGATTAAATAAATTTTGAGTTAGGGGTAACGGCTTTGTACAACTTTTTATTACCAGATGAATTTGTTCGTAGTGTATTTGAAATTACACCAGAAAAATTAAACGAATTAGGCATTAAAGGTATTATTACGGATTTGGATAATACCCTAGTGGAATGGGATCGTGCGGATGCAACAGATGAACTTGTACAATGGTTTGAAATGATGCGTGAATCAGGCATCAAAATTATTATTGCATCAAATAATAATGAAGCACGCGTACGTCAATTTGCAGAACCTCATGGTATTCCGTTTATTTTTAGGGCGAAAAAACCGTTAGGTGCGGCTTATTATGCGGCGCTTGTACAGTTACGTCTACGTCGCCATGAAGTAGCTATGTTGGGAGACCAATTATTGACGGATGTAATGGGTGCGAAGCGTCAAAAGCTGTATACATTTTTAGTGCGCCCCGTAGCAGATTCCGACGGACTTGTTACAAAATTTAACCGTTTTGTAGAACGTCGTGTTTACAATGATTTAAGAAGAAAAGGAAAGTATCCTTGGGAAGACTAATAAGTAGCCCAAGTTGTATAGTTGTGCAATACCAGTTAGGAGGAAATAGTTAATGAACGAAATGCCACAATGTATTGGCTGTGGAACAGTGATTCAAACAGAAGATAAAAATGGAT
Source organism: Solibacillus merdavium (assembly GCF_014836935.1). Classification (GTDB taxonomy): domain Bacteria; phylum Bacillota; class Bacilli; order Bacillales_A; family Planococcaceae; genus Solibacillus; species Solibacillus ferritrahens. The sequence goes on along the minus strand of NZ_JACSPW010000002.1, from coordinate 36,392 downwards.
TAGGGTATGCCCCTGCATCCTCTCTAGAAAAGGAAATGATTATTTGCCAACGCTGTTTCCGTTTAAAAAATTACAATGAAATTCAACCAGTCAGCTTAACAGATGACGACTTTTTACGTATTTTAAACGGTCTTGGACAACAGGAAGGCCTCATCGTAAAAATCGTAGATATCTTTGATTTTAATGGCAGCTGGTTACCTGGTTTGCACCGCTTTGTAGGAAATAATCCTGTGCTATTAGTGGCCAACAAAGCAGATCTTTTACCTAAATCAGTGAAAGAGAAGAAAGTAATTAATTGGCTAAAGCGTGAAGCAAAGGCGTTAGGGTTAAAGCCAATCGACGTTAAACTTGTATCCGCTCATAAAGGAATGGGTATGCAGGAAGTAGTCGAAGCAATTGAAGAATATCGTAATGGCAAGAATGTATACGTAGTGGGCTGTACAAATGTAGGGAAATCAACATTCATTAACCGTATAATTAAGCAGGCTACAGGGGAAGGTGAAATTATAACAACATCTCACTTCCCAGGGACAACATTGGATATGATTGGAATTCCACTGGATGACGGTGCATCATTATATGATACACCAGGTATTATTAATCATCATCAAATGGCTCACCATATTGATTCGAGCGAATTGAAATACATTATGCCAAAAAAAGAAATTAAGCCAAAAGTTTATCAGCAAAATCCAGGGCAAACATTATTTATTGGAGCACTTGCCCGTTTTGATTTTATTCAGGGTGAACGTGCTGCATTTACAATACATGCAGCAAACGACTTACCAATACACAGAACGAAGCTGGAACGTGCGGATAGCTTATATGAAGAGCATAAAGGTGAATTATTGGCTCCCCCAACTACAAAGCATATTGAACAACTGCCACCGCTAGTACGCCACGAATTCTCAATTAAAGAAGCAAAAACAGATGTGGTCATTTCAGGATTAGGATGGGTAACGGTACAGCATGCGAATGTAGTTGTAGCCGCTCATGCTCCAAAAGGGGTAGAAGTATTCATCCGCCCATCGTTAATTTAGTTGAATGATTGTGATAAGTTGAAAGAAGGTATTGTTGATGAAGAAGTGGTTTGCGGTTATTGGGGATCCGATTGCACAGTCAAAATCTCCGGAGATGCATAATGCATGGTATGAAGAAGAGAATGTGGATGCGGCTTATATTCCGGTACATGTGAAGCATGAACATTTACAACAAGCTGTAGCATCATTCAAGCTGTTGGGCGCAAGTGGCTGGAATGTAACAATACCGCATAAGCAAACGATTATTCCCTTTTTGGATGAACTTGATGAACTCGCTGCAAAGATGGGCGCGGTCAATACTGTCGTTCGTACAGCTGAAGGGAAACTAAAGGGCTATAATACAGATGGTCCGGGATTTGTGAAAGCATTAGAGCAAGTAATCGGTACAAACAAGCGTGATGCACCGATTCTATTAATCGGAGCCGGTGGAGCAGCACGTGGTATCGCATTTGCCCTTCAACTTATAGGTTATTCAGATATAACGATTGCCAATCGAACGGTTGAAAATGCACAGCAAATTACAGATGAGATGAATGAAGGCCAAGCTATTTCATTGCAACAAGCAGAACAGAACTTAGCTGCTTTCCAAATTTTTATACAAACAACACCGGCAGGAATGACAACGGGGGACTTTGCCCTGCCGTTTTCGCTTGAAAAGTTCCCGGCAAGCGCAATTGCTGCAGATATTGTGTATAATCCATTAATGACGCCATTTTTGCAAGCGGCTGAGCAAAAAGGGGCGACAATTGTTAATGGTTTAGGCATGTTCGTGCATCAAGGGGCGATTGCCTATGAATATTGGTTAGGCCATTATCCAAATACAAATGCAATGATTGCCCGTTTGACGGCGCAATTAGGAGGAAAGTAAATTATTATGTTAACAGGTAAACAAAAACGTTTTTTACGTGCTGAGGCACATCACTTAGATCCAATTTTCCAAGTTGGAAAAGGTGGCGTAAATGATGCAATGCTTGCACAATTACGCGATGTATTAGAAGTACGCGAGCTTATTAAAGTACGCATTTTAGATAACTGTGAAGAAGATAAAAATGTTGTAGCAGAAGAGCTTGCTGAAGGAACACGTGCAGAGCTGGTACAACTAATTGGCTTAACAGTTGTTTTATATAAAGAATCACGCAATAACAAAAAAATCGTATTACCAAAAGTAGCTACGAAATAGGTGAATCGAAATGAAGAAAGTCGGTCTTTTTGGCGGTACATTTAACCCACCACATATCGGACATTTAATGATGGCCAATGAAGTGTATGCTGCACTTGATTTAGCGGAAATACGTTTTATGCCCAATGCAATGCCGCCACATAAGGAAATGTTGAGTTCTGCTACAAATGCACAGCGTCTTCGGATGGTTGAGCTGGCGATTGAAGAAATCTCCTATTTTAAAGTGGAGACCTTTGAGCTTGACCGTGGAGGTGTATCCTATACATTCGATACGATGAAAGCTATGCGTGAGCGTGAACCGCTAACTGAGTTTTATTTCATTATCGGTGGGGATATGATTGATTCATTACCTACATGGCATCGAATTGACGAGTTAATGGAGCTTGTAACATTTGTAGGAGTGAAGCGTCCAGGTAGTGAAGCGCAAACATCTTATAATGTACACATGGTTGATGCGCCCCAAATAGACCTTTCTTCAACTTATATCCGAAACCGATTACAGCAAGATAAGGCTAATTTGCATTTTATATTGCCTAAGGCTGTTGAACAGTTTATTCGAGAGGAAGGTTTGTATGGATCGTCAGACGTTATTGGCAGCAATTAAAGAGCGAATGCCCGAAAAACGGTATATTCATTCGATTGGTGTTATGGAAACGGCGATTCGTTTAGCCGAAAAATATCAGGAAGATCCAAAAAGGGCAGAAATCGCAGGCATTTTACATGATATTGCGAAGTATGCAGATGTCGAATGGATGAAAAAAGTTGTGATTGAACAGCAGATGGATCCTCGTTTACTTGAGTGGAATGCTGAGATTTTACATGGTCCTATCGGGGCATGGATTGCCCAGACTGAATTTCACATTGAAGATGAAGAGATTTTAAACGCAATTCGTTACCATACAACCGGGCGAGCGGATATGACAACTTTTGAAAAAATAATTTTTGTTGCAGATATGATTGAGCCAAACCGTAAATTTCATGGTGTAGAAAAACTAAGAGCCGATGCAGACATTAATTTGGATGATGCATTTCGGGCATGTATAACACATACCCTCAGTTTTTTAGTTTCATCACAGCAGGCTATTTACCCTGTATCAATTGAGTGCTATAACTTTTTAATGAGAGAGGAATAAACATACATGAATGAAACGTTATTAAATATTACGTACAAAGCAATAGATGACAAGCGCGGGGAAGATATTGTTGCCCTAAATATGAAGGGGATTTCTTTATTGGCTGATTACTTCATTATTGCTGAAGGTAGTTCAGAACGCCAAGTACAGGCTATTGCTAAAGAAATCAAAGATAAAGCTGAAGAAGCGGGCTACACTGTTCGTAAATTGGAAGGCTTTGATACAGCACGTTGGATTTTAGTTGATATGGGTGATGTTGTAGCGCATATTTTTCACAAAGATGAGCGTGCATACTATAACTTGGAGCGTTTATGGGGAGATGCAGCACAATTAGACGCACCACAAGCTGACAATGAATAGTTATGAGCGTTTTGCAGAAGTATACGATGAGTTGATGACAGATATTCCGTACGTGGAATATGTAGAGTGGATTCAATCGCATGCCCCTGCACAGAACTATAAAAATTTATTGGATATTGGCTGTGGCACGGGAACACTTGCTTTATTATTGCATCAATCAGGCTACAATGTATCAGGTATCGATTTATCTGAGGAAATGCTTTCGATTGCAAGCGCTCGTATGGATGTCAATGGCATTACAATACCACTGTATGCAATGTCGATGGACGAACTAGACGGTTTCAGTGACTTGGATGTAGCAATCATTCCAATAGATTCGATTAATTATTTAAAAGAAGAACATCAAGTAATTGAAACATTAAAAAGGATTTTCCAAAGTCTTCGGACTGGGGGACAGCTATTTTTCGATGTGCACTCCATATACAAAATGGATGATACATTTTTAGACGGTCCATTTACGTATGATGACGGAGATATTTCCTATGTGTGGCATACAGAGCACGGGGAGTATCCGCATTCAGTCTACCATCAAATGACATTCTTCTTACAGACAGAAAGTGGATTGTATGAACGATTTGATGAAGAACATTTTCAAAGAACTTTTAGCTATGAACAATATGTTATTTGGCTAAAAGAAATCGGTTTCTCACATGTCGAGGTTTCGGCTGATTGGACAAACGACGAGCCGACTGAAGAAAGTGAACGTATTTTTATCCGTGCTGTAAAATAAATAAAATGCCCGAAAAAGAATGTTTCGGCAGTTTTAGATGAAATACCTTTTCATAAAGAAGTGAAATTTGTATAGTGGAAGTAAGCTCCATATATAAAACCTTCTTTATGAAAGGGTGTTTTTTAATTTGCAGCCATTTGTGGAGAAGTATAAAAAGCAAGTCACTATTCTGGGTAGTGTACTTGCGGTAATAGTTGTCTATTTCTTTTTTATTCAAGATTCCTCGAACAGTGCTACGATTGAAACAATTGACCAAAACGCCTTGGCTACTATAGGCTCTACTCCTAATATTCCGGAAACAGAAATGGAAGACACTCCACAAACAATTATTGTTGATGTAAAAGGCGCAGTAAAATTTCCGGGTGTTTATACCTTGTCAGAAGAACAGCGAATTATCGATGCAATTGAAGCGGCAGGGGGCTATACGGATGATGCAAATCCAATGCTCATTAACCATGCACAAAAATTACAGGATGAAATGGTTGTCTATATTCCTAATTCTAGTGAAGATGCATTGGAAGAAATGGAACTTTTTCTGCAAATGACGGAAATAAATTCAACAAGCAGTGGTAACAGCTCCGGAAAAATTAACATAAATAAAGCGGCTGAATCAGAGTTAACCCAATTGCCTGGAATAGGACCTTCGAAAGCCAGTGCAATTATTCAGCATCGATCAGAGCAAGGGAATTTTCGCACGGTTGAAGATTTGAAGCAGGTGACAGGCATCGGGGACAAAACATTCGAGCAGTTAAAGGACTTAATTGATGTAAAATAAAGTGAAATTTCAAAAAATCATACATTGCGAATGGTTCGAACTATGTATAAACTGATAAGTGATATAATTTTTGGGGGTTATCATATGGAGCGAATTACTTGGGATCAATTTTTTATGGCGCAAAGCCATTTACTTGCATTAAGAAGTACATGTGCCCGTCTTGCGGTAGGGGCAACTATTGTAAGAGAGAAGCGTATTATTGCCGGTGGATACAATGGATCAATCTCCGGTGATGAACACTGTATTGAAGAAGGGTGCTATGTAGTGGACAATCATTGTGTCAGAACAGTCCATGCCGAAACGAATGCGCTGTTGCAGTGTGCTAAATATGGTACACCAGCAAATGGGGCTGACCTTTATGTGACGCATTTCCCATGCTTGCCTTGTTCGAAGACGATAATTCAAGCAGGAATTAAAAACGTGTACTATGCCAAAGATTATAAAAATAATGTATATGCTTTGGAACTATTTAAGAAGGCTGATGTCCATGTTCAGCACATCCCATTCGATGAAGCAAAAATAGATTTTCTTCAAGATGAAAAGTTTGCCTTAACATTTGAAATGCTCGAGAAGCTTCGTGAGTTAGGTGCAAGTAATGAACAGTTGCTCCCTCTAGAGGAGAAGATGCATGCTTTATTTGGTAAACTTGTTCAAGCATAACTGGATATTTTACGCCTTGTCGATTTGTATTAGTGCAGGTGCTGCATTAGAATCGGTAAGGCTACTTGCATTATTAGTTATTCTGTTGCTGTTTTGTCATTATAAGCAATTACTCAAAATACATCTCGTCTTCGTTTTTTTCACGGGGATTGGGAGTTATCTTTTATTTTCCTATGAAGTAAACAAGCTTTCCGTTTCAGTCGAACTTCCGGCAATCTTGACATGGTCTGATGAATACAGAATTAACGGCGTTATGCTACGAGGTTTTATGACCAATGCAGAAGGCGAAAAGCTATATGTAACCTACGAAATAAAAAGTGAACAGGAAAAGCAACTCCTGGAAGCCCAGCAACTCGCTGGTTCGAATTTTTTTGTTGTCGGGGAGCAAGTATCCCCATCTGTTCCTGCGCACCGCTATGGCTTTTCTATGGCCCAGTATTTGCAAAGTAAAAACGCGAGAGGGATTATCGAAATTCACCAACTTACCTTTGTGGGCAAGGGAAATTCTTTTTTACAGCCTTTATATGACCAACGCTTTCGATTAAAACTCCATATAGAAGAAACTTTCCCTCCTTCGCTTGTTGCTGAAGCACAAGCCCTTTTAATCGGTTTACAGCATAATGTCGATGATGAATTGAACCGAGCCTATCAAAAATTAGGGATTACACATTTATTTGCGATTTCCGGACTGCATGTTGCCCTCGTTTCTTTCCTATTTTTCCAGTTGTTATTAAGAATGAGCATTCGCAGAGAGTCGGCCACAATTCTCCTTCTTGCAATATTACCGATGTATGCAATTGTAGCAGGAGGTGCTCCATCTATATGGCGTGCAGTAAGTGTTGTTGAATTTATTATGCTTGCCCGGTATTTCCGGTGGAATATTCCGATGGATGATGCTTTGTCACTGAGCTTTATCATTTTTGTTCTATTAGAACCTGGTGTTATTTTTCAAGTAGGTTTCCAACTTTCTTATTTAGCTACATACAGTTTAGTGTACTCGAGTCGGATTTTAGCGCGGTATTCTAACTTTTGGATTCAATCCTTTTTCATCACCTTTGTTTGTCAAATCCTCGTTTACCCATTGTTACTCTTTCACTTTTTTGAAATCAGTCTTTCTTCTTTTATAGCGAATATCTTCTTCGTACCGCTTTTTTCTTTTGTTATCCTACCGATTAATCTTGCGGTTTTAGTTCTTACTTTTTTACCACTCCCGTTTGATTCTTTTGTTTTTCTCCTATACGAGCCATTGCGTACGGCACTTACAAACTTTATATTCATCATTCAACAGCCAATTATTCAAATGTGGAACCCGGGAAAACCATCTATCTTATGGTTGGTCTTCTTATATAGCTCCGTTTTCATTACCTTCTATTTGCTTGATAAACAATCCACTTTAAAGGCAATTTTACTATTAGTACTGCCTGCAATAGTTTTTCACTTCCAATCCTATTGGGACGGTGATTTAAAAATTTCCTTTGTAAATGTGGGGCAGGGAGACTGCATTGTTATTGAATTACCTTACCGGAAATCCGTTATAGTGATTGATGCGGGAGGGTTATTAAGATTTGATCAGGAGAAATGGAAAGAGCGTCAAACACCTTATGAGGTGGGTCGCCAAATAGTAGTACCTTATTTAAAAGGGCGCGGCATACAATCGATTGATACATTTGTATTATCTCATGCCGATGCCGACCATGTGGAAGGGGCTGAAGAAGTTTTACGAGAGGTGATTGTGAAAGAGGTACATGTCACGCCAGGTTCGATTTCAAAGCCTGTAATGAATGATTTTTTACAGGAACTGAAGAAGACAAATACAAAACTTATCGAAAAGATGGCAGGGGATTATTGGAAAGTTGGTGCGACGACGTTTGAGTATTTATGGCCTGCTGATATTGAATACGAAGGGAATAATGATTCGCTTGTTATTATGGTAACGCATAATCAGTATAAGGCATTGTTTACAGGAGATCTTGAAAAAGAAGGGGAACAGCAATTAATTCAACTATATACAGAAAAGCTAAGGAATATTGATTTGTTAAAGGCCGGTCATCATGGGAGCAAGACTTCAAGCATTGAAGAGTTTGTTGCGCTGACAAACCCGAAATTTGCAGTGTTTATGGCTGGGGAAAACAATCGGTACAATCATCCGCATATTGATGTAGTAAATCGTTTTGAATCATACCATATCCCACACGCAACAACTGGATTGGAAGGAACGATAGAAGTAACGATAACTAAAGGTGAAATTACGATAGAAAAATCGAATTCAATTTATTTGAAATAAAAATGGAGTGATTTCTATTATTTATATAGAAATCACTCCATTTTAGGATTACATACGTGTAGCTGCTTCTACAATAATTGCAATGATAAAAATTGTAATAAAGAAACCGCCACCAATTACGAAACCGTAACCAGCATCTGGGAAGTCGTTGCCTTTCATCGCACGGCCACGACCTTCAAATGGGTTTTCAGTTACATAGTTTGGATCTTGATGTCCTGCCATAAGTATCCCTCCTAATCTCCAATCATTATAGAATAATCTAATTAAAAATGCTATATGAAATGCTAATTATTCCTTTTATTGGTGATAATAATAAGTGTAAATTTCAAGAAAAGTCCACAAAGTAATTAGCTTGTTATTTTAAATTGTTTTTCCCTGTTCTTCGGGATTGTAAGCGAATCTGTACATTCTCAATTAATTAAAAAATGTTATACTAAGAAATACGAAAGTAAAGGAGGTTCCCCAGATGATAACAAAAATGTGGCAGGATTTTAAAAAAGGGAATTTCGCACCGGTTTACTTGCTTGTAGGAGAAGAATCTTATTTTGTAGATGAAACAATAAAGCAATTGAAATCTGCACTTCAAAAAGTGGAAGAAGCAGAAGTGATGACCTTTGATTTAAATGAACAACCGATAGATTATGTCATCGATGAAGCGGATACGATTCCGTTTTTTTCTGAACGCAAACTAATAATTGCTAAAAACACATCTTTTTTAAAAGCAACTGAAAAGGGAAAAGAAAAGATTGATCATGATTTAAAACGTCTTGAAAGCTGGCTCGAACACCCTACTGATACTGCAATTACGGTATTTATCGCTCCATATGAAAAGCTGGATGAACGAAAAAAAATCACGAAACTTATGAAGGATAAATGTACAGTTATCCTTGCAGAAACACCGCAAAATCATGATTTAAATGTGTGGGTTCAAAATGAAGCCCATAAGCACGGGAAAGCTATTACGGATGAAGCAATCGGAAAGTTGCTTGAAATGGTTGGACCTAATATGCTCCAACTTCAAATGGAAATGGAAAAGATGGCATTATATTTAGGTGAAGAGCTGGAAATTACACGTGAACTTGTGGAAGATTTAGTAGCGAAGACGCTTGAACATGACGCATTCAAAATGCTGAATGCCTATTTGGAGCATAATCAAGAAGAGGCACTTAAAATTTATCATGATTTATTGCGCCAAAAAGAAGAACCTATTAAGTTGGTTGGGTTACTCGCAAATAATATTCGCACAATGACACAAGTTTTCTATTTGCAAAAAAAGGGCTATCATCAGCAGCAAATTGCAAAGCAACTTAAAATCCATCCTTACCGTGTCCAAATTATCTCGAACCAAAAAAGTCGTCCTACCGATCAGCGTTTACTCCAAGCGCTTTACAGTCTGGCTGAGGTAGATCTTCAACTGAAAACAACAGGTGGAAATCGCGAACGTCATTTAGAGCTATTTTTAATGAGGAAGCTATAAGATAAGGTATTTTAAGATTTATCCATCTACTTAATGATTCATAACCGTCTTATAAAACTATTTATATTATACGAAAAAAGCCAACTGCACAAATGCGCAGTTGGCTTTATAACTTTACAATTAAGCTTTTTTCGCTAAACGAGACTTTTTACGAGAAGCCGCGTTTTTGTGAATAAGACCTTTAGAAGCAGCTTTATCTAATGCTTTAGAAGCAGCAACTACTAATTCTTGAGTGTTTTCAGCACCTGTAGCGATGGCTTGTTCAGCTTTTTTAACTGTAGTACGCATAGCAGATTTTGCTTGTACGTTAGCAGCGTTAGCTTTTTCGTTAACTTTTACACGTTTAATAGCAGATTTAATGTTTGGCATTTCTTTCACCTCCTAGATTTAGGTACGAGATGAGTATTTTCTCACTGTTTCATGTGTCAATACAACAAAAATCATTCTACCAAAGGATTGAAAGAATTGCAATACATAAATGCAAAGAATATTTACTTGACAGTTTGAACAAACTGGAATGTGGAGGTGCATTTATGAAAAAAATAGATTGGAATCGCACAGATTTAATTGATGAAACAGCAGGAGTCCTACTTCAGCAAACGCAAGCGGACAAGGAAAAATTAAAGCATGAACGTGGCGTTCATATGGAGGAGTCGCAACAAAACCGAGTAAAAATTACTAAGGTTGAAGTGAATGCGGCTGGGCAAGAACAAATCAGCAAAAAACAAGGGGTGTATATTACATTATCAATACCTACATTAACTTCGGAAGACCAACATGGCTTTTCACAACTACAGGAATCATTAATTCATTATTTACATGATCTGCATAAAGATTTGAAAATTACTGCACAATCAAAAGTTTTAGTAATAGGCTTAGGGAATAAGACGATTACACCAGATGCAATTGGTCCATATACTATTGATGCAATGCATAAAAAACAATCGGAACTGCAGGAGCCTAAATTTATTTTATATGCGCCGGGTGTGACGGGTCAAACTGGATTTGAAACAAGTGATTACATTCATGCATTAACAGAAAAAATAAAGCCATCGCTCGTAATTATAATCGATGCACTCGCTACAAGTGGTAGTGCGCGTTTATGTAGAACCATTCAGTTAACAGATACAGGGATTCATCCGGGTGGGGGTGTAGGAAACCATCGTAAGGAAATTTCCAAGGAAGTGTTAGGTGTACCTGTAACGGCAATCGGAATTCCAACAGTTGTAGAAGCTCCGATATTGATTGCAGATGCAATAGATGTAGCTTTTAGGTCGATTGCAGCAAAAATACAAGAAAAAGGGAAGCCTTCCGGGAAGCTGTCTGTAACAAATTGGACACCTGTAAATGAAGAAGTGGACCTATCTAAAGTGGAGCCGATTTTCGGACAATGGGCAACGTGGCCAAATGAAGACCGCCGACAATTATTTGAAGAAGTGTTTAGTACCCATCCTGAGCGTCTTATGGTTACGCCAAAAGAGGTTGATTTTTGGCTAAGTCAATATGCCTTTTTATTAGGGGAAAGCTTGTTTAATTGGATAGAGCAAAAACAATCTACTTAAAATAAGAAAAAATAAATTTTAGATACACTAAAAACTAGTTATACGTTCTAAGTTTTGCTCTTCCCCCATATTGTATTGGAGAAAGGGTGATGTGTTTGCGGAAACTAAAACGCTTCTCATTATTGTTCTTATTTTTATTTTCACTGCCTATCATTATTGGGCAATTCCCTTTTCCAAATAATGAAATGACCACAAAAAAACCTGAAAATACACACGTCGTCTATGCTGCAGCAGATCCGCTACCAACAGTAGTCGAAGAACCGCCGTATAATCCAGATCCATTTAATGTATTACTAATGTTTACACATTCTCATGAGTCGTATAAGCCAATTGTCAAACAAACTAAAGGGATGCAGGCAGTATATGATGAGGAAATGAATATTTTCTCTTTACAGCAAATGATGCAGTATTATTTCGAATTAAATGAAATCACACCACATGTTGTTGATGTTGATGTAATGAACGAAATGAAGTTAGTGGATGCAAGGTTACCTCAAGCCTACAAAGTTGCTCGCCCTATATTAAAACAATATTTGGAAGAGCGTGAATACGGACTGGTAATTGATTTTCACCGTGATGCAGTTCCGAAAAAGGCTACTACACATACAGTGAATGAGGAAAGCTATGCAAAAGTGGCATTTGTCGTGGGGGCGGAACACCCGGCATATGAAGCAAATTTAGCGTATGCAACAATGCTGGATAAACAGTTAAACAACATGTTACCTGGTATTTCACGCGGCATATTAAAACAACAAGGGGATCATGTGAATGGTGTTTATAACCAGGATCTTGCTCCGAATATGTTGCTGATTGAACTTGGCGGTATTGACAATACGGAAGAAGAACTTCACCGAACAATGGCAGTATTAGCGCAGGCCATCCGACTCGCATTTGTTGAGGCGGCGGTGTAATTATTTTAGAGGGAATTTATAAAATGAAAGTGAGCAGTGGCATTCCTAAAAGGAACTTAAACACTACTCCTTGCACAAATATGTAAAAGCGCATTTCGCAGTAGTCTGAGCGAAATGCGTTTTTCCTATGGCAGTTGAAGGTTCGCTGTTGTCGTTTTACTACGATTCATAGTATAATTTAAAATAAGAAAGCCTCTATTGTTCCATTACATTCAAATTGGATGGATATAGGGGCTGTATTTTAGTAGAAAAGTAAATGGATGATAATCTACATACGTAGTGACACCAACCCATAATGGGCTCAGGTGTTTTTTCTAATTAGGAGAGGAATTATACATGAACCGAGAACAACGTTTAAAACGTCAAGAAAATATCCGAAATTTCTCGATTATTGCACACATCGACCACGGGAAATCAACTTTAGCAGATCGTCTTTTAGAAACAACACAAACAGTTACACAGCGTGAAATGAAATCACAGCTATTAGATTCAATGGATTTGGAGCGCGAGCGTGGAATTACGATTAAATTAAATGCAGTACAATTAAAATATAATGCTAAAAATGGAGAAATTTATACATTCCATCTAATCGATACTCCTGGTCACGTCGATTTCACATACGAAGTATCGCGTTCGTTAGCGGCATGTGAAGGTGCCATTTTAGTTGTTGATGCTGCGCAGGGAATTGAAGCGCAAACATTGGCAAACGTATATTTAGCATTGGACAATGATCTGGAGATTTTACCTGTAATCAATAAAATCGATTTACCAGCTGCAGACCCTGAGCGTGTGCGCCAGGAAGTTGAAGACGTAATTGGCCTTGATGCATCTGAAGCAGTACTTGCATCTGCAAAAGCGGGTATTGGGATTCAGGATATTTTAGAGCAAATTGTTGAAAAAGTACCGGCACCACAGGGAGATCCGGATGCGCCATTACAAGCATTAATTTTTGACTCAGTTTACGATGCTTATAAAGGGGTTATCATTTCTATTCGTATCGTAAATGGAACAGTAAAAGCAGGCGATACAATTAAAATGATGGCAACCGGTGCTGAGTTTGAAGTTATCGAGGTTGGCATTCATACACCAAAAGCAATACCTCAAGCTGAATTAACTGTTGGCGATGTAGGCTATTTAACTGCATCAATAAAAAATGTACAGGACACACGCGTTGGTGATACGGTAACTTATGCCGGCAGTCGTGCAGCGACAGAGCCGCTACCAGGGTATCGTAAGTTAAACCCGATGGTATATTGTGGTCTTTATCCTATTGATACAGCGAGATATAATGATTTACGCGAAGCATTAGAAAAATTGGAATTAAACGACTCAGCACTTCAATATGAAGCAGAAACGTCTCAAGCATTAGGCTTCGGTTTCCGTTGCGGATTTTTAGGTCTTCTTCATATGGAAATTATCCAGGAACGTATTGAACGTGAATTTAATATTGATTTAATTACGACAGCTCCTTCTGTTATTTATGAAGTAACAAAAACGGATGGTACAGTATTGAAAGTCGATAACCCTTCAATGATGCCGGATCCACAAAAGATTGACGAAATTGAAGAGCCATATGTTAAAGCAACAATAATGGTGCCTAACGATTACGTAGGAGCAGTTATGGAGCTTTGCCAGAAAAAACGCGGAAACTTCTCAGGTATGGATTACATTGATGATAGTCGAGTTAAAATCGTTTATGAAATGCCGTTAGCTGAAATAGTTTACGACTTCTTCGATTTCTTAAAATCCAATACAAAAGGCTATGCATCATTCGATTATGAGTTAATTGGATACAAACCATCAAAATTAAACAAGATGGATATTTTATTAAATGGTGAACAAGTCGATGCACTAAGTTTCATCGTGCATAAAGACTTTGCATATGAGCGTGGGAAAATAATTGTAGAGAAATTAAAAGAACTAATTCCTCGTCAACAGTTTGAAGTACCAGTTCAAGCTGCAATCGGTCAAAAAATTATTGCCCGTTCTACAATTAAATCAATGGGTAAAAACGTACTTGCAAAATGTTACGGTGGTGACATTTCTCGTAAACGTAAATTACTTGAAAAGCAAAAAGCAGGTAAAAAACGTATGAAACAAGTCGGTTCAGTAGAGGTTCCACAGGAAGCATTTATGGCGGTACTGAAAATGGATGATAGTAAATAATGTTTTTAAAAAGGCAGATGGAGCAATCTTTCTGCCTTTTGCTTTTTGGGTGAGAAATATTTACTAATCTGCTACAGTAAGAAGGAAATGAAATCCAATTTTTAAAATGGGGCTGTATGCTATGACGGACATTTTAAACTTTCTACAATATAAAAACGAAAAACTTGAGGGCGAACTGACGAAACTGTTCGAGCGTGGCAACTCACCTGCAGGCAGAGTGGATGCTCTAATAGAAAATAAAGAATTACAATTAGAGGATCATAAGCTGTTCTTGGCTTTCCTGGCATATTTATCACAGCATGAGCTTGATGCAAAAACAGTGTTTCAAGATGTTTTGCGTTTGCCAAAGCACCAATTTGAAGCAAAATATGAGATGAAATGGACTCAAGTGATTAAATTAAGTGTCACATTTCTTACAATTTTGCGGACGAATGATGTAAATAGGTATAAAAAATTCATTGACTAACTTGTCGGGACTAGTAACAGTTCGCTATAATGATGAAATGAGTAAATGTAATAAATGAGAGGGGCTCTGGGTCGATGAATGAGGAACAACGACTAGCTAGTCAGCAGATTAAGCAACCTAAGGAAGAAAAAGACTATAGTAAATATTTTGAAAAAGTATTTACTGCTCCTTCACTTAAAGATGCAAAAAAACGCGGTAAAGAAGAAGTGAAATATCATAAAGATTTTGATATTGATGAAAAGTATATAGGTATGGGACAAGACCGAAAGTTTTATATTCGCACATACGGCTGTCAAATGAATGAGCATGATACTGAAGTAATGGCCGGTATTTTCATGCAGCTTGGCTATACACCGACTGAATTAATCGAAGAGGCTGATGTTGTATTGCTAAATACTTGCGCCATTCGAGAAAATGCAGAAAATAAAGTATTCGGTGAGCTTGGCTTCCTGTTAAAATATAAGCGTAAAAACCCAGAAATGCTAATTGGTGTTTGTGGATGTATGTCGCAAGAAGAATCCGTCGTCAACAAAATCCTAAAACAATACCAGCATGTCGATATGGTATTTGGAACACACAATATTCACCGTCTGCCAAATATATTACACGATGCATACATGTCAAAAGAAATGGTTGTAGAAGTTTGGTCAAAAGAAGGCGATGTAATTGAAAACCTTCCGAAGAAACGCCTAGGCTCAATCAAAGCATGGGTAAATATTATGTACGGTTGCGACAAATTCTGTACATATTGCATAGTTCCGTATACGCGCGGCAAAGAACGTTCACGTAGACCTGATGAGATTATTCAGGAAGTGCGCGATCTGGCGGCACAAGGTTATAAAGAAATTATGCTTTTAGGTCAAAATGTAAATGCCTACGGGAAAGACTTTGACGACATCGACTATCGTTTAGGCGATTTAATGGATGAACTTCGCAAAATTGATATACCACGTATTCGCTTTACGACTAGTCATCCACGAGATTTTGATGATCATCTGATCGAAGTACTGGCCAAAGGTGGCAACTTGGTGGATCATATTCATTTACCTGTCCAATCAGGTTCAAATGAAATTTTGAAAATCATGGCACGTAAGTACACACGGGAGCACTTTTTACAATTAGTGGATAAAATTAAAGCGGCGATTCCAGGTGTAACATTGACGACTGATATTATTGTTGGATATCCAAACGAAACGGAAGAACAGTTCCAGGAAACGCTTGAATTGTATCGCCAGGTAGGTTTTGATATGGCGTTCACGTATATTTATTCGCCACGTGAAGGCACACCTGCAGCCAAAATGACAGATAATGTAACGGATGAAGAGAAGAAAGACCGTTTACAACGTCTTAATGCAGTTGTAGGAGAGTATTCCGCAAAAGCATTAAAAGATTTGGAAGGTCAAACAGTTGAAGTTTTAGTTGAAGGCAGCAGTAAAAGACGAGATGATGTTTTAGCTGGCTATACACGTAAAAACCGTCTTGTGAACTTCAAAGCAGATCCAAAGTATATAGGAAAGCTTGTGCAAGTTAAGATTTTAGAAGCAAAATCATATTCATTGTTAGGTGAGTTTGTAGAAGAAGTAATCGAAGAGGTGGAATTTGTAAAATGACAACAAAATTATATACTAAAGACGAAATTATTGAAAAAGCAAAAGAAATTGCCCATATGATTGCCAATACTGAAGAAGTTGAGTTCTTCAAAAAAGCGGAAGAGCAAATTAATGAAAACCAATTTGTCCGTGAAAAAATTGCATCATTAAAAACATTGCAGAAGCAAGCCGTTAACTTCCAGCACTTAGGGAAAGAGAAAGCGTTAAAAATGATTGAAGGCAAAATAACAGGTATTGAACAAGAAATTGACGATTTACCAGTTGTTCAACAATTTAAACAATCTCAAACAGAGGTAAACGGTTTACTGCAATTAGTTTCGAATGCTATTGCTAACAATGTTACAGATGAAGTGATTGCTTCTACAGATGGCGATCTATTAAAAGGTGAGACTGGTTCAAAAATACGTAATAGCACACCAGGTTCATGTTCATAAATAATATGAGAAGATACCCAATATAGGGTATCTTCTTTTTTGATATCAAATTTGTATCTGTGATGATGGATAATTTATCCAATCCATGAATGAATGTCGTCATTAAAACAATTATCCAGCTTTCGAGCAACTTAAATAAGGTTTCAATTGCTGAAGGGATAGAAACAGAAGAACAACATAACGAATTAAAAAAGTTATGCTGTAAAATTGGTCAGGGTTACTATTATTATAAACCAATGCCTATTGAACAAATCAATGATTTATTGGCTGAAGAAATGACCGTACAATAGTGAAAGATGCTACTACAACTTGTTTGTAGTAGTTTTTTCTTTTATAAAAACTCATTTCACCCTTTAGGCACCTGCCGCATACAATAAATCGAGTAGTTGAAGAAAGGAGAGATGTTCGGTGAAGCGTTTACGCCAAATTGTGACAAAAGCAGTTATAGCGAAAGGGAAAAAGCGTACCGAATGTGTTGAAACGCTCAGTCCACCGAATGCACCAACAAGCATTTTAGGTTGCTGGGTAATCAATCATCAATACCAGGCAAAGCGTAATGGTAAATTTGTTGATGTGACAGGGAAATTCGATGTGAATGTTTGGTATGCTTATAGCAACCATTCAAAAACGGCAGTTCATACTGAAACAATCACTTATAAGGATCGTATAAAACTGTCATTCCGTGATGGAGAAGAAGTAGATTCAAATGATGTGAAGACTCGTGTATTGCAGCAGCCAAATTGTATTGAGGCTATAATCACGAAGCAGGGAGATAAATTCCAAGTAACGATCGAACGCGAGTTTTTAGTGGAGATTATCGGTGAAACAACGGTAGTGATTAATGTGCACCCACTTGACTATGAAGAAGATTGGTCTTATGAGGAAAGCTCACAGCAGCCATCCAGCACGTCATCTTCTAGCTCGTCTAGTTCATCTAGTTCGTCTAGTGGAGACTATGAATCCTCGTCATTTTCGTAAACGGGTTTAATCGGAACACGTGTATAGTAAATAGTAAACATTATCAACATTATAATCTGTACAATTTAGGATTGTTTGAAGATTTCTTTCAAACAATCCCTTTTTTCATTGCGTTTACAAGGAAAATTACGAGGCAAATGGTATAATACTTGTACAAGTTTTAGCAAGTGAGGGAAATAAACATGACTACATACACACCGATGATGCAACAATATATGCTCGTAAAGCAAGATTATAAGGATGCTTTTTTATTTTATCGTCTAGGCGATTTTTATGAATTATTTTTTGATGATGCTATAAATGCATCACAATTATTGGAAATTACATTAACGGCGCGTGCAGGTAATACGGATAATCCCATCCCGATGTGTGGAGTTCCACATCATGCTGCACAAGGCTATATTGAAACACTTGTAGCAAAAGGTTATAAAGTGGCGATTTGTGAACAAACAGAGGATCCAAAACATGCAAAAGGTGTTGTGAAACGTGAAGTTGTCCAAGTTATTACGCCCGGAACAATTACTGAAGGAAAAGCGCTCGATGGGAAGTCGAATCATTTTATTGCAGCCGCAGAAAGCATAGGGGAAAATGAAATCGCCTTTGCCTATTTAGATGTATCTACAGGGGAATCAAATTGTTCAATTATTGAAGGCAGTGCGAAACAATTGATTCAGCAAGTACAGTCATATGCAATAAAAGAAGTGATCGTTACAGAGCAGCTACAGTTACTGCTTGCAGAGTATGCCGAGGCAGGCGGCATCGTATTGTCATTGGAAATGGAGGAAATGGAAGGGGCACGCGCTGCGCAATATGTGTCTCATTTACCGGCCAATCTACAAGGTGTGGCTAAACGGTTGTTGCAATATGTGGAAAGAACACAAATGCGCTCTTTATCCCATATTCAGCCGTTCAATTATACGGAGGCAAACAATTTTCTTCGAATCGATACAAATTCCAAACGAAATTTAGAGCTTATCCAGTCAATCCGGAGTGGAGATTCAAAAGGTACTCTGTTATGGCTGTTGGATGAAACAGTTACGGCAATGGGCGGACGGAAATTAAAGCAATGGCTACACCAACCATTGGCTAATAAAAATGCAATTGAATCACGTCAATCAATTGTGACCGAGTTGTTAGAAGATTTCTTTTTACGTGATGAATTAACAGGATTATTAAAAAACGTGTATGATTTGGAACGATTAGCGGGCCGTGTTGCATTTGGTTCAGTTGGAGGGCGTGATCTTGCCCAATTACGAGAGTCTTTACGTCAAGTACCAACAATTCAAGAGAAATTAATTAATAGCGGTCATGAAAAATGTAGAATTCTTGGGCAAAAGCTGGATGTTTGTGCTGATGTAGAGCGGCTTTTGGCAGAGGCAATTACTGATCATCCGCCGATTTCGATTAAGGAAGGCGATGTAATTCGCGATGGGTACAATGAACAGTTGGACGAATATCGGGATGCTTCGCGTAACGGCAAAGATTGGATAGCCCAACTTGAACATAAAGAGCGGGAACTAACAGGAATTAAAAACCTGAAAATCGGCTATAATCGAGTATTTGGATATTATATTGAGATCACAAAGTCTCATTTAAATAATACGGACTTAAGCCGGTATGACCGAAAACAAACTTTAGCTAATGCCGAGCGCTTTATTACTGAAGAGTTGAAAGAAAAGGAAGCACTTATTTTAAATGCGGAAGAACAAAGTTTGGCCCTGGAATATAATTTGTTTGTTGCATTGCGCGATCGATTGAAAGCCTATATTCCGCGTGTGCAAGCATTAGCATCTGAGATTAGTGAACTTGATGTTTTGATGAGCTTTGCTGCGGTGACGGATAAATATCGTTTTACAAAGCCTGAATTTCACGAGGGGCGCTCACTGCGAATTATTGAAGGACGACATCCTGTAGTCGAAAAGATGCTTAATAAACAAAGCTATGTACCGAACGATTGTGTGTTAACCGATGATAAAAATATGATGCTTATTACTGGTCCGAATATGTCGGGGAAAAGTACGTATATGCGTCAAGTTGCCCTAATCGTCGTATTAGCACAAATGGGATGTTACGTACCAGCAGATGAAGCGATCCTGCCAATTACCGATCAAATTTTTACACGTATAGGGGCAGCGGATGATTTAGTTGCCGGGCAATCGACATTCATGGTTGAAATGCTAGAGTCACAGCATGCGATCACACATGCGACGAAAAACAGTTTATTGCTGTTTGATGAGATTGGTCGCGGAACTTCAACATATGATGGTATGAGCTTAGCGCAGGCAATGATGGAATATATTCATGAAGAAATCGGGGCAAATACTTTATTTTCAACCCATTATCATGAGCTGACTGACTTGGAGAACGAACTTGTTCGATTGCAAAATGTTCATGTAAGTGCCACAGAACAAGATGGCCGTGTCGTATTTTTACACAAAGTAAAAAAAGGGGCAGCTGACAAAAGCTACGGCGTACATGTGGCTGAACTTGCAGAAATGCCTGAAGCCATTTTACAGCGTGCCCGTATTTTACTTGAGCAATTTGAGGCAACAAGTATCGAAAAACCTAATACAAGCGTTGTTCGTGAACAAACGCCATCCATTTTAGAGCAGGTCCCTCAAAAAACTGCAGACGAAGAATTGCAGCTTTCATTATTCTCAATCAATGAGGAACCCGTTATTGCACCCGAACAGCAGGAAGTGCTTGATACTTTAACAAAATTGAATGTTATGGGTACGACACCGATGCAGGCAATGACATTATTATACGAACTACAACAAAAGTTATTAGGCAATAAATAAGGAGGGAACAGCTTTGGGGAAAATTCAAATAATGGATGAGTGGCTATCCAATAAAATTGCAGCCGGTGAAGTAGTGGAACGTCCATCATCCGTCGTCAAAGAATTAGTTGAAAATGCAATTGATGCGGGCAGTACATCGATTGAAGTTTTTCTTGAAGAAGCTGGTCTTAGCTCTATTCAAGTAATAGACAACGGCAGTGGAATGGATGAAGAAGATGCACTTAAATCTTTTTCACGACATGCCACATCAAAAATAGAAAAAGAGCAGGATTTATTCAGAATCCGCACACTTGGCTTTCGCGGTGAGGCATTGGCATCTATTGCCTCTGTCTCTAAATTAACTCTGCGCACATCGGATGGAGATGGGGGTGTGCATTTATATTTAGAAGGCGGCCATTTAAAAGAGCATCAGCCTACTGCGCTTCGCCGTGGGACAGATATTACAGTAGCCCAGCTCTTTTTCAATACACCGGCACGATTAAAATATTTAAAGACGATTCAAACGGAGCTAGGGCATACAATTGATTTTATTAATCGGATTGCGCTTGGCTACCCAACGATCGCGATAAAATTAGTGCATAATGATCAAACATTGCTTCAAACAAATGGACGCGGCCAAGTACAGCAAGTACTATCAGCAATATATGGAGCACATCATGCAAAAAAAATGCTACCATTTGAAGCTAGTAATAATGACTATAAGATCCATGGCTTTGCCAGCCTACCAGAAGTAACCCGTGCGTCGAAAAATTATATGTCATTATTCGTCAATGGGCGGTGGGTCAAGCATTTCGTCATTCAAAAGGCAATTATTAATGCCTACCATACGTATTTACCAATTGAGCGGTTTCCAATCGTGCTCCTCTATGTAGAAGGGGATCCACAATTAACGGATGTCAATGTACATCCTGCAAAACATCAAGTTCGATTAAGTAAAGAGCCAGAGCTATTAAAGTTAATTGAAGATACAATCCGCTTGGCTATTCGTGAAGAAATTCGGATTCCGCTTGCCGAAAAAAAGGAAAAGCCAATTCGTCCGCAGCAAGAGCAAATGAATATTTGGAATCCAAGTAAAGCATCGGCACCGGTATTTGATGAGAATAAGCTAACGACTATTGTGGAAAGATTATCGGGTGATTCTTCAGTTGTAAAAGAACCGCATACACCAATTTCAATTGGAAATCAGCATTCTGTACAATACGCGGACGTCCATAATGAAGTGCCCGAGACGGAATTACCTGCAGTGCCAATTGAATCAAAGCCTATACAAGATGAACAGCCATTTGTTCAGCCTGAGGTGAAACGTCATTTTCCAGACGTTGAAGTTGTCGGCCAAATTCATGGAACTTATATAGTGGCTCAAATGGAAGACGGCTTTTATTTAATCGACCAACATGCTGCCCAAGAAAGAATTAAATATGAATATTACCGTGATAAAGTGGGAGAAGTAAATGCAAATGAACGTCAAACATTACTAATGCCCTTAACATTTCATTATGCTGCAGATGAGGCTTTGCGTTTAAAAGAATCCAAAGAAGCACTTGAAGAAGTAGGTGTTTATTTGGAGGAATTTGGACTATCGTCATTTGTTGTACGGGAATATCCGACTTGGTTTCCAAAAGGGGAAGAGCAGGAAGTTATTGAAGAATTGATCGAGCAAGTTTTAAAAGTACGGAAAACAGATATTAAAAAATTGCGTGAAGATGCAGCTATTATGATGAGCTGCAAAAAGTCGATTAAAGCAAATCATTATTTAAATAAAGAGCAAATGGACAGACTGATCAATGATTTGCGAAAAGCAGATAATCCATTTACATGTCCCCACGGACGCCCTGTTTTAATTCATTTTACATCATATGAAGTCGAGAAAATGTTCAAACGAGTAATGTAAATTCCTAAAAGGGGTGGAGTTTTTGGAACAGCAATCTTTCTTTGTAACAATGTCAGATGGACACGATATATTTGTGCGCACTTTTAAACCAAATCAAGTAACGATGGGACATGTTCATATTTTGCATGGAATGGCAGAGCATAGTCAACGCTATGAAGCTTTTGCCGAAAAACTCTGTGAAGAAGGCTATTTCGTAACGGCCCATGATCATCGAGGTCACGGATATACAGCACAAAAAAATGGTATGCTCGGTTATTATGGAGATCAGAATGGTTTTGACCGTGTAGTGGAGGATGTATATGAAATACTCGCATATTTTAAAGAAGATAGTGTAAGTCGTCCTATATTATTTGGTCATAGTATGGGCTCATTTATCGCTCGACGCTTCATACAGCAACATAGCGGAATGATTGAACGCTTAGTATTAAGTGGTACAGGTTCTTCGAAATTACTACATGAAGCCGGTCATGCCATTGCAGGTCAATTAGTGAAGCTGCAAGGCGCAAAAGAGCAAAGCCTCCTAATGCATAAGCTTAGTTTTGCAGGTTTTAACCGGCACATAGAAAATCCAAAAACGAACTTTGACTGGCTCACTACTGATGACGACGAAGTGAAAAAATATATTGAGGATCCTTTATGCGGTTTTATCGCGACGCACCAGTTTTTTTCGGATTTAACCGGTGGGATTCTCACGTTAAAAAATAAAAGTCAAAATGAACGAATTCGCCCTGATTTAAAAATATTGCTTATAAGCGGTACACTTGACCCGATTGCAGATGAAAATGGAAAAAGTGTTCTTCGCACAGGTAAACAGCTTGTGGATGCTGGGCTGGAACATGTGAAGGTACATTTGCTTGAAGGAATGCGACATGAAATATTAAATGAAAAAAAGAAGGATCAAGTAATGGAAATAATAGTACGGTGGTTAAAAGATGAATAATAAAATTGATGTAGTGGCCATTATTGGCCCTACAGCATCTGGTAAAACAGCGCTGAGCATACGTTTAGCAAAAGAAATAGATGGGGAAATTATTAATGGGGATTCAATGCAAGTATACCGCAATATGGATATCGGTACAGCAAAAATCACTGATGATGAAATGGAAGGGATTCCACATCATCTGCTGAGTATTAAAGAACCTACAGAAGCATTTTCCGTAGCGGAATATCAACGACTAGTCCGAGGGAAAATTGAAGAAATTCAAGCCCGCGGTAAAATGCCAATTATCGTAGGAGGAACAGGACTTTATGTGCAATCCGTTCTCTATGATTTTCAATTTACAAAGCAAGAAGTCGATGAAAAAGCACGTCTTCAATATTATGAAGAACTTGTGAAATTAGGACCAGAGGCGATGCATACTAAGTTGGCAAAGATTGATCCGGTTTCTGCGGCAGAAATTCACCCGAATAATACGAGACGCGTCATACGTGCATTGGAAATGGCAGAGCTTGCCGGTGTGTCACGAGCGGAAGAGCAATTCAACCGTGGAAATATTCCTTTATACAATCATTTAATAATTGGCTTAGACATGGATCGCGAGAAATTATATGAACGTATAAATTTACGTGTAGATTTAATGATGAAAGCAGGATTGCTTGAAGAAGTACGTGCATTATATGATGCAGGCATCCGGGATGTACAGTCGATTAAGGCTATTGGCTACAAAGAATTATATGCATATTTTGATGGTTTAGTAACGATTGAAGAAGCAATCGAACAAATTAAGCAAAACTCCCGCAGGTACGCTAAACGCCAATTGACCTACTTCCGCAATAAAATGGATATCTCATGGATCGGGAATGACTGGAACAAGATAATTAGTTTAATTTAAAATTTTAAAAGGTATATCATATATGGATAACGAATAGTTAACTATTGCATGTATTTTATGGTAAGGGAGATTGGACGATGATGAAATCACTGAATTTGCAGGATACGTTTTTAAATAATTTACGTAAAAATAATGTTTTTGTAACGGTATTTTTATTGAATGGTTTCCAATTAAAAGGCTTAATTAAATCTTATGATAATTTTACTGTTTTACTGGAGTCGGAAGGGAAACAGCAATTAATTTACAAGCATGCCATTTCTACCTTTGTTCCTTCCAAAAACGTTACATTACTTGATGAAGAAGAGTAATCCGGCTAAACGGTAGCGCAATATTAATTGTTTGATTATAATGACTAAGATGGTACAAGTATTGGAGGAATTATAATGAAAACAATGACAACAGATGAACTGATCAATTTATTGGATGCAAATGAAGATTTGCATGTAATCGATGTACGTGAAGATTTTGAAGTGGAGCACGGAATGATCCCAGGTGCAGTACATATTCCACTTGGCTCAGTTCCGGAACGTGCAGATGAACTAGATAGTTCAAAGTCTTATATTGTTGTATGTAAAGGTGGCGTTCGTAGTGCGAATGCTTGTGAATATTTAATAGAAAAAGGCTTTGATGTAACGAATCTAGAAGGCGGCATGATGGCCTATGATGGAGAGTTGGAATTCAAGTAATTATTGATAGGTGAATGTGCAGTGTTATTTTGGACATACCTTTACGATAGTAGCCAGCTCGTTTACTTTATTACTTAAAAAGCTGTATCAAAAGTCGCATTAACTTTTGATACAGCTTTTTTTTCTGTTATTTTGCTATGTTAATTTTTTTTGATGGTAATCCCCAGCCCTTTGTATACGATAAAATACGCAAAGCGGTAATTAGGACAAATAATATATATAAAAATAAATCTCCCTGAAAGATTTCAAGACCCAACAAGAAGCCGGCACTAGCAGCCCAAACCCCATATATTTCATGGCGCAATACAATAGGTTTTCTTCCCGCAAGAAGGTCACGTACAACACCACCGCCAGCTCCAGTCAATAAAGCTGCTACTATAACAGCGGCAAGTGGCAAATCTAAATGTACAGCATACATCCCACCCTGAATCGCAAAGGCGGACAATCCAATCGCATCAGTAACATTTCCCCAACGATTCCAATGCTTTATGAGGTGATGAGGTATTAAAAAGAAAACGGTAATTGCAAACAGTGCAATTTGAAACATCATTTCCTGATTCCATAGTGTTGAGACGGGTAAACCAATTAATATATTACGGATTGCACCCCCACCAAAAGCGGTAACAATTCCTAATATATATACACCAAATAAATCATATTCTTCCTCCATAGCCACAATTGCACCTGATATTGCAAATGCAATTGTTCCAATAACACTGAATACCTCCCAAGCCATAAACATCTCTCCCAAATAATACTATCGCCATGAAGGATAGCAGTTTTTCAAACATTCGTCAAAATTAATTTTTTTAAGGTATAATGGTTACAGTTTGTACAGAATGGAGTAGTAATATTATGGCATTTCAATCATTATTAACACCTGAAACTATAAAGCTAGCGACGAAAGTGGAAGAAAAAGTACGTACTTATCATCAGCAGGTAGATGATCGTGCATTTTATAACCAACAAAAGGTGCTCGCTGCTTTCCGAAATAATCAAGTAAGTGATTTTCATCTGCATCCTTCTACCGGATATGGCTATGATGATGAAGGTCGCGACAATTTAGAGCGTGTATATGCGGAAACTTTTGGAGCGGAAGCGGCGATTGTGCGTCCTCAAATTATATCCGGTACACATGCAATTACATTAAGTCTATTTGGCATTCTGCGTCCGGGTGATGAACTTCTTTATATTACAGGGAAGCCTTACGATACACTTCAATCAATCGTCGACGGTGGTGAAAAGGATACAGGATCATTAAAGGATTTTAAGATTGGCTATTCTCATGTTGATTTAATCGGAAATAAGGAAATCGATTGGGAAGGTGTGAAAAATGCAGTTAATGAAAATACAAAGATGATTGCAATTCAACGCTCAAAAGGTTATGCCACACGACCATCCTTTACAATTGAACAAATTTCCCAGATGGTATTAAAAATTCGTGAAATTGCACCAAATGCAGTTATATTTGTTGATAATTGCTATGGTGAATTTGTTGAATTGCTCGAACCAACGGAAGTAGGCGTCGATTTAATGGCGGGTTCTTTAATTAAAAATCCTGGCGGTGGCTTTGCGAAAATAGGAGGTTATATTGCAGGGCGTACAGATTTAGTGGAAAAATGCGCATACCGTATGACATCCCCAGGGATTGGTGCAGAAGCTGGTGCATCGTTGAATACGTTAGCAGATTTTTATCAAGGTTTTTTCATGGCACCTCATATAGTCGCGCAAAGTTTAAAAGGCGCGATTTTTACATCGGCAATGCTTGAAGAAATCGGTATGACGACCTCCCCTCATTACACGGATGTACGTACAGATTTAATTCAGTCAGTAGCATTCCGTACTCCTGAACAAATGGTAGCGTTTTGTCGTGAAATTCAGGCAGCATCGCCAATCAATGCTCATTTCGCACCAGAACCTGCGTATATGCCTGGATATGAAGATGACGTAATTATGGCAGCAGGAACTTTCGTTCAAGGGTCAAGCATTGAATTGACAGCGGATGGTCCGATTCGTCCTCCATATACAGCTTTTGTACAAGGTGGCTTAACTTATGAACATGTTAAATATGCGATTTGTGCTGCTGTACAAAGACTAACTTAATTTGTAAAAAATCGTCCAATTTAACGGGCGATTTTTTTGTTTGTTATAAAGTTGACAAAAAAGGGTAATAGTATATTGTCAGTTCATTATTTGCTCATCACCTCTCTAGAAACAGTATATAAAATGCTAACTTAAACACTGTATGTCAGTTTTTCTAACATATAATTGACAATGAACGTAACAAGTCGTAATATAGCGGTAAGGGAGGTGAATTAAATGAGTAGTGAAATTCGACGTTCAATGCCACTATTATCGATAAGTATCGTCATGCAATTAACGGATCTAACAGCCAGACAAATTCGTTATTACGAAGAGCATGATTTAATTCAGCCACACCGTACAGAAGGTAATCGTCGGATGTTTTCATTAAATGATGTCGATATCTTATTGGAAATTAAGGATATGCTTGAACAGGGTATTAACATGGCAGGTATAAAAAAAGTATTTGACATGAAAAATGATCCAGCGATCCAGCAGGCGAGTAAAGAGGTTATTTCAGATTCAGATTTACGTAAAATTTTGCGTGAAGAAATGCGTCAAGCACAACGCATGCAAAAAACATCTCTTCGACAAGGGGATTTATCACGCTTTTATCAATAGCGTGTAAATTATATAACTTTGGTAAGAATCGTTTACTGAACAATTTTAGGAGTGTGGAATTTAGTGGGTAAATACACAAAAGAAGACATTAAGAAACTCGTACAAGAAGAACAAGTAAAATTCATTCGTTTACAATTTACAGACATTTTAGGCACAATCAAAAACGTAGAAATTCCAGTAAGCCAACTAGATAAAGCATTGGATAACAAAATGATGTTTGATGGCTCTTCAATCGAAGGTTTCGTACGTATTGAAGAATCGGATATGTACTTATACCCAGATTACGATTCATTTATGATCTTCCCATGGACTGCCGAAAAAGGGAAAGTAGCGCGATTCATCTGTGATATTTATAATCCAAACGGTACGCCATTTGCTGGTGATCCACGCAACAACTTAAAGCGTGTATTAAAAGAAATGGAAGAGTTAGGATTTACAAACTTCAACTTAGGTCCTGAACCAGAATTTTTCTTATTTAAATTAGATTCAAAAGGTGAACCAAGTTTAGAAGTAAATGACCATGGTGGCTACTTCGATTTAGCACCTACAGATCTTGGCGAAAATTGCCGTCGTGACATCGTTTTAGAGTTAGAAGAAATGGGCTTTGAAATTGAAGCTTCACATCATGAAGTTGCACCTGGCCAACATGAAATCGACTTTAAATATGCAGATGCAATTACGGCTTGTGACAATATTCAAACATTCAAGTTAGTTGTTAAAACAATTGCCCGTAAGCATGGCTTACATGCTACATTCATGCCAAAACCTTTATTCGGTGAAGCCGGATCAGGAATGCACTTTAACGTTTCTTTATTTAAAGGAAAAGAAAATGCCTTTTATGATGAGTCTACTGAATTAGGCCTATCTGAATCGGCGATGCAATTTATGGCGGGGATTCTGGAGCACGTACAAGGCTTTACAGCAATTACAAACCCAACAGTTAACTCATATAAACGTTTAGTACCAGGTTATGAAGCGCCATGTTATGTAGCATGGTCAGCGCAAAACCGTTCACCGCTTATCCGTATTCCTTCTTCTCGTGGAGTTTCAACACGTATAGAAGTTCGTTCAGTTGATCCATCTGCAAACCCATATTTAGCGATGGCAGTTATTTTAGAGGCTGGTTTAGAAGGTATTCGTAGAAAGTTAACTCCACCACCAGCAATTAACCGTAACATTTATGTAATGAACGAAGAAGAGCGTAAAGCAAACGGCATCGATAATTTACCAGCAGCTTTAGACGACGCGTTAACATTACTTGCAAAAGACGAGGTTGTGCAAAAAGCATTAGGCAACCACATTTATGCAAACTTTAAAGAAGCAAAAGAAATTGAGTTTGATATGTACCGTTCAACTGTCCACCAGTGGGAACGTGATCAATATATGAAGATGTACTAAGAAGAAAGCGTTGGGGCTGTAGGCTCCAACGCTTTTATACTTTTAGCTGCCCACAAGCTGATTTTTTATTGCCCACATTTTGCCCACAAACTTTTTTATTGCCCCAATTTTTCCATGTATTCATCAAAATTATGAAGTGTATTTTCTGCATGTTTATGCGATATGTGTGCATAAGTATTGATAGTAGTTGTTGGCGATTCATGACCAAGTCTATCAGCAATAGATTTCATATCCCATTCAGCTTCAATAAGCATAGCAGCATGCGTGTGCCGTGTAGAGTGAATTGGAATTGGCTCAAGTTCTAGGTGCTCTTGAGCGGATTTAAAGGCATTCCATAACGTTGATCTTGAAAGAGGGCTTCCATCTAACCGTTGCATTATTTTTTGTGGAAAATGGCTGAACTGATGGGGCTTCGCTCTCTAATTTTTCAAGTCCAACAATATCTATTGAATTGCTCTCGTAATCATTATATTGTTGTAGGGCAGACTCATAATTTGAAAGGGCGTTGAGTGTACTCATACCATTACTCACTGCAGATTCAACTTTGGAAGCGCTTTTTTCTAATTGAATTTTAAGTTCTTCTAATTTGACAAAGTAATCGTTTATTTCCTGTGCCCGTTTTTCTAACTTTACATCTTGTTGAATAGACGAATATTCAGTATCGCCTTTAATTTCTGAAGCTAAAACACTAGTTGGGATGATACACGCAAATATGAACAGTAAACTTCCAATTGCTTTTTTCATACTATCACTCCTTATTTTATAGAATTTATTTTTGGCCTACCCTTTTTTAATTTTATATGATGTTTAATTATTATTTACATTTTATTCCTAAATGAATATCCTTTTTAATATAAAAAAGCATATTTAGAATTTATCTAAATATGCCTTGGTTTAAATTTATCTAAATTAAAAATCTACATCTTGAGGTATTTTCAAAAAAATAATATCTTCATTATCCACCCAATGGTATACTTCTATTTTTAGAGTAGTGCCTAAGTTACCGGCAAATTGATTCTTAGTGTAAATATGCTCAATACGTATAAGTTTTCCGTTCGGTTTATAATATGGAGTTATATCTTGTTTATCCCAACCTCTCTCTGAAAGGGGGAAAAATATATTCTTGTCTATACAGATAGTATCCTTACATGTATACCAATCAAAATTATTTTCAGTAGCAATTTTCAAAAATCCGCTCTCAGAACTTTCTTCCTCGAAAATACGAATAACCTCTTTTGAAGTGAGAGACTCAAATGGTGGAGATGGATAATGCCAGTAATTACTGAAAAAGATCCAAATAAATATTAATAAAGCAATAGCTAAAAGAAGAGCTTTTCTGTCTTCAATTATTTTTAATTTCTTTTGCAATAGTTTATCCTCCTGTTCAATTGCATAGCAATAATGATTTTACCAATAGTATTTAATAGCCGTATTGGACTGCATATAACGGCTTTGAATTATTATACTATCTTGGATAATTTATGTAAAATATCCTTTTGCAGATTTCATTTTTGGGTTGATGATAGGGAAAACTTTTAATTAGCCATCGTCAAGAATGGATCAAAAGGTAAAATAGCACGTCCGATAAACACTGTGGATAACCTTTACCAATATGCATATTTTCTTGTATAAAATTTGCCCACAAATGATTTTCTACTTTGCCCACAAATTGCCCACAAACTAATAATTTTCTGCAGTGTTTTATAATGAACGAACTCCCCAAAACATTGATTTATCAACATTCCTAGTGAACTAAATTTCCACCTATTATATAGGAGCAGAAACCGTTCAACTGTCCACCAGTGGGAACGTGATCAATATATGAAAATGTACTAAGAAGAAAGCGTTGGGGCACTAAGCTCCAACGCTTTTTTTCTTTTTTAATGAAAAAAACCGGCAATAAAAATTGCCGGTTTGGGGATGATATTCGATTATTTATTACCGTTTTGGGAACGAATTTTAGCAAATAATCCAGAAGCTTGCTGCTTTTCGGCTTCAGCTTGTTGGTTTTGCTTTTTAACTTGGCTTACATCTGTTTCCATTCCAAACTCCGCGTTCATTGAACTTAGTTTCTTTTGTAAACCACTATTTGCAAAAATACCAGAAGCTTGCTGCTTTTTAGCTTCAGCTTGTTGGTTTTGCTTTTTAACTTGGTTCACATCGGTCTCCATACCAAATTCCGCGTTCTTTGAACTTGGATTTTTTTGTAAACCGTTATTAGCGTATAAACCAGAAGCTTGCTGCTTTTTGGCTTCAGCCTGCTGGTTTTGCTTAATAACCTTGTTAACGTCTGTTTCCATTCCAAATTCAGTATTCATGTTTTTGTTGTTTTTCATGAATATCACCTCCTGAATTTATTCTGTTCAGAGGTTGCTTTATTATGCTGTGGTATATTTTAACTTTTTAATAAAAGGGATTTTTATCTGTTAAATTGAATTTAAAATTACATACTATAATGGAGGTACTTATGGGCTCAAGAATTATGCATGCTATTATTGCTTATAAAGTGGCAGAGGCATTAAACATACAAGATCAAGCAACATTTATAATAGGTGGAATTGCAGCAGATGCAGCTATAATGGCTAAAGACGCATCACATTTTTACAGTGGAGAGCTACAAAGGTTTACTAGAACAATTAATTACGAAGCATTTTATAAAAAGTATAAAAATGAGGTTTCAAAAAACTATATCAATGGTTATTATGTACATTTAATTGCCGATGATTTATGGTTGCAGGGATTTTTCATCCCTTGGTTAAAAAATCGTTTGGAAGCAAAGCCCGAACTGTTGAATGCTTATCATAACGATTTTAAAATTTTAAATGCACAATTAGTTGAGCACTATCATTTGAATGAACAGCTTTCTGCATTATTGAAAGAGCCCTTTGAAATATGTTATTTGCAGGAGGTTTCCCATGAGGAAGTAACTGCATTTATTCCTAGTATTTTAAGTGACCTGCAATATGATACAGAAATACTCAAAATACCGCTTACTGTATTTACAATGGAGCAAATAGTCGGCTATATTGAAACTTCAATAGAGAAGAGTATTTTATTATTAAAACAATCGAGTAAGAACAACTTATCAATTCAGAAAGGATACTAATATGGATTTCAATACTGTAATACAGGAATTAGAAACATTAGGAAAAGAACGTACAAAAAAAATATATATGTCAAACGGGGCCAAGGAGCCAGTATTTGGTGTAACGATTGGATCGATGAAACCATATGTTAAGCAAATAAAAATAAACCATGAACTTGCAGAACAATTATATGCAACGGGTAACTATGATGCAATGTACTTTGCAGGAATCATCGCCGATTCAAAAGCAATGTCGGAAGCAGATTATAATCGATGGATGGACCAGGCTTATTTTTATATGATATCTGATTATGTGGTTGCAGTTACATTAGCAGAATCCGATATTGCCCAACAAGTAAGTGATAAATGGATTGCAAGTGGAGACGAGTTGAAAATGTCTGCTGGCTGGCATTGTTATTGCTGGCTCCTCGGTAATAGAAAAGATGAGGAGTTCTCAGTTGAGAAACTGCGGGGAATGCTTAAACAGGTAAAACAAAATATCAATTTGGTACCGCTACGTACACAAGTTGCGATGAATAACTTTGTAATGACTGTCGGTGTTTCTTTTAAGCCTTTACATAATGAAGCATTGCAAATTGCTAATGATATTGGTGTAGTGGAAATTAAGCGTGAAGGAAAAAAGCCCGGAAAATTACACGCGTATGCAGAAATAGTAAAGCAAGTTGAAAAAGGGCGTATCGGATTTAAACGTAAATATGTTCGTTGTTAATTGTAGAGAGTAATACCTTGTTATTTCACAATATAATTGTATAAACTAAAATTAGGAAATTCCAAGGAGGCCAATTACATGAAAAAAAGTATTGCAATTGATATGGACCAAGTATTAGCTGACTTTTATTCAAAGTTACGTATTACTTACAATGAGAATTTCGGTACTTCCTTTACGGAAGAAGAATTTTTGTTGACTACACAGCGTGATTTACCACGTGAAGATGCAAAGAAACTGTTTGCACTATTAAATGAGCCAGATTACTTCCGCGATTTGGCGTTACTAGATGAAGATGCAATTGAAGTCATTCAGGAGCTTCAGGAGCATTATGAAATTTTTATAGCTACTGCTGCAATGGATGTACCAGGATCATTTACTGCCAAATATGATTGGCTAATCAAACATTTACCATTCATTAAAACACAAAATATTGTATTTTGCGGGAATAAAGCGGTTATACATACCGATTATTTAATTGACGACAATCCAAGGCAGCTTGCGTCATTTAAAGGAACAGGACTATTGTATTCAATGCCATACAATACGGCGGAAGAAGGATATACACGCGTTCATAATTGGAAAGAAATTAAGCAATATTTTTTAAAACAACTCGAAATTGTTTAATCGTAAAGGGATTGCATTTAAGCAATCCCTTTTTTTATAAATTTTTGTAGTCATCTAAGGCGATATAATAGTATAATTTAAATTATTTGAATTATCTTTTAACTTTAAGGGGATAGAAGGAATGAAGCCGATTATTGGGTTAACGATGTATGACTTTGATAAAAAAATGGATATTAATAATGTCTATTTAACATCAATAGAACAAGCAGGTGGCATTCCGATTTGTATACCGAATGCGACAGCAGAAAATGTAGAGGCTCTATTGGCTATTGTTGATGGCCTTGTATTGATTGGTGGTGCGGATATTGACCCATTAATATTTAATGAAGAGCCACACCCTAATATTGGGAGCGTAGTGCGAAAGCGTGATGATAGCGATCTTTTGCTAATGAATGAAGCATTTAAAAGACAAATACCCATTCTAGGCATCTGCCGAGGACAGCAGATTATGAATATAGCCTTTGGGGGGACGATCATTCAGGATATTCCATCACAGGTGGAAAATATAGTCCAACATAAGCAACCATCCAAGCGCGGAGAATTAGCCCATACTGTGGATGTGAAAACACAAAGATTTAAAGAGATTTTTGGTGAAGCATCTTTTCGTGTAAACACTTTCCATCACCAATCAGTAGGTAAGCTGGGGAAAGGGCTAGTCACATCGGCTGTTGCAAAAGATGGTATTATTGAGGGAATCGAACACGAATCCCATCCTTATTGTGTTGCTGTTCAGTGGCACCCTGAAGAGTTGGCGCCAAATGGTGATGTTTATGCGCAACGTTTATTTAGAAGTTTTATAAATGCATGTAAAAAGTAGAGGAAAATCCAGTCGATTTCGGCTGGGTCTTTTTTGTTTGAAATAGAAAAAGCCTGCCGATTCTATTAGAATGGCAAGCTTCTTAATTAATGAATATTTCGATATAGCCCAACTACTTTTCCTAAAATAGATACTTGATTAACAATGATTGGCTCCATCGAACTGTTTTCAGGCTGTAAGCGGAAATGAGTTTTTTCTTTATAGAAACGCTTGACAGTCGCTTCATCTTCTTCGGTCATTGCAACGACGATTTCTCCATTGCTCGCAGTGGAAGTTTTCTTGACAATAACGTAATCCCCATTTAATATGCCGGCTTCAATCATTGATTCACCCATTATTTCAAGCATAAATAATTCATCTTCTGATGAACCATATGCATCGGGTAACGGGAAATATTCTTGGATATCTTCAATGGCCGAGATAGGTAAACCAGCTGTAACTTTACCGATTAATGGTACGTGAATTACACCTTGTTTAGCTATTGATAGCTCTTCTTGATCCAAAATTTCAATGGCACGCGGTTTAGTAGGATCGCGACGTATAAGCCCTTTACTCTCTAATCGAGCTAAATGCCCGTGGACAGTTGAGCTAGAAGCTAAGCCTACAGCCTCTCCAATTTCACGAACTGATGGCGGATAGCCTTTTGAA
Source organism: Solibacillus merdavium (assembly GCF_014836935.1). Classification (GTDB taxonomy): domain Bacteria; phylum Bacillota; class Bacilli; order Bacillales_A; family Planococcaceae; genus Solibacillus; species Solibacillus ferritrahens. Next base: position 1,411 of record NZ_JACSPW010000002.1, on the reverse strand, counting down.
CGAACTTCCTCTTTTATAAAAGTTAGAATAGCTTCTTGTCGTTTGGAAATTTTTTGTGTCAACTAACTCACCTCTTTATCATGCTATTTTTCTTAGTGTAAGTATAGCAGTATGCGAACACGAATGCAAACATAAGTTCGAAAAAACGATTGACAAAAACATATGTTCGTATTATTATGAGAACAAACATTCCGAACGTATATTCGAAAGAGGGGTTTTTCTTATGAAAAAAATCAAATTAAATAGCTTTACATCAATGTTTCTAATGTTCTCTATTGTGTTATTAGTATTAATCTTCCATAAAGACGATAATATAGAATTATACGAACAAGTATCTATCGAACAAGGGGATACTTTATGGTCGCTTGCGGAACATTATCGTGGTAAAATGGCAACGCATGATTGGATTAACGAAGTGAAAAAAGAAAACGGCCTACGAGATGGAAAAGTTGTTTCAGGGCAAATATTGGTGGTGCCAGTTGAAAAGGAAGCACAATATATTGTCCAGTTGAATGACTCCTCCGATGTGTCGACAATTAAGGTAGCGAGAGATAATAATGACAAAAACTAAAGCAGTTATTTATTGCCGTGTCAGTACCGAAAAAAGTGCGCAGGAAACATCGTTGCTGCGTCAACAGGAAGAACTGACGAAATATGCTGTAACATTCGGTTTTAAAGAAGTAGAGATTTTTACGGATCAACATAGTGGCTATGACGTGGAACGTGATGGTTTACTGGATATGCTCGATTATATGAGAGAATATAAAATCAAAGCATTATTTGTACAAGACGAAACACGTTTAGGACGAGGGAATGCAAGAATGGCAGTTCTCCATCTTTTACAAAAATACGAGGCGACTGTTTATACATTGAATGATGCTGGTCCTGTAGTATTAAACGAGATGGATACGATGCTACTCGAAATATTGGCTGTAGTTGAAGAGTATCAGCGCCGTATGCATAATGCAAAAATTCGTCGAGGAATGCGTCGAGCAGTAGAAAATGGATATCAACCCCAAAATAATTTAAAAAACCGTGGAAATATTGAAGGGCGTGAACGAAAAGAAGTGCCGGTAGAAGAAATTGTACAGCTTCGTCAAAAAGGCTTAACGTTTGCTGAAATTGCCACTACGTTATCAGGATTGGGGATACCAATCAGTAAAGCAACAGTACATAGACGATATATTGAATATATAGAACAACTAAAAAAGTAGTCACATGCCATTTAAATATCTCAACAGCAAATAAAGAAAATAAAAAAACAAATAGTTTAAAAAACAGAAGCCATGTCATTCGAACATGGCTTCAGACTGTAGACAAACTCGAAGAAATTCGAGTTTGCCTACAGTCTTTTTTGTTTTAAAATAAAGTTAACTGATGAAAACCGTTGATTTCCATTCCAGGGGACGCG
>NZ_JACSPW010000029.1 GCF_014836935.1 Solibacillus merdavium | reverse complement strand
GAAAAGGGCATGTTGGAACGAATTTTCGTTCCAACATGCCCTTCCTTATAATTGAATGACTTTTTCAGTGCCCTCTTAAATATAAGGCGGCTTTTTCTAATCACTAATCTTCTCTACCTGGTTTTTCAGGTGTTAATTTTTCTCCCGTTGCTTCAACATCATCGGCTGTAACATTTTCAGCATCTGCATCAACATCTTCAACTGGTGCCGCTGGTGGTGTTACCGTTGCTAATGTATAATCGTCATCTTCTACAATTGAAAATTCTGTAAATTGATCACGTACATTACCCACAGATAACGTATCACCAACTGCTAGCCCGGATACATCAATTTCTACATTATCTGGTATATCGTTTGGTTTTACTTTCACTTTCAATGTATGATTCGGTTGAGTTAATACTCCACCTTCTTTCACACCAACTGAAGTTCCTACCAATGCTACAGGTACATCCACTTCAAGCTCTTCTTTCATATTGATTGCAAGGAAGTCAACGTGCTTTACAAGACCTTTGATTGCATCACGTTGAATATCAGTAAGTACTGCATTTACTCTTTTCCCATCTACCTCAACTTTAAACACGCTTGTTGTACCATATGTTTGAAATATCTTTGCCGTCTCTCTATAATCCAACGAAATCGGCGTTGTATTTGTTTCGTAGCCATATAGCACACCTGCTAACTGACCTTCTTTTCTAAGTTGGGTTAATATCGAACGTTTCCCAGTGTCACGCTTTTTTGCTTTTAAAACTGTAGTCATATTCCATCGTCCCCCTTAAGTAGTAATACAATAGTTTATTTACCCTGCTCTTGTATAAATGAAACATATTAATTATCTGACTTTTAAAAATATTAATGGAACGTTTTCGATAAAGAAAAGAAAAACAGCCCAGGGATAATACCCCTGAGCTGTCCTAATTTGATTAATCAAATAATGTACTAACTGATTTATTTTCATAAACACGAGAAATTGCATCTGCCATTAATTTTGCAACAGATAGTTGCTTAACTTTCGGAGAGATTTTATCTTCGCTTAATTGGATAGTATTTGTTACAACCAACTCTTTAATTGAAGAATTTTCAATACGCTCAATTGCTGGACCAGATAATACCGGGTGTGAGCAGCAAGCATAAACTTCTTTTGCACCACTCTTAATTAATGCCTCTGCACCAATCGTAATTGTACCTGCAGTATCAATAATATCATCGATTAAAATACATACTTTACCCTCTACATTACCAACAATATTCATAACTTCCGCTACATTCGGCTTTGGACGGCGTTTATCAATAATGGCAATCGGAGCTTTTAAACGCTCGGCCATTTTACGTGCACGAGTTACCCCACCATGGTCTGGAGAAACAATTACTAATTCCTCTTCTTTAAAACCTTTAGAACCGAAATGATCAGCAAGTAGTGGTACTGCCACTAAATGGTCAATTAAGATATCGAAGAAACCTTGAATTTGAGGTGCGTGTAAATCTAATACGATAACACGAGTTGCACCAGCAGTTTCAAGAAGATTTGCTACTAATTTAGCAGTAATTGGTTCACGTGCTTTCGCTTTACGGTCTTGACGTGCATAGCCGTAGTAAGGCATAACAACATTTACCGTGCGAGCAGATGCACGTTTAACAGCATCAATCATAATTAAAAGTTCCATTAAATGTTCATTAACAGGAGCAGAAGTAGATTGAACGATAAATACATCCATTCCTCGAATACTTTCTTCAATGCTAATTTGGACTTCTCCATCACTGAAGTGTTTTACAGATGATTTTCCTAGTTCTACACCCATTTCATCGGCAATCTCTTTTGCAAGTGGATTGTTTGAATTTAATGAGAAGATTTTTAATTTTGAGTCAGCGTATTGATACGGCATGATGGCCTCCTGTATTTTAAATAATTTTATTTTGAATTTAATTTACTCATATAGCCTAGTTTATTTTCTTGACGAGCACGTGCAATTGCTAATGCATCTTCTGGAACTTCTTTTGTAATAGTCGAACCAGCTGCAATAAATGACCCTTTTTTCAGTGTTACCGGAGCAACTAAATTAGAATTGCACCCAATAAATACATCGTCTTCAATAATTGTCTTAAATTTATTTTTACCGTCATAATTCACAGTAATCGAGCCACAGCCAATATTTACGTTGCTGCCGACTTCTGCATCACCAATATAGCTTAAGTGGGACACTTTCGTATCATTACCTAGCGTGCTTTTCTTCACTTCTACAAAGTTTCCAATTTTCACATGGTTTCCTAATGACGATTCCGGACGTAAATGCGCAAATGGACCAACTGCTGTTTCATCGCCCACTTGGCTATTTAGTACAACCGAACTATGAATCGTAGTAGCATTTCCAATTTTACTATCGACAATATGGCTGTTCGGACCAATTTTGCAGTCTTCCCCAATTACCGTTTTACCTTCAATAATTACACCAGGTAAAATGACGGAGTCACTGCCGATAATAGCATCTGCGCTAATATGCGTCGTTGCCGGATTAATAATCGTTACACCATTTCGCATATGACGCTCATTTATGCGAGCACGCATTAATTCTTCAGCTTGAGACAAAGCAAAGCGATCATTAACACCCAGCGTTTCGTCAAAGCTATCTGTTACATGTGCTGCAACAATTTCACCTTGCTTTTGTAGGATTTCAATGACATCCGGTAAATAGTATTCACCCTGTGCATTTTCATTTTTCACTTGCTTTAGGGCCTCAAATAATGCTTCATTATCAAAGCAGTAAGTACCTGTATTTATTTCTTTCACAAGCTGTTGCTCCTGTGTTGCATCTTTTTGCTCAACAATTTGGGATACCTGACCATTATTGTCGCGTAAAATACGCCCATAGCCAGTCGGGTTGTCTGTAACCGCTGTCAAAATAGTAGCTTTTGCATTTTCCGAAGCATGGTGATCTAGTAATGCTTGCATTGTTTCAGGACGAATTAAAGGCGTATCTCCACATACTACAAGCGTAGTTCCAGTAAGTCCTTTTAAAATGGGCTCTGTTTGCTGAACGGCGTGTGCAGTACCAAGTTGCTCTGCTTGTAATACATATTCACTTTTATTTCCAAGTGTTTCCTGTACAAGCTCTGCTCCATGTCCTACAACAGTTACGACACGTTCTACATCGAGAGAACCAATATGATCGATTACATGTTCCACCATTGGCTTTCCACATACTGGGTGAAGCACTTTATATAATTTGGACTTCATTCGTGTACCTTGACCAGCAGCCAAGACAACTGCATAAATATTTGTCATATTACAAGTCCTCCATTTTCAGCTCATTTTCTCTTATGACTATATAGTAAATTCACAATCTTTTCAAGGTATTCAGACTTGACAAAAGTTTGAAATCACATATTTAAATATGATAAAAATATATAATCATTATGGCTTTTTCGACATTATTCCCTTTTTTTCTGTTATAGAACATTTTTATAAAAAAAAATAAAAAAAGAGCCTCCTCATATGAGTGACCCCTTAATTGTAATATTAAACATTTGCTTCTTCTAATTCCATAGCATCGCCCTGATTTTCATCAGCAGAAGCATGGAAAGCCTCCAAAACGATTTCCTGGATTTTATTACGTGTATTCGAATTGATTGGGTGTGCAATATCCCGGAATTCACCATCTGGTGTTCTTTTACTTGGCATTGCTACAAATAAACCTGTATTTCCATCTATTACACGAATATCATGAATAACAAATTCATCATCTAGTGTAATGGATGCAATTGCACGCATACGTCCATCTGTTTGAACACGTCGTAATCTTACGTCTGTTATTTCCATTATGAATTCTCCCCCCTATACTTAGGTGCTTCATTTCGTAATACTGAAAAAAGAGAATTTCTTCTCTCCCATTCAATTAATCACTAAAATTGCACCATTTATCAATAGAATACAATAAAATGTAATTTTTTTCTATCTAGAATTTTTATAATTGTTAAAATAAACTAAATATTCTGCGTTTTAATTGCTATTTTGTAATAATTCAATAAAAAATATATTATATTTTTTATTAAAATAAGAAAGCCCACTCCTTTTTTCTCTAGTAAAGGAGCGGGCTGTAGCTGTATTATTATTTTACTAATGCTATAACTTCTATTTCAACACTTACATCTTTTGGAAGACGCGCAACTTCTACTGCAGAACGTGCTGGTTTATGGTCTCCAAAATGACTTGCATACACATCATTCATCGTAGCAAAATCATTCATATCTTTCATAAATACCGTTGTTTTTACAACCTGATCTAAAGAAGAACCCGCTGCAGCCAAAACGGCCTTTAAATTTTCAAATACTTGATGTGTTTGTACTTCAATGTCCCCATCAACTAATTCCCCTGATGCCGTAAGCGGGATTTGACCTGAAGAGTAAAACATATTATTTACAACAATCCCTTGTGCATATGGTCCGATAGCTGCAGGTGCATTTGTTGTTGAAACTGTTTTCATATTAATTTCTCCCCTTTTGAAAAAAATTACCTTCACTTAATGCAATAGTACGATCTTTCTCATTCACTTCTTGTAGCTTTACTAACGAATAATAATCCCCTACTAGTGTCTCATCTGTATGTTCTGCTTCTACTAAGACTGCAATACCTGCAAGCTCACAATCAAATTCTTCTAGTAAGTTTTTCATGCCATTCATCGTACCACCGACTTTCATAAAATCATCGGTAATTAACACGCGTTGGCCACTTTTCATACTACGCTTAGATAAAACCATCGTTTGAATACGTCGGGAAGATCCTGATACATAATTAATACTTACGGTTGAGCCCTCTGTTACTTTGCTGTCACGACGCACAACGACAACCGGCACATTTAAATGTCTTGCGATTGCATGGGCAATTGAAATACCCTTTGTCGCAACTGTCATGATAACATCAATTTTTTGGTCACCAAATGCACTCGCAAATACTTTCCCTACACGATTCATCAACTCTGGATTTCCCAATAAATCCGTCATAAATAAATACCCACCAGGAAGTAGACGATCTGATTGGCTTAATTCAGCAATTAATTCCCTAGTGATTTCACGAACTTCATGTTCCACCATTCTAGGAATATATTTTACACCACCTGCTGCGCCAGGTACGGTAGTTAATAACCCGATTCCTTTTTCTTCGAATGTTTCCTTTACAATTGTTAAATCTTCACTAATGGAAGACTTTGCAGAACTGTAAAGCTCAGAAAAATAAGTTAGCGGGATCAACTGATGCGGATGCTCAAGTAAATAATATGTCATATCTACAAGGCGTTCACTACGCTTCCATTTCATGCGACCCTCTCCTAAACATTAATAATTAAAATACGAATATTTAATAGTCAAATTACCATAATTATACGTATTTATGCAAGCGGATTACGATCCCCTAACATACGAACTACATATACTTCCTCACAAAAACCTCTTAATCCATTGTAAATGCGACTAACACGTGTTTCATTCTCGACTAGACCAAACACTGTCGGGCCACTGCCACTCATCAGTACAGCATCTGCACCAAAGCGTTGCATCTGCTCTTTAATCGTAATCACTTCTGGATGTAAATTAAATGTTACAGTTTCCAAAACATTTCCAAGCGACTGACACATTAATTCATAATCATTCGTTTCAATTGCTTTTATCATTTGTTTTGTATTTGGATGTTTTAAACCCTCAATATTTAACCCACCATATACATCTGCTGTAGATACGCCAATTTTTGGCTTGGCTAAAACAACCCAACATGTTGGAGGTGCAGTTAGTTCCTGAATTTTTTCCCCGCGCCCAGTTGCTAGTGCAGTACCACCATATACACAGAACGACACATCGGAACCAATTTTTGATCCTAGTTCAGCTAGCTCGTCCAAAGATAAATTTAAATTCCAAAGCTCATTTAAACCGCGCAGTGTAGCAGCAGCATCACTACTCCCGCCAGCTAAACCTGCCGCAATCGGAATTTGTTTTTCAATTGAAATATCAACGCCTTCTTTGATACCGTATGTACTTTTAATTAGCTCAGCCGCTTGATAGGCAAAATTACGCTGGTCATCCGGTACAAAATTATCGGCCGAGATAATTTTAATTTGTCCATCTTTACGCGACTCAAGTCCAATCCGGTCGGCTAAATCAACCGTTGTCATAACCATCTCTACTTCATGATAATTATCTGGACGTTTATAAAGCACATCGAGTGATAAATTAATTTTAGCGGGTGCTTTTACATATAACATCGAAAATTCCTCCTACTAATAAGGCACGCAATTTTATTTACGCAATCAATTTATTAATATACCTATTTTAACATACGATGTGTACGAGCAATGTACTAAAGTCTTTACTTTTTCAAGCTTATTTTACTTATAAAAAGAACACCCTCGCAAGATAACTTGCATAAGGGTGTCACTTTTCGTCAACTTACTTTTGGTTGTTCTGCGAGTTCTGTTTGGCTAAATTATTCTCAGCCATTTCAATTGCACGCCTTACCATGTTTCCTGCATCACGGGATTTGATACCGCCCCAACCCTCACGTTCAACTACGTCATAAAATCCAAGTTCTTTTGCAATCTCTTCCTTTAGACGGCTAGACATGATTTTTTGTTTCGCCATGCAAAAAACCTCCCTTTTCGTTGACGCACTTAGCTTGCGCAGAAAATAAAAAAACACTCATATAAAATGAGCGTTTTTTTTAAAAATATTAAAATAAGTACTAGAAAAACTATTTGATGGTAGCAACAGCATCATCTAAAAAAGTAATCTCTACTGCTTCAGTAAGTATATCTGTGTAACTGTAAGATACGCGTTTATTCGCATTATCCTCTTGCTTTAGTTCAATAACGAACACTGCATGATAAGTATCACTTAAGACACCCTCACATTCAATCGTTTTCTTGCGGCCTCCATTTGCTTTTAATTGCAAACGTTTACCCAAGTGACTATCTAATGATTTTTTAATGTCTGCTAACGTTTTTGGCATTTTTGCATACACCTCACTATAAACCAGTTTAACACAGTGTATTTTAAATGTCAATAAAATATAATATTTTATCACCGCTATTCAAAGCCGTCAACTTTTTTCTGAAGTTTTTCTAAAGTTTTTTCAACTCTACATTCACATTATTGTCGAACACAAAAGGCTGGATGTAAGCAATCTGATAATCTGCCAAATTCTTGAATACTCAACGTTTCGCCACGACGAGTTGGGTCAATTCCCGCTTCTGCTAATGCTTGAATAATGAGCTCTTTATTTTGTTTCCCATTTACAAGACCGTTTTGTAAATTATTTAAAATCGTTTTACGGCGTTGTGCAAACGATGCACGGGAAACTTCGAATAAAAAATCTTCGTCAATTACTTTAACTGGCGGTGTTTCATGTTTTATTAGTCGAATAACCGCAGAATCTACATTAGGCTGTGGCATAAATACAGTTTTCGGTACAATCATGGCAATTTCAGCAGTAACATAATATTGAATTGCAATGGATAACGAGCCATATGCTTTTGTACCCGGTTTTGCTGTAATACGATCCGCAACTTCCTTTTGCATCATGACAACAAAGCCACGAATAGGTAAGCGATCATTCAACAGTTTCATTAAAATTGGGGTTGTAACGTAATAAGGTAAGTTAGCTACGACCATTATATCCTCAATACCTGGCATTTCCTCCGCAATTACTTGTTCTACATCCGCTTTTAAAATGTCTGAATGAACAATTTTTACATTATTATAAGGGCTAAGTGTATCTTCCAATACAGGCAAAAGACGCTGGTCAATCTCAAATGAGACGACCTTCTTAGCTTCCCGCGCTAAATGCTCCGTTAATGCACCAATACCAGGACCGACTTCAATCGCACCACTATTTTCCGTTAAATTCGCATGGCTAACAATGTTTCGTAAAATATTGGGATCTATTAGAAAGTTCTGTCCTAAACTCTTTTTAAATGAAAATCCGTACTTCTCTAAAATTTCCTTCGTACGTATCGGTGTGGCAATGTCTTTATACATGCATATCCTCCTGATCTAATTGCAAAATGGCTTCTGCGAACTGCTCGATTGTAATCTGAAACATCATTAATCGTTTATGCAATTGCTTCCCGTTTGTCATTCCTATATTTAAAATTTCCCCTAACCGTTCACGTCGTTTTTTTGACTGGGGGTGACCTATCAATTTGGCTATCATTAAATCTTCCAATGTAATTTTTTCATCAATTTGTGATTCAGCTAATGTATACACATTACTTAATGCTTCACGAATATCTTTATCACTCGCATGCTCAATCCCTAGACCTTTTCCATTTTTTGCAATTGTTTTTGCCTTTGCCAAAAATGCATGCTTTACACCAGGGATTCGCTCTTCTATAATGGCACGAATTCGACGCCCAGGGTAATCCGGGTCAGTAAAAACGATGACGCCCCGCTTCTTTTGCGCATGTGCAATTCTACGTAATACTTCATCCGAAATTGCTGAGCCATTCGTTTCAATTGTATCAGCACCTGTCGCACGTTTTATCGCTGTTGTATCATCTTTTCCTTCGACAACAATAATCTCTTGAATATCCAAGAAATATTCCTCTTTTCTAACATAGTCTTTCGCTATTTTACCATAGAATGCGTTTTGTTACTTCTGTGCTTACTCTAAGAACGAAATCGGACTATACAGGAATTTAACCGTGCTGCCTCCAAGGCTACATTCGAAATTTCCTAAACAGCGAAAAAAGCTTCCTCGCTATCAGTCAAAAAGCGAGAAAGCTACTATACATTTTGGAATAATATTTTATAGAATATATTATGCCTTTGCTAACCCAAATCCATATATAATTTGAAAATTAAATGATACAACTTCCAAAAGATCTGTAACGACTAACAGGCAATAAAACATTCTTTAACAAACTTGTTTATTTAACGATATATTAGTTTAATACTTTAATGCGTACTTTTTTACGTCCCCAGCTATTCGCCTTAGACTTTGATGGCACTAAAACATCAATCTTATTGCCTTTAATGGCACCGCCTGTATCTCCGGCTACTGCATTACCATAGCCTTCGACCCAAACTTTTGTACCTAAGGGAATAACGCGAGGATCCACCGCAATTACCTTCATATCCGGATTTTTGCGCAGGTTAAGACCCGCTGCTGATATACCTGAGCAGCCTGTGCAATATGGCGTATATGCTGTTGCCTCTACATAAAATTCTTTTCCTGAACTTGGTTCACTCGAACGTGAAACTTTTGCAGTTACAACTTTAGTACCTACTGATAAAACTTTTGTTTTTGGTTGTTCCACAATTTTTTCAGAAGCAACCTTTTTGGACACGACTTTACCGTTCTCTTTCACGATATTGTACGTACGCTCCACTTTACCTTTTTTACCTTCTGTTACTACTTTCTCTTTACCCTTCAATAAAGAAGAATCGTTTTTTCTTTCAACTGCGAAATCTACTGATTCCTCCACTACATCGGTAACCTTTTCTACTCGAACAACTGCGATTTTATCATTCGGAGTGATAACTTCCTCCAAATTTTTATCGACACGATCTGATTCACCTAGTTGAATCTCTTGTTGTTTTAAAAAGTTAGCGACCGTAGTCGAAGTGGACCATACTTGTCTCTCTTTAGTGCCATCGACAAGCGTTAACTGAAACGCCTTCTGAATATCGATTTTGTTATCGGCTCCTACTTCTGTATCTAAGCTTTGTGATACAAGATCATGCTCTGTTACTTCAATATTTGCTTCTTCCAAAATGTTCTTCACTACATTTTCAGTTGTCCAAACTTTTGACTGATTTCCATCAACTGAAATTACTACTTCTTTTGCCTGTTCCCATTCAATTGACATTCCACTATCAATCTTGGTACTCAGTGAGGGTGATACTTTATCATAATTCGTTAAATCTATATTTTGAGCTGAAAGTAGCTCATCAACCGTAGTTGCGTGTGTATATAATTTTGATGTCTCGCCGTTTGCCGTAAACATAACGGGAGTTTTCGTTCCATGATAAAGAACGAATGCAATTACAGATACAAACAGAACAAGTGATAAAAATCGTATGCCTGTTTGCTTACTCCTCAATGATCCTAAGAACTGGCTTTTCATGGATTGATTTGACATGAAAATAACGCCTCCTTAATACAAAGTTGGATTATACGCGACTACTTTTCGTACTGTCAATAGAAATGAATTTTTGTAAAATTAGGTGTTTTAATTAAAATCGTGACAAAACTAGTATTGGAGGCGTATTAAAACTTTAAACATTTTTAAATGAAAAAATAATCCAAATAAGTATTTTCTCATTTTGAAAAATAATTTTTTGGATTATTTATTTTGCTATTCACATCTTTTTTTACTAATCAATTTTAAAAAAGCGCTTTGCATTTTCAGTCGTTTTTAAAGCAACTTCTTCTACTGATAATTCCTTAAGTCGAGCAATTTCCTCAGCGACTAAAGTAACATATGCAGGTTCGTTTCGTTTGCCTCTGTAAGGATGAGGTGCTAAATACGGTGCATCCGTTTCGATTAATAAATTCTCCAAAGGAATTTCAGTGGCTACTTCTTTTGGCTGACGCGCGTTTTTAAATGTGACAGGACCTCCTAGACTAATCATAAAGTTCATGTTTATGCATTGATGGGCAGTTTCAACACTCCCACCAAAACAATGCATAATACCACCAACAGCTGCTGCGTCTTCTTCTTGCAAAATCCGCACAACATCCCCTGTTGCATCACGATTATGAATAATAATTGGTAAATTTAATTTTTTCGCTAATTGTATTTGCTTTCGGAACCAATACTGTTGGATATCTTTCGGTGATTTATCCCAATAATAATCCAATCCTGTTTCACCAATTCCAACTACTTTTGGGTGTTTTGCTAGTTGTTCAATCCAATTTAAGTAATCATCGGTACAATCAATTGCATCTACTGGATGCCAGCCAATCACTGCATAGATAAAATCAAATTCTTCTATAAGTTGCATCGCTCGATCTATCGTTTTTTTATCAAAGCCGATAACAACCATTTTTTCTACATTCGCAGCAATTGCTCGGTCAATTACTTCTTGTAAATCTTCCTCATACTGATCTGCATTTAAATGGACATGTGTATCTATATATGTGCTCATCATCATTTCTCCTATCGTGTATTGTACTCACTGAACATATTTCTTAGTTTTCAGTATTATTACATCTAAATTACAAAAATAAAACACTTTGTTATCTTAACGTTTAAAAATAGTAATTATAATGCCAAATAACTATAGAATTAACTATTTCTCTCAACAAAATATTATACTAATATACTTTTAGTCGATTAAAAATACAAAAGCCTGTTGAACATCATTCGTCCAACAGACTCTACTTAAATTACTTCACTTGTGCACCGTTTGCCAATTTAGGATCGACAGTTGCCAATGTTAAAATCCCATCGTGCGAGCCCGCTAAGATCATACCTTGAGATAATTCTCCACGTAATGTAACTGGTTTTAAATTTGCCACAACAATCACTTTTTTACCAACTAACTCCTCTGGTTTATAATGCTCGGCAATGCCCGATACAACTTGGCGTTGCTCATAGCCTAAGTCAACTTGTAACTTTAATAACTTCTTCGCTTTTGCTACTGGTTCACATGCTAAAACTGTCGCAACTCTTAAATCGACCTTCATGAAATCATCTATTGAAATTTCTTCTGTATTAGGTGCTTCTACACTTGTCGATTCTTCCTGTTGTGTTGTTTTTACAGAGCTTTGCATTTGTTCACGAATATAGGCTACTTCGATTTCCGCATCTAAACGAGGGAAAATAGGAGTTCCTTTTTCTACCACTTTAATGTTTCTTGGAATAACATTGCCGAATGTTTCAATTGTGTCCCATGCTAATAATTTATCATCAAGTCCTAATTGCTCCATAATTTGCTTTGGTGCATTTGTCATAAATGGTTGAATAAGCACGGCAATATGACGCAAACTTTCTGCTAAATTATTCATTACTGCAGCTAACTTATTTCTATCCGATTCATCTTTTGCCAATACCCAAGGAGATGTTTCATCAATATACTTATTTGTACGTGATACAAGTGACCAAATTTCCGAAAGTACGACACTAAATTGCATTTTTTCCATACTTTCTTCATATTTAATACGTACAGTTTCAGCATGTGCCTTTAAGGCTGCATCGAATTCAGTGTCCTGAAGATTTTCAGTAGGAATTTCTCCTTCGAAATATTTGTTCATCATTGAAACAGTTCGATTTAAAAGATTCCCTAAGTCATTTGCCAAATCAAAGTTTGTACGTTCTACAAAAGACTCTGGTGAAAATACACCATCTTGACCAAAAGGTAATTCACGTAATAAGAAATAGCGTGTCGCATCTAAGCCATATCGCTCGATTAACATTTCAGGATAGACAACATTTCCTTTAGATTTCGACATTTTGCCATCCTTCATCATAATGAAACCGTGTGCAAAAATCTTTTTCGGTAAAGGTAGTTCCAGGGCCATTAGGAAGATCGGCCAATAGATCGTATGGAACCGCACGATATCTTTACCTACTACATGAACATCTGCTGGCCAATATTTATTGAATAATTCTTCATTGTCAGAACCATAGCCTAATGAAGTAATGTAGTTCGATAATGCATCTACCCATACATAAATGACATGTTTCGGATTTCCTGGTACTTTAATGCCCCAGTCGAATGATGTACGAGAAACCGATAAATCTTCCAACCCCGGTTTAATGAAGTTATTAATCATTTCATTTTTTCGAGATTCAGGTTCTATAAATTCTAAATTATCCTCATAATAAGCAAGTAATCGATCTGCATACTTTTTCATATTAAAGAAGTAAGATTCTTCATTCACTTTTTGGACATCCCGACCACAATCCGGGCACTTTCCATCCATTAATTGCGTCTCAGTATAGTAAGATTCACAAGGTACACAATATAATCCTTCATATTCACCTATATAAATATCGCCATTATCCAAAAACTTTTGAAAAATTTTCTCTACTGAATCAGTATGTCGCTTTTCAGTGGTTTGAATAAAGTCATTATAGGAAATATCCATAGTATTCCATAATTTTTTGGCGCCTTCTGCAATTTCATTTACATAATCTTGTGGATGCATCTTAGCTTCTTGCGCTTTTTCCTGTATTTTTTGACCATGTTCGTCCATACCTGTTAAAAAGCGTACATCAAAACCTTTTAAACGCTTATACCGCGCTATTGCATCAGATGCAACCGTTGTATAGGCAGTACCGATGTGAAACTTACCGCTGGGGTAATAAATTGGGGTTGTTATATAGAATGTTTGTTGTTCACTCACGAAAGTGCCTCCATTTGTTTGTTAAGTATAATCTTTATTCTAACGAAGTACGAAACTTGTTTCAATGAAAGTTTATCGGAATTCCAAGATGTCGAAAAATCAGCACAAAAATATGGGAAATCCTTATACCCTTTTGACTATCTAGAATTATTTTTGGTAAGAATTTTTCATATCTGCACATAATATTACAAATATGACAAAAAAGTTTCTCAAATGAAGGAAATTTGAATGCTAAATAATTGACGTATATGGTATTAGTTGGTATGATTCTAACTAGACAATGTTAAATGTCGAATTTTGACGAAATTTAAATATCTCAATTAAGAATATAGGAGGAAATATTAATTATGAAATCAACAGGTATTGTACGTAAAGTAGACGAATTAGGACGTGTAGTAATTCCAATCGAATTGCGCCGTACATTAGGTATTGCAGAAAAGGACGCTTTAGAAATTTATGTAGATGACGACAAAATTATCTTAAAAAAATATATGCCTAACATGACATGTGCAGTAACTGGTGAAGTTTCTGATGATAACATGCGTTTAGTAGGCGGTAAATTAATTTTATCTTCTGAAGGTGCAGAAGCATTAATGAAAGAAATCCAATCAAACCTTAATAAGTAAATGGTAATATGATTATTTTTTACTTTTCTAGTATAAAGTATTATTTTACCAAACGAAAAAAGCATTGAAAAGTACGACGACTTTTCAATGCTTTTTTTATTGATGATATGCTTGGTATACATCACGTTTAGGCAAATTACGTAGTTTGGCTACTTCTTTAATTGCTTCTTTTGAAGAGATTTTAGATTCCTCTATTATATAAGAGACATGTTCTTCTAGAGACATGTTTGTCCAATAGCTTTCTTCCTCTTCTTCTATTTCATTCGCACTGTTACCTTCCAGAACAAGACAAAATTCACCTCGAATTTCATTTTCGCTAGCCCACACTATTGCTTCCTCTATTGTCCCTCGTAGAAACTCTTCAAATTTCTTTGTTAACTCGCGTGCCAATGTTATTTGGCGGTTTCCTAATACAAGCTGCAAATCTTTCAAAGTTTCCTTTAAACGGTGAGGTGCTTCATAAAAAATAAGCGTTTCTTGTCGTTTCAATAATTTATCCAGTTGCTCACGACGTTCCTTTTTATTTCGTTTTAAAAATCCAAAGAAATAAAATGGCTGTGGAGATATACCGGACGCGATCAGGGCAGTTAGTGCCGCATTTGCTCCTGGGATAGGTACGACAGCAAAACCTTCTGCAATTGCTTTCACAACAATATCTGCACCTGGGTCTGAAATACACGGCAGACCCGCATCACTTACTAATGCGATGGACTTCCCTTCACGCAAATAGCCAAGTAACTTTTCTCCACCTGCTTCAATATTATGCTCATGGTAACTAATAAGGGGTGTTTGTATCTCATAGTAATTACAGAGCTTTTTTGTATTCCGTGTATCTTCTGCAGCAATAATATCCACTTCTTTAAGAATCCGTAATGCTCGCATAGTCATATCTTCTAAATTGCCAATTGGTGTGGCTACTAAGTACAGGCAGCTTCCTTGCTCATGCTGGCTACTTTTCTGTGATTTCATCTGTAGCCCTCCTTATATAATCAATTTTTTGGGGACGTTTAAGTTGTTTAAACGCATATTCTGCTGACATCGCTTGTTCCTTTGTTTCAAATGTTTCAAAGTAAATACATGTTACTGGACCTCGTGCTCGCGTATATTTAGCACCTTTTCCTGCATTATGTGCAGCAATGCGCTTTTCTAAATTATTCGTATAGCCTGCATAGAAAGATGTATCTCTACACTCTAACACATAAAAATAGTGTTTAATTTCCTTCTCCATATAAAAGTGCCCTCACTTCTGCCGTATATTCGTTATCATCTTTATATACGTATAAGGGAGGCAAGATTTTTAAATCTGGCTTACCGTCTTTTATCGCTTCAATCAACAATGTATTCGCTTCTTTCCCTTGTTTCGGATAAACAAATTGAATACGCTTTGGCTCTAAACGGTTTGCACGCATCGCTGTAACAATATCCAAAAGTCTGCCTGGTCTGTGCACAAAAGCAGCCTTACCACCCTGCTTTAATAAACGGCTTGCTGCTTCTACTGCCTCGTCAAGTGTTAAATGGATTTCATGCCTCGCAATAGCATAGTGTTCACTCGTATTTTTTTCGCTTAGCTCATGCGCTAAAAAGTATGGAGGATTACATGTCACTACATCATATTTTTCAATTCCCAATGTTTGTGGCGTATCCTTAACATCCCCCAATTGCATATCAATTTGATGTGACAATTCATTATAAGCAATGCTACGAGTTGCCATATCGTGTAATTTAGGCTGCAGTTCTACTCCTGTAATCTTTGCTTTTGTTCGAGCACTTAAAAATAGTGGAATCACTCCATTTCCCGAACAAAGATCGATAATATGACCTCTACTTTTTGGGATTTGCACAAAGCGTGCCAATAATACTGCATCTAATGAAAACGAAAAGACTGATGGACTTTGAATAATTCTTAAATCTTCAGCAAGCAAATAGTCCATTCGCTCATCATTCTTTAACCATTGTTCCAAATCACAATCCTCCACATAACTACTATTTAAAATTTCTTTCTTACTTAAACAAAAGACTGATATCCACATTAGCAGATTCAGCCTTTTTTATTAACCATTTTGTTTATTTAAAAATGATAGACAGAACAAACAATCTTCACTTTTACGCGAGCTGCCAAAATGCACATGGCATACGTGGAACCCTTCGTGATAAAGCCTTGCTAAATTATCGTAACCTTCGCCAATATCTACGGGTTCCTTTTTTATCTCTTCAACTTGTTTATTTGCAATCGCTTCATTCGCCAATAGTTCTTCTAAACGCGTACGTAGGTGAAGGTTTTCTGTTTGAAGCGTCTGATGCTCCTCCATCATATGCGCAACAAATTGCTTAAGTGCGCTAAATTGTTGTTGCATTGATTCAAGCTGTTGTTCGAACTCCATAACAGTATCTAAAAAATTACGGTCCTTCACTCAAGCCACCCCATTAATTCTATCTATATCAGATTTTTCTCATACTGCATGAGCTCTTCAAGCGTATATTCAACCATACGCTCTTGCTTCGTTAAATATACTTGAATAAGTCGCTCTAATACATTTAATCCGATGACTTTACCTTCTCCTTCTGGTGTCATCGATAGATCACCAATGTCAGGCATACCTTCTTTTGCAATTTCATAATCATCATTTTCATACTTTAAGCAGCACATTAAACGTCCGCATAAACCAGAGATCTTTGTCGGATTTAATGATAGATTTTGATCCTTTGCCATTTTAATTGACACTGGCTCAAAATCCCCTAAAAATGTCGAACAACAAAGCATCCTTCCACAAGGACCTATTCCGCCAAGTAATTTGGCTTCATCACGAACCCCTATTTGGCGAAGTTCAATACGTGTACGGAAAACACTCGCTAAATCTTTTACTAGCTCCCGGAAATCCACACGTCCCTCTGCTGTAAAATAAAAAATAATTTTATTACGATCAAATGTATATTCTACGTCCACAAGCTTCATTTCTAACGAATGCTCAATTATTTTCGTATTCGCTAAATCAAATGCCCGTTTTGACTCAAATGTATTTTCTTCCACTTGGAAACGATCACGCTCATCTGCTGGTCGAACGACTTGCTTTAATGGTAAAACAACGTCATTTTCCCCGACTTGTCGCATTGGCACAACAACCTTGCCATATTCAATTCCGCGTGCAGTTTCTACGATGACATATTCTCCAACATCCAAAATATATGCTGCTGGATCAAAATAATATATTTTACCCGCTTTTTTAAAGCGAACTCCGACTACATTATACAAATGTATACCCCTCCTGAAGATTCAGCATAAGCTGTTCCATCAATAACGTACGATTCATATTACGATTTAGGTTTGTTCGGGCTTGTAATATTGACTGCATTTGACTCGATAATTTTTCATACGTCAATACTAAGGCCATATCATTAAATCGTTGATACATATCGGGATACGTACACACGGCTTGTTGATTTGCTTTAATCGCTACAATATCGCGATACGCAAATAATAACAAATCAAGTGCTAGCTCCATATCTTCTTTTTCTTTAAATAATGGGAGCCATTCTTCATGAATAAATAATAAAGCTTCATGAATATTTTGATGAACAATCTCTACTAATTTTAACACTGTTTTCCGTGCAAGTACAAACTGCTCATCATTTGCAAGTGCAAAAGCTGTATCAATATCATTCGTTACCATGCTTGTTGTCGATGCCATAGATTTTGTGAGCCCTTGTTCTATGAGCTGCTCCATTAAATTAGTACGGGGAGCTTTTGCAAATTTAATATGCTGACAACGTGAACGAATTGTTGGAATAATGGATTGAATTTGCTCCGTCAATAAAATTGCCACAACTTGTCCATCGGGCTCTTCTAAAAACTTTAAAAGCATATTGGCAGAGGCAATATTTAATTTATCTGCATGATGCAGTACATAAATTTTTTTCCCTTCCTCTACACCTGTCATTTTCACTTCAGCAACTAATTCCCGTATTTGGTCAATCTTAATAAATTGACCATCGGGCTCTATTTGCCAAATATTTGGGTGATTTCCAGAATCAATACGTCTGCAATTTCGACATGTTTCACATGGAACATTTTTTGACAAATTTCCGCAAAGGAGAAGTTTCATAAAAAAAGAGACGACATCTCGTTTGCCCGTACCTTTTTCACCTTCAAAAATATAGGCATGTGCTAAACGATTTTTTTCTACAATGGTTTGTAACTGCTTCATTACTACAGGCTGCAGCTTCGTAAGCTCTTCAATAGTTCGTGTCATTTCCTTCACCTTTTCATTTACTGCTTCTATTTATTTGAATAGTCCTATGTACAATTCAAACAATGTATCTTCTGCTTGGAAAAAAGCCCGTGTCTAGTGCACAACAAAGACACGGGCATATTTTTACATATACAGATTTATTAATAGTCCTTTAATTTCGCCAATTTTCGATAATAGCTCAATAGACTCTTTTTCTTCATTTAAAATATCTTCGGTTAATTCGACAAGTCGTTCATCAATTGTTTCAACAATTTTTAGGCGACGTCCTTCACCAAAGCGATTCCATGTATGGGATTGCTTCATCTCAAGACCGTAATCAACGGCTTCTTGTAAAAAGCGTTTAATAAGCATTTTAAAACGCGCCAATTCCCGCAAATTTCGAGAACGAGCTACACGATCACCAGCTGTCGATATATCTCCTAAAAGTCTCGTGAGTTGCTCCGATTGCATTTTTGAACCTTGTTTTACAACCATATCTCCAAAGCGATTGCCATTTTGGTTTATTGGACGTAAATCATTGCGATTTGCATTCAAATTTACCCGGAGATCCTGATTAATTTTCATTTATCATTCGCCTCCAAAAATCAATTATGCCTCGGCATAATTGTATCCAAATTCCGCTTGCCATAAAAAGAACATGCTGAATTCGTATATCTACCAGAGGCCTCAATATCTTTCATTTTGCTGAAAGATATTAAAAATGATGGAATTGTTCGATTGGCAATACAAATACTATTGCTCCTCCAACTTCAACTTCCACAGGGTACGGGATGTAGGAATCAGCATTCCCTCCCATTGGTGATACAGGAGCGACCATTTGCTCGCGTGAACGACAGTTTTCACGAATAATTTCTAATAACTTAGGGATTAATGAATCATCCGTTCCTATTAAAAATGTCGTATTTCCAGACCGTAAAAAACCACCTGTACTCGCTAATTTTGTTGCTCGATAGTTGTTTTTTGTTAATGCATTGGATAAACGGTTACTATCTTGATCCTGTACTACTGCTACTACTAACTTCATCCGTACTCACCCCTTCATTGAATTGGTTCCTCTATTATATCATAAATAAAAGGTACACTTCATTTACTTTTACCCTAATAAAGGATTTAAAATCATCCATACGTCCTCAATCACTTGCTCTAACTCCTGATCTGCATTAATAATTTTAAAGCGCTCCGGGTAACGTCTCATAGCATCTTCATAGCCTTCGTATACTTTTTTATGGAATGCTAAGCTTTCTATATCTAAACGGTTTAATTCATCAATACGGGTTGAATGAATACGAGCTAAACCTTTTTCAGGAGATATATTAAAAAATATAGTAACATCCGGAAGGCGCTTCCCTATGGCGAATTCATTGATAGCTAATACTTCATTAACACCAATTTCACGTGCATAGCCCTGATATGCTAATGATGAATCGATGAATCGGTCACATAATACATGCTTTCCCTTATCTAGTGCAGGTAATATTTTTTCGTAAAAATGTTGGGAACGGGCTGCGGCATATAGTAATGCCTCTGTACGTTCATGCATTTCAGTATGGGCAGGATCTAAAATAACAGCACGAATTTTTTCCGCTATTTCAATCCCACCTGGCTCACGTGTTAATAAAGCATCAATCTGTTTTTCTTTGAGGCGCTCACCTATTGCTTTTAACACGCTCGTTTTTCCGGCTCCTTCTCCGCCTTCAAATGTAATAAATAAATTCCTTTGCATTTTTATATTCTCCCTGCATCTATTTTATGACTTGTATTAATTTCTCTTGTAGACGGTGCTCCCCCTGAAACATTGCACCAATCGCAAGTAGCTCTTCCAATTGACTCAGTTTTGCTACTGTAATTTTTTCACCTGGTACGAATAATGGAATACCTGGTGGATATGGAATTATCGTTGAAGCAGCCACTCGCCCAATTGCTCTCATATATGGAAGCCATTCTTTCTCAGCCCGTTCAATTTCGTCAAAGCTATACTCTGCTTTTATAATAGGCGTCATTTCAAAATTAGCTTGATATTCACTTTCTTTATTTCCTGGTAAATCTTTCAAATGAATAACTGCCTCTCTCATTCGAATTCGTAAATCAGCAAACGAATAACTATCTCCCTGCTTTAACAATGGCAATATAATCAGCACTTGTTTCGCATCAGCCAACTCTACATAAACATGCACCTTCTCCAATGCCTCTTTTAACAGGAAACCCGAATAGCCAGGTGCCCGAATTAATAACTTTAACGTATCATCGACTTCTACCACTTGCAATTCTGTCGATGCTGTTACAGAATCAATAAATTGCCGACGTTTATCCATTAAATAGGTATAGTCAATATCCGTATAACTTTCAACGTAGCTTCTTGCATCATCAAGGGAAGCTAACAATAAGTATGACGGACTACTCGATTGTAACATACGTAAATAATGGTTTACCCTTTGTTCGCTTACTAGCGATGTTTTCATATGTAAAAAAGAAGCCATCGTCATTGCTGGCAACGTTTTATGTGCAGATTGTACAACAATGTCTGCACCAGCATCCAAAGCAGATTGTGGCAGTTTCCCTGTCACCTTCAAATGGGCGCCATGTGCTTCATCCACTAATACAGGGATGTTGTAAGAGTGGCAAAGGTTTATTTGTTCCATTAAATCACTCGCTGTCACCCCGTAATAAGTGGGATATGTAAAAATGGCAGCTTTAGCCTCTGGATAGCTCAATAGGGCTTTTTTTAGTGTATCCAGTTCAATACAGCCCGGTGTTTGACTTTCAGTATGCCATTTAGGAGCAATATATACTGGATTTACTCCAACCAGTTCAAGGGCATGAAAAATAGATTTATGCGCATTGCGCTGTACAAGCACCGTATCCCCTCTTTGGCATGTAGCATAGATCATTGCCAAATTTCCTACTGTTGAGCCGTTAACTAAAAAGAAACTACGTTCTGCTCCATATGTAGAAGCCAGTAACTGTTCTGCTTGTAAAATAATTTCTTCTGGATGATGATAGTCGTCTAAGCCCGTCAACTCGGTTACATCATATGTTAATGCGTGCTTAATCGCACTTGGTAAATTTGAAAGCAACCCATTTTTATGTCCTGGCACATGAAGAGATTGCGGTTCATTCGCTACAAATTCTTTTAATGCTTGAACGATTGGTCGATTGTTTTTCACCGTCATCACCTCATTTATTGTTATCCTTCTATTATAAGACCATGAGAGAAATAAAAAAACTAGCTAACAATACTAATTAGCTAGTGAAATATCTCAAATTATTTTAGTTCTCAAATAATCCAAAGTAATGGTTACTTCTAACTTTTATAACATTTTAATTATCCTCTGTAACTCCTTTAAGGTTGTGTTTTTCTAAAGGGTTAATTACTAATAGACCTTCTGATATTAATTGCTGGACGTGTCCTTCTACTTCAAATTCCAACTACTGTTTGTTTTGCATTATGATCTGGTAATTATTCTTCCTTTTACTCGAGTGAACTTTCCCTACTTTTTTAACTGTGGGTAAAATTGATGATAAATATTAATCGTTGGGATCAACAAAAAAACCACTGATTTCTCAGTGGTTTTACATGTGCGAAGCGACGTCCTACTCTCACAGGGGGAAGCCCCCA
>NZ_JACSPW010000028.1 GCF_014836935.1 Solibacillus merdavium | reverse complement strand
CGAACACGGAAGTTAAGCTCTTTAGCGCCGATGGTAGTTGGGGGCTTCCCCCTGTGAGAGTAGGACGTCGCTTCGCAATTCTAAACCACTGAAATTTTTCAGTGGTTTTTTTGTATAAAAATATTCAATAAAGATGCTTTCTTCTTAGAAATCTAATAATCCCTTTTATTAAACAAGGGATATATTACCAAATAAATAATTTGTTATAAAGGTTGTTATAGCTGATATTTGAAGTAAAGAATTATATTATAAAAAGTTTATTAAAGGAAAAGATAAAGCAAAAGTAAAAATAAAATTATAATAAAACAGTAAAAAAAATTAAAATAATCAACTGAGGTAATATTCCGAATTATTTTATTTTTCATGTAATCTTGACAGTCGTGGTCGACGTTGATAACCTTACAATAATATTCTTTTCTAAATAGGAGGCATACTTAAATGTGGGAAACAAAATTTGCTAAAGAAGGTTTAACATTTGATGATGTATTATTAGTGCCAGCACACTCTGAAGTATTACCAAAGGATGTAAATTTATCTGTAAACCTAACTAATAATATTAAGTTAAACATTCCAATGATTTCTGCCGGTATGGATACTGTCACAGAAGCAAAAATGGCAATTGCAATGGCTCGTCAAGGTGGGCTTGGAATTATTCATAAAAATATGAGTATCGACGAACAAGCAGAAGAAGTAGAAAAAGTAAAACGCTCTGAAAATGGCGTTATTACAAATCCATTCTTCTTAACACCTGAGCATCAAGTATTCGATGCAGAACATTTAATGGGCAAATACCGCATTTCAGGTGTTCCAATCGTGAATAATATGGAAGATCAAAAATTGGTAGGAATTATTACTAACCGTGACCTACGTTTTATCTCTGATTATTCATTAAAAATAGATGATGTAATGACAAAAGAGGATTTAATAACAGCAGCTGTAGGAACGACTTTAGAAGATGCTGAAAAAATTCTTCAACAATACAAAATCGAAAAATTACCTATTGTAGATGAAGATGGGAAACTTACAGGTTTAATTACAATTAAAGATATCGAAAAGGTTATTGAATTCCCAAATGCAGCTAAAGACAGCCATGGCCGTTTAGTTGTAGGTGCAGCAGTAGGTGTTTCCAAAGATACAATGGTACGCATTGCTAAGCTAGTGGAAGCGCAGGTAGATATTGTAGTAATTGATACAGCACACGGTCATTCACAAGGTGTATTAAATACTATTAAAGAAATCCGTGCAGCATATCCAAATTTAGATATTATTGCGGGTAATGTAGCAACAGCTGAAGGTACACGTGCTTTATTTGAGGCAGGAGCAGATGTGGTGAAAGTGGGAATTGGACCTGGTTCTATTTGTACTACACGTGTTGTAGCAGGTGTAGGTGTACCTCAAGTTACAGCTATTTATGATGCTGCTTCAGTAGCACGTGAAGTAGGTAAAACAATTATTGCTGATGGCGGTATTAAGTATTCAGGTGATATCGTAAAAGCTTTAGCTGCTGGTGGACATACTGTAATGTTAGGTTCATTGTTGGCAGGAACTTCTGAATCTCCAGGAGAAACTGAAATTTTCCAAGGACGTCGCTTTAAAGTATATCGCGGTATGGGTTCACTTGGTGCAATGGAAAAAGGCTCAAAAGACCGTTATTTCCAAGAAGATGCGAAGAAGTTAGTTCCAGAAGGAATTGAAGGACGTCTACCTTATAAAGGACCTCTAGCAGATACAATTCACCAATTAGTTGGTGGTGTACGTGCTGGAATGGGTTACTGTGGTGCTCCGGATTTAGCTGAATTACGTGAGAAATCACAATTCATTAAAATGTCAGGGGCAGGTTTACGTGAGTCACACCCACATGATGTACAAATTACAAAAGAATCACCAAACTATTCTTTACAATAAGTTCTAGGCAACTTTTGAACGCTACTATCGTCAAATTGAGATAGTAGCGTTTTTTATTAAGAAGAGCACACATTTGACTACTTATGTATGATAAAATGTCGTTAGAGAATAAAAATTTTGGAGGTAGCTTTGTGAAGATAGTAAGAAAGCAAATGGTATTAAGCTTCGTCTTAATCCCAGTGTTAATATTCAGTATGTTGACGATGGCCGTACCTGCTAAAACAAATGCAGAGACGGATTTAGGGTTAACGGTAGATGCAGCGATTTTAATTGATGCAGATACTGGGAAGATTTTATATGAACAAAATGCAGAAACTGCACTAGGTATTGCAAGTATGACGAAAATGATGACGGAATACTTATTACTTGATGCGATTAAAGAAGGTTCAATTACTTGGGATCAACAATATAATGTAACAGAGTATACATATAAAGTTTCTCAAAACCGTTTATTAAGTAATGTACCTTTGCGTGCTGATGGTACGTATACAATTCAGGAATTATATGAAGCGATGGCTATTTATTCTGCAAATGCGGCAACAATTGCAATTGCAGAAACGATTGCAGGGACAGAAAAAGAATTTTTGAAGCTTATGAACAAAAAAGCAGAAGAACTTGGTTTAGAAAACTATAAGTTTGTTAACACAACAGGTTTGAATAACTCGGACTTATTAGGTATGCATCCAACAGGTACAGGTGAAAACGATGAGAATGTTATGCCGGCTCGTTCTGTAGCAAAATTAGCGTATCATTTACTGAAAGATCATCCTGAAATGTTAGAAACAGCAAAAATTCCTAAAAAGGTCTTCCGTGAAGGTACTTCTGATGCAATTAACATGTCAAACTGGAACTTTATGTTGCCAGGTCTTGTATATGCTTATGAAGGAGTAGACGGTTTAAAAACAGGTACAACTGATTTTGCCGGTCATACGTTCACCGGTACAGCAAAACGCGGTGATACACGTTTAATTGCAGTAGTAATGAAGGCTGTAGATTCTAAAGGTGTAGGCTCTTATAAGGCACGCTTTGATGCGACGGCGAAGTTATTTGATTATGGTTTTGGTCAATTTTCAAAAGTAGAACTTGTTCCGGCAAACTACACATTTGAAGAAAAGAAATCACTTCCTGTAACAAAAGGGAAAGAAGAAGCTGTAAATATTGCGATAAAAGATCCTATTTCAGTGATGATAAAAACGACTGAAAAAGATTTATATGTTCCGACTTTAATGCTGACAACAGAAGAACTAGAAGCTGGGGTTGAGAAGAACCAAGTAGTAGGCCAAGCTGTTGTTAATATTACACAAGGTACGGATTATGGCTATATTGACGGCTCTAACATTGTGGCAGAAGTTGTAACAACAGAAGCTGTGGAACGTGCAGGGAAAGTAGCACTATTCTTCCAAGGAATTGCAAGCTTCTTTGCTAATTTATGGAGCGGTGTATTTGGTTTTGCGAATGGATTAATTAAATAAATATGAGCCTTTCTATAAGAAAACCTTATAGAAAGGCTCTTTTTTTATACAAATATGGAATTTTCGAATGGGACAATTTGTAGATGGAGCGTGCCATACATACATTGTTGTTATGGAGGGATAATTATGTGTGGGATTTCAGGTTGGATTGATTACTCTGAAAATCTAGTAGATAATGAATTACTTATAAAGAAAATGACGAGAACGCTTTTACATCGTGGGCCAGATAGTGAAGGTTATTTTGTAAGCAAGCATGCATTGCTAGGACATAAAAGGCTCGCAATTATTGATTTAGTAACAGGTGACCAACCAATGACTAGAGGAAACTTTACAATTGTCTATAATGGGGAAGTTTATAATGCCAATGAAATTCGAGAACAGCTAATTAAATGTGGCTATACATTCCATACAACATCAGATACGGAAGTTATTTTAATTGCGTACTGTGAATGGAAAGAACGATGTATGGAGTATTTGAATGGAATATTTGGGTTTGCTATTTGGGATGCAGAGGAACAATCTTTATTCTTATGCCGTGATCGGTTAGGTGTTAAACCTTTATTTTACTATGAATATGAAGGTGGTATATTATTTAGCTCTGAAATTAAGGGGATATTGGCACATCCTTTTGTAAAGCCACAAGTCGATATAGAAGGGCTGGCGGCTTTATTTAGTTTAGGACCATCACGAATAGTCGGTAATGCCATTTTTAAGGGAATTAAAGAAGTAAAACCTGCATATGCCATGGTTGTTCATAAAGAAGGAAAGAAGAGCTGGCAATATTGGGATATTGTAAGTAAACATCATGAACATTCAGAGGAAGAAACAATAGAAACAGTAAGGGAGCTTGTAACGAAGGCAATTGAACGTCAATTAATAAGTGATGTACCGATCAGTACAATGCTTTCGGGAGGGCTAGATTCAAGCATTATAACAGCTGTAGCGGCTGAACAACTGGCCAAAGAGAATAAAACTTTATCGACATATTCAGTAGCGTATGAAGAAAATGACCAACATTTTCAGCAGAACTCCTTTCAAACATCTCAGGATGAATTTTGGATTGGGAAGATGCAACAAGCATTTCAAACAAACCATAAGCAAGTAACCATTACTCAGCAGGATTTGGTTGAAAGCTTACAGCATGCCATGATATTGAAAGATATGCCGAGTATGGCTGATATTGATAGTTCACTTTATTTATTCTGTAAAGAGATGAAAAATGAACATACTGTTGCATTATCAGGTGAATGTGCAGATGAAGTATTTGGTGGTTACCCATGGTTTTATGGTGAAAAAACAGAAAGTCTGTTTCCATGGCTACGTTCTACAAAGGAGCGGGAACAGCTATTTAAAACAGAGTGGCAAAAACGGCTACAGTTGCCGCAGTTTATGCAAAACACCTATGACCAAGCGATAAAGGATATGCCCCATTTTATAGGGAATAAGGAGGAGCAAGAACGCCAGCAATTGTTCTATTTAAATAATTTATTCTTTATGCAAACTCTACTGGAAAGAAATGATCGAATGACAATGGGGGCGAGTATGGAAGTTCGTGTTCCGTTTGCTGATCATACGATTATAGAATACGTATGGAATATTCCATGGGAAATGAAAAATAGTGGTGGAAAAGAAAAGGGAATTTTACGGGAAGCTTTTTCTTCTCTTTTACCAAAAGAAGTAGTCGAGCGTAAAAAAAATCCATATCCAAAAACATACCATCCAAAATATACAGAACTTGTGCATCAACGTTTACAGCAAATTTTGCAACAGAAAGATTCGGTATTATATGAATTGTTTGAGCATGACCAATTAAAGCGTTTACTCGCTACAAATGGTCAGTCATTCCAGATTCCATGGTTCGGTCAGTTAATGGCTGGTCCACAATTAATTGCCTACTTAATTCAGTTGCATGATTGGGTAGAACATTACCGGATTGATATTATTTCAACATAAAGTAAGACGTTCTTAATGTAGAACGTCTCAATGTTAGATTTGTCAGTTTACCAATTTTCTGAAGATATTCCAAATGGCCATTAGTTCATGGATTTGCTGTTCTATTTCATGGAGATGTAAATGCCCAAAACCTAGTAAAAATGTCCGTTTAGAGTATGATTGTTCCGTTAAATAATAATTGGAGAGAGGCAAAATATTAATATTGTGCTGTAATGCAATTTGTTGTAGCGCTAATTCAGATTGATCGTGAAGAAATGCTATTAATATATTCGTACCAGCCGCATCTCCGGATATTGATATTTGTGGATAATAATTTGAAAAAATTTCAATACATTTATCATGCTTTTTGCGATAAATTTTTCTCATGCGATTTAAGTGTTTTGCAAAGTGCCCGTCTTCCATAAACTTTGCTAAAATATGCTGTTCAAAACGAGGAACAGTGGAAGAATAGTAATTAAAATGCTCTTGATAGCGTTTAATAAGTGTTGGTGGTAATACGAAATATGCAACACGTAATGATGGCATAAGGGATTTTGTAAAAGTGCTCAAATAAATTACGCAATCGTTTTGATCCAGCCCACGTAATGCCGGGATGGGCTTTCCAATATAACGAAATTCACTATCGTAATCATCCTCGATTATAAAACGATTTGGTGCCTTGGCTGCCCAATTCAATAGCTGCGTGCGGCGATTAGCAGATAATACTGCCCCAGTCGGGAATTGGTGAGACGGTGTAATATAAACAACATTTGCTTTCGTTTTCTGTAATTGTTCCACAACAATTCCATCTGTATCAACGGAAATAGGAATAGCGAGCTGACTCAATTGGTGCCTTGGAATTGGTGAATAGCCTGGGTTTTCAAAAGCAAGTAGAAAATCATCGTCTAAAATTTTTAAAATCATAGGAAGCAGCTGTTCGGTTCCGGAGCCAATCACAATTTGTTCCGGCTGGCATTCTATACCTCGGGATTGATGAAGGTAGTTTGAAATTTCAACACGTAATGCCAGTTCACCTTGACGCTCGCCTGTTTGCAGTAAATGCTTGAATGGCTTATCTAGAACATCTTTTGCATACTTTCGCCATGTTGTAAAAGGGAATGCGTCCTCATCGATTTTTGCAGAGGAGAAATCAATTTTATATTCCGTTTGCTTGGCTACATTTTTAAAGTTAAAATCCATTACGTTATTTTTACGATAAGGTAATGAATCTATTTCTTCAACAAAATAACCAATGCGAGGTTTTGACATAATATACCCTTCCGCTAACAGCTGAGAATAAGCCAGTTCAACGGTTGTTTGGCTAATATTGAAAAATTCTGCTAGCTCCCGTTTAGAAGGAAGGCGACTTCCTACAGCAAGTTGGTTATTTGTAATGGCATCTTTTATACCGATATAAAGTTGTTCATAGAGTGGAGTAGAATGTTCTTTTTGTAGCTGAAAGAAAAGTATAATAATTACCTCCTTTTGTGACCTTTGTAAAAGGTATAAATTTTCGAAATTTATTAATGTCAGAAAAGTATAGCACATCAAAAATTATTTATGAATGTTTTAGGGAAAACTTGCATTGATGTACTGTTTATAGTACAGTATGGTTAAATTTATAAATGAATTCGATGATAGGAAGTAGTAGCAAGCGAGTTTTTTTTAGAGAGTCAGCGGGTGGTGGAAGCTGATAAAGACACTTGTGAATCCGTCCTTGAGATGCTTTTTCCGAAAACTAATAGTAGGTAGAAGCCGGCTTACCAGAGTCGTTAATTGTTAAGAGGAATAGAGGTAATCTATTCAATTAGGGTGGCAACGCGGGTAGCTCTCGTCCCTTTTATAGGGATTGAGGGCTTTTTTGTATTCATTTTTTCATGGTCCGCTCTATGAAAAAATGCACCGGCGGATATCACAGATTTTTTAAAGGAATTTTCGAGTAAACTCGAAAAAAATCTGGATGCAATTATGCTAAGGCGTAATTGAACCACTACATTAATCCGTTAAAGTGCTCAGGATCATCATTTCATAAACTTTAGGAGGAAAAATTATGTTAGATATTAAACGCGTCCGTGACAATTTTGAAGAAGTAAAACGTATGCTCCTTACTCGCAATGAGGACTTAGGAAACTTGGACAACTTCGAAAGCTTAGATACAAAACGTCGTGAGTTAATTGCCAAAACAGAAGTATTAAAAGCTGAGCGTAATAAAGTATCTGAGCAAATTTCTGTAATGAAACGCAATAAGGAAGACGCAACAGAAGTGATTGCCCGTATGCGTGAAGTAGGGGATGAGATTAAAACTTTAGATGCCGAGTTAAATGCAATTGAAGAAGAGTTTAAAGATATGATGATGCGTTTGCCAAATATCCCGCATGAATCAGTACCGGTTGGCACAGAAGAAGATGACAATGTAGAAGAGTACACTTGGGGCGATGTGCCGGTATTTGATTTTGAAACAAAAGCACACTGGGATCTTGCAAAAGATTTAGATATCGTGGACTTTGAGCGCGGAGCTAAAGTTGCGGGAAGTCGTTTCCTATTCTATAAAGGTTTAGGTGCACGTTTAGAGCGTGCTTTACTGAACTTCATGATGGATCTTCATTCAGATCAGCATGGCTATACAGAAATGCTGCCACCGCAAATCGTTAACCGCGATTCACTAACAGGTACCGGCCAATTGCCGAAGTTTGAAGAAGATGTATTTAAATTAGTCCGTGAAGAAGATGAAATGGATTATTACTTAATTCCAACTGCTGAAGTACCGGTAACAAACTATTACCGTGATGAAATTTTATCAGCGGATATGCTGCCGCAAGCTTTCTCTGCATTCAGCGCTAACTTCCGTTCAGAAGCAGGCTCTGCAGGTCGTGATACACGTGGACTGATCCGTCAGCACCAATTTAACAAAGTAGAATTAGTCCGTTTTGTAAAACCCGAAGAATCTTATGAACAACTAGAAATTTTGACAGGTCATGCTGAAAAAGTATTACAGCTTTTAGGCTTGCCATATCGCAAATTAAAAATGTGTACAGCAGACTTAGGTTTTACAGCTGCGAAAAAATACGATTTAGAAGTATGGATTCCAGCACAAAGTATGTACCGTGAAATTTCTTCATGTTCAAACTTTGAAGATTTCCAAGCGCGTCGTGCCAATATCCGTTTCCGCCGTGAAGCAGGCGCAAAACCTGAATTCGTTCACACGTTAAACGGTTCAGGTCTTGCGATTGGTCGTACAGTTGCTGCGATATTGGAAAATTACCAACAAGAGGATGGTTCTGTAGTTATTCCTGACGTTTTACGTCCGTATATGGGTGGCGTAGAAGTAATTACGGTGAAATAATTAAATATAAAAATTAAAGTGTGTTGAATCTAACGATTCGGCACACTTTTTTTATTTATGAACAAAAATATTATTTAGTAATTAGTTTTACAAAGTTAGAGTATTTTGTTATATTCGAGAAAATAGGATACTTGATACAAAATTCAAATATTAATAGAACATACTTACAGATAGCAATACTATCAGCAGATACATCAAAATCAATTTATATAAAATCCTCTCAATATACGCGCACAGTTATTTTCACTTCA
This sequence comes from Solibacillus merdavium, assembly GCF_014836935.1. Lineage (GTDB taxonomy): Bacteria > Bacillota > Bacilli > Bacillales_A > Planococcaceae > Solibacillus > Solibacillus ferritrahens. The sequence goes on along the minus strand of NZ_JACSPW010000028.1, from coordinate 15,918 downwards.
ATAATTCCAACATTATCTTGCTTAATGCTCTCTTGTTAATACCTCGGTACCACCAATTATTATAAAGCCTTTTAATAATCAAGTATTCTCACAGGAGGATGTGTGAACGAATGGAATACATTCAAGTTTCATATAAATATGAAGATAAAATTGCGATTGTGACGTTAAACCGACCTGAAATGCGGCATGCCTTTAATACCAATATGGCGAAGGAACTGCTATCTGTATTTCAGTCACTGAATGAGCAGCCAGTGCGTGTAATTATTTTAACTTCCTCTACTGGAGATGCCTTTTGCTCAGGCGCGGATTTAAAAGAACGTAAAGGGATGAGCGAGGTAGAGTGGACAGAACAGCATCATTTATTTGAGCAAATGTTTCAGGCTGTAGCTAATTGTAAGCAAGCTACAATTGCCGCAATAAATGGCTATGCACTTGCGGGAGGATTTGAACTCGCATTAAATACGGACTTAATCGTCGCTGGCAGGAATACTAAAGTTGGATTGACTGAAGTCACTCGTGGGATTATGCCTGGTGGTGGGGGTGCACGCTTATTGCCAAAACGTGTACCGCTACATATTGCAAAGGAATGGTTATTTACAGGGCGAATTGTTCCAGTAGAAGAAGCCCAGCAGGCAGGTTTATTTAATGCAGTGACTGACTCCTCAGATGTGTTGCAAACGGCACTACAATTAGCCGAAAACATTGCATGTAATGCACCATTAGGCGTTCAAGGTGTAAAAAAAGTAGCTGAGATCAGTTCATTGGAAGCATCTGATGCTTTTCGTATTGAAATTGAAACGTACAATGAAGTCATTGCTTCGGAGGATCGAATGGAAGGTATCTTAGCCTTTAATGAGAAAAGGAAACCTAATTTTATCGGACGGTAGGAGGATACCATATGATGCAAACAGAGAATCTTGTATTTCTAGAGGAACTTCGGGAAGGTGTAAGAGCAGTTTGTAAACGATTTGATGGTGCATATTGGCGAAAGTTAGACGAAATAGATGGCTATCCAACAGATTTCGTCGAGGCAATTACTCAGGCTGGCTTTTTAGGAGCCTTGATTCCTGAACAGTATGGCGGTTCAGGTTTAGGAATATTAGAGGCGTCTGTTATTTTAGAGGAAATTAATCGATCAGGTGGTAATGCAGGAGCTTGCCATGCTCAAATGTATACGATGGGGACTATTTTACGTCATGGTTCACTAGCACAAAAAGAAAGATATTTGCCAAAAATCGCTGATGGTTCGCTTCGTTTACAGGCATTTGGCGTTACCGAACCAAATACAGGAACGGATACAACAAACTTAAAAACGTTTGCAAAGCGTGAGGGCGACCATTATATCGTGAACGGTCAGAAGGTATTTATATCGCGTGTTGAGCATTCGGATTTAATGATTTTATTGGTGCGTACAACGCCAAAAGACCAATGTGTAAAAAAGAGTGACGGCTTGTCGGTACTTGTTGTTGATTTGAATGAAGCAGTCGGCAATGGCTTGGAAGTCCGTCCCATCAAAACGATGATGAACCATGCGACAACGGAATTATTTATCGATAATCTAAAAGTGCCGGTAGAGAACTTGATTGGCGAGGAAGGAAAAGGATTCCGCTATATTTTGGACGGGATGAATGCCGAGCGGATTTTAATTGCGGCAGAATGTATTGGCGATGGGCGCTGGTTTATTGAACGGGCAACGAAATACGCAAAAGAACGTGTCGTTTTTGATCGACCTATTGGACAAAACCAAGGGATACAATTTCCGATTGCACAAGCCCACATTCATCTTGAAGCAGCTGATTTGATGCGCATAAAAGCAGCGGAACTTTACGATCGACACCAAGCCTGTGGAGCAGAGGCCAATATGGCGAAACTCCTGGCGGCAGATGCATCCTGGGAGGCGGCCAATGTAGCCATTCAAACATACGGAGGCTTTGGCTTTGCCGCTGAATATGATATTGAGCGTAAATTTAAAGAGACACGATTATATCAGGTAGCTCCAATTTCAACAAATTTAATTTTATCATACGTCGGAGAACATATATTAAAACTTCCAAAATCTTATTGAGGTGAAGATCATGCACTTTCCAAAACAAATAGAAATTATTGAAGTAGGACCACGCGATGGCCTGCAAAACGAGGCAAGCTTTGTTCCAACAGATGAAAAGAAACAATTAATCAAACAATTATATGAATCAGGATTTCAGCGAATCGAAACGGCCTCCTTTGTCCACCCGAAAATTGTGCCGCAAATGGCGGACGCTCAGGAAATCACATCATTTTGCAATGAGTTAGGACTAGATTATATTGCTTTAACTCCAAATATGAAAGCGCTGGAACGTGCAATTGAAGCAGGTGTTCCACAGATTGCAGTATTTGTAGGTGCAAGCGAGACATTCAATCAGAAAAATATTAAGCGTTCCATTGCTGATTCTTTGGAAGAATGCAGCGAAATGTTTCAGCAGGCAAAAGCTCAGCACAAGTTTATCAGAGGATATGTGTCCATGTGTTTTAGCTGCCCGTATGAAGGTGCTATTTCCTATGAGCAAGTGAAAAGGGTTGTCGAGCAATTTGTAAAGGATGGGGCTGATGAAATTTCAATCGGCGATACAAATGGTCAGGCAAATCCGCGCATAGTATATGAACGGTTTAGCGCTTTAAAAAGAGATTTTCCTCAAACAACATTTGTAGCCCATTTCCATGATACAAATGGCTTTGCCTATGCCAATATCATAGCTGCCTTAAATGCCGGAATTGAAAAGTTTGATAGTTCGATAGCAGGACTTGGCGGCTGCCCATTTTCACCTGGTGCAACTGGAAATGTAGCAACAGAGAAAGTTGTGGAGCTGTTTGAAGCAATGCAAATTAAGACAAATATTCAGCAGGAAAAATTGAAGGACGTCTCCGCTTTTGCCAGTAACTTAGTTTAAGGAGGGCTAAAACTGAAACCATTTAAAGCCGTATGCGGAAAGTAAACCGATTCATATAGAAGAAATTGAACTGGATGCCCCCCAAGAAGGCGAAGTATTAATCCAGATTAAAGCGGCAAGTCTTTTTCCCATTGAGAGATATACCGCATTATTTGCATATGATAAAATCCGGTAAACTACCAGTGGACCAATTATTATCGAATATTATTCCATTAGACGAAATTAATGAAGGCTTTGATTTATTAGCTACTGGGGATAATTCTCGAATAATTATTAAAATAGACTAATTTTATATTGAAAAATAAAACGACGAAACAACTAAAAGGAAACGTTTCGTCGTTTTTGTATGTTTAGAAGTACATAGAGCACAATCCAAATGCTAAAAATAACCCCGGCCAAACTCAATAAATAACCGGAAGCGCCAAATGCATCATAAAGCCACTGGAGGGGTGTCCCTTTCACTGGTCGATTTAAAAACATAAAATTCGTTTGAAAACGTGCATTGTAGTAATAAATAAATGGTACCGTAATGAGTAAAAGCAATACCGAGCGCCAAATATCTCGGAATGTGGTATGCAGCTGACGCTCTCGTATTAACGGGCAAATAAAGGCTACTAGCAAGGCATGAAATACAAAGCTATGGATATGTAAAAATCCTCCCACTGGATCAGCTGTCCACCCAGGAAATAATAGAGCAATAGCAGCTCCAGGTAAAGTGAGTGTATATAGTAGTGTAGCTGTTGTACGGTTTGAAAAGTAAGCATGCCAACCAGTAATAAAAATACCTAGCCCACATAAATGGAATGGTGGGCTCCAATATGAATATTGGTCAGTGACAATTAAGTAAATTTGTTTCATAATTTCCAAAAACAGCAACAGCCAAAAAATTAATTTTTGAAAGAGCTGTTGCTGTTTACTAGCAATATAATGATAACTATATATTGAAATAGTTAAAAACAAACTAATAAAAATAAGCCATGTCATATGAATGGAATCGAAAATAGCAAATCCGCCCACCGTGCCACCTACTTTTCTTGTTGTTGTTTTCGCAGTAATTTCTCTTGTTTTTTACGTTCGCGTATAGCCTTAAAAAAGTCTGTTAAAATTTGACCACACTCATCTACTAGTATTCCTTCTGTAACATCACATTCATGATTAAACCGTGCATCATTTAATAAACGATATAACGAGTCAACACAACCCGCTTTAATATCACGTGCCCCGTAAACTACTCGAGGTATTCGTGATTGGAGAATTGCACCTGCGCACATGGGGCAAGGTTCCAATGTAACATACAAAGTTGTTTCCTCTAGACGCCAGCTACCTATTTTTTTGCATGCTTCTTGAATCGCCATGCTCTCTGCGTGTGTTAGAGCGTTTTGGGTTGTTTCCCGCAAATTATGTGCCCGTGCAATAATTTCATTTTTATATACTATGACGGCACCAATTGGGACTTCTCCCAGGGCAGCTGCCTTTTTTGCTTCTTCTAATGCTTCTAGCATGTAATAGTGATCGTTCTTTTCGAGCATTTATCTATCACTCCCTATATTTAGTTTAGCATGAGTTGAAATGCTTAGGCGACTATAGAATTAGACGTGCTATGATGAAGGGAAAAGTTTGAAGGAGGATTATTATGAATTCATTTCAAACAATAGAAGAAGTGAACGATTATTTTGAAAAACAGTTGGAGAGTTTATATCAGAATTATACTGCAAAATTACAAATAGTTGAGAAAAATAAAATACAAATATATATGACTTTACAAAGGCAGTATGAAGAACAATTAATTGCACTTGAACAACGGAAGCAAAATGAAGGAAATCTTCTTAAACAAAATAGTGATCTAGCAGTGGGTAAAATAAAATTGCTATTTGAAAATAAAATACAAATTATATTAGAAAAATATAAGAGTGACTATAGTGAAGAAGTTAATGGCTATAGAGAAAATAAGGTAGAGATGCTTGGGCAAATGCAAGTGGAAGAACGTGTAATATTTAAACATTATCAGCATCAACAGATGGAGTTGTTGAGACAAGGGGGACAAAGTAGGCAACTAGTAGCTGGCTTTGAACAGAAGATGGATAATTTGCAGTCCGCACTCCTCAACTTATGTGAAAAATATGAGCATCAATTTAGCCTGTTGGAAGAGAAGCATGAGGAGAAGTATGAATTACTTGAGCAAATGCGTGATGAAGCCATTGAACAGCTCCTGGATAGTGAGAAAGCATCGCAAAACCAGCTTGAGGATCAATTGTTTGAGAAATTACAGAATTTAAATGAAAAAATTGAACAACAACGAGATATTTTAGAACAAGAATTAATAGAAAAGGAACATTCACTTGAAGAGATGGTGAACACTGAACGTGAAAGGATTGAATTAGACTATGAACAAAAATGTAATGAAGTGTTTGAACAACAAGAACAGGCACTTGCTCAATTCGACTGAATGATTTATGTTTAGAACAGCTTTTTTCATGATTTCAGTAAAATACAATTGTTTATTTTGTTGTCTATTAATCATTGTGATAAAATGAAAAGCATTGACTATAAAAAGAGAAGGAGCACTTCTAATGTCTGTGCCATTTATAACAGTAGAAGGTCCGATTGGTGTTGGGAAGACCTCATTATCTAAGGCCTTATCACAAACGTTTGATTATCATTTATTAAAAGAGATTGTAGATGAAAATCCATTTCTCGGTAAGTTTTATGAAAATATCAATGAGTGGAGCTTCCAGACGGAAATGTTTTTCCTGTGCAATCGTTATAAGCAATTATCTGATATTCATGAGATTATTGAAGCGCAAGGTCCGGTAGTGGCTGATTATCATATTTTTAAAAATTTAATTTTTGCGAAGCGTACTTTAAAGGCATCAGAATATGAAAAGTACGAATCGATTTATAAAATTTTAACGGCTGATATGCCAAAGCCAAACATGGTCATTTATTTACATGCAAGTTTGGATACTTTAATGAAACGAATTGCGATGCGCGGTCGTGAAGTAGAAAAGAACATAACACGTGAATATATGGAACAACTTTCAAGTGATTATCATGAATTTATCGGGCATTTTGAAAAGATGCATCCAGAAATTCCTGTCATCTCGCTTAATGGAGATGAACTTGATTTTGTAAAGAGCGAAGAAGATTTACAGTATGTACTACGAGTAGTAGAGGAAAAGTTACAACAAAGGAGTTTGCATCAGAAATGAACTTAAGAGAGAAGTACAATATTCCTGCGAATGCGGTTATTACAATTGCAGGAACAGTTGGTGTCGGGAAATCGACAATGACAAAGGCATTATCACAGAGCTTAAATTTCCGAACATCATATGAAAAGGTTGATACAAACCCTTATTTAGATAAATTTTATGATGACTTTGAAAAATGGAGCTTCCATTTACAAATATACTTTTTAGCTGAGCGCTTTAAAGAACAGAAGCGTATATTTGAGTATGGCGGGGGCTTTATTCAAGACCGTTCAATTTATGAAGATACAGGTATTTTTGCAAAGATGCATTTTGACAAAGGTACAATGTCACCAATAGATTATGAAACATATACAAATCTTTTCGATGCCATGGTGATGACGCCTTATTTCCCGCACCCGGATTTGCTTGTCTATTTAGAGGGACCGATTGATGATGTTATTGGTCGTATTCAGGAACGTGGGCGTGAGATGGAGCAACAAACGCCTCATACTTACTGGCAGGAAATGCATGGACGCTATGAAAACTGGATTAATAACTTTAATGCGTGTCCGGTATTGCGCATTGATATTAATGATTACGATTTAATGAAAAATCCTGATCAAGTGGAAGATATTGTAGCGCGCATTGGTTATATGCTAGAGCAAACAAGCCATCTAAGAAAATAATGAAAAAAGACTGATTTCTGTATCATGACAGAAATCGGTCTTTATTTATTTTATTAAGAGAATAATAAAAACTGGAATCATTACAAGCAAGAATACGAAAGAGCTCCATAAAATCTGCTTACCGGTCGACATATTTTTAGGTTTTATACTAATCATTTCATACAATTCATTAACTGCACGTTGTTCTTTTTCAAAAAGCATTTTTTGAAAAGAGGCGTAATTTTCAATATAAGAAGCAGGATTTTCAAAATGAAAACGAATGGCACGTATATCATCCGTAACATCTTTATCTTCATGAATATAAGTAATCGTCGGCGCAATTCCCCCTGTTAACTTAGCTGTAACATGTATATCAAAGGTCTTCATTTTATAAACAGTTTCACCAACATCATTTGTTACAATTTCAATGAGTCGATTGTTCATGAATAATCCCCCTTTTAAGTAGTTTAAGTATTCCCAATATGTATAAATTTGTAACGATTTTAAAAAATATTGTAAAAAAAAAGTTGTTTCGTTTATGCTAAAAGTGTTTACGAATTTTTCTGATTTGTAACATTATAGCGAAAAGGGGATGGAAATATGACTTTAAGAATAGTAGAACGATTAATTGTTTTACCAACGACGGCAATTTCCGATGCAACAGGGGGGCATACGAATGTTGCAGCATCAATTAAACCACTGGCCGATCATTTTAAAATTGCTGGACGTGCGCGAACGGTACGACTACCGGACGGGGAAAACGGTGCTGTTTTAGAAGCAATTAGTCAAGCAGAAAAGGGAGATATTTTAGTTATCGATGCAAAGGGGAATACAAATCGTGCAGTTGCAGGTGATTTCGTCATGCAACTTGCACAAGGCGTCGGAATACAGGGATTTGTAGTCGACGGGGTAATTCGGGACTTAGCAGCCGCACAATCTATTGATTTCCCTGTATTTGCATTAGGAACAACAGTAGCAGCAGGCAATAAACATGGCGGTGGTACTGTTGGGGGGCCTGTATCAGTAGGTGGCGTTGTCGTACAAACAGGTGATTATGTTGTTGGTGATATTGATGGGGTAATTGTCATTCCACAAAAAGATATCCAACAGATAATAGAAGCAGCAGAAGCAAAAGTGGCAAAGGATGAAGCGAGGGAACATGAAGCTTTACATAATGGCGAAGCTTCCATACGCGCTTACTTGTCGAAAGTTGTAAAATAAAAAAACGCCGTAGTGTGTTGTATCTCACTACGGCGTTTTCATATCTTTATTTTAAGTTTGCAGCTTGATACTCGGCAAATTGCTTCTCGTCGAAACGTTTTTCCCATTTTGCCATAACAAGTGCAGCTAATGTGTTACCTACTACGTTTACAGCTGTACGAGCCATATCAAGAATACGGTCAATACCTGCGATGAATGCTAAACCTTCAAGTGGAATTCCTACAGAGCCTAATGTTGCAAGAAGTACTACGAATGATACCCCAGGAACACCGGCAATACCTTTAGATGTTACCATTAATACAAGCATTAATGTAATTTGTTCTACTATTGAAAGTTCGATACCGTACATTTGAGCAATGAAAAGTGCTGCAATTGCCTGGTAAAGTGTCGAGCCGTCTAAGTTGAATGAGTAACCTGTTGGAATAACGAATGATACGATATCCTTTGGTGCACCCATCTGTTCTGTTTTTAACATAATGCGAGGTAATACTGTCTCTGATGAAGAAGTAGAGAAGGCCAGTAATAACTCATCTTTAATCATACGAATCAGTTTGAAAATATTAATACCGAAAATACGGGCTGTAATACCTAAAACAACGATTACAAAGAAAATCATTGCGGCATATACTAAAATCGCTAATTTTCCTAATGGAATAAGGGATTCTACACCGAATTTGGAAACGGTTACACCGATAAGCGCAAATACCCCTACTGGTGCGAATTTCATTACTAAGTTTGTAACCCAGAACATGGCGTCTGCTGTACCTTGGAAGAATGCAAGTACTGGTTTTCCTCGTTCACCAATGGCTGCTACCCCTAAACCAAAGATTACAGAGAAGAAGATGATTGCTAGCATATCGCCTTCAGCCATAGAGTTGATGATATTTTTTGGTACAATATCAACAATGATTTGGAAAGTTCCTTTTGCTTCTTCTTGTTCTGATGTCTCTACATAAGAAGAAATATCTGTTTGCTGCAGCTCATTCATGTCAATTCCAGCACCTGGTTGGAATAGATTTGCTGCTAATAACCCAACAACAATTGCAACTGTTGTAATAACTTCAAAATAAAGAAGTGTTTTACCGCCAAGACGACCTAATTGTTTCAAGTCACCAGTTCCGGCAACGCCAACGATTAGTGTCGAAATAATAATCGGTACTACGATCATCTTAATTAAGTTTAAGAATATATCGCCAAGTGGCTGTAAATATGATTGTACATTTTCATTCCCAAAAAATACTGCTCCAACGATAACCCCAAGTACAAGACCGATTAAAATTTGAGCAGCTAAACTAATTTTTAGCTTTTTCAAAATATTGTTCCCCCTAAAAATTCAGATTCAGGACTAGCCTAAAATTAATTTTATTTCATACCTACAAAATCCGACAAAATCCGACTAATCAACTTTACTAATAATTTCAGAATATAATACTTGAATGAATTTTTTGATATTTACCTTTGCTTTTCGTTGGTCATTATTTTCAATTTGCTTCATTAAATATCGAATATCGGTTAAATCAAAATAGCGGGGAGTATAGTATTCAAACTCAGAATTTGTATAGTCGACAATCCCCATGTTTGCTAAGTTAATCATTGCAGCCAAAATTGTTCTGCGCACGCGCTGTTCTATGGCTTTACTCTCTTTAAGTATATCGTCCGGTGTACTTTTCGTCAGCATTGCTACACGTTCATAAATCTCTTTTAACGGAGGGAGTGGGGCAATTTTATGCTTTTCGATTAATAACTGTTCAATAATTTTAATAATATCTTCACTACCAACTTCGGCGACAATCCCCATATCATTTAAGATTGACTGAATATGTTCGCGTGTTGTTTTTTTGGTATGGGTCACTTCTGTAATATTAAAATTTGTTAAAGATTGTCGAATAACTTCCAGGGAATTTTTCAATAAATATTGCTCTGTCGTCCGTTTTAAAACCATTTGCACTTCAATTTTATTAATTGGTTTATGGATGAAAAATTCAATCCCTTTTGAGTAGCCGTCTGCAACCATTTCTTTATTGACTACCTGCGAAATCATAATAAAATGACCTTTAAAACCATTTTGTTGAAGGCGTTCAATTGTCTCGATACCATCCAACTTAGGCATTAATAGATCGATTAATACAAATTCCGGCTGCATCATTAAAATTTGAGGAATAGCATCAAGCCCATTTTTTGCCTCCCCAATGACAGTCCCAAGTTCACAGTCGTTGATAATATTACTAAGCATCACCCGACTTGCACGGTCGTCATCCACTATAAAATAACGCATTTATAAAATCTCCTTTTGAATATTCTTTGAAGGGATTTGTACGATAAAGCTAGTCGATGTATCACTTGTTACGTGAATAGCTCCATTGAGGTTTTCGACAATTGTTTTCGTATGCGACAGACCAATTCCTGTGGAGCCTTGTCCTTGTTCATTGAACTTGGACGTATAGCCAGCATCAAAAATAACCGGAATTAATGATTCTTCGATTCCGATTCCGTTGTCTTCCACGATGAAAGTTGTTGTTTCTTTTTCGACAGTAACACTTAGTGTAACAAACCCGCTTTTCTCAATTGCTTCTACAGCATTTGCCATTAAATTATTTAAAATGGCGAAAAGGGCAATATGCTTTTTAATTACAAAATCGTCTGGACATATTAAAGTAAATGAAATCGATTTATTTAAATATTTTGCGTAGCTTTCATTAGCTTCTACAATAAAACTTAAAATATCCGTTAATAAAAATTTGGACGGATAATTTTGATTTGTAATTTTTGAAAGGCCTGCATAAATACGCTCATGATCTTTTTTAACTTCGTGAATTTCTTGAGCAATATATAAAGCCTCCATCGCATGCTTTTCTTCCGTTGTTTTTAGCTTTTTATATAGCTGATAACTATTTGCGGTAAGTTGTTCAATCTGATTCATGGTCTTTTTTAAATAGAGAGCTTCAACATATAACTCTGAATGAATTGTCATAAGTTGTTTTAATTGCTTTTGTTGTTCTGACATGGTGATTATGCTATAGATACCGACAACGAAAAAGCTACGTAATAATCCTACTACGATAAACAGTAAAAAAGAAATCAACGTTTCCTGGTCAGAGACGAGAAGTAGCTCCGTAAGAATATATTCGACCATATTGGAAATAACCTCAAATAATGTTCCTAATAAACCAAGAATGAGCGGATGTTTTTTTAATTCATCCAATGCAATTAATTTAAAGCATAGTGCAAAGGTTATATAGAAAATCCCTGCTGGTAAATGTTCGAGTAGTTGAACAGAAAGAGCTTGACCATAAATTAAAAAATCCAATAGTGACCGGCCGATAATTACAACCATACCTGTTAAAAGGCCTGTTGTAATAATTGGTAATGGGCGAATTAATAATGCAAAGAAAAAAATAATGCTCCCTAATCCAAAACGGAACGGTCCATCTTCAAAAGGAATAAATTTTATTTCACCACCTATAGCTGTGAAAAATGCCATAAGCAGCATAAAGAGAAATAAATTCATTGATTTTATTCGAGGTTGAGTCGATTCCAAAGTAATATACCGCCTTTAAAAGCCTGTTTTAGGAGTTAATTGTACATGAAAAGCAAAAATAAATACAAAAAGTACTATTTCTAACAAGTAGAAATAGTACTTAAATGATTTTTTATATAAAAAAACCGCCCAATAGCTGTAGCGGAGTAATGTTAAAAATATGGAGGAGGTAGAGGGATTCGAACCCCCGCGCGGTGTTACCCGCCTGTCGGTTTTCAAGACCGATCCCTTCAGCCGGACTTGGGTATACCTCCAAATATAAGCTGTCTTTTCGACAAAGAATAATTTATCACGAAATAAATTTTACGTCAATAATTTTTTTTGCAAATAAAGATATTTTTTTTGAAATGGAAAAAATTTAATTGGGACATATCATTGCATTTTTATTGCTTGCTTAGTATACTAATACTTGCCGTGCTAGATGGGGAGGTAGCGGTGCCCTGTAACTTGCAATCCGCTCTAGCAAGATTGAATTCCTTTTCTGAGGCTGTCCGTATTGTTTGGTCTGCCTTTTGCACGTAGTGTTGACGGTTGGGTCCTGCGCAATAAGTACCCATGAACCATGTCAGGTCCGGAAGGAAGCAGCATTAAGTGGAATCACTTATGTGCCGCGGGGTAGCCTAACCCGAGCTGACGACAAGAGTAACGCTTATGTGCGGTAGTCGAAGAAAGGTGCACGGTATTAACTTACCAATTCAAACGCACCCATCAAAATTTGATGGGTGCGTTTTTTTATTTGTATGAAGTATATTCGTTTGATTTCAAAAGAGTTTCGTATTACTTTATGCTATACTGAATTTATGGATTTTTATTATGAAAGGAGAGGGAAAGGTTGACATATCAAGCATTTTATCGTGTTTATAGACCGCAGTCATTTCGTGAAATGTCTGGGCAAACACATGTGAAGAGGACCCTTCAAAATGCTCTCCTTGCAAGCAAAACAACACATGCCTATTTATTTTCTGGTCCACGCGGGACAGGTAAGACAAGTACTGCGAAAATTTTTGCAAAAGCTTTAAACTGTGAAAATGCTCCAGCAAGTGAGCCGTGTAACGAGTGTGCGACCTGTATAACTATCACTGAAGGATCACATACGGATGTTATTGAATTTGATGCAGCTTCTAACTCTAGAGTGGAAGAAATGCGAGATATAATAGAAAAGGTACGCTTTGCCCCAGCGAATGCACGCTTTAAAGTGTATATTATTGATGAGGTGCATATGCTTTCTACAAGTGCATTTAATGCATTACTAAAAACACTTGAGGAACCACCTGAGCATGCAGTGTTTATTTTGGCGACGACAGAGCCTCATAAATTACCAGCGACGATTATTTCCCGTTGTCAGCGCTTTGATTTTAAACGACTTTCTTCTATAGATATAGTAGAGCGTATGAAGGTTGTATTGGAAGACATCGGTATGGGGTATGATGAGCAAGCGTTAAAAGCAATTGCACAAGCGGCAGCTGGTGGTATGCGTGATGCACTGAGTCTACTTGATCAAGTCGTATCATTCAGTAATGAACATGTTCAGTTGGAAGATGTACTCCTTGTAACAGGTTCTGTTAGCCAGGATGCATTTTATGATATTGCCAGCTCCCTTTTAAAAAAGGAAGTTGCGCAAGTACTAAGCAGTGTGGAAAATTTAATTGCAGATGGAAAAGAGCCATTACGTTTGGCAGAAGACTTTATTACATTTTTCCGAGACTTACTGCTTATAAAAACAGACGGTACATTAGAGGAACTATTGGAGTTTATTGCACCTGAAGATAAATTTTTAACTTTGGCTGAGCAATTTGATGCAAGTACACTATATGGCTTTATCGATATTTTAGCAAAAACGCAACAAGAGATGCGTTTTTCACATCATACGAAAATTTATTTAGAAACTGCACTTTTAAAAATGGCGCAGTATAAAGCAACAACACAAGGAACTGCAGTAGTAGACCCTGAAATCGAAGGGAAAGTAGCTGCACTTGAAAGTCGTTTAGGTCAACTGACACAGCAACTTCAAGATGGAGGAGCATCCGTTCAACAAAATGAACAACCTCGTCAGCGTGTACGTCCACAAGGTAATCAATACAATGCGCCAACGGGCCGTATTCAAGAAGTATTAAAATCAGCAACAAAAACGGATTTACAAAAAGTGAAATCGGCCTGGGCTATTAGTTTATCAAGCTTACAAAAGTCTCATGCCGCTTTATTGGCAGATGCAGAGCCAGTTGCCGCAAATGCAAGTGCTTTTGTGATAAAATTCAAGTATGATATACATTGTCAAATGGTAGCGGACAACAACGTTCTTGTTTCATTGTTTACGCAGAGGATAGCGTCGGAAGTAGGGGTACAGTATGAACTTTTATGTATTCCGGAGCCAGCTTGGGGTCGTCTTCGGGAAAATTTCATTCAGGAAAATGGTCTAAACCAGAAAAATTCCGGAATGAATGATGGGGATGCCACAACGGATTTAACGGATGAGCCTTCTTTCATGGATGATGTTCAGATGCTAGAAACACAAGATCCACTTGTAACGGAAGCTGAAAAGCATTTTGGAAAAGAAATTGTTGAGGTTATCGAAGAATAATTACACATTTAAAGGAGGAAATTAATATGCGTGGTATGGGTAATATGCAAGGTATGATGAAAAAAATGCAAAAAATGCAAAAAGAGATGATGGAAGCACAAGAGGCTTTAAATGCAGAGTTATTTGAAGGTACTGCTGGTGGCGGTATGGTCAAAGTTGTGATGAACGGTCAACGCCAAGTGTTGGAAGTAAATTTAGATGAATCTGTAGTTGATCCAGAAGATATCGAAATGTTACAAGATTTAATCATTATCGCAACGAACGAAGTACTTAAAAAAGTAGAAGAAACAACGAATTCTACAATGGGCAAATTCACACAAGGGATGAACCTTCCTTTCTAATTTGAAACATGTAGAAATAAAAGCACATCTCAAGCTTTGGGATGTGCCTTTTTATAGGGGGGAATAGGATGCATTATCCAGAGCCGATATCCAGGCTAATCGACAGTTTTATGAAATTACCAGGGATTGGACCTAAAACTGCTGCGCGTTTAGCATTTCACGTTTTAACAATGAAAGAAGATACCGTATCAACATTCGCGAAAGCACTGATTGATGCAAAACGTAATTTACTATATTGCTCACAATGCGGTCATATAACAGATATAGATCCATGTCATATTTGTTCGGATAAACAAAGAGATATTTCTACTATTTGTGTCGTTCAAGATCCAAAAGATGTTATTGCTATGGAAAAAATGCGTGATTATCAAGGTTTATATCACGTACTGCATGGAGCAATTTCACCAATGGATGGTATTGGACCAGAGGATATTAACGTTGCTTCGTTATTGGCACGTTTGCACGATGAACGTGTACAAGAATTAATTTTAGCGACTAATCCTACTATTGAAGGTGAAGCGACAGCGATGTATATCTCCCGTCTTGTTAAGCCATCTGGCCTTCGAACAACACGTATTGCACACGGCTTACCCGTCGGTGGGGACTTGGAATACGCTGATGAAGTAACATTATCGAAAGCATTAGAAGGAAGAAGAGAGTTATAAAGCAGGGGGAAGCACGATGTTATTTTCACGTAAAGGGAAGCTCAAAAAAGAATTCGACGACAAGTTAGTTTCTTCTATTAAAGAGACGAAGGAAACTTTGCAAAATGCGAAGGTAATTGAAGGGTTAACGGACGACTATAATCTAGATGTAATGGCTGAACGAAAAAAAGCTGAAAGTATCCATTACTATTTGTATAAAGAAGCGCGAGTACGCCGTGTATTAATTAAATAATCTTTTAGAAATAAGAACCGAAGCAGATGCATATGTTACCACTAAATGAAAAAAGGATGGTGCTATGCGATACATAGTTTTAACTATGATCTGTTTTGTTGTCTTATTTCTTTTTTTCTTGAACAAAGAGAGCCGAGGGAAAGTCTGGGAGTATTTTGCGTGGTTTTGGTTTAAAATTGCGGCTGTTATCGTTGTTTTATTTATAGGTAACTTAATAATGGGGGCTAGTGGGGTTCTTTTCCATGTTCCGATTAATTTTTTCTCTGTGCTTATGATTGCAGTTTTAGGTCTGCCTGGAGTGATGTGTGTTAGTTTATTAATATTGATGAAATAAAATTAACAAAAAGTATTGCTAACTTAATAATATCGTGATATATTATTATAAGTCGCAACGACGACAACAGATTATAAAAAACATCCAAAAAAAGTTGTTGACAAAACAATCGCATGGATGATATGATATAAAAGTTGTCATAAGAGATGGCGCAATGAACCTTGAAAACTGAACAAGCAACGTTAATGAAACAAGCTTCTTAAATGAAGCAAACAATAGATTTTAACTT
>NZ_JACSPW010000027.1 GCF_014836935.1 Solibacillus merdavium | reverse complement strand
GGTTGACACTCAAGCATCATACAAGAGGGCTTTTTTGTTTTCAAGTCCCCGAAAATCCTTCTAACAGGAATGCTCCAAATTAATTTTATTTTAATAACGCTTACAAATGTCTAAATATTTCCAGTCCCCAATATAACGTTAATAAATGACCAAGTTTTACTGAATGGAGACTTTTAGTTGATTTATAATTTAATTTAACCATATAATTACATAAATTGCAGGGGGTGTAATTTTGAAAGGGAAACACATTTTAATAGTTATTATCGTTATTTTAGTCGGTGTTTTGGGGTTGAAATTTATGATTGATAACAAAACATATTCAGCTAATGAAATTTTAGAAAATCCTGACTTTAGTGCAGCTAATCGAGAGATGGAAGTTATAAAAATTAAACATAATCCCCTTGAATTAATAACTATAGAAATTCCAGCAGACCAGCAAAAATTGCTTATTGAAAGCTTTAAAAATCTATCATTTAAAAAAAATAAAGATTCTCAAATAGAATACCATTATCGTTTTAATTTCTCTTTAAACTCAAATTTTGCTTTTTATATAGATGTAGATAAGGGGATAATAGTTAATCTTTCTGATAAAAACCAAAAATATGTGATTATAAATGATGAAAATTTCTTAGAAAATTTTAAAGAAATAATAGAAAATGAAAAAGAAGTAATTAATAGTAATTGAATCTTTGTATTTATGAAGCTAGTCATTTTCCTTCAGGGAGATGACTGGCTTTCTCTTATATTGTCACATAAGATTAAAGATAACTTTAAATTAACATATTTTCCCTATAATTATAAGGTTAAAATGCATTAAACAAAAGCCCGCATTAAAAACTCATTAAATTTAAAACTTATTCTTCACTTATTTGACTATATATACAAAGGAGGCAAACAAATGACTTGGGAGGAATTGTATTTAAAATATAGTGATGCCATACACAACTACATTTTATTACTTGTTGGTAATCATGAAGTTGCAGAAGATCTTACACACAATACCTTTGTTAAAGTGAAGTATTCATTAAACCATTTCAGAGGCGAATCATCGAAGAAAACATGGCTTTTTTCCGTTGCCAGAAATACTACGTATGATTTTTTGAGAAGAAAAAAGATTATACAATTTATTCCCTTCATGTCTTCTGGCTTTGGACATATTTGAACGAGGAAGATCACAAAGTCTATGAATACAGTCTATATGAAAATGGTTATTCTAAAAATACTCCCATTTATTAGGTTCTACTAATGTTTTTTTAGGCAACTAATTATATCGCTGCAGTTTCGCTAAGGTTAATATATTGTGATGTAATACCAAAAATCTGCAGCGAGCGTTCTTTCTAGCAATATATATTATTGAACGACTACTAATTTATCTTCTAGGCTCATTTTAGTCATTTAAAAACCGCACCCCTTGTTAGATGTGTCTAAAAGAGTGCAGTTCAAATTTGGGAACTATATTTTTTGCCAATGTTCAAGCATTTCATCGTAATATGTGTCTGTCCAGTGGTAAGGTTGTAGTTCCTTTAATGTTTTATAAATAATTGCTTGTGTATCATTTGAAATGGCACATTGGACTTGGGGACCCCAGTAGAATAACCGTTCTTGACAGACCCCACAAGGTGAAAGCACCTTTAATGGTGAATGTTCATCTTCTCGTGCTAAACAAATACTATGTGTTACTTGTTTGTTGTATTTGTGAGCTTCTAATATTGCACCCGTTTCCATACAGAGAGCTGTTGAATCATTAATTACTTCTGGCGCTACGCTTGTATAAATTGTACCATCTTCTACACGAACGGCTGCTGCACCACCCCAACCGATAGGATATCTTTCTTCAACTAAATTTCTTACAATATCATATAGTTCTTTATCATTCATTAGTTTGTTACTCCTTAATAGTTACCGTAGACATCATGTATATATTCTGATAAAGCATAATCTCTACCATCATTTTCTTCTTATCATATTTAATTCTATTTACGTGTTTGATATCTGCTTTTATTTTGTTTTCATTTCATCTTAAAATTAAGTTTAACCCTATTTTCTCTTAAACGAGAATCAATTATATATTACTATGCAATGAATTTTGCAAACCAAGCAACATAATGTGCTCCTGGAATAAATAGGAGTTGGGCAAATATAGTTCCTAAAAGTCTTGAACTCATCATCATAACCGAAGCTCTTTTCAACTCAGAATAATTTCCTTTTTTATTAATTACATCATCAGCCAAAATAGATATTTTTGGGTCAATAAATATAATTAATAACATTGTGGCTATACCGTTTATTAATCCCGAAGCCATAATTGCCGTTGTTTTGTATTCAGGAACCAATAAGCTAGCATATAAAGCCGATAAAACCCCTATTGTATAAACAGCAGTAATGACAATATTAATAATAAATAACTTTATTGGAATATCACGTATCCCTATTCCTCGTAAATATGAAAGGCTTGGTTTGCGTAAATGTTTGAATGCACGACGTAAATAGTCAAATGTAAAACCTTTTTTCAATAAAGCTGGGATTGAACCCCTTTCATCAGCTAAATGAATAATCGCTCTAGAAAAAATGGCTACAAAGGTTGGTAAACAAATAATGCCAAGTAACGTACCGAGTGAAGCTGAACCGATAAGAAATCGGAATTGATGCTCGACAAATTGTAAAGCATGATTAGAAGGAGCATTATCTATCAAGCTCCCTGTAAATGGCTGCTGCATCATATTAGATAGTCTTGAAACCATTACCATTACATTAAAAAGTGACAATGCCGATGCTAATAAGCGAACACGAGCTCCAGAAAGTCGCACTGCATACGCTAATGTTTCAATCGAGTGAATGATTAATATAAATAAAGCAATCATAATGAGTTTTTCTGTTATAAGTTCTATTGCCCCCACCTGCCATATCCTTATTTTCACATTTCAACGTTTTTATTGTAAATTAGTTCCCTCTAATTTAAACAATGCAGTAAAATAAACATCCCAAACATTGCTTTGAGACAAACGCGAGCGAAGTTTACCTCATTTCCATCGTGGATTATTCAGCCCATAAACTTCCTTTTCCAATTAAATATTTTGGACCAGCTTCTAATTTTTTCTAATTATAGAAAAACTGCCCCAAAGTTAGTTGGGGCTAACAATGGGACAGTTCATATTAGAGAGTTACAACCAATTATTCACATAAGCAACTAACCCAACAATCGCACCAATTGTGGCACCAAAAAATACAAAATAGCCCGTTTTTATTTCAGCGATGTTCCACTTATTATTTGTATTACTCATCAAATACCCCTCCCACTTTATATAATAACTATATATTACCATTAAATGGATTTCCAGTTGTGATTATAGTTCGCTAGCTAAAAAGTTCGTATAATGCAGGAACTCCTAAACCAAGAAATAGTGTAATCGTAGCAAAAAGTTTAGCTTGTTTTGTTAAACGTTTATCTCCCTCTTTTAAATATTCAAAGTAAGAAAGACTAAAGTAAAGACAAGCAGTTAGCATTATAACCGAAAATAATCCCGCACTATTTCCGATTAACATATCCGTTAATATCATCTCTAATCACATATTCTCCCTTATTTTTCTAAAATCGCACACTAAAGCCTTTAAATTGGTGTATGCCTGTTCCAAATTTCACTAAATCATTTTCTCTCAAGTAGATAACTGCCTTTTGAACTTCATTTAAAATATCAGGTTTAATTCCTAATGAATTATGCGAACCATAAATCAAATTAACGTTAGGGATTGTTGTGATTTTCTCTAAAGAGTTCACTAAATCTACAGGGTCTGTTGTTGGATAAAATGCATAAATTGGCGTTTCATCGTACAGTAAATCTCCCGTAAATAGATAGCCTTTTGTCTCGTCAAATATACAAATATGTCCTGGCGAATGTCCAGGTGTATGATAAATAATTAATTTCCGATTCCCTAAATCAAGAATATCGCCATCTTTGAATAATCCAGTAGGCTTTCCAGTAAAGGGCGTATATGTATCTGGGTTAAAGCTTTTCGGTATGGGGATTGTAATATCTCTTGCTGTGTTTGCTCTAATCTGATCTATGGACAACCCCACAATTCCATTTATTAGCCAGGATTCTTCGTACTCATGGACAAAAATACGTGGATATTCCCCATGACTTCCAATATGATCTGAGTGAACATGTGTTGTGAGCACATCAATTGGCAAGGTCGTTAGCTGATCTGTAATTCGCTTCATGTTATCAATACCTAAGCCTGTATCTATAAGAGCAGCTTTTGTTTCCCCTAATAATAAAAAGGAATGGACTTTTTCCCAATGGCCTAATTCACTTATTGCATATGTATTGTCATCAATTTGCCGAACAGTAAACCAATCATCTTTTAACATGATAACTCCCCTATCCATTCCAATTAATCTTCCACTACTTCTACTAAGTCCGTATAAATCGTAACAAAATATGTTTCCAATAACTCTCGCAACACATCATTAAGCTTGTAATACTCATCTGTCGCTTTTTCCACGATACTATAAAACTCGTCTTCTTCAATTTCATCATTTTCTAATGCAACGTACAAGCTCCACAACTTTTTACCATACTTTTTCTCAATCATCGCATAATTGTGAGCACCGATTTCCTCAAGGACGCCAATTAGTTTATTCAAGTAGTTATCTATTCCAATCTCTTTAATTTCCTGTCCAAACCATCTGAATAAACTTTCGTGTCCCCCACTTTCAAGTTCAGAGTAGTAATGATAGACAATTAATGCTTTATTTAAAGTAGGATCTTCTGATGACAAATTAGATTCACTTAAAACAGTCATTACAGCGTTTGAGATATCTGTCTTGGTCATTAAATCTTTTCTTTTCATTATAGGTTTCACAGCATTCCCTCAAATTCATGTTTTATCTTATACATAGTTCCAAATATACCCTATTCCATAAAAGTTATATTCTTCCTTTTTATTATTAAATTATATCAAATTTATAATTGGTTCTCGCTTAAGTGAGCCTAATTAAATAAAAAAGACAGTAGACAAAATCGAAATCTTCAACATGTCTACTGTATAAAGGGGATGAATAACTTTCGGCATCTTAACTATCAACTGCTCGTTACGAATTTTTTTACTTCGGAAGCCTTATCGCCGTTTAATAAATGCGTCACACCATATAGTTCACCTTTTCCCTTATGATTAATGGCAACGGCAACGTCTAAATCATTCATAATTTGCTTCATGTACTCGAATGCTTTATGCGTGTTTTCATCAGTAGGTGCCCATTCATCAACTAATTCTATTGATTCCTTCGCTTCACCATTTGGACCTAAATGTACCGTGCGGGCAAATTGCATATGAGAGATATAACTTGTTAAAAGGAACAAAGTTGTATAATCTTCTTCTAATTTTTTATTTCCTTTAATTAAATGGAGTGGTGATTCATCATTGACTACTAGTGACTTCAAGTAATACTCGAACCCTTCATCGTTGCCCGCTTTTTTCAATTTTGGGTCATTCAACGGTTCGGAAAGTAATAGATTCATCTTTGAAACCCATTCTCCGATTTCAGGATGATAAATTTGGGATTCAGATGCTTCTAGGATGTTACTATTTGTTGAGTCATTATTGTCGCTTGAATATTTAAGAGCCCCATATTCACGAACTCCAAGTGTGGCAATAATTATAACAGCAATAGTAGCAGAACCGAATAAAATTTTTCTTTTCATTCTCAAACACCTTTCCTTAATAAAGTTATTATAACCAAGAAGCGCGAGATAGACTCAATTCATTTTTTAATTAGACTTATCGCTGTTTTATTCAACTTCTTCATCTCTATGTCATTGGTAGAAAAGTTATAATCCACACCATGAATAAACTTTTCAAATACCATAGCTGTTGAGACTTGGTTATCAACACTCCAAATAATATTGTATTTTCCCTTATGGTTAGATTCTCTAAAAATATCAAGGTCATTTTTTTAGTATTTATAATCTTTTTACAGCTCTAATTTCCACCTGAATTGACATCTCATTATTTAAGTTGTTCACTTAGAAACTCCTCATTATAAATCTTGCCATAAATGTCATACGCTAGCTACATCACGAGCTATTCCTATAAGATACCATTCTCCATCTCTTTCTTGGTAGATAAACCGCAAAGATTGGAATAAATGCTCCGTTTCTCCTGGCGAATAGTATTCGACGTATTTAGCATTCGGATAAAATTCATGAATGGTATTTATTACACCTGCAAAATTCTCTCCTGGTTCATTGAATGTAATAATACTATAATCTGCATCACTCATTCCCCATTTTCGTAAGAGGAACTGTTGAACATATTCATGGAAGGACATTTCAAATTCTTTACCTGATTCATCGGCTCCCCATAAATACTTTGTATTATTTCTTTCACTTATCTCCTTCTTTGATAAGTTTACATATTCCCCTCCATAGCCATCGGGATGACCAAAATCCGCATAAAAAGCAAAGGTAACACCATGTTCTTGATCAACCTGCTCAGCAAATTTTTCATAGTTAGAATCCTTTAACAGGGAGAATATTTCTTCTGACAATGCTAATAACTTTTTTTCTGTTTCTTTTTCTGAACTCATTTTTTCAGTGTCGGTAGTCGTAGAAACCGGTTGCTTTCCACCTTCATCACAGCCGTAAAGCATTAGCAAACTTGTGACTAAAATTAAAAACCCCCTAATATTTTTCATTTTTCCTCCTGTTACCTTTTTCTTTATTATTTAAAATTGTATTTAATCTTACTGTTTCGTAATTACCCTAATTAGTATAAATTGATTTCAATAGATAATTTCCACTTTTCCCCTTATGCTCAACAAATGAAAACTCGTAGGATACATTATTAACTCCTAAAATGATTAAAACTGTATCTTCTTGTACCATATAAGCTCTAAACTCAAAATTGTTATAATCAAAGCTGTCTCTTATAGGTATTTCATTTGAATCCCCAAAAGAAATCGTATTATTCTCTTTATTAAGTTTTACTGTAGGGGCAATGATTTCTTCTAAATATTCATAATCCTTGTTTATCATTGCACTTATTGCCCGCAGTGATAAATTAAGTGTTTCTTTTAATTGTTCATGTTGTGCTTCACTCAAATCACGGTTTTGTTCGGTTCCGGTTACCGAAGTAGCCAATTTCTCTTCACCCTGACTAATCATTTGATTTTCTGGCTTAGAGGAAATTAAATAAAAAATTGTTGCACTCCCTATCAAAAGTAACAATATCATGCTAGCTGTAAGTTTCTTAAATATAAGTTTCACCCCATTCTTACGTTTTCTAGTGTTAATCCCGTTGAAGATTTGCCCGCAATTCGTTAAAGCGTTTACTCGTGTCGACAATGAAGGGTAGTTCTACTCATTTGAGTTGTTGCTCCTAAAGCTTTTAATCGTGTGATGAATACTGAAGAGCCCCTCAATATTTATTGCAGCTTTTCCTGAACAATCGCATTATCTTCATAAATTGTTCGTTGAATATCAATTAACTTCCCTTTTGTCGTGTTCGTCTTTTCCATCTTGATAACATACGTATTTGGTAGTGCAATTTCCGTACATACAATATCTTTTTCTTTACGAATATCTTCAGGGTAATTTAACTTTACAATTAATGTTTCCCCTTCTTTTTTAACACTCTCGAATACTCTGCCACAGCCATCTGAATAAGCCGTTATAAAAAGGACTTCTTCTGTTTCAAAGTCTATAGCATGGACTGTATCAAACTCGAATATTTCAGCCCATGTTAAATATAGTTTCTCATCCTGTACAATTGAAATGCTAGAACCTATCTCTGGTGGCATGTAGTTCAACTGATGTAGTAGTTTATAGTCAATATTGTCTTCCGCTGCGTCTTCCCCACTATTTTCACCCAAATTACCTGTCTGCTCACCACTATTACAGGCACCCAATAACATAATTAGTATAAACATGTATGGTAACCAATTTTTCATTGTATTCCGCTCACTCCTTTCTAATTTAGTCGCATGAAGCAGAAAAAAGTTTCGTAATTGACTAGAATTTGTTTATAATGAACTTCGGCAATAACTTTTTAAAGTTCACATGAACACGTCAAATAATCTAATAATTCAGCAAGTAAGCTTTTAGGAGTTTTTGACGTATAATGTAATTGTTTATCCAACTATTACACCATTCTCTTGGAGGGTTCGTACAAATGAGTACACGTATTGAAAAAGACTTTTTAGGCACATTAGAAATTCCAAAGGACGCATATTACGGCGTTCAGACAACTCGTGCAATAGAAAACTTCCCCATCACAAAAATGACTATGCATCCGGAATTGATCCGCGCATTTGCCATTGTGAAAAAAAGCTCAGCACTTGCGAATGCAGCGATCGGTAAATTAGACGCAACAATTGCTAATGCGATTGCGCAAGCATCTGATGACATTATTAAAGGGCATTTACACGATCAATTCGTTGTAGATCCAATTCAAGGCGGCGCAGGTACTTCAATGAACATGAATGCCAATGAAGTCATTGCTAACCGTGCGTTAGAAATATTAGGGGAAGAAAAAGGTACTTATTCAATCATCAGTCCTAACAGCCATGTTAATATGGCCCAATCAACTAATGATGCATTCCCATCTGCTATTCATATCGCAACAGTAGCAACTTTAGACAAGTTAATAATGGCGATGGAAGTAATGCGTGACAGTTTCATTCAGAAATCAGTAGAATTTGATTCCATTGTAAAAATGGGTCGTACTCATTTACAAGATGCAGTACCAATCCGTTTAGGTCAAGAATTTGGTGCATACGCGGCAGTAGTAGCACGTGATATTGCCCGTATTAAGAAAGCTCAGCAAACAATGCTGCAAATCAATATCGGTGCAACTGCTATCGGTACTGGTTTAAATGCAGATACACAATATATGAAATTAGCTGTAGAAAACATTGCTGCTTATAGTGGATTCCCATTCATTAAAGTAGATAATTTAATCGATGGTACACAAAATACAGATACGTACGCAGAAGTTTCATCAATGTTAAAAATTGCGATGATGAATATGTCGAAAATCTGTAATGATTTACGTTTAATGGCATCAGGTCCAAAAGCCGGTTTTGCAGAAATCCGTTTACCGGAACGCCAGCCTGGTTCATCTATTATGCCTGGTAAAGTAAATCCAGTTATGCCTGAAGTGATTAACCAAATTGCTTTCCAAGTAATCGGTAATGATGTTACAATTTCTCTTGCTTCTGAAGCAGGACAATTCGAATTGAATGTAATGGAGCCTGTATTAGTATTCAACTTGCTACAATCAATCGAAATTATGACAAATGGTTTTACAGTATTCACAAAATACTGCTTAGATCATATTGAAGCAAACGAAGCGCGTTTACATGATTTTGTAGAGCAATCAATCGGTGTTGTAACAGCTTTAGCCCCTCATTTAGGCTATGAACGTTCAAGCCAGATTGCCCGTGAAGCACTTCATAGCGGTAAATCTGTACGTGAACTTTGCCTACAATATAATTATTTCACAATCGAACAATTGGATATTATTTTAAATCCATTTGAATTAACACAGCCAGGTATTGCTGGTGAACGTGCTTTTGAGAAAAAAGTAATTCTATAATATAAAGAAAGCTCCACTGAGAAAATTAATTTCCCGGTGGAGCTTATTTTTTAACTGAATAAAGTTTCCTTTGCTAAAGAAATGGCACGTTTACTTACTTCCAAACGATCCCCATCAGCATTTTTCTTAACGACATCATTTATTTCGTCAAAAATGGATTTTAGCTGTGCTTTCGGCTTTACACCAACCATCATCGGTGCTTTTTCGAACTCTTCAATGCGTAGCTTTTCCTGCTTTGGTGTAAATCCTTGATCTTCCCCAATTTTCGGGAATGCTGTAGTTTGTTTTTGTATATTTCTTGGACGAGTCTGGTTCGTTAAACTTGAACTACCAGCGCCAACAGATCGAATCATGAAAGATCCCCCTTCTTTTTCCTACTTTTTTGTACATCAATATCCGCGTAAATTTCGATTTCCTGAAGCGCCTGATTTGCTAGCTGATCGGCTTCACCATTTTGTTTGCGGTCAATATATTCATAGTGAGGTCGAATGCCAAGCTTTTGCAGCTTCACATCGATTTTATCCGCCCACGTTGTCAAAACGGAATCAGTTACCGCCCATTCGCCGTTCATTTCATTAATGACTACTTGCGAATCGCCATAAATCTTCACTTTTTGATGGTGGACACCCATTTCCTCAAGCTGTTCAACCGCAAGATTCAGAGCCGCATATTCCGCTTCATTGTTTGATGTTAAATACTCCGCCAGTCGGTTCGTTCGCAAGCGATAGTTTTTCCCATTCTGTTTATAATAGACGACTATCCCTAAACCAGCCAGCTTTTCTTCTCTATGAAAACCGCCATCGAAATACACCTCTACTTCAGAAGGTTCTGTTTCGAGTGATTTTAAATATTTTTTTAGTTCTTTTAATGTCCATGTACTGTCATGTTCATCTGTCATCACAATACTTTTTGTCCGACCCGTATTTTCCATATCCAGTACGAGCGTATAGGCATGCGCAGCAGGTATGGCCTCACTTCGCCAAGTAATTTCCTGCTTGGACTTTGTGATATAGTGCCATTCAATCGTCAATTCCAATCGGCTCTCCCCTTCCATCTGTCAGTTGCTGTAAGTCTTCTTTATAGAACCAGTTAATACACAGTGTACTAACCATTATGCCAACTATAAACGGCGGTGATACAAAAAATAAAAAATCCGCGCTGCCGATCGGTACTTTAAGAATCATTCCGAAAATAATTGGCTGAAGCACGCAAAAAACAAGACTTGTGAACAAAAGTGCACGTTTGCTGTAACGTTTGCGCATGATGTACAACACATAATACCAAGGGATGACGACAAAGAAGTAAATTGGCAAAACATAAACAATTATGGTCACGGCCGTACCGAATGTGATCGCTTCATTCGCATAAGGAATTGCAACCGCTATAAAAACAATAACCGCCATTACATAAGGTAAAAAACCCGTTAAAATGATTTGCCAACTTTTCATCCTATTCCCCCTATTTCCCATCATTATACCAAACCCCATTTGCCTATACAAAAATTGCTTTTGAGGGTATAGTACAGGGGGTGATAAAATGAAGGTAAAATTTTATGAAAATAATGTAAAACGAGTAATGGGTATTACACTCAAAGATTCAGCATTTTCCGAGGACAATAATATGGCCCTGCATGTTTGCAAAAACGAAGCTAATATTATCGAAAACCGCAAACAGCTTGCATCACTGCTGGAAACAGACCTGTCGGATTTTGTCTGCGCCAATCAAACACATAGCGCAAACTTCTTCCGTGTAGAAAAATCAGAAATCGGTAAAGGTGCGACAGACAACGCAACAGCCATTTCCGACACCGATGCCCTCTATACGTACGAATCGAATGTCGTAATCTCAAGCTTCACTGCAGACTGTGTACCCGTTCTATTTTATAATGAAAAAACAAACCTAGTCGGTGCCGTTCATTCCGGTTGGCAAGGTACGATTAAAGAAATTACTTTAAAGTTGCTACAGCATTTAAACACACAAGAAAATTGTGATATGCGTGATTTAAAAGTGTTAATCGGACCTGCAATTAGCCAGGAAAAATTTGAAGTGGATGCGGATGTGCAGGAGAAATTCAATGCACTCGGCTATGCGGATGAATTTATGTACTGGAATGAAGATACAGGTAAATTCCATATCGATAATCAGTTAACCGTGAAAAAGCAATGCATGCTTGCAGGTGTTCCTGAAGAGAATATTACAATTGACCGTATGTGCACATTTTTGGATGATGACGGATTTTCTCATCGTCAAGACCGAGGTACAGGCAGACATTTGAGTTTTATTATGCGGAAGGAATAGGTTCTTGTGTTTTGGATGAAATTTGAATCAAATAGTACTCCACTTACGATAAGTTTTGTACAGTCACATTGGAATATGGGCTTTAGATAAGTCGAAGTATTTTTTATTAGAACTTTAGATTAGATATTAGAACCTTTTGGCTGGATATTAGAAGATTCCCGAGCGATATTTGAACATTTCAACAGCTTATTAGCACATTGGACAGATATATTAGAAAACTGAACTAATATTAGCACATTTTTAAATATATTAGAAGATTCGACCTGGTTATTAAAAAACGTAAACCAACAGACTAGATAAAACAAGCGTCTCCTAAATTGGAGACGCTTGTTTACATTTACAGACTTTCAATTCTTTCTACATCTGTTGCAGTTAATTCGAAATCGAAAAGTGCTAGATTAGCTGCTTGATTATCACGGTTGTGTGATTTTGGAATAACGATTACACCGCGCTCTATTTGATATTTTAATAACACTTGCGCGCCAGTTTTCCCATAAGCTTTACCGATTTCATCTAACACTTCGTTTTGATCAGCTTCAGTTTTCATAGGCCCCCATGCAACAGGCGTAATACCCTCTTCTTGTAATAAAGCCAGAAGTTCTTTATTCTTTTCTTTTAAATTAATTTGTATTTGATTAACGGCTGGCTTCACTTTAGCGAATTCTTTCAATTCATCAAGCTGATTTTTACCAAAGTTTGAAACCCCTATTGCTTTTAGTTTGCCCGCTTCGTAATAATCTTCAAATACTTCCCAAGTGTTTTTCAGCTGTTCTTTGTCTTCGATCGGGAAGTGAATAAGAAGCAGGTCCAAATAATCTGTTTGGAAGTTTTTCAGACTATTATCTATAGCTGCTCGAGTCGCATCTTTTGAAGAAATATATTCTTCGTTCGCCGGGACTTTTGTCGTAATAAATAAATCTTCTCTAGGAACTGTGCTTTCTGCTAAAACTCTTCCGACAAGTTCTTCTTTGTTATACATAATAGCAGCGTCTATTGATCGATATCCCAACTCAAGTGCTGACACGAGTTCAGGAATTTCATTTTTTAATGCTCCTTTAAATTCATTATTTTCTTTTCCATACGTATTTGTTCCGGTACCAACAATCGGCATTTTTACTCCATTATTAAGTGTAATGTATTCCATAGTTTAGGCACTCCCTTTAAATTCTCATTATTTTTCCTGCTAGTTATATCATAACGAAATATGGAATTTTCAGAAAGTAATAGGTAAAGGTCTACGCTTATAATAGTAGATTCCTAAATGTAGATAAAAAGAGACACAAATTCATAAGCGAATTGTGTCTCCATTTCTCTTATTAAACCCCATACTACTTCCTACTGAAAATATCCGTGCTGTGCGGTACATGTTTTTTTGCTGATGGGTCAATATACAACCGTGCCGCACTAATTGCAACCGGCGCTTCACCGAATCCAGTTGCAATTAATTTCACTTTTCCATCGTATGTGGTAACGTCACCAACAGCATATATTCCTTCGATATTTGTTTCCATTTTAGAGTTTACGATAATGGAATTTTTCTCAATTTCCAAACCCCACTCTTTGATTGGACCTAATGAGGATTTAAATCCATAGTTTACGATTATTTCATCCACCTCAAGTGTTTCTTTTTCTCCTTCTGCATTCCGGATGACAACTTGTTTAATGCCCTTTTCATCACCAAACAACTCATCAGGTATAAAAGGCGTTTTTATGTCTACACTCGATTTGAGCAGCTTTTCAACACTGTGCTCATGCGCTCTAAATTGATCACGTCTATGGACAATAGTAACTTTCTTTGCAATAGGCTCAAGCATAAGTGACCAGTCAATAGCTGAGTCTCCTCCGCCGAAAATAACTACATTCTTCCCCTGAAATTCATTTAACTCACTGATGAAATAATGAAGGTTTTTGCCCTCGTAATATTCTGCTCCTACAACTTCCAACTGTCTTGGCTGGAATGCACCAAGACCAGCTGTAATAATGATTGTCTTTGAATAATGTATTTCTTTGTTCGTCGTCAGCTTAAATGTTCCGTCCTCCAACTTAGTAATTGTTTCGACACTTTGCTCAGTTACTATTTCTTGGTTAAATGCTGACATTTGCTCTTTCAAATTATTCACAAGTTCCCGCGCCCGGACCTTTGGAAAACCTGCAATATCATAAATATATTTTTCTGGATAAAGTGCAGCAAGCTGCCCACCTAATTGTGGAAGACTTTCAATTAACTTAACTTCAAGCTGGCGCATACCTCCGTAGAATGCCGTAAACATACCCGCAGGACCTCCACCGATAATCGTGACGTCATATACCTTTGAATCTTCCTTCATATTGATTGCTCCTATCATTATTGGTTTATTTATAATAAAGATGGAATGAGAAAAACATCGATTGTAAGCTTTCACTACAACAAAAACTATACTGTGTTTCTATGTTGATATATTCTTTATTATGAAACGTAAGCATTCTTTATTCAGGAAGTCGGTTATTTTTACAATTTAACACGTTGCAGTCTTAATGCGTTCAATACAACCGAAACAGAACTGAATGCCATCGCGGCACCTGCTACCCAAGGAGCTAGGAAACCGAGTGCAGCAATCGGAATGCCAATGATATTATAAGCAAACGCCCAAAACAGGTTTTGTTTAATGTTCGTCATCGTTTTACGGCTCATTAAAATTGCATCTGCAATACTGTTCAGATCCCCGCGAATTAATGTAATATCTGCCGCTTCCATCGCAACATCGGTTCCTGTACCAATTGCCATTCCGATATCAGCTACCGCTAGTGCCGGTGCGTCGTTTATCCCGTCACCAACCATTGCAACATTACGCCCTTGTTGTTTCAAGGTTTCAATTTGCTGTGCCTTTTGTTCAGGCAGCACTTCTGAGATGACTTCATCAATGCCCACTTCCGCCGCAATAGCTTGAGCAGTACGTTCATTGTCCCCAGTAAGCATAATCACTTTCAGGCCAAGCGCATGCAAACGTTTCACCGCTTCAGCAGATGTTTCTTTTACCGTATCCGCCACGGCAATAATTGCTGCGAATTCTTTGTTAATGGCAACAAGCATCGCAGTCTTTCCTTGCTGTTCCAATGAAATCAATTGCTGTTCAACTGATTCATTAATATCAATTTGTTGATTACGCATTAGTTTTCTCGTACCAACAGCTACTTCGACATCATCTACTTGCGCTTCAATACCAAGTCCAGGAAGTGCTTGGAAATTTGATACAGCTGACAGTTTAATACCACGCTCTAACACACCTTCAACAATCGCTTCTGCCAAAGGATGTTCAGACTGTTTTTCTGCTGTTGCGGCAATGCGAAGCACATCATCTTCATCAAAATTATTAAACATCACTACATCCGTTAACACCGGCTTCCCGTTAGTAACGGTACCTGTTTTATCAACAACAACTGTATCGACAAAACCAGTCTGTTCAAGATGTTCCCCGCCTTTGAACAAAATCCCGAGCTGTGCGGCACGTCCTGAACCCGCCATAATCGATGTCGGTGTCGCCAAGCCGAGCGCACAGGGGCATGCAATAACAAGTACCGCTATTGTCGCTTCAAATGCCTGGATAAATTCTCCGCCGATTAGCCACCATAAAATGAATGTCACGACGGCAATTCCGACAACGATTGGTACAAAAATATTGGAAATCTTATCGGCAAGTCGTTGAATGGGTGCTTTAGAACCTTGTGCCGATTCTACAATTTTAATGATTTGTGACAGAGCTGTTTCACTGCCAACCTTTAAAGCTTTCATTTCCAGTGCACCGTTTTTGTTTAATGTGGCACCGTAAACAAAATCGCCAATTTTTTTTTCGACCGGCAAACTTTCGCCTGTCAGCATCGATTCATCTACCGCAGAAGTACCGGAAACGACTTCACCATCGACAGGAATCTTTTCACCAGGCTTCACGCGGACAATATCATTAATGCGCACTTCTTCAAGCGGCACAGACTGCTCGACGCCATCCCGGATCACAAGTGCTGATTTCGCCTGCATACCCATCAGCTGTTTGATTGCCTGTGAAGATTTGCCTTTTGCACGTGCTTCAAACAGTTTCCCTAATAAAATTAACGTAATGAGCACCGCGCTCGTTTCAAAATACAAGTGCGGCATATGACCGCTCGGATGTGCGAGCATTTGATAAATACTATAAAAATAGGCCGCACTCGTTCCCATCACAACGAGCACATCCATATTGGCCGCACCACTACGTAATGATTTGTATGCACCTACATAAAATTGCCAGCCAATAATAAATTGAACAGGTGTTGCTAATGCTAGCTGTACCCAAGGATTCATTAGAAGGTCCGGCACATATAAGAAGCTCGTAAATGAAAAGTGTGCCACCATCGTCCATAATAGTGGCAGTGATAGAATGGCCGCCGCGATAAATTTAATTGTTTGCCGTTGGATTGCTTTTTCCCGATGATCAACCGGGTCGCCCTCGACTACAGCTTGTGCCCCATAGCCAATTTTCTCAATACGCGCAATAATATCGGACACCGAAACTTGTGACGGATTAAACTCTATCGTCGCTTTCTCCAATGCCAAGTTCACATTCGCAGTAGAAATCCCGTCCATTTTCCCAAGCACCTTTTCGATTCTTGCCGAACATGCCGCACACGTCATACCATCGATTGTGAAATCTGCTTTCTCTTTGACAACATCATAGCCGAGCGCCTGGATTTTTTGCTCGATATCCTGTGCTTTGATGACCGTTTCATCATATTGAACCGCTGCTTTTTCAACCGCTAGATTGACGTTCGCAGATTCGACCCCTTCCATGCGGTTCAACCCTTTTTCAATCCTTGCCGAACACGCCGCACACGTCATACCTGTTACTTGCAATGTCAATTCTTTTGTCATATTCTCACCTCTTTATACCTCAAGGGGGTATAAAATTTTATAAAAAGAGAGGTTCTCTAAATTAGAGAACCTAAAACATTCGTAAACCTCAATTATTAAACAACGTCATAACCTTGTTCATCAATTGTTTCTTTAATTTTATCAACTGAAACAGCATCTTCGTTATACGCAACTGCTACCTTTTTTTCAGCTAGGTCCACTTTTACTTCCTGTACACCAGCTAATGCGCCAACACTTGTTTCAACAGCTTTTACACAATGCCCGCATGTCATACCATTTACATTTAAAATTACGTTTTCCATTCTCGAACACTCCTTATTTTTTCATCATTTTTTGAATTGTAACTACAAGCTCGTCTAATACTTCTGTATCGCCTTCATTTAAACGATCGACTACACAGCCTTTTAGATGACCTTCCAACAAAATTTTCGCGACACTATTTAAAGCAGATTGAGTGGCCGATAATTGTGTAATGACATCATCACAATAAATATCTTTCTCAATCATACCTTTAATCCCACGAATTTGCCCTTCTATACGATTTAATCTTGTCGTCAAATCTTTTTTTATCGGTTCAGGATGATGACTTTTACGACAGCTCACTTCATGAATTACGTGCTCTTCGTTGCTTTCATGGATCATTCAACCAATCCCCCTTACTTATTTTTACATTACCATACCTATATGGGGTATGTAAAGTTCCAAGACGTTCCTATTTATGTGCAATTCATAGCAACATATTCATTCAAATCAAAAAAAGCGCTGAAGCTCCTATAAAAGAACTTCAACGGCCTTATTTTATATAGACACCATAATGGAATTTTGCAGTTAGACGGACATCGCGCTGAAAATGATACCGTTCAAACCAATCCGATTTAAAATGTGCCTTTAAAACAACACGTCTTTTAGCAACACGCTTTGCTTCTATTACCCATTCATCCGTTAACGGGATATGGTTACCAGCGAAACGTAATGCTTCAAAATTAGTCGATTCCTCGATTACTTCGGTAAACATCGGATCCATATATACAACATCAAAACTGTTATCTTCCTGTTTTTTCAAAAATTCAAGCGCATTGGCATGAATGACTTTAATATTGCGCATATAGGACGTTAATGGGAGCTCGGAAGTATCATAAGTTTGCATACCTGTTTTCACAATAAATGCTACATTTTGATCGGCTTCAAGACCGATGATTTCACCACTATTCCCAACCGCATATGCCGCTAATAAGCTGTCTGAGCCGATACCGAGCGTACAATCTAAAAACGTATCGCCCTTTTGTAAAGCACACGCTGTAAGCAATGGCTCTTCTTCACCACGATCTACTCGTTTCAATCG
This sequence comes from Solibacillus merdavium, assembly GCF_014836935.1. GTDB lineage: Bacteria > Bacillota > Bacilli > Bacillales_A > Planococcaceae > Solibacillus > Solibacillus ferritrahens. The sequence goes on along the minus strand of NZ_JACSPW010000027.1, from coordinate 9,650 downwards.
AAATGCAGCAGAATTCGGATGAAAAAAGAAAGGCGCCTCAGCACCTTTCGCGTAATATTCATAACGGTTTTTCCCAGCAACGATTACATTCGCATCGTAAATTTCAGCAAGTTTACGAACTGAACGCTTTTGTCGTGGAATAATTTTCGCATTTAGTTCCTGACTTGCTAGTTCAGCTAATTTTAGCGATTGCTCGTCTGGACGTCCGGCAGTCGTGATGATTGTTAGTCGGCACATACTTGCTTTAATACATCTACTAAATGGTCACGAATTTGTTCCATAGGGAAGCCTTCGATTTGTTCACGTGGAATGAAATATGCTAATTGACCACCTTTTAAAATTGCCATAGAAGGCGAACTTGGTGGCACTTCATCAAAATAACCGCGCATCGCTGCTGTTGCTTCAGGGTCTTGACCTGCAAAAACAGTTACTAATTGATCCGGTTTTACTTCTGAAACTGCTTCACGGGCAGCCGGACGTGCTAAACCTGCAGCACAACCACATACGGAGTTAATGACAACAAGAGCTGTCCCCTTCGTTTCTGCCATAAATTCATGTACGCTATCCGCAGTCGTTAATTGTGTAAAGCCTGAATTTTCAAGCTCTGTACGCATTGGCTGTGTTACTTGACGCATGTATTCATCATAAGCATTTGTCATTTCCATAACCTCTTTCTGATTCTTATCTATTCACAATGCCCATTATATCAATGTTTTTCCGAGTTGTACAAAGATTGGATTGCTTTGACCTCGAATTTTAGGATACCTTTCCCTCCCAAAATAATGCTTAAAAATGAACCTTTTTATTAAAGTCAAGCTTGAATAATAGTTTGTCGAACAAATTTCCTTTATTTGTTACAAATTTATGAAATGTGTCAATTCTTACACATTTCGACACCTGGAATTTTTTGAATAAGATACCATATAAAAGTCATAAATATATTTCATCCACATAATGAAGATTACTAATAATAACGAATGGAGAGTTTACTTTGAAGATCTACTTGTTAAAAAAAATGTTAAAACTAAGAATTGAATTGAAAAGAAAATATATGTATAAAAAAGCAAAAAATTTAGGATATACGCATCCACAAGTAGTAAATTGCAGTCAGGAATTAGACGAATTACTTAATAAGTATTCTGATGTAGCTGCTTAATTACGGCTGTTCATCCATACCTATCGTTCCCTACAAAGCTTCACGCCTGAAGGATTAGCTTTATACTACTATTAAGATATGGATGAGCAGTATCATAAATTAAGTAAGTGTAGATTTTAAAAGACGTTTAGGACAGCATCAATGTTATCTGATGCTGTCTTTTTTTAGTTGTTAGTAGTCACGCCCGTGCTTCTCCAGGAAAGCGGACGTCGTAACCGAGAACAACGGCTACATGGTAGCACATTACACATCACCATTAATATGTTAAGATAATAAAAATAATAGTAAACAAGGTAGGAACAGCATGAATATAGTACCGTACGAAATAAAGTATGCAGCTAAAATTGCTGCACTTTTAAATGATTATTTACCATTTGAAATAGAAAATGCCCACACTATTGATCAGGCTGGTGGCATCCGTTATTTATCGCTCAATGAGCATGAGGAGGTTGTTGGCTATATTGCTGGATATGAAATAATTGATTTCAATAAGGACTTCCCTTATTTCCAGAATGAACTACAGTTTTTAAAAGAGCGTGTTTCGTCAGGCACAGCCTTTTATACAAGCCACTTTGTCGTCCATCCGAATGAGCGGAAAAAAGGGATTGGGACGGAACTTTTGCGTGCATACCTCAGTGCAGCTGAAACAATTGCACAGACGATTATAACGGTTGGCTGGGTACAGTCCGATACGAACCGCTGGGCAGCCGAGCGCCAATTTGTAGAACAAGGGTTCGAACCCGTCATTTATATGCCGCGCTATTTTGAACCTTACAAAGTCGATTGCCCTAGTTGCAAAGGACTTTGCTATTGCGATGCTCATATTTTTATAAAATAATAAAAGCCTAAAACAGCTTTGTGTGACTTGCTGCTTTAGGCTTTTTTGCATTTAATATCTTCTCCCCCTCTCTTTGTACACCCTACAAATACATTTGATTTTCTTAAATATACAAAACGTCACATTTCAGACACAATCACCTCATCAAATATACAGTTATTTACAATGACAATTTTCATGCCTATTCAACAAAATTTTCGAGAATAAAAAAGATTTATAGGTACTAAATTTTCTTTGACTATTAAACAACCCTTGCATTATTAAATTTTTTCTTTCTAGAGTTAATTCTGAATTTTTTCTAAAAATGGTATTCTATATATTTCTTACTATACTAAAAAAGTTACTTTAAATTAGGAGGAGAGACCATGGATAAAAAACAAAAAAAATCCTTAATCGATCGATTTTTAAATGGAATAGAAACAGCAGGTAATAAATTGCCTGACCCTATTACTATTTTCGCCATGTTAGCAGGTTTAGTCTTACTTGCTTCTTGGTTGTTAAACAAAATCGGTCTAACAGCAGTGAGTCCAACTTCCGGTGAAACATTGGAAGTTGTAAACTTACTTTCTAAAGAAGGTTTGCATCAGATATTAACAAACATGGTGTCAAACTTCACAAGCTTTGCGCCACTTGGCATCGTGATCGTTGCGATGATTGGTATTGGTGTAGCCGAGCATAGTGGTTTAATTACTACGATGATGAAAAAGACAGTACTATCTGCACCAAAGGGCCTGATCGTACCTGTCCTAATTTTCACAGCAATTTTTGGTAGTGTCGCAACAGATGCCGCATACATCATCTTGCCACCTATTGCTGCAATGATCTTCATGAGCATTGGACGCCATCCATTAGTTGGTATGGTTGCGGCTTATGCAGCAATTGCTGGTGGATTTAGTGCGAACATCCTAATTACATCACTGGATGTATTACTTGTTGGGATTACACAGGAAGCTGCGCGCCTAGTTGACCCGGAATTTACAGGTCTTGCAACGATGAACTACTACTTCATGGCCGTATCAACTGTATTATTAATTGCAGTTGCAACATGGGTAACAGTAAAAATCGTAGAGCCTCGATTCGGTAAATACGAAGGTAAAGTTGAAGTATTAGAAAAAGTAACACCTAAAGAAAGTAAGGCACTTATTTGGGCAACCGTATCTGCGCTTATTTATATCGCTGTTCTACTGGTTACGGTACTTCCGGAAAACGGTATTTTACGCGGTGAAAACGGTGAATTTTTACAATCACCATTTATGTCGGGTATCGTACCATTAATGCTATTCCTTTTCTTAATTCCTGGTATCGTCTACGGAATGGTAGTCGGTACAATCAAATCAGACCGCGATGTTGCTGGGATGATGTTCAAATCAATGGCAGACCTTGCATCATTCATCGTGCTGGCATTCGTTGCTGCACAAATGATTGCATTCTTTAGCTGGAGTAATATCGGCACAATTTTAGCAATTAAAGGTGCTGAAACATTACAGGCTATGAACTTCACGGGTGTACCAATGTTTATCGGATTCATCTTCATCGTGGCGTTAGTTAACTTACTAATGGCATCAGCTTCTGCGAAATGGGTACTACTTGCACCAATTTTCGTACCGATGTTTATGTATTTAGGCTACTCACCCGCTGTAACGCAAATGGCTTACCGTGTCGGTGACTCCATTACAAACCCGATTACACCGCTTCTTGCATACTTTGCGATGCTACTTGCATTTGCACGTAAGTATGATAAAAACATTAAAATGGGTACACTGATTTCAGCTTTAATTCCGTATTCAATTTTCTTCGCAATCATGTGGATTATTTTATTCGGGGTATGGCTATTACTAGGTTTACCAATGGGCCCAGGTGAAATATTGCATATTAATAAGTAACCTAAAGGAAAAGCACGACATGCTACATACATGTCGTGCTTTCTTTTCTTGTTTAATCGTGTTAAAAATGGAAATCATCTTCACAAATTATTTCTTCTTTCGGGTCATATGGTTCAATATGGACAAGTGTTGTCGTAAATTTGCTCAATTGCTCAACTGCCTGTTCAATTTGCTCGGTAATAGCATGCGAATCCCTGACATTTAAATTTGGATTCACACGTACTGTAACATCTACTAAAATTAAGCTCCCATGCTGTCTTCCACGGACATCTACCACTTCGCGCACCCGAGGAATTTTCGTTACTCGTTCTTCTATCGATGAGATTAACTCCGTATCAAATCCATCCGTTAAAGAGAAAACCGCATCTTTAAAGATTTCTATAGCCGTTTTTATAATAATCAAACCAATAATAAATGCCGTGATTGTATCAACAATTGGAAAACCTAGAATTGCAGCACTAATACCAATAGCTGTCCCTATACTAACTAACGCATCCGATCGATTATCGTATGCTGCTGCCCTGACCGCTGAGCTATTGATTTTTGTAGCGAGTTTAAGGTTATATTTATAAACTGCAAACATAACTACAGCACTAAATAATGCAACAATAATTGTAATTACAGAAGGCTCCTGCTCAATCGGATTTACTATTTTCTCCCCTGCCGATAAAAGAACTTCAATACCTACGTAAATCATAATAAATGAGGCAACAAGTGAAGCGATTGTTTCTGCACGGAAATGTCCGTATCGATGATCATCATCAGCTGGACGCTGTGAAATTCGCAGCCCAATTAATACCGCAATGGATGCAATAATATCTGTTGTATTATTTAAACCGTCTGCTTTTAATGCTTCTGAATCTCCTATAAAACCTACAGTAAGCTTCAGTATACTTAAAAATATGTAGGCAACTATGGATAAATAGGCTCCTTTTTCACCAGCCCGTAAATTTGTATATTGCTCCAAAATGTTTCCTCCCTGAAAAACTTCTTTAAACACGAAAGAGGTTACCCCTTTTCTAAAAATCAGAAAAGGAAGTAACCTCCAAAAATGCAGTTTATAATATTATATCAAAAATATAATGAACTGCCTAATTTATTTTGGCGGATCCACTACTACTTTATATATATTCAAAATCTCTCCGGCTTCAGATATATTTAATGCATTTAGTTGACCGGTCATATAGCAGCCACCGTCAATCCCAATATATTTGGCATCTTCACTTATCCACACATCACTTGAATCATGAATTAAGTGCACAGGTGTATGACCAAATACATTGACATAGGGTGTGCGGTTTTGAGACAAATAATGCTTACGAATCCAAAGAAAATCTTCGGCACTTGTATTATCAATTGTTTCAAAATTCGAATCAAATCCGGCATGTGTAAACAAAACATTTCCAATAATCACAAAAAGTTTGCTTGTTGTTATCATCGAAATTTCTCTCGCAAACTTTTCCTTAATCATTTCAACTTGTATGACTGGATTTACTGTCATGAACTCATTCGGAAGTTGATCTTGAAAATTTCTAATTGTATCCAGACCACCGTTTTTAAAAAAGCGGTCTTGTTTTATATCCGGGAAATTTAAATAATCGATCAACATGTCTTCATGATTGCCTAGGCAAACGATTACTTGATCACCGAATTCGTCTTTTAATTCCAGCACTTTTTGTATAACCTCTAATGACTTTGGTCCACGGTCGATTAAATCTCCTAAAATCACCAGTGTATCTTTTTTGTCCCAAAATGAAAGTACATGAACAAATTGATCATAATGGCCGTGAATATCGCTTACTACAAAGATGTTTTTCATAAGTCACCCACTTTTCAACCTGTTTCATTTTTAGTTTATGTAGGAATTTCTTACATTTTCCTTATATATATATTTCCCCCATTTTTTTATTTAAACTATAATTGCTTAAATAAATTCAATTTCACTTCCCCATATCCGATTCACCTTAATCTCTTTACTATTAAAATTAATTTCATAAACATCCGGATTGGATAGTTGTTTCCATTCATTAAATCCAAAATCACCATTATAGTGATTGATTAATAACGACATAATATTCCCGTGCGTAACGATTGCTACAGACGTATGATTTCCTTGTCGCAGTTCATTTACTAATTCAATCATTCGATTAACGGCCTCATTACTCGATTCTCCACCCGTAAACTTTAAATCATAATCTATGTAGGTTTGCTGTAATTTTTCAAGCCAATCTACAAGATTTTCACTACTCAATACCCTTTCCTTTAATCGTTCATCTACTTTAAAGGGAATACCGTTGTCCTGGATGAACATTTCTATTGTCTGTATGGCTCTTTCATATGGACTGGAAATGACTTCCTCTATTTGATAAGGAATTAAAAAATCCGCAAGACGCTTTCGTGCTTCCATTCCCGTTGCCGTCAACATTGCCTCAGGAGCTTGCCCCTCTGCTTCACAATGTCGAATGATATATACTTTCATGAAATGATATCCCCCTTTATTATAAAAAAAACGCATCAAAAAGTTGACGCGTTAACAGTTAATCATTGATGATTTGCACTAATGTATTGAAAGCTTTCTTCGCTTCGGGAATTGGAAATACCGGAAATACATGATTCATATTCGGGTATTCGTAATAATGGAGGGCTACATTTTGTTCATTTGCTTTACTTCGCAACATTCTTGCATCGACAAGAAGAAGCTCTCCTGTCCCAACAAAAACCGTTATTTGACCAATATCCTTTATTTCTCCATGCAAAGGGCTGACTTTATAATGTGTTAAATCCAGTCCGTTTGCCCACATACGACCGAGTTCCTGTGCCCCTAATACGCCAAGCATCGGATCTAGTTTTTCCAGCGTTTTATACTGAGGATCCTCTCCTCTTACATCTAGCCATGCCGAATGAAGTACAATATGCTGCGGCTGCATTTTCGACAGGTGCTTTACATCTTGCGCGAATGCCAACGCTAACCCGCCACCAGCAGAATCCCCCATAAAAATAAACGGTACGTCATAATCTTTTACTAATTGATCATACAAGCTATGAATTGCCTCAAATGCTTCCTTAACCGTATTCCGTGGAAGCTTCGGATAAATCGGTACGACAATTGTAAAATTCGTTACTTCAGCCAGCTTTACTAAGTAGCGCCAATGAAAAATGAGCGGGTCATTAATGTAAGCTCCCCCGTGGAAATAATAAATCACTTTTTTCGGAGAAGGCTGGTCATTAATCGTGTAATACAGCATCCCGGCTATCTCGTTTTTTCTAATCGAGTGCTTTTGCTGAAATTTCTCATCTAATACATAGGGCCGCTCATTGTATTTGCTTGCTATAAATTTTTCCATTAGCCGTGCATCCAAAAATTTCTTTTTAGTTCCCCTTAGCATTAAAAACCTTTCAAACAACACACTTTGCCAACTTCGCATCCACAGACCTCCATTTACTCAGTAAATTGTGCCATATAGCGTATGTAAAGAATTTGTAGATTATAATCGCGACTTACCACCAATCGATGCTCCAGCTTACTTTCAAAAATGCCCCTAATATTTCCGCTCCTGTCTTTCGGAACTATGAAACAGTTCTACCAACTTTTCAAATACTTCTTCTTCCTGATTGACTACTTTATAAGCGTTTGGAGATACATCCTCTGCACCTACACTTAAGATTTTATGATCCAAATCTATTGCGATTGTAGGACCACTTAAATATAGATATTGAGGACGGATAATCCAAAAATCAAAATCTTCATCTTTTTGAGAAAAATCTTTTTTATAAAGTTTCACTTCGACGGATTTTATATAATTCAACAATTCTTCCTGTTTTTCCTCTGATAAAGAATAATTCGTTTGTGGATAAACGAATTCATCGCGATCTAAATTCTCATAATATGTAGCAAAAGCAATTTCCCGATCATCAAACTGACCTTGGAAAATATTTTCAAGCGTGTTGGTTTTCTTTTTCATTTCCGCCTCCACCCGTTCAACAAGTGGCGCTTCTGTATTGATGACTCCTTGGCCCTCCATTTCATTTTGCTCACTACACCCAGTTAAGACGAGCATGGCGAATAGGAATGGTAGTATCTTTTTCATAACAAGCTCCTTTCTATCTTTGCTTACTATTTAAAAAATTGATTTACTAATTCATAGATTCTGGTACACCTTTTCTCATGAGTTGCTCATATTTTTTTGTTTTGTACTTTTTTAAAATAAAGGAACCAATTACTCCGATATATAACGAGAATAAAAACACAATTTTATAATCTTGAACTTGCTGGCGATATACATCAAATGCAGCTAAAATTAATGGGATAATTCCAAATAGTGACATGAAAAAGAATATATTATCGAGTGTTTTCAAATATTTCATCTCATTACCTCCCATGTTGTAATTGACGTACTTTTTTATGGAATTTGTATAACCCATAGCTATACCATATAACTACTGGTATCCCCATAATAATAAGAGCATTTAACCAATCGTAATCAAAATAAAATGTTGCAATATATGCGCCAATTACTGCAGCCGCAAATCCAATTACATAAAATGACATTATATTGCGAAATCTTCGTTCACGGTCAATGAGTGATAATTGATCTGAAAAAATATCCTTTCCCTCAATTGATATGAAAATATGTTTCATATAATAATGATTTTTTGCAATTAGCTCCCAACCAGCTTCATGGAAAAGCTTCTTATAATCATCAAACTCTTCTTTATCTTTTAAACTTCTGAAATCAATTTTGTATCGCATATTTACCGCATCTAAATCAACTTTAAATATATAATAGTTTTCACCAATTTCTTTTTTATCGTAATCTACAAGACGCCAACCGCTTTGGGCAAGCTCGTTTAACCATTGTTCTTCAGCTTCAAATGAATTAAATCTTTTACTCAATGTTCGTGTAATTGCCATCTTATCCCTCACCATTTAATTTGTATGTAAATAATAATAGCTTTTCATAACGTCGTTGTTCATCGATTAGCGCTTCTTTTCCTGCATCTGTAATGGCATAAATCTTTTTCTTTCGATTGTCTAAATCAACACCAACTACTTCAATTAACTTTTGTTTTTCAATATTTTTTAATACCCCATAAAGCGTTCCCGGTGCGATTTCATACTGCCCTTCGCTTACCTCTGAAATTGCTTTAATAATGCCATAGCCATGCGTTGGTTCTTTTATTAATGCTAATAAAATTAAATACGTTGGTTCTGATAAAGGAATCATAGGCCCTCCATATATTGACTGTCGATATATCGATATTACATATATTAAAATGTGTATATATCGAGTGTCAAGATATAATTAGCATATATTGTAAAACATTCAATTTTTTTAAACTTATATTTATCTTGTTTTAATGGTGGTAGCATATCCAAGTAACTGACAACTGCCCACAGCGCAAATATAAAAAAACCTTCCTAAGATATATCAGAAGGTAAGTAAAGGTATAGAATTTATCCCCAATTAATGAAATTCCGCCCCATCTACTATATAATGGAAATTACAAAACATAAAGGTTCATCACCATAACATGAGGTTGATTTTCTAATAAAATTTCACTTGAATAATTGATGGGCTACGGCAAGACAGCGCTAAAGCCGCTTGACGTGTCTTTATCACTGCCTTTATTGCCGTTTACGAGGCCCACCAATCCGAAAATTTTGATTTTGAAGCGTCCGTCCAACTTCGAGTGGACAAAACGCCTTAGTAGATAGAAAGTGCCTTATTTTAAATTTTTCAGTGCCCGCCTAAAATAAGGGAAGATTTTACCG
>NZ_JACSPW010000026.1 GCF_014836935.1 Solibacillus merdavium | reverse complement strand
GGTTGACACTCAAGCATCATACAAGAGGGCTTTTTTGTTTTCAAGTCCCCGAAAATCCTTCTAACAGGAATGCTCCGGTTAATGTATTCCTCAAACATATATCAGTATTATATTTAATATTTGTAAGTGAATAGTTAACTAATAAATCTCCCTTTTTATTATAGTTCTCAATAGTAATATTAAATTCATGTGGTGACATCGCATTTAACGTAACTGACCCTTGTCTTTTTATTTCTAGATCTTCTAACTCAGTAATGAAGGACAATAATTTATCTAATTCAAACCAAACATTAATATTCCAACCTAAAAATTTATTATCGACTACTTCAATTGTACAAGATAAACTGGGTAATCGTTCATGCATATATTCTTCAAGGATAAATGTTATATGCGATGTCTTATCATTAGAATATATTCTGAAATCAAATTCAGATAATGGTTTATACATTTTTTCACCTCATTGGCTATTTCCAAGAAATAATAATATTTACTAATCATTTTTAAACTATCCTGCTTTGTTAATTTAAGTAGATTATTTCACAATCACCTAAATTTATATATAAATATCCAGTTTTTGAAATCTTTTATTCAACAATCTGACCCTTTAACGGAAAAACGCGATCTTCTTATTGAAGAAACGCGCCCGATTGTTGAACAACGTTATTAAACTAAAGCCCCCAATAGTTTATTATCGCTACATTTTTCTATCTTGTGTAGTTCCATCTGGATTTACTTGATACTGCCAAAGTTCCCCATCTTCTCCTCTGTAAATATACAGATACATAAATGTTTCGTCTTCAACAAAATTTATATATAACTGATAATCCACATTGCCTTCTCTGATTTCATCAAAGGGTACTATTTGTATACTTTTTTCATACTCGAAATCGTCTTTCACCTTATCATACACCCATACTTCATTGGTCTCGAATTCACCTTCTCCAGAGAAATATTTTGTTCCGAATATTTCTTCTACTTCATCTTTAGTTTGACCTATTTCTGCATTTGCTTCTACAAACTCTTTGTCTAATATTGGACTCGAATCTGATTCACTATTTACATCTGAACAACCAAATAATATAAAACTTAATAATACAATCAGTAATAACCTATTCATTCAATTTCCCCCCTTGTTAAACTAATCTGCAATCTCTTTTTAACAAAGAAAAAGAGTAGTGGTCTTAATACCTACCTCTAAATAAATGCTTCTCTTAAGCCCTCTAGAATACAGAGCTCAAGCCGCTTAAATCATTTATATTATTTCTGCTGTCTACTTGACAGGGAGCAGTTCATTTAACAACGTTCGTGCCATTTTAATGTATCCCAAACCTTTTATTAGGAACGTTATTTGTATGTATCATGTATTAGTAAATTATCAGGTGATTTAGAAATAATATAATTTAAAAAAGATTTAACTTTTCTTTTATATCTTGAATAATTTCATTGATACTAACTTTTTCTGTATCTATATACTCTCCAAAATCGTATTGATTGTAAGCCTCTAAACATTTATCGGTTTGTTGAAAACACCAGTTACCTTCTTCCTCTCCACGTAGTCTTAACCTTTCGTAAATTGTCTCTTTACTTGCATTCAAACAAAAATGATGGGTTTGTTCATCAACACTTTTAAATCCGTTGTAAATGAAATTTAAGTATTCTATTTTCCTAATGGTCATTGGCACGATTAGATTAATATTATATTTCGTAATTAACCTTTTTCCCACATCTACAGTTAACTCTTTCCATAAATCTAAATCTTGAAAGTCCCCTGTATTGGATTCTGTTCTTTTTATATCCATAGGAATAACATTTCTTAACATATAACCTATCTCTTCAGGGTCATATATCATACTATTTTTAATTTCGTTTTGAAGCATATTTGCAATAGTGGTTTTACCCACACCAAATGCTCCGTTTATCATTATAATCATTACACCATCTCCTCACTTTTTATTTTTACCTCATCGATATGTGATAGAGGCTGTTATCCTCTTTTTTTTGAATACGAGTTGATTAATAAGCATAAAAAGTATATTCTGAATATTGGACCGAATGGACATTCGTTTGTATTTAGGGGTGTACCCTCGGTCCGAGGTAGGACTCCACAGAAACGAATGTTCGAGGACCTTATAGAAATAAACATACCAATTATCACGTTGAGTAAAGCACCGTCTCTAACAACATTTAGATTAGAATTTGGAGGTTCACTATGAAAACTGAAGATAAACAATATGCTTTAACTGTTATTACTAATATATTAAAAGTAATGCACAATAAAGAATATGAAAACATTTTAAATTATGTGGATGAATCTGAAGTGGATGATATTGGTGAGTTATTCTTTTATGTTCAAGAAACTTTAAACTTAAATGGATTTGATTCATTTGATGAATATGGCGCACCTTGTAATTTCAACCTAAAATACGAATATTCACAAATCAACTTCTATGAATTCAATGATAACAGTGGATTTGCTGTTGATTATGATTTAACTTCAAATTCAAAACTGACAGATATGTGTTTACAAATAGAGTTTTTAAAAACGGATGACGGATTAAAAAGTGTTTTTATCACAGTTGACCCACGATAAAACAATATGTTAAAAGGAGAACATATGGAAATAAACCATTACAAAATACACTTTGTTTAAAATTGTTATTCAACAATATGGCCCTATAACGGAAACTTGATCCTCTTATTGAAGAATCGCGCCCGATTGTGGAAGAAAAGATTTTATATTTTTAATAGCTCAAAATACAAACAAAAATTATAATATATAAAATCGGATAAAAGATAATGGCGATTAAAGCTTTCATTTTTGTATTCTTAATTGCACTTTCCGTTATTTCAGGTTCTTCCTTGTTTATCCCTCGACTTCCCACCAGTAAACTTTCTTTCGGTTTAAAATACATCCAAATGAAAACACCATAAGGTATAAGCAATGCTATTATTAAAGCCATCCATTCCACTTACAACACCACCTTAAAGTATTTAGTAACTATATACGAATTAAAATTCTAATTTGTTTCAAAAATTATCCAAGTAGTATTCTCTAAGAATATTAATATAGGTAGGAGGACGTTAAATGACATTCAGCATAACAATCTCTAATCAAATAAGCGACAGAATAAAGGGTGCAAAAGAGGATAATGAAAGAGTAAAACGAATATTTTCCTGGATAAATGATGAATTTGAATGGATTGAAACTGACTATAAGGAAAGAACTGTGGAAGAAATCTTAATACGCCAGGCTGGGAACTGTGCAGAACAGGCGAAGGTCGTTGAAAAAGTTTTAAACCATATTGGAATAAAAACACGTTGGATTTTGGAAATAAACTCACAGCCGGAATGGGAGGATCGACAAAAGTTTTCTGAAAATCTCATTGAAAAGGATGGGAATTTTTACTCCATTTTTGGATGGAACCATAATGACCATAGATGGATTGAGTATTACAACAAAGATTCTAATCTATGGATTCCTATAGATACAGCTTTTGGGGTATTTGGTATGAAGCATTGGTTAGAAACAAGAATAAGTTTTTCTCCAGAATCTATACCAACCTCGCAACAAATAATACCTTTTTGTATTGTTGCATTAGATTCATCTAATGCTATTTCCGAGGAACTCTCAAGTTTTTACCTCATTGAACAATTCGATAAGTATTATAATGGGTTATTAAGTCAATCAGCAGAATGGGCAGAGTGGAAAATGTTGATCAATCAACTTACGGAGTTAGGGATAGCCACTTATAATAGTCAACACAACCTTCATAAGAACCAAGATGAGATAAAACAGTTTACAAACCTTTATTCAAAGTTAAAAAAAGAAGTTTTAAAAAATGCAGTTATTTAACATTGAACTTTCCATAATAGACTAAGGGAGAAACCTTTTTCGGTTTGTTATCGAACTCTTTTCCACGGTCAGTATGAAACATTTTGACGTCATTCAGATTGGCCTGAATGCTCGCAATCGCTTGATACACAAGCTCGGCTGTTTTATTTTCGCCAGCACTAAAACCGATGATTTCACGATTAAACAGATCGACAAACAGGCATACATAGTGCCATTTTTTTCCGACACGAACGTATGTTAAATCACTGACTATGACCGCTAATTACTCTTTATTAAAAGACCACATTTATAGTTAAACGATGAAATCCTGTTAATATAGCTCACTCTTCTTAATTATAAAACATTAATATACATGTATTGTTAAAAATGTATTAATGTTATGGGAGAATGAGGTGACAAAATGAAGAAGTGGTTTAGCATATTATTACTTGTATTGTTAGCAGGTTGTTCGAATGACGAAAAGCCCGTAGAACAGAAAAAAGATGAGGAAGCATCGAAAGTCGAAACGGTTACAGAAGTAGAAGTAGAAGTAGAACCATATATAAAAGCAGTTGAAGCAATTAATCGTGAAGATTTGGCGCTAGCCAAAAAATATTTACAGCTGACATTGCAGGACTTTCCAGATTCCAATGAGGCGATAGCCGCAAATGTACTATTAGCCTATAATTCGTTAGCTGTTTTTAATTCTCATGCAGATGTAATGAAACAACTTACAAATGGCCTATCTCATCAATCAAATTTAATTAATGATGAAGAAATTGAAACGCTCAAAAACTTTAGTGACCAGTCCGCAGTTACAGTGGAAGAAGCGAAAGCGGATTTTATGAACTATGTCGATGCCTTTTTAACGCATTTTGATGATACAAAGGATTTATCAACTTATTTCAACAAATTTACATTTACAACAGCTGATTTTGAATATGTAAGTGATTTTTCATTTTTTGAAGATATTGGGGTAGTCGTTCCAAATGAATATGAAATTGAGACATATATAGAAGAGAATAATCGTGAATTAAGGATTGGCGCACTTATTGGACTTTCTAGTAAATATGATGAAAAGCACTATGAATTATTAAACTTTTTATATCAAAGTGGGGCTTTCATTTTGTCAGAAGATGAACAAATGTCGAAGCAACTATTTGACTTGTTATTTAAGTTTACGGAAAATGACCCATACAATGAGTATCGAATTTTAACAGAAGAAATTTTGGACAAAAGTGGGCAACAAAATACGGATGATACAAGTGATGTTTCAACAATGAGTACGAATGAAGAAGTCGTAACATCCATTTATCAAGAAACGGATTCAGCTTTACGAAAAATAGTTCATTGGTTTGCGGAAGATTTTGCTCGTGCGATTAATGGACAAGATCCATCTAGTGTATCCTCTTACTTTGCAACAAATAGTGAGGGAGAAATGGTCGTGCAAGGATGGATGGAAAGCTTAATAAACAGCGCGACATTTGTAGAAATCGTAGAATCAAATGTCAATCAAATTGAAGTGCAAGAAGACGGCAGTTATTTGGTGTATGAGCATCGTATTGCAAAAGAAGATGATGGAGATGTAGGGTATGATGTGACCTATACATTTTTCCAGGATGAAACAGGTGCACTCGTTATTGAAGAAATTGAGTATGAAGGTTATGTATTATAAAGTTTATAATTTATAAAAGAAATGGGATTGTATGAGTACCATTTCTTTTTTATTTCTGTAAATTTTATAGTTTGACCGCCCTATTTTTAGGCTGCTTTCTTAATAATTATTGCTATAAAATTGGGCTGGGCTTATTCAAAAAATATGGCATTTTAACGGAAAAACATGGTCTTCTAATTGAAGAATCGCGCCCGATTGTGGAAGATCGTTTTTGAATTAAACGCCCTGTGAAAACCTTAGTAAATAACCATCTGGATCTTGAACTAAAAATTCAATTTCTTTAAATACAGTTTCACCTGTTGTATATTCGCTAACAAAAGGCTCCCTAAAAAGGGGAATTGCATTTTGATTTAGTCTATTAACAATAGATTGAATATCCTTAACAGTTATTTGGAAATTAATACCTCTACCTAATGGATACTCTAACAAGCCTGTTTCCCAATACCCATTAATTTCTTCAATCATCAATTGAGCATTATTGAGTGAGAGAAATGCAAATTTATCATTTTTTCTTTCGTATTCTAATTGGAATCCAAGTAACTCTGTATAAAACCACTTAGATCGTTCAATATCGGTAACTGACAACTCGGGTACTAAAGCATTGAATTTCATTTTTCTGTACTCCTTAAAATGCCCCATATTCTTTCTACGTTTTCGAGCACTTTTCCATTAAAAGTTAATTTATATACATCTGGCATATTGAGATTTTGCCAAAAGGAAAAATCATACTGGCTATCAAAATAATTCATGATTAAAACCATTATATTTCCATGTGTTCCAATAACAACATTTTCACCTTTGTATTTCTCTAAAATATTTAAAGTGGTTTCTACACCTCTTTTTTGAGCGAAGATGTTAGACTCTCCACCCTCCCATGAAAAATTGTAGTCCTCCCATACTTTTGTTACTGCAAGAGTAAAATCGTTGGCTGGGACTGTGGTTAAAGTACGTTCTTTCAAACCATCTATAATTTCAACTTCTGTACTTATGTATTCTGCTATGCCTTTGACAGTTTGAAGAGCTCGTTTATAAGGACTGGATACAACAATACCAATTTCCTCTGTTTTTAATAATTTTGTAACAACTGCTGCATCAGCAAAACCTCTTTCCGATAAAGGTCTATTTAATTCATCAGGTGTATATATAGAATGTGCGTGCCTAACAAAATATAAATTAGTCAATTTATCAGCTCCCGACATTAATAATTCTATTTTAACATCCCCTTGTTGTATTAACTTGCCCCGATAGTTTAAGTACATTATTTAAAAATCCCTCTCGCAATAGTAACCTGTTTTTCAGAAGAAGAATGTTATTCAGCAATCTTCCCCTAAAATTAAATTAAGCACTTTTCTTATTCAAGAAGGTACTGCCCCCAAAGTCCACTAAATCAAAGTTTTTTTTACTCATAGAATCACCCCATATATTCCTCTTTATCACATTCCTAAACGAACTTACCTATTCAATAATACAAGTATATTTACTATAAATATTAACATAAATATCCAATTGTAATTAGAACTATTCCTCTATTAAATGGCCCTATAACGAAAAAAGGGCGATCCTTATTTCGGAATCGCGCCCGATTGTGGAATAAGTATCAGCTTAAGTTAGCTAGTTTAATGAAATCTGAACCTTTTACCAATCTGGTCCATCATCAGAATCACTCACTTTAAGAGTAAAAGCTTTGGGATTTAGATTGTTTTTTTTAACTAATTCATAGAAGATTGATTTTATCTCTTCTTGCTCTAATTCTGTAGCTTCTTTGTTTAATAAGATAATTTTCATCTGAATATCTTCTTTCGAATAAGCAGCAATTAAAAGACGGTATATATAACCTTTTTCCGATAATTCATTATGCACATGATTCACGATTCCATTATCTCCATAGAGGAAATTCTCCATTTCCTCAGAACTTACTGTAGGTGGAACTTCAGATGCTGTTCCTTTTGACGAAGAGTTATTGATAAATAAGAAGGTTCCTACAATTAAAATTACTACGGCTCCGACTAAAGCAATTCTATCCTTTTTCAGTTTATACACTTCCTTTTTTAATCTTAGGATATGACTGAATAAAAGGAAATAAACTTACTTGATCTTTACAAATGAAAATAGACGCACTCCTTGTTAAAGAAAAGCGCCCGATTGTGGAATATCGTTTTTTCGATTAAATATACAGGTTTTTATTCAGCTATCACAATCTGCATAAAAAATTGTATATACAATTCCCAAAAGAAAACCCAAGAAATGTTAGTTTAACAGTATTTCTTGGATTTCGGCTTCTTTCCAAACTTTCATTTGGGAACTTTTTTTTAATATGTATACAATATACTGCTCATTTTAATGACCTACTTAACATTCACTTCAAATTTATATGGCATCCCTAAATAACGGTATTGTATTGTTGCTTTATAAATCGGTTGTTCATTTAAAATAGTTAGACCATAAATTTTGTCGTCTTCTTTTACTTGTTTTTTATCCTGTCTTTCATAAATATCACCAATTATAGTTCCTCTTTCTATCTTTGCGTCCAATAAACTAAAAAAGTCATACGTAGCTGCTTCTGAAGATGAAAAGTCATCTGTTACAATGAAACCTTTGTCAGGATGATTAATTTGCATTTTTACTTCAGAGGGAGTCTCTCCATTATTAACATATACTTTAGTTATTTGAATATCATTAAACCCTTTATTCCCTAGTCCTATAACAACTGATGTATACTCACTATTGCCAGCAATAGTACCATATTCTAAAGGTGGATTTATCCGTATCCAGAATATAATGCCTGTAAATATTACAAGAATTAATCCCACTATAATCTTTTTCATTTTTATCCTCACCTCCCTGAATATTATTTCGCTATATATATTCGGAATACCTTTAAAACATTCATAAAGCGTTGTTTGGTAACATTACACATAAAACTGTTATTCAACAATATGGCCCGATTGTGGAATAACGATCAGCTTCTATTAGTTGGTTTTGTGGAAAGTCAGTGTAATTCCTTTTTAGCAGTTTGTTTATATCCTAACGCTGCTCGAGCTCAAAAGCAGACATGCTGAGCATGCCTGCTTTTTAATCTGGTTTTATTCACTCATATATCCGGTCCCAATGGGCCCTCTAGCCTTTTCATAATACGTTGAACTTTTTTATGATTAATTGAGTATCTCAACGCTCTTCCACTGCCAATCGCAATAAAATCAAAAGACCTAAGCCTGGTGGAATACCAAACATAAGTCTTTTAATTTCGCCAATTACCTAAATTTAACTTTGGGTCAAATCAAAGGTAAATTTTTAACTCTAACTTTTAGAGTTTGTAGCATCTATCCAGTTGTTCTTTTTTAATCGTTAATATGGGTCTGCTTCATGGCTTTTCTTCACTGCATCTTTTGTTGCTTCATTCGCAGCGGTAGTACCCTGTCCATATTTAGAAATACCTGACTCTCGGCCTGGTAGCTTACCTTCCTGAGCCATCTTTTCAATTTCTTTCATTTTCTTTTCAGTCTCTTCTTTAACACGGCGGCCGTAATCTTCATCAGCCTGTGTAAAGTGGTTAAACATCGCTTCCTGAATGCGCTGGTCACAGATTGCCAGAGCATCCGATAAGTTATTAATGAGCTCATCACGTTCCCAGTCTTCAAAACTGCGGTATGTTTCACCTGCTTGACCATAGTTATTCGGGCGATCAATAGGTTCACTCATTAATGCCGCATTATAAGACGGCTGATGTGGTGGATATTTTTTATCCCCTGCATCACGGTAGCCACCAATCATTGACGGCTCATAATTAATATGTGGGTTTTCACCGGATTCTTTAGGATCACGCGTATCCATCTGACCACGCTGCTGATTTGTACGAACCGGTACCTTTGGTGAGTTGACTGGCAATTTTAAGTAGTTTGAGCCTACACGGTAACGCTGTGTATCTGAGTAAGAGAATGTACGCCCCTGTAGCATTTTATCGTCCGAAAAATCCATACCGTCTACTAGAACACCAGTGCCGAATGCAGCCTGCTCGATTTCTGCATGAAAATCTTCAGGGTTGCGGTTAAGCACCATACGACCTACAGGCAACCAAGGGAACTTATCTTCTGGCCAAAGTTTTGTGTCATCTAGTGGATCGAAATCCAGTTCTGGATGATAGTCATCCTCCATAATCTGAACAAACAGCTCCCACTCTGGATACTCTCCACGTTCAATTGCTTCATATAAGTCCTGTGTAGCATGTCCTACGTTTGTAGCCTGAATGGAGTTTGCATCTTCTTGTGTCAAATTGCGGATGCCCTGTTTTGGTTCCCAGTGATATTTTACAAGTACAGCTTTACCTTCTTCATTAACCCATTTATATGTGTTAACACCTGAACCCTGCATATGGCGGTATGTCGCTGGAATACCCCAAGGTGAAAATAGGAATGTAATCATATGCGTCGCTTCCGGTGTACGTGAAACAAAGTCAAACATACGCTGAGGATTCGGTACGTTGGAAGCCGGATCTGCTTTAAAAGCATGAATCATATCAGGGAACTTCATAGCATCACGAATAAAGAAAATCTTTAAATTGTTACCTACAAGATCCCAGTTGCCATCTTCCGTATACATTTTCACTGCAAAGCCGCGCGGGTCTCGTGCAGTCTCAGGTGAATCCTTTGCACCTGCCACTGTGGAAAAACGTACCATAAGTGGCGTTTGTTTACCGGCACCAGAAAAGACTTTTGCACGGGTATATTTTTCTACAGGCTCATCTCCAACTTTGCCGTAAGTTTCAAAATAACCGAAAGCACCTGAACCACGTGCATGTACTACACGTTCAGGCACCTCTTCACGGTCAAAATGTGAAATTTTTTCAATGAAGTGATAATTTTCTAAAGTCGCTGGTCCACGGTTACCCACTGTACGGATATTTTGGTTGTCCCTTACAGGGTGTCCTTGACGAGTAGTTAGAATTTCACGTTCCCCATCCTCTTTTTTTGTAACATTTTTGTCTTTGTTCTCTGCCACAATAAAACCTCCTCTGAAATACATTACTTATAAACAATGATAAAAAAACTTTACATCATTATGCTTTATACCCAAATTTATCAGTCTATATTCTAAAAAAGGGAAATACATAAATACAAAAGCAAAAAAATAAAGAACAGGGGGAAAATGATTAAGTAAGTTTAGACCTTTGAACGAGGGAAATATTTCCTTAATTTGATATAAAATATAAATATAATAATCTTAATAAGAGAGGTATTACTTTGATAAAAGGTTTATATGAAGCTCATTTACCAGTAAGTCACTTAGAAAACTCAATTTCATTTTATCGAAATTTGGGACTAGAGCTAGCCTATCAGCAAGATAAATTAGCTTTTTTCTGGATTGTAAAAGAAGAAAGTTGGCTTGGGTTATGGGTAAGCGATAAAGTTGAACTTCCTTATCACCCTTCCATCCGTCATATCGCATTTCGAGTTGAGAAAGAAGATATCATTTTGGCTAAGAACTGGTTGAATGAAAAAGGAATCGGGATTCGTACTTCATTTGGTTTTGATGAATATCACCAACCACTTATATTACCTAACAATCCTCACGCCCACGCTGCAATCTATTTTGATGATCCAGATGGTAACTCCATTGAATTGATTACGCCCATTCGATTAGATTTTCCAGAGGATTTTAAGATGATGACATTAGAAGAGTGGTTGAAAAGAGAAGAATGACAACAAAAATTCTTTTTATATAAGTCTTTACCTTATAACTGCAAAGATTTATAAAGGATACAAAATTAAATTAATAACGTTTCAAAATCAAAGTTTTGGCTATAAGAAAAATCGGTAAACATTGGTGTAGCAGCGTTTACCGATTTTTTATTGGAACATAGTTTATAAGAGATTTTTTTTTTTGAATATCCCTTATATGTGCAAAAGCATAATGGTGTTTTTTGACCACTCTTCGAAATCTTACTTTCAGTTACCTGTCAGATGGTAAGCGACATAGGTATAGTCATATTACTCGATTAATAAAATTGAAACAGGAAGAAAAACGAGGTGATTTTATTATTGAAAAACTAAGGAAAATTAGTATGAGAACTGCTTTATTTATGGGAATTATTTTTTACTCTTTGACTATCTTAATCCACTTTCTTATTATAAACGAAATAGTACCATTCACATGGGTTAATGGTGGAAGGTCTGAATCATTAGCAGAACAGCTACCAATATCTTTTATAAATATCGGTATTGCTATTATTGGAGGAGTTTTTACGTTGATTGTTGGTAGATTTAAACTAGATAAATACAAAAGAGGAATAACCGTTATATGTTGGTTTTTTGTTGTACTTTGGTCTTTTGGATTTATTCAACAATTGTTTGGAACACCTTTTGAAAAAATGGTTTGTTCTGTAGTGTTGCTTATCGGAGTTATCTCGAACTTGCGTATGGCGATTGAAAAAAACTAAAAGGAGCACCAATATTCCTGTAACTGTAATAACGAGTTTTTGCCAACCTTTTATTTGCGTATTCATCATTTCACCTCAAATTAAAATTTAATCAGTTTTCTCCACAAGCTCCATATATCCTTCACAATCCCGCTTTAAATCATAACATAAATTTCCAATTTAACTTAAAGTTACTCCTCAATATGCCCTATAATGAAAAATAACAGGCTCCTTAATTTAATTTTTTATCGTAAATTACTTTCTAAATTTTTTTGCGGGAAAAGGCTTTAAAAGCCCGTTATAACAACAACGCAACCTCAAGTTGACAATTTGCATTCACCACGTGATAGAAAAAGGGTCCCTGTTTTTATACATTATAACTAACAAAATATAAGGGAGTTGAAATAAATGGGATTTGGAGAAAAACTACTTAAGCTAAGAAAAGAAAAAGGATTTTCTCAAGAAACTTTAGCTGAAAAACTAAACACTTCAAGACAGGCAATTAGCAAATGGGAAAACGGTCAAGGATTTCCTGAAACAGAAAAGCTCTTAATGATAGGAAATATCTTCGAGGTATCGATTGATTACTTATTAAAAGATTCTGTTGAAAACAATGAAGGAAATGAAGAAGGTTATTATGTAAGCAAAGAGATGGCAGAAGGTTTTTTGTTAAGCACACAAAAAACTGCTAAACATATCGCGTTGGGATTTGGACTTTTTGCATTGGCATTTGAACCGTACTTAATTATGGGGACAAATTCAATGCTAGGGGTTCTCTTGATTATTGTCATTGCGACTTTAGGAATCATTTCTTTTGCGACACTAGGTTTTGATCAGGGGCAATATTCCATTCTCAAAAAAGAAGTTTTATTGTTTGATTCCAATTATTTCAAAGAGCTAACAGGAAGATACGAAGGCTTTAAAAGAAAATATTCAGGAGTAATGGTGATTGGTGCTTGTTTACTTGCGGTGGGATTCTTAGCTTTCGCCTTAGAGAACAAATTAGAGATGGGCATTTTGGTTCCTTATTATCCGATCTTTGTCTTTTTAATCGCTGTTGGTCTTTATATATCGGTACGTGGTCTTACCATTCTTTCCGCATATCAATTATTGGTTAATAACGATGAGCATACTGGCCGGTTTGGTTTTAAATTAAAACAGAAGGCAAAGAAGAAATTCGAGGACTTTTAAGGAGAAATTGAGTAAGGGGGATTATAAATGATTTGGACATATTTTATTATTTTTATATTAGCTGCAATTCCTTTTTTTGAAGTGACAATGATCGTACCCATTGCCATTATCGGGGGTATGCCGGCAATCCCAGTCATTCTTATTGCCATTTTAGGGAATTTATTAACGGTTGCTTTATTTATTATATTTGTAGACTCGATCCGTAATTGGCGTAAAAAGAGAAAAACAAATGTAGAAACAAATGATTCTAAACGTCATCAACGTGCGAAGAAAATTCGCGATAAATATGGTTTACCAGGTTTAGCGTTTATCGGTCCGTTTTTTATAGGTACTCATTTAACAGCATTACTAGCTGTCACTTTTGGTGGACACGCCTAAAAACTTTAGTATTAATGACAGCAAGCATCGCATTTTGGGCAGTTTCACTTGGCGGTGCCGCGTATTTAGGCTTTGATTTTCTAGTGACGGATGAAGATGATGGGTTTATTACAAGACTTTTAAATCAATAGAGGAAATGTTCTAGCACTAACGGGCGTACTTGTGGAAGAAAATAGTAACCTATAACATAAAAAACACAGATTAATTTTTCTGTGTTTTTAATGTTACGGTTCTCCATAATATGAGCATGCGGTTTTATATTGCACTTAAATATAAATCTAATGAGGCTTCTACTTCTTTTGCAACAAGCTCAACAAAATCATCATAGTTCGTCGTTGTATGCGCTTTATCTAAAGCATTATAGTATGCTAATCGGTTTTCTACTCGGATGATAATTGGTGGATAACCAGACTTCATTAACTCTAAATTCAATAAAAGTCGTGAAGTACGACCGTTCCCATCAATAAATGGATGAATGCCAACAAAGATTGCATGTAACATTGCACTACGTACAATTGGATGTAAATTTTGTGCTTCACTTTTATACCATGACATTAACGCATCCATTTCTTCTTGAATTTTAAATGGTGGCGTGGGTGTATGCACTGCACCTGAAATAAATACTTGCTGATCTCGGTAAACACCTGCATAGCTATCATCGATCCTTTTTAAAACAAGACGATGTAAGTTTTTAATTTGCCATTCCGAAAAAGGTTCTTCTTTATGCACAACATCCTCAACGTACGAAATCGCATCTCGGTGGTTAATCACTTCTAAATGCTCTCGCATCGTTTTGCCGCCAACTGTAATACCTTCTAACACAACTTTTGTTTCGTTAATTGTTAGTGTATTACCTTCTATGGCATTTGAGTTGTATGTCCATTCAAGAAAAAGCTTTTCACGTAAACTTTGCACTGTATATTTCGGTAGCGGTCTTTTTTCATCCAACATCTGTTTCTTTAAATCAATTTGTTCGAACATATTTTCAACTCCTTATGTAACTTTACATCAGTGACTTGGATATTAAAAAATACAGATTTTAATTTCTCCGATTAATAAGTATGAATAGTTCACTATCTATTTTAATATTCCAAATGTTTTATAAAAATAAGTACAAAATGAAGAAAGAAGTATACTTATTTTATACACCTAGCGATTCAAATATCGGATGCTTTAATTGTATAATACCTAAGATGATAATCATCGTATGAATAATTTATACTTGCTTATGATCTCATGCCCACATTTCTATATTTCATATATAATGCGCGCAAATTTTTTTAAATCCATTACCTGAAGACACCTGTCCTTTCAGCAGCCATTTCTTCTTATTATACTATTTACAGGAGGCGATTCGAATGAACTTTGTTTTTGATATTGATGGTACACTTTGCTTTGATGGAAAAACGATTCATCCATCGATAATAGATGCTTTAACCAAATTATCCGATGCTGGCCATGAAGTTATTTTTGCATCTGCACGACCGATTCGGGATTTAGTTTCCGTTATTCCAGCCCAATTTATCAAGGGGAAATTAGTTGGTGGTAACGGTTGTTACACTTCCGTAAACGGTCAAGTTAGCTCTACTTTCTTTGATTCTATTTTAAGAGAGCAGCTACATGAAATAATCCATACATATCAACTTACTTATTTAGCGGATGGCGAATGGGATTATGCATTCACTGGCAGCTTTGAACATCCTATTTATAAAAATATTAACCAAACTTCCGCTAAAAATTTAGCTATTACAGAGCTTGAGAAAATCTGCAAATTAGTCATCTTTAATCCTGCACAACAAGTAATCACTCAGCTTGAACAATTACCTGTTTCAATCACAACTTATAAAAAAGAAAATGCGATTGATATCAGTCCATTAGGTATTAATAAAGTAGTCAGTCTTGAAAAATTAAACATCCATGATTTTATTGCTTTTGGAAACGATAGCAACGACCAATGTTTATTCGAAAAAGCAGCCTATAGTGTATGTGTAGGTGATAATGAAGTGCAGCAATATGCTTCCAAAAAAATCTCAATAGAAGATGTTGCTGAAACAATTTTGCAACCAATAAATCTTCCCGTTAGCATCTAATAAAAGAGCTTAGAGAACATATATAATTCGTGTTCTTTAAGCTTTTTCCCTCTTCCTTTGTAAGGATTACATCTTTTATAAAAACGCCTTCATTTATTTCATATTGAAAAGAGTCAATATTCTCTCCATAAACATTGAGTATAATATCTGTAAAAATTACTAATTTTGCAAATTTTGATTTTTTATTTCGTCTTATTATATGTAAAAGCTTTTACAATAAAATAGGAGGGTTTAATTTTGAATAAATCAAATGAACATAATTTTGTTGAACGCCTCCAAATGGAAAAAGAAGATGCACTTGAATATATCGTCCATCAATATTTGCCACTCATTAAAGGCATCTCATTAAAAATTCTTAGTCCACTTCAAAATGACGGGCTAATCGATGAATGCGTCAATGATACATTTCTATCCATTTGGAACCATGCTAGTAAATTCAAAGGAGACACGACCAACTTTAAATATTGGATTGCTTCGATTGCTAAATTTAAAGCGATTGATTATTATCGCAAAACAGTTAAAAACACTGTAGTACCAACTGAGGATATTGAGCTTGTTCAAAGTGACGTCGTCGCAGAGCAAATAATTTCTTCTGAAAATAAAAGAGAAATACTCGCTTATATTCACACATTAGATCCACTTGACCAAAAAATAATTATAATGCGCCTTTTCCTTGGTATGAAATCAGATGAAATTTCTGAGAAACTTGGAATCTCTAAGTCAGCTATCGACAGTCGCTTATCCCGAGGGAAGAAAAAGCTAAAACATTATGCAATTAATCTGATTGGAGGAAATTTCAATTGAAGGATATTTATGAGCTGTTAAATGATATTAACGTAGATCTATCTGATGACGATTTTGCCCCTGTCTCTGAATTCGAAAAGAAAAAGGTAACAAAAGCTTTAAAAAGTAAAATAATAAAAAAGAAAAGAAAAAGAAATTTAGTCGCATCTATTATTGCATTAGTCATCCTAACAGGTTCCATTGCAGGTCTCTCTACCACAACTTATGCAAAAGACATTCCTTTACTAGGAAGCATTTTCAAATTATTTACTTCTAATAGCAGCTATGTAGCTTATGAACAAAACGCTAAAAAGCTTCACCTCGTTGAAGAAAGCAATGGCATAAAGCTTAGTATTATAGATGGAGTTTTCGATGGAAAAACGCTATTCCTTACGTACACAATCGAAACAGACATTGATTTAGGTGAAAAGCCAGCTATCAATAGTTTACCGATATATGGCGATACAGGACTAGTAAGTAGTGAACAGCTAGTAAAAACCGATGAAGGAAAATATATTAGTCTCATGACAATTGATCACTATGCAGGTCATCCGCTAACTGATATCGACGTGAAATGGGATATTACGAGTATTGCAACAGGTATTAATCATTCAGGTACCGTTTATGAAGGCAACTGGAATTTCGACTTCCAACTATCTGCAGTCGATACTAACTCGATTGTAGTAAATGAAACATTACAGGAAGATGGGCTTACATTTACAGCACAAAACCTAACTGTCACTCCAATGTCGTTCATTCTATCATATGAAACAAACGTTACAGCCGATCTGTCTAATCAATGGGACAATATTTTTGTATCTGTAGAAATAGAGGATGATTTAGGAAATAAATATACTTCCTTAAATGGCTTAAATCATGGATCGCGAACAGATTTCACGGAAAACTGGCTTGCCACTTACGATCAATTGGATGCTCGTGCGAAGGCCATTTATTTAACGCCAATTGTTACGCTCACTGAAAATGATATAATTGATGTAGATAAAGACGGAAATTTAGTCAAAGCGAACTATCGTTCAATCAACAGCGATAGCCCTTCTAAGCAAGTTCGGTTAGACCCTATTAAAGTTCAAATTCAATAAATTAAATTTAAGCTGATAAAAAATACGAAGGAATCTAAATTGATTCCTTCGTGTTTTTAGTAAGAAGAACATATTTTATAAAAAATAAATACATAAAAGGACAGGAACAGGAAGTAGTAGATTGGAAAAGAAGCTATTTCGTTCTCCGAAAACAGCAACTTTTTACCCATCATTTGAGTAATATAAACTTAATTTTTGAAAATGATACATAAATTTAATATAAAAGTTACTTTTTATCATTTATACTAAAAATATATTATGAGAGGTGAATTTAATGATTATTAAAGATACAAGATCATCCCATTTAGATGAACACCTAAAGAATAATTCTGAAACTAGCAGTAATGAAGATAAAGAAATGCTTGAAAACATCAAGGTTACAATAGAGAAGAATAAAGAAATAATAGAGCAAAACCGGAAAATTCTTGAATCAAAGAAACAAAAAGAAGCCACTGAAGAATGATCTCAGTGGTTTTTTGTTTTATCTTATTGCACTTAGATATAACTTTAATGACCCTTTTACTTCTTTAATTCAAGGCTTCTAACTCTACCCTTACAATCGTATGACATTTCTCAGCAGGATAACAGCCCATTGCAGGCAATAAATAGATTTCACGGTGAGGACCTTTTACGCGGTAGCCTTGTTTTTCTATATTCTCTTTTAGCACTGCTAGCGTTTCCACTGTATTTTTATAATCACCTACATGTAACCTTTGAGCACATAATATTGGGGTACTTTTCACAAATGTAAGTGTAGGTAAATCACTTACACGTAAATTTTTAATTACTCGATTCAGTGCCCACTCATAAATGTCATCCGTCACACAATCCGCGACGACCATCATTTGATCGACTAGCCATTTGTTCTCTTTTTCTTCATGCCAGATGATTTCGGGCGGCATTAATTTAAATTTATAATCTAACTGATTTTTAGTAAATTGCTTTATTTGATTCACAACTTTCCAAGCCAACCACTTTTCATCTATCGGTTCAGGTCGTCCGTCCCAGTTCATATTATATGAAGTTGTCATTTGCTGCGAGACATACTTAAGTTCTGGCAACTGCTGAATAATAGTTTTATCCGGTTTGATTTGGTATATATCTTTATAAATTTTTCGATGATCATGCGTTTTAAGTATTGGTGCTTCTTTTTTTATCAAAACCATTCCCCCCTCATTTTGGGATAGAACATTGCCCATGTCCTTCTTTATAAATATTCCAGTTTAATTTAAATCATCCTCTTTATAAATTATGAACAATGCTCCATTACTCTATATCCCCAACAAATATTTTAGACCCATGTTTTAGAGTAAAAAATAAGTTCTTTGAAATCTTACTCAAGAAATTGGATATTTAGCTGAATAAGGCGCAATTCCTTTTTAAGAAAAGCATCAGATTGTTGAATAACTATAATGCGATTTCAATTAATAACACTAAATCCTACCTGTGCTTCTAATTGGTATTTTTCCTTTGATTCAGTCCCCTCTGAAACTCTAATATCAAAATCAGCAATACCGTTTACGACATAATGTCCAGCAGGGAATTCTTTATTCATAATTTGTTTCATGAAATCTTGATATTCATTTTGGTCTTCGGAACTATATCCTCCACTACCAACATATTCTCCTCGAAGTGGTTCTCCCTTAACTAATGTCTTACTTAATAATGGCATATCCATTGCGTATTCAATTTCATAATTTCTTGTAGTCTCAACCATTGGAAAAGAAAATGGCGAAGCAGCATGGAAAATTTCAATTTCTCCTTTATCACCTGTATATTCTAGTTCTGCATATATTTTTATCGGCTCATTTTCACTATACTCCGCTTTCTCGGTTACAAGTCGATAGGTAAAATCCCCCTCTGTGACTTCGGCCTGTGTTTCCAGCTTATCCGTGTAGGACACCTCATTATCAAGCTTCTTGTCATTACTTTGTTGGCAACCAAATAAAATAATTGATATAAATACGAAAGATAAAATTACTGTTATTTTTCTCATTAGTCACACCTCCTCTTATCATTAGACGGGGGTTCATAGCTTTCGTTTCAAAATCACCAATAATCTATCAGATAAGGCATATATTATTTTCATTTTTTTAAAGGACTAATATCCCTTACTTAAGAACATACTATTATAGTAATTTGAAAGGGGGTGGAAACTATAAAAACAAATATTTTGTTATTGTTAGGGGTACTTACGGGATTATTGGTTTCGTTTATTTTAAGATCGTTCGGAATTAGTCTACATTATGACTTATTCCTTCATAATGTATTTGGTGATTTTAAAATTCTAGGTTTATTATTTTCATTATTGCTTATTACAATTCTATTATTCTTTGTCTATAAAGCCAAAAACGCTCTTTCAAAAGTGTAATACTGAAAGTTTGAAGGCAATAGAAAAACCGGTAAACGTTGGTGTATGTAACAGCGTTTACCGGTTTATTATTGGAACATTATTTTTAAGGAAGAAAGAAAACTTATTATGTTGTTTTTTTCAAGTCGTCAGCAAATTTAGAGGAGATATAATTCAATACTTCCGTAATTTCACGATTTTCCTCTATTATTTCCTTATTTTTAGCGATCGTTTCCTTTATATTTTGATGGATTTCATTGTCGTAAAGTTTTGTATCTAAGTGAGGTACTGATGTCTTATTCTTTTCCATATCAATTTAAACCTCCTTTTTCCGCTATTATAATGTGGGATATCTTTTCTTTTCCTGGAAGACTATTAATTCACTACTACGTTACTCATAATTTACTTTGTAAATCCTCTGAAAGCTTAAAAACCATAATGCGTTCCCCAGTGATTGTACTCAAATCACTATAAAAACTAACGACTTCTATACCTGTTATGGTAAGTATTGCTTCTTTTATTTCTTCTACACCAGATTCCACTAGGCTATTTCGCATTTTTTTGACTGATAATAGGCCCTCTTTATTTTGGCATACTGCATATTCGGCAGGTGTTAAGACCCCTCCTAACACCACAACTACCATATCTCGCAAGATATCTGATTTAACCGATACGGAACCGCGCCCTAGATAACTTTTCTCCCAATTAGTTAACACTTTACTGATTTCGGCTTCAAGAGCACCTTTTGTTTTATCCATCGTGACTTCCACCCCTCCACTTCACAATTAATTGTTATACATTTATTTTATAGTCAATGGTACCTCTAGCTTCTCCCATATGCATATATAAATATTTTTTCTCTGTACCTTTTCTAAAAAACGAAAAACCGACAATCCAAAAATAATGGTTTCAACTATCAAACCATTTACTTTTAAAATTGTCGGTTTACTTTTAACTAACCTAATTTAGGTTTTTTAAAATGTCTACCTATTATTTAAAATTATTTTTCTAATTCCTTTTTGGATGGATAATCAATTTTCAAAATATTGACTACCAAACTAAGGATAAACGCAATTTATAATATATTAATCCTGAGTTAATTCTCTGTCAAGGTCAAAGATAATAAAATTTATATTGGATATTTAGCTTCAGCATCTTATGTTCGGCATGTCCGATTTTTAAAAATTAGACATTTAAAACGATATCTTTGGTGAAGTTAAATGTTTTGGAGAAGTAACGAAACAGAATAACGGTTCATCACCATAAGTTGGGGATGACAAAATTGAAAAAATAAGATTCGCTACGGGAAAACGCGTTGAAGCAAGTGTTTTTGAAGCTCGGCGTCTGTTGTACTACATTCCGGGGCAGGCATTTCGGGCGGTGTGGCTACAAAGCCTTTGTAGATTGAATTGTTAATGAAATAAATAGCGGAAGGAATTTCCGTTATTTCGAAAATGACATAAAAAATAGTCAAAATAAGGGGAGAAATTTCCGTTATTGACCTAAAAAACATGAAATTTCAGGATTTTATTTGAAATAACGGTAAAACGTTCCCTTATTTACCCCAAAATGAGCTGCATCCTTCAAATAACGGTAAAATCTTCCCTTATTTTAGGCGGGCACTGAAAAATTTAAAATAAGGCACTTTCTATCTACTAAGGCGTTTTGCCCACTCGAAGTTGGACGGACGCGGACGCTTCAAGATCAAATTTTTCGGATTGATGGGCCTCGCAAACGGCAATAAAGGCAGTGATAAAGACACGTCACGCGGCTTTAGCGGGGTCCTGCCGTAGCTCACTAATCAATCAAGTGAAATTTTATTAGAAAATCAACCCCATGTTATAGTGATGAAACAGAATAACTAAATTATTATAAATTTTTCCATAAATAGCCGTAGTAACTCTTAGGGGGGATAAAATGAAATATTTATTACTTGGTATGCTTCTGGCTCTTGTAGGTGTGTTAGCATCTATTGTTATATGGGATATGAAATGGTTACTACTATTACAGGTGGAATTGGCTTGTTTTTTATTGTGATCTCATTCATTATTTCGGGTGCATTTGTAAGTGGCGATCGAATGCGGGCTAACTTAGCTGCTGAATCAATCGAAGGTAGAAATCAAAGAAATGGTACTGTTTTACATTCGGTATTGATTGCCATTCCAAATTTTGCGGTAGCGATTTTGTTTTACTTTTTATTGAACTAAAGGGTGATATGTTTAACATTTCAAACTTACAATTGAGGATTTTTCGGCGCATTTCTAATGGATGTTTTTGTTAAAATTCGCCATTAAATGTGTGCCATTAAAACCGATTGAATCCTAAGTATACTAAATTCCCATAAAAGTTGTGGGCAGCGAATCGTTCTTCTCTATTCTCGCTGTTTCCTAATGTTTTTTCTATGATCTACTAGTGCTAAAACTCGCTCATCAAATTCACCTTTGACTGTAATAAGCCTTAAGTCTTAATCTAGATAACCTAATCATATTGCCTGCATCTGCTTACTATAATAATAAACAATCTTTGAAAAGGAGGTGTTTCTATGAGTGGTACTTCTGGAATTTTCCTTGGATTTCTCACAGGTGTGATATGGCTGCTGCTAGCATTATTAGGGTTCATTTCAGAGTTCTTTGGATTAATCGGTCTAGGAGGAGTTCTTGGTAATATTTTAAATATTCTTGTTGCGTTAATTGGCTTCCTTGCTTTTGTTTACTTTGGTTTACGCCTATTCAAGAAAGCATGGCACTAGTGCAAGTAAGTATAATGGGCTTAAAGGAAATTTTACATTCCAAACAAGACAAAAAGCCTTTATGTTAAAAATCATGTTTTGGGGAACAAAGTCCACTTATAAATGAAGAGAAACTGCTTGTTTCCAAACACTATTTAGCTGCGTATGTTGCATCGGCACATATCGGGGTGATATAAAGATGGCTAGAAACGAGAAGAAAAGAATTCCCTCAAGAAATAGCTCGACTTCTAGCCAACATAACAGTTAATGGTTCTTTTAATGCAGCCGGGTTAAAAAATAAGCGTAAGTATTAGTAAAAGTGCATGCTGAGTTTATTGTAAATGAAGAATTACGCATATTCTTCCTGCTGTATTTTCTCAACTTTTATTTTTAAAATGGATAGCGTTAAAAGCGTTAATATACCTACTATAAGATAACTAATGGTTACAATAAGGGGTAATCCTAATGGATGAAATAACACCGGATTACAATTCATACATATACAGCTCATTTCCGTCCAAAAACAGCAACTTATTCTCCCGGTTATTCACTAATTGCGGTTCGAGAGGCTTACCATTTGGTTTCATCAGTTGAAGTTTATGGACCGTCTTATATTCATTGCCTTCACGTTGTAACTCAAAAAATGCATGTTCCCCTCTCCCTTGGTACGCAACGATTGTCTCCTCTTTTAACGCAAATGCCGTAAAAGACATATCTTCAGTTGAATAATACTTTGTGAGCCCTTCTTTTCGTACACCAATCATCGATTCCAGGCTAAAGAAAAACCAAATACCTTCATCAGCTACATCATTCAACGCCAAACACTCAAAAATATAATATTCCGTATCCTCTTCAAGCGAATCCTTCTTATCCCCCGACGCGTCCCAGCCAACTAGCCCGCTGCTGCCAATTGGTTCCTTCCAACCGTAATTGCCGTGAACGCCTTCAGAAAAGTATCCTGTCCAAATCTCTTGATTCTTTGTTACGTATACATGCTCAATACCATCCCCTAAACAAAAGGATCGGATGAAACAACCATTTTCATCATAGACTCGTGCGTTTTCTTCAATATTTTGAGCATCATGGTAATACGACCGCGCACCTACAAGTAGAATGTGTCCGTTATCAATCGGCTGTATGTAATGATAATTCCATGTCTCTTCCGGCAAATCTAGCACTTTCTTTCGTCCATCTTTTAGATGAATGACTTGATATTTATAGCTTTTTTCCGTAACAGTTGCAGGGAAGGAACCACCAATTAGTGGAATTTGCTCTTCCCTCAGTAGAACAAATACATCGTTTTCATGTCCAAGTGCAATTGAAAGAGGCGTCATTTTTTTCAGCTCTTCTTTCAGATTAGCAATTGGATTCATCGGTATTTTGAGTATTGATTTCATTTTCTTTCACCAACCTTTTCTCTATAAAGAATTTCTGTATCTTAACGGCCATTAATTATTGCTTTTTACTTTTAAACTCTTCATATTCTCCCCAGGCTATATAAGCAATACCAATTATTAAAGCAATGATGCTAAGTATATTTAAAGTGTTTCCTACAAGCAATAACGCTACACTCCAATTTATAGCCTTTAAACCCGAACCAAAAATAGCTGCGCTTATGTAATTTGCTGAAAATAAAAATGCAGCTATCGCTATAAAAGCAACCCCAGTTCCACGTTTATTCATATACTCCACTGAAAAATAAAATATAAAAAAGATAACAGGTTCGGTTGACGGGTTAAATAATACACTTCGGCTTAACACTGAATAGTAGAGAATATCTTAATTAAATATAATTAGAAACTAAAAAGAGCCATCACGATAATTATCAATGATACGGGCATAAAAAACATTCCCCAACTATTTTTACCTTTTGTTTTAAATTCATCTATTCCAATAATTGCAAAGAAAATACCAAGTAGTAAAGATGATATTGGACCATACGAAAAATCTTTTGTAATTAAGCCATATACTGATATTCCCATTACAACTAAAGCAAGGATTATTTTAATAATTTTCAACTCAATTCCCCCTTAAATTGTTTGAGCACATTATTTCACATTCTATAAATTTATTTTAGCATAAATTTTCCATATCCCTTCGTTTGATATTATGCGAACATTTAGCAACAGTTTTGACATCGATTTTAGCAAGACCACATAAATTTATGCGGTGTTGAACAAAAAAGAAGTGCGAATTAGTTTACTAATTGCACTTCCAAAACCATTGTTATTTGCGATTTTCTCCACTTGTTCCGAACCCGTTATTAAATTTTCGGTGTTTTTGCTTTTCTTATTCAAGAATTGCACCCGTTTACGGAAGAACGTTCCAAGCCCCTGATAATTATAATTTCCCCTATTAGGTGTTTAGAGACTTTTTTGTAAATAAACCAATAATGATGATGATGATACCGTTAACAGCAAATAAAAAACTATATAATACCATCATCATTCCCGTTCCAAATCCCCCTGGATCAAAGGGGCTTAAACTTATACCTGTAAGAAAAAAGACCAAGGGGGTTAAAAGTAAGACAATTATTCCTGCCCAAATTCTTTTCTTTTTATTTTTTCCTGATATTTTGAAAGCAATGAGGTTCGTTAGACATAAAGCAATTACAATTATTAAAACCAATATTACCTCTATTTAGAACACTCCCTTTTACCCTAATATTAGCATGGGGAATTCCACAAACCTATATATCTTATTCAATAAATCCGAATTCACTAAGTATTTCACCTAATTGTATACAATCTCTTTTATCTTCTTCTATTAATTCGCTATAACTATCTAATGTTGCTAATTCAGGCTGATGGTATTTTCTCCAATTGGCAACCAAATTGTTTAGAATTTTCATATCACTTCCTGAAAGTGTATTTAATACTTTACCGACATTCATACTAAACGTAGTTCATTTGATAAAATCCCCAAGTTACACTAATAAGTCATGAATTGTTAAACTCTTCTGCTACGGATTGTATTTATAAACTATTCTTTTTAGTTCTATTACCAATAGTAATTAGTCCAAATAAAACTAAACCCGCACCTAAAAAGGTCAATAAAGTGTTCCAGCCAGATGGAATATCTTCGAACGTAATACTTGCTAGTCCTATACCTATTATTAAAAGTATCCAAGCCAAAAATAGTTTCACATAACTCCCCTTTTCTAACATCATCTTCCAATTAAAACCCTCGTGTTCTCGAAGATTAATATTCTTTTAAATCCGTTGTGAGCAATTTCATTTCATAGTCCATACTTGTCATCGTTTTAAGAGTACCATTTTCTCCGTTAACAAATGGGAAAGCTGTTTTGTGAATAGCGTAATGCTTTAACTTTAAATAGGCGACCACTGGAAAATCTGCTTCAACCCATATTGCTCGATAACCTACTATACCGAATTTTTGAATTAAACGTTCCAAACTTTCTACAACTGAATAAATAAATTCATCATAATTGCACGCAAATGCTGATGTAGTTTCTGGAGCACCTTTTTCAGTGTCGTCTACATACTGGTTGACTTTAAAGTGTAGGTTTTCTCCGTTACTTTTTATATCAAACGCTTTGATGTGCCACTCTGTTAATCCTGGTTCTTGATACCAACTAAAATTCGTTTCATCGACATAGTATTCTGGATTCATATCAGAATTCAGCGACAGTAAAGCATTTAGCAAATCGTTTAAAGCATCAGAAAGATAACTCGCTCTAAAAGTTAACGATTCATTTGCTGTCTGTAGTTCGCACATTGCCCAACCTACGCCTATAATTTTATAACTAAATTTCAGCTTACTCACCTTTTCGTTTTAAATTGTTATTTATATTGCCAATTTAACTACCTCTTTTTTATAATTCTTTCACATTATTTTTAATGAGATTTTGCACAAAGAAAAACAACTCTGAATCTTTTTTTAGAATATATTGGTCCATAGGTTTACGATTTTCGCTGATTCCAATGATATTTCTTTTGTAATCAAAATTTATGCTATAGGTTGTTTCGGTCTCTTTTCCATTAATAAATATATACGAATCGGAATTAAATGCCTGTATGTTAGGTATTAATTTCTTCCTTACCTCTTGGCTATCTAATATTGCTCTAAGTTGTTCGAGTTCTTTTGAATTAAGTTCATACAAATTCAATCCTCTTGGGTATGAAATTCGAGCGCTTTCAATATTTGCTATATCAAATTCAGATACCTCATTAAAAAGTAGTAACCGTTTACTGTAAAAGAATATTAGCAAAATCGTAATAAGTACCGCCAACAGAAACCATATTTTTTTGTTTCGAATAGTAACCTCCACTTTTTTGTAAAATTTACCTTTTTAATAATTATATCAAAATTTTGGTCGTTGATTTAAATAAACCTCACAGCTTTTATTCCTAATTTTCGAATACCGTTATCTCTTTAGCATTTAATGTTAGCCCTTCAAGATCGGCTCTTTCTAATATTGGCTCTTCAAAATATACTGACACCACATTATTTTGATTTAAGTCATCAACTATAATTATTGGAAATGTATGTTAAAATTAGTTTCGTCAATTGATGGGAAAAGGTAGGTGTTATTTTGCATATAAAGAAGTATTTAATCCTTGTAATACCATGCATAATAATAGGCTTATTTTTAATAAATTATCTTCCATCAAATCAGCGTTCAAATATATTAATAATTCCTTTTATTTTTTGGATAATTTATTATGCATGGATATATATTGAAAAAAGATTGGTAAACAAAAAACGATTCAAATAGCGCGTTCTGATACGCTTTGGGAATGTTTAAAGGAAATAGTAAGTAACATAACGAAGTAATAGCTAATGTAAAAAATTGGTTTAGGATGTGTAATTATGAAAATAATTAATTCAATTATAGGACTCTTGATAATTACATGGGGCTCTTTACTTCTTAGTATTACAGTACATGATGAAGCTTATAAAACGCTTATGTATAAAGTAAATGGTACATTATTTATGACTTTAGGTATTCTCTATTTAAGAAAATTTGCAAAATGGGGAAAACAGTAGTTGTTTGTTCATTTTAAAAAAGTAGGTAATCTTAGATGGCCCTATAGTTAAAAAAGACGCAATTCTTCTTCAAGAATGCGCCTGATTGTGGAGGATTGTTATTCCATTAATGTCCTTCTGAAAATACTTCTTTTGCAATTAGTTCGTAGGATCGGATTCGATCTTCCGGTGAGTATGTGATGGTATTAATCATCATTTCATCCGCTTCGTATGTTTTCTTTAAATCAAATAATTTCTGTTTCACTTCATGAGGATTGCCAATAATGATGTTCTGTTTCACTTTTTCCAACGTTTCTAAATCTTTTTCAGTTAGCTTATATTGCTGAGCTTCTTTTATAGAGGGCACTCCTTGATGCGTCTCCCCTTTTTCTATTTGTAAAGACCAGATGAGATAGCTTGCTGCAACTTCCTCAGCTTTTTCCGTTGTTTCTCCACAAATAACGTTAACAGTAACGATGACTTGCGGTGTTTGCCCTTCTTTTCTTGGTTTGAAGGTATCAATATATTCCCTAATGATAGCAGCTCCATCATGATCGCTCATAAAATAACCGAAAGTATATGGCAAACCATGTTCCGCTGCTAGTAAAGCACTTTTTTTCCCCGTTCCAAGGAGCCAAGGTTCTGGCGGATTTTCAGGTATGGGAGACGCCGATAACTTTGAATATTCGGTATCCGTTGGAAAATCATCGTTTAAAAAATGAAGTAAGTCTCTCACTAAGACAGGAAAGTTCCCCACATTTTTGATAAAGTTCTCAGACAAAGCAATCATCGCTTCAGAAGATCCACCTGGTGCTCGTCCAATTCCTAAATCAATACGATTTGGAAATAGTGTCGCTAGCATATTAAAGGTCTCTGCCACTTTATATGGTCGATAATGAGGCAATAAAACCGCGCCAGACCCTAGACGAATTCGATTCGTGTGAGCGCCAATGTAACCTAACATTACTTCAGGTGCAGGACATGCCAGGCCAGATAAATCATGATGTTCGGCAATCCAGTATCTTGTATACCCAAGTGACTCCCCAACCTGTGCTAATTTCATTGACCAATTTAATGCATCTTGAGGAGTTTGATTAGAAGAGATTGGGGATTGATCCAATATGCTTAATCTCATTAAATTTCAGTCCTTTTCTTCCACTAAAGTCAATTTATACTCTCCTACCTGATCTTTTTCATACAAATTTGTAATAGAAGTGGAGTAGTTATAAATTGTTCCTCTAAACATTAATTCCTTCTCTGGAATCTTAACGTCAAATGTTCCGTTGTAAAGTAAAGTCGCAATGTCATGGTATTCTTCGCTTGTCACGTTAAAAATAACAGAGACTTTATAGAGCCCATTTACTTTTTCTTCTTCATAACTACACAATTGAATTGTTCTGTCGTTTAAAATTATTTTACTGACCATAAAAGCACTTCCTTTTAAATCGTTGTTGTTATGTCTATTCTTTACAAAAATCCACAAACTTTTTTGCCTGTATTAAGGACAAGCCTGTTTGTTCCCTCACAAACTTCACCGCTTTCACTTCACCGACTGACTCTATTTTCTCTTTTACTAAGGAAATCAGTTCCTCAGAATAAATTTTAGTATAATCCATTTTTTCGCCCCCCTATGTTATGAAAGTATAGCATTCCCAAATCGAATTAGTCCTTTAATGAAAACAGGCGCTGATTCTTATTACAGAATCGCGCCTGTTGACTGAAGAAATGAGATGATTGGCTGCTTGATCAACAGAGCATACTTGGAACCCAAAAATAAGGGGAGAATTTTCCCTTATTTGAAGAATTGTCTTCATTTTAATAAAAATAACGGTAAGATTTCCTCTTATTTATATAAAAATCGTTAGTTTTCATATTTTTTTAGTCAATAACGGTAATTTCTCCCTTTATTTTTATGAATCTTTACATTATTTTCTTAATAAGCGGAATTTCTACCGCTATTTTGACCGCTTTACTCCATTATCGTTCTAGATTCGATTGATAAGAAAGTCATTAAAAGGCATCTTCTAAAATTTCAAATAAGTCACTGTCATTAGAAATTTTATAATACAAATGATCGCTATCATTATCATATTCATTGGTGAAAACTAATATTTTTTGAGTTGAATCGAGATTTAACTCGTAAAGTTTATTTAATGTAATATAAACAATATAATCGTATTCTTTAAGGGATGTATCTGTTCTTGGTATTCTTTCAAAGCTAGAATTTTCTATCGCTTTTATAACTGCTAATTTCTCCTCATCTGACAGCTGAAGTTCTTTTAGATATTCTTTGTTCGCATCTTTAAAGTTCATATAATATCCGTTTACATCTGCATTTTTTGAACTGAAATCTACATCATTAAAAACTTCTTCGCTGGTTAATATTTTGCTCTTAAAAGGAAAGACAGCTACTACAATTACTAATAGAGCTACGATAAATAATATGCCTATACTATAGACTATTGTTTTTTTATTTTTGATTTTATTATTCATTAGCACACCTCATTTAATATTATTTATATATTCAAATAATAACTTATTTTCCTTATTCTAACAAAATATTCCCTCAATTGCCGTTCCTTCTAACCAGGTTCCTTTAAAGAACAACGTTTGAGGAAACGGACCATTATACAATCATGAAACAGTTTTCCGACAAGCGCGACCGTTTGTTGCATCAACTTTTGCAAGAGGAATAGCTATCAAAAGAACCCCATCAAAGCCTTTCGTGAACTGAACCCCGAATAGTGGACACTTTAAAAAAAGTGGACCTATTCGGGGTTTTTCTATTTTCTTCACCGAAAAA
>NZ_JACSPW010000025.1 GCF_014836935.1 Solibacillus merdavium | reverse complement strand
TTTAGTTGGAGCCGTGCCCGCGGAAAGCGTCCGCCGCAATGGAAATCAACGGCATCGAAGAAAAGGGCATGTTGGAACGAATTTTCGTTCCAACATGCCCTTCCTTATAATTGAATGACTTTTTCAGTGCCCTCTTGCTCAGAAGGTGTAGATTTGGATAAAACTTGAATTATCCCATATTCTCAATTATCTTGTAATCTTTTGTTTTCTTATATGGAATTTCATTTTCTTCGCAAAATACGATTAAATCTTTATAGACATCATTTGGTTTAAAATAACCAATACGAATCGAAAGCCCTTTTCGAACTTTTATGAACGCTAATTTTGAGTTCCAACCGATTCGTTTGAACGTTATTTTTTCAACATCTGTATGAATTATTTTTTTGTTATAAATCTTTAATCCAAAGAGTTTAATGGTATAACGAATTGTATGTTTGTTTATTACTACTTGATACGTTACAAAAGCATTGCAAACACCGAAGATAAATACCGTTAACGATACCCATTTTACAGATGGAATACTCGCTATACTTACAGCAAGACCTAGAAACGCTAATGATAGAATAAGTTGACGTGACGTAGTTCTATCATATTTCATTTAATCACTCCCAAATATCTATATATTTAAACAGTTATGCGGATAATGTATCGTGAAAATGTGGTAGCTAAGCCATTCGCAGTCGTATGTCGTTCATAAATCCTAGTGATTTCAGCCAAGTCCCTCTCTTTTACCGAAAATGCGAAACAAAACAGGTTCCCAAATAGTTGTTTGGAAACCTTTCATAATAGATTATTATTCAACAGAACCCTGGATAGCCTTCCAATCATTATGTAAGATTCCCATAACAATTACATCGTATCTTTTTCCGTCGCGATATACTGCCGACCTTTTTCTACCTTCCTGTTGAAAACCAACCTTTTCATACGCTTTTATTCCACCTTTGTTATACTCAATTACTTCCAAGCCCACTCGATCCAAATTTAATTCTTGGAAAGCATAACGAAGTATTAGCTTCAAAGCATCTGACCCGTAACCTTTATTTCGATTAGAAGATTCTCCAATGCCTATGGACAAGACCCCCGTACGATTGTTCCATTCAATACTATGAATAGTAACAAATCCAATTAAATGATCTTTATCAATTGTTCTAAGTCGGAAATATACTTCATTTAAGGCAGGCTTCCCATCTGAAATCAATTGTTCTTTAGATTTAGGAAGAGCTATATCTGTATCTACATTACGAAGATATTCAGAATCCTCTTCCCACTTCAGCATAACTTCAACGTCTTCTTCTCTAGGCATTGAAAGTTTTACGCGATTCCCGTTAAAAAGATTAGTGTTAACAGCTGTCATATGAATCTCCTTAATATTAGTTAGTTTTATATACCTCACCACTATGTGATAAATTTCTAATTCCTAAAATACCATTTTTTACATTATAGCAAAAATATGTTTATACAACATTCGGGACAGAATATTTTTAAGAATGCTTTTGGAATTATGTTACACTACCTTTAAAACTCGCTTGAAATAACGGGAAGAATTCCGCTTATTTAGAAATTCAACCGCAAATCAGCCAAAATAAAGGGAGAAATTCCCCTTATTCACTAGAAAAGCGTGAAAAAGTATCATTTTTTGAGCAATAAGGGAAAAACTTCCCCTTATTTCCCCCAAAAACAGAGGCCACTCACTAAATAACGGGAAATTCTCCGCTTATTTTCTTGCAACGCATTCTTAATGACTCATCGGCACATTTCCCTTCCCTTCTCTTGTCTGTAACACTAATCACTTCGTCAAATTCTACTTTTAAAAGGTGTTATATCCTTCTAATTGAATATAATTAATTTCCCACTACCAAACTGAATACTCGCAATATTCAATAAATATATTGCAACTCTTATTTCTATTTATTAAATAGTAAGTATGCGTTAATATGAGAGATGTTGGAAGTCATACTTCTGTAATATACGTAAAGGAATGATGGAATGAAAAGAAAGTGGTTGTTTTTATTTAGCTTTCTCGTTTCAGTCTTACTTTCTGCCTGCTCAGAAAGTTCAGAGGAAATAAAAAAGGAACGATTTAAAATTGGTGTCATGCTGTCAGATGCAGGGCTCGGTGACCAGTCGTTTTCAGATATTGCGTTTGAAGGACTGGAAAAAGCACGTGATGAGTTGGATATTACCTTCGATTACCGAGAGCTTGAGATAAGCGGTACATATAAGCAAGGTTTGGAAGATCTGATGGCAGAGGGACAAGATTTAATTATTGGTATTGGCTTCACAGTTCAAGAGGATTTGGAAGCGATTGCTAAAGCCTATCCAGAACAGCAATTTTTATTAATTGATACAGAATCAGATTTGCCGAATATTCATAATGTAACTTTTAAAGATGATGAAGGTTCCTATTTAATCGGTGCACTGGCTGCGATGAAATCAAAAAGTAATGTTGTTGGATTTATCGGTGGTGTAAATAATCCGGTAATTAAACGATTTGAAACGGGATTTATAGCAGGTGCAAAACAAATAAATCCGGATGTAGAAGTTTTATCTGTTTTTGCCGGGGATTTCGGGGATGATCAACTTGGTGCTTCCATTGCACGGGATATGATCGAGCAAGGTGCGGACTATATTTATCCCGCTGCCGGCTTTACAGGTGTTGGCTCTATTTTAGCGGCACAGGAAGCAGGTGTACATGCATTCGGTGTGGACAGCGATCAGTTTTTCCTTGCAGAAGATACAATTGTTTCTTCCATGATGAAACGAGTTGATACAGCTGTTTATCAGGCAATCGAAGAAATTGCTGAAACGGGGGCACTTTCGGAAAAAGATAAAGTGCTTGGCATTAAAGAAAATGGTGTAAGTCTTGCGCCAATTCGTGTCGTGTCTTTAACTGAAGAGGAAAAAAAGCTATTGGAAGACGTTCAGCAAAAGCTTGCAGACGGGCAACTGATAATTAAGTAGAAGAAAGGGTCGTACAACAATGAAATTAAAACAGAAACTATTAATGTTGGCCTTGATTCCGCTACTATTAGCTGTCTGTATTATTGCTTATAATATTAGCCAGCTTATGAGCCTCAACGCCTCTACGGAAGAAGTAGTGGATTCCCTTGTTGCAGTTGAGGAATTAAACAGCACGGTCCAAAGCCTTCAAAAGTCACTAAGTGTCTATTCAATTAATGTATCAGAAAACAATAAGCATAATATTGAAACCGATTTAGCGCGAACAGAAGAGGTTTATAAAAATCTGAAAGACAGCTTTACAACAGACCGCCAACAAAAGATTAGTACACGCTTTGAAGAGAAATTTGCAAATATTGCAGAAGCGTCAGCTACCTCACTGCAGGATACAAATGTTGCAGAAATTAAGCGTCAATCACAGCGTACTCGCGGAATTGT
Source organism: Solibacillus merdavium (assembly GCF_014836935.1). Taxonomy (GTDB): domain Bacteria; phylum Bacillota; class Bacilli; order Bacillales_A; family Planococcaceae; genus Solibacillus; species Solibacillus ferritrahens. Next base: position 28,674 of record NZ_JACSPW010000025.1, on the reverse strand, counting down.
AAATGATGTAATCGAGCTAAAACGAGAGGTTAGTGCAAACTATACCGCGATGCAACAAGAACTTGGCAACAAAATTAAAGCCATTACATGGATTTCGATTATTGCCGCAGTCGTGCTTTTATTCTTGAGTGTCGTGTCAACACTTTATTTTACAAACAAAATTGTCAATCGCATAGGACGATTAACAGCCGGTGCAAAGGAAATTGCAGCCGGGAATTTAAATGTGGAACTGAATGCCACGGATACAAACGATGAAGTAGGTGAGTTACAAGTTACCTTCCATCAAATGACAAACAATTTAAGGGATATTATTACACATGTGTCTGACAGTTCAGACCAAGTTGCAGCATCTGCCGAGGAGCTCATGGCTAGCGCGGACGAAACAATGCTTGGAACCGAACTTATTTCCACATCCATTCAAAATGTATCGGATGCAGCAGACAAGCAAAAAGAAATGTCGGGCTCTTCTGCCGCCTTTGCAAAGGATGTATTGGAGGAGGCAAAAGAAATTGCTAGTCAGGCCGGTAAAGCGACAGCACTGTCAGCTTCAACAAGTGAAAAAATTGAAAAAGGTTCGGTGTATGTAGAAAATACCGTAACTCAAATGAATCTGATTCATTCTACCGTTGAGGAAACCGCAGATTCATTAACATTACTTGCTAGCCGTACGAAAGAAATCGTTAATATTTTAAAGCTTGTTCAGGATATTTCCGATCAAACAAACTTACTTGCACTGAATGCTGCGATTGAAGCCGCTCGTGCCGGTGAAGCTGGTAAAGGCTTTGCTGTTGTTGCAGACGAAGTTAAAAAGCTTTCCGAACAGACAAAGCAGTCTGTTTACGATATTTCACGCATTGCAGTTGAAATTGAAACAGATACGACGAAAACTGTTTCTTCTATTCAGCAAGTTAAGAATCGAGTAGATGCAGGAATCAGCATCTCCCATGATACAAAGGCTACATTTGAAGAGATATTGTCAATTATTGGTCAAGTACAAAATCAAGTAAATCAGATTTCAACTGTATCCGACAGCATCCATTCTAAAATAGAATCTGTTTCAGAGCAGTCGCTACAAATGGCGAAGGTTTCAGAAACAACAGCTGACAATGCTGTATCAGTTGCCTCAGCTTCTGAGGAACAACTGGCATCTATGTCAGAAGTAAATGCAGCCGCTACTTCTCTCGCTCGTCTTGCCGAACAATTGCAAGCGATTGTGGCGAAGTTTAGAACATAAGTTTACTGCGGCTTTCAAATAGCTTCACCATCTTGAACCTTTACGATAAATAAGAAGAATCCATTTTGAAAAGAGATTTAGAAAAATGGATTCTTCTTTAGTAATTTTAAGGGAGGAAATCCCCCCAGTTTGACGCCCCACTACTTATCCTTTTTAAACAAAACTTTTTCAAACAGAATGGATAAACCCACCATTAAGAATAAAAAATAAAATCCTTTCGGGTCCTGTTTCATAAAAACTAAATAAAAACCTGTCGATCCAAATACTATAAAGAGTATCCAGAAGATTAAAGTGTTTCCTAAAATTCTTCTCGATAAAAAATTCATCTATATCCTCCTCGAAATCATCACTGTATCCTTTTTCAAAAAAATACTTCCTAACTGATTGGTTAGGAGTCTAACATAATAAAGGGCGAATTGTTAATTGTCATAGATGTTATCGATAATTGGAAACATAGAAATTTACTAAAAAACAGCGATAATTAGTACCTATTTTTGTGAAAGTTATTAAAAATGGTGATGCATATAACGAAAATCCCTACTTATGTATGATTTTAAAAATGTACAAAAAAACGCGAAAACCGTTATACACAACAGCTTTTCGCGTCTCAAATTTAAGAATGCTTCTTCAAATACTCCAACGTTGCCTTCGCAAGTGTATTGGCAGCTACTAGAAGTGCACGCTCGTCGATATCGAACTTCGGATGGTGATGCGGGTAAGCTTCTTCTTTCTCAGGGTCACGGGCACCTGTGAAATAAAATGTTCCCGGTACTTTTTCTAAATAGTAGGCAAAGTCCTCCCCACCCATTTCCGGTTCGCAAATGACCACTTCCTCGACACCTGGCGTTTCTTTTGCCTGCTCGATGAAGAATCTTGTTGTCTCCGGATCATTAATGACAGCCGAGTAGCCGCGTACATAATCGTATTCGTAATCGGCCTTCATCACATAGCAAGCCGCCTTCAGGACGTCTTCCAATTCACGTTCAATGATGCCGCGCGTTTCTTCATCAAATACACGGGCAGTACCTTTAATTTTTACAGAATCGGCAATGACGTTAAATGGGTTTAACGCTTCAAAGTGACAAATCGAAACGACTGCTGGTTTCACAGGATTAATACGGCGGCTTAATAGCTGCTGTGCATTCACAACAAATTGTGAGCCAATGTAAATCGAGTCTTTCGTTTCCTGTGGTTTCGCACCGTGTCCGCCTTTGCCTTTAATCGTAATGTAAAACCCATCTGCTGCAGCCATTAACGGACCTTCACAAACAGCAATTTTCCCATACTCGACCGGTGCCCATAAATGCTGACCGAAAATGACATCGACCCCGTCCAGGCAGCCGTCTTCAATCATCGGAATCGCTCCACCTGGGGCAATTTCTTCACCGAATTGGTGGATGAACACGACATTCCCTTGAATCTCGTCCTGAATCTGGTTCAGTGCCTTTGCTAATACAAGTAGTGACGCTGTATGTCCATCATGCCCACATGCATGCATTCTTCCATCCACTTTCGATTTATAAGGAACATCATTTTGCTCCTGAATCGATAGCGCATCAAAATCAGCACGTAGCGCAACCGTTTTACCTGGCTTGCCGCCTCTTAAAGTAGCGACTACCCCACGACCACCTACACCTTCACGCACTTCATGTCCAAGGGCACGATGGTACGCAGCAATATATTTTGGTGTCTCAACTTCTTCATGTGAAAGCTCTGGGTTTTCATGTAGGTAACGACGAATCGCGACCATTTCATCAAAATTCTGTTCTAGTATTTCAAATACATTCGTCATTTATCTCGTCTCCATTTTCTAAGTTGTCTGTATTTCGAATAAACATTACAGGTAATTCCCTGCTTCTAAAGGCTACTGTTCAAAATCCTAAAATATTACTTTAAGAAAATACCATCGCCAGGACCTAATGGCAGGCCAAGCAAGAACCAAATTGCGAATAAAATAATCCACATAATCGCGAAGAATATTGAATAAGGCAATAACGCTGAAATTAACGTACCAATCCCGATATTCTTGTCATAGCGTCTAGCAAATGCCAGTAAAATCGCAAAGTATGCAAGCATCGGCGTCACCGGGTTCGTAATGGAATCCCCTACACGGTATGCCATTTGTGTAACGGCTGGTGAATAGTTTAAATACATGAACATCGGTACAAAAATTGGTGCCAGTAAAGCCCATTTTGCAGATGCACTTGCGATCAGTAAGTTGATCAATGCACAAATAATAATGAAGCCGATAAACATTGGTGCGCCTGTAAAGTTCATATTTTGTAAAAACTCTGCACCTTTAATCGCTAAGATCGGTCCAATGTTACTCCAACCGAAGTATGCAATCATTTGCGCTGCTACGAATGCCAATACGATGAATGAAGAAAGGTCACCGATTGATTTAAACATTTGTTCTGCAACATCGCGGTCCGATTTCACCTTTTTCGTAACGATGCCGTATGCTAAACCTGGTAGTAAGAAGAAGAACAGCATAATCGGCACAATCCCCGTCATAAACGGTGAGTTTAAAAAGCCGTTATCTACTGGATTACGTAAAAGCCCTGATTCCGGTACGACTAAAATCGCCATTAAAATGATATAGGCTAACGTGACAATACCTGCCCAGCGAAGCCCTTTATTTTCTAGAGCTGTAAGTGGTTCAGCCACTTCTACTTTCCCACTGTATGTACCAAAGCGAGGCTCTACGAATTTTACTGTTACCCAACTTCCGACAATGACTAAAATAAATGTTGAAACAATTAGGAAATAATAGTTCATTGTTGCAAGTCCCGTATATGTAGGATCAACCAATTGTGCTGCCGTTTCTGTAATGCCGAGTAATAATACGTCTAAAGACGAAATAATAATATTTGCACTGAATCCCCCAGCAATTGCTGCATATGTAGCGATTAACCCAACAAGTGGATTTCGTCCAACACTCATGAAAATCATTGCGGCAATTGGAGGTAAAATAATGAACGCTGCGTCTGCGGCAACATTCCCGACAAGACCTGTAAATAAAATAACAGGTAAGATGATTTTTTTAGGAGCACTTAATACCGTTTTTTTCATTAACGCCGATATTAAGCCACTGTTTTCAGCCACCCCGATACCGATCATCGTCACGACTACGATCCCAAGTGGCGCAAAGCCCGTAAAGTTCGTCACCATGTTTGAAATAATTTGAATAAGTCCTTCACGATTTAACAGGTTAATAACTTCAATCGTTTCGTCTGTGCCTGGCTTAACGGCCGAAACCCCAATTTTTGATAGAACAAATGATAACGCAAGAACAAAAAATGCCAAAATGACGAATAACGTAACCGGGTCTGGTAGTTTATTTCCCGCTCGTTCTATTCCGTCTAAAAACCTATCCACCATTTTTTTCTTAACAACTTTATTTTCCATATGAGCCCCCCTAGATGATTAATGTTTTAAAGAATAACAAAGCAAGAAAAACTTAACAACTAGTTATGCAAATTTTTAGATTTTTTGTTATATTTCGATAATAATAGTGTTTAGTTTAGCGACGTTATTTGCAGGGAGGTCTTTTATCTGGGGGATTGCGTAGTCTCTTCAGTAGAATTTCTTATCAATTAGATTATGAAATTAGCTATTCTTACGTTAAATTCGATACTTTTTTCAAACAAAACTTCATATAATAAAATAAATTAAATATATTTTTTTGATATTTGGTTCTATTTTAAGTTGTTACAGTAGAATATTGACATTCAATATTCTTTAATTTACCATTTTATTTACAAGACTACCTATTACTACCTAGGAGGTATTTTAATGCACTATACCTTAGTAGATTACGAGCACAACATCACTACTGTCACGTTTCATCCTATGTCCAATTCTGCAAGCATCACTTACTTTATTGATACAGAAGATCGTCACTATATCGATTCGCCACAATACACGTGGAAACAAGGTGGATGTGATACTCATAGCTTACATTATCATGATGAAAATAAGACTCGCGTGATGTATAAACGTTTCATTACCAATGCTCTTAAACATGAAGATACATGTGCATTAAATAATAATAAAAAGGATTTACGAAAAAACAATATTATTAAATATCCTAAAGGGAAAATAGATTATAGAGAAGAGCTTAAAGAAAGTATGAAAGCGGAATTAATTCCCTTTGAAATCGATTTAGAAAAATTAAAACCGGCATCTCAAAAGTCCGAATTAAAAAAGGAAAAAAAGAAAAAGTCCAAGAAGAAAGATAAAAAGAAAAAAGATGAATCAAAAAAGAAGAAAGCGAAGAAAAAATAGCACCAACATTAAGGGAGATCCTATGAACGCCATTTTAAAGCAATTAACCGAAATTGATCCTGAATTAAGAAAACCATTTCCTACCAATGATATTAGTAAAATAACGGAAGATTTTCGAACAGAATTTATGAAATTACCTGATGAGGTGGATTTCTATGATGATTTTCATTTTTACTGTATGAACATAGCCGGCACGCTAAGTTATGTTTTAAGTGATAGGATAAATCAAATCCCCCAAGGTCAAATCGATATGCTATTTCAATCTTTTTTTGAGCACTATCAATATGAATTTCTAGAAGACCAAATAGCAAATTATCATCATTTCTATCAGGAATATATAACCTTTGAGCAAGCAAGAAAATTGTTATTAAAGTTGTTGTTTAATTAACTTCTAACTATTTATAAACACTGTAAGGAGTTGTTCAATGCCATTAGTTATTGTTTTTAATTTCGCTCTAAAAATCAGCCTATATTACAACAGTGAAATAGTTATATAAAAAACAAACGCTCCGATTCTGAGCGTTTGTTTTTGCGAAATATTATACTATCCTCATGGAACTAAAGCGCCTATTAATTGAAGAATAACTCACTCTTCTTGGTAACCAATCTGTTCTTTAATGTAATTAGCATCATTTATATTGATTTCGAAATATTTGACTTGATCCCAATCTTCTCCAGAACGAACTCCAATAACAGCCCCTTCATTCGTGAACCATAGTCTGGAATCAATTAAGCCCGTGGACTCTTTCGGATTAATTACTGAAATATGAACATCTGGCTTATCTAGATTTACATTAATATTTGAAAGTTGTTCTTTATGTAGGTAAATCATTAGAAAGTTATCTACTATCCTTTGATTTTCTGTGTCTGTAATAACTTTTTCAATATCTATTTGTCCAATATTTTCTATGTTATCATATCCAATTCTAATTTCCCGTGAAGCCTCGTTAAACTTTACTTTTCCAGTTATATAACCACTAAAAAATGCAAATAAAATTAAACCAATGAGGCCTATAATTTTTGCTGTTTTAACAAAATCCTCCCCCTTGAGATAGATTCCTGTTCTTCCATTAATAAATTTATAATACTATTTTTGACGCAATCCTAAAAAAACTTTTAATCAGCTAATCTATCCGTTAGTCTAAGAACATTATTTCATAATCTTTAGTATATTTCAGCAAAGAATCCTCATCTATCTTCTAGATTTTACTTTCCAACTACTTTAATTTTAGCTGGCACAGCTTATGGGGCTTCAAATATTAGATTTTATATTAAAGGCTAAAAAACAACTAGATAACCCCCTTCAACTAGATAACCCCCTTCCTAGGATTTTAACAAACACAAAAAAAGCCTGGTTATACCTGTGCACATCAATTCTGTGCCAGGTTACCATACCTTATATTTTAAAATGCCACTTTGCAAACTCACTAAATTTGCAAAATTGCCTGCTACCTTAAAAATTCAGTTAGCAAACCATCTTCATAAATTATGATTATTTTAAAATAGAATCCCTTTTCCTTTTCCTTTCCCTTTTCCTTTTCCTCAATAAAATCTCTTGCACGTACTCCTTATTACCGCACCCCAATCAATTTCAATAATCATATTGATCTCCCATTATTGAGAGAATGTAAAGACAGCATGTTAATTAATTGTAAATAAGTTGTGAAAATGAGCCACTCACCTGATATTTCCGATAAATCACAATTTACTAATTATTAATAATTTCCGAATACTTCCCTTTACATTTAACGAGTATTGTTATCGGTGGAGGTGATAACAATGCTTATTGACTTACATATGCATACAAACTGTTCAGATGGCGAGTTGACACCTGAACAACTAGTAACTTTAATACGCGAACAACAAGTAACGCACTTTGCGATTGCTGATCATGACACGATAAAAGCATATGAACAACTAGCAAATACGGAATTTACTCAATCGACTTTAATTACTGCGTTGGAATTCAATACAGATGGACCAAACGGTGAACTACATATTTTAGGATATGGTCTGGATTTACAAAATGAACAGCTCATCCATTATTGCAATATGCGCAGAGAAGAACGTATTCACTGGTCTAAAAAAATAGTGGTTAAGCTTCAGCAACTCGGCTATCCAATCGATTATGAAAAGGTTCAACAGCGTGCTGAAGGTGGAATCATTGTACGCACCCATATCGCCGATGAACTTGTGTCATTAGGCTATTTTGAAAATACTCAAGCCGCCTATGAAAAACTATTAACAAAAGGTGCCCCTGCCTTTGAAGTCCGAAAAGGGGCTACCTCAGCTGAAGCAATTCAAATGATTCATCATGCTGGTGGTTTGGCTGTGTTAGCACATCCAGGAATTTATAAGTTTGATTATTCTATAGAAAAAGTAATAGCGGAAGGAATTGATGGAATCGAAGTCTTTTATCCTCTTCATAGTCAGGAACAAGTAATCCATTTCAAGAAAATCGCAGACAATTATAATCTGTATAAAACAGTTGGCAGCGACTTCCATGGTGTGCATTCAAGAAGCCCCTACTTACCAGGATCTGTCGTTTACGAAGAAGCCGATGTTGTTCCTTTCCTAGTAGCATTAAGCAAAAAAAGTGGTGTGAACGTATGAAATTATATGCTGCAACTACGTTATTTTGGGGACAGCCTTTGGAAACTATTTTTCAAAAAGTACATGATGCCGAATTACAAGGAATTGAATTATGGATGGAGCAAATGCAATTGGAAGATTGGTCGCTGCCAAAAATTAAACAGCTTATGCAGCAATACAACCTAGCTGTGTCTCTCCATGCTCGGAGCTGGGACTTAAATTTAGCCTCGCTCAATGAAGAAATTCGAAAGGCATCTGTTCATGAAGTAATAAACGCGCTCTATATTGCAAAAGCATTAAACTGCCCATCGGTTACGATTCATCCGGGTCGAAAAATGATTGCCAGTCATTCAAGTATATTTTATGAACAAGCGATGGATGAAAGTTTAAAAACGTTATATAAAGCAAGTGAAAAAACCGGCGTTAGTATTTCTCTTGAGCTGCTCGAGAAACTTCCAAAAGAATTATATGTTGAGCCCGAAGCATTAAATCGACTGCTCGAGAAGTACCCATTATTTAAAACAACGTTCGATATTGCACATATTGGGTTGCAAGATAATATTGAAGAAAAACTTTGTCAGTTACGCAACATCGATAAAATTCATATAAGTGATGCAACCGAACAGAAATTTCATGTTGCGCTTGGTACGGGACAATTGTTGCTGCCACACACACTTTGGCATCGCATTAAAGAACAAAACGTGCCCGTTGTGTTAGAAGGCTTATGCTATGACAATACGATGTTTACGCAACATCTCAACTATTTGAAGGAGCTGGAGATAATAAATAATGAACTTTTTAGTTACAAATGATGATGGTATTTTTGCACCTGGTGTCCGTGCTCTTGTCGAAGTTTTAAGTAATTTTGGTCAAGTGTACGTTTGCTGTCCCGACCAAGAAAGAAGTGCCATTTCTCATTCAATTACATTACGTAAGCCGTTAAACATTCAAAAAACCGATCTTTTCGGTGAGCATATTCATGCGTGGTGCATTGATGGGACCCCTGCTGACTGTGTAAAACTAGCATTAGATGTCCTTGTCAAAGAACCGATCGACTTTATCATTTCCGGTATTAATCTCGGCTCAAATATTGGAAGGGATGTCTACTACTCCGGGACGATCAGTGCTGCAATTGAAGGTGCTTCGCTCGGTTATAAAGCATTTGCCATTTCTGTAGATGCCTATGATGCGGAAAAATTAAATTTAAAGTACCCAAAACAATATTTATATCAATTTTTACAAAATTTTCTTCACCAAGATTTAAAAAATGGGACTGTCTATAACGTGAATCTACCATATGTTGAGCCCAATCATTATTTAGGGCCTATCGTTACCGAGCTAGATTTTTCGGTCAAACGATACAAACATGTTCATATTGAAGATGGGATGGGACAGCTCTTTTATTGGCTAAAAGATTATCGGAAAACGATACAAAGTGAAGCGGGCAATGCAGACTTTTCATTAATTACACAAGGTTATTTAACCATTACCCCTTTAACAGTCAGCTTTATCAATCAAGATTTATTACAACAAACACAATTATTGATAAAAGGAGCTCTTAAAAAATGAAAAAATTATGGATGACTGCGTTATTATCAACAGCAATTTTAGCAGCATGTGGATCGACTGAGGAAGATACAGCAAATGAGGTCAACGCAAACGATAATACAGCAACTGAAGCTGAAGCAACAATTGATGGTACGGTTAGCTTCTATACTTCTCAGCCTGAAGCTGATGCGACAAAACTTATTTCAGAGTTTAATAATTTATACCCAGAGATAGAAGTTGAATTATTCCGTTCAGGAACAGAGGAAGTTGTTGGGAAAATTTTAGCAGAAAATACAGCTGGCGATATTCAAGCAGATGTGTTGTTACTGGCAGATCACGTAACATTTGAAAACTTGAAAAATCAAGATTTACTAGAAAGCTATGATTCACCGGAGAAAGAAAATATTTCTGAAGAATTTATTGACAAAGATTTAACATATTACGGCACAAAAGTAATGGCAACAGTAATCGGTTATAACACAGATGCGGTTACAGAAGCACCGACATCCTGGAGCGTATTAACAGAAAAGGCGAATGAAACGATTATGCCTAGCCCTCTTTATTCAGGTGCTGCTGCATACAATTTAGGAATTTTCACACGCAACGATCACTTCGGCTGGGATTATTATAAAGCGTTAAAAGAAGGCAAAGCGACAGTTGTCCAAGGAAATGGTGCTGCATTAAAAGGCTTGCAAGCTGGTGAAAACAACTACGCAATGATTGTAGACTATTTAGTAAATAATGCGGCAAAAGAAGGTTCACCAATAGCCATCACTTACCCGGAAGAAGGTGTACCGGTAATTACGGAGCCAATCGCATTAGTAAAGGATGCTCAAGATGAAAAAGCAGCCCAAGCTTTCATCGACTTCGTTCTTTCTAAAGAAGGTCAAGAGCTTGCAGCAAGTTTAGGCTACGCACCTATTCGTTCAGATGTTACAGCACCAGAAGGACTTAAAGGTGTTGATGAACTTAATGTATTATTAAGCAGTGTAGAAGAGCTATATAATGGACGCGAATCAGATAAAAATGAATTTAAAACATTATTTGGGGAATAAGAATGACGCATTTTTCGACTCAAAGTAATATCAAAGCTACACAAAAATCTTCTGCTTTACTCATATCGAAAAAAGGGCTCATTACCCTTTCTTCGGTACTTATCTTTATATTTTTCATAGTACCAATTCTGCGTCTTGTTTGGCAAAGCTTTCAATATGATGGCATATTGTCTCTGAAACATTATACAACCATTTTAAGTGAGCCTTTCACTTGGAATATGCTTAAAAACACGGCTTTCATTGTCGTCGTCTCTACAATTTTAGCTTTAGTATTAGGTGTAACCTTCGCTTGGATTATGGCGTATACCAATTTCCGCGGAAAGAAATGGATTCAAATTTTCATTATGTTACCATTTATTATTCCGTCTTATATCGTGACGATTGCTTGGACCCAATTCGTCAAAGATTTACCGATCACCGTTAATTTATATTCGCTGACGGGCATCGCATTTTTATTAGGTGTTTCTCATTTTCCATTAGTATATATGTTTACGGTAAACGTGTTAAAGCGAATTCCAAAAGAACTTGAGTGGGCTATTCGTACATCTGGCGGCAGTCGAATCAAAACATTCATTGTCGTTACGTTACCATTATCATTGCCTGGCATTATTGGCGGTGGCATGATTGCGTTTCTTTCAAATTTAGATAATTTCGGCATCCCTGCTTTTTTAGGAATTCCTGCGAATATTACGGTGTTAAGTACAGCCATTTTCCAGGAAGTAATCGGCTACGGAAATAATGCTTTCGCAAGAGCTGCTACATTATCAGTGCTACTTGCTTTAATCGCCCTTATTGTTACGGGTCTTCAGTGGCTGCTTTTACGTCGCTCTAAAGTAATGGAAACGAGCTATATCGATCATACACCAAGAGTAGATTTGGGAAAGTGGCGTAGCTTAGTCGAAATTATCGTTTGGGCACTTGTTTTATTATTTAGCATCGTACCCCTAATTTCCATGCTAAAGACTTCGTTCGTAAAAACATATGGAGTGCCTCTTACGCTCGATACATTCACGCTATACAATTATAACTTTTTACTTTACGACTATAATAAAGTTGGAGATGCATTACAGACGAGCACGATATTAGCGATTGCCACAGCTGTTATTTGTGTTGTTGCAGGTACGATTATTGCGTATATGCGAATTCGAAAAAACACTATTTTTTCGAAAACACTTGAGCTGATTGTTGCGATTCCGTACACATTACCAGGTATGGTGTTAGCTTTAGCGATGATCCTCGCATGGATGCAGCCAATTCCGGGTTGGAATCCTGGCATATATGGCTCCATCTGGATTTTACTTATTGCCTATGTTACACGTTTTATGTTTTTGCAAGTGCGAGGCAGCAGTACAGCCATTCTGCAAGTGTCTACTGACTTAGAGGAGGCCGCACATATTAGTGGTGCTTCGGTATGGGCGAAATGGAAAGCTATATTACTACCACTATTTTTACCAGGTATTATTAGCGGCTCTGTTCTTGTCATTTTAAATACATTAACAGAATTAACGGTCTCTTCCTTACTATGGTCAAGCGGTGCTGAAACAATCGGCGTGCTAATTTATAACTTTGAGCAAGCTGGGTATACGACATACTCAACTGCGTTTTCCGCTATTGTTTTACTATACATGTCCATTTTCGCCGGATTACTCTATGGGATAAGTGCAATAATACGTAGAAAGAGGGTTTCGCATGATCACTGAATTAAAAAATATAAAAAAATCATTCGGCTCCACAGATGTTTTGAAAGGAATCGATTTAACAATTGAAGATGGTGAATTTGTGGCGATTGTTGGTCCTTCAGGCTGTGGTAAAACGACACTGCTGAAAATTCTCGCTGGATTTGAACGTCCAACGAGTGGCGAACTTTTAATGGATGACGCATTAATGAACCGGGTACCACCAGAACAACGCAATATTAGTTTAGTATTCCAATCATTTGCATTATGGCCTCATATGAAAGTAAAGGAGCAAGTGGCATTTCCTTTAAAGCATCATCGATTTGTTAGTGAAGCTTTCAAAAAACAGCCCGATGTACGCGTAGAAGAAATGTTAAGCGCCATGAGCATGAGTCACTTAGCCGATCGCTACCCCCATGAACTTTCCGGCGGGCAAAAGCAGCGAGTTGCGATTGCACGAGCTTTAAGTCCCGCACCTGCACTGATTTTAATGGATGAGCCGTTAAGTAGTCTTGATGCCAAACTGCGGATTGAATTGCGCTATGAAATTCAAAAAATTCATCGCCAGTTTAAAAAAGCGATCGTCTACGTTACGCACGATCAGGGAGAAGCATTGGCAATGGCTGATAAAATTGTCGTTATGAATGCTGGAAAAATCGAACAAATCGGCACACCACAGGAAATTTATTATTACCCAGAAACACCTTTTGTTGCAGACTTTGTAGGTAAAGCCAACCTATTAGAAGGAACATGGGACAATGATCAATTTTCCCCAGCATTAAGTCCAAATGTATCGTGGCATTTCCCGAAGGTTTCTACATCATTTAAACAAGCTGGCTTATGCCCATTACGTCCAGAGCAACTTAAACCTACAGCCGATAATCAACATGGCATTGAAGTCGAAATCCAAAACGTCCAATTCCAAGGCCGAGAAATGATCTACACAGCGCTCGCTAACGAAACTCAATTAACCATAGTTTCAGATGCAGACACTCGCATTCAAATCGGTGAACGCTTGCTAGTTGGGACATGAGGGACGGCTCATGAAAGGACGAAGCGATGACTACCTTCCAATATTAGCTCCCACTAATTTTCAAACAAAAAAAAAGCTTGGTTATACCTGTGCACATCAATTCTGTGCCAGGTTACCATGCCTCGTATTTTTGGATTCTACTTTGCATAATCGATTAATTTTCAATCGGTAATTTTTTTTTCATCTCGTACATATTTTTTAATTTAGCATAGTAAGCCGCTGCGTTTACTGCACCCTCATCCGTTTTACGTAACGCATACTCGAATGCCTCCACTAAATGCTCTGTTGTTACCAATTCATTTTTAATGTTAATTAAATCATAATACTCGTAGTTGTCAGGGATTCTCGATAAAATCTCATCATCTCCTGTAATCGAAATTAAAATATCATCGTTAAAAAATAGTTGTAGCATAGTACATGTCCCCTTTTGTTGTTTAGTATCTGTTATCTTTCTTTGATAAGCTTATTCAGCGCGTTTTTAACACGCTGTAATTAATCAGCTACTTACTCTTTACCCCATTTACTACATAATGAATCGTCAGTCAGTAGAATAACCGAGTGGCACGACCCTATTCATACAATCATTCAGAAAAATGGAATCCATATCCAGTAAATTCGGTATAATATATCTATAACGATCGGTTTACGGTTGTGACGAAGTACTTGGAGAGGGATAGACATCTATGAAAATAACACGAAACATTAAATATAATTTAATCCGTCTATTTCGGCTTAAATCGGGTCCACATCAAGTTGCATCAGGGGTAACGATTGGTTTTATTCCAAGCTGGCTTCCTACATTCGGACTTGGCCCCATTCTTTCCGTCGGTATGGCAAGACTCGTAAAGGCGAATACCATTTCCGCACTTGTCGGTGGTGTCATGGGAACTTTTATTTGGCCGCTGCTTTTCTTCTTAAATTATCAGGTCGGGAGCTTACTATTGGATCGAAATACAAAAGTCAATGAACTGGATGAAGTAGAATACATGGACGCTATCGAACAGACTTATACAGGAATTGTGAGTTCCCATTCGAGTGGATTCATCTTTCTGACAGGTGCCATGTGCAATATCGTTATCTCCTCGATGTTCATTTACATCATGGTATATGTCATATTTAAGACGAACCGGGTGAGGATTTTGAATAAAATTAGGTGAGTTTGAAACAGTCATCTTCCGTAATATAAAGAAAACCGGGTGCATAAACAATTCAACAATTGTTCGTGCACCCGGTTCGTTGTTATATAAAATTCACGATATTAGTGGAGCATGATCGATCCGCCATCAACCATCAATGTTTGACCTGTTATATATTTCGAGTCTTCTGAAGCTAAAAAGACAGCAGCACGTCCGATATCTTGTTCCGGATCACCGAATTTACCCATCGGAATACCTGCAAGTACCCCTTCATAATATTCCGGCTGAGCTTTTGCCCATGCTTGTACACCCTCTGAATTGGCGATAGGTGAAATCAAGTTCGCTGTCACACCATCTGCCCCAAATTCATTTGCTACGACACGCGTAATACCGCGAATCGCTTCTTTTGCTGCCGCATAAGCAGCTTGTGTTTTATGCCCTTTTAACCCGGCACCTGAAGCAAAGTTAATAATATTACCACGAGTTTTCTTTAAATGTGGAATAGCCGCCTGCATTAAGTACCATGTAGGGTAGAAGCCTGTATCCATTGACAATGCTAAATGTTCTGGTGTTGTTTCAAGGAATGGCACTTGTTTCGAAGCGTGTGCATTATTCACTAACACATCTAAACGACCATATTTCTCGACAACTTGTTCCACTACATTTTTTAGTTGATCATGCTTTGTCAAATCACATTCAATAAAGCTAGATTGTGGTGAATGTTGCTGTAATTCCGCCAATACTTTAGCGCCTGCTTCCGGATTGAGGTCAACTGCCACAACAATTGCTCCCTCTTTTACCATCGCACGCCCCATACCAGCGCCAATACCGCCAGCACCACCCGTAATGATCACTACCTTGTCTTTTAATTTCAATACAATTTCTCCTTCTCAGAAAAACCACAACACTCACGTGATTGTTCCCAGTATCGTTAGTTACTAACAAATTAAATATACAACTTCATTATTTTAGAGGCAAATTATCAATCGTACTTATTATGCGCTTTTTGGGCTAATGCTATTACAGAAATTTGCTTTAATTTCAATCAACTTGCGGCACTTCTCCCTGAAGAAGTGTTTACATATACAGCTCTGCTTCCGCGTTCAGTTTGTTGGAACCTCTTTGTTTATCTCGTTTCACGAATTGTATCACTGAAAACTTCATAAGGCTCCATACCAGAGACATAAAACGTATAGGTAGTTTCAACTGCCAACGAATCCTTTTTCACCACTTCAAACTCATACGTGACATCCGTCCAACCGTACCCTACTTGTTTAATCTCATAGTCCATGTCTGGATAAGTTTCTTGCAAAAATGTTTCTAGGCTCTCTTTTGCTCTTTGTTTATGCACTGTATTTCCGCTCATTTGCATGTAAGCGTACACTAGGACACCAATTAATGTAATAGCAATTACGCTATATAGTATTTTCTTTTTCATATTAATTTTCCTCTCTTATTTTAAGAATACAAAAGCCGATAACAATTCCGATAAACGTTATGATTAAATGGACGATCACGGATGTGAGTGCGATGGAAAAAGCCTCCAAAAAATTTCCTCCATAAAATTCACCGAACCAATCCGTCATATACAATAGACAGTTCCATACAAAATTCGGTATCCCTGCAAGCAGAACGGCAATAAGAATTGACCGGTAAAATAAATATGTAACCGCACCCAGTAAGGCATAGGTCAGGATAAATCCACTATTGTTATTCATCACGGTCGTCCCCATCGCCAATATAAAGGCAATCGCAACAAAGAAAATCTGTATCGTTGTCAACTTCAACGTAATTTTCCGAATCATTTTTTTAGAGCCACCGCCATGTTCTACTTCAACAGGCAGCGGAATTTGAGATTGTTCCGCAATCTGGCGGCACTCTTGGCAACTTTTCAAGTGCTCCTCGACAAAATGTTTGGTCCCTAGTTGAAGCAAATCTTCCTCGTATAAAGGTAAAAGATCTTGTGTAACCGGACATTCTTTGTTCATAAAGTCACCTCCATTAATTTTTGAATCTTTAATTTCATCCGGTGAAACGTTACCCGCGCATAGTTCTCTGACTTACCAATTAAATCACCAATTTCTGCAAAGCTCAGTTCCCCATATATGCGTAGCAATACAATTTCCCTTGAAGCATCATCTAGTTTTGAAATATGATGTAAAAGTATTTTTGTATCTTCATTGAGTTCTGCTAACTCTTCTATTGATAGCATTTCAGTTTCCGGAATCGCTGACAGTTTTTGCATTAAGCTTTGCTGATACTTATTTTTCCGATAATATTTTTTCAGTAAATTCCCCGCAATCGAAAATATCCATGTCGACAAAGTGGATTGTCCATTAAAGGAGCCAATGCTTTTACAAGCCTCGTAAAAGGTATCGTGGCAAAGATCTTGAGCAGTCATCCGATTTCCTGTCTTGGATAAAAAAAACGCATAGAGTTTTGGATGAATTTGTTCATATTGTTCCTCTAACTTGTTCATAACTGCCCTCACTTTCCTGTTGTTCGTAGTATTAATACCACGACCCTCTATTTCGTTACAAAATATTTTAAAATATTTTTTGTGATATTCGATAAATTATATTAATAAACTAAACACTAACAGCATTTTTATTATTTCGAAATAGAATTCTGACGGTTTCCCTCACTAAGTAATTCCCCTTATTCCCACAGCCAAATCGCTCCCTTCCATCGCCCCATTCTAATCCCCTCGAGAACAGGTCATTTAAATCCCATCCACATGTGCACAAAAAAGTCCGCTCAAAAAGATTTAATAATCTTTTAAATAATTTATAAAAATATATATTGTTGCGTTAATACGCAACGGCATTGTTTTTTCTTTGGGGCATTTCATAATCGGATCTCCCAAAAAAATTATTTTCACTTTGTATGTCCCTTTTTTTGATTTTGGAAGCCATATATATGGCAAGACAATATTCAGAAATTGGAGGTTGGAACATGAAATTATTAGTGAACGATCGACAGTTGTTTGTATCACAAAGTTTGGCAGCACGTATTGGAGTTGAGGAGGCGTTATTCCTTCAGCAACTGCATTATCGATTAGAAACGCAAGGTGTAAAGAAAGACGGACACATTTGGTATCGCCAAACTTATCAAGGTTGGGCAAAGCAATGCTGCTATTGGAGCATTACGAAAGTTAAAAGACTTATAACGAAATTGGAACGTTATCAAATTATCCTTTCATCAAACAAATTTAACAGCTTCAATACAGACCGTTCGAAATGGTACCGAATTGATTATGAAAAACTAGATAAGCTCCTTCAGAAAAAAATTTATACCCAGGATGAGCTATTTCCTGAAGAGCAAAACTTACCTGAGAAGAAAAAGACAAAAACGAATATTGATTGTAGTAATGAGATTGCAAACATCATTCACTATTTAAATGAAAAAGCGAATAAGCAGTTTAACGAACAGTCAAAAACGAATACCCGACTGATCAAAGCCATTTTAAAAGAGGGCTATACGGTGGAAGACTGCTACTTAGTCATTGATGAACAGATAAGAAACTGGAAGAACGACTTGCAAATGCAAAAATATTTAAGGCCGATCACATTATTCCGTCCGGGTAATTTTGAAAGCTATTTAAACAATGCCCTTACAAGAATGCAGGATAATAATTACGTCCCGGCACCCGTCGTACTTGATTTTGATGAAGGTGATTACGAATGATAAAAAAGGAGTTTTTAGAGCAAAGCATTTTAGCAACGATGCTAGAGGAAAATTATTTAATACTCGATAGTCAGCTCAAGCCGGACATGTTTTACGGCCAATATCACCGACAGCTTTTTGCGCTCATGCAGCAGCTCGCAAATGAAGGTCATCCCGTAGATTATTTAACACTGAGTGCACGGTTTGAACAGATGGAAGCAATCGGGCTAACTTACGTGACAGAGCTTATGATGTTCGCTAATACCGATAAATTTGACGATTATGTCCAGCTGCTGCGGGAAATTTGGCGCGAGCGGCAAAAAGGCCAAATTTTATTTCAGGCGGCAGAGGGAGATTGGGCGATCCCGCAAATTATAGAACGGCTTGATCATACACAGCTCGAAGGAAATCGGACAGATACAACAATCACGCAAGCTTTAGTCGCAATGGATAATCGTCCGTGGGAGGAAGTGCATACACCCGGACTCATTATCCCCCATATTAAGGATCTCGAGCTGCTAATCAATGGCTTTCGTCCAGGCGAGCTGACGATTATCGCAGCCCGCCCTTCCATGGGAAAAACCGATGTCATGAACAATTTAGCGCTTTATGCAGGCTGGCAAGGTCATTTACCGATTATCTTTTCGTTGGAAATGAGTAAAACGATTTTACTCGATCGGCTCATTGCGACGACAGGTCAATACTCTCGCTTAAAAATGCGCAACCCGAAGCAATACTTTTCAGAGGAACAAAAAAAGAACTGGATTCAAGTACTCGAACGGGTCAATAAGTCGAGCATCGAAATTGATGATCGTAGCTGTTTAACGATTCCGCAAATTCGCAGCCAAGCCCGGCGTATTATCCGGCAAAATGAAAATAAGACGCCGATTATTTTAATCGATTATTTGCAAATTATTCAATCAGACCGTGATGAGGAATATGCAGCAGTAGCGATGAGTAAAATTAGCCGCGCGTTAAAGCAAATGGCAAAGGAATTCAACTGCCCGGTCATTTGTCTATCACAGCTCAACCGCAATGTTGAATCCCGCGGCAATAAGCGCCCATTAATGAGTGATTTACGAGATTCGGGCTCGATCGAACAGGATGCAGACGTCATTATTTTGCTGTACCGCAAATCGTATTACGAAACAGAAAACACCAATACTCCGGATACATTAGAGCTCATCGTTGCCAAAAACCGCAATGGTCCAACGGGTACAGCTTTGGCCCATTACAACAAAAAGACAGGTCATATTTGGACAAGGGAGCGATAAAGGATGGGGAGAAAAACCGTTTATACACTGCTACTTGAAATGATCAAATACGAACAAAACTTTGGGGCTTACTGGATTTACCTCGCTTTAAAGAAAGGCTATTTGCAAAAGGAGGACGACCCATCGCGTATATACGAAGTCCCGTTTACCGATGAGGAAATTGCCGAAATCCGTGAAATGAATCAACGCGACGTACTCGGCATCAACCGCATCAAGCTCTATGCAACAAGCGTCTCCCCTACCCAGTACGCCCTATACTTCGCCCAAACACCATATGATGCCCAAATGCTACATGCCTCTATATACGGCACCAAACCAACGAAGTGGCACAGCATTTACAACCAGCATAAGTACACAAGCATCTACCATAAAGAAACGGATGAGGAGATTTATATGTTTGTATTAAAGGAACGAGTGAAGGAGTTTCCTTATTATATTGGAGAGGTTGCTGTGGAGAATGTGGAGGAAAAGAGTTTAGTTAACTAGTTTGTTGCTCAAAAGGAGATACCCTACAGAAGTTATCTAACTAATATCAAATACATGAGTCTTCCATTTCGTATATTTGGAAGGCTCGTTAATTAAAGGAACATATTTCCGTTATTTTAAAATTATTTCTCAAATCAGAGGAAATAGCGGTAAAGTTTTCCGTTATTAAGTAAAAATCCATGAAAATAACGCCTTTATGGCGGAATAACGGAACTTTTTCCCCTTATTTTAACGTTATTTCTTAAATCAGCGGTAATAGCGGTAAATTTTTCCCTTATTAAGTAAATACCGATGAAAGTACTAATCCCAATAATTAAACACTAAATCCCCAACCGTCTGTGATCTAAAATGATTCATAAAACGAAGCTCCACATCATTCAGGTCATTTTCATTCAATACAATATTACCACTGCCACTAGCTTGAAATATTAACGGCTCTGTTAATTGTGCTGCTGTTAATACTTGATAAGGGTTTTCAAACAAGCCGGCCAATAATGGATGGTCATTAAAGTCTAATTCACCAATCTCACAATTACTTGAGAAAGCTACATAATCATACATATCATTATAAAAAATATAGAACGCTTCCCCATCAATTTTCACATGGGCATGAGCATAGCCAACAACAATATCCGGCTCAAAAAAAGCCAAAACCCTGCCCTTTAACTGCCCGACATACGAGTAGCAGTATTTTTTGAATTCAGCCGTACATGCTGCCCAATCCCGTTCAAGTGATAAATCTCCTGCAGTAAAGCCAGTTACGCCTCTTTTTAAAATCATTTACTAAGCCCCCTTCTAATGGTGGTTTTTCACCGCCCCCCATTTTAGAATGCCATAACCACTGTAATGAATCAAAAAAGCACATCCTGATAAAACCAAGATGTACTTAAATATTATGATCATGATCCTTTTGATGAGAAAACTCAATTAAAAATAAATCTTCTGTATCCTTCTCTATGTTGTCTATTTCCGGACGATCCCAGTCATCTCCGAAATACTTTTCTTTATCCAATATATAATGAAGCTTAGTATACTCCGCATTTTGTAGTAAGTGAAGAAGATACCCTACTCTGTCCATCATGTACTTATTTAAAGCCATCATATCTTTATCTGACAGCTGGCTAATGACTTCTAGGGGTGTATTTTCAGGAATCTTTAAGAACTCATCATAACTATATTTACCAGCATGCATATCTTCAATGATGCCATTTCTAAAGATAAAATGGACAATTTTGCGTGATAAATCAAACACATTCTCTTCAGGATCGCACTCTTCAGGTATCTCGCACTTGTTAATATATTCTAATAACATGATATTCCTTTGACTTTCAAAATTTATATCTTCTTCATCTTCCTCGTAAAAAAAGCCTTCCATTTCTACTAACTCATCCATGAATTGTCGATCAAGGTTTTTAAAAGTACTGTTAACAGTCTTTATCAATTTACTTCTCTCTAAAGGGTCAATTGCATCTAAAAAGTCGTCTTTATCTGAGCTCATTTTATAGCCTCCATATTGTTACAAGGTTATTGCGAGTAATGGTTCTTTGTTTAATTATGGTGCAGCATACCTACTCATAGTTATACCTCAATTCAATATTTTTATGCTGAAGGATTTTACAACAAGCTCAAATAAAACAGTGATTTTACGGTATATCTCTGAAATGTGAGCCTCAATAAGTTGCTCTGTTCTATCCATTCTTTCGTCTCTAAAATTCGGTAGGAGCCACCAACCATGTTGTTGATATGTGCTCGATGTGTGAGCCGTTCGGTTAAAGCTGCCGTCAATACCGAGTCGTGAAACACTTCTTCCTAATTATATTGGAGAGGTTGCTGTGGAGGATGCGACTCGGGTGCACTAACCGAATCTATAGTCCAAAACAAACATATAACTATAATCATATTCGTATCTATAAAGGCTAAAAAACTTCTTTTTTGGTTAGAATACTCATAATTTATAAATCAATGTAAAAAGGATGATTATTAAATGAGTGTTATAGTGCTAGAAAACAAAAGAATTTTTCTTAATAGAATTAGTAGATACGAGTTAAATTCTGATGAGCTCTACCATAGAAATGATACAGATGCGGAAAGATTTCTTTTTATATTCCTTATTAATGAGGATGAACTGTGGAGTGAATATAAGTTCAAATATTTATATATTGAAACGTATGACGGCAATTCCTATAAGTATTATTCCGATAGAAAATTAGAGAATTTAATGAAGGAAATGGATGAATATTTTCATGAATTAGGGATTGGTAGTGAAGTAGAAGATTGTTCTTATGATTTTAGTTTTCATGGCGAACCTTTAGAAGAAATGCTTGATGAAGATGAGTATTTAGAATTAGCCATTGAAAGCTATGTAAGAATTAGAGATACGTACAAATTTATTAATGAAGATATTTCATCTATCGTGAATCGAATAGATAATGCTTATGGGACTATATAAAGAACGGGGATGTATGACTTCCCCCCCTATCAAGTAGACAGCTTAAAACGACTAAGCAGCCAGCTGGTGTCGATAATTGTATCGGCGCCAGGTGGTTGAGTCGTTGTATTACTGTAAAAAAATACATCCTGACTAAATCAAGATGCACTTAAATATTATAATCGTTATCCTTAAGATCAGAAAACTCAATTACAATTAAGTCTTCTGTATCCTTCTCTATCTTTTCTATATCAGGACGATCCCAGTCATCTCCGTTATACTTTTCTTGATCCAGTATATAATGAAGCTTAGTATACTCCGCGTTTTGAATTAAGTGAAGAATATATCCTACTCGGTCCATCATGTACTTATTTAAAGCCATCATATCTATATTAGAAAGTTGGCTAATGGCTTCTGGAGGTGTATTTTCAGGAATCTTTAAGAACTCATCATAACCAAATTTACCAGCATGCATATCTTCAATGATGCCGTTTCTAAAGATAAAATGGACAATTTTACGTGATAAATCAAACACACTTTCTTCAAGATCAAACTCTTCAGGTACCTCGCACTTGTTAATATATTCTAATATCATTGAATTCTTATGGCTTTCAAAATTTATAGCTTCTTCATCTTCCTCGTAAAAAAATCCTTCAATTTCTACTAACTCATCGACTAATTCTCGATCAAGATTTTCAAAGGTACCGTTCATAACCTTTAGCAATTTACTTCTCTCTAAAGGGTCAATTGAATCCAAAAATTCGTCTTTTTCTGAGCTCATTTTATAGCCTCCATATTGGCACAAGGTTTATGCGAGAATAATTCTTTACATACTCATAGTTATATCTCAATTCAACATTTTTATGCTAGATGGTTTTCCCATAAGAAAAGGGATATTTACCAAGAGTTCAACTCCCATTCAATATCCCTAATTGATTTAATTGTTTTGTTATGAACAACTGCCGTGTACAGATGCAAATATGGTTATCTAAACATTGCAGTGATTACTGTCTATGCTTATACTTTAAGCAATACGGATAAGCCGTGTGAGAGCTTATACCTTTAATTATTCACGGAATGAAAGGACGAAGCGATGATTATTCAATGTACAAAGGCATTACTAGATAAACTAGAAATTCAAAAAAGTGATTTAGTGTCGCCAGAAGGCTACGAGCAATCCCCTAAAAGTTTGATGGGCTGGCATGCTAACCTAGTAACGATTTATAGAAGAAAAGTCATGATTTTGATGAATAATGAAACAAGATATCCAATCGTTATTAACCGTCTATTAAAGAAGGACCTTTCTAATATCAATGCAGTAATTCAAGAGGCGATTCGAGTAGCTCTTCGAATGGAGGGTATCAAAGAAGCCATTATTGAAGATTATTTAGCTTCGGGTGAGGACATTACATTTTCTAAAACTGCTAGTAGAAGCATGGTTGCAAAACTGAACAATACCGTGCGGGAAATTGAAATGATGTCAGAATATCTGGATAAAGATACGACAATTCAACGATATATTAGTCTCGTAGTAAGTAGAATGATTCAACTGGATGGACCAAAGAAAGGATTTTACCCAAGAAATAAAATGATAGAAAGTTTAGCGATGTTAAATGGCTTAAATGTAAATCAAGCAGCCGAACAAGTATTTGATATCGAGCTTTATCAACTAAATATTCAACTAGATTTAGAAGGGCATCATATTTGGCGTCGGGTACTCGTACCTTCCAGCTTCTCGTTTAGGCATCTTCATAATATCATTCAAACAGTTTTTGACTGGCAAAACTATCACTTACATGAATTTACCGTCAAACGCGCTAACAACAAACCTCTTAAAATTGTGTTGGATGATGATCCCGAAACATTAGAATTTACCGCTTTCGACAATGAGGAAATCGTACAAGAACGATTTGTGTCGTTACGTGATGTCTTCTCAAAACACTCAGATGTTTTGTATCAGTATGATTTCGGTGATTCCTGGATGCATATAATTACGCTAGAAAAAAAAGTACAAGCCCATTCATTACAAGTAGTATTTTTAGAAGGAAACGGCGAACGTCCGCCTGAAGATGTAGGTGGAGAATATGGATTTAATGAGTATTTAAGAATATTAGGTGATGCTACAGATCCTGAACACGAAGACATGAAAATCTGGGCGGCATCGCAAAAGGAAAGAATCTTCACTGTAGAGCAAACAAACCAGCGTCTAAAGAACGTAATATATAACTATTATTATATTTAGTAATTTTCCAGATGTGGGACAATGGGACAGGCACACTGTCCCATTGTCTCTAAAAACTGTGACAGTTCCCGTTCACTTACCTAATCCGACCAATCACACATACTCATAGTTATATCTCAATTTAATATTTTTATGCTGAAGGGTTTTTCCATAAGAAAAGGGATATTAAACAAGAGTTCAACTCCCATTCAATATCCTTAATCACACAATTCACTAAATATTTTCTTTTTGATACGTAAGCAATTTATTACGCAGCGCTTCATCACTCGCATAAATATAAAGCCCTTTAATACCACGTTTCATTAAAATATTGATGGAATTTAGGACAATCTTTTATGGTTCTATAATATTTGTTGGGGTATTCAAACAATTTCACAATAAAAAAAGCACAAAATCACACTTTTTTATATACTTGAATTGTCGAGAAACAAGCAATAGAAAGGTGATTTGTGCTGTATGAATTTTAACATGAATATCCCAGGATTAAAAGATGTAGAAATTACAAAAATTGAAGAGTTAGAGATGGGTATGGCAATTTCGATTGAACTCCCCCGTCAAGCGCATCAATGTCCAGCCTGCCAACAATGGACTACGAAAGTGCACGATTACCGGATTCAAAAAATTAAGCACCTAAAATGGTTTGAGCGAATGACCGTAATCTTTTATAAGCGCCGTCGTTATGCATGCGATTGTGGAAAGCGCTTCGCTGAAAAAGCATCCTTTATTGAGCGATATCAACGTTTTACCAAAGAAGCGAATCAAGCGTTAAGCATTCGCGTGATTAAAGCGAAGACATTTAAAGAAGCGGCGGAGGTTACGGGTACCTCTAGCACAACAGTGATTCGTCGCTTTAAGAAAATGGCCCACAAAGAAATGGTCCAAGGTGTTCAATTGCCGAAAGCGATTGCGATTGATGAATATAAAGGCGATACCGACGCAGGAAAATATCAATTGATTATTGCGAATGCCGAAACCAAAGAACCAATCGATATTTTGCCAAACCGCCGGAAAGAAACAATTAAAGATTATTTAAAGCGCTACGGAAGTGACGTAGAAATCGTTGTGATGGATATGAGCCCTTCCTTTAAATCAGCGGTCCGTCAGTCTTTAGGAAGACCGGTCATTGTGGCAGATCGCTTTCATTATTGTCGTTCTATTTATTGGGCCTTAGATTCGGTTCGTCGAGAAGTTCAAAAGGACTGGCACGAATACGACCGGAAAAAGTGTAAAAGAATGCGGTATGTGCTCTATAAACGTCCAGAGAAGCTGAAAGAAACGGATCGATTTTACTTAACCCGCTATACAGAGATGTCTCCTTTATTAAAAGCAGCGTATCAACTAAAACAAGCCTACTGTGAATGGTTTGATCAGGCAAAAAAAGAACCTGATGTATCAAAGATTAAAGAGGGACTCATTCAGTTCTACAAACAAGTTGAAGAATCAGGGATTCCTGCATTTAAACGAACGATACAGACATTTAAAAATTGGCAGACAGAAATCTTGAATAGCTTTACATTTGGCTATTCCAATGGTTTTCTGGAGGGCATTAACAACAAAACAAAAGTGATGAAACGGAATGCGTATGGATTCAGACGTTTCGATCACTTTAAGGCAAAGATTTTATTAAATTTAAAGTATAAAAATTTGGGTGGTCATGTGGGATGAAATCTGTTTGATAAAGATTTCACCCCAACATTTGACATAGAACCTCTTTTCTTTCGCTTCATTCACATTGGCAATACCTTCTGTACCTGTGTAAGCACCCTTATCCATATACTTACTCGTATCAATAACAATTTCATCTTTAGCCGCATCATATTGAACCGATGGACCGAGCACCACGCCAACGTAATTTAAATCAAAGCCTTGAATTGTATAAATAGAGCCCGCTTCATGAATGGTTTCTGGCTTTTCTGCCCAAGTGTATTTCGTACTTGTTGTGTTCCAAGGCATTTTGTATTCGCCATTTGATTCGTTCACATAATACGTACCGCCATCTTTTTTATGTAAATAATCGAATGTTGACACAACACGGCTCAGACCATATTCCTCGTTTTGCCCCTTAATTTTGTCATGCATAGCCTTCAGTGTTTCAAATACTTCAAACTCATAGTGCTCATCATGAGGTAGTGGCAATAGTTGCTTACGTTTGAATGCATTAATCCAGTTAATTACCTCATCATTCGCTTGCATGCGGAACTGGTTTGTTAGCTGGTATTCCTCGTTATAAGCGCTTAGCTTTTTTAGTTGCTGTACTGTCGCTGCACCCCAAAGGCTTTTCAATTTCAGTACTTGGTTTTGGTCATAAATAATGACCACTACTTTTGCTAGCTTTAAAAGCTCCTCTAAATGATTATCTCCACGGAAGTTGTTATACGTATCTGATTTAGTTAGTAATAAATGCGCCTCATCCACAAAAATGATATCCACTTTCTTCTGCTCTTTTTGAAGTGTATTGACTAAAGGCGTTGGCTTCGCAAAGTTCTTTCCTTTTAAATGCTTCACCTGCTTCGCAATCCCTTTATACGTTTTAAACATTTCCTCATGATTAACGACTAAGTAATTTTCTGTATTATACAACGGTGAGGATGCTTCCTCAGCTCGCTCTTGAATCGTGTTGAAAATCGAACTTAAAACAACACTCTTCCCTACCCCAGCTTCACCTTCGATAACTAACAGGCTGCCATATGCAGATGTAGCTGCTTGGACTTGTTTCTCGCAAAATTCGAGTACCTTTTCTTTTAATTCGAGTTGCTCCAGAGAGAGCTCTTTAAAAGGAGATAATTTAAAAATATCTTTGTTTTCAATTGTATGAAGCTCATGATCCACGAGCTTTTGCTCATATAGCTTCTGCCAAATTTCTTTAAATAACTGTTGATCATAGTACGGTTTGTTGTAGTAGTTATGGGTAAAATCGCTCGCCATTTTACTTTTGTTTTGAAGTGTATATTTTTCATCACCAAGGAAGTAATTGATAAGTTTCGTTTCTAAATGGAATGTTGCGGAACGATTAAATTCCTCATGTGTTTATTGCAAAATAAAAGTGCAGACTAGTGCAAAGAATTTGTACAGAGTCCTGCACTATTTTTGTGCATAAAAAAAGACTTGCCAGCCACCCCAAGTCCCTCTACTCTTTTAGGTGTCGAATCCAAAAAGTGGAGGTAAGAAAGGATGCTAGCAATGTCTGAAGTTAATTGTATCAAAACATTACGAAATGAAAAAGGACTATCTATTACCGAAATTGCCAATACAATGCAAGTGAATTGGCGCACTGCCAAAAAATATGGCGATGGAGATCAATTGCCTCAAGAGAAAACTCATTTGAAAACGGGCATGATGTACGACGAAGAATGGGGAGAAATCGTAATTGATTGGTTAGAAGAGGATTTAAAACTTAAGAAAAAGTTACGCCGTACAAATAAGAAAATATTTGAAGATTTAGTAAAGAAGGGCTTCAAAGGTTCCTATAGAACACTTTGTAATTTCATTCAAGAATGGAAAGCAGCACAAGAAGACGAAATAGACAAAGGTCATGAACGTTTAGAACATCCAGAAGGAGAAGCTCAAGTAGATTTGGGGATTATGGAAGCTGTTCAAGATGGCGAAATACTTGATGTTCACGCATTGGTCATGTCATTTCCAGCAAGTAATACAGCATTTGCGGTACCGATGCCGGGTGAAAATTTAGAATACTTTTTAGGCGGACTTCAAGTGTTATTTAAACAGGCTGGTGGTGTCCCATTGAGCATTCGAATTGATAACTTAACACCTGCGGTGAAAAAGGTAAGAAAAGGCGATTCAGAGGCACAACTAACAGAAGCCTTTCGACATTTCCAACAATATTACGGGTTTAAAGTGCAAGTATGTAACCCACGAAAAGGAAATGAAAAAGGTCATGTGGAAGGTAAAGTAGGTTATGTTCGTTATAACTTCTTTAGCCTACCTCCCTCTATAAATGTTGATATATCAATGGCTCACGCCATTTTTGAGTGCCAAAAAATTTTTTTCGAAATGTAT
>NZ_JACSPW010000024.1 GCF_014836935.1 Solibacillus merdavium | reverse complement strand
AAAATCGAATGAAAAATGCCTCTTTTGTGTTGAAAAACGAAAACGTTCTAAAAAAACGAAGGTTTTTCAGTGCCCTCATATTTAATAGGGCGGCTTTTTTTTGCTGCAAAAAAACTTCGACATCCGAAAGAAAATCAGTATAATAAAATGGAGATGAGTAAATATTAAGAAAATTAGAGGGATTTATGAGAACACATAATGAAAAAATGAGTATTTACCATGGAATGGCTTCAGCCGTTGCGCAAAATACTTCAAATAGCTATATTCCGATATTTGCTATGACAATCCTTGGTGCAACAAATTATCAGGTTGGGTTAATTAGTTCTTTACCTCCATTAATTACATTACTAATGACATTACCGGCTGCCGTTTTGTTAAATCGAGCTATTGAACAAAAAAGACTAGTTGCCTTTTCTGTTTTAGCCGCTCGATTTGTATTTTTGCTAATCGCATTTGTTAGTTATGTACCAGGGAGCTTTGGTTCATGGCTGCTTTTGGCGTTGATTGCTGCGATGAGTGTACCGAATACGATGGCTAATATGGGTTGGCAATCTTTTATCGGTAATATTATCGAAGACACACGCAGAGCACAGTTTTTCAGTGATCGGAATCGATTGTTAACAATTGTAGGTTTAATCGTTACTCTGACTATTGGTGTTGTTATGAAGGATATGACGGCTAATCAAATCGCCTACCAAGTATTATTTATGTTTACTTTTGTAGTTGGGGTTGTAGAGCTTTATTTTTTATTAAAGCACGATGAACCTGTACGAGAGCTAAATATAGATAAGAAGCGTGCGATGGATTGGTCCATTTTCAAAAATAACAAATATGTCTTGTTTTTAATTGTTGCACTTATTTTTAACTTTGGTTGGCAAATGGCGTGGGGGCTTTTTAATATTTATAATGTACGATATGCAGAAGCAACTATTTTTTGGATTAGTATGTTCAATGTTGCGAATATGTCAGCACAAATTTTTTCGTTTTCATTTTGGCGTAAATGGTCACAAAAATACGGCAATATGTACGTATTTGTATGGGTAGCATTTGGTATGTCGACAGCACCTTTATTAATGGTTTTATCGACCAATCTATATTATTTGGTAGCCATGTCATTACTATCCGGTTTATTCGTTTCGGGGACTGTATTAATTCTATTTAATTTATTATTGGAAAATTCCCCACAGGAAGTACGTACTTATTGTATTACGAGCTATAATGTGTTGCTTGCTACGATTGCATTTACCTCTCCGCAAATCGGTATTTGGCTCCTCGAAACATATACGATGGAAGTAGCTATGTATTTATCGACAGCTGTTCGTTTTTTAGCGGCAGTGGGCTTTTTCGTGTTGTATATTGTGAGGAAAAGACGGGATAGTTCGTTAGTGCCATACTAATTGATGATGAATACTTTCCAAGAGAATGTGTGATAAAATAAAGGCGATTAGAGAAAAAGGATGCGATTACTAGTGAAATTAATTATTGGTTTAGGAAATCCAGGAAAACCATATGAACATACCCGCCATAATATAGGTTTTGATGTGATTGATGAATTAGCAAATCGATGGAATTCGCCATTAAACCAAACAAAATTTAATGGTATGTATGCAACGGTTCATCGTCCTGAAGGAAAAGTCATTTTATTGAAGCCATTAACATATATGAATTTATCAGGAGAATGTGTGAGACCTTTAATGGATTATTTTGATATAGAAATTGAAGATATTATTGTTATTTATGATGATTTAGATTTAGAAACGGGTAAACTAAGACTACGCAGCAAGGGAAGCGCTGGTGGGCATAATGGAATTAAATCATTAATACAGCATTTAGGTACACAAGAGTTTAATCGAATCCGTGTCGGTGTAAACCGCCCCCCTGCAGGCATGAAAGTGGCTGACTATGTATTATCGAAGTTTTCAAAAGAAGATCAGCCTATAGTAAAAGATGCGATTGATAAGAGCTGTGATGCAATTGAAACAGCATTAACAAAGCCATTTTTAGAAGTGATGAACAAATTCAATGGCGCATAAATTAATTAAATGATGGCTATACTTTAACATACATAAGTGTTTTAAAGGAGGCCATGGGAGATGCCTGTACGCTACCTATGTAGACATTGTAAGGTAGAGATTGGTACTTTACCTTTTGAGGCAGAAGAAACTATTAAGAAAATTCATTTATTTGAAATAGGTGAAATAGATGATTATCTTGAAAAAAACGAGCGTGGAGAAACGACCGTTCATAGTATATGTGAACACTGTGAAGAGTCATTGCGTCAGTTCCCTGATTATTATGCGCTTAAAAAATGGTTACAGTAAAGGAGTTGCTTTGGTCGCATACAGTGCGCCAAGGCTTTTTCCGTTTCTATATCCACATATCAAAATAGAGAAAGGGGACTATACGTGGATACGATCCATCAGTTATTAAAAAGAGATAAACAGATTGATAATGTTATAGAGCAGATAGAGAAGAATTTAGCGAATGACTACCTCATAACAGGATTGACCGGTAGTGCTAGGCCAGCTTTAATTCATACGATTTACCAGGAGACGAACAAATCCATTTATATTGTATCTTCAAACTTGCTGCAGGCGCAGAAATTGGTCGATGATTTAAGTGCATTAGTCGGTGACGAGCATGTTCACTATTATCCTGCGGAGGAATTTATCGCAGCTAATATGACGATTTCCTCTCCAGAGCTTCGTGCACAGCGTATTGCGACATTGGGGAGATTAGTAAATAAAGAGCGCGGTATTTATATTATTCCAGCTGCAGGAATGCGCAGGATGTTAAATGCACCTCAGGACTGGCTTGGACATGAGCTTTCAACGTCTTTAGGTGCGGATGTCGACATTAGTCAGTGGTTAAATAAACTCGTTGAAATGGGCTATACGAGAAGTGAAATGGTGACTACTCCTGGTGAGTTTGCCATGCGAGGGGGAATTTTGGACATATACCCGCCATATGCACAAAATCCAATTCGAATTGAATTGTTTGATACAGAAGTAGATTCCATTCGTACATTTTCAGCGGACAATCAGCGCTCTATTGAAAAGTTAAATGAGATAAAAATTCTGCCTGCAACGGAGCTCATTCTTACAAAAGATGAGCGAATCATTCTTGCAGACCGCCTGGAAGTATCGTTGGCGGCAAGCTTAAAAAAGGTTCGTAAGCAAGAAACACAGGAATTGCTTATGCAAAATATTACACAAGATATTGAATTGCTTCGTCATGGACATTTACCGGATCATATTGCAAAATATGGCTCGTTATTATTTGAGAAGCCACATTTTCTGGGCGATTACTTCATGCAAGATGGCCTTGTTTTATTCGATGAATTAGGACGAATTCAAGAAGTAATGGAAGCATGGGAACGCGAGGAGAGTGGCTGGTTTATTTCTTTAATTGAGGAAGGGAAAATGCTTCACGATGTAAAGCCTTCCCATTCAATGAAAGAATTGCTGGCCATTTTAAAGCAACAAAAAGTATACTTTGCATTATTTACGCGTACTTTTGCAGGTGTCACGCTTAAAAAGACGGTTAACTTTTCATGCAAGCCGATGCAACAATTCCATGGGCAGATTGCATTATTACAAAATGAAATCGAACGTTGGACCCATGAAAAATTTGTTGTACTCTTTACTGCTAATTCCGAAAATCGT
Source organism: Solibacillus merdavium (assembly GCF_014836935.1). GTDB lineage: Bacteria > Bacillota > Bacilli > Bacillales_A > Planococcaceae > Solibacillus > Solibacillus ferritrahens. The sequence goes on along the minus strand of NZ_JACSPW010000024.1, from coordinate 28,488 downwards.
ATAAAGGCCATGCAAAATTTACTGGATGACTACCATATTGCATCTACAATTGGTTATGCAGAGGCACCCGGTATTTATTTAGTAAATACAGCATTGTCATCAGGTTTTGAGCTTCCACTACAAAAAATAGCAGTCGTTACAGATGATGAGCTGTTTAAACAACAGGCGAAGAAAAAATCACGTCCACAGCAAATGACAAATGCTGAGAGAATTAAATCCTATACCGAAATTAAACCTGGGGACTATGTTGTGCATGTACATCACGGAATCGGGAAATATATCGGTATCGAAACACTAATTGTAAATGGTACACATCAAGATTATTTACATGTTCGCTACCGTGAAGATGATAAATTATATGTACCTGTTGATCAAATTGAGCTTATTCAACGTTATGTGCCCTCAGGTGAAAAGGAGCCAAAGCTTCATAAACTTGGCGGGACTGAGTGGAAAAAGACACGCACTAAAGTTTCGAATGCTGTACAAGACATAGCAGATGATTTAATTAAGCTTTATGCAAAGCGTGAAGCAGAAAAAGGTTTTGCATTTTCACCTGATTCGGATGAACAAAGAGGTTTTGAAGCGGCCTTCCCTTATGAAGAAACGGAAGATCAACTGCGTACAATTGCTGAAGTGAAAAAAGATATGGAACGTGAACGCCCGATGGACCGCCTAGTCTGCGGTGATGTAGGGTATGGGAAAACCGAAGTTGCGATTCGTGCTGCATTTAAAGCGATTTTAGATGGTAAACAGGTAGCTTTTTTAGTGCCAACAACGATTCTTGCACAGCAACATTATGAAACGATCTCGAAGCGCTTTGAGGATTATGCTATTAATGTTGGGCTATTAAGTCGATTCCGTACTAAAAAGCAACAAACGGACACATTAAAAGGTTTACGGGAAGGAATCGTTGATATAGTGATAGGTACACATCGTATTTTATCGAAAGATGTAGTGTATCAGGATCTCGGTTTACTTATTGTCGATGAGGAGCAGCGTTTTGGTGTTACCCATAAAGAGAAGATTAAACAGCTACGGACTAATGTCGATGTGTTGACACTAACGGCTACACCGATTCCACGTACACTCCATATGTCAATGGTTGGAGTCCGTGATTTGTCCGTTATTGAAACACCGCCGCAAAACCGTTTCCCTGTACAGACATATGTAATGGAGCATAATGGTGCACTTATTCGTGAAGCGATTGAACGTGAAATGGCACGAGGGGGGCAAGTCTTTTATTTATACAATCGTGTGGAAGATATCACAAGACGTGTAGAGGAGATTCAAATGCTTGTTCCCGATGCACGTATTGCATTTGCACATGGGCAAATGACCGAGGCAAAGCTTGAATCGGTTATTTTAGGGTTTATTGAAGGAGAATTTGATGTCTTAGTAACGACAACTATTATTGAAACGGGCGTTGATATTCCAAACGTGAATACATTGATTGTGCATGATGCAGATCGAATGGGTCTATCTCAGCTTTATCAGCTGCGTGGACGTGTTGGTCGTTCGAATCGTATTGCATATGCCTACTTTATGTATGAGCGCGATAAAGTGCTTACAGAAGTAGCAGAGCAGCGATTACAGGCCGTAAAGGAATTCACGGAACTTGGTTCAGGCTTTAAAATAGCTATGCGTGATTTATCTATTCGTGGGGCGGGAAATTTACTGGGTGCGCAGCAGCATGGATTCATTGATTCCATCGGTTTTGATCTATACTCACAAATGCTCGAAGAAGCGGTGGAAGAACGACGCAGCGGTGTGAAAAAAGAAGAAAAGCAGGATATTGAAATTATGCTGCATATTGATGCGTATATTCCAGATGCGTATATTCCGGACGGCTTCCAAAAAATCCAAATGTATAAACGAATTAAAGCAATGGAGCGCATTGAGGATTATTTAGAAATAATTGATGAATTACAGGACCGTTTTGGAGATTTACCAGTAGAAACGGAGCGACTCATGCGCATTGCACGTATGAAGGTATGGGCAATGGAGGCGGGTGTGCTGTCGATTAAAGAAAAGCAGCAAACCGTATCGATTATCCTCTCGGAGGAAGGTACAGCCAATACAAATGGCGCGCAAATTGTAGAGCAATCGATGGAATTTGGGCGAGCAGTGGGCTTCGGAATGGAAGGAGCACAGTTGGTGGTAACAGTGGACTACAATAAATGTGGAAACCACTTACCATTTGATGTAGTAGAAAAAATCATAAAAATTATTGCATCAGCCAAAAAAGAATCATAAAAAGAGAGGGAATCTTAAAAGTTTTTAACTTTTAACATTTCCTCTCTTTTTAATAAACAAATGAATTACAGGAAGGATGGTTGCACACTATAATGAACACCACTCGCATAATTCAGACGTTGAAGTAATTCTTCGCGATTGCGATGTTCTTCGCGCAAATCCAAAAATTGTTTCTCTCTTGTCGTCGAAAATGAAACTAAATCGCGCTGACCATTCTGTTTTTCCAAATAACGCTTAAAAATACCATTTTCAAATTTTGTAACGGTTTCAGCACGTTCTTTAGACAAATCAGGATAATAAGCTAAATGTGTTCCTGCATAATATTGCTGTTGTCGATATGCATCAGGTGTAGTGGTAATACGGTCTACTTTTAGCATGAGAAGCACCTCCAAAAAAGTTATCTATCTTTGTTAATATCCTTTTTCATAAAAACAAAACTATTTTTGAAATAAAGCGTTGTAATTTCCTATGCCTAGTACGAAAATTTAGGTCGTAAAGCCCATTTGGTCGAAAGAATTGAAAGGCTATATTTTGTTTTTTACTGTTACATTTATGCATAGTTTCAAGTTTTTCATACCATACTAGTTGCATCATACTGTGAAATGATGTGAAAGTGAGGGAACATAAACGATGAAAGCAACAGGAATAGTTCGCCGCATCGATGATTTAGGTCGTGTTGTTATCCCAAAAGAAATTAGAAGAACTCTTCGTATTCGTGAGGGCGACCCTTTGGAAATTTATACAGATCGTGAAGGTGAAGTAATTTTAAAAAAATATTCACCAATTAATGATTTAGGTGAATTTGCACAACAATATGCGGAATCATTATTTGAAACATTAGGTACCCCAACATTAATAAGTGACCGTGATGAAGTAATTGCCGTTGCGGGCGTTTCCAAAAAGGATTATGTTTCAAGACGCTTAACGGTTTTTGCGGAAGATATTATTAAAAATCGGTCTATTGCTAGTGAGAAGCTAGAAATGTCGATTGAACTTGTAGCTGGACAGTATGAACAAGTAAAATCGTATTGCATAGTGCCTATTATTGCGAATGGAGATCCGATTGGTGCTATCTATTTAATATCAAGAGCACACTTTATCGGAGAAACTGAGCAAAAGACAGCAGAAACCGCAGCAAACTTCTTAGCAAAACAAATGGAAAACTAAAATCATGTAAAAACGTCCATAAAGATGGGCGTTTTTTATTTGTCTGTCATAATGCTAAAAGTAGTTATTGCAGTGATCGACTAAAAATACGAGTAGATTTTCATGATATAATTATTACATTGTATGAAATAGAGGAAGGAAATAGAATGACTTCGCAAAGTTTTGGTATGAAAAATTATATGAAGGGTGCTCTTCTCTTAACAGTTGCAGCACTCATAGTAAAAATATTAAGTGCTGTATACCGTGTTCCTTATCAAAATTTAGTAGGTGATCAAGGATTTTACGTCTATCAGCAGGTGTATCCATTTATTTCATTTTTTGTCGTATGGACATCTAGTGGGTTTGCAGTTGCAATTTCCAAAATGCTAGCAGATATTGAAGGGCACGGGGGCACCTCTGAATATAAAAATTCAGTTTCACGTGTTATCTTTTATTATTTAACAGTGTTATCCCTTTTATTTTTCTCTTTATTGTTTTTTGGTGCGCAGCCATTGGCAAATTTAATGGAAGATCCTCAGTTAGCAGGGTTATTGAAGGTTGGTTCATTTATTACATTATGTATGCCGCTTCTTGCGATTTTAAAAGGAAACTTCCAAGCTAAGAGCAACATGCAGCCTGTAGCTTATGCGCAAGTTTTTGAACAAACGATTCGAGTATCGATTATTTTAATTGGTACAATCATTTTAATACAATATACGCAATCCGTTTATTCAGCTGGAAAGATAGCGATGCTCGGAACGGTCATTGGGGAAGTTGCCGGGATTGTGCTTCTTTTATATTTTTTAAAACGCTCATATACTCCTTCAAGGCAAACAGCTATAAAAGTAAAGATATGGCCAATTTTAAAAGAGGTAACATTATATAGCATCGCCATCAGCATGAGTGCCCTGTTATTATTATGCTTCCAGCTTGTCGATTCCTTTACTATCTATAAAATGCTTATCCAATCAGGGATGGCTTCGATACAGGCTATGGAGGTAAAAGGAATATATGATCGTGGGCAACCACTTGTCCAACTTGGTATTGTTATTGCTACCTCATTATCGTTAGCCATTGTGCCACTTGTTGCATTGAAAGCGCACAAATCGGATGGACGTGGTGAAAAGCCATTCATTCAGTTGACATATCGTAGTTCATTATTATTCGGAGTGGCATCAGCACTTGGATTAATATTAGTCATGCCATATATCAACCAAATGCTATTTATGACAGATGCTTATTCGGAAGTGTTGAAGCTGTATTCGTTTCAAATTGTCCCATTATCAATAATTTTGACATTTACGGCGATTCTTCAGGGCTATAGTAAATTAAAAGTTCCGGCTATTTGTTTAGGAATGGGAATTATACTGAAGTATATAGGGAATGCATATTTCGTTCCGAAGCTTGGAATTTTAGGTGCAGCAATGGCAAGTAACATCGGGCTTATATTTACTGCGATTGCCCTAATTATTTATTTAAAAAAGTTAACATCAATTCGTTTTGCGGATTTTCAATTTTATAAAAAATTGGCACTTGCCTGCATCATTATGGTTGTTGTTGTGAATAGTACAATTTTTGGCCTGAATTGGGTATTTACAGGCACGCTGAGTCGTGTTGATGCACTTATTTATAGTGTGCTACTCGTGGGGGTAGGTGCTTTTAGCTTTATAACAGCAGTGGCGAAAATGCGCGTTTTAACGGAAAAGGATTGGTTTTTAATCCCGCTCGGTAGAAGAATGGCCGCATATCAGCTATTGTTAAATCGAAAGAAGTAGGTGTTTATATTGAAACAATTAACAGTCATCGGTTTAGGTGCTGCCGATTTTGAACAAATGCAAATGGGTGTTTATAGAAAAATTAAATCCGCTAAAAAGCTATATGTACGCACAGAGGATCATCCTGTTTTACAGGATTTGAAGCGAGAAGGAATTGAGTTTACGAGCTTTGATGAAGTGTACATCAAGCATGGTTCATTCGGTCCGGTTTATGAGGAAATTGCAGAACGTTTAATTGAAGCAGTGGCGCAGGAAGACATTATGTATGCGGTCCCAGGGCATCCCCTTGTAGCAGAGCAAACAGTCCAGCATTTAATTGCAGCTGATCGTGAAGGACGTATTCAGCTGATTATTGAAGGTGGGCAAAGCTTTTTAGATCCCATTTTTGGTGCATTAAAGATTGATCCTATTGAAGGATTTCAGTTATTGGATGGTACGAGCATGTCGCAGCATGATATCAACATGCGGCAACACATTTTAATTGCACAAGTATACGATTCATTCAGCGCGTCCGAAGTGAAGTTGACGTTAATGGAAAAATACCGTGATGATTATCCAGTAACGATTGTAACGGCAGCGGGATCATCACAGGAGCAGCTGCGTACAGTGCCACTTTATGAGCTCGATCAGGTAGCTGAAATTAATAACTTAACAACGGTTTATGTGCCTCCTGTTGCATCCGATGAAGATGCACTGCGTGATTGGACGACATTCCGTCAAATTATCGCGACATTGCGCGGTCCAAATGGATGTCCTTGGGATCAAAAGCAAACACATGAGTCTTTGAAAAAATACTTATTGGAAGAAGTACATGAGTTTTTGGCGGCAGTGGATGCAGAAGATGATTTTGCAATGGTAGAAGAGCTAGGAGATGTTCTTTTACAAGTCTTTCTACATGCTCAAATTGGTGAAGATAATGGCTATTTTACATTGGAAGAAGTACTAGCATCAGTCAGTGAAAAAATGATTCGTCGACATCCCCATGTATTTGGTGATGTTACAGTAGACGATGCTGATACGGTTATTGCCAACTGGGAAGAGATTAAAAAACAAGAAAAAGCTCAAACAGCACATGAGTCGCTTTTAAAAGATGCATATAGTCCATATTCATCGCTCCAGACATCTTTTAACTATCAGAAAAAAGCGGCTACAGTTGGGTTTGACTGGCCGAATGCCGAATTTGCATGGGGAAAATTTGCTGAAGAATGGCAAGAATTCCGAGATGAAATTACACAAGGGTCAACAATTAGTCGAACAGATGAGTTTGGAGATGTATTGTTTACACTTGTTAATATCGCTCGTTTCTATAAAATTTCACCGGAAGAAGCGATGCTCCATGCAAACGAGAAGTTCGCACGTCGCTTTCATTTTGTTGAACAAAGTGTGAAAAATAGTGGGAAAGCATTTAATGACTTTACTTTAGAACAATTAGATGCATTTTGGGATGAAGCCAAACAATTAGAAAAAGGGGAGTAATTTTATGCGTTTAGACAAATTTTTAAAAGTTTCACGATTAATTAAACGTCGTACATTAGCAAAAGAAGTGGCAGTACAGGGGCGGATTATGATTAATGATAAAGTAGCCAAAGCAAGCAGCACCGTGAAAGTAGGCGATGAGCTTGCGATACGCTTCGGTCAAAAAATTGTAACCGCTCGAGTTGAGGAATTGCGTGAAAATGTAAAAAAAGAAGAAGCTTTAAAAATGTTTACTATCGTAAAAGAAGAGCGTCTCGAGAAGGTTGAACCAGAATTTATTGATGACGACGAATAATGAGGAGAGCATGACCAACTTTTTGTGTCATGCTTTTTTTGATTGTTGCATATAGTGTACAACTATAAGCTCAAAGGGGGACTTGCATTGACTATTCATCAAGAAAGTAGTCGTTATACCATTTCATCTGGGGATCATTTAGTAACGGTTCGCAATAGAAAGCGTATGGACATGACATCTGTAAAAAGTATTGAACGGTTCGATCAGGAAGAATTTTATGTAAATACATCACAAGGGCACTTACTAATTCGAGGAGAAGAGCTGCGTATCGTACATTTGGATGTGGATAAAGGATTGCTAACGTTAGAAGGGGAAGTGAAGACATTCCAATACGATGAAAGCGAGAATGGTTTGTCAAAAAGTTTCCTTCATAAATTATTTGGATGATGATGAGTGCACAACTTGTAAGCATCCTCGTCATGTTTATAAGTGGACTAGCTGTAGGTGCCATCATCGACTGTATAAGAATTAATTTAAATCGTATCCCCCTTAAAAATATTAGACGGATCACATGGCTTTTAGAATGGCACGTCTGGTTGATATTAGGGGTTAGTACGTTTTATCTGTTATTTTTAGTAAAAGGAGGGCAATGGAGATTTGTGGACCCACTTGCCCAATTAGCTGGAATTGCAGCTTATGAAGTCATTTTCCAAAATAGCTTTCGTTTCCTTGGAAGGGTATTCATCAATATATTTATAAGACCCATTTTATTTATAGGACATGTAGTTGCCAAAGTCATAACAAGTATTATAAAGTTATTAAAAACAATAATTGTTTTTTTATGTAATCCAATTATTAAATTATTTAGGAAATATTTGTTAAAAAACTTTAAAACACAGTAGGAAATTTGTATAATTAGAACGAATATTAATAGTGAGGGAGGAGACGGAAATGGGAAGAAGAAATGTGCAAGAAGAGCTACATAACCAAAATGTACAGCCGTTAAATAACGACTATGTCCGATCAAATCCGCAAGCTCGAGCTCAAATGAAAGCAAAAATAGCTGTTAGACGACGAAGAAGAATGGCGGTATTTTTCATTCTTGCAACGGTAGCAATTGTTGTATTAGTAAAGGCAAATATGGTTCAACATGAGCGTCTCGCTGCTAAAGAAGAAGCAAAGGTGGCTGCTACCGAACTATTAGATGAAGCATTAAACAAACAAGAGCTTTTAAACTTGCAAATAGCAAAATTAGAAGATGATGAATATATTGCCAAGTTAGCGCGAAAAGAGTTTTTCCTTTCCGATGAAGGCGAAATTATTTTTACTATCCCTAACAAATCCGAAAAAGATAATGACGAAAAAGATGAAGATTAGAGATCGTTTTAACGGTTGTTGGTTACAATTGTTTAAGAATGAATGCTACTTTGAAAATTTAATAAAAAAACCAATCAATATGTTCATTTTGTCATAAAATACTTGGTATTATTTGCCTCTAGTTAGAGTGTCTTGTTGACACTCTTTTTATGTTAGCTATAATTAGAGAAGAAACTATTGAACAAAAGTTTCATTATAATTGATAAATGGCTTTTCAACCGAAGAGTCTCTTAAAATTTAAGGAGGAGCATTTTTTTTATGTCAATTGAAGTAGGCAGCAAAGTACAAGGTAAGGTAACAGGCATCACAAATTTCGGTGCATTCGTTGAGCTTCCTGATGGGAAAACAGGTTTAGTCCATATTAGTGAAGTGGCGGATAACTACGTAAAAGATATCAATGAGCATCTTAAAGTAGGCGATGAAGTCGAAGTGAAAGTGATGAATGTTGAAGCGGATGGAAAGATTGGTCTTTCAATTCGTAAAGCAAAGCCTCAAGCTGAGCGACCAGAGCGTCCACAGCGTCCTCGTCGTGAGAATAACCGTTCAAACGATCGCAATGATCGTCAACCAAAAGAGAATTTTGAACAGAAAATGGCGCGTTTCTTAAAAGATAGCGATGAACGTTTAACTACATTAAAGCGTGCTACTGAATCTAAGCGCGGTGGTCGTGGAGCTCGCAGAGGATAATTTTGCTGGCTGTTTGAACGTAGAAAAAGTGTCAAATAGATGAAAGATAAGGCAGTGTTAAAAGTCAAATTGACTTTTAACACTGCCTTTCTTTGTATAAATATTACGGCTCCTGCAGTAAACTCATGCTACCGAGCAAATCCTCAATGCGTATAAGTTATTCTTTTTCGGCATTATGCTTTATTAGCAAGCGAATAAGTGTAATGAAACAGAAAATCCCGCCAACAAGACCAACTGCAATCATTATAATCTGTAGTGGGAGAGGCAAGTTGGTTAAAATAACGCCTCCGACAACTAAAAGCATGCTGACACCACAAAGAAAAGCCAAGTATGTAAAGTTTTGTACCAAAGAAAACGCCTCCTCTTACTTCAACATTATAAAGTATAAAGCAAAAAGATTGTTATGAAATCCCAAAATAGAAAAAAGCCGCCTAGGAAATAATGTTTTCCTAAACAGCCCTTAAGATGACCCGTACGGGATTCGAACCCGTGTTACCGCCGTGAAAGGGCGGTGTCTTAACCACTTGACCAACGGGCCTAAAAAATGGTGGCGGCAGAGGGAGTCGAACCCACGACCTTTCGGGTATGAACCGAGTGCTCTAGCCAACTGAGCTACACCGCCAAAATTAACAACAGAACTAATAATACAATGCGGTGCAATAAGTGTCAACAACAATTTCCGCTAAATTTTGAGGCCTTTATGAAGGGGTAAATGGGTAATAATTATTTTTTTGTATTTTGATTAGAAATTAAGTTGAAAACGTGCATATTCCCTTAAAAAATCCGTCGAACAATTTTTTATAAGCAGTCCTACAAACAGACAAAATTCACTTTTCAAGGATTTGTATAATAGCGATAAAAAGAAAAGGTGATAGTAAAAATGGTGACATTAAACAATCAAAATGAGTTTCAAACATTTAATTTAAGCCTATTATTATATAAAGAAAAATCGAAAATGATAATATCAAGTGCTATAGTCTTTCTAGCCTTTTGTTTTGCTCAGGCTGTTTTTTTTGAAGCAGTTGTTCCATTGTTTCTACCTTTCTGGCTTATTATACGGACCCGGTTTGCTGCTTTTCAAAAGAGTGCATTACTAGGAGGGATAATCGGAACTTGCTTCCTTGGCTTTGGGCAAGTTGCTATTGTTTTAGTACAATTGCTTTTCATGGAATGTCTCGTAAGATTTAAGTTTTTGAAACTATCTCCATATATTTTGCTCGCAAGCAGCATCGTCATCGTACAACTATTGTGGCAAATGATGTTGCATAGTGGTACACCGTCTGTAATGGTATTATTCTATATTATTTATGAATGCTTTTTCTCCGTATCTATGTTATTTTTTATTCGACTTCTGACATTGCAAACTAACGAAGTAGGTCAGTTTGAATGGACAAGGGACAAAATCACGGCAATCATGATTATTTTGGCCGGGGTAATGGTGGGTATGCAAAGCATGACTCTCCTTTACTTTTCATTACCGCTAATTTTACTTCACTTTCTTATTTGTCTCGTTGCCTATACTTCGACTGTTGGGGCTACTGTAATCTTTTCATTATCCCTTGGGTTCTTTATGGGACTAGCGAATTTGTCCTTTACAGGTATGATGATCTTATATGCTTGTACAGGTTTGGTGGCAGCAATAGTTCAAAATCAGGGGCGTTATATAGTTGCTTTGTTTAGCTTGCTTCCTAGTATATTTTTCTTTTTCTATGATGCGACATTACCGATAGACAGCGTTTATTTTTTATCGATGTTGACAGGTACGGTTGGATTTTTATTAGTACCGAAAAAAGTGCTTTCTTATTGCCAAATGTATTATAAGCAGCAAACGGTCAGTATCGTTCAAGTGAATCGCAATGAGGTAGTGGAAGTCCAGCTTAAGCAATTTCAGCACTTTGTGTCATTTATGAAGGAACTTGTTTTTGAGCGGTTTACACAACCATCAACAAAAAACGAAAAGAAGGTAGAACCATTTTTAATTTGCTCTAGCTGTTTCAAATATGAACAATGCTGGGGGGGGAATAGAGAAATGGAAGAGACAATCAATGCTTGGCGATTAGCAAAAAGAAGTCCAAAACCTGTTGGATGGATGCGCGTTGAGGAACAACTTAAAGGAAAGTGTATAAAGTCATCTAAACTGCTGGAAGAGCTAGAGTCGGCAATCCAAAAAGAACATATGGAACGCGAATATTATCATGGTAAAAAAATGATTGCGTTACAGTTGCGTGATTTAAGCAGTCATTTTGAAAAGCTATTAAGCAGTCACCAGTTAGATGTCGGAACAACAGAAGTAGATGGGGATATTCAACAATATTTAAATGAGCGCGATATCCATTGTCTACACATTCAGTGGTTAAAAACAGAAATAGGAGATCGGGAATTCATTTGTTATATTGCAGATCAGCGCGATACACACGTTGTGATCCAACATCTAGAACAACAATTATTTGAATTGCTACATGAACCACTGAAAGGTGAAACGATTTATGAACAGCAATCGCCTATTTTTTATCGACAAATAAAGTTTCGCTCGGCAATTCGTTATCAATTGGAGTATGATATATATACGTATTCACATGCCCACCATACGATTTCCGGGGATTCTTACCGCGTATTTCCAATTCATCCGGGATTAATGGCGGTTATGCTATCAGATGGTATGGGGACGAATGTAAGGGCACACGAAGAAAGTGAACGTTTAATTCAAATGATGCAAGATTGTATAACGTATAACATGGATCCTGAAACGGCTATGCATACGATGCATTACGTGATGTCATTAAAAAATGATTCTGATATGTATGCTACGATGGATTTTGCCCTAGTCGATTTACAGTTCGGTCATTTATGGTGCTGGAAAGCAGGCGGCATGACAACTTACGTTTTAAGGGGACCCGATTTATTTAAAATAGAAAGTACAAGCGCCCCAATCGGTTTTTTACCGAATTTTGCAATCGACACTGAAATGACTCCATTATTATCAGAGGATGTTATTTTAATGATTTCGGATGGATTATTTTCACCATCCGCACAGTGGGATGCTCAAGAACAATTATTTATCAGGTTGATTCGTCAAGGAATAGAAAAAGGTGCCTCTATCCAAGTTGTATTATTTGATGTAATGACTCAATTCAAACAAATGTACCCAATTGCGGACGACTGCACTGTCATGTTATTCCGTCTGCAACATGTATCAAAGCCATGGCAAGTATTTCGACCAACAATCAAACATTGAACGGTATATGAGGTGAAAAAATGCACAGTTTAGAGCATAGTGTTTTAGCATTTATAAAAGAACATCAGCTTATAGAAAATGGTGAAAAACTATTAATTGCTTGTTCAGGAGGCGTTGATTCGATGGCGCTTCTTTCTTTTTTTCATCATTTTCAAAGCTACTTTCAAATTGAGCTCGTCGTAGCCCATGTCGATCATATGTTACGCGGCGAGCAATCAGCTGAGGATTGTGTATTTGTGGAACAGACGTGTAAATCCTGGGGAATCCCGTTTTACAGCTGTGCCATTCCTATTGCAGAAATTCAGCAAAAGGACGGGGGGAATATTCAGGCAATATGCCGTCAAGAGCGTTATCGTTTTTTTGAAGAGGTCATGGATGCACAACAATGCACAAAATTAGTAACGGCCCATCATGCGGATGACCAATTGGAGTCTATGTTGATGGCCTTAACGAAAGCAAGTTCATTAAATGGATTAAAAGGAATTTTGCCGATTAGAAATTTTTATGATTATACGGTAATTCGCCCATTTTTGATGGTTACAAAACATGAAATTGGGGAATATTTACATAGTAAAGATGTTTTATACCGTGAAGATCCAAGCAACGCAAAGAATGATTATACCCGCAATCGGTTTCGTCATCATGTCGTACCAATTTTAAAAGAAGAAAATCCCCTCGTGTCCCAACATGCCGTAAACATCGCACAACAACTTACAGAAGATGATTCGTATTTAATGGACCTTGCAAAAGTGCGTTTTTTTGAGCTTTTTAATAAATTTGACAAAAATTATTACAAAGTAAATGTTTCTGCATTTCAAAAAGAACCACTTGCTTTACAAAGAAGGCTCGTTTTAATACTATTAAGTTATCTTTATAACGATTCAAAAACGTTTCAAAGCTATGTACTTTGTACGACAGTTTTGGCGTTGTTTTCAACGTCTGAAGGAAGTCGTACACTTGATTTACCTGAGAATTTTATTGCCCGGCGACAATACGATGAAGTTGTATTTGAAACTAAGAAGAATAGCTTTTTGATGGAAAAACAACAAATCGTTTTGAATGAGTGGTACATGCTTGGGACGATGCGCATTTATATCGGAGAACTTGCGTTATGTGACGATGCTCTATTACAACAATATCATCCACATTTTTTCGAAGCGTCATCTGTATGGTTTCCATTATTCATAAGGTCTCCAAAACAAGGGGATCGTATTGCGCTACAAGGCATGCAGCATCAGAAAAAAGTATCTCGCATTTTCATTGATGACAAGATTCCTTTCTTAAAAAGAGCTAGTTGGCCGTTATTAGTGGATGCTAATGATGAGTTGCTCTCCATATTAGCTGTGCGCGTAAACAATAAATTTTCTAATGTAAAATCGACAAAGCATTCAATGGTGCTTCTTGTCGACAGCAATGAACGTCTTTAGAAAGTTTAATTAATTAAAGGGGGAATCTACTCATGATTCAAAATGATATTGAAAAAATTATGATTACAGAAGAACAAATCCAAGAGCGTATTAGAGAACTTGGTGCAGAGCTGACAGAGGAGTATAAAGAACTTTTCCCTTTAGCAGTAGGTGTATTAAAAGGTGCGATGCCTTTTATGACAGATTTAATGAAGCGTTTTGATTCGTATGTAGAATTGGATTTTATGGACGTTACTTCATACGGTAATGCCACAGTATCATCCGGGGAAGTAAAAATTGTCAAAGACTTAAATACTAGTGTAGAAGGTCGCGATGTGATTATTATTGAAGACATTATCGACAGTGGATTAACATTAAGCTATTTAGTTGATTTATTTAAATACCGTAAAGCAAAATCGATAAGAATTGTTACTTTACTGGATAAGCCATCTGGACGCAAAGTAAATTTAGAAGCAGATATCGTTGGCTTCGAAGTACCAGACGGATTTGTAGTTGGTTACGGTTTAGATTATGCGGAAAAATATCGTAACTTGCCATATATCGGAATTTTGAAGCGTGAAGTTTATTCATTTTAAGTGGTAGAAAAATCGATAGAATGCTGTTTTGCATTGGCATAATCGATAAAAAGAGCGGGTTTTGTCATAATTCGTTTGAACATTTAAAATTAGAGTGCTTTTCGTTGTATGAAAATTTCAACGTATGTTAAGATTTTACTTATAGTTTTTCTGTAACGTTGTGAGGAGGCTGGGGATGAATCGAATATTTCGATACACCATATTTTATTTACTAATTTTTCTCGTAATTATCGGGATTTTTGGAACATTTAATGGTGGAAAACAGACAACTGAAAATCTTGATTATCACGCATTTTTTGAGGCTTTAGAAAGTAATGAGGTTGCCTCTATTACAATACAGCCTGAGCGAGGCGTGTACAAAATCGTAGGTCAAATGAACGGTGCTGAAGAAGGCGAAACTTTCACAGTAAACGTTCTACAAAATGACCAAACTTCTGTAGATCGTATTTTGCAAATTGAAGAACAAATTGCAAACGGTGAATATCCAGGAGTGGAAATTTTAGAACAACCGCAAACTAGCGGGTTCGTAACATTCCTTACGAGCATTATTCCATTTGTTATTATCATTATTTTGTTCTTCTTCTTATTAAGCCAATCTCAAGGTGGCGGTAATAAGGTGATGAACTTTGGTAAATCAAAGGCGAAGCTTTATGATGACCAAAAGAAAAAAGTTCGCTTCAACGACGTAGCAGGTGCCGATGAAGAGAAGCAAGAGCTTGTAGAAGTAGTAGACTTCTTAAAAGATCACCGTAAATTTACTGATATTGGGGCACGTATTCCTAAAGGGATTCTACTTGTAGGTCCTCCAGGTACTGGTAAAACATTACTTGCGCGTGCGGTAGCAGGTGAAGCAGGCGTACCATTCTTCTCGATTTCAGGTTCTGACTTCGTGGAAATGTTCGTCGGTGTCGGTGCATCGCGTGTTCGTGATTTATTCGAAAACGCGAAGAAAAATGCACCATGTATCATTTTCATTGATGAGATTGATGCAGTAGGTCGTCAACGTGGTGCAGGTCTTGGTGGCGGTCACGATGAGCGTGAACAAACATTAAACCAATTATTAGTTGAAATGGATGGTTTCGGTGCAAACGAAGGGATTATCATAATCGCTGCGACAAACCGCCCAGACATCCTAGATAAAGCATTATTACGTCCTGGTCGTTTTGACCGTCAAATTACGGTTGGTCACCCAGACGTAAAAGGCCGTGAAGCAATTCTAAAAGTACATGCACGCAATAAGCCATTAGCAGATACAGTTGATTTAGCGGCCGTTGCACAGCGTACACCAGGATTCTCAGGTGCTGATCTAGAAAACTTATTAAACGAAGGTGCCCTTGTTGCAGCTCGTAAAAACAAGAAAACAATCAACATGGCAGATATTGATGAAGCATCTGACCGCGTAATCGCAGGTCCGGCAAAAGCAAGCCGCGTTTACTCTCCAAAAGAGAAAAAGCTTGTTGCATTCCATGAAGCGGGTCACGTTGTTGTTGGTTTACAATTAGACGAAGCAGATACTGTTCATAAAGTAACAATTGTTCCACGCGGTCAAGCGGGTGGTTATGCGATTATGTTACCGAAAGAAGAGCGCTTCTTTACGACAAAGCAAGAGTTGCTTGACCGTATCGCTGGACTTTTAGGTGGACGTGTTGCGGAAGAAATCGTACTTGGTGAAGTATCAACAGGTGCACATAATGACTTCCAAAAAGTAACGAGCATTGCACGTGCGATGGTAACAGAGTATGGTATGAGCAATAGTTTAGGTGCTGTTCAGTATGGCTCAAACCAAGGTGGTAATCCGTTCTTAGGACGTGATTTTGGCTCAGACCAAAACTACTCAGATACAGTAGCATATGAAATTGATAAAGAAGTTCAACGTATCGTCGATGAGCAATATGCTCGTACGAAACGTATTTTAACAGAGCGTCGTGACTTGCTTGATTTAATTGCAAATACGTTAATTAAAATTGAAACGTTAAATGCACAGCAAATTGAACATTTACGCGACCACGGTGTACTGCCTCCTGAAGAAGAGGTAGTAGAATCAGAGCCTCAAACAGAAAAAGAAGTAACGCCAACAATTGAAACGGCTGGTAATGCTTCAATTAATGATGAGGTACAAGGTGAAAAGACACCTCCAACAGTAGAAGATTTACCGAAAGATGTGTCGGACGATCGCCCACAAGGCATTGATGAAGACCGTCCAAAATAATACAAGCAAACTGACTATTTCCTAGGAAAAGGAGATAGTCAGTTTTTTCATCCCAATTTATTTATGCAACGGACAAAGGCAAAAACGGAATACTGTATAGTGGATGCCCAAATATGGTATGATTTTTTTCAGAACATGAAAAGTAGGTGTCGCTTTTGATTTTAGTGATGAATGCAGGAAACTCCAATATTACTTTAGGTATTTATCATCATGATAAACTCATACACCATTGGCGGACAGAAACAAATATACGGAAAACAGAAGATGAATATGCGATGCAATTTAAAGCATTTTTCGCTCATGAAGGCATTTCATTTGAACAAATAAAGGGGATTATTATATCCTCAGTTGTGCCACCTATAATGTTTGCGCTTGAATTAATGTGTAAAAAATATTTCCATACCCAGCCTTTAATTGTTGGACCAGGTGTAAAAACCGGCTTGAATATAAAGTATGAAAATCCACGTGAAGTTGGTGCTGACCGTATTGTCAATGCTGTTGCAGCTTTAGAGCAATATGGTGGTAGACCCTTGATTATTATAGATTTTGGAACAGCGATTACATACTGCTTTATAAATGAGCGTGGGGATTATTTGGGAGGCGCTATTGCACCCGGAATTGCGATTTCTGTAGAAGCGCTAAATGTACGGGCAGCAAAATTACCCCGCTTTGAAATTGCACGAGCATCGCAGGTTGTTGGGAAGAATACGATTGCTGCAATGCAAGCAGGTGTATTTTATGGCTTTATCGGGCAAGTAGAAGGCATTGTAAGTCGTATGAAAGCTCAAAGTAAAGAGGAGCCAATGGTAATTGCCACAGGTGGACTTGCAAAACTAATTGCCGATGAAACACAAATGATTGATATTGTCGATTCATTCCTTACTTTAAAGGGATTAGCGATTATTTATAAAAGAAATCAGTAGAAAAGAGGAATTTCAACATGAAAGACTACTTAGTAAGAGCTATTGCATTTGACGGACAGGTTCGTGCATTTGCAACAAATACAACAGAGACTGTAGGAGAAGCACAACGTCGTCACAATACATGGCCAATCGTATCTGCTGCTTTAGGTCGTTCAATGACAGCATCAGTAATGATGGGTGCAATGTTAAAAGGGGACGATAAAATTACCGTCAAAATCGAAGGGAACGGTCCAATTGGTCCAATGGTAATTGATGCAGATGCAAAAGGAGATGTGCGTGGCTTTGTTACTAATCCACATGTACATTTTGAATTAAACGATCAAGGGAAATTGGATGTACGTGCCGGTGTTGGTACGGAAGGTGCACTGACAGTCGTAAAAGATTTAGGTTTACGCGATATGTTCTCAGGCCAAACACCAATTGTTTCAGGCGAAATCGCTGAAGACTTCACATACTACTTCGCTTCATCTGAACAGGTACCTTCATCAGTAGGTTTAGGTGTATTAGTAAATCCAGATAATACAATTTTAGCTGCAGGTGGCTTTATTATTCAATTAATGCCGGGCTGTGATGAGGATACAATCGAAGAAATTGAAAAACGTTTGTCATCTATTGAGCCTGTATCAAAAATGATTGAAAAAGGCTATACACCTGAGCAGATTTTAGATGCGGTATTAGGAGAAGGAAATGTTCAAATTCTTACATCAATGCCTGTACAGTTTCAATGTCAATGTTCAAAAGAGCGTTTTGGTGCGGCAATTATCAGTCTAGGTGTCGGGGAAATTCAAGAAATGATTGACGAAGATGGTGGAGCAGAAGCACAATGTCACTTCTGTTTAGAGACATATCACTTTGACAAAAATGAACTCGAAGGCTTTGTGAATGAAATCCAATCGTAATTTACACCAAACACCAAAACCCACACCAAATAATTTACCGTACACACAACGACGCTTAAAAACGAAACCAACTTTACTTTTATTGCTTATTTTGTTAATCGGAAATCTATTTTGGCTAGTGTTATGGTTACTCCCATCGGATGATGCTCCATCATCAAAAGACGGCAGCGAAGAAATTGCTGCCGTTGATGGAGAGTCCATTACAAGCCAAAAGTGGCTATCTGAAATGGAAAAACGTTATGGAAAAGAAACATTGCAAGATTTAGTGAATGAAGCGGTGATGGAAAAGGCTGCTAAAAAATATAAAATCGATGTGAAAGACGAAGAAATAGATTTAGAAATAGCCTTATTGCGTTCAGCACAAGATTCAAATGATACAACTTTACATAGCCTCTCCCCTGAGCAACTTCGCCAAAAAGTACGTGCTCAACTCATTTTGGATAAGGTATTAACAAATGATGTTGTTGTCGAAGAGGAACAGGCAAAAAAGTATTACGACGAAAATAAGTCAATTTATAATATTCCGACGACCTATAGAACTAGTATGATTATCGTGAATTCAAAAGAGGATGCGGAGCGGGTGGAAAAGGAGCTGAAAAGTGGCTCTGATTTTGCGGTTTTAGCACGTGAGCATTCATTAGATGCTGCCTCGGCTAGTTTAGGTGGCGATATTGGCTTTATTACATCCAGTCAATCGACACTCGATGCCGCCATTCTTCAAAAAGTACAGAACCTCAAGGAAAAAGAGACATCCAAGCCTTTCGTTTTAAGTGATGGACGCTATGCGATCGCCACAGTTACAGAAAAGGTGGAAGGACAATCCTTTAGCTTTGATCAGGTGACAGGGCATGTGAAACGTCAGCTGGCATTGGAGCAACTGCCACCTTCGATTACACCGGAAACCTTCTGGAAGGAATTTAATGCTACTTGGATTTACGGGGAATCGAAAAAATAAAGTATGATATAAAATGGTTGTATTAGTATGCGCTGCTTCTAATACAACCATTTTTAAACCAATTAATAAAACCTGGCAAAATAGTCAGAAATTTTCCAAAAATCCCGAACCAAGCAATTGACAAGTAGTATAAAAAATTGTTAAGATACGATTAAGTAAAACCTATTGATTTTGTAGGGATTGAGAGAGGAATGGATAAGATGAGTAAATTAGCAAATTCGGTGGCAGATTTAGTAGGACGTACACCAATCGTAAAGTTAAATAATGCTACAGGTGAAAATGATGGAACGGTATATGTGAAATTGGAGTACTTTAACCCGGGCTCTTCAGTAAAAGACCGTTTAGCTTTAGCGATGATTGAAGCGGCTGAAAAAGATGGCTCTTTAAAGCCAGGCGGTACAATTATTGAACCAACTTCAGGTAATACAGGTATTGGTTTAGCAATGATTGCAGCAGCGAAAGGTTATAAGTCAATTTTAGTAATGCCAGAGACAATGTCTTTAGAGCGTCGTAACCTGTTACGTGCATATGGAGCTGATCTAGTATTAACACCTGGTCCAGAAGGAATGAAAGGTGCAATTGCAAAGGCGGAGGAACTTTCTAAATCAGAAGGTTATTTCTTACCGCAGCAGTTCAAAAATGAAGCAAACGCAGAAATTCACCGTTTAACTACAGGTCCTGAAATTGCAGAAGCATTTGAGCAAGATGGCTTAAAGCTGGATGCCTTTGTCGCTGGTGTTGGTACTGGTGGTACAATTACGGGTGCAGGCGAAGTATTGAAAAATAAATTCCCAGATATCGAAATTATTGCTGTTGAGCCTAAAGATTCACCAGTTCTTTCAGGTGGTAACCCTGGACCACATAAAATTCAAGGTATTGGTGCAGGTTTCGTTCCGGACGTATTAAATACAGAAATATATGATTCTGTATTCCCGGTAGAAAATGAAATTGCATTTGAAAATGCACGTAAAGTAGCGCGTGAAGAAGGTATTTTAGCGGGTATTTCTTCAGGTGCAGCTATTTATGCAGCGATTGAAACAGCCAAACGTCTAGGTAAAGGGAAAAATGTATTAGCAATCATCCCATCAAATGGTGAGCGTTATTTATCAACTCCTTTATATCAGTTTGAAGACTAATTAATTTATCAAGTCATTCTCCAAAGCTATTTTATGGGCTAACACTCGTAAAATAGCTTTTTCTTAGTCTATTCTAAGATAAAATTGGATTTTTAGAGTGTTTTCGAGTTTAATTAAGGAAAAGAATAAAGCGGGTGTAAATAGATGCAACAACTAGAATTCCATACATTTCAAATGACTAAAGATGAATTTTTTTATAGTTTCCAAGAGCAGTCAATGGTCGAAAAGCAACGTGTATTTTTAGAAAGTGGACGTGGTGGGCATTATTCGATTGCAGCATGGCATCCAGTTGCTAGTGCTAAATCTGTAGAACAAGGGCTTGAACTGACTTGGGCAAATGGAGATGTTGAGCTGAAAAAAGGGGAAGCACTAGCCGAATTAGAACAAGTCATTTCCGAATACAAGCTTGAAGCGAATCCGCAATTGCCCGATTTCCAGGGAGGGGCAATTGGGTTTATTTCTTATGACTACGCACGTACGATTGAAGTGCTTCCACTTGAAGCAGAGGATGATCTACACGTTCCAAATCTATATTTTTACTTATTTGATCATTGGGCTGTGCATAACGTAAAAACAAATGTAGTGACCCTTATGAAGTTTTCTGCATGCGAAGTAGATTTACTGACATGGCAGACAGAGTGGCTGGAAAAAGCCGTAGTTGGATTGGAGAAACGTCATTTCAATCAGGAAACAGCGAAAAATATTCAGCAAGATGAAATGGAATTACAAGTTTCATTTAAGGGAAAAGCTTTTGAAGCAGCCGTACGTAAAATTCAGCATTATATTGGTCAGGGTGACGTATTCCAAGTGAATTTGTCTGTGCGTCAGGCAAAAAAACTTTCAGCGGCTCCGATTACGATGTATGAGGCGGTTCGCTCATTTAACCCTTCTCCGTATATGGCGTATATTGAAAGTGAGCATTTCGCGGTTGTAAGTGGCTCGCCGGAATTGCTTGTGAAGCGTAAAGGCAATGAACTATCAACGAGACCAATTGCAGGGACGCGTCCACGTGGGGAATCGGAAGAACAGGATTTGGCACTTGCCAACGAATTGATTCATCATGAAAAAGAACGTGCCGAACATGTCATGCTTGTCGATTTGGAACGCAATGATCTAGGTCGGGTAAGCAAGTATGGAACGGTGGAAGTCAATGAATTTATGGTTATTGAGCATTACTCCCATGTAATGCATATTGTGTCGAATGTACGTGGAGAAATTGCTGAGGGGAAAACTAATGCAGATGTCATTCGTGCAATGTTCCCTGGTGGTACGATAACGGGTGCACCTAAAATTCGAACGATGGAAATTATTGAAGAGCTTGAGCCTGTTCGCCGTGGTCTTTATACAGGATCTATTGGCTGGATTGGATACACGGGTGATTTAGAATTAAATATTGTAATTCGAACAGCCTATATACAGGATGGGATTGTATACATACAAGCGGGAGCGGGAATTGTGATCGATTCGATTCCAGAAAACGAATTTATTGAATCGATGAATAAAGCAAAGGCAATGTGGCAAGCAAAGGCAATGGCAGAAGAGGTGAGCAAATGATTTTAATGATTGATAACTATGATTCATTTACGTATAACTTAGTGCAATATTTTGGTGAGTTCGGTCATGAGTTAGTAGTAAAGCGTAATGATGACATAACGATAGAGGAAATTGAAGCGCTTCAGCCGATGATGGTAGTTATATCACCAGGACCATGTACACCAAATGAAGCTGGACAAAGCCTTCGTATTATTGAACATTTTGCTGGAAAGCTTCCGATTTTAGGAGTGTGCTTAGGTCATCAAGCGATTGCCCAGGTTTTTGGTGGAGATGTCGTACGGGCAGAGCGGTTGATGCACGGAAAAACATCGCCTGTACTTCATAAAGGGATCGGTCTACATAGAAAAAACGCAAATCCATTTCCTGCGACACGCTATCATTCATTAATTGTTGAGCCGACCACTTTACCGGACTGTTTGGAAGTGACAGCTTGGACCGAAGAAGGCGAAATAATGGGTCTTCGTCATAAAACGTATCCAATTGAAGGGGTTCAATATCATCCGGAATCGATAATGACTGAAGATGGTAAGCAACTATTACGGACATTTATCGAAACATATTGTTAGGAGGAATAGGGATCAATGCTTTGTTGGATGAATGGGCAGTATATTGATGAGCAAGAGTTGAAAATTTCCCCTTTTGATCACGGGTTTTTGTATGGACTTGGATTTTTCGAGACGTTTCGTACATATGAGGGAAAGGCTGTATACTTACACGAACATTTCAATCGCTTACTGGAAGCATTAAAAGAATACCGTATTCATTTTCCGTATACTATTCAAGATATAGAGGAAGTTATTGAAAAGCTCAATGCACAGGACGGTGAAGAAGGGTATTTTCGTTTAAATGTATCAGCAGGAGTACACCCGATTGGCCTTGCTCCGTCCGAATATACGGAGCCGACAATTATTCTGTTCCGCAAAGAATTGCCTAAATTGGTGCGCGGGACGGAAAAAGAGGCAGTGTGGCTGAAAACTGCGCGTAATTCCCCCGAACAACAAACACGCTATAAAAGTCATCATTACGGCAATAATGTCCGTGCACGTCTTGAATTGTCCAGTTTAGCCAACCAAGAAGGCTTTTTTACCGATAAAAATGGGGTAGTGGCAGAAGGCATTACATCGAATATTTTCTGGATCAAAGATGATATACTGTATACGCCTTCAACGAAGTTGGGTATTTTGCCAGGCATTACACGAGCTATTGTTATTCGTCTTGCTAAAGAGCTCGGGATTCATGTAAGGGAAGGCAGTTTTATGATATGGGAATTAGAGCAGGCCGACGAATGTTTTGTTACGACGGCCGTGCAGGAGCTTGTACCGATTTCGCATATTGGAAAGATTTGTTTTGCTGGAAGTGAAGGTAGACTATATAAAAAGCTTCATACGGCTTATTTACAAAAAATTGTTATGCACCTAGGAGAAAGTCATGTTAGAAAATTATAAAACACTTACACTAAATGGAATTGAATTGGATTTTACTAAAGAAACATTTGTAATGGGTATTTTAAATGTGACACCAGATTCTTTTTCGGATGGTGGGAAGTTTAATTCAGTTGAAAAAGCAGTTGCACAAGCGAAAAAGATGGTAGCGGATGGGGCGAAAATAATTGATGTTGGTGGGGAATCCACACGTCCCGGCTATACGCGGATTTCCGATGAAGAGGAAATTGCACGTGTTGTACCAGTAATTCAGGCGCTTTTAAAAGAAGTGCAAGCGATTATTTCAATTGATACGTATAAATCAAACGTTGCACGTGCTGCAATTGAAGCAGGTGCCCATATCATTAATGATATTTGGGGAGCAAAAGCAGACCCGGAAATGGCGAAAGTGGCGGCAGAGCTAAATGTCCCGATTATTTTAATGCATAACCGGAAAAATAGTCAGTATGATAACTTCTTCGCAGATTATATGTCAGATATGCTAGAAAGTATTGAAATTGCCAAAGAGGCCGGTGTTCGCGACGAACATATTTTTCTTGATCCTGGTATAGGGTTTGTGAAAAGCTTAAGTGAAAGTATCGAGACGATGCAGCGTTTAGATGAACTTGTTGCATTGGGCTATCCTGTATTGCTTGCGACATCCCGAAAGCGAATGATTGGATCGGTCTTGGGTTTACCGGTCGATGAGCGTGTAGAAGGAACAGCTGCAACTTGTGCATTCGGTGTACAAAAGGGCTGTCATATTATGCGTGTGCATGATGTAAAAGAAGTGGCGCGGACTGTGAAAATGATGGATGCGCTTGTTGGGAAGTTTGAAGTACAAGGTGAATTAGCACCGAGACATTAAGGAGATTGTAATGGATTATATTCATTTAAGAGAAATGCAGTTTTTTGGTTATCATGGTGTGTTACCGGAAGAAAATGTATTAGGTCAACGCTTTCGTGCAAATGTATCGCTTGCTGTTGATATAAAGCGTGCCGGTGAAACAGATGAGCTGGATGACACTGTAAGCTATGTAGGAGTTTATGATATATGTAAAGAAGTAATGGAAGGCAAGCCGTATAAATTAATTGAGGCGGTTGCCGAAACGATTGCTACACGCATTTTAACACAATACGAAGGGCAAGTTTTCGGTTGCCGTGTGGAAGTGATTAAGCCTGATCCTCCCATTCCGGGTCATTATAAAGAAGTCGCTGTGGAAATTGTGCGAGGACAATTTATATGACAACAGCCTTTTTATCCATAGGAACAAATATCGGGGAACGTGAGCAAAACCTGCAAGACGCAATAAAGCTGCTCCTTTCAAATAAGGAAATAACAGTTACAGCCATTTCTTCGATCTACGAGACAGCAGCGGTCGGATTTACGGAACAGGCGGATTTTTTAAATATTGCGGTTGCCGTTGAAACAAGCCTAAATGCTTTTGAGCTACTTACACAATGTCAAAAGATCGAAAATGATTTAGGGCGTGTACGCGAATTCCGATGGGGTCCGCGAATTATTGATCTTGATATTTTGTTATACAATAACGAAAAATATGAAACGGAAAACTTAATTGTTCCACACCCACGCATGTTCGAGCGTGCGTTTGTATTAGTGCCGCTTGAAGAGATAATGACGCAAAAATGTGGTATGCTAGTATCTGTGCAAAAAGCACTACTAGCACTCGACATAGAGAAAGAGGGCGTCAAGCTGTGGAAGAAAATCGCTACGGTCGAAGAATTCGTGCCTTTCGAAAGCTAAAACGTATTCAGCAAACCGAATTTGCAAAACAGATTGGTATGTCTGTTACGATTTTGGGTCGTATTGAACGAGGCGAAAAACTTCCCTCTGAAGAACAGTTCCAAAAAATCGCGGATGTATTACAAATAGATATTCAAGAATTAAAAGGTGAGTAACCTAGTGTGGAGGGAACAAAAGGTGTCAAACATTGACCAAAAACCTTTCCAAATTGGTGATATTATAATGGACAACCGAGTTGTTCTTGCCCCGATGGCAGGGATTTGTAACTCGGCTTTCCGTTTAACAGTGAAAGAGTTTGGTGCAGGTTTAGTATATGCGGAAATGATTAGTGACAAAGCGTTAAATATTCGCAATAAAAAAACGTTGGATATGCTTTATATTGATGAACGAGAAAATCCGATGACCCTACAAATTTTCGGTGGAGACAAAGAAAATTTAGTAGAAGCGGCAAAATTTGTGGATAAAAATACAACGGCGGATATTATCGACATTAATATGGGCTGTCCTGTTAATAAAATTATTAAATGCGAAGCTGGCGCGAAATGGCTGCTGGATCCGAATAAAATTTACGAGATGGTTTCGGCTGTAGTAGATGCAGTTGATAAGCCGGTTTCAGTAAAAATGCGTATCGGTTGGGATGATGAGCGTGTATTTGCTGTAGAAAATGCACAAGCAGCAGAACGTGCAGGTGCAGCGGCGATTGCAATGCATGGACGGACTCGTGTTCAAATGTATGAAGGTAAAGCGAACTGGGACGTCTTGGCAGAAGTGAAGAAAAATATTAGCATCCCGTTCATTGCTAACGGGGACGTGGAAACACCTGAGGATGCAAAACGGATTCTGGAACATACGAAGGCAGATGCAGTCATGATTGGGCGCGCGGCATTAGGAAATCCATGGATGATGTACCAAACGGTGAAATATTTAGAATCAGGCGAACTAATGCCTGAGCCGTCTGTGCGAGAGAAAATGGATGTGTGTTTGCTGCACTTTGAACGACTTAAAGCGTTAAAAGGTGAAAAAGTTGCCGTTCGTGAAATGCGAAAACATGCTTCGTGGTATTTAAAAGGAATTCGGGGTAACGGAAAAATCCGTAACGCCATTAATTTAGCAGAGACGGAGCAAGAGTTACGCACACTTCTTAATGGTGTCGTAGAAGAATACGATGAAGACGAAATTGTGCTAGCTTAAGCGAGGAAAGACCGAAAAATTTTAAATTGGGAAGGCTGTGTTAAAAGGGGAATAACTTTTTAACACAGCCTTTCTTTCTATAAATGTGAGCTAAGTAGGCCGTTCCTGTAGCAAGTGACTTGTCTTGGAATGAGTGTCCGTTATCCGCATTTTATAAAAATGGGTATTCACTTAACAGAATTATTAAACATTTCTAATTAAATCGAAACAGGTGAATCACATTACGAAATACGGTACAATAGAAACATTATGGACTATTGTGCCGTTTTGGAGCGCAAAAATATTAAGGAGTGAAATATACGTGTCAAATATCGAAGAATTAAACGACCAACTTTTGGTGAGACGCCAGAAGATGACTGATATTCGCGAAAACGGTATGGACCCATTCGGTAGCCGTTTTGAGCGCACACATTTATCAAATGAAGTAGTTGCAGAGAACGACCAATTTGATAAAGAACAATTAGAAGAAAATCCTCGTGAAGTTATAGTTGCAGGACGTATCATGACGAAGCGCGGTAAAGGTAAAGCAGGTTTTGCGCATATCCAAGACTTAGCCGGCCAGATCCAAATTTATGTACGTAAAGATGCAATCGGTGAAGAAGCTTACGAGTTATTCAACAAAGCAGACCTTGGTGATATTGTAGGGGTAAAAGGAAACGTATTCCGCACACAAGTTGGAGAGCTATCTGTTAAAGCAACAGAATTCACTTTCTTAACAAAAGCATTACGCCCATTACCGGATAAATTCCATGGTTTAACGGACGTAGAGCAACGTTACCGTCAACGCTATGTAGACTTAATGACGAACGAAGAATCAAAGGCAACTTTTATCTTACGTTCTAAAATTATCCGTGCAATCCGTAACTACTTAGATAACAACGGTTACTTAGAAGTAGAAACACCAATGTTGCACACAATTGCTGGTGGGGCAGCGGCTCGTCCGTTCATTACACACCACAATGCATTAGATATGGAACTTTATATGCGTATTGCAATCGAATTACATTTAAAACGTTTAATCGTTGGTGGTTTGGAAAAAGTGTATGAAATCGGTCGTGTATTCCGTAACGAAGGAATTTCAACTCGTCACAATCCTGAATTTACAATGATTGAATTATATGAAGCGTATGCAGATTACAATGATATTATGGACTTAACAGAAAACCTTATCGCCAACGTAGCCAAGGAAGTTCTAGGTTCTACTTCTGTACAATATGGGGAAGATACAATAGAGCTCGGTGTTGGCTGGAAACGTGTTCATATGGTAGATGCGGTTAAAGAAGCAACAGGTGTAGATTTCTGGGCTCCAATGACTGTAGAAGAGGCACGCAAACATGCTGCTGAACACGGTGTAGAAATTAAAGATTCACACGAAGTAGGGCATATTATTAATGAATTCTTCGAGCAAAAAATCGAAGAAACATTAGTTCAACCAACATTCGTTACAGGTCATCCAGTGGAAATTTCTCCGTTAGCGAAGAAAAACCCTGAAGATCCACGCTTTACAGATCGCTTTGAGTTATTCATCGTTCGTCGTGAACATGCAAATGCCTTCACGGAATTGAACGATCCAATTGATCAACGTGAGCGTTTCGAAGCCCAAATGGCAGAAAAAGAAGCTGGTAATGATGAAGCGCACGAAATGGATAACGATTTCATTGAAGCGTTAGAATTCGGTATGCCGCCAACTGGTGGTTTAGGTATAGGTATCGACCGTTTAGTTATGTTATTAACAAACTCTCCATCTATCCGTGATGTACTATTATTCCCAACAATGCGCCACACAACGAAATAACCTTTTTACGAGTCATGCAATATAATTTGCATGGCTCTTTACTTCTATATAAGTAGAAACAGAAGCTACATCTCTTTTATTGAATAGGGAGAGAACAGAATGAGTGTATTGTGGTACCTTGTTTATTTAACAAATACGAAACATAAGAATTAAATAAAAAAACTATTGCAATATAGTTTTTAAGGTGATATATTATTACTTGTCGCTGAAACGCGTCGAACACTTTTTAAAAAAACTCTTTACTTCTTAACTTTAGAGTGGTAAAGTATAAAAGTTGCCGATTTGGAAGATTAAATGTTCATTAAAACTTTTTAAAAAAAGTTGTTGACATTTAAAATGAACGTTGGTAAGATATAAGAGTTGTCATAACGACGATGAAATGAACCTTGAAAACTGAACAAGCAACGTTAATGAAACAAGCTTCTTAAATGAAGCAAACAATAGATTTTAACTT
>NZ_JACSPW010000023.1 GCF_014836935.1 Solibacillus merdavium | reverse complement strand
CGGGACCTAATTTGATAAAAGAAATGACAAAAGGCATCGAGAGACGAGCTCTCGATGCCTTTTGTCGACAATCTGAAAGAAATTGCAAAGTGCAATTTCTTTTTTTGTGAACTAGAACTGATTATAACCGTCCCAGTCAGTCTTTTTTAAAATTTAATCGTCATCTGAATCCTCAGGACTTGTTTCGCCACCGCCTGGTTGAGGCGGGGTAGGCTGATTTGGTGGTGATGTTTCAGGGTTTGGTGACTCTGGCTCTACTGTATTGCCGTTCCCATTCCCATTCCCATTATTTCCATTCCCATTGCCTGGATTTTGATTGCCGTTGTTGTTCCCGTTGCCATTGTCTGGCTGTGAAGGGTTTTCCGGACTACCTGGATTTTCAACCTCATCATTCGGGTCCTCAGGCTCTTCAGTCTCTGGTG
Source organism: Solibacillus merdavium (assembly GCF_014836935.1). Taxonomy (GTDB): domain Bacteria; phylum Bacillota; class Bacilli; order Bacillales_A; family Planococcaceae; genus Solibacillus; species Solibacillus ferritrahens. The sequence continues at coordinate 34,615 of NZ_JACSPW010000023.1, read as the reverse complement.
GTCCTGGAAGGAATAGTTTTACAGAAGCAGGTTCACTCCGTAGATCACCAGAAATGGCTGTAACTGTAAATGTATATTCTTTTCCACGTTCAATATTTGGTACTTGCAGAGAGGTTTCGCCTGAAACTGATAGAACAGTTGCAGAACCGCCATCTACTGCCATTGATACTTCATATGTGATTGGATCTTGTGTATTCGTATCCCCATCTTCAGCATTTTGTGATGGGTGTGACCAAGTTACATCAGCAAGCTGTGCCACATCATTAAATGTCGCTTGTAAACCAGTTGGCGCTTCTAATGTTTGAGGTACAAATTCCTCTGTATATTCAGTAGGCTCTGTTCCTTTAACAAATAACTCTGTAGTACGCTGATTGGCAGGTGTATATTCATTAGCAAGCTTTAATGGATTTGACCCAATGACAACCGAAGCTGATACAACAGAACTTGGCTGTTTAAATGTTGATGATGGATTATGCTGATTTAAATCAGTCATAATTGATTTAAATAAAGTTTGCGGCAACCATCGCTCTTCCCATGTCGTAATGGCATCTTTACGTTTTGAATAACCACCCCAAATGGCGATTGAATAGTTGGTTGTATAACCAGCAAACCATGTATCAGGTACGGAACTGCTTTTCAGATTATATTTTTTAAATTCATCGGAAGAGTAGTTTGTTGTACCTGTCTTACCTGCAATATCAACGCCAGAAACGCTTGCACGCGGTGCAGATGCATTTTTTTTGTTGCTTACTACGTCTCGTAAAATATCAGTTACCATATAGGCTGTATAATCGCTCATGGCAGGTTTAGATTCTGGCTTATATGTTTTTGATGTTTTACCATCACGGAATACAATTTTGTTAATAGAATGTGGAGTATTGTAAATACCGTTATTACCAAATGCTGCATAGGAAGCGGCCATTTGGATAGGTGAAATGTTTACACGTCCACCGCCAATTGCCTCTGATTCAGTCAATCCTTTTGATTGAATGCCTAAGTTTGATAAAAATTGTTGTGCCCGTTCTGGACCAACTTCGCGGAAAGTTTTCACGGCTGGAATATTACGTGACGTATAAAGTGCTTGACGTACAGTCATTGTCCCTAAATATTTTCCATCCCAGTTTCCGATAACTTGTTTTGAACCACTATAAGTCATTTCTTCATCGACCGTTGTTTCACCTGTTGACCATTTTAAATATTCAAAAGCTGGACCGTAATCGATTAAAGGCTTTAATGTCGAACCAGGCTGACGATCTTGTAAATCATCTGCGTAGTTATAGTTAAATCCTGTATAATTACGACCTCCACCGATCGCACGAACTTCACCTGTTTGTGTATCAATAACTGCAACGCCCGCCTCGATTTGTTCAGTAGGGAAGTTACTATCATTGTTCATTAAATCTTCTACAATTGCTTGTGCTTTCGGATCCAATGTTGTATATACTTTAATACCTTCTGAAAGCAGTTCACCATCGCCGTTTTTTTCTATTTCAGACATAACCACATCCAAAAAGGCAGGATATTTTGTTGTGCTGTTTGCGACACGATCTTCCTCAGGAATTAAACCTCCTGTTACAGGAGTCGCTTTTGCTTCTGCAGCTTCTGCTTCGGTAATTTTATCGTGCTGAACCATAAGTGATAATACGATATTACGGCGTTTTTTAGCACGGTCCGGCTTTTTGTATGGATTGAAATTGTTAGGGCTTTGCGGCATACCTGCTAATTGAGCAGATTCTGCTAACGTTAATTCACTTAATTCTTTTCCATAAAATTCTTTAGCTGCTGTACCGAAACCATGAATTCTGCCAGACATTAGTACTTTATTAAAGTACATTTCAAAAATTTCTTCCTTACTATATTTACGCTCTAATTGTATCGCAAGCCAAGCTTCCTGTGCTTTACGTTCCAGCTTTTTCTCATTTGTAAAGAATGAGTTTTTTACAACTTGCTGTGTAATCGTACTGGCACCTTGCGCCCCAAATCCGTCCCGGACGTTGGCTATGACAGCACCACCTAAACGCCAAAAGTCGATTCCGAAGTGTTCAAAGAATCGTGAATCTTCTGTTGCGATAATCGCATCAATCATTTGCTGTGGAATATCTTCGTATTTTACAAAATTACGTTTTTCTGCTCCGATTGTAGCGAATAGTTCACCATTTACATCGTAAAATTCAGATGAAATAGGATCTTTCAGTAATTCCTCATCTAGTTCGGGTGCTTTACTTACATAATATCCAAATAGTGCAGCACCACTTAAAAAGCCTAAAGCACCGATTAGAACGATTGCCATTACAATGCGCTTAACCCAGTTGCCAGCTGAAGTTTTTGTTTTTACCGATCTGTTATTTTTCTGACGTTCGCGTTTAATTTCCTCGCGTGTTTTTCTTTTTTCCGTCACTTTATTTCTCCTCACTTTCACAAACATTCCCGATTGCGATTAACTTTTTGACCGCATCTAAATAATCGAGCCTTGGTAAATAGCCTTCATTAATTTCGATAGCCTGTTGCTCGAAAACGGTTAATGGTATTGATTTTCTGCCACCCTCATGCATCTTTTGAAATGCCAGGGCTACATCATTATAGGACATGACAAAATTCCGATTTAATGAACTAAACCGTATGATGAAAAATGCAATTCCTCGTTGATTTGTCACCGATTCCATATGGGTCATTTGGTGAGGGTGGATGTTTTTTAATGGGAAGGATGTTTTATTATCTGTTTCCTTTGCTTCAAAATCGATATAATAACCATTCCATACGCCATTATAATCCGTTGTAGAAGGGGTGCGGAAATAAGCTTCTTTAATTACTGCAGCACTTCTTGCCGGATAATCTACTTTGACGATTTGAATTGGAACAGGTTTCTTGTGTATATTTGCCATTTTCCTTTGTAAATAAAACATATTTGTTTCATTTAGGTCATCTTCTAAGCTTTTTCCACGGTTACTGTAGGAAATGGCCCTTTTCTTTGCTTCTTTTGCAACCGTTGAATGTTCAGTAGGTTCTTGAGTACTTTCCAACTTAGGCGCACTTTGATAGAGCTTTCCATTTGGGTAACGAATGACCATGGAATCACCTTCTTTCCTAGCAGAAATAATACTTTAATAGTGTATCATAAACAGAGTACTCGTTAATAATTTTAAAAAAGCTATGCAAATTATAACATCTTTTGCCGAATGAACACTATTTTTGCCACATGACAAGGATTCTAAGAAAAAAGCAAGAATCATTGTGAAAAGGGGGCATTATATGTCGAAATTATCACGCTTAATCGAACAAGTTGAAATGGCAGAAACGTTATTATCATTGCAAATGGAACGAGAACAATTAAGGATTAAGATCGAGCACTTAACAAATTTAATTATGGTTTCTCAAAAAGTTAGCTTAGCAGAAATTAAGAGTCAAGTAAAGAATACGTGTTCGCATATAAGTAGTACTATCGATGAGAATTTGATACACTAAACGATAATACAGACGAAATCATTCGAGGTGCTTTTTATGCAATTATTAGAAGAGACTTATACATTAATAGATGAATGTGAAGCGTGTTTACAACGTTTCCAGGAAATGCGACGTTTGGACATGGAGCCTGACTTTTTTAATGATGTCAAACCCCATGTCGACATCGTCCATACACGCATTCAAAACTGGCAGCAACTTGCAGCTCATTGGATAAAAAGCACGTATCCTAAAAATTTATATGTACAGCAAATTGACCATGCAGCAGATGCGATGGAGCAATTTGTTGTACAGTCTTTTTATAAAGGGACGAGCAAAAAACGTTTTATCCAGTCGATCCAATCCGCTCAATATACATTAAAGCTACTCGTTTCCAAGATTGAGGAAGGTGAAGACGATGTTCAGTAAGAAAAAAACGATTTCACAGCTTGTCGAGGAATGGCAGTATGATGAGGAATTAAAACAAAATATAGTGGCCATGCATACAATTGAAGAAAAGCAGGCACAGTATGCACAATTCCCGTCAAGCTTACATCCGTCAATCGTCAAGGCTTTGCATGGGCGCGGCATTCATCAGCTTTATATACATCAACGCCAGGCGTATGACTTTGCCGAACAGCAAAAGAACTTTACTGCCATTACACCGACCGCCTCTGGAAAATCATATTGTTATCATTTACCGGTTCTCCAGAAGATTTTGGAAGACCCATCGAGCCGAGCAATCTATTTGTTCCCGACAAAAGCGCTTGCCCAGGATCAAAAATCAGATTTAAATGAGCTGATTGAATTAATGGAAGAAGATATTTTAAGCTACACATACGATGGAGATACCGCACCTGGTATTCGGCAAAAAATAAGAAAAGCCGGTCATATTGTGATGACCAACCCAGATATGCTGCATTCGGGTATTTTACCGCATCATACGAAATGGGTCTCACTCTTCGAAAACTTAAAGTACATTGTTATTGATGAATTACATACGTACAAAGGCGTTTTCGGTTCACATGTTGCACACGTCATAAGAAGGCTTCTACGTATTTGTGAATTTTATGGAAGTAAGCCGATTTTTATTTGTACAAGTGCGACGATTAAAAACCCGAAAGAGCTTGCGGAAAGTTTGACGAATAGTAAGCATGAGCTAATAGAAAAATCGGGAGCACCTGTAGGGAAGAAAACTTTTATTTTTTATAATCCACCAATTGTACATCCAACTTTTGGAGTTAGACGAAGCGCGGTATTGGAGGTACGTGACATTTCAAAGCGTTTGTTTGAAGCAGGTATTCAAACGATTATATTCGCGAAATCAAGAGTGCGTGTCGAAATGCTCGTAACTTATTTAAAATCGCTAACGTCCAAAAAAATAATGGATGAGTCCATTCAAGGGTACCGTGGGGGCTATTTGCCGAGCGAACGACGTGAAATAGAAAAAGGTTTGCGTTCCGGTTCGATTCAAATGGTTGTTAGTACAAATGCACTTGAGCTGGGCGTAGATATAGGTCAATTGCAAGCTTGCATTATGACAGGATACCCGGGCAACATTGCCAGTGCATGGCAGCAAGCAGGGCGGGCAGGGAGACGGCAGGATGAGGCTCTTATAGTATATGTCGCCCAATCTACAGCATTGGATCAATATGTTGTACAAAATCCTAGCTATTTACTCGGAAGTTCCCCTGAAGAAGCACGTATTAATCCCGAAAACATTCTAATATTGATGGAGCATTTGAAGTGTGCTGCATTTGAACTTCCTTTTTCAATGGATGATAGTTATGGAGAATTTGAGATACAGGAATTACTCGCCTATTTAGAAGACGAAGGTGTACTCGTGCGTACAAGCACTAAATGGCATTGGATGAGTGACCGATTTCCGGCTCATGAAATATCCTTACGCTCAGCGGCACAGGAAAATGTCGTTATTATTGATATTTCAACACCGGCAAATACAAAAGTTATCGGAGAAATGGATACGTATAGTGCAATGACGCTTTTGCATGAAGAGGCGATTTATTTACATCAGGGCCTTCAGTTCCAAGTCGAAAAATTGGATTGGGAAGAGAAAAAAGCATTTGTACGTGAAGTGGATGTTGATTACTTTACTGATGCTAATTTAGCTGTCGAGTTAAAAGTATTAAGTGAAGATAAATCTGCACCTTTTAAAAATGCTACTGTAAGCTTTGGTGATGTCAGCATTTTAGCAATTCCAACCATTTTCAAAAAAATTCGATTTAATACGCATGATAATATCGGTTCAGGTCCAATATCGATTCCACCAATGGAAATGCATACAAATGCAACATGGATGAGCTTTGAATTACCGAATGATTGGACTGAGGAGCAGTTAACGGATGCTTTAACCGGTGCAGCCTATGCGATGGGCAGTTTCATTCCGCTATTCATTCATTGTGATCGATCCGATGTATCAGTAGTCCCTCAAGTAAAGGCAGTACATAATGAAAAGCCAACGTTGTTTATTTATGATAGCTATCCAGGGGGAATCGGTTTAAGTGAACGTGTGTATGATATATTGCTTTCCTTACTTGAACGAACTGCCCAACATGTGACGAACTGTCCATGTCAGCAAGGTTGTCCATCCTGTATCGGAGCACAAGATAGTATAGGAGAAAGCAAAAAACAAGTTTTAAAAGTTTTGGATATTTTAATAAGTGAAATGATGTGAAGACATGTCGTATGAAAATAAGCTCTTACAAATGAAAAAGCTGCTTGGTAAAAAAACAGGGCAAAAACAAGAAAAGCCTACTTTCATAAAACCGGATCCACCATTTTATAGCGAACAATGGCAGCAGGCAGGACTAAAGTGGATTGAAAATGAATTTGGGATGCTTTTTAAAAGGGAAGTACACTACTCCCTAGATTATAAGCACGGAGATTATAGACTTGGCGAACTTTTTAATGCACTGAAACGGTGGAAATATGAAGCTGATGACCACCCGTTTGCGATTGATGAGCAGGAGACGATTGTATTTTTTGATACGGAAACGACCGGTCTTAAAGGTGCGGGGACGCATATCTTTTTATTAGGCTTTTTACAATTTGATGAGGAAGAGGAACAATTTACTCTTACGCAATACGTTTTGTCCGACCCATCAAACGAAGTAGCGTTCCTATTTGAATCGAAATTATGGCAGAAAGATGCCACGATTGTTTCCTATAACGGGAAAAGTTTTGACTGGCCACAGCTGCAAGTACGCTGGACGTTAAACAAACAACATTTGCCACCGCTAAAAACGCAACGTCAAATTGACTTATTGCATAGTTCAAAGCGACTTTGGAAAGATGACTTATCTCGTATGAAGCTTACTCAAGTAGAGCAAGATAAGCTTGGGTTTTACCGGAAAGGCGATATTCCAGGTCATTTAGCACCGATCATTTATTTTGACGCAATAAAAAGCGGCAATGCCGAAACATTAATGAAAGTCCTGTTGCATAATGAATGGGATTTACTCTCCCTTATTACATTGTACATTCATTCGACTAATTTATTGTTTGATGCGATTTCGACTGAATCCGCTACTACGTATACGAATATCGGAAAGTGGTTTGGCGACTTGAAAAAGCAACAGACAAGTGCGGAAATATTGCAGGAAGTGACAAAACACTTCAATGCCGAAGAAACAGGCTATGCCCATTTTTATTTAGCGTATGAGCTAAAACGGGTTGGGGAAGTAAAGTTAGCAATTGAATCTTTCCAATCTGCATTACCGACAATAACCCGTGAAAAAAAGCTGCTGGCATATGAGCAATTAGCAATTTTATATGAACATCAGCTAAAAGATTATGAACAAGCAATGGTTTTTTCTGAAAAAGGGCTCGAATTGTTACAGCAAATTTCGTTCATAAAAGAAACACAGCTTCTAAACAAGCAGAGAAATTGGCATAAAAGGCTCGGCCGATTAGACAATAAAATGAACAAAAATAATTCGAACAAGGACTGAAAAATTTTTCGTTTTGTTTGACACATGTATTCGTAAGAAACGTCTGACCTATGCTATAATAAGATAAAGAAGTTGCGTGACGGAAGGACGATGAATAATGGATATTAAATTAACTGCTGACTATATATTGGAAAAAGAATTCAAAAAAAGCATGAAAGGCTATAATGTGGACGAGGTAGATCAATTTTTGGATTTGATTCGTGAAGATTATGATACATTTACAGCCAAAATCGCTACATTAACAGAGGAAAATGAACGTTTGAAGCAGGAGTTGACTAACTCTACGCGTAAATCGTCGGTTGTTGCACCACCACCTACAGCCAATAGTACAAATTTCGATATTTTAAAACGCCTTTCTAATTTAGAAAAGCATGTTTTTGGGAGTAAACTATACGAATAGTTAAACTATTTATAGCGATATTGTATTTTTTAAAAGTATAAAGTATAATTTATAAATACATCAATATTCGAGTAATCGCTGCGATTTCGTATCGTAGAGGAAAGTCCATGCTCACACGGTGCTGAGATGCCCGTAGTGTTCGTGCTTACTGAAAAAATAAGGTAAGGCAAGAGAGCTTCTCTTGACGGCGGAAGGAACTCCTAAGTCTTTTAGATATGGACGAAACTTCCTGAAAGTGCCACAGTGACGGAGCTTATAGTGAAAGCTATAAGGTGGAACGAGGTAAACCCCATGAGTGAGAAACCCAAATTATGGTAGGGGCACTCTCCAGAAGGAATTGAACGGATGGAGGGACGGTCATTTTGACCGTAGATAGATGATTACTACCTAATCGTACGAGGCGAAAGCTGTTTGAGTACTTAGGAACAAAACATGGCTTATTGATTATTGATGCTTTTCTTAAACATGTAATAAGGCTCTCCATTTTTTTTGGAGAGCCTTTCTTAGTAGATAAAATTATTGGCAAAATGAAGATTCAGCACCAAAAGTTAGTAATCATTACTTATAAAAAATACATAATACATACATTTATGTCATACAGGGTAAATGAATTATTGTTCTATTAGGAAATAAGGGTGAGTTGTATTGAAGGAATCAAAAAGACCAAATGTACAAGAGCTATTATTGTCCCATTTTTCAAAGGAATTAATCGAAAAGGTTTTTGAAAATATTGCTGAAGGTATTATGATAACGGATAAATATAAAAAGATCTTATCAATTAATGCTGCTTTCGAATTCGTAACGGGCTATAAATTAGAAGAGGTTCAAGGTGAAAAGCCTTCTATTTTACAATCCGGCGTACATGATAGAATTTTTTATATCGATATTTGGAATCAGATTGAGAGAGATGGCATTTGGCAAGGTGAAATTTGGAACAGACGCAAAACAGGTGAATTATACCCTGAATGGCTGACAATAATAGAAATAAAAGATGAACTTGGTGAAGTTACAAATTACTGTGGTATTTTTACGGATTTGTCGGAACGGAAAATTGTTGAAGATGAGCTCGAAAAAAGAACACTGCATGATTCATTGACAGATGTATGTAATCGTTTTGCCTTTATCGAACGAATGAAAGTTCTGCTGGAAATGACCGCAAAAAAAGCACAACCCACTCAACATGCTGTTCTTTTCATGGATTTGGATCGCTTCAAGCAAGTTAACGATACACTTGGACATGCTATTGGAGATCAACTATTAGTGGAAGTAGCGAGACGTGTAAATAGCTTGCTTAAAAACAAGGATATTTTAGCTCGTTTTGGCGGGGATGAGTTTGTCATTACATTGGCTAACATACAACATCCGAGAGAAGCGGCAAAATTCGCTGAACAGGTGATCCGGGCTTTCGAAATACCGATTAAAATCCACGATCAAGACATTTATGTTTCAACGAGTATGGGAATCAGTATTTATCCTGAGGACGGTATGACACCAGAGCAACTATTAAATCGTGCTGACCGTGCGATGTCTTACTCTAAGGAAAATGGGCGAAATTGTTTCTCCTTTTACTTTGAAGCATTAAAAACTGATTCAAATCGAGTTTTGAAGTTGGATAGTGAATTACGCAAAGCAATTGAAAATCGTGAATTTACACTGGTCTACCAGCCGAAAATAAATACAGTAACAAATGATATTGTCGGCATAGAAGCTCTAGTGCGTTGGAACAGTGAAAAACTCGGCTTCGTTTCACCCGCAGAATTCATTGAACATGCCGAAGAATCGGGCTTAATCATTTCTTTAAGTGAAATTATTTTTGATTTGGCATGTGAAGGAAACCATAAATTAGTTGCGGCAGGGTATCCAAAAATTCCGATAGCGGTTAATGTATCTAGCATCCATTTCCAGCAGCAAAGCTTCTTAGAGTCGGTCCAGACAATTTTAGAAAGAAATAATACATCTGCTCAATGCTTCGAAATCGAAGTTACAGAGCGTACAGTTATGAATAGTGCACAGGAGACGGTTAGTAAATTAGTGAAGCTGAAACAATTAGGATTTAAGCTATCAATTGATGATTTTGGGACAGGCTATTCTTCATTAAGTTATTTAGTACGTTTCCCGTTAGATGTATTAAAAATTGACCGCAGCTTCATTCAGCATATATGCTCACTGGATGACAAACAAGCTATTGTCGATGCAATTATTCAAATGGCACACCGCCTGCAAATGAAAGTAGTTGCAGAAGGGGTGGAAACGAGCCAACAGGTTGAGTTATTAAAGTCAATGGGCTGTGACTTTATTCAAGGATATTACTACAGCAGACCATTGCCAATGAAAGAATTAATTGACTTCATTCAATTTTGGGAAGTCGAGCATCAAGGAAGGATTTAAAAGCATGACAAAATTTAAATTAGTAGCAACAGCAGCGATGGGATTAGAAGCAATCGTAGCAGAAGAAGTACGTGAATTAGGATATGAAACACAAGTAGAAAACGGAAAAGTGTATTTTGAAGGTGACGAGATGGCGATTGCCCGCACGAATTTATGGTTGCGTGTAGCAGACCGTGTAAAAATCGTCGTTGCCCAATTTCCGGCAAGAACATTCGACCAACTATTTGAAGGGGTAAAATCGGTTCAGTGGGAAAAATATTTACCAGTGGATGCAAGTTTCCCGGTTTCAGGCAAGTCCGTTAAGTCGACTTTGTTTAGTGTACCTGACTGTCAGGCCATTACAAAAAAGGCGATTGTAGAACGTCTGAAATTAGCCTACAAGCGATTAGGATTTTTAGATGAATCGGGACCAACATTCAAAATTGAAATCTCGATTTTAAAGGATGTAGCAACATTAACGATTGATACATCGGGTGTCGGTTTGCATAAACGCGGTTACAGAACGACGCAAGGGGAGGCGCCTTTAAAAGAGACGCTTGCAGCAGCGTTGGTGAAAATTTCTAAATGGTCTCCAAGCCGTCCATTCGTAGACCCATTCTGTGGTTCAGGGACAATTGCTTTGGAAGCGGCAATGATCGGCCAAAATATTGCGCCAGGCTATAACCGTGAATTCATTTCCGAGTCTTGGCCATGGATGAAACAGGATATATGGGATAAAGCGCGTGATGAAGCGGATACTTTAGCGAACTATGATCAGGAACTTAACATTATTGGTACGGACATTGACCATAAAATGGTAGCGATTGCTCAGGAAAATGCTCTTGAAGCAGGCTTTGGAGATTTGTTGACTTTCAAACAAATGCAGGCTACAGATTTTACTACGAAGCTAACAGATGGAGTTATCGTAACAAACCCGCCATACGGAGAACGTATTGGTGAAGTGGAAGAAATCGAAAAAATGCTCCGCCAATTTGGTCAAGTGATGCAAAATTATCCGACATGGTCAGTTTACATGCTGTCATCAATGGAAGAATTTGAAGTACATTACGGTAAAAAAGCAACGAAAAAGCGTAAATTGTTTAACGGTTTTATTCGTACAGATCTGTATCAATATTGGGGTCAAAAATCTAAGCGTGAAAATTAATATGAAAACTACATTGGTGCTAAACTAATGTAGTTTTTTGTTGCATATTAGTATTTTTTTTATGTATTTAGATGTATAATGATGAGTACAGAATTTTTTTTCTTCATTTGGCAGATTTCCTAAATGCTGTGGATTTTTAGGGGGGTTTTTGGGGAAAATCCAAAATCCGGACACAATTTTGCCGAGGCAGAATTGAATTGGCCAAATTTAATTATAAAGCGTGGATTTGCGGAAGGAATGGGTGATTATTCCTTCCGCTTCATATTGAGGAGGAACATCCATTTGAGAAAATCTTTACCTTTTGAACTTTCAAGAGAAAAAACTTTCTTTGATTCGTTAGGTGATTGGCTCGGTGACGTATTATATGATGAGCTACCAGAACGAGGCTTTGAGTGCCGTGATGAACAAATTTTCATGGCTTACCAGATAGAACAAGCATTAAAAGAAAAGAACGTATTATTTGCAGAAGCGGGTGTAGGGACAGGGAAAACAATTGCATACTTATTACCTGCTGTATCATACGCACGCTATACAGGAAAACCAGCTTTAATCGCCTGTGCAGATGAAACATTAATCGATCAGCTAGTAAAAGAAGGCGGAGATATTCATAAACTGCGTGATGTGTTGGACCTTGAAATCGATGTCCGTCTTGCAAAATCACGTGATCAATATTTATGTTTAAAGCGTTTTGAAGAAGCGGAAAAAACGGAAACGGAAGACTGGATTGATGATATTGCTTTTTCTATTCCGGATGGTGTATATGCACAGGGAAGCATGATTGCAGTACAGCCTTACGGAGAGCGTTCGGATTACCCGCTAGTGACGGACGAAGATTGGCAAAAAGTTAATTACAATTCCATTATGCAATGTGCTGTTTGTGACTTACGCAATCGTTGTGGCCAAACATTGCATCGTGCTCATTACCGAAAATCAACAGACCTTATAATTTGTTCCCAGGACTTTTTAATGGAGCATTTAGCAACGAAGGAGTCCCGTGAGCGTGAGGGGCAATTGCCTCTATTACCGGAAGTATCGATGATGGTATTGGATGAAGGTCATTTATTGGAATATGCAGCCCAAAAAGCATTAACAAATAAAGTGCAAGCTTATACAATTGTAGAGTTGTTGGAGCGTTTAATGGTGGATGGTGTGCGTGAACGTACACTATATGCAATGGAGCATTTACAAGATCATCACGAACTGTTTTTTGACCAATTGCGTGAAGATGTGATTAAGTCAGAGGAAGACAGAAAACGGATAGTGAAATCAGAGCGCCTTATTCAAATGGGTGAACGTGTTATAGCAGATGTGGATCAATTGTTGGAGGAATTAGTATTTGAATCAGAGCTTTACATGATTCCAGAATACGAGCTCAATATGGCGGAAGAGTTTTTAGAGCATTACGTAGCAGCAATGCGCATTTTCGTTGCACAGGGCGATGCGGTTGATTGGCTGGAGGATACTGATGGGGAAGAAACATTAGTAATAATGCCACGCCTTATTACAGACGTGCTATCTGAAACATTATTCTCGAAAAAAATGCCGATTGTATTCTCGTCTGCAACGTTATCTGTAAAAAAAGATTTCAGCTATATTGCTGCGAGTTTAGGTATTGAAAAATATCAGAGCTTTAGTGTACCATCACCGTTTGATTATGAAGAAGTGATGAAAATTTACTTGCATGAACTTTCTCAAACTGACAAAGTTACAAAAGTTGAGCAGCTTCTAAAAGATGAAAAGCAAACGTTAATTCTGTTTAAATCAAAGCAGGCGATGAATCAGTTTAAAGCTAATGTCGGTTTAATGACGCGACTGAATATTGCATTCGAGGGCGACCGTGAACTATCGGCTATTGTCCGTGAATTCCAAAACGGTGAAATTCAGGCATTATGCTCCTATCATTTATGGGAAGGATTGGATTTACCGGAAGAAGCGTTAACACGCGTTATTATTTTCGATTTGCCATTCCCACCTCATGATCCGTTATTCGATGCGAAACGTTCATTTGCACAAAATCCTTTTGAAGAAGTTGAGTTGCCATTCATGCAGCTTCGTCTTCAACAAGGAATGGGCCGTTTAATTCGTACTTCGAATGATCATGGTGATATTCATATTTTATTAAATGATGAAGAAGTAAAAGTAAAATCAAACTTTGTCGACATTTTGGCAGTAGAGCCACAATAATGTTTTTAACCCGTTCGTTTATTCGGACGGGTTTTTTGTTTTCTAGTTCTCAATGTATCAAGAAAGACGGAGGAATTTCGTTTTTTCTATCTAAACTAATTTTGGCTCATTATCATAATTGGGATTGCTTTTCTAATAAAATTCCACTAATTGGTTGATGGGCTACGGCAAGACAGTGATAAAACCAATTGCTAAAAAAATAATACGCCATCAAAGCATTAGTTTTTAATAAGGGAAGATTTTACCGTTATTTAAATGTTTTTGCTCATTTTGGGATAAATAAGGGAACGTTTTACCGTTATTTTAAATAAAATCCCAAATTTTCATGTTTTTTAGGCCAATAACGGAAATTCCTTCCCTTATTTTCACTATTTTTTATGTTATTTTCGAAATAACGGAAATTCCTTCCTCTATTTCCCTTATTACGCAATTCAATCTCCCTGAAGCCCCCAACATAATTTCTTCAACGAAAAAGAGTTATGCGAAGTGTAGGGACGGACTCCTTGGCGATGAAGCGTGCGCGGAAAATGGGTTGCTCCTGTCGCTGACGCTTTCGTCACAAAGCTTTGGAGCCACGCCGCTCGGAAAGTCTACCCCAGAAGGAACGTAGTATCAATGGACGAAAGCTTCAAAAACACTTGATTAAACACCCCGCTAGTGCAGCAGAACTGATTTTATTAGCTAAATCTAATCTTATTTTTTCAATTTTGTATCCCCGACTTATGGTGATGAACCCAATTTTTGAATTTTTGCTAAAATAAAGTGAGTCAAATTGAATCTTCATCCGTCTATATGTTTAAGGAGGTGGGAAACGAATTGCCGATTAAAAGCATGTACGTCACTTATAGTGATAGCATTTACCAGTTTATTTATTTTTTAGTTGGGGATGATGAGCTGGCAAAAGATTTAACACAGGAAACCTTTCTAAAGGCAATCAATAGCAACCCCCAATTTCGTGGTGAATCAAGCGAAAAAACATGGCTCTCAAAAATAGCGCGCAATCTCGTTTATGACCATTTTCGCCGTAAAAGACTATTGAAATTTATCCCGTTTCTACATGAGCATGAACAAATCGATTATACATATTCACCAGAACAATGGCTAGAAGCGAAAAATGAGCAATATGAGCTTTATGAAGCATTAGGAAAGTTACCTCACCATTACCGTGAAGCAATTGTATTACGGAAAATAGAACAATTTTCCATTAAAGAAAGTGCTCAAATATTAGGGTGGAATGAAGCAAAAGTAAAAAATGCCACAGAGCGCGGGATGAAAAAAATGAATGAGCTGCTAGGAGGGGAGCGAGATGCTTGATTCAAAATTAAGATCATTAGAGAGAAAAACCCTTGATGAAGAAACAAAGAATAGCCAACTTCTAAAATTAAATAAGCGAAATAAAGATTACATGAAAAAACAAAAGTTTACGTACAGTGTAACACTCGTGCTCTTTGGATTATTATTATTTGTATTTTCTCAAACAATTACAGAATCCCCAAAATCTATACAGTCGCAGCAACTAACAAATTTCGAGCTTGGGGAAGTAACGAAAGCCTACTACCTTTACAGTAAACGTGCTGATCGAATGTACAACTTAACTTCACCCTTTTATACTGATAAAATATTTACAACAGATCCGGCTGTATTAAATGAATTTGAGCTGTTATTTAAAAATAGTGAATGGTTACCTTTTAATGGGGATTTAACAAAATATACTACCTCAATAAATTACTTATTTCAATTAGAGAACGGGGAAAGTGTATATTTAAAAGAAATAAATGAGGACGGATTTTTCGTTAATCCGAATACAATGATGCAAACTAAATTAGCGCAACAAAGCCATGAACAATTTGTGTTCTACTGGATGCATATTTATATGGGAAAAAACGAATTTCCGCCTTGGAAAATTGGGTTGCTGACAATTTTATTATTAATATTTGTTTATGCAGCGATCAAATCAAATAAGAGAGGAACAATTGAAAAAAACTCATCGCTTATTAATTTAAGTGGTTTAGGACTTGCATTTTTTTGTATCCATAAAATGAATGAGTGGCTTGGTGTAAATCATTTGCTGACGCTGTTATTAATATTTACTTTTTTTATGTCCGCTACTGTATATTTACACATTTTAATAAAAAAACAAGAGCCAAATTGGAAATATCATATACAAAGAATATTTATGGCAAATATTGTTCTGTTTGTATTATTTATCTAAAAAAACCTATCCACTCTTTTCAGTGGATAGGCCTATTAATATTACTCTTCTTCAACATCAATTGTATAAAGAATATTGATTTCTCCAATACCTTCTATTGTTGCGGGTATAATAAATGCTTGCTGGAACCCATATAATTTAGTATGACCTACCATAACAGTAGGAGGTGTGATATCGAGTTCCAATTCATATTGTCCTGCATATGTACATAAATTACCAGCAATCATATTTCCAAGCTCACCTGTAAATGATTCCAACATGGGACCTTCTAAAGGCATGCCAAACATCGCTGAGCCAATTGAACCGAAAATTTCCGGAGATCCATCTATTATTACGCGACCTTTTAAATCACCGACTAACCCTATAAGTACACCCATCTCTTTTTGTTCATAAGGTTCTGTTGCAATAGAAGGAGATTTTACATCTATATTCACAGGTATTATAGATTTTAATGAATGTATTGTACCATTCAAAATGGTTTGAATATGCTTAGAAGTACTCAAATGAATTCCCCCTTTACCATGACTTTTATTACATATTATCACGTTACTTTAGTATGTGTATACAAAAAACCCAAAAGAAAAGTCATTGACGCTAAAATTGAAACGATTTATAATGAAATTGATAATTATTATCAACTGTTAAGGCGGTGTTAAAATGTTGTATGCTATAGTGGGAGCAACAGTTATTGTTTATTTATCGATCGGTAACTTTGTATTAAAAAATGTCGCAAAATAATGCCAAAAAGCTTTTATTAAAATAGTAATTTTTCAGCGCGATGTCAACTTGACAAAGCGCTTTTTTCATTGTTAATATAGAAATTTATTGGAAAATATTCCTTATTGAAAAGTATAATAACTAATTAAAAGTGAGGTCATTATGAAAATCAATATTGCAGAGAGAAATAATGTAACAGTGATTGGGAAAGGCGAGCAAGTGTTATTATTTGGCCATGGATTCGGGTGCGATCAAACTTTATGGCATTCTTTAACGACTTACTTGGAGGAAGCATATAAAATTATTTTATTTGATTATGTTGGTGCTGGGAAATCTGATATTTTGGCGTACGATTCTATAAAATACAATAGTTTGGATGGTTATGCACAAGATGTCATCGATGTCATTGAAGCATATCAACTTGAAAATGTTATTTTTATTGGACATTCCGTAAGTTCGATGATTGGTATGCTTGCAGCAATTAAAAGACCACAATACTTTTCAAAATTAATTATGATCGGACCATCTCCTTGCTATTTAAATGAAGGAAGCTATACAGGGGGCTTCAGCCGCAACGAAATTGAAGAGCTACTGGAAACGATGGAAATGAATTTTGAAGGCTGGGCAAGCTATATGGCACCTTTGGCAATGGATCAATCCAGTGACTCAATTTTAACCAAAACACTTGAAAGAACTTTTGTTTCGACCAATCCTAGTATTGCACGACAGTTCGCTGAAGTAACTTTCTTTAGTGACTATCGTCAACGATTAGGTGAGTTGCAGCTTCCCACATTAATCTTGCAATGTGCGAATGACAGCATTGTCCCAATTGAAGTAGGGGACTATTTAAATGAACATATATTGGATAGTGAATTAGTTATTTTAAATACAAGAGGCCATTACCCGCATTTAAGTGCTCCAAATTTAACTGCAGAAATCATTTTACAATATTTAAAGCGAGGATAGGGGAGAAATATAAATGGATAGTCGATTATCTCAATTACCTTGTGGATATATAGAAACCGATATGCAGTATACAATTATAAATGTAAATGAAACATTTTTAGTGTGGACAAATTTCAAACGGGAAGATCTAATCGGAAAACATATTGAAAAATTATTTTCTTCAAGTAGTAAATTAATTTTTCATTCCTATCTATATCCGAATATGTCGATTTATCGTTTGGTCGATGAGTTGTTTATTCATGTACAAAATACAGAAGGGCAAACGATTCCGTGTTTAGTTAATGTAAAGCAACTTCAATCGGAAGAAGAAGTATTCGTGTCTTTTGTTTTTATGTCAATGAAAAAAAGAATTGACTATGAGCGTGAAGTTCGTCATGCAAAGAAACTGTTGGAAGAGGCATATAAAGAAAAAACTATAGCATTTGAGGATCTTCACCGAATTAACAAAGAAATTGAAAAAAAACAAGAACAACTAATTTGTATAAATGAAGAGCTTAAGGAAATTTCAAATACAGATAACTTAACAGGAATTGCAAATCGGCGTTGGTTCCAGCAACAGCTTACTCATCATGTAATAAAATATAATCAGGAAGGTGTTCCTTTTTCATTACTCGTCCTGGATATTGACCATTTTAAACAAGTAAATGATACATACGGGCATGCAGTTGGAGATTTAGTATTGGCTCAATTGGCGCTGATTTTAAATACTGCGGCACGTGAAAATGATACCGCCGCAAGATTTGGTGGGGAAGAATTTGTTTTACTATTAGGCGAAACCGCTGAAGATGAAGCAATTCAAATTGCACAAAATCTAAATATAAAGATTGAGCAAACGATTTGGCCGACAATAGGAAGAATGACGGTAAGTATAGGGTGTGCTACGTTTAAAGAAGGGGATACAGAAAAATCCATTTTTGAACATGCAGACGAGGCGCTTTACGCAACGAAGCGGAATGGACGGAACCACGCTACACAATATGAATTGATGACATAATATCAACATAGAAGAGGCTATTGAATGGAAATTTCAGTAGCCTTTTGAAATTCAAGAAAACAAGCTGATAAGCATTATATTACATTTGCATCTATATATTTGCGGATTACTACTTGGTCAGGGGGGCTGATTTTTTCAGGCAAAGCATCCAAAGAAAAGAATTTTAAATCTATCGCTTCATCGGAATCATAACGCAATGAACCGTAGTAGTCGTCGCAAATAAAAGTTGTGGCAACAACATATACTTCATCTCCATGGGGGTATTGATAATATAATTCTTTGCCGGAGAATATACCAAACTGTTGTAGACGATTTGCTGTAAGCCCAGTTTCTTCGTACATTTCACGCATAGCTACATCTTCTAATGTTTCCCCTAGTTCCATCGATCCACCTGCAAGTCCCCAGCAACCATTATCTTTCCTTAATTGCATTAGTAATTGCTTATGTTCATTAAAAATGAGCACACAAGCACCAACCATAATAAGGGGAGCAGTACCAACTTTCTTTCGTAAATTCATAATATAACTCATTGTGGGAACTCCTTTGGTTATTTTTAACAATTGACGCTTAATGAATAATCAAGGTTTCCATAATCTGATTTTTAAGGTTTTATAATAACGGATAAAATGGGGAAGAATTCGTAATAGATAGTATTGAGAGGTGGGTAGCTAGTAGCCATAAATGAAAAAACTACAGGGAATTTATGAACATGCTGCACAGATGACGGCTAAAGGTAAGGTTGCGACATATATCCCGGCTCTTGCTACGGCTAATCCGGATGCTTTTGCTGTCAGTTTAGTATCAATGGAAGATAAGATAGATTTTGGTGAATGTACACAACTTTTTACGCTTCAAAGTGTAGTAAAGGTATTTAGTTTTATGGTGGCAATGAATCACCATGGCATCGAGGAAATTTTGCGTTATGTTGATGTTGAACCTACAGGTGATTCCTTTGATTCTATCGTCCGTTTAGAAAGTCACAATAATAAGCCATTTAACCCGATGATTAATGCAGGTGCAATTACAGTAGCATCTTTATTACCAGGGGAAACGATGTACGAAAAGGTGAAATCAGTAACTCTATTTTTAGAGCAAATTATAGGGAAGAAAGTACACATCGACAACGAAGTTTATTTATCAGAATATCATGCGGCCGATTATAACCGCGCGATTGCCTATATTTTGCAGGCAAATGGGTTTTTAAAATCAAACGTAGAGGAAGCATTGCAAGTATATTTACAGCTCTGCTCCATATCGGTCAATGTAGAGGATTTAGCGAAAATGGCTCTTTATTTTGCGACTAATGGTGAAAAGAGTACCGCCACTTGCAGTAAAGAAGTGATCCATATTGCTAAAGCATTAATGTTCACCTGCGGAATGTACAATGCATCAGGGAAGTTCGCGGCTTTCATTGGGTTACCGGCAAAAAGCGGTGTGTCCGGAGCGATAATCGCAGTTGTGAAAAATGGGGCAATTGAGCACCTACAAGGTCCAATTGGAATAGGGATTTATGGTCCTGCAATCGATCAAGTCGGCAATAGTGTCGCTGGCATTGCCTTTTTAACACAGTTATCAAAGGAATTCGACCTGTTTTGTTTATAAAGAAAAGGAACAGTCTTACATAATGAATGAGAGACTGTTCCTTAATTTATTTACTTAATGAAAATGATGATAGTTGACGTCTGGTTATCAATAGATCATGGTGATTTCAATTATTCAGCATCAATAGTTTCAATATCTACCGCTATGTAATGCGGCTGTTCATCAATTAAGAATTCAAAATAAATAATATGACCATTCTCTTTTATTGTTTGCAGAGGCTTCAATTTAAAACATTTTTCATTTAATAACTTTATTTGCTGTTATCAACGGCTAGACCAATTAATTCGTATTTTACATGTAAATATGCATAATTGATCTCTTTATATTCTTGTGGAGATTGATTAATTAGTTGCTCCGCATATTTTTTTATACTTTCTGTAGCTTCATGCAGATTATTAAATAAAACAAATTCTTTTAGTTTGTTAATATAAAAGTCGGTTGTCTTTTGAAAACAGGCAGCTGTAATTTCCTTATAATCATTTGGTGATTGCGCTAACAATTGTTGTTTAATGCTTTTAATGGTATTTGCATCTGCCTCTGTTTGATGTGTTGAAATTACTTCATTCATCAATTGCTTAAATTGAAGTACTTTGTCCAATTGCATATTATATTCCTCCTATAGTCCCGAAAAAATAGCAACATTGTAAATTGAAGTTGTTGCTAAATGGTCGCTTCATAAAGAGACAAGGAATACAAGAGAAGTTTTCTTTTTCGCAATGAAAACCTTTGTATAATTGTCGCACTATGAGCATGAAGAATATTTACTTTCATACTCTAAACCTCCTATCCGCGTAGGTTAATGGTTTGTACTTGAAAAGGCAGGTCTCCTGGCTTATCATCAACGCTCCTCACACCTTCCCATTTTCGGCAATAGTGGTTTATTGTGAGTTGCTCCGAATCACAGTTGCGGGACAGCGACGGATTCACACCGTTCTTCCCTTTTAATTAAATGTTAAATTTAAACCTTTTCCAGTAAAATTTAGTTATTCTTAGATAGCTATTTGTAAACAATAAGGGGAGAGTAATACAAATAGCTATCCTACAATGACTAAACTTAAATGAATTAGCAATCGAAATATAATTGGAAGAGTAAACCACTAATGTTTTGTTCTTAGTGGTTTACTGTATTTTAGTGAAATCAGACAGATAATACTTGCGCGCGTAATAGCTTAGCGGCTTCTACCATATTCGTTAATGAAGCAATCGTTTCAGACTCATGGCGCGTTTTTAAACCACAGTCAGGATTGACCCAAAATTGTTCTGTAGGAATGACAGCAAGACTCTCTTCTAATATCGAACTAATTTCAGCTACACTTGGAATACGGGGGCTATGAATATCATAAACGCCTAAACCAATTCCAAGCTCATATGGATGAACTTTTAACGAATTAATTAGCTCTCCATGGCTTCTTGAAGTTTCCAATGAAATAACATCTGCATCCAATGCGCGGATTGGATCGATAAAATCATTGAATTCGCAATAGCACATATGGGTATGAATTTGTGTATCTACCGCAACTTTTGATGTTGCGAGCTTAAACGAATCCACCGCCCATTGTAAATATTCATCCCAATTTTCTTTGCGTAAAGGAAGCCCTTCCCGAAGTGCAGGTTCATCAATTTGGATAATTTTTATGCCTGCATCTTCAAGTGCCTTTACTTCCTGCTGAATCGCTAAACCTAGCTGGAATGCCACTTCTTTTCTTGAAATGTCCTCGCGAACGAATGACCAATTTAAAATAGTGATAGGTCCAGTAAGCATGCCTTTTACATATCTTGAAGTAAGTTTTTGCGCTTCAACTACCTCTTTAACAGTCATTGGATGTGTCCATTCGACATCACCGTATATGATTGGTGGTTTAACGCAACGGGAACCGTATGAAACAACCCAAGCATTTTTCGTAAAGGCAAATCCCGTCAAATGCTCTCCGAAATATTCCACCATATCTGTTCGTTCAAATTCTCCATGTACTAATACGTCTAACCCAATTTCTTCTTGAATTTGAATCCAACGAGCCGTTTCTTCCTTTACAAACGCATCGTATTGTTCGTCTGTAATTTCCTTCTTGCGCCATGCCGAACGTGTTTTCTTTACTAGTTGAGATTGAGGAAAGCTCCCAATTGTTGTCGTAGGGAAATCAGGAAGCTTTAACGATTTCTTTTGCAGTACTTGGCGTTCTTTAAATGGGACAGAACGTGAGAAATCGGAATCCTTAATTCCTTCAACTAAAGCTTTAACTTGCTCATTTTTTCGTATAGCGTGTGTTGCCAAAGATTCAATCACTTTAATGCTATCTGCGACGATACCTTCTTTACTCCAAGTTCCATGCTGAATGTAATTTGTTATATGTGCAATTTCACGGATTTTTTCGTCTGCAAAAGCAAGCGCATCGTATAATTCATGCGGAAGATTTTGTTCTGATTTTTTTGTAACAGGGACGTGCTGTAGACTGCAGGAAGAACTAATCCATAAATCATTAACACCACTTAGTTGCTTAACTGTACTTATTGTAGAAACAGCTTCTGCTAAGTTAACGGACCATATATCCCGACCGTTAATTATTCCGATACTTAACGTTTTATCCTTAGGGAAACCATATTGTAAAAGCGATTTCATATTTTCTTTCTTACCGTGTACGAAATCTAAGCCAATACCTGCGACAGGTAAATTACATAAGCGCTCAAATGAAGTTAATGCCTCAAAATAAGTCTGTATCAATATATTTGCCTGAGGTACAGCTTCCGTTAACTGCTTATACACTTCTTCGATTAATAAAATCTCTTCTTCCTCAAGATTTTTTGTGAAAGAAGGTTCTTCGATTTGAATCCAATCAGCACCAGCATCTACAAGTTGTTGGATTACTTCCGCGTATAGCGGAAGTAATTTTAAAAAGAAGGCTGCACGGGTTTTTTCGTCATAACCTTTTGCTAAATCAACGAAAGTATAGGGACCGATAAGTGTTGGTTTTCCAATGATGCCTAGTTCATTCTTAGCTTCTTCAAACTGTTGTAGGATGTAGTTATTTGTTAAGAATAATTCCTGGTTTTCATATTCCGGAACAATGTAATGGTAGTTTGTATTAAACCATTTCGTCATTTCACTTGCGATTACTTCGTCTGTACCACGTGCCATTGCATAGTATTTAGTTAACGGTGAGGCATTTTGTAGTATATTATAGCGTTCAGGAATGAGGTTAAACATTACCGCCAAATCCAACACACGATCGTATTTTGTATAGTCCCCGATAGTAATTAACTGTAGTCCTAAATCCTGTTGACGTTTTAAGCGATTCAGGCGAATAATTTTTAGCTGTTCTTCAAATACATCTTCTTCTATCTCTTTTTTCCAAAATTTTTCTAAAGTCTGTTTCCATTCTCGGTTAGCTCCAATATAAGGGTAACCGATAACATTACTAACAATATTCATTTGATAAGCCTCCTCAATGTATTTACATAACCCAAATAAAAAAGCTGTTTCCAATGTGACTTGGAAACAGCTTAGGACTTATCTATGCATAGTAAAATAAACGTCTATAATTGACGCTTTATTCGCACAGAACACCACCTATTTCCACGTAGGTATCGGGTGTGTACTAGAAAAAGGCAGGTCTCCTGACTTAACATCAACGCGTCTCTTACCTTCCCGTTATTTAACAGTGGCTTTTTAAGAGTTGCTCCGTAATACAGTTGCGGGACAGTGTTGGATTCGCACCAACTTCCCTTTTAAACGCACAACAATGTGCGTACCTTTTCTTACACGTTATGTAATTGTACAAACTATAGCATAAAAGGAATCATAAATGTATACCTCGGTTATAAAAAATATAGAATTTTCAGTAAAAAACGCAAAAAGAGAGACTTATTACAGCTTTTTATCAAAATTTGAAGGGAGAAATAGAATTTTAATGATATCGCTTAATAAAATTAACAAATAATAATATGGCTGAACTTTTTAAATGAACATATGGAGGATGTACTCGTAATTTCTTTTAAGTGATCCCATAATGTATTCTCCCCTTGACCATAAGAATGAATGGCTACTGCTGGACATTGATTTGCTAGGCAATGTACTGGATAACACTATGGGAAATTCTTTTAAAATGTGTGTAAGACCAACCTGCCTGAAAGCCAGTCGTTTTCAGGGTTTGAATTAGTTCTGTTCGTTGACTGTCTGTTAATAGTTCGCGTCCTCTTGAAGTTTTCATGATTCACCATCCTAATAATTGATTATAATTTCAGCAAGTCAACTGTCATTTTAATGGACAGTGGACTACTTATAGCATAATAAATTCTTTTTAAACATTCTGCACAACTTACTCTTTAATTATTAATTTTAATTCCTCATAGTCCCTCACTTTTTGACAGTGCTTGCTGCTCATCTCTCACACCGTTTCTACCACTAAAATACATATAAATTGGCTGGGATTTTGATAAAAGCCTTGTTCGACCCTCTTTCTTAAATAGCAACACAATAATAAGAAAAAAGGAGAATGAATATGGCAAGTTATAATCTTACTTATGATTTTAAAGAGACATTAGTGGGGCAGAGTCGGACGTTTAATGATAAGGGTAACGACCAAACAATTACGTTGACGCTCAATTCGAAAGCTAACAATTCAGGTGGTCGATCAGATGAATACGTTGTTCAATTGCAGGCGCAAGCTCAGCGTATGTGGTTTACAGTAAAAACAGCTTCATTTCCACGGAACGGCACGAAAACGGTAAAGTTTACAGATATGGTTGGTACGGCTTATCGGCTAAGATTTGAGAAATCGACGGATGATGTCCGAGTAACCGGTACTGGGGTTATGAGTAACTAGAAAAAAACCATTATAATATCGGCTTATCTTAAAGATGAGCCGGTATTCTCAATGAATACGTGCGATGTAAAAATATTTGACTATTCGTTTGATTATTCAGGGTTATGCATCTCTTTTGTATTACAAGGGGGGGAAGAAATGAATGACGTAACCGTGTATACGCAAGCGCGTTGTGGGTATAGTGGCCAGTTAAAGGACTTTCTGAAAAGGAACCATATTGAATATACCGAGAAAGATGTCTCTGACCGTAAGCATTTTGATGAGTTGATGGAACTGAAAGGTCAAGGGGTTCCGTTTACTTTGATTTACAATAAGCCATACGCAGGCTTCAATGAGAGAGTAAAAACTGCTCTCATGAGCTTCAACTCCCAAAATTAACAAAAAATACTAATAGAGGTGACTGGAATGAATAAGTTTTCACGTTTTATCCCGAGTTACGAAAAAGAACAGTATGAAGATGTTTTTGCGAAAGCAGCGTTTACAGACGTTTTAAGCGAATTAAATCTGGGCGAGCCGGAAAATACAGATATTGTGAAGGTTACGCATTCAGATGAAGGAAGTACCGTAATAGAAATCAATAAGCTAATGAGCTTTGGTAACAAGGCCCAGGTAATCTTAAAACAATATGAAGCGAAGTCGGAAAGTCAAACAGACACAGCAGAAGTGGTGCAGGTTTGGGTGCAAAACGGTGCAAAAGTTGTCACTAAGGAATATGTAAATGGGGAACTTAATTTAGAACAACCAGTAGAGATAATGCATGATGTCTATAAGGATTATGTAAAGATTCCAGAAGTAGCGGAGGAGCACGAAGAACTCTTAGCAGAAATAATGTATGATCCAACCAGCTGTATCAGTTCTGGTTCTTGTTGTTACTTTGAAGGTCAACGCTACGAGCATTGCGGGAAATCGTGTGGCATTTATAATAACGCTGGTGGAGGAACCCCAATCAATGCGATTGACCGTTGTTGTGTAACGCATGACAGGGATCTCCAAGGTCCAATGCCTAGGATTTCAGTATGTGACGCTCATAAAAAGTTAATTAAATGTATGGATGGATTAAAAGGACCTGGTGATACTACAATCCGTACTGGAATCCGAGCTGACGCGTTATTAAAAGGTTGCGGGTTCATTTAATAAACAATTTCGTTAAGGAATGGCATAACTATCCCCAAGACGAACAAAACGATGGCGATGTAAAGGACGGTACCGGCTATTGGTAGAATCCATTTTTGCTTCTTGTATTGGAACCAGTAATTAACTGCCCACATGGCGAGCAGAAAAACAATAAGACCGAATTTAAACATGTCAGATTCTTGGACTGGGCTAATATTTACCACAGAGAAAAACGCGAGGAAACCGATCGCTCCTAAAAGGAGTAAGTTGACAACATGCACGATGATATTATAATTGTTTTTCATTAAATCTCCACCACCCTGGTAATTTCTAGTATAATGACCTACAGAATACTATAAGTGACATCAATGAACAACAGGAAAATGTCCTATGTAAAAAGACTGTTTATGTAAATAGAGCAAGGTACTATTAAAAAACACAGCCTGCTTGAAGTGACCCCTAAAAGTTAGACACGGTTATTTCATCTAGGCAGCTTGGGTGAACTGAGTTCGGTATTGCACCGGACTCAGTTTTAATTTTGCCTTGATTCGTTTCGTGTTGTAATATTTCATGTATTTTTCTAGTTCTACTTTAACATTGCCTGAATACTTTTTGTCATCTAGGTCTTTTAAGAGGTTCGGGTCCTTTAAATAGCTACAAATGTGTTGTATGGGATGGGGCAAGTTCTTTTATAGAAATAGGTAATAAAGAAATAAACGAACCATAAAAAGTTCAGACAACAAATAGTTATGTATCAAATATAGAATAACTTTGGGAGGATCAGCGGGTGTTCAAATCTCTTGGTTTGAAATTGTCGCGCACGTCTCCCTCTTTCATGACGATGAAACCCCACTCTAAATCAGAGTGGGGCTTTTGTTGTACTCTTGTTGAACATGCAGAGAAAGAATAGAGGCAGGTTTATTTCTTTTTATTAATGAATTCTAAAAATCCTGGTACTTCTAATTCATCGAGCATTTTCATTTTCTCGATGATTTTAATTCTGATTTCTTGCTTCATATCTTCCTGGTCATTATGCGGGACATTACTGACAACCTTCTTTATTCTAAGTTCGAAATCATCAATTATTTTTTCACAGGCAACATCATCAATTTTACAAATAGAAATCCCTCCTAACTATCCTTTACGGATTGTCTTAGAACTTTTATGGCTTTATTGTGGTTATAGGAAATGACTTGCTTGGTTTCGCATATGATATCCGCTATTTCTACATCCTTTAAATTGTACTGGTATTTGAGGGTGAGTACCCTTTTTTGTTTATCAGAAAGAGAGTTCCAAGCTTTATATAGATTCAAGTCTTCGAATAATTCCTCCAAAGGGAGCTGGGAGGAATCTAACATAGGTTGTTCATAGGATGGCAGGGTATCCTTCATAGTTGTGTTTCCGCTTTCGTTTTCGCTTATAGGGTTGTCTAGAATGAGTTGTTGTGTTGCACGGTACTTATTAATTCTCTTATCTAGGTCAATGGAATAGTAATGTATGAGCTTGTCGATATAAGCGATTACTTTGGCCCGTTTGTAATAGGCTTTAAAAGCGGAATCCAGTTCATTTTTTATCTCTGGGCTTGGCGATTCAATGAATGCTGAAAATTTTTGATAGTTGGCCTCAACCTTTAAGAAATTTAATACGATAGGTTCTTTTAGTTTTTCTCTTTCTTGAGTTGTGAACGAATAACTAGGCTCCAATTTCATCCCCCCTTTTTACATATTAAAGAGAATAAAATACACAAATAGTCAAAAATATAGGAACGTATGTTCTGTGTTACGTTCTCATTTTATATAAAGTTTTATTTTTTTACAATCTTTCTTTGACTCTATTCTGATTTCATTCTCTTTATAGGGGACAAGGAGGAGATTAAGATGTCAAAAACAGAAGTAATAATCTATGGGGCGGATTGGTGTGTACATTGTATTAACGCTAAAGATTGGTTAGACAAAGAAAACATTCCGTATGAATTCAAGAATATAGATAAACCACAAAATAAAGCATATTTAAAGGATTTAAATGTGCAAGGTATCCCATTTATTGAAGTGAAAACAGAAGGAATGGATACGGTGCATATTCAAGGTTTTAACCCTGACCAGCTGTTGGACACTATTTAATGATTGCTAAGGTGGGGAGGTTTTTGAAAATATAGATTTTCACCTTCCCGATCTTTTGATTAAGATATGGCGGTGTAGCCAAGCAGTAAGGCAAAGGACTGCAAATCCTTGAACCTCGGTTAGATTCCGGGCTCCGCCTCTATCAATCAGGTATTTTTGTACAGCAAGAAACCTCTCAACCTTATACAGGAGGTCTCCATCTTACTTATATTGATGTTTTGATGGTGATGATACAAGACGAGAGAGGGGGATAAAATGACTCAAGAAAATATTCCTATTTGGATTAGTTTAATAGGGAATTTTGGATTCCCGATTGCGATAACGGTATACCTGTTTGTTCGGTTTGAACGTAAACTAGATCATTTAGAAAAAGTCATAATGGAACTATCCACTGTCATAAAAAACCTTAAAAAATAAGGGGGCGTGAATATGGATATCAGTATATTGATGAATTGTTATTGTAAGTCGAGAAAAACGACAAACTTCTACTCGAAAATGCTACAAAGTGAAAATATTGGTGCTATAGAGAAAGAAGCAATATATGACCTTTTATTAGAAAGTGTAAAAGCTTCTACTAAGATAAAGAATTTATGTGAAAGAAGATATGAGCATTGCGAATGTGAAGTTCCTCTAGAATAAAAACCCACCCAAATAAGGGTCGCTTTTACTTTCAGGTTTACATGAGTAGATTCATCTCTTTAATAGATAAGGAGTGTAATTTGACCACACTTCCTTTGTGAAGGGGAGAGTCGCACTGGGGGAAGGGAAATGACAGAAAAGAAGATAAAATTAATTCCATTTAAGAGGGAAATTAAATGTTAAACTTTTTTAAAAGCCGGTGATGTATGCTGCTCAAATATGGCTTCCTGTTCAAGTAAATGGCGAATACTTGGTAAACGCAGTTCTTTACACATTTCAATCATTTCTGCTTACTTGTCCATTATTGAATCACTCCTGTTCCTTTAGAATGAAATAACGCTGCTAATGACGATAAATTATCTAAGGATTGGCTGGTGACATCATCTTGGTATGTTAGAAATGTACGTACTTCAGCTGACTGTTCTGCTAAGAAAGTAATTTTATCGGTTGTTATATGATCCAATCCATCGATAAATAAGATAAAGCCACTTAGACAAAGTGGCTTTATTTTATTTTGTACATGTATAAACTCGGTAACTAAAAGTTTCTTGGTATTTTGAGATGATTTCCAAATGTTTTTTCATGACGTCGTATAGCACTGGATCAATTTCATTGGAGTAATGAAAATCGGGTTCCGATTCAATAGTGGTATGATGCTGTATTTGAATATTTTTAAAGCCAATCTGTTTTAATAATTCCGCCCAGTCCTTTTCCATGAGTAGGGAATCAAGACCATAAAACTGCATGATTTCTTGCTCTTGGGTAACGTCAAGGCGTTCGTTCAACGTTGGCTCAACAGCAATGAACCGGCCGCCATTTTTTAATATGCGATAAATCTCACTTATGGCTTTTGGTTTATTAACAAATGAAATGACGGATTCAGAAATAATAAAATCAAAGTGATGATTCGGTAAGGGGATATCTTCAATGGAGCCTTCTATAATTTCTACAGGTAAATTATTAATCTTCATTCTATGTTTGGCCTTTGCAACCATTGTCGAATTAAAATCAAGCGCTGTCACATTAGCTTGGAAAGTTTGTGACAAGTAAGCTGCTGTTTGACCAGTACCACAGCCAGCATCTAAAACGTGACAAGTACTGTTAATATTTTCGCTTTTTAATATTTCTTCTGTTAGCTTAATTCCGCCAGGGTGTGCACCACCAATACCAAGTTCTGCGAGAAGTTCTAAATAGGAATTTTTTATTTGTTTCACCTACTTTAAATTTTGATAAAGAAAGAAAAAGTCACACTTTTTGCATTGTTCTAGAAGGTTATTACATGCTTCAAGCCACGATGTGAAGAATATATTGCTTTGTATCATATGTCAGTAAAAAATGATGGTTCTTTTTTGGGAGTAGAATAAGGATATTTAATTGATGTTAAAACCTACTAAATTAATAAGATAACAAATATTTAATCAAAAGGCTTGAATTCCAATTGAAAAATATTGTATTATATTCCTATAAAGAAACTAGGTATTTAAATTGGGGGAATAATATTGTTACAGATGGCTTTAACGGGTATCCTTTGTGGTGCTCTTTTAGGTTTTGTAATGCAGCGAGGACGCTTCTGTTTAACAGGCGGTTTCCGCGATATGTACATTGCAAAAGATAATCGCATGTTTTATGCGCTACTTGTTGCCATTGCCGTACAGGCAGTAGGTGTGTTTGTACTAATTGGCGCAGGTGCGTTTGAGTATACAGTAGGGCAGTTTCCATTGTGGGCAACAATTGGAGGCGCATTTATTTTTGGTATAGGTATTATTTTTGCTGGTGGTTGTGCAACAGGTACTTGGTATCGTGCAGGGGAAGGCTTAATCGGAAGCTGGATTGCATTGGCGTTTTATATGTTAATGGCAGCTATCATGAAGTCAGGTCCATTAGCACAATTTACAGTGGATGCACGTACACCGGTAGTCGGTACAGATTCGATTGCAGAAACATTTGGCATTAATGTTTGGTTTTTAGTCATTCCGTTTGTAGCCTTGGTAGCATTCGTTGTTTACCGTGAATTACGTAAACCTCGTGTAAAAATTCCAAGCTTAAAACCAAAGAAAACAGGTTTAGCGCATATTTTATTTGAAAAGCGCTGGAATCCATATGTGACAGCAATCTTAATCGGATTAATTGCGACATTGGCATGGCCGTTAAGCGCGGCATCAGGACGTATTTTCGGCCTAGGTATTACAACACCTTCAGCAAACCTTCTCCAGTTTTTAGTAACAGGAGATTTAGATATTATTAACTGGGGTGTGTTCCTAGTACTAGGGATTTTCTTCGGCTCGTATTTCGCAGCAAAAATGAGCGGGGAATTCCGTTTACGGACACCTGATACAAAAACAGTTGTACGAAGCTCTAGCGGCGGTATTTTAATGGGATTCGGCGCTAGTCTTGCAGGAGGCTGTTCGATTGGTAATGGTTTAGTAATGACGTCTATGATGACTTGGTCAGGCTGGACGGCTTTAACATTTATGATTCTAGGAACATGGACAGCATCTTATTTCGTATTTGTGCGTCCGTCAAAACAACGTGCAGCAGCGCGTGCATAAGGAGAGATTTTATATGAAGAAAACATTAGAAGTATTAGGAATGGTTTGCCCATTCCCGTTAATCGAAGCAAAAGAAGCAATCAAAGAATTAAATACAGGCGATGAGCTGGAAGTACAATTTGACTGTACACAAGGAACAGAGTCAATTCCTCGTTGGGCAGCTGAAGACGGTCATGAAGTGACGAACTATGAGCAATTAGGCGAAGCATCTTGGACAATTACGATTAAGAAAAAATAATTTTTCTACGGGCAGCATCTCGAATTTTGAGGTGCTGTTTTTTTGTAGGGGTGGGTTTAAGGAGCCGGTTCGTTGGTATTTTATTAGAACAATTGAGCGAGTTATTAGAAAAACTCGAAGTGATATTAGAAGATTGAAAGGCTATATTAGAACAAATTGACCTCATTTTAGAACATCTTAAAGGTATATTAGCAAATCGGGATTTTATTAGAACAAATAAATTTATATTAGATGATTTCGAACTATATTAGAAAATCTGACAACGACTGTGTCCGAATTTTATTAAATAAAAGATAAAATACGCTCAATGTACGTGAGATATCCCCAGTGTACCGAAAACACTCAAAAAGGCTTCATGAGACATTTAGCTGTGTCCACAAAAGCCAAAATGTCGTAGTTCTTCTTACACGCCTATACCATTATATGAATAGAGCTTCGTTCTTCCGAAATAACACTACCTTCAATTTCACCAAAATTATCAATTATAAGCCGGTCTCCAATATGTAAAGGTGGTTGATTTAAAAATAGTTCTATTAATTGAACATCTCTAAAATCACTTTCATACGTAGTACAAACAGGCTGTTTAATAAAATAACTTTTATTCATGATTTTAAAGCTTAAAAAATTATGATGTAATGATTGCCCATCTAATTGAGTAATATTCATTGGATCGAAACCTATAAGTTTAATGGCTCCTGAAATAGTTAGTTTTATGCCATCAGATTTATAAAAATGTTCGAAAATATTTAATTTATCTGATAGGGCGCTGTTTACAATTCGAGTAACTTCCTCCGCATTATCAGGAATAGTTAATTCTGCAGATGTATAGTTGTTTGCATTTTTTAAAAAGTGATATAAGCCTAACTTTGATTTTGAGAATTTTACTTTCCAGTTCTCTGAAATGTCATCTAATAATAGACAAAGAAAAAGACCGGAATTATAGCAGCTAATTCGAATATTTAGGTTTGATATGTTGTTATCTAATAATTGCTCAGCAAAGTGTTTAATTATTTCTTCATTAATATAACTAATATCAGTTAACGCTTGATATTCAACATACAGTGCAGGTCCTTCAATAGTTTCAACTGAGTTTTCATATTCCACATAATCAGGAAATAATTCGGTTCTCATGTCTCTAAGTGTGATGAATTCGTTTATTTTTTTCTGTTTTTCTAAAGATTCTGTTGATGTGAAAGCTTCAAAGAGTCTTTTTCTTTCTATAATACGTAGTTGAATGTTTTTAAAATCAATTGGATAGTTAAATCCTACTGTTTCATTTGGGTATCGGCTTTCTTCAGATAAATGTTGGAATACATGAAACGACTCATGTACTATTAAAGAATAGATGACTTCAAATGAATCATAAAGTGTAGTATCAACAATAGCTGTGGGTACTTCTTCAAATAATATACAAGTACAAGCATGAAATTCTTCAGTTTTTACTAATTTGATGTACCGTTCTTCGTTACATTTGGGATGGTTAAATAAAAAGACATCTCTATCATCAAAAATTGCAAAGGCAACAGGTTTAAATCCTTCCCAGTAATTCTCAAATCGTTCATTTGATATGTTGTTTAAAACTGTGTCTATAAGCTTTTTCATATAATTCTCCTATTAAAAGATATTAAATCCAAAATGCCCAAATCATAAATCTGACACACTACCAACTCTAATTAACTATAGTATAAACCTATTTTTTAATAGTAACTTCTACATATTCCAAAAAATTGGAATATTTCGATTTCCCATCAAAATATTGCTTCACCTCATAGATAGGGCACAATACATCATCCATTTTTTTAGAATAAAGAACAGACTCATCTTGTACACTTATTGAATAGTTATTTAAATGCACCGTATTTTCTCTTATAGAGTTAAAATCAAACCAGCGATATTGACCATCTTTGTGATGTTTAATTACTTCCCCTACATAGGCACCGATGCGTGTTATCAAATTATCATGATGTTCTTTTAACAGCTGCTGTCCGAATTCTGTTTGAATTAATCGATCAGCATATTCATTAACGAGACGAACACTATCTATTGAAAAATCTAAATTAGCTTTTGTTAAATTGTCTTTATCCCATTTTTCAGATGACACATCTTTAAATAACATTTCAGCACTATATTTCTTGTCATTTTTGATTAATTTAGATCTAAAAAACATTTACTCACCTCTTTTTTTATTATATAACAACCTTACTAAAAGGGGACGTCTAGCTTGTTGCAAGTATTTAAGGGGGGAGAACTAGATAACTTGTAATAAGGTAATTAGTTTTATAGATTATTCAAAGTTAATTAAAATATCTTCAATTTTACATGTTTCCATAATAAAGGAACTAATATCGTTTTTTAATGTGACTTTTATAGAATAGTCTTTAGCTTTTTCAAATATAACTTTTTGGGAATTTTCTAACTGGACTATTAGTTGATTTTCATTATCTAGTGTTTGCTCAAAAACAGTTCTTAACATTTGGAAGTCGGAAATAGTAAAGTCGCCTGCAATATGAATTTGTGTAATGCCAGATATGTTATTCTCTTTAGAATTAGGAACCATATATTTTTCAAACCCTTTTCGGATTTTTTCACTATCCATTTGTTGAAAACCAATTTGAAGGGGGATATTTTCGAAAAAATTCAAAAAGCTATTTTGCCAGGGCATCGTTTTTGAAAATAACTTAAAGAAAAATTCAATCTTAATTCTTTCAGGATTGGAAATCAAAATTCCTTCTTTTTGTAAACGCTGAACAATAGCATCAATATTATTTACATCAATCATTAGGCAAATTAATCCTCTATGTCCCGAATTATAGGCATGAACCCATTCAGGCCTCCATCCGCCGCCATCGTTATTAGTAATGGTGATTAATTCAAAGTATTCATTTCCTGTCCAAATATTAGTTGCTTTAAACCCTTTAGTACCTTTACCCTTTTTTACATTATAGGGAAGGCCAGCTTTTTTAATTTGTTGAACTTCCTCACTTTCTTGCTGGTAATTTGGATCTACATTTATTACTAGATGGTCAAGTTTCATAATGGATCACTCCCTCTATAAATGTTGATATATCAATGGCTTACGCCATTTTTGAGTGTCCAAAAAATATTTTTCGACACATACAT
>NZ_JACSPW010000022.1 GCF_014836935.1 Solibacillus merdavium | reverse complement strand
AACACGGAAGTTAAGCTCTTTAGCGCCGATGGTAGTTGGGGGCTTCCCCCTGTGAGAGTAGGACGTCGCTTCGCACACGTAAAACCACTGATTCCTCAGTGGTTTTTTTGTTGTTAAAGCATATTATGGTTTCTTTCAAAAAAAATGATTCATATCATCTACCTCTATTTCTACTAAATAACAAGATTAGATGCCTGTTGCTTGAAAATAACGAATTGTTTCGTTAAAGTCATAGCATAGCAAAAGGAGGAATTAAGGTATGAAAGCACTTTTTGAAAAGGTAAAACTAAATGAAAAGATTGAACTTAGAAATCGCTTTGTAATGGCCCCAATGACAACTTATTCGGGTAACGAAGATGATACGGTTTCAGATGAAGAGATTACTTATTATAAAGAACGTGCTTCAGGAGCTGGCATGATTATTACGGCATGTGCATATGTTGCGGCAAATGGAAAGGCCTTTCCAGGGCAAATAGCAGCTCATGAGGATCACTATATACCAAGTCTACAAAGAATTGCACAAGCTATTCAGCAAGGTGGCGCGAAGGCTGTTCTGCAAATTCACCATGGGGGTCGTCAATCCCTTCAGGACTTAGTTCCAGATGGGGATGTTGTAAGCGCAAGTACAGCTATTACAATAGAGAAAAATGAAGCACGATCATTAACTCTCGATGAAACAAAACAACTTATAAAAGCATATGGAGAAGCGACAAGACGAGCGATTCAAGCAGGCTTTGATGGTGTTGAAATTCATGGGGCGAATACGTATTTAATTCAACAATTCTTTTCAGCATAT
Organism: Solibacillus merdavium; assembly: GCF_014836935.1. GTDB lineage: Bacteria > Bacillota > Bacilli > Bacillales_A > Planococcaceae > Solibacillus > Solibacillus ferritrahens. Next base: position 45,773 of record NZ_JACSPW010000022.1, on the reverse strand, counting down.
ACGAATAAAAGAAATGATGAATATGGTGGAACGATAGATAAACGAATGCGTTTCCCATTAGAGATAGTTGAAGAAGTATTAAATGTTAGAAATATGTATGCAGATGATTCGTTCATTGTTGGCTATCGATTTAGTCCAGAAGAGCCAGAGGAAGGTGGAATTACGATGGATGATACTATCGTGTTAGTAAATGAATTAGCTAAAACAGAGCTAACGTATTTACATATTTCACTTGGAGATTTCCGCTCAGAGACACATCGCTATGAAAAGGGACAACAGAATCGAATCTCGGCTATTCAAAGTTTATTAGATGGAAGAAAGCCTTTGATTGGTGTTGGTTCAATATATACAGTTGAAGAGGCAGAACAAGCATTACAGCTAGGGGCAGATTTAGTTGCGCTTGGTCGTGCATTACTTATTGAACCACACTGGGTTGAAAAAGTAGAAAAGGGAGAGCAAGTTTATACAGCATACAATGAGAATGTTGATACTGTACTTCCAAGTCCATTACTAAAAAGGTTGAAATCTAGACCGGGATGGGTTCCGGGTTTTTAATTAAAGGTAATTATAAAAGGTTTAGTAAGGGGGTTAAGTCCTTTACTAAGCCTTTTTTATATTGCGAAAATGTTTTGTAGTGCAATGTTGCGGGAAAAGTTCGCTATATACATAGTGAAGGAGGGATACTGATGAATAAAAAGGGTTTCTTTATCTACCTATCTATTTGTCTTGTTTTCTTTCTAATGATGATGGTTTCTGCATGTACTGATGAAATTTTGGAGATTGAAGAAGGTAATACATATAGCTGGCAGAAGTATATGAATGAAGAAGAATATAATAAACTGAAAGAAGGTATGTCGTATCTGGAGGTAGTGCGGATTACAGGTGGCGCAGGTGAAGAAATTGACAGTGGAGTTTATGAGTGGAATGATGAATTTTTACTAACAAAGGCTTATCGTCTTCAGTTTAATGAGGATGCTTTAGTTCAAAAGGAAATAGTAGAACGGAAAGGTCACTCTTCACGTTAAAATAGATCTTATAGGCATTTTGCTTATAAGATTTTTTCTTTTTAAATACCTGAACCTAAGTTTTCATGTGTAAACATTATCTAGGAGTAATACATTTTGAACAATTGCCTCAGTTCAAGTAAACTAGAGATAATTGATTTTTTGTGGAAGGAAGCAAATTACATGATATATGAAAAATATATAGATACTCTAGAGGAGACGCAAGTACTTGCGATAAGACTGGCAGGTTTAGTTCATCCCCAGTATACAATTACTCTTGAAGGGGACTTAGGTGCTGGCAAAACGACTTTTACACAGAGTTTTGCAAAGGGACTTGGTGTAAAACGAACAGTTAATAGCCCAACATTTACGATTATGAAACAGTATGAAGGACGGATTCCACTGAATCATTTAGATGTCTATCGATTAGCCGATAGCGATGAAGATTTAGGATGGGAGGAAATTTTTTTTGGTGATGCGGTTACAGTTGTAGAATGGGCCCATTTAATTGATGAGGATTTACCAGAGGAACGTTTAGCAATAGAAATTACACGTATTGATGAAACAAAACGTAAGTTTATATTGAAACCAATTGGCGAAAAATATATTCGCCTTTGTGAGGAGTTATTAAAATGATTTGGTTAGGAATTGAAACAGCAAATGCACCGCTTTCTGTCGCAATTGTGAACGAAAATAAAGTGCTGGCAGAAGTTGTACAAAATATAAAGTTAACACATTCAGTTGGGGCAATGCCTGCAATTGAAGAAGTAATAAAAAAAGCAGGATTATTACCAGCAGATATCGAGGCTATTGCTGTTTCGGAAGGACCTGGCTCCTATACAGGTGTCCGTATTGGCGTTACCCTTGCCAAAACTTTTGCGTGGTCATTGAAAAAACCTTTAGTAGGTGTTTCTAGCTTAAAAGTACTGGCTGCCAATGCCAGTACTTCTAATTATGCGATTTGTTCTTTAATCGATGCACGTCGTCAAAATGTATATGCAGCGGTTTATGAATCAGGTAGTTTAAATACAGTGATTGAAGATTATCACGATCATATAGACGGTTTATTACAAAAGCTTCAACAACTTAATCGACCAATTTTATTTATAGGGAGCGATGTAGAAATATACTTCGAAAAAATTCAGCATGAATTAGGAGATTTAGCCATAAGAGCGCCTTATACAATGGATTTACCGAGAGCTTCTGAATTGGTTGCCTTAGCACAACAGATGCCATTACCTGCTATTGGAGCGGTTCATGAATTTGTTCCCCAATATCGCCGTATTGCAGAAGCAGAAGCGAACTGGATTAAGGAACAGAAAAAGGAGCAACACTAATGGTACAGTATCGTAAAATGACAATTGATGATGTTCCGGCTGTCCATGCAATCGAGCTTGCCACATTTCCAACACCATGGACATTAGAATCGTTTTACTATGAGATGACAGAAAATCAATTTTCTCATTACTTAGTAGCGGAAAGCGAAACAGGCGAAATTATCGGTTTTTGTGGTATATGGCTTGTCATTGATGCTGCACAAATTACAAATGTAGCTGTGGTAGATTCTGTACGTGGTCAAGGTATTGGTGAAGGGCTTATGCGTGAGGCATTACGAATAGCCAATGAAGCTAATATGGATGTAATGAGTTTAGAAGTACGTGTAACAAATACGGTTGCACAAAATTTATATCGCAAGCTTGGATTCCAAGAAGGTGGGCTTCGCAAAGGCTACTATACGGATAATCATGAAGATGCGTTAGTAATGTGGGTGAAATTATAATGGATAACTATATATTAGCAATAGAAACAAGTTGTGATGAAACAGCAGCAGCAATTATTAAAAATGGTACAGAAATTATTTCAAATGTCGTGTCATCGCAAATTGACAGTCATAAACGCTTTGGAGGAGTTGTACCTGAAATTGCGTCACGTCATCATGTCGAACAGGTAACAATTGTATTAGAAGAAGCATTAAATCAGGCGAATATGGAACCAAAGGATTTAACTGCTGTGGCCGTAACAGAAGGTCCTGGTTTAGTAGGAGCTTTATTAATCGGGATTAATGCGGCAAAGGCTTTTGCATTTATTCACGGCTTACCGTTAATTGGTACCCACCATATTGCGGGACATATTTATGCAAACAATCTAATACAGCCTATGGAATTTCCATTGTTGGCTTTAGTTGTTTCAGGTGGACATACGGAGCTTGTCTTAATGCGTGAACATGGTTCCTTTGAAGTGATAGGTGAAACTCGAGATGATGCGGCAGGCGAAGCGTATGATAAAGTAGCACGTGTATTGAATATGCCATATCCAGGAGGACCACATATTGACCGTTTAGCGCACGAAGCAACCGAAGCAGTACCTTTTCCTCGTGTATGGTTGGAGGAAGGATCCTATGATTTTAGCTTTAGTGGCTTAAAATCGGCTGTTATCAATTACAAGCATAATATGGATCAGCGCGGGGAAGAAATTATTCCTGAGAAAGTCGCAAAAGGATTCCAAGATAGTGTAGTGGAAGTATTAACAGCGAAAACATTACGCGCGGCACGTGAATTTCATGTAAAACAAGTTATTGCAGCTGGTGGCGTATCAGCAAATAAAGGGCTACGTACGGCATTGGAGAACGCTTTTAAAGAAGAAGGTATTCCGTTTTACGTACCTCCTTTAAAATTATGCACGGATAATGCTGCAATGATTGGTGCAGCTGCCTATGAAATGTATCAAGCAGGTGTTCGTGGGAATTTAGCTATGAATGGACGTCCTGGTATGGAACTAACAAGTTGGAAATAAGAACCAAAGTCATGATAGATCGGAATGATTTCATTTCCGTTCTATCATGCTTTTTTATTTAAGAGAATAAAGTAATCAGTATTTCAGTGTATTGCAATAATATAAGAAAGTCGAAACTAATAATTTATGATAGATAAATCTTATTTATAACAAGATTTTATCCAATGTTCAATTTTTCTGAAAATTATCCACAGATAAAGTTGATAAATCATAAAAAAGTTGTACGAACATGCGTACTTATGCACAAAGTGTGTATAACTTGTGGAAAACATGTGATTTATCTATATATAGTGGTGGCTTTTTCACATCGGATTGTGTATAACTTTGATTTTAATTGTGGATAATGTGGAAAACTATGTTGATATGTTGGTAGAACTAGATTTGTAATGTGAATAAAACTGTGGAGAAATTTGTAGAAATTTGGCGTATTGACCTATATATATGATTAATATGTAAATAGATTATTTATAGAATTAGTATTATACAATAATAATGAAAAATAGAGTTTTTATGTGAAAAAGATGCCAACAGCAAAAAGAGAGTGCCCAAAATTTCTTCTGGACACTCCCTTATTATAGTTGTTCTAATTCGTCATTTAGTTCAAGCCATTCCATTTCAAGTTCCTCATGTTGCTGCTTTACTTCATTTAATTCGGATTGAATCAATAGTGTTTTTTCATGGTCTGAGTAAATAGCGGGATCACAAAGTTGTTCTTCAAATACGGCGATAGTTTCAGCTAAAGCATTCATTTTCACTTCAAGTTCCTCGACAGCGCGGCGAATTTGGCGTTCCCTCTTTTTCGTGTCTTTATCAATCATAGACGTCGATTTCGAAGGGGCGCTTTTCTCAGTCGTATTTTTTTCTGAGGTAAGACTTTGCATTGCAGCTAGCTCTTGAAGTTCTTCTTTTTTCTCTAAATAATAGTCATAGTCTCCTAAATATTCAAAAGAACCTGTGCTGGAAAGTTCAATGACTTTAGTTGCGATCCGGTTAATGAAATAACGGTCGTGTGAAACGAATAAAAGTGTGCCAGGATAATCGATTAATGCATTTTCCAATATTTCTTTACTGTCTAAGTCTAAATGGTTTGTAGGCTCATCTAGTACTAGAAAGTTTGATTTTTGCATCATTAATTTTGCTAGTGCAAGACGAGCCTTTTCGCCACCGGACAGTGAGTTTACAGATTTGGCAACATCATCACCACTGAAAAGGAAGCGCCCTAAAATATTGCGAATATCCTTTTCATTTAATAATGGCCATTCATCCCAAAGTTCACTTAATACAGATTTATTGGAATGGAGTTTTGCCTGTTCCTGATCATAGTAGCCAATATGGACATTGGTACCGTAACGAATATCTCCCGCAAGTGCCTGTATATCCTTGACAATTGTTTTTAATAATGTAGATTTACCCACACCGTTTGGTCCAACAAGTGCAATGCGGTCTTCCCTAAATACTCGCATTCGAATATTCGTTGAAATTTCCTCTTTAGAAAAGCCAATTGATAAATCATCGATGGATAGTACATCGTTTCCGCTTTGACGCTCAATAGTAAAGCCGAAGTTCGCACTTTTCTCATCACCATCCGGAGAGTCCATCCAATTTGTTTTTTCCAATACTTTACGACGAGACTGTGCCATTTTTGTTGTTGAGGCGCGTGCTAAGTTTTTTTGAATGAATGTTTCGAGCTTTGATTTTTCATCCATCTGGCGTTCATACATTTTTAAATCCCGTTCATAGTTTTTCGCCTTTTCCTCTAAATAGCCACTATAATTTCCAATATATTTCGATACTTTCGTACGTGATACTTCATAAACAATCGACACTACTTGGTCTAAAAAGTATCGGTCATGTGAAACGATTAAAATTGCCCCTTCATAACCTTTTAAATATCCTTCCAGCCATGACAATGTCTCGATATCCAAATGGTTTGTGGGCTCGTCCAAAATTAGTAAGTCAGGCTTTGATAAAAGAAGCTTTGCAAGTGCCAAGCGTGTCCTTTGTCCGCCGGAAAGTGAGCGGATCGGCTTATCGTAGTCCTCAGGGAAAAACTGCATCCCATGTAATACGGAACGTGTATCTGCTTCATATTGATAGCCGCCTGCATCTTTGAAATCATGCTGTAATTGGTCATATTCTCCAGTAATCCGTGTATATTGTTCAGTATTCTCATAGATGCTTGGATCTGCCATTTGTTTTTCCAACTGGCGCAGCTTCTGTTCTTGATTTTTTAGGGTAGTGAAAATTGTCATCATTTCGTCCCAAATAGATAACTCTGAATCGATTCCTGCATGCTGCTCCAAATAACCGAGCCGAACATCTTTCGGAATAATAATTTCACCTGAGTCATAACTCATTTGCCCAGCAATTATTTTTAATAGCGTTGATTTTCCTGCACCGTTTCGACCCACTAATGCAATGCGATCACGGTGTTGAACTTCTAGCTTTACACCACTTAAAATTTCATCGGTAATAAAGGATTTATATAATTGATTTACTTGTAAGACAATCATTTTTACACCTCAGTTTCTCCTACTTAGTTTAATGGATGGGAACATCGTACGCAACGATGGATACTTTACTTGTTGCTACTAGTTTAGTAAGATTAACTTGCTTCTGCTCAAATAGGGGGAGCTCAGGCAAAGAGTGTTACATCGTGTTGCAATGCCTGAATGATCAACATCATGTTGGCAACAATTTTCAAATGTACATAGGAGGAGAATGTGTGAAACCAGATATAAAAATTCCACAAGCAACGACAAAAAGACTTCCTCTTTATTATCGGTTTTTAAAAAACTTCTCAAATGAAGGTAAAAAGCGTATTTCATCACAAGAATTAAGTGATGCGATGAAAATAGATTCAGCAACGATTCGACGTGATTTTTCTTATTTTGGGGCTCTCGGTAAAAAGGGGTATGGCTATGACGTACAATATTTGCTAGAGTTTTTCCGTCAAACATTGGATCAGGATGAGGCAATGAATGTTGCGTTAATAGGGGTCGGGAACCTAGGGAATGGTCTACTTAAATATAATTTCCAAAAAAATCATAATACGCGTATTGTTGTCGCATTTGATACAAAAGCACCTTTTGAAGGAACGACAATTAGCGATATCCCTGTATTCCATCCAGATCGTTTAGAGGAAATGTATGAAGAGTTTGGCGCAGAGTTAGCAATTCTTACTGTTCCATCACGTTCTGCCCAAATGATGACAGATCGCCTTGTTAAAATGAATGCAAAAGGTATACTAAATTTTACGCCTGTACGATTATCCGTACCCGAAACATTAAAAGTAATGAATATAGATTTGTCGGTAGAATTACAGGCACTTATTTATTTAGTACGAAATTCAGGTTAGTAACAAATTGTTCACATTAGTATAAATAGCAAATTCTAGTTAATTACTGTAAAATGTACATAATAATAGAGGAGGTGGCTATAGTGGTTGTGCATCTAAATGCGATTGGACCTGTGAGCCTAATTATCATTGGACTTATTGCTTTATTAATTTTTGGACCAAAAAAATTGCCATCATTAGGTCGTGCAATGGGGACAACTTTACGCGAGTTCCGTAGCGCTACGAAAGGCTTGACAGATGACGATGATGATTTTGAGAACAAGAAAAAGGTTATTGAACATAAAGAGAACGAAAAAAACGACGTTAAGTAAATAAGGAAGTCATACTATGAATTCAAGAGAATTAACTGTAGTTGAACATATGGATGAGCTTAGAAAACGCTTATTTTTCGTGGCGATTTTCTTTGTAATGGCTCTTTTCGTAGGATTCTATACAGCTAAACCACTAATTCGACACATTCAACAAAGCGATTTAGCTACTAGTTTTTCCATGAATGCATTTAGCCCGGCGGATCCTTTAACTGTTTATTTACAAGTAACCTTTATTGTGGCGGCAGTCATTGTTTCTCCGATTTTGCTATACCAGCTATGGGCTTTTATTACTCCAGGCTTGCATGAAATGGAACGCAAAGCAACGTTGAAGTATATCCCTTATGCATTTGTTTTAGGTATTGGAGGAATTACCTTTGCCTACTATATATTATTCCCGTTTATTATGCGCTTTATGACGGAATTATCGGCAGATTTGAATATTACACAAACAATTGGCATTAATGAATTTTTCTCTTTTTTAATAAAGCTAGTAGTACCATTTGGTATACTATTTCAATTGCCTGTTGTTACGTTATTTATATCCCGTCTTGGTATTATTAATCCTAAGCTCATGATAAAGTTTCGTAAGTATGCATACTTTGTATTGATCGTTATTTCGGTATTGCTGGCACCGCCTGATCTAGTATCGAATATTATTATTGCGATTCCACTTTTTATTTTATATGAGATAAGCATTGTCATTTCCCGTATCGGCTATCGGAAATACGAAGTGGCGGAAAAGGAACGCATATTGGAAGAGGAAGAACGTGAGCGTGAGCTGCAAGTAGAAGAGTTGCTTGAACAGCAACGTCGACAAATGGAGCAAATGAATAGTTGATGTAAAACGCTATCAAAAGGGATAGCGTTTTTTTATTGAATTATATTATGGAATGGAAAAACCCGCTATTTCTATCCATAGCGGGTTTAAAATTACGCTTGAAACTTATCTGCATTCATCTGCACAAATGTCACGAACCCATTTAAAAGGATATGTGCAATAATCGGTGTGAGAAGCCGCTTTGTTTTATAATATAAAAACGCGAATATCATACCGCAAATTGTATAAAGTAAAATATGTGTGAAGTCCATATGAATGGCAGCAAAGACGATGGCACTAACAATGCTTGCTATCCAGAAATTATAATTTTGTATAATAGAACCGAAAATAACACGGCGGAATACGAGTTCTTCCAAAATTGGTCCTAAAAATACGGTAGCAACAATCATGATAGGTGCTACTTTTGTGACATTCATAATCGCCTCTGTATTTTCCGAGCCCATATCAATTCCTAAAGCGAGCTCAATATATGCTCCGATTGTTTGCCCTAAAAATACGAGGAAAAATCCAATAATACCCCAACCGATTGATGCGCCAATCGATGCTTTTTCTCCTTTAAAAACATCCCAAAATTGCTTATTGCGGGAAATTAAAATAAAACTCACGACAAAAGCAATCCCAAACGAAATCGTTGACCACCAAGCAGATAATTTAATAAGCTGATCTTGCTCAGACACTCCAGAAAAAAGTTGTAAAAGGGAATCTTTTAAACTAGGAATGAATATAAGTATTAAGACTGATAACTGACAAATGATATAAGTTAATAACACATAAAATGCAGTTTTCTGTGTTTTAAACTTAGAAGATGAGGTAGATGTCACGGATTAATAACCTTCTTTCTAAATATTAACAGCAGGAAATTCTTCACAAAAAACGTGTGAATATGCCGTATATTTTATTATACATTTAAGCAAGGACTATTATGTTATAGCCTTTTTCATACATTACTTCTTTTATTGTAGAGGAATTTGGTAATAAAACAAAATTTTTTAATGCACATACTTGCAAAAAAATATAGAATTCATTAAACTAATAAATGTGTTAGCACTCGACAATCGAGAGTGCTAAAAAGAAAATTTCTTTAGGAGGTTGTTTCAATTGTTAAGACCATTAGGAGATCGCATCATTATCGAACTTGTTGAGGTAGAGGAAAAAACGGCATTTGGTATCGTATTACCCGACTCAGCAAAAGAAAAACCACAAACTGGTAAAGTAGTGGCTGTAGGTACAGGTCGTGTTCTTGACAACGGCACTCGTCTTGAGCTTGACGTAAAAGAAGGCGACGAAATTATCTTCTCTAAATTCTCTGGTACGGAAGTGAAGTACGACGGCGTAGAATATTTAATTATACGTGAGAGCGATGTACTTGCAATTGTCGGATAATTCCAAATTAAAATGTAATTTTGCAGCTAGTTATACATAATCAACTTTACTAGCTGCTCATCTTCATAAAAAAATTAATTGAAATAATTGATCGCAAATTTTAGGAGGAAAATGAATTATGGCAAAAGATATTAAGTTTTCAGAAGAAGCACGTTCATTAATGGCATCTGGTGTAGATAAGTTAGCTAACGCTGTAAAAGTAACTTTAGGACCTAAAGGACGTAACGTTGTTTTGGAGAAAAAATTCGGTTCTCCACTTATTACAAATGACGGTGTATCAATTGCAAAAGAAATTGAATTAGAAAATGCATTTGAAAACATGGGTGCAAAATTAGTAGCGGAAGTTGCTTCTAAAACGAATGAAATCGCAGGTGACGGTACAACTACTGCAACAGTTTTAGCACAAGCTATGATCCGTGAAGGTCTTAAAAACGTAACAGCTGGTGCAAACCCTGTTGGTATCCGTAAAGGTATGGATAAAGCTGTTGCTGCTGCATTAACAGAACTTCAAGCTATTTCACGTCCAGTTGAAAATAAAGAATCAATTGCACAAGTAGCGGCAATCTCTTCAGCAGATGAAGAAATTGGTCAATACATTGCAGATGCAATGGAGCGCGTAGGAAACGACGGCGTTATTACAATTGAAGAATCAAAAGGTTTTACAACAGAATTAGATGTAGTGGAAGGTATGCAATTTGACCGTGGCTATGCATCACACTACATGGTAACAGACACAGATAAAATGGAAGCGGTATTAGATAACCCATTCATTTTAATTACAGATAAAAAAATCGCTAACATTCAAGAAATTTTACCAGTGTTAGAGCAAGTAGTACAACAAGGTCGTCCAATTTTAATTATTGCTGAAGATGTTGAAGGGGAAGCTCTTGCAACATTAGTAGTAAATAAATTACGTGGTACATTCAACGCAGTAGCGGTAAAAGCTCCAGGCTTCGGTGACCGTCGTAAAGCAATGTTAGAAGATATTGCTGTATTAACTGGTGGACAAGTAATTACACAAGATCTTGGCTTAGATTTAAAATCAGCGGATTTATCATCTTTAGGTCGTGCTGCTAAAGTTATCGTATCAAAAGATAACACAACAATCGTTGAAGGTGCTGGTAACACAGATGCAGTAGCTAGTCGTGTAAACCAAATCCGCGCACAACTTGCTGAAACAACTTCTGAATTTGATAAAGAAAAATTACAAGAGCGTTTAGCAAAATTAGCTGGTGGGGTTGCAGTTATTAAAGTTGGTGCAGCAACAGAAACAGAATTAAAAGAACGAAAATTACGTATCGAAGACGCATTGAACTCAACACGTGCAGCAGTAGAAGAAGGTATAGTATCAGGTGGTGGTACAGCACTTCTAAATGTTTACGCGGCAGTTGAAAAAGTATTAGAACAAGTAGAAGGCGATGTAGCAACGGGTGTACGTATTATTTTACGTGCATTAGAAGAGCCAGTACGTCAAATTGCTGAAAACGCTGGTTTAGAAGGTTCAATCATCGTTGACCGCCTAAAACGTGAAGAAATAGGAATCGGCTTTAACGCAGCAACAGGCGAGTGGGTAAACATGATTGAAGCAGGTGTAGTTGACCCAGCAAAAGTTACACGTTCAGCATTACAAAATGCAGCTTCTGTAGCTTCACTATTCTTAACAACTGAAGCAGTGGTTGCAGATATTCCAGAACCAGCAGGATCAGGTATGCCGGATATGGGCGGCATGGGTATGCCAGGAATGATGTAATTCGTAATTAATCATTATCCGAAATTAATATAGACAGCCTTAATTGGAGTTAAAACATCGTATGGTTATGAAGTCATACGATGTTTTTTGTCTATAACAAACAATATAAGAAGATTTTGTTTTTTTACAACCAATAATTTATAATATGAACAAGTTACATAATAAGGGGGAAACTGGATGAAAAGATTCTCATTTTTTGTAGTAGTACTATTGGTATTGCAACTAATACTGCCTTTTTCTACAACGGTAAGTGCTGAAGAAAATAGTGATTTATTGAACTATTTAGCGCTTGGAGATTCATTAGCAGCAGGGATGAATGAAAATAGTGAAATTGGACTCGGTTATGCCGATCTAATCGCTAAAAGTTATATGGATGAGCAAGAGGGAATCCTGTTTAACAAAGGGTTTTCTTACCCTGGCTATACAACTGTAAATGTACTAAACGATATTGTAGAAAATGTCACAAAGCCAATGTATGATCTAAATGGTCAGTCAGAAAAAACAGCTTCCATTAAGCAGGCAATTCAGGAAGCAGACCTAATTACATTAAGTGTAGGTGCAAATGATATATTGAAATATGTGACTCGCTCAGAGACAGGCGGTATTACATTTGATGCAGCAGGTGTTTTAAAAGGAGTACAGGAAGTATCATCGAACTATGATAAGATTTTCAATACTATTTATTCGATTAATCCGAATGTTGATATTATCGTAATGGGACTTTACAATCCATTTCCCGCTATACAAGATCCAGTTATCCAAACACAATTAAATATGCTTGTAACAACGATAAACAATTCAATCAAAAATATAGTAGAAACAAATAAAGGTATCTTTTCAGAAGTAGCCCAATTAATTGCAGCTGATTCGAAAGCGTACCTTCCTAACCCTGCAAATATTCATTTAAGTGAAGCAGGCTATAAAGTGGTCGCAGATAAGATGATGAATGATTATTTAAATTCCATCATTAAAGAAGTAGAAGAAACAATTCCGGAAGAGGAAATTAAAGAAGCACCGTTCCAGGATATTAAAAACCATTGGGGTAAAGAATATATTGATATTGCATATACTAAAGGCTTTATGAATGGGTACGAAGATGGCTCCTTTAAACCAAATGCGAATATGACACGTGTGCAGGTGATATCGGTTATTTCACGTGCTTTTGAATTAAAGGCAACAAAACCTGCCCCATTTAAAGACATTAGCCATTACGCTCAGCAAACGCAAAATCAAATTGCCGCAGCATACGAAGCCGGCTTAGTACGTGAAAATGACGGATATTTCAATCCACAAGGCAATATTACGCGCTCGCAGTTAGCTTTAATTTTATTGCGTCTATCAAATGCTTTGGCTGAAGAAGAATATAAACCGGAAGAGCTTGCTCTATTTAAAGACATCGAGAACTATGCTTACGAAACACAAGCAGCTATTACCTATTTATTTGAGAATGAGATTGTACAAGGAACGAGTGCCACTACATTCTCACCACAAGGTAATGTTACACGCGCACAATTAGCAAAAATTCTCGTACTTACAAATTCAAACGAATAAAAAAACGAGCGTTGAATGGACGGGGATCCATTTAGCGCTCGTTTTTTCGAGACGAGATAACAAAAGTCAACTCGTCGGAAGAAAGGGTACATTCCTACTCAGAAGAGCATGAAATGTCTTTCAAATATATCATTGCAAAAACGGGGATTTTTGCAAGGGGACACTATTTTATCTTAATACACTTACTTTGAGTAATTCTACTCTTTCCACTTTAAACCTTCAAAGAAGCGGTAAATTTCTTCAAACACTAATTCACGTTCTTTACCTAATGTTAATATATGTCCGGAATTAATGAAAGTTTTAATTGATTTAATTCGTGAATTTACTGAACTATATATTAGATCGGCACTTTCACAATAATATTCATCATCTTCAAAACCGCGTAAAATATGAACAGGTGTTTCAATGACATTTAACTTTTCGCTTGTTTCATTAATCATGCTCTGTAAATAATTTAAAGACGGCATTTTCATGAGTTCAGCAATTTTAGTATGGCTATCTACTGTTTCGTCATACGTACCTGATAACTTTTTATAGTTAATCGCATATTCAACAATTCGATTTTGCAGACTATCCGTTGATTTTGACATTGCTGGAGCAGACATTGTAACAATTGCCTTTGTTGGTCGTTCTTCTCCAAGCTTTAATGAGAAAATACCTCCAAGGGAAACACCTGCTACTGCGATTTCTTCATAGCCACGATTACGTAAATCATCATAGCCTTCGATTACACTATCCCACCACTCAGTTGGTTGAGATTGGATTAATAAGTCAGGACCACCGCCATGACCTTTATATAATGGTGCATGAACTGTGTAGTTACGATCCGCTAAATATTTTCCTAAACGTTTTACATCATTTGTATTTCCAGTAAATCCATGCAGTAATAAAACAGCACGTTTACCGGCTTCCATTGTAAAAGGTTTCGGCGCGATGAGTTTCATTGTCTATTAGACCCCTTTGTAAAATTAATTATGTCCATTTTATAAAAATTTATAAAAACTATTGAAATTTTAAATTATTTTTGTTATGAAAACTAGCTGCTATCGCTTATTATAAAGAGTATAGATATATAAGTACAATTTATTATTCTTATTGTTTTGAGTCGAAAAAGTTATGAATAATGTGGGGGTTGAATTATGGAGATTGAACAGCTTCAATATTTCAAAACCGTTGCTACAATGCAACATATGACACGTGCGGCTGAAGTTTTAGCTATTTCCCAGCCAGCGTTAAGTAAGTCAATAGCGAATATCGAACAGCATCTCGGTGTGCCACTATTTAACCGTGAAGGTCGTTCGATTTATTTAAATCGATTTGGTGAACTTTTTTTGCAAAGTGTAAATGTGATTTTAGATGAATATGATCGTATTAAAGAGGAATTTGAAGATATTATTAAGCCAGGTTCAGGAGAAGTGTCGTTTGGTTTTATTCATACACTCGGTATGGAAGTAGTTCCTGAATTAATCGCTTCAACGAGCGCGGCATTTCCGAATATGCATTTTTCTTTGACGCAGGCTACTTCACTAAATTTAATGAAAAGGTTGGAAGAAGGGGCCATTGATTTGTGCCTATCTCAAAAAATAGAATCAAAGGTAATTGAAATAGAAACAGAAGAATTGTTTGTTGAGGAACTTTTCGTAATTGTTCCGACAACACATCCATTAGCTATGCAAGAATCGGTAAAGCTCGATGAAGTAAAAAATGAACCATTTATTGCGATAAAAAAAGGCAACTCGCTGCGACAGTTAGTGGATGAATTTTTTTTAGATGCGGGGATTGAGCTTAATACAACATTTGCTGCTGAAGAAATGCATACAGTGGCAGGATTTGTTGGAGCTGGGATGGGTATTTCCCTTATTCCAAATATTAAGGGGCTTGACCATTACAAAGTAAAAAGGCTAAAGGTTGATCCGCCGTGCTATCGTTCCGTTGGTGTTTCTTGGGCAAAAAATCGCTATCTACCACCTGCTGTTGTTGAATTCAGACAATATTTATTAAATTATTTTCAGCAAAGGGAAGTTTGAAATGATGGACAAGCGTACTGAATTTTTTGGATGGTTTAAGCAACAAGGATTAGATAATATAGAGCTATGGCTTGAGGAGTTCGAATTAGCGGAAAAGGGTATGGAAAAAGCAATGATCAATGTTGCTTTATTATATAAACAGTATGGATTTTTTGAGGAAATGTACAATTTACTTACTACAGTCAGTGAACATAAAAATTCAGAGGCGATGTATGAGCTGGCGAATTGTTATATTGAAGGACTTGGTGGAAAAGGCAGTGAACAGCAAGCATTCTCATTGTATAAAGACGCAGCAAATTTAGGTCACCGCGATGCGATGAATAATTTAGCTGATATGTACTTCAATGGGGAAGCTACAGAAGTGGACGAAAAAAAAGCGTTCCTTTGGTTTGAAAAAGCAGCGAAACATGGTGTACCAGAAGCGATGTATACGTTGGGAATTATGTATGAGCAAGGTTTGGGTACCCAATGCAATGCATCACTAGCTTTGGAATATTATAAACGCAGTGCCGATCTTCAATATGCAGAGGCTAAATATCGCCTTGGTATGATTTTCTATTCAGGGGAACTTGGTCAACAACAGAACGATAAAGAAGCAATCGAGTGGTTTAGAAAAGCGAGCGAGCATTACCATGTCGATGCGATTTATAACTTAGGTTACTGTTATGAGCATGGTCATGGTGTTATTCAGGATGTAGACAGAGCAATGACTTATTACAAGCAGGCTAGTATGCTGGGCGATAGAGAAGCTACTAAAAGAATAGTAATCTATTACGAACAAATAAATCTTAAAGAAGCTGCTAAGTGGCGTGAAAAATTGGAAAGCCTTGAAAGCTTTAAAGGATTTGATGAAAATTAATCATATTTCATAGTAATTTGTATGTTTAGTTTCCTAATAAATTTGGGAATGTAATCAATAGGGGAAAGTGATAAGGAGGGGAATTTTTATGTTTATGTTTGCAGTACCGCATATCTCTTCTAATGACAGTGAAGATGTTATTCAAAAATTACAGCAAATTCTATTGGAGCAACGTGAAAGTTTAACAACGCTTTGTACAATTGTTGAATATTTAAGAGAATATGTCCAAACTGGATTAGAAAATAAAGATGTCATCAAATACAATCAACGAATCCAAATGATGACCTATAAACAAACAGATCGTTATAATGAGATTGATCATCTCATTAATAAAAATATTATCGAAATTAAAAAAGGTAAAACTAAAGATAACACCGCTTTAACATTTGGCAAAGAGGTCAGGAAGATTGAATCAGGTTTTCGAACGCTAAAGCTATTCACTTGTGATGTTATTAATATGTTGGATTCCAATAAACATATCGAAAATCGTAGTATAGAGCGCATACGTTATTTTGATAAGCGTTCAGCATCGCTAGAAGCGGAAATTATTTCCCTGACACAGCAACTATCTTTTAAATAAGAATAACCTGCTCCATCAAAATGGAAATGAGAAGCAATCCTATTAAAAATTAATTAGTAGGATTGCTTTTATTGTAACAATTTGCTAAATTATACAAGATAACAAGCGGTACTATTTTAAATTGAGGCTTTGGTTTTACTTTTAAGTAACAAGGGAATTTATACATTTACATTGTTTCCAATTACATAGTATACAAAAGGAAATACCAATAGGGTGAGGATGGAAACATATGTTTTTTAAAAAAAAGGATATAGAGAATCAGGAAGATTTATCAATACATAATGAGGTAATGTTAGCGTATGTATCTGATGAGGAATTAAGGACACAAATTCAAATGTTAGGCTTAACAAAAGAAGATTTAAAATACTTGAAAGTAATGAAACCGTATGTTGATAATAACATCGAACATATTGTAGATAACTTTTATAAAAAACTAGGTCTGGAAAATAGTTTGGTTGAAATAATTAATAAACATAGCTCAGTTGACCGTTTGAAAGGTACTTTGAAAACCCATATTTGCGAAATGTTTAGTGGAATTATTGACGATACGTACTTTGAGAAACGAAAAAAAATTGCGCGTATCCATGTACATATTGGATTAAAAACGAAATGGTATATGACGGCCTTTTCAAACCTATTAATAGATTTTATTCATTTAGTAAATGTAAATATTAAGAACGACGAGCAACGTTTTCTTACGCTTGCAGCCATATCGAAAATATTAAACCTAGAGCAGCAAGTTGTTTTAGAAGAATATGAAGCAGTAGTGGAAAGAAAGGAAGAAAAGCTAGTAGAGGAAAAACGTAAAATAGGAAATGCTATTATTGAATCTTCCTCTAATTTAGCGACAATGTCTGAGCAAACAAATGCATCGTTCCAACAACTGAGTGCACAATCCATGGTCATTGTATCCCATTCGAAAAAAGCGAGTGATATTTCATCGGTGGCTACAGAACAGGCAAATCAAGGGAAAGCTCAAGTTCAGCATCAATCAGAGAGTATGACTGCAATCAATCAATCAGTAGCAACGATTTCGTCAGAAATAGATAAACTAGCTGACATATCAAAAGAGATGGAATCCACGATGGGTATAGTAACAAACATTGCGAATCAAACTAATTTATTGGCGCTAAATGCAGCGATAGAAGCAGCCCGTGCTGGAGAAGCTGGTAAAGGCTTTGGTGTTGTAGCCGGGGAAGTGCGGAAACTATCGGAGCAGACGAAAAATTCAGCAATAAATGTAGAGGGACTGTTGCAAAATACAGATATCCGAACGACAAAGCTACTCGAATCATTGCAGGAAATAAAAGCAGCGATACTTATCGGGGAAGAAAGTATGAAATCTACTGAAGTTCAGTTTAATGCTATTGTTAATTCAATGGTTGAGACGAAAAAGCAAAATGATTTAGTCGAGCAAGAGGTGGGGCTAATTGGAGACGTTATAGTAGAACTTGCGGGTGCCTTTGATTTAGTAACAAATTCTGCAGATTCATTGGCGCAAATTTCGCACGACTTAGAATAACTTAAAAGAAAGCTATGCGAAAGGTTCTTCCTTTTTGCATAGCTTTTTAATTTGAAATTATAAGCGATGACTTTAAATTTTGAAAATTGTTTTATCTGCCTGTCCATATCTCTGGTGAAAACGATTATACTAAGAGAAGAAAAAGTGAACGAAATAGGAGAGAACAACATGAAAACAGTAGTAGTTGTAGGTGGCGGGATTACTGGATTATGTACGATGCACTATTTAAAAAATCAAATGCATGAAAAGAATATTGAAGCGCGGTTAGTATTAATAGAGAAAAATCAGTATTTAGGCGGAAAAATACATTCAGAGTATGAAGAGGGATTTATTATGGAAACCGGTGCGGATTCCATTGTAGCGCGTCATCCCAATGTGCTAGAGCTAGTGAAAGAGCTTAACTTTGAATCGGAGCTTGTTTATAACGAAACAGGCATTTCTTACATTCATACTAATAATGAGCTGCATGCTATTCCCGCAGGGTCAACATTCGGCATTCCGATGAGTGTGGAATCACTTATGTCGAGCACGTTAATTTCAGAAGAAGGAAAGAAAAGGGCATTACAGGATATTGAAATTCCAAATAAAGATTTTACAAAGGAAAGTTCAATTGGTTCATTTTTAGAATATTTTTTAGGTGAAGAAATTGTGCAAAAACAAATTGCTCCTGTATTGGCAGGGGTTTATTCAGGTGATTTATATCAGCTGAGCTTAGCGTCAACGTTACCTTATTTAGTAGATTATAAAAATAATTATGGGTCGATTATGAATGGTTTTGAAGCAAATCGCGAGCAGTTTGAAAAAGCAGCAGATAAGAAGTTTATTTCTTTTCGAAAGGGTTTATCTACATTAATTGACCGTCTTGAAGAGCAGTTGCCAGAAGTGGAATTCATAAAAAGGACCGCAACAGAGCTAATACGAAAAGTAGGCAGACAGTATGAAGTCGTTTTAGAAAACGAAACGATTATAGCGGATATCGTTGTTCTTGCCGTACCAAATGATACAGTACGTACTGTATTGCAAGACGACAATTTGGATGTACAGCTTGAAAAGTTTACAACGGCATCTGCTTTAACGATGTATGTTGGCTTTGATGTACCGGACAATGTTTTACCAGCAGACGGTACAGGTTTTATTGTCTCCCATAATAGTGATTTAGTATGCAATGCATCTACATGGACAAGTCGTAAATGGAAGCATACGTCAGCAGAAGGGAATCTGCTCGTTCGTTTATTTTATAAAAACATTAATCCGCGATATGAAGAGCTGGTAGCAATGCCTGATGAAGAGTTGAAGAAAGTCGCAATGGAGGATATCCGATTAAGTTTGGGTATTGAAGCGAAACCGACCGTCGTAAATGTTACGAAATGGATCAATCAGATGCCCCGTTATGATTTAGCGCATAATGAAGCGTTATCAAAAGTTGTAGATTATTTACAAGTGCACTACCCGAATCTGCTTTTAGCTGGATGTTCCTACTTTGGGGTAGGGATTGGTGCATGTATTCAAAATGGTAAAAAAACGGCGGAACAAATTATTACACGAATTATGTAAAGAAATACTTTATTCGGCTAAAGGGTATTGACGTCTTATTTAGATAACGATATGATTACTTAAATAATTTTTAATTTTAAATTTTAGAAAAATTCATATAATTTCTTATCGAGAGAAGTTGAGGGACTGGCCCGTTGAAACTTCAGCAACCAACATTATGTCAGGTGCTAAATCCAGTGGCGATTGCCAGAAGATGAGAAGGGATTAAGTTGACGACTGACAACTATCAAGCCTTCTTTTGCTTAATGAAAGAAGGCTTTTTTGTATTAAAAATATACTGAAAATACTGTGAATGATGGAGTGGAAGCAATGGGTTTACTACAAGATTTAAAAACACGCGTTTTAACGGCGGATGGAGCAATTGGAACTTTACTTTATTCCTATGGGTTGGATTACTGCCATGAGGAAATGAATATTGCACGGCCTGAAATTATCGAGAAAATTCATAGTGAATATATTGCTGTAGGTGCAGACATTATTCAAACAAATACATATGGAGCGAATGCGATTAAGTTAGCTCGATATGGTTTTGAAAGTCGTGTAAAGGAATTTAACGAAGCTGCGCTGAAGATTGCGAAGCGAGCAGCTGCTCCGGGGGGACAGTATGTTCTGGCAACAATCGGTGGCATTCGAGGGATTCGAAAAAGTGATGCAACATTAGATGAAATCTTAGCTGCCTTTCAAGAGCAAGTGGAAGTATTACTAGCTGGTGAACCGGATGGATTCTTACTGGAAACGTATTACGATTTTGAAGAATTATCGCATTGTGTCCATCTATTACGTTCAATGACCGATTTACCGATTATTGCACAAGTAACGATGCAGGAGCCAGGTGTACTTCAAAATCAAATGACATTAAACGAAGCACTACAAGACCTTGAACGAGTAGGTGCAGATATTGTTGGAAGCAATTGCCGTTTAGGGCCATTTCATACAATTCAGGCTTTTGAAGGGGTAAATCTACCTAAAACCGCCTTTCTATCGGCATACCCAAATGCTTCTCTTTTAGATATAGAAGATGGGCGTGTTGTATATGAATCAGAAACCGATTATTTTGCACGTGCAGCTGTAGAGCTTGTAAACCAAGGGGTGCGTTTAATTGGTGGTTGTTGTGGGACTACGCCGAAGCATATAGCAGCAGTAAAAAAATATTTAGCAAATTTAACGCCAGTTGAAACAAAAGAGGAAAAGCATGGCCATACGCAATTTGTTCGTATTGCAGAACCTCGAAAGCAGGAACCGCTTCATGAAAAAGCAAAACGTGAGCGTTCTGTTATTGTGGAGCTTGATACACCACGACATCTTGAAATTGAAGGCTTTGTTGAAGGGGCAAAACAATTGGCGAACGCAGGGGCGGACGTTATTATGATGGCCGATAATTCGCTTGCTTCACCCCGTATAAGCAATATTGCGATGGCGGCTATTTTGAAGGAACATGGTATTCGTTCATTGCCGCATTTAACATGTCGTGACCGTAATTTAATTGGTCTTCAATCGCATTTAATGGGACTGAATGCTTTGGAGCTACATGATATTCTTGTCATAACAGGAGACCCGACGAAAGTTGGAGACTTCCCGGGTGCAACGAGTGTATATGATGTGTCTTCAATGGAGCTAATTTCGTTAATTAAGCAGTTAAATAAAGGTGGTTCATTTACAGGGAAATCGTTAAGAAAACAAGCCGATTTTTCTGTGGCCGCTGCATTTAATCCGAATGTGCGTGTACTGGACCGTGCAGTAGCCCGTTTAGAGAAGAAAATTGAACATGGTGCCGATTATTTCATTTCGCAGCCGGTTTATACGAAAGAAAAAATAATCGAAATTTATGAGGCGACGAAGCATTTGGATACGCCGATTTATATTGGAATTATGCCGCTTACCTCATCACGCAGTGCAGAGTTTTTACACCATGAAGTGCCGGGGATTAAACTATCTGATGAAGTACTTGCTCGTATGGCAGCCTGTGGGGACGATAAAGATGCAGCTACAGCAGAAGGCATTGCCATTGCGAAAGAATTGCTCGATACAGCGTGCAAATACTTTAATGGGATTTATTTAATTACCCCGTTCTTACGTTATGAAATGACACTGGAATTAATGGAATATGTAAAACAATATGATGTGGAAAGTAAAGGAGTTCAGTCAAATGTATAATCACCCAATTCATGAGCAATTACAAAAAAGAATCTTAATCATCGATGGTGCCATGGGGACGATGCTTCAGGCAGAAAATTTAACATATGAAGACTTTGGTGGAGAAGAATTAGACGGTTGTAATGAAAACCTGGTGCTGACAAGACCTGATGTATTAGGTAAGATTCACCGCGAATACTTAGCTGCAGGGGCAGACATTATTTGTACAAATACGTTTGGAGGTACACCGCTCGTTTTAAATGAGTATGATTTAGGAGATAAGGCAGTTGAAATTAATAAGAATGCAGTCAAAATCGCATTACAAGCTGCGAAAGAATTTTCAACAGCAGAATGGCCACGTTTTGTCGCAGGTGCAATCGGCCCTACGACAAAAACATTGTCGGTAACAGGCGGTATTACATTTGAAGAGCTAGAAGAAAACTTTTATATCCAAGCAAAAGCATTAACTGAAGCAGGGGCAGATTTAATTTTGCTTGAAACTTCTCAAGATATGCTTAATGTGAAAGCGGGGACGATTGCAATCCACCGGGCATTTGAGGAGCTTGGTAAAGAGCTGCCAGTTATGATTTCAGGGACAATTGAGCCAATGGGAACAACGCTTGCTGGACAATCAATTGAGGCATTTTATATCTCGATTGAACATATTAAACCATTGTCTGTCGGATTAAACTGTGCGACAGGTCCGGAATTTATGACCGATCATATTCGTTCGTTGGCAGAGCTTTCGACTGGTTATATTAGTTGTTACCCAAATGCCGGTTTACCGGATGAGGAAGGTTGTTATCATGAAACGCCGGATTCATTATCCAAAAAATTGAAAGGTTTCGCAGAAAAAGGCTGGCTAAACATTGTCGGCGGATGTTGCGGGACGACACCTGCGCATATTGCAGCAATTCGAAAAGCAGTAGAAGGCCATAAACCACGCGAGCCGAAAGCCATTACACATGGACATGTCGTATCGGGTATTGAGCCTTTGCAATATGATGAATCGATGCGTCCGTTATTTATCGGAGAGCGAACAAACGTAATTGGTTCGCGTAAATTTAAAAACTTGATTGTTGACGGGAAGTTTGAGGAAGCAGCGGAAATTGCACGTGCGCAAGTGAAGAATGGGGCGCATGTAATTGATATTTGTTTAGCAAACCCAGACCGTGATGAAGTAGAAGATATGAAAAATTTTATGCAGGAAGTTGTAAAAAAGGTAAAGGTGCCACTCGTAATAGATTCAACCGACGAAAAAGTAATGGAAGTTGCACTAAAGTTCTCGCAAGGTAAAGCGATTATCAACTCCATTAACTTGGAAGATGGGGAAGAGCGCTTTGATGCGGTAATGCCACTTGTGAAAAAATACGGTGCCGCACTTGTTGTAGGAACAATTGATGAAACGGGAATGGCAGTTACACGCGAGAAAAAACTGGAAGTTGCCAAGCGTTCATACGAGCTGCTTACGGAAAAATGGGGGATGGCAGCAGAGGATATTATCTTTGACCCGCTAATGTTCCCAGTTGGTACAGGCGATGAACAATATATTGGTGCCGCTGAGGAAACAATTGAAGGAATTCGCCTCATTAAAGAACATTTACCTGGCTGTTTAACAGTACTCGGTGTAAGTAATGTTTCGTTCGGTTTACCACCAGTAGGTCGTGAAGTGTTAAATGCGGTGTATTTATACCACTGTACACAAGCAGGTTTGGACTATGCAATCGTAAATACTGAAAAGCTAGAGCGGTATGCATCGATTCCGGAACAGGAAATCAAACTGGCGAACGATTTAATATTCAATACAAATGATGAAACACTGGCTGTATTTACAGACTTTTATCGTGACAAAAAGAAGGATGCAGTCGTTAAAGAATTACCGGCAACAGTAGAAGAACGCCTCGCGTATTACATATTAGAAGGTACGAAAGAAGGCTTAATTGAAGATCTAAATGCGGCACTTGAAAAATTCGATGCCCCACTTGATATTATAAATGGTCCGTTAATGGCAGGAATGGCAGAGGTAGGCCGGTTATTTAATGAAAACCAATTAATTGTAGCTGAAGTACTTCAAAGTGCAGGTGTCATGAAAGCAGCAGTCGCTCATTTAGAGCAATTTATGGAAAAGGGCGATACGAGTGCTAATAAAGGAACAATGGTATTAGCAACTGTTAAAGGTGACGTACATGATATCGGAAAAAACTTAGTCGATATTATATTAAGTAATAACGGTTTTCGTGTTGTTGATTTAGGGATTAAAGTAACGCCAGCCCAGCTTATTGAAGCAATTCGTAAAGAAAAGCCGGATTTTATCGGTTTATCGGGATTACTCGTAAAATCAGCTCAGCAAATGGTCATTACAGCACAGGACTTCAAAGAAGCAGGCATTGATGTGCCGATTTTAGTAGGGGGGGCAGCATTATCCCGACGCTTTACAGAAACAAAAATTGCCGCTCAATATGATGGACCTGTCATTTATTCAAAAGATGCGATGCAAGGGTTAGAACAGGCAAATCGCTTAATGAATGTAAATGAGCGTGAAGTACTATTGGAAGAGTTACGTGATTCTCGGGAAAAACGACTGGAATCAGACGCAAAACGCGCGGCTCGACCAGTTGCAGTTGCCGTTAAGCCAGTTCGTACAGTGAAGGATGCGGAAGTGTGGAAGCCGAAAGATTTTGTGCCGCATATTAAACCAGAATACTCTATTGCCCATTTACACCCATATGTAAATATGCGTACATTAATCGGGCATCACTTAGGGTTAAAGGGTAATTTAGAGCAAATGCTTGCTGATCAGGATGACCGTGCAATTTTATTGAATGATTTAGTAAATCAATATTTGAAAAGTAATGTATTAAGCGCATCAGGTATGTATCAGTTTTTCCCTGCTCAATCAGATGGTGATGATGTAGTTGTATATAGTCCTGAAGATGCGAAAACAGAAATCCAGCGTTTTACGTTCCCGCGCCAGCAGGTTGAGCCATTCCTATGCTTGTCGGATTACCTGAAGTCGGTCGATAGCGGAGAGATGGATTACATTGCATTAATGGTCGTGACAGCAGGTAAAGGTGTGAGCAAACAGGCAAATGAGTTGAAAGAAGCAGGAAAATTTTTGGAAAGCCATGCATTGCAGGCGACTGCACTAGAACTTGCTGAAGGTTTTGCTGAACGTATTCACCAGGAAATACGTGATCAATGGGGCTTCCCAGATGCGACAGATTTTACAATGCGTGATAGATTTGCTGCTAAATACCAAGGGCAACGTTTCAGCTTCGGTTATCCTGCATGTCCAAATTTAGAAGATCAGGAAAAGCTATTTCATCTATTAAAGCCAGAAAAAATTGGTGTACAATTAACAGAGGGCTTTATGATGGAACCTGAAGCAAGTGTATCAGCGATTGTGTTTGCACATCCGGATGCACGCTACTTCAACGTATAATTCAAAAGCCGTTTCGCCGCATTTTAGGGTGATGCGGCTTTTGCTACCTAGAGGAGGGAATATATGATTCGACGAGCGACAAAGGAAGATGTACCGACAATTTTAGAGATATTTAATGACAATGTCATAAATTCCACAGCTATTTATATGTATAAGGAACAAACGTTGGAACAAAGAATTCACTGGTTTAAACAAAAGCAAAATGCCGGCGAACCATTAGTTGTGTTTGATGTTGATGGGGAAGTAGCGGGCTATGCTACGTACGGAAGCTTCCGTGCTTATCCGGCCTTTCAATATACAGTAGAACATTCGGTATATGTGCATAAAAATCATTATAAAAAGGGAATTGCCAGTAAACTCATGCATTGGCTCATAGAAGAGGCGAATGTAAATGGTGTGAAAACAATGGTCGGCTGTATCGATAAAGAAAATACAGCGAGTATAAAAATTCATGAGAAGCTAGGGTTTACGTACAGCGGAACGGTCCGCAATGCAGGATATAAGTTTGGTCGTTGGTTGGATTTGGTGTTTTATCAGCTAGATCTTGAAGGGCCAGAAAATCCGCTGGAATATTAATGTAGCCTTTGTTTGTTACCTGGTCATATGACAACTGTCATAAAAAAGATGTGATATTTGAGCGTTTCGTCATGTGTGTCCTTTTTGTACGATGTAATTAATTATTTTTACAGGAAAGAGGGATTAACACATGGCAAACATACATGCAGAGAAAACAAAGCAACTACGAAAAGATGTAGCGCCGTTCGCAAAATCAGAAACAAGACTTAGTATTCAACAACTAATAAATACGCTGGGACCACTTTTATTGATTTGGGGAGCAGGTTATGTATTGTTGCAATATTCACCTTGGTTCACAGCGCTTTGTAGTATTCTTGCTTCAGGTTTTGTAATTCGTGCATTTATTATTTTCCATGATTGTACACATGGTTCATTTTTCCAGAATAAAAAAGCGAATGCAATTATTGGGAATATCACTGGGCTTTTAACATCATTCCCATATGAAAAATGGAAACGTGAGCATACGATTCATCACGCAACAAGTTCGAACTTGGATAAGCGTGGTATTGGCGATATTGATATGCTTACAGTGGACGAATACCTCGAAAAATCAAAGTTAGGTCGTATAGGTTACCGTTTTTACCGTAACCCAATTGTTATGTTTGGCTTAGGGCCACTATTTATGGTACTTATATTAAATCGCGTAAACCGCAAAGATGCAAAACGAAAAGAACGTTTAAATACGTATTTTACAAACATTGTATTATTAGCGATTTGTACAACTCTTATTTTAATATTTGGTTGGACGACATTTTTATTAGTCCACGGATTAACACTATTTATCGCAGGTGCTTTAGGTATTTGGTTGTTCTATATCCAACATACTTACGAAGATTCGTACTTTGAAGTAGATTCTGAGTGGGATTATGTTAAAGCTGCTGTAGAAGGAAGTTCATATTATAAATTACCAAAGATTCTACAATGGGTGACTGGTAATATCGGCTTCCACCATGTGCACCATTTATCGCCGCGTGTACCAAACTACAAACTTGAAGATGCACATGAGTCAATTAAACCGCTTCAGCAGGCGACAACGATCACATTAAAGACAAGTCTAGAATCAATTCGCTACAAGTTATATGATCCGGAAAACTACCGTTTTGTTACGTTTAAAGAAGCGGCAGAACGCGAAACAAAGCGTGATAAAACACGTGATAAAACACTTACTAACTAACTTCATTAAAAAACAGGTATCTCAACCATGGATTGAGATACCTGTTTTATTATAGAATAAAGAAAAAAGAGAATCGAGGCTATTATGCAAACTTGGTATAGTATCATCCCGAAAAGTCCGATGTTAAGTATTTATATATGGATAATCTTTTGTATTATGCCATTTTTCTTTATTATCCAATCCTTCACATTGTGGCAAATTATATTAGGAATCAATTTAATATTGGCTTATTTTTTATGCCATTACTTTTCTTTCACGGCTAAGCCTGGGCTAAAGTATATGTGGATCAGTTTCCAAATGGTGCTCAATATAGTAATGACACTTGTGTTTGGTTATGTATATCTATCTTTATTTACTGCATTTTTTATTGGTAATATAAGGCAGGCAGTTGGGTTTTATATTATGTATGGTTTACATATCGGTTTTACCGTTCTATCGATAGTTGGAGGATATTTTATTTTCCTTGAATTATTTATATCGCAAACCCCGTTCATAATTATTAATGTACTTGGTGTTGTACTATTACCGTTTACATTATATTCGAGAACGAAACGTGAAAATTTGGAAGGTGAGCTGGAAACGGCACGTGAACGCATTTCAGAATTAACGATATTTGAAGAGCGTCAGCGTATTGCACGTGATTTACATGATACACTAGGTCAAAAGCTTTCAATGATCGGTCTTAAAAGTGACTTGGCTGCAAGGTTAGTGGAAAAAAATCCAGAACAGGCGATTTTGGAAATAAAGGATATTCGTCAAGCGGCGAGACTTGCCTTAAAAGAAGTGCGAGAGCTAGTCGCGGATATGCGGGCTGTTCGTATTGAGGAAGAGCTATACAGAGTAGAACAGATATTAAAAGCCGCACAAATTAAACTTCGATTAAACGGTGATAAAAGAGAAATTAATATGCCTACTTTGGCGGAAAATGTAATAAGCATGTGTTTAAAAGAGGCTGTAACAAATATTGTAAAGCATAGTAAGGCAACAATTTGTCGGATCAATTTTTACCAAAGCGATGACGAGTTTAAAATGACGATACAAGATAATGGTATTGGTTTCAAACGTTCTCATGAATTAGAAGGTGGCAATGGTTTAAAGGGGATGCAGGAGCGTATAGAGTTTATTAATGGCTCGCTTGAAATAGAAAATGGTGATGGGACAACGGTTGTTTTAAAAATACCGTTAGCTATTACGCACCAAAAGGGGGAGAACAAGAAATGATTCGAATTGTTATTGCAGAAGATCAGGGTATGCTACTTGGGGCAATGAAATCACTGCTTAGTATGGAAGATGATATGGAAGTAGTTGGTCTTGCAAAAAACGGTGAAGAAGCAATTGATATGGTAACGGAATTAAAACCCGACATATGTATTATGGATATTGAAATGCCGATAAAAACCGGATTAGATGCTGCTGAGGCCTTACGGGAAAACGATTGTAAAATAATTATTTTAACAACCTTTGCACGTCCTGGCTATTTTGAAAGGGCGCGAAAGGCGGGAGTGCGCGGGTATTTGCTGAAGGATAGCCCGATTGAGGAGCTT
Source organism: Solibacillus merdavium (assembly GCF_014836935.1). Classification (GTDB taxonomy): domain Bacteria; phylum Bacillota; class Bacilli; order Bacillales_A; family Planococcaceae; genus Solibacillus; species Solibacillus ferritrahens. The sequence continues at coordinate 17,374 of NZ_JACSPW010000022.1, read as the reverse complement.
GTCAATTCCATTCGAATTATTATGGATGGTCGTCGTATTTATGCACCGGAGCTTGTGGACTTTGTATATGAAGATGACAGTGAAAACCCGTTAACTGAACGTGAAAGCCAAGTGCTCGAACTCGTTGCAGAAGGGAAAACGACGAAGGAAATTGCAGCAGAGCTTTTCTTATCTGCTGGTACAGTACGTAACTATATTTCTACCATCTTAGATAAGCTGGGAGTGGGGAATCGAATTGAAGCAATAGCCCGGTTTAAAGAAAAGGGCTGGAATAAATAAAATGCTTCGCTTACTTTTGACGAGTAGGCGAAGCATTTTATTTAGCGTAATTAATCTTTTTTCGTTAAACGGCCAAGGACGAATGCACCGGCTGCTACGGCTAATATGGTGTTCGTCTTTTTATTGAATACTTGCTTTGTTACGAGCGAAATATTTTGCGGACGCTCAGCAAGACGACGCATAAAATATCCGTACCAATCCTTGCCATATGGGACATATACACAGACTTGGTAGCCTTCGCGTGCAAGCTCCAGCTGTAAATCCTTCCGGAAGCCGTAAAGCATCTGGAACTCGAATTTTTCTTTCGGAATATCGTATTGCTCAACGAAATATTTTACGTGTTTAATAATATTATGATCATGTGTTGCAATCGATGTGAAATGACCGTGAGCTAAATGGTATTCAATTAGTTCGATAAAGTTAATATCAATATCTAGTTTGTCTTGGTAGGCTACTTCTTCGGGCTCTTTATACGCTCCTTTTACAATACGCAGACGGTAGTCTTTAAATTGCTCGGCATCATCCTTTGCGCGGTGGAAATACGCCTGGATAACGGTACCCACATTATCAAATGATTTTGCAAGCTCTTCCAGCATATCAAATGATGGTTGCAGACGTTTATAATCCTCCATATCAAAGTTGACAAAAATACCATACTCATAAGCTCGTTCAACAATGTCACGTAAGTTGTCATAACAAAAATCAATATCAATATCGAGTCCAAGCTGTGAAGGTTTTAAAGAAATATGTGCATCCAATTCTTCTAGATGAATAGCTTCGATTAATGCTAAAATTTCTTCTTTTGCTTTTACAGCTTCTCCTTCATCGGAAACAAATTCACCTAAACTATCCACTGTACATGAAATGCCTTGTTCATTTAGTTTTCGAATGCTCGTAATTGCTTCTTCTAAGCTTGTCCCCGCCACAACGCTTTGTGCACCGAGCTTTAAACCGTATTGATGAGCAGCGTTGCTAAGTGCTTGGTTTTCCGATAATGAAATGAAAAAATCACGTAAAGCCATAGAAACATCTCCTTAAAATTCGTTATTTTCCTAAAAATTATACCATAGCGTTATTTATAGACATTAGCATTCATCCTCATATTATAAGTTTGACTTTCAGTTGCTCAAGCTTTGTACTATTAGAATATCGGAAAATCCGAACCGCTGGAGTTTTAAGTAAGTAAAAAGACTGAATTAAAAGTCGGTTTTGACTTTTAAGACAGCCTCCTTCTCGATTATATAAAAGAATGGGGTGGAAGTGTGTGAAGGGGAAGGGGCACACACTTCATTTTTTGGTTTTCTGGGAGCATGAAATTCAGGGGATATATTTATATCCGCTTTTCTTGTACATTTTGACTGGATGATACTTTGCCTAAGTTAGTTAAACGTTGGGCAAAACTATCATTTGATTTTATAACACCTTTGAAAGTGTCTTGCATTTCATATGCATATGCACCATGTTCTGCAATGTCTAAGCCCTGTACTTCTTCTTCATGAGTTACACGTAATGGGATGAAGGCTTTAATGACAAGAGTAGAAAGAGCGACTGTGCTGGCAGTCCAAGCAATAATTGCTACAACGCCTAATGCCTGCACGCCAAGCAATGTTGCGCCCCCACCATATAAAAGACCTCCACCAGTAATATCAAATAGACCAACAGCTAATGTTCCCCAAATACCGGCAACACCATGTACTGCTACTGCTCCAACTGGGTCATCAACTTTTAACTTATGATCAATGAAGCGTACAGCTTCCACTAAAATGAAACCGCCGATAGCCCCTGCGATAATAGCACCGACAATGCTTAAGTTTGCAGCACCTGCTGTAATACTAACTAAGCCTGCTAAAGCTCCGTTTAATGTTAAAGAACCATCGATAAAGCCGTAACGCAAACGAGTGTAAAATGCTGTAGCAATAACACCCGCTGATGCAGCTAAAAATGTATTTGCAATAACGCCTGGAACTAATGATGGGTCGGCAGCTAAAGTTGAAGCACCATTGAAGCCATACCAACCTAACCATAAAATGAATACACCTAATGCGCCAAGTGGAATTGAATGACCTGGAATTACATTCACGACGCCTTTTGCATATTTCCCTACACGAGGACCAACCATTGCTGCAACAACTAATGCACCAACTGCACCAGTTAAGTGAACGACTGTGGATCCTGCGAAATCAGTGAAGCCTAATGCTGTTAACCAACCATCACCTTGCCAAATCCAATGCCCAACAACAGGATAAATGAATGCTGTCATAACTACTACTAACGCCATATAGGCAACAATGTTGGTACGTTCAGCAACAGCACCTGAAATAATAGTGGCGCATGTTGCAGCGAACATAGCTTGGAATACGAAGAAGGCAATGTCATCAACACCGCTTAATGCAAAACCAGAAGTACCGATAAGTCCGTTTGCTGTGTCACCAAACATTATGGCGTAGCCAACTGCAAAATAGACAATACCGCCGATTGAAATTGTTAAAATATTCTTCATTAATATATTGACCGCATTTTTAGAGCGAGTAAATCCTGCTTCAACCATTGCAAACCCAGCATGCATGAAGAAAACGAAAAATGCACCAAGCATTACCCATACTAAGTTAATCGATAATTCTAAAGCTTCGTTTGTCATAAAAATATCCTCCTTTATTTAACGGTTAATTAATCAATTGCAATGGAACCAAGTTCTTTCGTGCGTATACGAATCGCCTGCTCTACCGGATAGATGAAAATTTTACCGTCACCAACTTCTCCTGTAGAAGCTTCGCGTAATAAAACATCGATAATCGCTTGAACTTTTGCGTTGTCTACAACCATTTCAAGCTTTAGCTTTTGAGAGAACTCCATTGAAAAGGAATTGCCGCGAAACAATCCAATTTTTCCTTCTTGTCGACCTGCACCGGCAATTTCGGAAATGCTCAGCCCGTCAATACCTTCTAAAGCTAAACCTTCTCGCACTCTTGCGAAAACTTCAGGACGAATAATTGCTTCGATCTTTTTCATTTCTCCCCAACTCCTTGTGTTATGTTATCTAACATGATAAATCGAATTTCATAATAAATCAATACCTTATGTTAGGAAAAATGACATGGATATTCGATTGGTTTAATCGCATTGTGAGATGAAGTGAGGAAGGAGGAGGTGAATAGCTTGAAATGGCTTTATATAGAATAAGAGAAGCTATTCAACGGAAGCTGTACATAACGAACGTTTTTTATTGATTCATTTGGGGAAAACTAAAAGGAATTGAAACAAAATGTGTGTGAAAATGCAAATATTGAAAATAAAAACTCTTCATACTTCGAATTAATTCAAGATAGTGTATACTATGACTAATTATGTTTTGGAAGAAGGGAACTCACGATGAATGAAAAGTATGTAGATGATAGTTTCGCTTTGCATACCGATTTATATCAAATTAATATGGCGGAAAGCTATTGGGCAGACGGTATACATGAACGCAAAGCTGTATTTGAACTCTATTTCAGGCAGTTGCCATTCGGTAATGGCTACGCTATTTTTGCAGGACTGGAACGTATGTTGAATTATTTGAAAGACTTTAAATTCAGTGAAACAGATATCGACTATTTACGTGAAGAACTCCATTATAAAGACGATTTTATTGACTATTTAAAAACTATCCGCTTTACAGGTTCGATGTATTCCATGGTGGAAGGAGAACTTGTATTTGCTAATGAGCCAATTGTACGCATCGAAGCGCCATTGGTTGAAGCGCAGTTAATCGAAACGGCTTTACTGAATATCGTCAACTATCAAACGCTTATCGCAACAAAAGCGAGTCGCATAAAGCAAGTGGTCCACAATGAAATTGCAATGGAATTTGGAACACGCCGTGCACAAGAGATGGATGCTGCAATTTGGGGAGCTCGTGCCGCAGTAATAGGCGGTTTTGAATCTACTTCAAATGTACGTGCAGGTAAATTGTTCAATATTCCTGTATCGGGCACGCATGCGCATGCTTTAGTTCAAGCATATAAAAACGACTATGATGCATTCCATTCGTATGCGAAGCGTCATAAAGACTGTGTGTTCTTAGTCGATACGTACAACACATTAAAGTCAGGTGTACCGACGGCGATAAGAGTTGCAAAAGAACTTGGGGATAAAATTAATTTTGTAGGTATTCGACTGGATAGTGGGGATATTGCCTTCCTGTCAAAAGAAGCGCGCCGTATGCTGGATGAAGCCGGATTCCCTAATGCGAAAGTCATTGTTTCAAACGATCTGGATGAATACACAATACTAAACCTAAAAGCGCAGGGTGCTCGTGTTGATATGTGGGGTATTGGTACAAAGCTTATTACTGCATATGATCAACCGGCATTAGGCGCGGTATATAAAATGGTTTCAATTGAAAACGAACATGGTGAAATGGAAGATACGATAAAAATTTCTGCCAATGCTGAAAAGGTAACAACGCCGGGATTAAAGCGAGTTTACCGTATTATTAATAAGAAAAACGGTAAATCGGAAGGCGATTACATCGCGATGGCGGATGAGAACCCGGCGGCAGAAGAACGTATTAAAATGTTCCATCCGGTTCATACATTCATTTCCAAATTCGTTACAAACTTTGAAGCGAAAGAGCTTCACCAACTCATTATTGATCATGGGAAAATTGTATATGATAACCCATCGTTAACAGATATACGTAAATACGCTCATGCCAATTTAGATTTATTATGGGATGAATATAAGCGTTCCTTAAACCCGGAAGAATATCCAGTAGATTTGAGTCAAAAATGCTGGGACAATAAAATGCGCAACATTCAAGAAGTGCGAGATATGGTAACAGAACTCGAATAACGTTAAGGGGTGTGTACATTGTCATTATTACAACAACAAATTATTGAAGAATTAAAAGTAAAGCCGACAATTAATGTAGAAGAGGAAATCCGTAAATCCATTGATTTTCTAAAGAATTATGCAAAGAAGCATCCGTTTTTAAAAGGATTTGTTCTAGGTATTAGTGGCGGACAGGATTCTACGCTAACAGGGAAGCTTGCACAAATGGCGGTGGATGAGTTAAATGAAGAAGCTGGTGCACACACATATTCATTTTGGGCGGTACGACTTCCGTATGGGCTTCAGAAGGATGAACAAGATTGTCAAGATGCGCTCGACTTTATCCAGCCGACAAAAATTTATACAGTGAATATTAAAGAATCTGTTGATGCGAGTGTCAAAGCTTTATTAGCGGCGGGTGTAACGCTGAGTGATTTTGCGAAAGGGAATGAAAAAGCCCGTGAGCGTATGAAGGTGCAGTATTCAATCGCAGCCATGCATAATGGAGTCGTAATTGGTACGGACCATGCAGCGGAAGCAGTGACAGGATTCTATACAAAATATGGAGATGGTGGCGTAGATTTAGTGCCAATCTTCCGTTTAAATAAACGTCAGGGCCGTCAACTATTAAAATATTTAAATTGTCCGGTTCATCTATATGAAAAAGTCCCAACTGCTGATTTGGAAGAAAACCGTCCAGCATTACCTGATGAAGTGGCATTGGGTATCACATACGAGCAGGTTGATGATTATTTAGAAGGTAAAGAGATTCCAGAACAGGCACGGATTACGCTGGAAGGACATTATTTGCGCTCAATGCATAAACGGCATATGCCGATTACAATTTTTGATGATTTTTGGAAATGATAATTAAAGCTGTGTCATGGGAAAAGTGACACAGCTTTTTTATTTGTAAATATAATAGTTTTTGAACAAGTCGATATATAAAGAAAGGGAGGAAGGGGGAACTACACTATGAGGACTTCGAGAGTTACCGCAACAACAAGCAGCATTTATCGCAACTCGACGCGTGCTATGATATCGGATACGCATTTTGCGGATGCGATCAATAGTGGGATGCATGACCATTTTCGTGACCCACGCGAGCAGCTACCCCAAAAGAAACAAAGGAAGAAACCGCAGCAACGTCCAAAAAAGCTTATACATAACAAGGGGCACTATATTATAAAAGGTATGCAGTACAATGCAAATTCAGCAGAAAATTTAAGGCGTTTACTGCAGTATTCTGAACGAGTAACTACACTCAATAATGCCAATCGTCGGATAACTACCTATAAGACATCTATTTAAATCACCCCAACTTTGAAATAAAAGTGAGGTGATTTTTCATTTATAAAGTAAACTAGTTGTACTAACATTTTCTTTTCGTTATGCTTAAACTATATGTCATACATGGTACATTTCAGCTGGGAGGACTATTCATGAACGAACAAATCGAGAAAATAATCAGAAATATCGAAAAAGTGATGATAGGGAAAAGAGAGATTGCTGAGTTAAGTATTGTTTCATTACTCGCTGGAGGACATGTATTGTTGGAGGACGTGCCAGGTGTAGGGAAAACAATGATGGTACGTGCCCTTTCGAAATCATTAGGTACGAGCTTTAAGCGAATTCAATTTACACCGGATTTATTGCCATCTGATGTAATTGGCGTTTCAATATATAACCCGAAAACTTTGCAATTTGAGTTTCGTCCAGGACCGATTGTAGGAAATATTGTATTAGCGGATGAAATTAACCGTACATCTCCAAAAACACAGGCCGCATTGTTAGAAAGTATGGAAGAGGCTTCAATAACAGTAGATGGTGATACGATTCAACTGCCGAAGCCGTTTTTCGTAATGGCTACACAAAATCCAATTGAATATGAAGGGACATACCCGCTCCCTGAAGCACAATTAGACCGATTTTTGCTCAAAATCAAAATGGGCTATCCAACAAAAGAAGAGGAAATCGAAGTGCTTCGACGTGCCGAGAGAACGGTGCCAATTGATGATATTTCTGCAGTATTAACGATTGAACAATTAATGGAACTGAAGAGGCAAGTAAAAGAAGTGCATGTAGAAAATAATATTAAAGAATATATCGTGTCACTCGCTCAGAATACTCGTCACCATCACAATGTATATTTAGGAGTTAGTCCCCGTGCTTCTATTGCATTAATGCGTGCAGCACAAAGCTATGCGTTTATGAAAGGGAGAGACTATGTGATCCCGGATGATGTCCAATATTTAGTGAAATATGTATTCAGTCACCGAATCATTCTAAAACCAGAAACACGCTATGAAGGAATTACAGAAGAGCAAGTAATTAAAAGTGTGCTTCATTATGTCCATGTTCCTGTGAAAAGGTATGTTCCTGAATGAGTGGATTCAAACAGTTTTTCCGGCATAGCGGTCGTTTGATTACCGTTATTTTATTGCTCGCTATAACGTATTGCTATGCGATGTTTCAAGGGGGCTTTGTCAGCTGGTTTGTCTTTTTTACTATTTTGCCCTTTTTGCTTTATTCAATATTACTGGCTGTTTTTCCGATTCATTTTAAGGAAATATCCCGAACATTATCAAAGGATCGGATTGAGCGAGGAAGTAATGTACAGGTGACAGTAACATTTCGGAATACGAGTTGGTTTCCAATCGTGTTTATGATGGTACAAGAGCTACCGATGGATAATGGGCATTACGAGAGACCAAATGGGAATGTGACAAAATTGTTTTTAGTCGGTTGGAAGCGTGAGTTCGAATGGACATATGAATTAAAGGAGTTAAAGCGTGGTGAACACCATTTTAAAGGGTTGGAGTTTACGTGTACGGACTTTTTTGGATGGACAATTCGTAAAGTAGCGGTCAATCATCCTCAACTTTTTTTAGTTTATCCAAAAGTTTCGGATGTAGATGTATTGCCAATTGGAATGCAATATGAACAAGGTTCCAGTCAGTCGCGCTATTCTTTGGTAAAGGATACAACGATGGCAACCGGAGTTCGTGAATATATACCGGGGGATCGTTTTTCCTGGATACATTGGAAGTCCTTTGCGAAAAATGGTGAGCTTCGGACGAAAGAATTTGAGGATCGCAAGTCACAAAATATGTTTATATTAATCGATCGTGCTGTACAGAAAAATTTTGAGCAAGTAGTCGATTATACCGCATCCTATATTAATAAAATCGTAAAAGGACGCGGGGATGTTTCGTTTTTAAGTGCAGGTAATGATCGATATTTTGCCCCAATAATAAAAACGGACAAACAATTTGAGAAGGTACTGCAACACTTGGTAACTGTACAGCCTGATGCGCAGTTTGGTGTTGAGCGTCTGCTATATGAAGAGCAAAAAATCATGAGCCGCTCAGTCGTAGTTATTGTAACGGGTGAACTTGTGCCAGAACTGCAGGAAATTTTAAACTCAGGCACAAAATACGCTCGAAAAATTATTTGCTTTGTCGTTAGTGACGAAAAAAATTTGGTGCAATTCATTAGTCAGAATAATGAGGTTCATTACGTTGATTCGGATGAGCTGCAGTCAATGTATTCGGAGGTGAAGCACGCATGAGACGTAGTACTTCCGAAAAAATTGAATTCGCTATTTTCTATATTATTATTTTCCTGATTTTAAGAGAGTGGCTTTTGCCGATTATGGAACTGACAAGTACAGGGTATTTCATGCAGTTTTTACTCTTTATGGGGATCTGTTTGTTACTGGGTATTTTTTCATTACCGTTTGCCGTTTCGTGGTTTATTAAGTTAGCTTATATTACATGGTTTAATGTAAGTGTTTATAATGATGGTCAATTAACGACGGTACAGTTTCTATCAAATGAACTAAAAACTAATATGAATACAATTTTAGCGGGTGAGTGGATTTATGTAAGTGATCCATTCCGTACCAGCTTGTTTTTCATTTTAATTTGGATGCTGATTTATTTAATTCAGCATTGGGTAACTGTGCGCTATAGTATCTACTATTTCCTTTTACTTACAGTGTTTTTCATCGGTACTCTTGATGCTTTTACCGACTATGACGGAACTATGGCCATTATAAAAGTAATGATTTTAGGGCTTATTCTTACAGCTCTCCTTTTCATAAAACGATTGATGCAGGCAGCCAATATGCAAAAAGATTGGACGAGCTATTTAGTTTATGCCGCCCCGATTATTATTTTTGTTACAATCGCAGGGATCGTAGCAATCTATTTACCAAAGTCAGAGCCGCAATGGCCAGATCCGGTGCCATATATGAAGGGGGTTGCTGGTATTGGGGGGTCTTCTACACAACCATTTGCCACGGTCGGTTACGGGGATAATGATGAAAGTCTTGGCGGTCCGTTTTTTGGCGATAATACACTTGTTTATCAAATCCAAACACCGATTCGTCAATATTGGCGTGTAGAAACGAAAGATTTTTATACGTCAAAAGGGTGGATTCACTCTGCTGACGAGTCATTGCAACAGACACTGCAAATGGCAGATAAGATACCGCTTTCTATTAGTCCGGGAAAGGAAGACCCGCAATCTGTACAAGTACAGGCGGTAAATGAAGATTACCGATTTTTACTGCAGGCATATGGAATAACTTCCTATGAGCTCTATGATCCGCAAAGTGTGATCAGGTTTAATGGTGGCAATGAAAAAATGATTCCAGTTATAAACAATAACGTGGTTTCTCCTTCATCCTATGAAATGACATTCCAACAACCAGAATATAGCTATACTGCATTAAAGGAATCTTTATCCTCCACGGAAAATGATTCCCGTTATTTGCAGCTGCCGGATGATTTACCGCAGCGTGTTGCAGACTTGGCGTATGAAATTACGGATATGTATGAAAGTGTTTATGATAAGGCGCGTGCAGTAGAAGGTTATTTTGCGCGAAGTGGCTTTCAATATGAAACGACAAACGTGCAAGTACCTAGCGGCAATCAAGATTATGTAGACCAATTTCTATTTGAGACAAAACTCGGCTACTGTGATAATTTCTCAACTTCGATGGTTGTGTTGCTTCGCTCGGTAGGAATCCAGGCGCGTTGGGTGAAGGGCTTCTCGAGTGGAGAGCGAATTCATGAAGAAGACGGCATGTATACGTATCAGGTGACAAATAATGATGCCCATTCTTGGGTAGAAGCTTATATTGATGGAATTGGCTGGATGCCGTTTGAGCCGACAATTGGATTTAGCAACCCGGTGAATATAAACTATGATGTCGATGTGGAAATGCCAGAAGAAGAGCAATTACCAGAAGCGGAAGAACCGGAAGCGCCGCAGCTGGAGCTGGAAGAACAAGATCCGCAACAGGCTACTGGGGATGCAACAAGTTCAATTAACTGGTCTAACTTTAAATGGGTAGTTTATGGATTATTAGCCATACTTTTAGTAGGTTTTATTATTCTGTGGAGAAAGCGCGGTAAGTGGCAACCGAAACTTGCTGTGAAAATGAATCATTCCAAGCTAAATCGCTCGGATACATTTGAAGAAGGCTATTTAGTGTTATTGAAACAATTGGAGCGTATTCATTTAAAACGCGGGCAAGATGAGACGTTACAACAATTTGCGCTACGAGTGGATGAGCAGTTGGATACGACAAAAATGAGGGAACTAACGGCCTTTTATGAGAAGCTGATTTATGCAAAACAAACTGAACAAATAGATATGACGAAGATGAAAGAAATTTGGGAATATTTAATCAATCGCACGAGTGGTTGATTTTAGTTCGGTGAAAGAGTAAAATTTAGAAAAATCAATAGTATAGTGCCTTCATATAAGTCTGGTAATATGGTCCAGATGTTTCTACTAAGTTACCCTAAATAACTTATCTATGATGGTGGGATTCGTTATATCCTTAACAGGGATAGTGTACCCACTTGAAGAAGAGATGAAATATGAACGCGTAGAATTTATTTTCTTACGCGTTTTTTTCTTAAATATAGGCCGCAAAAAATTAGAAGAGGTGGAAATTGTGTCAACTCCTTTATTAAAAGAGCAAGAGAAAATTGTCGTTCTTGATTTCGGTAGTCAGTTTAACCAATTAATTACGCGTCGTATTCGTGAGTTTGGTGTATTTTCAGAATTACATCCGCACACGGTTACAGCAGAAGAAATCAAAGAAATGAATGTAGCGGGTATCATATTCTCAGGTGGTCCAAACTCTGTATATGATGAAACGGCATTCCATGTAGATCCGGCAATTTTTGAATTGGGTTTACCGATTTTAGGTATCTGTTACGGAATGCAGTTAATGGCGCAGACGCAAGGTGGTAAAGTAGAAGGCGCGATAACTCGTGAATACGGGAAAGCAGAAATTAACGTGACTTCAGACAACAAACTGTTTGCAGAATTACCAAAAAATCAAGTTGTATGGATGAGTCACGGAGACCATGTAACAGCGGTTCCTGAAGGTTTTGAAGTAATTGCGACAAGCCCTGCATGTCCAATCGCGGCAATGGCTGATGTTTCCCGCAAGTTTTACGCAGTTCAATTCCACCCGGAAGTACGTCACTCTGTATACGGAAATGATTTACTAAAAAACTTCGTATTCAATGTATGTGAAGCAAAAGGCGACTGGTCAATGGCTAACTTCATTGATATCGAAATTGCAAAAATCCGCGAGCAAGTTGGCGACAAGCAAGTTCTTTGTGCATTATCAGGAGGAGTAGATTCTTCTGTAGTAGCAGTATTAATCCATAAAGCTATTGGTGATCAGTTAACTTGTATGTTCGTTGATCACAACTTGAATCGTAAAGGTGAAGTTGAGCAAGTAATGAAAACTTTCACGGAAGACTTTGATATGAAACTAATCAAAATCGATGCTCGTGAGCGTTTCATGAACAAATTAAGAGGCGTTTCTGACCCAGAGCAAAAACGTAAAATTATCGGTAACGAGTTTATTTACGTATTTGATGAAGAATCATCAAAACTAAAAGATATGGATTTCTTAGCCCAAGGTACGCTTTACACGGACATTATCGAGTCAGGTACAGCAACTGCTCAAACAATTAAATCACACCATAATGTTGGTGGATTACCAGAAGACATGAAGTTTGAATTAATCGAACCTTTAAATACATTATTCAAAGACGAAGTGCGCGCTTTAGGTTTAGAGCTAGGTCTTCCTGAAGCGGTAGTATGGCGTCAACCATTCCCAGGTCCTGGTTTAGGTATCCGTGTACTTGGTGAAGTAACAGAAGAAAAACTGGATATCGTTCGTGAAGCTGACTATATCCTACGCGAAGAAATTAAAAAAGCGGGTCTTGACCGTGATATTTGGCAATACTTCTGCGTATTACCTGACATCCGTTCAGTAGGTGTAATGGGCGATGGCCGTACGTACGATTACGCAATCGGTATCCGCGGTGTAACATCAATCGACGGCATGACATCTGACTGGGCACGTATCCCTTACGATGTATTAGAGAAAATTTCTGTACGTATCGTAAACGAAGTGAAGCACGTAAACCGTGTGCTGTATGACATTACTTCTAAGCCACCAGCGACGATTGAGTGGGAATAAACGCTCTCCAAATTTCGAGGAGCCACTGCACCGCAGAAGTACAATAAATTAATGAACACCGTAATAAGCTTAGTAGAGCCTTACTTGATAAGGTTTCTGCTGAGCTTTTTTACTTAGTTTTAAATTTTTTTTACGAATATATGTAAGGTTGGCAGTGCACTATAAGGTTTACTTCAGTAAAATAAGGTATAGTATATTTGTTGGATGGATTCTCTTTAAGGATTAGAAAAGTAGGTGAACAAAGTGGGAAAATATCAATTGGATACAAAAGGCAAGGTAGCTGTGACAAAGTATCATGAAAAAAACAAACCTGCCAAATTTGATAAAAAACAGCAACTTGAAAAAATACGTGCAGAGTATTTGAAGAAGAAACAAGAACAAACAGATAAATAAAACGAATTATAAACATAGGAGGATGGTTTTCCCCTATGTTTTTTATTTTTGAATATGTGGGACTAAAAAATGGTAGTGGTAAATAAACATTTTTATTCTTTCAATTTTATTGCGAATTGTTAAATTTATATTACTCGGGTTTAGTATTTCTGAGAAAAGGTATTGATTAGTATACCTATAATCAAGATAAACGAGCGGTATGAACTAAACTATTAAAAAAATGGAGGAATGAAACATGGAAACAAGTGAAAACAAAAAATTGCATGGTATTTACAATACGGAAATGGAATTACAAGCAGAAATGGATCGCCTTCGTACACAAGGGTATGGCGAAGAGGATATGTATATTGTATCGAATCGTAACCAACAGCTTTCAATGTATCGAGGATCATCTTCATATGGAAATGATGGAAAAGAGGGTTCATGGTGGGATCGCTTCAAAGCATTTATCATGGGAGAAGATTTAGTGCGTGATAAATATTTCACACAAATGGGTTTAACAGAAGACGAAAGAAATCGTTATTATAAAGAATTGCAGGAAGGCAAGTATTTATTGTATGTAGATAAAGACTATGGAGCTTACTTCGATGAAGGTACAGAAAATTACGGGGTAAATAAAACTGAAGAAGAGCGATTAGCCCTTCATGAGGAAGAGTTACTACAACGTGAAAGAAATGATATTCATAATACATCGACAAATTTAGATGAGTCGTTAAATCGAACAAATCGTCAATATTAAGAGCTGTAATTAAATATAAGGAAGTCTATATTGTATAGGCTTCCTTTTTTTATGTTTAGAATTATTTACTCTTCAATAGTATCTTTTGGGCGGGATTTCCACTCAATTCCACTCGATACACAACCTAATGTCACAATTAATAAAAGTACAAATAATGTGTTATGCAACCAATACGGCAATTAAAGCCCTCCTTTAAACTATCTTTAACATCTTTAACGAATATTATTTTAACATACTAAAAAGATAGAATGTACAATTTAGGGCTGGTGAAGTTAACAAAATAATTAAAAGCCTAAGCAGCTTATAGGCATACTCAGGCTAATGTGATTAGTTTTCTTTTTTTTCGATGAAGAACGTTACGATGAAAAATAGGAAGAATGCGATTAATAAAATTGATCCGCCTACAATGAAGAACACCATATTTAATGTTTCATTAGTGTTCAATGGATCTAAGTAGTGTAGCCACATTCCTATACATAACCCAACGGCACCAATCATCCCTAAAATACTTTGAACCTTTACGTAAAGTAATTTGCGGATTGGTACAGAATAATAGAAAATTCCCCACGCAAATACTGATAACCATCCTACTAATACAAAGTGAGCGTGAATTGGACGTAAAGCATAATTCATTTCTCCACTCATAATAGAACCGATTAAAACACCTAAAAAGCCAAAAATTGCCGCAAAGCGAATTAAGCGCATCGCCCATATTCGTTGTTGTATCAAAAAAATCCCTCCAAAAAAATTCATTTCAAGTTAACTATAAAAGAGTAATATGACATCTCTATAAACTTTCCTGAGAAAATATTCTATTATTCCAGTAAATCCAACACTTCATATAACCTTTATTTCATTCAAAAAATCCCATCCAAAGTAAATGTGTGTAATAGAAAAGTGAATTGAATTACAGTATATACCAGGTCGGTAAAAAGGCGTTTAGTAAATTCCAAGAAAAGACTTGGCTAAATTATGAATGTTTTCACGAACCTTTTATGATAAAAATTAAAAAATGTTCGGATATGGGCTTGTAATTTAAAAAATGAAATGTTATATTACTAGCGTAAATTAAATATGTCGTCGTATAATGTCGGGAATATGGCCCGTAAGTTTCTACCGAATCACCGTAAATGATTCGACTACGATTTAAAATAAGTTTCGATTCTATTTAACTAATAGAAACAATTCTTATTTCCATAAATCGTAGACATGCAGCATAACAGCTTAGCGTGTCTTTTTGTTTTATAGGATCGAAACCCTCGATAGTTGTAAGACGACAACACGGAGGAAAATTACATTATGAAAAAGTATTTCGAGTTTGATAAACTTGGGACAAATTATCGCAAAGAGATATTAGGTGGTTTCACTACATTCTTAGCGATGGCCTATATTTTAATTGTCAATCCATTAACTTTAACATTAGCGGATGTACCTGATCTTCCGGATGCAATGCGTATGGATTATGGTGCAGTATTCGTAGCAACAGCCTTATCGGCAGCTGTTGGATCGTTTGTAATGGGATTCTTGGCAAAGTATCCGTTGGCATTGGCACCGGGACTTGGACTAAACGCATTCTTTGCTTATACAGTTGTTTTAACAAACGGAAGTCCATGGCAGCATGCATTGGCAGCAGTATTCGTTTCAGGTGTGTTCTTCTTGATTTTAACTTTAACAGGTTTACGTGAAAAATTAATTAATGCAATTCCAATGGAATTAAAATTAGCAGTTGGTGCAGGTATTGGTTTATTCATCGCATTTATCGGTTTGAAAAATGCCGGAATTGTTATTGCGAATCCAGCAACATTTGTTGGTATTGGTAACTTAACAGATCCAGAAGTATTGTTGGCTATATTTGGTATAGTTATTACAGTTATTTTCTTAGTTCGTGGTATGAAAGCCGGTGTATTCGTCGGTATGGCTATTACTGCTATAGCTGGTATGATTTTTGGTTTAGTAGAACTACCGTCACAAATTGCAGCAATGCCACCATCTTTAGAGCCTACATTCGGTGCGCTATTCTCTGCTTTTGGTGACGCGGAATTTTATACTTTAGCAATGCTTTCAGTTATCCTAACATTCCTATTCGTTGACTTCTTTGACAATGCTGGAACATTAATGGCTGTAGCCAACCAAGCAGGATTTGTTAAGGACAATAAACTACCTCGTGCAGGTAAAGCTTTAATTTCTGACTCGATTGCAACCATTGCAGGATCTATTTTTGGTACATCGACAGTAACTTCATTTGTTGAATCTTCTTCGGGAGTAGCTGCTGGTGCTCGTTCTGGTTTTGCAGCAATTGTGACAGGTGTATTCTTCCTATTAGCACTATTCTTCTTACCGATTCTAAGTGTTGTAACTTCAGCGGTAACAGCTCCAGCGTTAATTGTTGTAGGGGTATTAATGGTTGCATCACTTGGTAAAATTGAGTGGGAAAAATTCGAAATTGCAGTACCGGCATTCTTTACTATGTTAATGATGCCTTTAACATTCTCGATTGCAACAGGTGTTGCTGTAGGTTTCGTATTCTACCCATTAACAATGATTGTCGCAGGGCGTGCAAAAGAAGTTCATCCAATTATGTACGTATTCGGATTTATATTCTTGCTTTACTTAGGCACTGCAGCACATTAATGAAATTTATTCTTAGCTACTTAGACAATCCGTTTAAGTAGCTTTTTTTATTTGGCGGTCTCTACCATTAGAATTACAAATTAAGTTACGGATGATTAGAAGGACAATCTATATCGAGGTAGAAGATAAATATATAAGGAGTGAATAGATTATGGAAGTTGAAATTATTGAAGCCAGTACATCTGACTATATAGAAGTAAACCGAATTGTAAGGGAAGGGCATGAGGAACACGTAGAAGGGGATCGGTCTATTTTTCGTAGTGTGGAAACGGTGATGCCTGAAGATTATTACAATGAACTATTAAAGAATGATAATAGTAAAATATTTATTGCGAAATTAGAAGAAGAGACGGTTGGCTTTGCAATAATAAGTTTGGAAGTATCGCCGCCATTCCCTTCATTAGTTTCTCGGAATTATGCCTACATACATGATTTTGGCGTTGATCAAAGAAAGAAACGTCGATCAATCGGTTCGAAGCTCTTTGAAAGGTGTATTCAATGGTCGGAAGAAAAGAATGTAACGACAGTGGAGTTGAATGTGTGGGAATTTAATAAAGATGCATTAGCGTTTTATGAGAAACAAGGCATGAATGCTATTAGTAGAAGAATGCGAATCGATATTAAATAGCTTCTTTTTCTTATAGGAGGAAGGGGTAGAGAGATTACTTTTGGAGCGACAAGTAAAAGTACTTTACTGTATATATAATAGGAAGAAACTCTAAATGGCTTACTGTATAAATATCAGAAAATTTTTTCTTTTAAAAAGGGGTTGCGCAAAGATTAGATACGGGTGTATAGTTAATCACGTTGCTGCGACACACTGAAGCAAGCAACACAATCGAAAAACAAATTCTAATAAAGTTGTTGACAAGTAAAAACAACTCAGTTATAATTTGAAACAGTCGCACAAACGACTAAAACATGAACCTTGAAAACTGAACAAGCAACGTTAATGAAACAAGCTTCTTAAATGAAGCAAACAATAGATTATAACTTTT
>NZ_JACSPW010000021.1 GCF_014836935.1 Solibacillus merdavium | reverse complement strand
AAGTAGCTCAGTTGGTAGAGCATCCGGCTGTTAACCGGCAGGTCGCAGGTTCGAGTCCTGCCTTCGGAGCCATTTTTACATTTTGGGGACATACTCAAGAGGCTGAAGAGGCGCCCCTGCTAAGGGTGTAGGTCGCGTAAGCGGCGCGAGGGTTCAAATCCCTCTGTCTCCGCCATCGGCCCGTTGGTCAAGTGGTTAAGACACCGCCCTTTCACGGCGGTAACACGGGTTCGAATCCCGTACGGGTCATACATAAGAAGAAGAGAAAACGCTAAGTACTTTTACATGTACTTAGCGTTTTTGTATATAAGGGGGTGACGTTTTGACAGAGCGTCTAAAAATATTTGATAAAGATTACAATGAAATAGGTGTTGAGCACCGTGAAATAATTCATGAAAGAGGATATTGGCACGAAGTATTCCATTGTTGGGTTATTGAAAAAATTAACGCAGAATGGCATATTTACTTTCAACTGAGAAGTAAATATAAAAAAGATTACCCATGCCAATACGATATTACTGCTGCTGGCCATTTACTTTCTACAGAAACTGTTGAAGATGGAGTGCGAGAGCTTGAAGAGGAAATAGGTATTACTGCTATGTTTTCACAATTAAAATCATTGGGAGTAATTCCATATAGTATCGAAAATGAATTAATAAAAGATAATGAATTTGCCAATATTTTTGTTTTTGAGTTGGTAGGAGGGTTTGAGCAGTTTTCGATTCAACGTGAAGAAGTTGATGGAATGTATCGTGCTAAATGGGAACATTTTATGCAATTGGCTCAAGAAGCAGTGAAGGAAATTGAAGTGACAGGGTTTCGCTATGAAAATGATATTAAATGTTTTGAAGTGAAAAATATTAGTTTAAAACAAATGTCTACATTACCGAAAATTTACTTGAGTGAATTAATTTCGAGATTAAAAAATTTTATGGAAGCATCCTAAAAGATTAGGAATGCTTCCATTTTTTATAGTGTAATATCGATTGATATATTTTGATTTTCAAAAGTCATCCTTTCACCAATTATAATTGAAAAGAAAAATTTAATTTTAAAATATATTCCCATTGACCTTTACGTTACGTCATCCTTTATAGTACTAAATAAGAGGTGATGGCATGCTAGTAAATGAGTTGGCAAAGTTGTCAGGTGTAAGTGCACGAACATTACGGTACTATGATGAAATTGATTTGTTAAAGCCTTCAGCGGTCGAGCAAAATGGCTATAGAAAATATAGTCAATCTGATATTGATCGACTACAGCAAATTCTGTTTTATCGGGAGCTAGATTTTAAGCTAGAGGAGATTAAAAATTTTTTAAACGATCCAAATTTTGAAGTGAAAGAAGTGTTAAAAAAACAATACGGGCTTTTACAAAAAAAGAGAAATTATCTCGATAAATTACTTGAAACAATAAATCAAACAATCAATATGTTGGAAGGGGATATTAAAATGACAAATGAAGAAAAGTTTAAAGTTTTCAAAAATAAATTAGTGGAAGAAAATGAACAAAACTACGGGCAGGAAATTCGTGAAAAATATGGTGAGGAACAAGTTGATGCAAGCTACGGCAAACTGAAAAATATGTCAGAAGAACAATACGAAGCTATGCAACAATTAGAGAAGCAGTTGTTTGAACGCTTAAAAGAAGCGATGGAACAGGGAGATACTACTTCAGCAATTGCTATGGAGGCTGCAGAGCTTCATAAACGTTGGTTAAGCTTTTCTTGGGCAAAATATACGAAAGAGGCTCACCAAGGATTAGCACAAATGTATATATACGATGAACGCTTTACTTCCTATTATGATCAACGAGTTGGAGAAGGTGCTACCCAGTTTCTGCATAATGCAATTAGTGCATATACAGCGATAAAATAAGTCGAGATGTTTTAGAAATCCTCATTTAGGTAATATTTTATTAACAGATAAAAGGGGGATTTAATATGAATAACAATCAATTACAACAATTACGTCAGACATTGGAAGAAGAGCTAGCGACATTACAACAGTTTATCAATGATGAACTGCCTGTTGATGAAACAGAGTTATCGGCGGTTGATAATCATCCAGCTGATGCAGCTACGGATTTGACGACGGTTGTAACAGAACTTACGTTAAATGAATTGAAGGAAGAAGAAATTGAGAGAATTAAAACTGCATTGACTGCGATGGATGAGGGTACATATGGAAAATGTGCTGTATGTGGTGAAAACATTCCATTTGGACGTTTAGAAGCGATTCCTACAGCTTTAACATGTATTGATCATGCAGAAATAGAAAATGTGGAATAATAAAAGAGGCATGTTGGTGACAACATGCCTCTCTTAATTTTAAAGAAAATATGAAAGTAGTAAACCAATCGCCAAAAGGAAACCGAAAATCGTGTTCGTTTGTGCAGTAAACTTCATAGCAGGCATTACTTCTAAAGGCTTTTCTTTAGCACGGAATAGTTTAATGGAATCGATTGGCTTTTTCGCACTTAATAATACAAGTAAAGCCCATGGTGTTAAATGACCAAGAAAAACAAGAACAACTATCCAAATATAAGATACAACAAAAAACGCAGCAAGTATTGTTACAGCGTTGTAACGACCGACTAATATAGCCATCGTTTTGCGACCGCCTTCTGTATCTCCTACGATGTCACGGATGTTATTGGAAAGCATAATCGCTCCCACTAGAATCATACTAGGAACTGAAATTAACACTGCATCCAACGTTACTTCCCCTGTTTGAATATAGAAAGCAATTAAAATAATGCCCATTCCCATAACTGCTCCAGAAACTAACTCCCCAAAAGGTGAATAGGCAATCGGATATGGACCACCTGTATACAAATAGCCAATAAGCATGCAAACAAGACCAACAGCTACTAACCACCAAGAAGTCATCGCGCATATGTATACCCCTAAAAGCATCGCTATTCCATAAAAGCCTAGCGCAATCATCATAATCGTCTTTGGTGCTACACCATGACGGACAATTGTGCCTCCAATGCCGACTGAATTTTCATTATCCAGTCCAAGCTTATAATCATAATATTCATTGAACATATTTGTAGCTGCCTGAATGAGCATACTAGCTATAAGCATTGCAAAAAACAATCCAAAATGAATTGTTTCATGGTCTATTGCAAGTGCTATTGAAGTACCTAGTAATACTGGTACAAATGAAGCCGTTAATGTATGGGGACGTGTTAAATGCCACCAAACTTTAAACCCTTTGTCCGCTTCAACGACTTTTGTCATAAAAAAAACGCTCCTTACCAAATACAATTATCTAAACTATTGTAAAGCAATTACAACAAAAAGAACAGAGTGAAGCATGAATACATGTAACGATTGCTTGAAAAATGGTATGATAGGAGAGGTATTATTTAGAGAACGAACGCAAATAAATTGAGCAAATTATAAAAATTTTTGCACGTATTAAAAAGTGTGGTAATTGCATCATATTTAGTGAATTTGCAACATGACGGAGGGAATTTTCATGCAACACAAGTGGTACAACGCCACTGAAATTGAAGTAGGCTTAAATTCAAAACAAATTTTTTATATAGAAACAATCGAAGTAAGTCGTTTATCCGCGTTAGCATTTTTTGCAGCGGGAGAAAAGAAATATAAAGGAAAAAGAAATTACTGGCAAAATCGTGAAAAAACCTTCACATTAGTCGGTTTAGGTCATGCATATACAATAGAAAATAATGCATCCGACGCTCGTTTTGATTTGGTTGAACAACATTGGAAAAAGCTAACTAGTCAAATTGTTCAGGAAGATCGGCACTTACAGCCTATTCTTTTTGGTGGTTTTACATTTGACCCACAAAATGAAGTATCAGCAGAATGGACAAACTTCCCACAAAGCTATTTTACTGTAGCAACCCATCAGTTAGTCATTCGAAATGATAAAGCATATGTAACAATTAACTACATTACAGATGAGACAAATAGCGCCAATACATTTGAGGCATTGCGTAAAGAGCGTGATGAGCTTATTCATGCAGCACAAGTAAAAGAAGTTAAAACATATGCAAAGCCGACGATGACGAGCTATATGGAGCCGTTCAAGGAAGAGTATTTAAATTCCATTCACAAAGTGACAAGTTTAATAAAAGATAACGAAGCGCAAAAGGTAGTTATTGCGCGTTCTTTAGCATTGCAATTTAAGGAAGCGATTACATCACCTCAAATTTTATCGCATGTTGTACATGAGCAACCAGAAAGCTATCTATTTGGCTTAGAGCATGGGGATCTATTATTTTATGGTGCATCACCAGAACGCTTAGTAAAAGTCGAAAATGGACGAGCCTATTCTTCGTGTGTCGCTGGCTCGATAAAGCGCGGTTCAACTGCTGAAGCCGATGAAGCACTGGGACAAAACTTATTAAATGATATGAAAAATCTTGGTGAACATCATTATGTCGTAGAAATGATTACTGAGACATTTGAAAAGAATTGTTCCGAGGTAAAAGTACCACATGGACCGAAGCTTCTGAAAATCAGAGATATTCAGCATTTATATACGCCTGTTGAAGGTATTCTAAATGAACAAGCAACGATTTTACAGCTGGTGAAACATTTACATCCAACTCCAGCATTAGGCGGTGTGCCACGTGAACAAGCGATGAAGATAATTCGTGCGTATGAGCCAATGAATCGAGGACTTTATGCAGCGCCTATTGGTTGGCTTGATGCAGATGGAAACGGGGAGTTCGCGGTTGCGATTCGTTCGGCTGCTTTAGTACAGGATAAAGCATACTTATATGCAGGTGGTGGGATTGTAGCGGATTCAGAAGCACAATCCGAATATGAAGAGACGCTCGTGAAATTCCGTCCGATGCTGCGAGCACTTGGAGGTCAATTACATGAATGAGCGTGAAATACTATCGAATTATGTTTATCAAATTGTATCTGCTTTAGTAGCTTCCGGAGTAGAGCAAGTCGTGATAAGTCCTGGCTCACGCTCCACTCCGCTTGCCTATGCCTTTGCTTCAACAAAGGAGCTGGAGATGCATCGACAGGTAGATGAGCGGGCAGCTGCTTTTTATGCGCTTGGTTTAGCAAAAGCTACGGCGAAACCCGTTGTATTATTATGTACATCAGGTACGGCAGCAGCAAACTACTACCCGGCAATTGTCGAAGCAAAATATGCAAGGGTGCCTTTAATCGTTTTAACAGCTGATCGTCCGCATGAATTAAGAGAAGTGGGCGCACCACAAACGATTAATCAAGTACGACTTTACGGCGAAAACGTAAAGTGGTCAGCTGAATTCCCGATTCCAGACAACGCGCCGCAAACGTTGCCATTTATTGAGCGTCATACTGTACGTGCGTTAAATATTGCAACAACTGCACCATATGGACCGGTACATTTGAATATTCCATTCCGTGAACCGTTAATGATTGATTTTAAAGATGTGCTGCCGAAGTCGAGCTATGTAAAAAGTTATACAAATGAGCTTACACCTTCAAAGCAAGCGATTACGGAGTTAACACATATTTTGGAACGAACAACTAATGGAATGATTATTATAGGGGAATTGCCATTAGGAACGGATACCGAACATTTATGGAACTTTATCCGTGAAGTAAAGTGGCCAGTAATGATTGAAAGCTTATCAAATCTACGCACAGAAGTACCTGAAGATTGCCAAATATATGCAATTGCTACATATGATGCCTTGATGAAAAATGAGCGTTTCAAACAAAATGTTCGTCCACAAACGGTTATTCGATTCGGTGCACAGCCGGTATCGAAATTTTTAATGCAATTTATCGTACAGGTAAATCCGCAAAACTATATTATTATCGACGAGGACCCAATGTATAGAGACTCTACACATATGTCCACGCACTTTATTCATGCGCTTCCAGGGGAGTGGCTAGGTGAAATTGAGCTACAGCATTCTGTAGCTGAAATAGAATATTTTCAGTTTTGGAAAATGGCCGATTTACTCGCATCGGATGTCATAGAAAAATATAGTGATTATGCTGACGATGAAGGGGCAATGGTTCAATCACTGCTGGCAAATATTGAGGAAGAAGCTGACATATTCGTAAGCAGCAGTATGCCGATTCGTGATATAGATACTTTTTTACTTTCAACTAATCGATCAGTTCAAATTTTCGCAAACCGAGGGGCCAATGGAATTGATGGAGTGACATCTACTGCACTTGGCTTTAGTAATGGACGTAAAATGCGTAAAACATATTTACTGATTGGAGATTTAGCATTTTTGCATGATACTAATGCTTTCATTGCAAGCCGTTATCAGCAATGTGATTTAACAGTGATCGTAATGAATAATGACGGAGGTGGAATTTTCTCATATTTACCTCAGTCAAAAGTAGAGGCACACTATGAGGATTTATTCGGGACACCGACCGAGTTAACGTTCGAGCAAGTTGCTAGCATGTACAATATGGAATACGAAAAAGTAAAAACAAAAGCTGAACTTATAAATACATTGGCAACAAATAAACAAGCCTCTTTAAAACTAATTGAGGTGTTTACCGATCGCGAAGAAAATGTAAAGCAGCATCGTCTATTGTGGACACGTATAAACGAGGTGATTGAACAATGGCTCGATTCGCTGTAAAAGGTTTAGATGTGTATGTGGAACAATGGAATGAGGATGCTAAACAAACAATCGTTCTATTGCATGGTTTTACCGGGAGTACGAAAACATGGCATAGAGTGATTGCGCAGCTACCAACAAACATTCGCTGTATTGCGGTAGATTTAATCGGCCATGGACAGACTGCTGCTCCATTAACTGAAAAGCAATATTCAATGACATTTCAGATCGAACTACTGAACGAATTATTTCGTGTCTTAAATCTTGGGGAATTCGTGTTATTAGGATATTCAATGGGAGGACGTGTAGCTTTAAGCTATGCAGTTCGCTATCCATCCCAAATAACCCATTTAATGCTGGAAAGCGCTTCCCCTGGCTTAGTGGAAGAGCAGCAGCGAACAATACGAAAAATGGCAGACGATGCCCTTGCTGAGAAAATTGTCGTAAATGGGATAGAATCTTTCGTGAATAAGTGGGAAGACATTCCTCTTTTTGCCTCACAAAAGCTTTTGCCTGCTAGTGTGCAGCAGGAGATAAGAAAAGAGCGAGTACAACAGCGTGAAATTGGACTTGCAAATAGTTTACGCGGCATGGGGACAGGAGTAATGCCTGAACTTTGGGGAAAGCCTCTTACTACGTTACCGATGCCTGTTACTCTTATAACCGGTGCTCTAGATGAAAAATTTGTGCAATTAAACAACGAAATGCAAAAACAAATAGTAAAAGCTAATCACATCATAATTCCAGCAGTTGGTCACGCAATTCATGTGGAAAATCCAACAAAGTTTGCTACAATAGTAAAGGAAACGATTTCATAACTCAAATTAGGAGGCAATATATATGACAAAGCAACGTCTATGGACATCTTTACATACTTATGAAGATATTAAGTATGAATTCTATAACGGTATCGCAAAAATTACGATTAACCGTCCGGAAGTTCGTAATGCATTCCGTCCAAAAACTACAGCGGAACTAATTGACGCGTTTACACGTGCGCGCGATAACGAAAAAGTTGGCGTAATTATTTTAACAGGTGAAGGCGAGCATGCATTCTGCTCAGGCGGTGACCAAAAAGTACGCGGCCACGGTGGTTATGTAGGTGATGATAATATTCCTCGCTTAAATGTTTTGGATTTACAAACGTTAATTCGTAAAATTCCTAAACCAGTCGTAGCAATGGTTGCTGGTTATGCAATTGGTGGCGGTCACGTATTACACGTAGTATGTGATTTAACAATTGCTGCTGAAAATGCACGCTTCGGACAAACTGGTCCTAAAGTAGGGTCATTTGATGCGGGTTATGGATCAGGCTACTTGGCACGTATTGTAGGTCATAAAAAGGCTCGTGAAATTTGGTATTTATGCCGTCAATACGATGCGCAAGAAGCACTTGATATGGGCTTAGTAAACACTGTAGTACCATATGAGCAATTGGAAGATGAAACTGTAAAATGGTGTGAAGAGATGCTTGAAATGTCTCCAACAGCATTACGTTTCTTAAAAGCTGCCATGAATGCAGATACAGACGGTTTAGCTGGTATCCAACAACTTGCTGGTGATGCTACACTTCTTTACTACACAACTGATGAAGCAAAAGAAGGCCGCGATGCATTTAAAGAGAAACGTAAACCTGACTTCGGTCAATTCCCTCGTTTCCCTTGATTTGTTCGTATAATAATTCGAAAGGGATGTCCTAATAAACTTTGGACATCCCTTTCTTTATGATAGGAGGAAAGGGCATGCAGCCAAACTGGATTAAGCAACGTGCCTATTTAACACCGAATCGCGTTGCACTAAGCTTTAATGACCAAGAGTGGACCTTTAATGAGCTCTACCTACAATCAGTTCGCTTAGCTTATAAATTAAATACTCTCCAATTAACAAATGGTAAACGGGTTGCAGTTTTAGCTCCGTCTACACCGGCTTTAGTTGAACTGCTATATGCATGTATGCAGGCACATTGTGAAGTCGTTTTACTAAATAGCAGGTTAGCAAAGAAGGAGCTTACGTATCAAATTGAGGATGCAGAAGTAGACACAATCCTAGTGGCTGATGAGGAGCTTGCCAAACTTCCTGATGATGCCCGAATTGTGCCATTTTCTCAGCTATATGAAACACATGAATCCGAATATGACATTGCAACACAATGGGATGAGGATTTTGCTCTAACAATAATGTATACATCCGGAACAACAGGCTTTCCGAAAGGAGTTTGTCAAACTGTTTCAAACCATAGTTCAAGCGCAATTAGTTCTGCATTAAATTTAGGGATTTCGGAGAAGGATACATGGCTTTGTACTGTTCCAATTTTTCATATAAGTGGTTTTTCAATTGTAGTCCGATCATTACTGTACGGGATGAAAATACGTTTATATGAAAAATTTGATGCCAAAAAATGTGCACAGGAAATCATCAAAGGTACAGTGACGAAAATGTCAGTCGTTGCGGTTATGTTGGAAAATATATTGTCTGAAATGGAACGCATTGGTCAAAAAGCCCATCCTGAATTCTCTACTATGTTAGCAGGTGGTGGTCCGGTGCCAATCGGTTATTTAGAACGAGCAGAAAAATTAAATTTGCGTGTTGCGCAAACATACGGTATGACTGAAACCGCATCCCAAACTGCTACATTAGCAAATGAAGATGCAATGACACATATCGGTTCTGCAGGTAAACCATTGTTTTTTAATGACATAAGAATTGATGCTAAAGATGGAGAGCCAATTGGAGAAATACTAATACGCGGACCACATGTCACGCCAAAATATATTGGTCAGTTCAAACATAAACCAACAACAATTGATGGCTGGCTTCATACAGGGGATGTTGGCTATTTGGATGAAGAAGGCTATTTGTATGTAGTTGACCGTCGAAGCGATTTAATTATCTCAGGTGGCGAAAATATATATCCTGCCGAAATTGAAAATGTACTACTCGCGCACCCTAACATAAAGGAAGCCGGAGTTTGCGGGATGGAACATGATAGGTGGGGGCAGGTACCTGTAGCATTTGTCGTTTTAAAAGAAAAAATATCCGAACAGAAAATAATAGAATTTTGCGAGTTGAATTTAGCAAATTATAAAGTCCCTAAACAAGTTCATTTTGTTAACTACTTGCCTCGAAGTGGGTCAAATAAGTTATTAAGAAGAAATTTGCTTCTCTTACTGGATGATTTATGAG
This sequence comes from Solibacillus merdavium, assembly GCF_014836935.1. Lineage (GTDB taxonomy): Bacteria > Bacillota > Bacilli > Bacillales_A > Planococcaceae > Solibacillus > Solibacillus ferritrahens. The sequence continues at coordinate 40,379 of NZ_JACSPW010000021.1, read as the reverse complement.
GTATTTCATGGGGCTGGGATAGAATTAGAATTTTTATTGGATAAGGAAAAGACCATTATTAAAAAACGGATACTTTAAAAATTGATTGGAATGGAGGGCGACTCCTGCGGGAACAGCACGACGCCTGAGACTACAGGCTCAGGCCGTGCCCGCGGAAAGCGTCCCGGAATGGAAATCAATTTTTTATGCCAGAAAAAAACGCCATTTTTCTCAAGGAGAATAATGGCATTTTGGGGTTACGTCCCGCCCCATTTATATTATTTTGATAATGCTTGTTTTAATACTTCAATATTCTTTCGCATTAATGAGAAGTAATCTTCGTTATTTTGAACATCTTCTTTTGTAAGCACGCTCAAATTATGCAAAGTTAATGTTTTTGCATTTACTTCTTTTTGAATAACTTCAGTTAAATTCGATGAAACATTTTGCTCAAAGAAAATGTATTCAATGCCTTCTTTATTAGCTAAGTCCACAATTGAAGTCAATTCTTTTTGTGAAGGTTCACTTTGCGAATTGAGGCCTGCTACCGGTACTTGATTAAATCCGTAATGTCCGGCAATATAGCCAAACGCTGCATGTGAGACGAAGAACGTTTTTTTAGTAGTAGCACTAGCCATTTCTTCAAATTCAGAATGCAGTGTATCTAAATCCGCTACTAATTGCTCGTAGTTTTCATTGAAAGTTGCTTCATGTTCAGGTAAAGCCTTAGTTAACTCTTCTTTAATCGTTAAGGCTAATTGTTGCGAAATAATAGGGGATAGCCAAACATGTGCATCATGATCGTTATGAGCAGGATCTTTATCACTTTCATCTTCTTCATCATGGTCATGATTATGACCGTGATCATCGTGTTCTGTAGTAGCTTCCGCATGTGTATGACCAGTCGAAATATGCAATTGCTCTTCTGTTACACCATCCGCAGTTGCAACTAATTTCACATCTTCATTTTCCAATGTCTTTTTAGCTTTTTCAACAAAGCCTTCCAGCCCAAGACCGATAAAGAAAAATAAATCAGAATCAGCTAATGCCATCATATCCTTTTGCGTTGGTTCAAATGAGTGCTCGTTTGCACCTGCAGGATAAATAGAAGCCACATCTACAAATTCGCCTCCAATACGCTCTGTGAAGTATTGCAATGGATAAACTGTCGTATAGATGGATAGAGTATCATTATTCGATTGAGTATTGTCTGTTTCGGCAGGTGCTTCATTGTCTTTACTGCAAGCAGTTAATAACAGAATAAATGTAAGCATTGAAATAATAGAAAGCCATTTTTTCATTATAGTAAATCTCCTTAAATAGTAACAATTACGATTTGTGTTTTTGAACATTTTCAATCATACAATATTAAAAGAAAAAAAACAATATAAAAAGCCTCCGAAAGTTATTTTCTTTTCGAAGGCCATTTTTCAGGTACCGGATCAAAACCTCCAGGATGAAGTGGCTGACATTTTAAAATACGAATTATGGTCATGATTAGTCCTTTAAAAGCACCATGTTTTTGAACTGCTTCAATACCATAGCTCGAACAAGTCGGATGGAATCGGCACGATGGGGGCTTCATAGGAGAAATATATTTTTGATAAACCCGTATTAGCCCAATAAATATTCTTTTCATAGCTATTTTTGCTCTCCATTTTTATAGGTATTGGTTGGTTTTGCATCAATCGTTTGATTTAATGATACGTTGTTTTTTCTAGCAAGTAAAATTATGGAGAATGCAAAAATACCCATAATGGTAATGATGATAATTAATACGATTGGTAAGCTCATTTTTTCACCTCAACTAATTTAACCGGCACAGTAAATTAGCACCCTAACCGGTTCATTCCTTACTATTGTACATGAAAAAGCGCGGCTAAATTTGTATAATCGTCGAATTTATAAGGTTTTAACAAGTGGACGAACGGTTATAATATAAATATAAGTGAAAAATCTTTATCTTTTCACTATAATCCAGGATTAAAATTTCTTTTGAAATTTTAAATATAAATTATGAGGTGAAAGTTTATGGCTAAGAAACAATTAAACACACATTTAAACGATTTAGTAGCAACATGGTCGGTGATGTACACTAAGTTACATAACTACCACTGGTATGTAAATGGACCATCTTTCTTTACATTACACACGAAATTTGAAGAGTTGTATAACGAAGTAACGCTTAATCTAGATGAAATTGCCGAACGTATTTTAACTAAGGGAGGCAAGCCTGTCGCAACATTGAAGGAGCATTTAGACATTTCTTTAATTAAAGAAGCGACTGGTAAAGAAGAGACTCAAGAAATGGTCTCAATATTAATTGAGGATTTCAACACGATTATGAATGCACTGGAAAAAGCAATGGAATCAGCATCTGAAGAAGGCGATGACCGTACAGAAGATATGCTGAACGCACAATATCAAAGCTTAGAGAAGCATACTTGGATGTTAAATGCATATTTAGGTAACTAGTTTTGATGAAACGACTCCAATTTTGGGGTCGTTTTTATGTATAAATCATTTTTTTGTAGCTCACCTTAAGTATGAGGTGAATAAATTGGAAAAAAATAATGTATATGTGTCCGTCGCAAATTTAACATGTAATCTGCAGCCCGGATCGTCCTATGAATTTGTATTAAAAATGGATCCTCTTAAAGCACGAGTATTTACAAAGCTATTCAGTCAAATGCAAGAACTTGAAGCATCGAATGCCTTTCGGGCGCATATGCCCTTCATTCCTTATCATTTAGATAGATTGAATCATGATATAGACCATCGTCTGAAAAAAGTCTATGCACTCATACATGAATTTGGAGATGAAGAAGCGAAAAAGTTTGTAGAGCAATTGCCGTATTTTAATCATTAAGTATTTTCAATTATTGAATGAAAGACTTCTGTTCGCTAAACTAGTAATAGGAGTTGAGCGGAAATGTTTAGATTTATTGATGAGAATGGATTACCGGTAGATTTAAGATTTGATGAAGGACCTTTTGAAGTAGCGCCCAAGCACGTCCTGGCTCTTGTACAATACGAAGGGAAATGGTTGTGCACAATTCATCACCGGCGTGGTGTTGAGTTTCCTGGAGGAAAGCAGGAGCACGATGAAACACTAGTGCAAGCAGCTATCCGAGAAGTATATGAGGAAGCCAATGTAATAATCGAGGATGTTGAATGGTTCGCTTACTATATTGTTCACGATAATATTCCGTTTTGCAAGGCGGTTTTTACAGCTAAAGTAAAGGAAATCGAGCCCTTTGTAGGAGACTATGAAACAGAAGGTATTTTGTGGTTAACGGAAGAGGAGCTTTGCCAACAGCCAAATTTAAGCTTCTATATGCGAGATGAAGGTATGAAAAAGATGCTGCAGGAAGTGAAAAATTATGAACGCCAATGGTGAAATTTTATCAATGCATCAATATCCTTCCCCAAATCCGCATGTCCGTTTGGATGAAGTAACATATTGGTCACAAGGGTTGCGTGTGAAGGGATTGCTCGCACGTCCTAAAGCACATGGACAGTATGAAGCCCTTTTATATTTACGTGGAGGTTTACAATCAATTGGGATGGTTAGGCCTGCTCGTATCGCCCAGTTTGCGATGCACGGATTCGTCGTATTTGCCCCCTATTACCGTGGAAATCGTGGAGGGGAAGGAAAAGACGAATTTGCGGGTGATGACCGCCATGATGCAGTTTTCGGTCTTGATGTATTGAAACAATTTATTCGTGTTGAAAAGGTGAATTTGTTTGGTTTTTCTCGCGGAGGCTTAATGGCTCTATGGACAGCAATATTACGTAATGATGTAAAATCTGTCGTAACATGGGCTGGCGTCTCTGATGCAACAGCAACATATTGGGATCGTATCGATATGCGTCGTGGATTAAAAAGAATAGTGGGGGGGACTCCAAATAAAGTACCAGAAAACTATGAAAGCCGTACGCCATTATACAAAATTGAAAACGTTCAATCACCACTATTGATTATACATGGAGCTGAAGATCAACATGTCAAAATTGAACATGCCTATCAATTGGAGCGATATATGAAAGGCGAAGGGAAACAAGTTGAGACATGGTATTCATCTAGGCTGAAACATCATTACCCACCGAAGCTGAATAGAGAAACAGTGAAAAAAATCTGTGAATGGATGAAACAACAGTAATTCAAAAAAGGGATGCAGTGTGAAAATACACTACATCCCTTTTACTATGATATATTTTTAAGTTTGACGTCGTAGTATTAGTGCAGACTACATCGTCAAACAATATGTCGAGCTAATCATTAGTAATTTATACTAATGGACCGCCTTTTTTCACGATAGCTTCATCAACATCGGCAAATTTCGTGAAGTTGTTTTTAAATAGCTCTGCAAGTTCAGTAGCCTTTTTGTCGTATGCAGCAGTATCAGCCCATGCAGCACGAGGATTTAATACGCTAGAAGGTACTCCTTCAATAGCTACTGGAATATTTAAACCGAATACTCCATCTTGTGTTGTTTCAATATTGTCTAATTCACCGTTAATGGCAGCGCGTACCATTGTACGAGTATAGGCAAGTTTCATACGGTTACCAACACCGTATTCTCCTCCTGTCCAACCTGTGTTTACTAAGAACACTTGTGAACCATGCTCGTCAATTTTCTTACCTAACTGATCTGCATAGACTGTTGCAGGAAGTGGAAGGAATGGTGAACCGAAGCATGTAGAGAATACTGGTTCTGGCTCAGTAACACCACGTTCTGTACCTGCTAATTTTGAAGTGAAGCCACTTAAGAAGTGGTACATCGCTTGCTCTTTCGTTAATTTTGAAATAGGAGGCAATACGCCAAACGCATCAGCTGTTAAGAAGACAATTGTGTTTGGATGACCTGCTACTGATGGTAATACGATGTTATCAATGTAATCGATTGGGTATGCAACACGAGTATTTTCTGTTAAAGAACCATCATCATAATCACAAATACGTGATTCTGAATCAACCGCTACATTTTCCAATACAGAACCGAAGCGAATTGCATTGTAAATTTCTGGTTCATTTTCAGCGGAGAGGTTAATTGTTTTTGCGTAACATCCACCCTCAATGTTGAAAACACCATTATCAGACCAACCGTGTTCATCATCCCCAATTAATTTGCGGTCGCAATCAGCCGATAAAGTTGTTTTACCAGTACCTGATAGACCGAAGAATAATGAAACGTCGCCTTTTTCGCCAACGTTAGCAGAGCAGTGCATTGGGAAAATACCTTGTTCTGGTAATAAGTAGTTCATAATCCCGAAAATTGATTTTTTCATTTCGCCAGCGTATTCAGTACCACCGATTAAGATGATTTTCTTTTCAAGAGATGTTATAATAAATGTTTCCGAACCAGTTCCATCTACTTCTGGATCTGCTTTAAAGTTTGGAGCAGAAACAATTGTAAAGTCAGAGACATGTGCAGCTAATTCTTCTGCTGTAGGACGGATGAATAATTGATGACAAAATAGGTTATGCCAAGCATATTCGTTAATTACTTTAATCGATAATTGAGAGTCTTTGTCAGCACCCGCAAAACCGTTGAATACAAATAATTCATCGCGTTCTTTTAGGTAGTTTACAACTTTGACATAAAGCTTATCAAATACTTCTGAAGAGATAGGACGGTTAACTTTACCCCAATCTATTTTATCTTTAGAGTTCTCTTCTTCAACGATATATTTATCTTTAGGTGAGCGACCAGTATATTTACCTGTTTCAGCACGTAAAGCGCCTTCAACAGTTAACATTGCTTCTCCACGTGATGTAGCTTTTTCAACTAATTGTGGAACAGATAATTGAGTTTTGATGTTTTCCCCGTTTAAAAGTTCTTTCAGCTCGTTAGCAATTTCTACCGAATTCATCTATTAAATACCATCCTTTTTTATAGTATTCCCTTATAGTAGGGGAGTTGTTTATTAATTCAAAAATAGTATAACACATTGAAGGATATAATCTATACTAATTATGAATTATTTTTTGTGGAATTTTTAACTGTTTAAAATCGGACAAAATTTATTGACAGCCTTTATTTTTTTAGGTAGGATGTGTAATTGAACGGATACTCTTATCCCGAGCTGGTGGAGGGGCAGGTCCCTATGAAACCCGGCAACCTGTGCATATTATATGCGTGTTGGTGCCAACCTGATGCAAGGGCAAAATTACCCTTGAACGATAAGAGTGAAAGGTAACGAAGCATATATATCCTTTCCTCACGCGTGATGAACGCGGCTAATGAGTGAAAGGATTTTTTTGTTTAATATGAATTGTATATAAATAAGAAATGACCTTTCAAAACCTCGTGTCAAAGCAATTAAGCTTGACGTTTATCGTGTCTCGCCTTGCAGTAAAATATACTGCTCTAGAGACTTGATTGGTAAAACCATTTTCTACTCTGAAAAGTAGGATTTACTTTATCGAAAATATAAGCGGGCATGGGTAATGAGTACCGTATCGTTTTCGTTTTAAAATATAAAACAATTGCCAAAGTGAATTAGGAGGAAATGACATGAAAAATCGTCGACTGTTTACATCAGAAAGTGTAACGGAAGGACATCCAGATAAAATTTGCGATCAAATTTCGGATGCCATTTTAGACGCCATTTTAGCAGCAGATCCAAATGCACGTGTAGCTTGTGAAACTACGGTAACAACAGGCTTAGTATTAGTATCTGGTGAAATTACAACTACTACTTATGTAGATATGAAAGGGATTATCCGTGATACTGTAGCAGAGATTGGCTATACACGCGGGAAATATGGTTTTGATGCAGAGAACTTAGCTGTACTAGTTGCAGTTGGTGAACAATCACCGGATATTGCACAAGGTGTAGACCAAGCGTTAGAAGCACGTGAAGGTTCAATGACGGATGATGAGTTAGAATCAATCGGTGCTGGAGACCAAGGTTTAATGTTTGGTTACGCTTGCAATGAAACGCCTGAACTTATGCCTATGCCTATTTCTTTAGCACATAAATTGGCGCGTCGTTTAACGGAAGTACGTAAAACAGGAGAATTAACGTATTTACGTCCAGATGGTAAAACACAAGTTACTATCGAATATGATGAAAATAATATACCGGTCCGTGTTGATACAATCGTTATTTCCACACAGCATGATGAAGAAGCAACATTAGAACAAATCCAAAAAGATATTAAAGAACATGTAATTAAACCAGTTGTTCCTACTGAATTATTAGATGAAGCAACTAAATATTTCATTAATCCAACAGGTCGTTTCGTAATCGGTGGTCCAAAAGGTGATGCTGGTCTTACAGGTCGTAAAATCATCGTAGATACGTATGGTGGTTACGCACGTCACGGCGGTGGTGCATTCTCTGGTAAAGATGCAACGAAAGTAGACCGCTCTGCAGCATATGCAGCGCGTTATGTTGCAAAAAATATCGTTGCGGCAGGATTAGCGGATCGTGCAGAAGTTCAACTGGCTTATGCAATCGGTGTTGCGCAGCCAGTATCAATTGCAGTAGATACATTCGGCACTGGTAAAGTAGAATCTGCCAAAATCGTAGAATGGGTACGTGAGCTATTTGATTTACGCCCGGCAGGAATTATTAAAATGCTGGATTTACGTCGACCAATCTATAAACAAACAGCAGCATACGGACATTTCGGACGTACAGACATTGATGTACCATGGGAAAATACAGATAAAGCGGCTGAACTTAAAGAAAAAGCCGGACTTTAAAGAGGAAAGGAGCGTTCAGTCAAATGGACGGCTCCTTTTCTATTATTATGGAAAATAATATACTTCCTTCATTTATATGGTAGGTGAGTTGAAAGATAGCGAAATGTCATTTCTGTAGTGATTTATAGTATTGTCCCTTCGCTACGTATTCATTAATTATGCGATCCATATCTGCCCGGTCCTCTGCATTTACTTCACGTACAACTTTTGCTGGGCGCCCCATAGCAAGAGAATTGGGAGGAATCACTTTTCCAGGTGGTACGAGACTGCCTGCACCAATAAATGCTCCTTCACCTATTTCTGCACCATCCAAAATGATGGAACCCATACCGATTAAAGCGCGTTCTCTTATTGTACAGCTATGTAATGTTACTTGATGACCTACTGTTACTTCATCTTCAATAATGAGCGGATAGGCAGGGCTTTGGTGAAGACAACTTAAATCCTGAATACTAACTCGATCTCCAATAATTGTTTTATTCACATCACCACGTATCACTGTATTAAACCATATGGAAGTATTTTCCCCTATTGTCACATCGCCAGTAATTGTTGCATAATCAGCAATAAAGGCAGTTGGGTGAATATTTGGTGATTTATCTTTATAAGGGTATATCATGTTCAATTCCTCTTTTCTTTTATAGAATGTATTATAGCTATTGTAATCGTATCAAATCACTATTAATTTTCAATTATCATCTTTTAACTTTATATAATAAATTATAGCAGACTGTTTTATGTAAGGAGGATTGACCATGTGGAAATGGGAAACAGAGCATCAACCAAAAGCCGTAGTCGTTATTCTACATAGTGCATATGAACAGCATCGGTGGTACGCATGGTTAATCGAAAAATTTCGGAGTGCTCGCTTCCATGTAGTAATGGGGGATTTGCCTGGGCATGGTGAGCAAGGAAAGTATGCAAGATATCATGACGAAAATTTTGAAGAATACTATAATTATACAAAAGTGTTACTAAAGGTTGCTCTAGAATATAATTTGCCTCTTTTTATTGTAGGTAATGGATTAGGCGCATCTATTGCAGCGTACGTGTTGCAGAAAAATAAAATAGAATGCGCAGGTGTTGTCCTCACATCACCGTGGCTTCATTTTAAATTAGCGCCTGGGAAACTATCCAATGCATTATCAAGCTTTAGTGCTATAACATCGAATGTGAAATTAAAACATGAATTGAGCATACAATATTTCACCCGTAATACAGATGTATTGATGGAGTTAAAGGAGCAGTTACCATTAAATAGTATGGTGACTGTTAAATGGTATCGGGAATGGCAACAAATGACACGAATAATCCGTGATCCTGAAAATAAATTCCCTGATATTCCACTGTTACTAATGACTGGGGAAAATGATAAAATAACGGACATTAGTACTTCTAAAAAATGGATGATGGAACAAAAACTTTCAGAATTTCACTATAAACAATGGAATGGATGCCTGCATAGCTTGTTTTTTGAAGTGGAACGTGAAGAAGTTTTCCGGTACACAATTGATTTTATTAATAATGTCTTAAGAGACCTTGGATATATTGTAGAATAATAAAAAATCTAACAAAAGTCGAATTTTGTTAGGTTTTTTTTTAATTTTAGCAAAAAAATATATCGAAATTTTAGAATATTTGTAATATACTAAATTTCTAATTAATACAATAGTTCAACAAGGGGGTAAAATATGGATTTTATTAATGATTTTGTAGGATGGGCCAATAATATATTATGGGGTCCTGTAATGATTTACGGTATTTTAGTCGTAGGTTTGTTCTTTTCAATCCTGACAAAATTTGCTCAAGTCCGGTTAATTGGGGACATGTTCAAGTTAATGTTTAAAGGAGAAAAATCAGAGGCAGGTGTATCTTCGTTCCAGGCATTATCCATTGCTTTGTCTGGTCGTGTCGGTACAGGTAATATCGTTGGTACAGCTACAGCCATCGCGTTCGGTGGTCCTGGTGCGGTATTCTGGATGTGGGTTACTGCATTTATTGGAGCATCAACAGCCTATATGGAATCGACTTTAGCGCAAATCTACAAAGAAAAGAAAGATGGTCAATATCGTGGTGGACCTGCATTCTATATTGAAAAGACAACAGGTATTCGTGCCTTAGGTATTATTTTTGCCATTGCGATGATTGCATCTGTTGCATTTTTAATGCCGGGTGTTCAGGCAAATGCGATTGCCGGCGCGGTAGATAATGCATTTGGAATTGAACCTTGGATCACTGGTTTAGTTACAATTCTTTTGTTGGCGGTTATTATTTTCGGCGGTGTTAAGCGTATTGCAAATGCTGCGCAAATTTTAGTTCCATTTATGGCATTAGCTTATTTATTGGTAGCGGGTATTATTATTATTATGAATATTACAGCTGTGCCTGATGTATTTGCTTTAATTTTCCGTAGTGCCTTTGCGACAGATGCTGTATTCGGCGGGATGATCGGGAGTGCAATTTTCTGGGGTGTAAAACGAGCGATTTACTCAAACGAAGCTGGTCAAGGTACAGGGGCACATCCTGCTGCCGCAGCAGAAGTATCACATCCAGTAAAACAAGGTCTTGTTCAAGCAGCATCAGTTTATATTGATACACTATTAGTATGTTCTGCAACAGCATTAATGATTTTATTCATGGGTACATACAACGTACATGACGGTAGCCAAGACGGTCCATTAATCGAAGCAAAAATGGATGAGACAATTACTTATTCAGGCTTTACTCAAGCAGCAGTAAATGACGCGTTCCCATCTTTAAATAACTTCGGATCTGGATTTGTAGCGATTTCATTGTTCTTCTTTGCTTTCACTACATTAATGGCATACTATTACATTGCGGAAACAAATGTTTCGTATATGCTAAATGGGAATGCCAGAAGGATAGGAATTTTCTTAATGAAATTCGTATTATTGGCTTCAGCATTTTACGGCACTGTTAAAACATCGGATTTAGCTTGGGCATTCGGTGACGTAGGGCTAGGGTTAACGGTTTGGATTAACGTCATCATGCTATTATTCATCATGAAACCGGCTCTTATAGCTTTAAAAGACTATGAGCAGCAGAAAAAAGAAGGTAAAGACCCAGTATTTGATCCAATAAAACTCGGAATTAAAAACGCGGATTTCTGGGAGACATATAAGAAGCAAGATAAATAGAATAAAAGGAGCAGCCTATAATAGGTTGCTCCTTTTAATATGCGAAGAACTTTTTGAATGGACCAGTTATTTGGAATCTCTTTTTTGCGAGTAAAAATATAATTGTAATGCATCAAATTGTTCTTTTGAAAAATCTTTTTGTCCTCGAATATATTTTTCATATAAATTATAATAACAAATAGTTAAATACTCGTCGTTATGATGATCTTTAAAGGGTGTGTAATTCGGGGGAATTGTTATATCTGTAAAATAGCGCTCCATTTTATCAATCGTACGAATTGTAATATTACGGACCAGCATTTCTTTAAGTACAATTTGTGTGTAAATATATAGATCTTCTTTTGGATAGTCATATACATAATTAATAAGTATATGGCGGTCTTCCTTAGCAAATATACTATTCAATTCCCGCCATTGGGCAAGCAACTGGCTTTTTGGGATAAATGGGATGAGCTCGGTGTGCCATAAACGCATATAATTCACCTCTTTACTAGATAAAAAAGAGCTAAGAAAACTTAGCCCTCTTTCGGAAATTCTTTTACTTTTTCTAATGCAATAATAAATGGTGGGTCATTTTTTTGATTCATAAATTCATAGCGTAAAACATGAACATGCTTTTGGGATAAATTACTGACAAATTCAATTACTTCATTACGCTCATCTTTGCCGCCCTCATGTCCATAATATACAACTAATACAATAACTCCGCCAACTTTCAATAATGTTAAAAGGCTTTCGATTGCTTGGATTGTAGTATCAGGTCGAGTAATAATCTCATGATTGCTGCCAGGCAAGTAGCCTAGATTAAAGATAGCTGCAGCAACAGGTTTATTTATATATTTGGCTACATTTTCATGCCCGTCCTTTAATACAATTGCCCGGTGCTCAAGTGCATTGTCTAGTAGACGGTGTAGTGTGGCATCAACCGCTTCCTTTTGCACATCAAACGCATACACATAGCCATTATCACCTACAAGATTTGCTAAAAAAAGTGTATCATGTCCATTGCCTGCTGTAGCGTCGACCGCAATTTCACCTTCTGAAACTGATTTTTTCAATAAAGTTTGAGCATATTGAATAACACGTTCTAATATCATTTTGCAATTTCCGCCTTATAGTACTTTCCTTGATAAGAGCCACGTCTTTCCAACTCTGCATCTATGCCATTAAGTACTTCCCATTTGTTTACAGACCACATCGGACCAATCATTAAATCAATTGGACCATCACCAGTTATGCGGTGGACAATCATTTCAGGTGGAAGAATTTCAAGCTGATCTGCTACAAGCTGAACATATGCATCTTTTTCCATAAACTCCAGCATGCCTTTTTCGTATTGCTTCACGAGCGGCGTTCCTTTTAAAAGATGTAGAAGATGAATTTTAATGCCCTGTACATCAAGTTTTGCCACTTCACGAGCTGTTTCCATCATCATATCGTAATCCTCTAAAGGTAATCCGTTAATAATATGTGTAACGACACGAATGCCATGCTTGCGTAATTTATTTACGCCTTCCACATAAGTCGCATAATCATGTGCGCGGTTAATTAAGTTGGCAGTTTTTTCATGGACTGTCTGTAATCCCAATTCTACCCATAAATAAGTGCGCTCATTTAATTCAGCTAAATATTCTACGACATCATCAGGTAGGCAATCGGGACGTGTTGCGATAGAAAGCCCCATTACTCCTTCACAAGCGAGTGCTGCTTCGAATTTCTCTTTTAATACTTCAAGAGGTGCATGAGTATTTGTGTACGCTTGGAAGTAGGCCATCGTTAAGCCATCTTTCCATTTGTTCTCCATTTTCGCTTTGATTTTTTCGAACTGTACGGGGATTGGATCCACTTTACTACCAGCAAAGTCACCAGAACCTGCTGCAGAACAAAACGTACAACCGCCAAAAGCGACCGTACCATCACGGTTTGGGCAATCAAAGCCAGCATCTAATGCGACTTTATATACTTTCTTTCCAAATTCATTTCGCAAATAGCGATTCCATGTATAATAACGTTTCCCGTCGGACGGGAAAGGAAAGTTTGTTTCAGTCATTCGTTGTTCACTCCTCTAACGTATTATTCTATCATGTACAGATCATCGTGTCCTACTAGAAAATTTTTTTCTTGTACAAATTTAAATGAAAGAATAAACTAGGAATTTGAGCAAAAGTTGAAGGAGGAAATTCAGTGCCTAAACAAGTCTGGTTTTTAATTATTGGCACATTCGTAAATACGGTCGGAAATTCATTTTTATGGCCTTTAAATAGCATATATATTCATGATCATTTAGGGAAATCATTGACTACAGCGGGCATTGTCCTGATGCTCAATTCATTGGCAGGTGTTTTTGGTAATCTAGTAGGTGGATATTTATTCGATAGATTAGGTGGCTATAAAGCAATTTTGATAGGGGTAGTACTTAATTTATTTTCGATCTCGCTTCTTACTATATGGCATGATTGGCCACAGTATATTATTTTTTTGGCTATGTTGGGCTTTAGTGGAGGAATTGTGTATCCGGCGATTTACGCCATTGCAGGAAGTGCTTGGCCTGAAGGGGGACGCAGGGCTTTTAATGCGATTTTCTTGGCAAATAATGTTGGGGTTGCCATTGGGCCAGCATTAGCAGGACTAGTCGCAGATATAAAGTTTGATTATGTGTTTAGTGCGAATCTATTTTTCTATGCGTTATTTTTCGTGCTTGTCATAACTACGTATAAGCGTTTTGATGATAATAGAATCATAACTAAGTCATTATCGAGTGATGAGGGCAAACAAAGAAATAACGCACCTATTATTGCTATTGGAGTTTTAAGTATATCTCTAGTAGTATGTTGGTTAAGCTACTCACAGTGGAGTGCAACGATTTCTTCTTATACGCAAGGATTGGGGATGAGCTTGTCCCAATATAGCTTATTATGGACAATCAACGGCTTTATGATAGTTGCAATCCAACCCATTATTAAACCACTTGTCACACGATGGGAAAATAAAATAAAACATCAATTAACACTAGGTTTAATACTTATGTCGATCTCATTTGGTGTCGTTTATTTTGCACAGGATTTTAAAATGTTTGCAGCCGCTATGGTTATTTTAACGTTCGGAGAAGTATTCTTTACACCGATTATTCCGATGATTGCCAACAAGTTGGCACCACAAGGGCAAGAAGGATTTTATCAAGGGCTAGTAAACAGTGCAACGACAATTGGGCGAATGATTGGGCCTGTATTTGGTGGTTTAATGGTCGACTTATATGGTATGCAAATGTTAATGATGATTTTATCGATTCTTATAGTTTTAGCCATTATTCCGTGTCTGCTATATGATCGTGTATTAAGAAAAGTACAATCATAAAACAGCCACTTGTACTTTTGTTTGGAATTAGTTAAAATGAATGAAATAATATTTTGACTGTGATGAGGAATAGTAGATGGTCTCACTTTATAGAGAGCTAGCGGGTGGTGGAAGCTGGTAAGTGTAAAATTGAACTCGCCTCGGAGTTTGCTTTAGTGAAATTTTAGTAGCTAAGGCCGTGTATTCGCGTTAAGAAATGAAGCTGAGTGCTGTGTCACTAATTTGGGTGGTACCGCGGGAGTAAAAATTACCTCTCGTCCCTTCTTATCATAAGATGGGACGGGATTTTTTTATTTTTTAAATATTCTGTTAAATCATGGATAAGACGCCTAAAATACATAAACCACAGCAAGAATGATTTTAAAGGAGGAATTATTGTGAGTTTTAATCATCAACAGATTGAAAAAAAATGGCAAGCGTTTTGGGATGTAAATAAAACATTCAAAACGGAAAATGAAATGGATAAACCAAAATTCTATGCATTGGATATGTTCCCGTATCCTTCAGGTGCCGGACTACATGTTGGACACCCGGAAGGCTATACAGCGACAGATATTTTATCTCGCTTTAAACGTATGCAAGGCTATAATGTTCTTCATCCAATGGGTTGGGACGCATTTGGTTTACCGGCAGAGCAATATGCATTAGACACGGGGAATGACCCTGCTGAATTTACGGCAAAAAACATTGCAACATTTAAACGTCAAATTAATGAGCTGGGCTTCTCTTATGACTGGGATCGTGAAATTAATACAACAGACCCGTCTTACTACAAATGGACACAATGGATTTTCACAAAATTAGTGGAAATGGATTTAGCATATGTTGATGAAGTTGCCGTGAACTGGTGTGAAGCATTAGGTACAGTTCTTGCAAATGAGGAAGTAATCGATGGGCTTTCTGAACGTGGTGGTCACCCAGTAGTACGTCGTCCGATGCGACAATGGGTGCTACGTATTACGAAATACGCAGACCGTTTAGTCGATGATTTAGTTGATGTTGATTGGCCTGAATCGATTAAAGAAATGCAGCGCAACTGGATCGGCCGTTCAGAAGGGGCTCAAGTAAAATTCACAGTCGCTGATACAGACAAAGGATTCGAAGTATTTACTACACGCCCTGATACTTTATTCGGTGCTACTTATTGTGTATTGGCACCAGAGCATAAACTAGTAGCTGAAATTACTACTCCAGAGCAACGTGCAGCGGTAGAAGCGTACTTAGAAAAAGTATCATTAAAATCGGACCTTGAGCGTACAGATTTAGCAAAAGAAAAAACAGGTGTATTCACTGGTGCATATGCAGTAAATCCAATCAACGGCAAAGAAGTGCCAATCTGGATTGCAGATTATGTATTATCAACATATGGTACAGGTGCAATTATGGCTGTTCCAGCACATGATGAGCGTGACTACGAATTCGCAAAAGAGTTTAATTTAGAAATCGTCCAAGTGCTTGAAGGTGGAGATATCGAAAATGAGGCATTCGTCGGGGATGGTGCACATATTAACTCTGAATTCCTAGATGGCTTAAATAAAGAAGATGGCATTAAGGCAGCGATTGATTGGTTAGTGGAAAATGGAGTAGGGGAAAAGAAAATTACTTACCGTCTACGTGACTGGTTATTTAGCCGCCAACGTTATTGGGGAGAGCCAATCCCAGTAATTCATTGGGAAGATGGCACAATGACAACAATTCCTGTAGAAGAGTTGCCATTAGAATTACCGAAAACGACAAATATCCGTCCTTCAGGTACAGGTGAATCACCACTCGCAAATATTGAAGAATGGGTAAATGTAGTTGACCCTGTAACAGGTAAAAAAGGTCGTCGTGAAACGAATACAATGCCTCAATGGGCCGGTTCTTCATGGTACTTCCTACGCTATATTGATCCGAAAAACGATCAGGCACTTGCAGACCCTGAATTACTAAAGCGCTGGTTACCGGTTGATATTTATATCGGTGGTGCAGAGCATGCTGTACTTCACTTACTGTACGCGCGCTTCTGGCATAAAGTCCTTTACGATTTAGGTGTTGTGCATACGAAGGAGCCATTCCAAAAATTATTCAACCAAGGGATGATTTTAGGCGAAGGCAACGAAAAGATGTCGAAATCAAAAGGGAATGTTGTAAACCCGGACGATATTATCGAGTCACATGGTGCAGATACATTACGTTTATACGAAATGTTCATGGGTCCATTAGAAGCATCTGTAGCATGGAGCACAAACGGTCTTGACGGAGCACGTCGTTTCTTAGATCGTATTTGGCGTCTATTCGTAACAGAAGAAGGAAAACTTGCAGCGAAAATTCAGGATTCTAATGACACGACTTTGGAAAAGGTGTATCACCAAACTGTGAAAAAAGTAACGGATGATTATGAAGGAATTCGCTTCAACACTGCTATTTCACAAATGATGGTATTCATTAATGATTGCTACAAAGCGGAAGTGATTCCTGTTGAATATGCAAAAGGGTTCGTCAAACTATTATCACCAATCGCACCACATATCGCGGAAGAGCTTTGGACAATTTTAGGACATGAAGACACAATTACGTATGCTACATGGCCAACATATGACGAAGCTAAACTAGTAGATGACGAAATCGAAGTTGTTGTTCAAGTATTAGGTAAAGTACGTGCGAAAGTAACGGTTGCAAAAGATATTTCAAAAGAAGACTTGGAAAAAGTGGCATTAGCCGATAGCAAAGTACAAGAATTCATCGAAGGTAAAACAGTTGTTAAAGTAATTGTTATTCCAGGTAAATTAGTAAATATCGTTATTAAGTAATTATTAAAATGAAAAAGTCTGCTCGCATTTTTGAGCAGACTTTTTTTATTTGATTATGATTAATAATGAACAGCAATTCTTTCCCAAAAGATAATGAAAACCAAAGCTGAAATATGAAAAGAAGTATTCGTTTCCCTATACACTACTCGTAATGAAGTGGAGAACTGTGGATTTAAAGGGCATTCCGCAATCCTTTTCCCAAATTGAAATGAAGTTGGGAACTGCGCCTCTTATGACTTTAAATATTGGCAATGTTACATTTAGTGAGGAGGCAACGAGATATTCAGAAGATGTGCCTGCTGAAGAACTGAAAAAGGCAGCTCTATTGTTGCATGAAGGGCTAAAATAACTATGTTGCCAAAACATTTTCTATGTAATACTAGAATAGTAAATGACATCATTTAACGATTTATGAAGAAAGAAGTGTAGTAACAATGGCACAAGCATCACATTCAGTACAAATCCCAATGCACCAAGAAACAGTATGGGCTTTCGTAAGTAAAATTGAGAAATGGGCAGTGTTGGTACCTGCTTATAAAGAGCATAAGGAAGTGGATGCACAAACTTCTCACTGGACATTCGAAGGGAATTTTAAAGGGTTAACGAAAAAAGTAGAGCTGGAAATAAAAATTATAGAAATGAACGAGCCATCTCAAATCAAATTTGAAATTAAAGGTCTTTCAGATAATTTTAAAGGCGGCGGTGAATTTACAGCGGAGCCTAGAGATGGTGGTACATACATGACGTGTAAGGTGGAAGTTACAGCAGGCGGACTTTCTGGTGCGGTATTAAACCCGGCTATTAAAGTATTATTACCGAAAGTGACAACTCGTCTAACTGAAAAAATCGCTCGTTACATACAAGCTTAAAAAATCGACTCACTTGGAAAATTAGTTCAGGTGAGTTTTTTAATTGAGTATAAGTGGGTATATCTTTTATGGATATCCCTTTATAAAAGCTTTTACCATGATAAATATCATATGGAACTAATGACAACTACTTCTATTACAAGTACTTGTTGATTTTTATACTGGAAAGAGAAGAAAGAGGTGGCTTTATGACACAAATCATGTTTGAACAAAGTAAGTATAGTACGAAGGAAGAATTTTGGAATGGCCTAACACATGGAATTGCGGCAGTCTTGACCATCCCTGCTACATTGGTGCTTATTAATAAAGCGCAAAATCAGGGCTCGACTATCGAGCTAATTAGCTATGTTATTTTTGGGATATCAATGTTCTGCCTCTATTTTGCATCAACAATGTATCATTCATGGCCGTCACATAAAACATTTCTGAAAAAGCTTGATCACAGTTCGATTTTCTTACTAATTGCCGGGACATATACACCAATTGCATTAGTTGCTATAGGTGGTAAATTAGGTTGGACTATTTTTGCCATTCAATGGATTTTGGCGACAGTTGGTATAGTGGTAAAACAGTTTTTCGTTCACCGATTTAAAGTATTATCGCTGTTTGTTTATATCGGAATGGGTTGGATCATCATTTTTGTTGCGAAGCCCTTATTTGCACATATAGGCACAGCCGGTTTTCTTACTTTATTAATCGGTGGTTTATCCTACACGGTCGGTACGTATTTCTACAAAAATAACCGCATTCCATACAACCATGCAATTTGGCATTTATTTGTCATGGGGGGCAGTGTGGCAATGTTTTTGGCCATTTACTTATATGTATAAAATAAAGAGTCAATCCGATTTTCGGATTGACTCTTTTAGATGCTAGAAGTGAACTTTTCAATTAAGTCCTGTAAGTAATCGTTATATTGTTCTTCGTTTCGTTTTTTCATTTCTTCCAATACTTGATTTAAAAACACTTTGTTGTCCATAAATTGATCCGGCAATGTATCATACAAAAGCTGATGATGATAGTTTTCCTGATCCAAATACAGTTCGAAATAATAGCCTAGTTTGTCCTCTTCATTAAATAAATGCATCATGCATTCCACTTCATAACATTGCATTATAAATTCATGCTTAAAGCCAATCTGTACTGTAAATGCTATATGTCCACCTTCACCATCTATTTTAAAAGGACTTATACTGGAAATTATTTGATTCTGGTCCATAAGCCAATATAGTTGGTTCGCTTGCCGATTCGTTGTATAGCTCGTAATTCCTTGAGGAGCATTTTCAATAAGAAAATGTTTGGCAAGTTTAGCTTGTACAGCTTCTTCAATTGATGATGAAACAGCAATTTTATCAAGCTGCTGACATACACTTTGTAAGAGCGTCGGGCTTTTTTGAATGTGCTCGATTATTTTTTTTAATTGCATTGGAAAAACATTTGGTATATTTGCTAAATCAATAGCCAGTGACATCCCTAGGCCTTTTTTATTTAAACCGAGAGTCAATTTTAACGGTACGTTTTTGGCATAGGATTCATTTTTTTCGATATAGCAAAAAGCCCTTATTGAAAAAGTAAATTCATCTTTATTACTGTCGCTAATTTTTTTGCAAGTCAAATGAGTTTGCATAAGCTCGTCTGATGCTAAAAAGAGCATTGTTTGTTTTGTTTCGGAATTATGCATCGCATCATATCCTCCTGAGTGTACATACCTTTTATGATACTAGGGAATTATTAGGAGTACTAGTATTTTTGTGATAAAAATTATAATTGTTTGATTTGTCCGGCACTCATTCCTGCAATTCTTCCAGTTACAAGTGCAGAGGTAATATTATAGCCGCCTGTGTAGCCATGAATATCTAAAATTTCCCCGCAGAAAAATAGCCCCGGCTTTTTCTTGGAAGCCATCGTTTTAGGTTCAATTTCCTTTACAGAAATCCCGCCGCCTGTGACGAATGCCTTTTCGATAGGCTGGGTGCCATGAACATCCATCGTAAATGCAACAAGTTCACGTGCGAGATTGCGAATTTTCTCTTGTGATAATTCAATGCCAGTTAACGTAGCGTCAATGTCGGCACGCTCCATTAAAAATAATAGCCAACGTTCAGGTACTAGTGACTTCCATAAATTTTTAACAGCCTTTTTCGGTTCGTCTTTAATCGTCTTATTTAACATTTGAAAACATGTTTCTTCATTATAGTCAGGTAATGACTGAATACGTACTTGCACAGGAGCGCTACCGGTTTTGAGCTGCTCCTTTACTATAAACTGACTGCAACGTAATATTACGGGACCACTTAATCCAAAGTGTGTAAATAACATATCCATTTGATGTGTTACGAGAACTTTCCCTTTTTTATTAAGCACTGAAACAGCCGCATTTCGTAATGCTAATCCTTGCAGTTCACGAGATTGGATAAACGGCTCCTTTGATGTAACAGGTACTTCTGTCGGGTATAAAGTCGTTACTGTATGACCCGCACGTTCTGCCCATGGGTAGCCATCACCGGTTGACCCCGTTTGAGGAACTGCTTTCCCGCCAACTGCTACAACTACAGCATTTGCGCGGATTTCATCGCCACTTTCCAAACGGACACCATAAATCTTTTCGTCATCCATTAAAAGTTTATTAACCGCTGTATGCAAGCGCACTTCCACTTTCAGACGCTTCATTTCGTTTACGAGTGCATTGACAACATCCTGTGCACGATCGGAAACTGGAAACATGCGACCGTGATCTTCTTCTTTTAACGGGACGCCAAGCCCTTCGAAAAATGCAATTATGTCTTCATTGTTATAAACTGTAAAAGGGCTGTATAAAAAGCGACCATTGCCAGGAATATGTTTAATAATTTCTTCTGCTGATAAACGATTTGTTACATTACAACGTCCTCCCCCTGAAATCGCGAGTTTTTTCCCAAGTTTCGAGCCTTTTTCAAGTAGGAGTACTTTTCTATTTTTTTCGGCTGCGGCTATAGCTGCCATTAATCCAGATGGTCCGCCACCAATTACAATCACATCATACATATATTATTTCTCACTCTCTTTTATACAAATTTTCTTTAAACGATTTTTTCTTCTACTTATTATACATGAATTGAAGAAACTATTTGAGTAAATGGCCTTTCACATGTAAACTTGTAAAAGGAAATGCTCGGGAACTATAACAAAGCACAGTCCGTCATTGTCTTTCGAGAACAAAATTTGACTTCGCAAAAGAATAAGACGATTAAATAAAGGTATATTAAGAGAATTTTTATATAGAACGGTAGGTCATTTCATGTCTTCATTAATGAAAGGAACAGCCATATTAACTATCGGTTTGTTTCTGTCAAAGCTTTTAGGATTAATTTACATTTTCCCGTTTTATGCCATTGTAGGTGAAGAAAATATTGTCTTGTACAACTACGCTTACATTCCGTATAACATTATGTTAAGTATTGCCATTGCGGGTTTGCCAATTGCAGTATCGAAATTTGTTTCGAAATATAATGCATTAGGTGATTTTGATGCTGGTCGTCGTTTAGTAAAAACAGGAGCCCTCCTGATGACACTAACAGGAATCATAGCATTTATTTTAATGAATTTGCTTGCAACACCGCTTGCCAATATAGTTATTGATAGTGAAGATCAGACGTTTAGCGTCGAGCAAGTTGCGAATGTTATTAAATGGGTAAGCTATGCATTAATTGTTGTGCCATTCATGAGTTTAGTAAGGGGTTATTTGCAAGGGTATGGGCATTATTTGCCGACATCTGTTTCACAATTAGTCGAACAAATTGTGCGCATTGTCTTTTTACTAGGCGGTGCTTTTATTGTTGTCAATGTTATGGATGGCGATGAAATAACAGCAATCAATTTCTCCGTATTTGCTGCATTTATTGGTGCTCTTGGCGGGCTTGTGACGCTGTTTTATTTTTGGAAAAAGCTTCGTCCTGATATTAAAGCGGTTCAAGTTGTTGCACCGAAAGAGCGTAGACTTCCTTATTCGGATATGTATAAAGAGATTTTCAAATATTCGATTCCTGTTGTATTCGTTGGGTTAGGGAGCTCCTTATTCCAACTTGTGGACCTGCTGACATTCATCCGTGCAATGAACGCCAGTGGGATTTCAGGAGACATCAGTGAAGCCTACTTTACAATGCTTAATTTGTTAAC
This sequence comes from Solibacillus merdavium, assembly GCF_014836935.1. Taxonomy (GTDB): domain Bacteria; phylum Bacillota; class Bacilli; order Bacillales_A; family Planococcaceae; genus Solibacillus; species Solibacillus ferritrahens. The sequence goes on along the minus strand of NZ_JACSPW010000021.1, from coordinate 18,354 downwards.
CCAAAAAATAGTCATGATTCCAGTCGTTTTGGCGACAGGGTTTTCGATGGCAATTATTCCGACGGTCACGAAATTTTATACAGAAGGCAATTTGCGACAAGTACACAATGCTATGGATAAGACCTATCAAGTACTACTGTTTATTACGGTACCAGCCGCTATCGGAATCTCGATTTTAGCGGAAGATTTATATCATTTCTTCTACTCCTTTAGCGAGATGGGAACACAAGTGTTAAGCCATTATGCACCTGTGGCTATTTTATTTGCGCTATTTACTGTAACAGCCGCGATACTGCAAGGGGTTAATTATCAAAAATGGGTTATTTTCAGCTTATTAGTTGGCTTGTTCGTAAAGACGGTATTAAATACGCCACTTATCCACTTAATGTCTGTTGATGGAGCCATTTTAGCAACAGCACTTGGTTATAGTGTTACGATAATTATTAATATCTTTGTTATAAACAAAGTGACCAACTACAATGCGAAAGTTGTAGTACGCCGAATATTATTAATTATTATATTAACTATTTTAATGGCATTAGCCGTTTCGTTAACTCATGCAGCATTATCAGCGATTGCACCTGCAACATCAAAACTATTAGCACTGCTTTATGCAGTTGTTTGTGCGACTGTCGGTGTCTTTGTTTATGGTACAATATCCTATAAATTAGGGTTAGCACAGCTATTATTAGGCGATAAGCTAACAAAACTCGCACGTAAATTAAGATTAGTAAAATAAAAATGCGGACGTCTCTAATAAAGGCGTCCCCTTTTTACATGGAGGACAATATGCGTTTAGATAAATTATTGGCAAACATGGGCTACGGCTCACGTAAAGAAGTAAAGCAACTGTTAAAGCAAAAGGCGGTAACCGTAGATGGCATTACTGTGAAGGATTCGGCGATGCATGTCAATCCTGAAAAGCAGGATGTTTCGGTACTGGGCGAACGTGTAGAATATGTAGAGTTTATTTACTTAATGATGAATAAACCACCCGGTGTCATTTCTGCAACAGAGGACCGATATGATCAAACAGTTATTGATCTATTAGATCCAGATTTCCAGCATTTCGAGCCATTTCCTGTAGGGCGTCTGGATAAAGATACAGAAGGGTTTTTACTCATTACCAATGACGGGAACTTAGCACATAACTTATTATCTCCAAAAAAGCATGTCCCAAAATGGTATTATGCCAAAATTGATGGGCTTGTAACAAAAGAGGATGTTGAAGCTTTTGCTAAGGGAGTTACGCTGGATGATGGGTATCATACAAAGCCAGGGGAATTAAAAATACTACACTCAGGTGAGCAATCGGAAATAGAACTCATGATACAGGAAGGGAAATTCCATCAAGTAAAACGCATGTTTGAGGCGGTTGGTAAAACAGTTACCTACTTAAAACGTTTGTCGATGGGACCATTGCAACTGGATGAGCAGCTGGCACTAGGTGAATATCGAGAGCTTACAGAACAGGAACTCAATCTGTTAAGCAAATAAATAAAGTAAAAGCGAATGCCCCGACGAAAAGGCATTCGCTTTTTAGTTCTCTTTATCAAGAACTTGATAAACGTTTACTAAGGATCAACGTTCATAATATTTCATTGTGTAACTGATCGACACCTTACGTTATGTTGGGACAAAATTAGTCCTTTCTCACAAAATAAAGAATCAGCCGCTTTCAAGAATTCTAAGATGTCATTTTTACTTTTTTCTTCGTCGTTGTCCATTTACCTCGACTTGGACTCATTACCAAGTCATTGAAGGCTAACACATTCAAATCTCTTTGAATGGTGCGAGGAGTGATGTTAAACTCTTCGACTAAATCCTGTGTAGTCACTTCTCCTTTATTGAGGATAAACATATACACGTCTTTAATACGATTAAGCATTCTATCAGTAGTTGGTTTCATTTCTAAAAACCACTCCTTCGATCTTAAATTCTCATGGCATAAGACTAGCGGACGACAAAATGTGTGCGGAGTGCACTTAGGCTTTAGTTGTTTGCCTTAGACATCCCCTTTTCTGAAAGTTTGGTCAGAATAGATGTTCCGACACATACATTATAGCGAAAAATTAAATAAAATTCCAGAATTGAGTTGCAATTTTTGATATTTTTACAGAAAATTCATATTTTTAATATTAATAGAAATATAGTTCTTTGTGAAAATGCCAAATGAATATTGTAATTTTGTTAAGAAAGAGTACAATAACAATATTATAAAAATGAGGTGCACTTATGGATTGGTTACAGATGGCAAAAGCAAGAGAACAAGAGCTCATTCAAGAATTACAGCAATTAATTCAAATTGAAAGCGTAAAAGATGAAAATAATTTTTCTGATATAATACCTTTTGGTGTTGGACCTAAAGCAGCACTGGATTTTATGCTGCAAAAAGGTATAGAGCAAGGAATGATAACAAAAAACATTGATAATATGGCAGGTCATATTGAAATGGGCCAAGGTGAAGAAATTGTCGGAGTACTCTGCCATGTTGACGTAGTCCCGGCTGGAGATCTTCAAAATTGGACATACCCACCCTTTGAAGGGCAAGTAGTAGAAGGAAAACTATTTGGCCGTGGTGCAATCGATGATAAAGGTCCGACAATGGCTGCCTGGTTAGCGATGAAATTAATACATGATGCAAAGATTCCATTAACAAAACGTGTCCGAATGATTATTGGTACAGATGAAGAAAGCGGATTTCAATGTGTAACACGCTATTTTGAAAAAGAAGATATGCCAACTGTCGGTTTTGCTCCGGATGCAGATTTCCCATTAATCAATGCAGAAAAAGGAATTGCCCATTTAAGTTTCTCCAGTAAGGAAAAATATTCAAGTGATGAGCAACTTACCTCATTCTATGCAGGAAAACGAACTAATATGGTACCAGACGAAGCAACTGCTATTTTAAAATATGCTGATACGGACTTAAGTGGTAATTTTCAGAAATTTTTAAAAGAAAATGGTGTGGAAGGTACTTTCACTAAAGCGGAAAATGGGATTATAATAGTTGTTAAAGGAAAATCAGCCCATGCAATGGAACCTGAGAAAGGGAAAAATGCTGCTGTTTACTTAACCAAGTTTCTACAAAGTGTTGTAACAACTAAACAAAGTAAAGCCTTTGTGGACTTTATCGTCAGCGTATTTGATAAAGATCATTTTGGAGCTGCATTGGAACTTGATTATGAAGATTCGATGTCAGGACCAACAACATTAAATCCTGGAATTGTAAAATTTGATAAGCATGGAGCATCAATTGAAGTTAGCATGCGTTATTCAGTTTCCTATCCATTTGAAGAAAAAATAACAAGAGTACAATCATTATTACAGCATGAATTATTTACGTTAGATGTTGTGAGTAACTCAAACCCGCATTATGTTAGCGAGGAAGATAATTTAGTCCAAACATTATTGCAAGTGTATCGTAAATACAGCAATGATTATTCGAAGCCACTTTCAACTGGTGGAGGCACCTATGCCCGCGTTATGAAAAAAGGGGTGGCATTCGGGATGTTATTCCCTGGTGAAGCCGATGTTGCACACCAGGCAGATGAATTTGTTGATATTGAAAACTTAATAAAAGCGACTGCCATTTATGCAGAAGCGATTGTAAATTTAGCAACTAACTAATAAAAGGTGGTATTTGAGATGAGCTTTAGTTTATGGAATGATCAAATTATAAAAGATGAAGAAGTAGTAGTAGACAAGGAAGACCGCGGTTATCAATTTGGTGACGGTGTCTATGAAGTAGTAAAAGTATATAATGGTGAAATGTTTACAGCAAATGAGCATATTGACCGTTTTTATGACAGTGCCGAGAAAATTCGTATTGTCATTCCTTATACGAAAGATAAATTGCATCATTTACTTCATCAGTTAATAGAAGTAAACAATATTGATACTGGTCATGTTTATTTCCAAATTACACGTGGTGCAGGTCCACGTAATCATATTTTCCCTGGTGATGATGTAAAGCCAGTATTAACAGGAAATACGAAAGAAAACCCACGTCCATATAAAAACTTTGAAAATGGAGTAAAGGCAACATTTGTGGAAGATATTCGCTGGCTGCGTTGTGATATTAAATCATTAAACCTGCTTGGTGCTGTGCTGGCAAAGCAGGAAGCATTTGAAAAAGGTTGCTATGAAGCAATTTTACATCGTGGGGATGTAATTACAGAAGGTTCTTCTTCAAACATATACGGAATTAAAGAGGGCGTGCTTTATACACACCCAGCAAACAATTTAATTTTAAATGGGATTACACGTCAAGTTATCATTAAATGTGCTGCAGAAATCGGGTTACCGGTGAACGAACAGCCAATGACGAAAGAACAGCTTCTTGCAATGGACGAAGTAATCGTATCATCAACTACTTCTGAAGTAACACCAATTATCGAAGTGGATGGTACCGTTATTGGTAATGGTACACCAGGGGATTGGACACGAAAATTACAAGCTCAATTTGAAACAAAAATTCCAAAAGGAATTAATGCATAGTTGTCAAATTAAATATTTTAGCGTGTTGCTTATTAGCAATACGCTATTTTTTTTGTACAATAACCTGTAAAATATAAGTATTAATGATTAGCAATGAATTTAGGGAGAAGATAAAATGGCTCAGTTAGTAAAACTTCAGGATTATATTTCACGTTATGAAATTGATTTAGCGCGTTATCCAACACAATTTATACGCTTAAAGCAAAACCAGTGGGATCGGGTAAAGTATCAATGGCAAGCGGGTGAAATGATTGAGCGTTGGGAACATATAGAGGAAGACAATGTTCAGGAAGAGAAAAAAACTTCACTGTTCCAAAAATTCTTCCCATTTAAAAAAGATAAACTTAGTGAAGAAAGTGAAGAACAAGAAGATATTGAAAAAGTAACGATTTCAAATGATTGGGCAGTGGAAAATGATGAATTTCAAGAAGAGGAAACAACGTTATTATTTGAACCGAATATCGTATATACACCACAAACTATAGAAGAGTTAAAGAAAATGTTTATAGATCAGTTTTTCCACTTTCAAATGAAATGGGCCAGCTCGACATTACGAGAAAAATCCTATGTAGATCCAAAATATATGCGGGATACATTGTTGCGTTCAATGTTACAAACATTACCTGATAATTATTTGATTTTTTACTTCCCGATATTAAGAGTGAAAAAAGCACCAATAGAATTGGACGTTATCATTTTAACGCCAACAGAATGCTTATGCATTACTTTATTAGAACAAGAGGAGCAGGCTGTATTTATTGCAAATAGCGAGCGTTTCTGGACTAAAAAAGTAGGCAAAAATGAGAAAAAGCTTTTAAGTCCACTAATTCAATTAAACCGTATGGAAAAAATAATCGACCAAATCTTTGTTCAAAATAATATTGAATTACCAATTCGTAAAGTATTACTAACAAGAAATGGCTATATTGATTATCCAGGGACAATGTATGGTATTTCATTTGTTGATAAACGGAAATTCCCGGAATGGATGAACTACTTGAAACGCTCTGTTTCACCGATGAAGCATATGCAAATTCGTGGAGCCCAGGCCATTTTAAATGCGGCTCAAACAACTTCATTTAATCGGGATATTTGGAATACAGAAGGTAATAAGGAAGATTAACAAAACAATTTAAATAGTAGCTATTCTTTATTTACATATTAGCTTGATTGTTATTTAAATATCGGGTCTAAAAAAGCATGGAGTTTAGCAAAAATCGTTTTTATAAGCTATAATATGAGACATGCAAACAACAGAAATGAGGATAAGTAAGTGAGATTAAAGCATAAACCATGGGCAGCAGATTATATTCAGGAACATCCGGATGTGATTATCCCAAACCCTGAGCATTATAAAGGGAAATGGAATGAAGTATTTGGTAATGACAACCCAATTCATATTGAAGTGGGTACTGGCAAAGGACAATTTGTATTAGGGATGGCTCTTCAAAACCCTGATATTAACTATATTGGAATTGAATTATTTGATAGTGTTATAGTATGTGCCTTGGAAAAAATCGTAGCAGCAGACAAACCATCGAATTTGCGTTTGTTAAAAGTCGATGGTGCAAAGCTAGAAGAGTTTTTCGGAAAAGGGGATGTGGACCGTGTATATTTGAATTTCTCGGATCCATGGCCAAAAGTGCGTCATGCGAAACGTCGATTAACACATGGCGGTTTTTTGAAAATTTATGAAAATGTTTTAGTCGATAACGGGGAAATCCACTTCAAAACGGATAACCGTGGTCTTTTTGAATATTCGCTAGTAAGTATGAATGAATACGGCATGGCATTAAAATATGTTTCTTTAGATTTGCATGCGAATATGCCGGAAGATAATATTATGACAGAGTACGAGGAGAGATTCTCGAAGCTCGGTCAACCAATTTATCGACTAGAATGTCAATTCAAAACTAAATAATTTATGATTTAGGGGGATGGAGAAATGGATCGATTTGAATTTCACAACATGACACTAACATGGATACATGGGGGTGTTACAGCACTAGATGGCGGGGCTATGTTTGGGGTAGTGCCAAAAGCACTGTGGTCTCGTAAATATCCGGTAAATGAACTGAATCAAATTGAATTAGCATGTGAACCAATCTTAATTCAATATGAGGGGAAAAATTATTTAGTGGATTCTGGTGTTGGTGCCGGAAAATTAAATGAAAAGCAACTTCGCAATTTCGGCGTTTCGGAAGAATCAACTATTGAACCAAGCTTAGCTAAAGTCGGTTTGCAGCCATGTGATATTGATGCAATTTTAATGACACATCTTCATTTTGATCATGCAGGCGGTTTAACTAAGTGGGAAGGTGACAAGCTTGTTCCTGTCTTCCCGAATGCTGTAATCTACACAACACAAATCGAGTGGGATGAGATGCGCAACCCGAATATTCGCTCGAAAAATACGTATTGGAAAGAAAATTGGGAGCCAGTACAACATTTAGTTAAAACTTTTGAGGGTGAGCTTGAAGTAGCACCAGGTCTAAAAATGATTCATACGGGTGGCCATAGTGAAGGACATGCGATTATTCGCCTAGAGCAAAATGGTGAAGTGGCGCTACATATGGCGGATATTATGCCAACCCATGCCCACCAAAATCCGCTTTGGGTATTAGCGTATGATGACTATCCAATGACGAGCGTATTTGCAAAGGAAAAGTTACTGAAAGAAGCACTGGAAAATAACTACCGATTTATTTTCTATCATGATGCGTATTACCGTATGATTCAATGGGATACTTCGGGCAAGGAAGTTATCGATAGCTTAGAACGCTCTAAAGAAGCTTTAATAAAATAACCATAAAAGCGCCCGCATGATTATTTCATGCAGGCGCTTTTTCCATCAATTTCGTACATATAATATTTATACGAAGACAAAGTTCGTCATCACATTTATATTTTTAAACTTGTTTAATATCCACAATTGCACCAGAACGAGCATCAGCTGCAAATTCGTAGTTTTCTATCTCCCCATTCATCGTACGGGAAATACCACCGCGGTATACCGGTGTTTCTGTAAAGCCATTACTAAAGTTTTCAGTTTTCATGTAAATCCAAGAACCATCAATCGGTGCCTGCTTTTTAAATTCATCTTTAATATTTGTTAAAATATGATCAGGATTTGCGTATGGCGCAACGCGATTGCTCATTTCCTTTACGATGACAGCGGCTGCCACCCCAGTTACAAGTCCTATTGTAAAATCTTTTAAGTTCATCTCAAAAACCTCCTCAAAATATTCACTATACTTACTTTAACATACTCATAAAATAGTGTAAAAAAAATAGAAGGTTCGAAAGTCGAAATACTCAATTAATTTTGTGTTATAATATGTGCAAATCTACTTTTAGAGGTGTTACATAATGAATCAAGACACACTGGCACTATTTAAAACTTTAACAGAACTGCCTGGAGCACCAGGTAATGAACGTGCGGTTCGAAATTTTATGCGTTCAGAATTAGAAAAATATTCAGATGAAATTATTCAGGACAATTTAGGTGGCGTTTTTGGAGTCCGTCAAGCAAAGGATGAGAATGCACCAAAAATTTTAGTGGCAGGTCATATGGATGAAGTAGCGTTCATGGTTACTTCCATCACAGATAATGGAATGATTCGTTTCCAAACGCTTGGTGGCTGGTGGAACCAGGTAATGCTGGCACAGCGTGTGACAGTCTATACTAAAGAACTTGAAATTCCAGGGGTTATTGCATCAATTCCTCCACATTTATTAACAGATGCAGAGCGTTCAAAACCGATGGATATTAAAAATATGCTAATCGATATCGGAGCGGATTCAAAAGAAGATGCGATAAAGTTAGGGGTACGTCCTGGTCAATCAATTATTCCCGTATGTCCATTTACACCAATGGCAAACCCTAAAAAAATAATGGCGAAAGCTTGGGATAACCGTTATGGTTGCGGATTGGCAATCGAGCTTTTAAAGGAACTTCATGGAAAAGAAGTGAATAGCCATATCTATTCCGGTGCAAACGTAATGGAAGAAGTCGGGTTGCGCGGTGCTGCAGTTTCAGCAAATATGATTAAGCCAGACTTATTCTTTGCATTAGATGCCTCACCAGCAAATGACACATCTGGTGATAAAAATGAGTTTGGACAATTAGGCAACGGTCCATTATTACGTATTTTTGACCGTTCAATGGTGACTCATCGCGGGATGCGCGAATTTGTTTTGGATACAGCCGAAACAAATAAAATTCCTTACCAATATTTCGTATCTCCAGGTGGTACGGATGCAGGACGTGTGCATACGCAAAATGATGGAATCCCTTCTGCTGTAATTGGAATTTGTTCCCGCTATATTCATACATCCGCTTCCATTATTCATGTGGATGATTATGCAGCGGCAAAAGAGCTGCTTGTAAAGTTAGTTCAATCGGCAGATCGTTCAACAATTGATTCAATACGTGCAAACGTATAAAAAAATAGAAGAATATATTATAATACAAGGATGTGAAATAATTGCATCCTTGTTTTTTTGTGAAATTGACGGGATAGCAATAAGCAATCTACATAAGGAAACGGTTTTTAAGAACTGTTTCTTAATTGAAACAACTTGGAGATGAAAAGATGAAAGTAGCAGTCGGAACGAAAAATAAAGCGAAAGTTGGCGCTGTCGAAGCAATTATCAAGCAGTTCTTCCCAGAAGCTACAATAGAGAGTATAGATGTCCCTTCTGATGTATCTATTCAACCTTTTTCAAATGAAGAAACAAGACAAGGTGCCATTAATCGTGCACGTAATACAATGATGAAGACAAATGCCGATATAACATTTGGCCTTGAAGGTGGGGTTGATGAAATTGAAGGGACAATGTATTGCTGTAACTGGGGAGCTGTGAATTTAAAAGATGGAACGGTTATTGCCAGTTCCGGTGCGCAATTTGCATTGCCTGAAGAAATCGCACGGGAGCTTCGGATAGGGAAGGAACTTGGACCTGTCATGGACGTCTATACTAATATTGAAAATATTCGTCACCATCAAGGTGCAGTTGGCATCTTTACACATAATTTAATCGATCGTAAAGCAATGTTTGAACATATCGTGAAGCTATTAGTTGGACAAGTATTATTCAAAATGAGCAGAGATCAAAACGAACAAATGTAAATCATTTTCGTTGCATTGCAGGTTGAAAAATTATTATGATACGATAGAAAGTCTGAAAGAGGGGGGAAACTATGGGTCGTAAATGGATACAAGCAGCTTTACTTATCGTAATAGTTGCTGTTTTGACTGCGTGCAGCCAATCAGTTGAGGACCAAGCTTTAGCTGGAATAGAAAATGCCGAAACGGTGTTCAGTAGTGAACCAAAAGAAGTGAATAAATCAATTGGACATATAGAGCTGTACTTGCCAGCGGGGTATAGTATTGAAAAAGGAATTGATGAATTAAATTATACAATTCTAAATGGTAAAGATTCATATATTTTATTTGTAAACCAAAATGAAACAAATGATAGTCAGCTGCATTATGATATTTTTAAGAGCGAGAGTACAGGTAAAATCGTGGAGGAAAAAACCTTCAAGTCTGATGATCTATTCGGGTTTTCGGGAGTTGTAGAGCAATCTAAAGGGAAATATGAACTCATCGCTAATTTAGGCGGGGTTAAATTATCAACAATTTCCGAAGACAAAAAATTGGATACCAAAATTCAGGAAATGATGGAAATTGTACAGACTGTCAACGTTATTGATTAGCTTGAAGCATTGCGCAAAGTATTTGTATTGCTTTTTTGCTACAATGGGTTAAGTAGATGAAACGGTTCACATTTGTGGACCGTTTTTGATTAGATAAAGGAGTGGTTGAATGGAATCGAAGCAATTAGTAGCTGAACTAAAGACTAAATTGGGTGAGGCTAATTTTACATTCACATTCGATGAGAAGCACGATAAATTGCGTCTGGATCACAAAAAAATCGGAAAAGGAATGGACATTTTTTTACCGGAAATAGTGACGAAGTACAAAACGAAAAAAAATCAGGCTATTGATGAAGTTGTTTATACAATTGAACAAACCTTTTTAGCAATGGAACGAGAAGAGGAGCAAGGTTTTGGAGGATTGGCTTCAGTATATCCTATTATTCGTTCCACATCCTTCCCCAAAAAATCAAATGAAGGCCATACCTTTGTAATGACAAGTCACACTGCTGAAACTCGTATTTATTATGCACTTGATTTAGGGACAACTTATCGTTTAATTGATGAATCAATGCTACCAAAATTAAGTGTATCAGAGGAGCAGATCCGCGAAGCTGCCCGTTTTTCTGTAAAAAAATTGCCGACTTCTGTAAAACGTGATGAAGTTTCGGGCAATATCTATTATTTTTTAAATCAGAATGACGGTTATGATGCGAGCCGTATATTGAACGAAAGCTTTTTAAAGGAAATGGAAAGTAAAATTGAAGGAGAAATGACAGTATCTGTGCCACACCAGGATGTATTAATTATTGGTGATATTCGAAATGAAGTAGGGTATGATGTATTAGCGCAGATGACAATGCATTTCTTTACAGTTGGCGCGGTTCCGATTACGAGCTTGTCATTTGTATATGAAAACGGTCATTTAGAACCAATATTTATTTTAGCGAAAAACAAAGTAAAAAAGGAGCAAGAAGAAAAATGAAAGTAGCATACAACAAAACACATGTAGGAGATGTCCTATTAGTTCAGTTAGCAACAGAATCCATTGTAAAAACAGAGGTTGAACGTGCTGGTGACGTAGCCATCTTAAAAGAAGAATCAACTGGTGAAATAAAAGCATTCAACCTTTTCAATGCTAGCAAATATTTGGACTTGGATGTAGCAGGCAATGTGGAAGTTACACCTGAATTAGTGCAAAAAATAGAGACAGCCTTAACGACTAATGGTGCAGAAATTTCTTTGGATGTAGATTTCTCCCCTAAATTCGTTGTAGGTTATGTAGAAGCAAAAGAAAAACACCCAAATGCTGATAAACTAAGTGTATGTAAAGTAAATGTAGGTGACGAGACATTACAAATCGTATGTGGCGCACCTAATGTTGAAGCTGGCCAAAAAGTAGTAGTAGCAAAAGTCGGTGCAGTTATGCCTTCAGGGTTATTAATTAAAGAAGGAAATTTACGTGGAGAAGATTCATTTGGTATGCTTTGTTCGGCACGTGAACTAGCAATTCCAGGTGCTCCAGAGGTAAAAGGGATTTTAGTCTTAGAGGATTCTGCCGAAGTAGGTAGCCCATTCGAAATACCTTCTCGTTAGGGGAAGATAAAAGTTAGTATGTTGAGCCTAGCCTCTTCATACTAACTTTTTTTATGTTTAAAAATATGAGTGACAAAGCGCATTTATACTGCAAATATGATATGCTTTTGAGGTGTATAAATCTTATATACATATAAAGACCGTTTAAATAATGAAATTTGAATGGCAACGTTTTTAAGGAAAGTAGTGGGTATTTATGAGCTGGATAAAAAATAAATTTAATAAATTGTTTAAGATGGATTTATATGAAGAATATGATGAACAAGAAAGTTATACAAACACCGATACCAACGAACAAAATAAAGTGCAGCCTGACTTTAATGAGCAGGCAGATCGAGATCGTAAGAAAAAAGCATTTCGATTCCCTTTAATTGAAGATGAATTTAAAGAAGCAGAACAAAAAGAAGAGCAACAGCGCCAAACAACTAGCTTTTATGATGAAGACAATGAAAAGCTTTCATTGCCAAGTTATTTGCAGAAGTCTTCTGCTGGCCGTGAAATCTATGATGTGGAAGTCTCTGGTATTGGAGAGCTGCTGGAGCGACGCCGTAAAGGAAAAGGACATTCAAATGTCATACAGAAGAATGATCCAGTACGCCGAATGCCAATTCTGAAAGAAGATCGTGAAAATTTACGCAAAAAACCGACGCTTGAAGAAAAACATGTCAGCAACCAAGCTGCGAAACCAATTGAATTGAGAAAACGCTTTATTCCTACAGATGTACCTTCGCCTGTACATGGATTTAAAAAGCCAACACCCATTGAAAAGCTAATCGAAAAACACCAAGAGGCGGAAGAACAGCAAAAAAATGAAGTACCTGAATTAACAGTAAATATTGAACCTGAAAATATTGAAGCGCTCAATCAATTTTCTGAAGAAGCTGTTGAACATTCTACTGAACCGGTACAACAAGAAACAGTTGAACAAAGTACAAGTGAAGAGTTGTTACAACATAGTGAAATTGTAATTGAGACGGAAACAAGTAGTGAAAAAGAGCTTATTCTGTTTGAAGTGGAAGATGACGTTTCGGAACAACAAGATCTAACTGAAGCGACAGATAATAAAGACCTATCACCGCCTGATATGGTGATAGAAGAAGTAGAAGAAAAGGAAACAATAGAAGAGACTACTGCTGCAGAAACTATGAATGATGTACAGGTAAAACATGTAACGATTGAAAATTCCACAATTCATATCGGTCAATTAAATGTTGAGCAAATTCCTTCGACAGACGAAAGTACTGTAATCGAGCAAAAGAGTGAGGAAACAGTAAAACCTGTCAGTACGGGAAGTCGTCTGCCATTCAATGTTGTCATGTTGAAATCAGATAAACAAAAGTTGCTAACAAAGAAATTTGTCGAGCAACAATTAAGTCAACAGAAGCATATTGTTATAGAGTCGGAAGTAGTAGAAGAAGGCATTAAAGAGGATATTGAAGAGGGTAACGGTCAAAATGAATTGGTAAATTCTGAGATGACTATGACCACTACATTTAACAATGAAGTCGCTACCACTCAACGATTGGATAATGAGCAGAATAATCTTATAGATACAAATCCATTAGCCCTATCTGATGGACAGGAAGAAGATAAAACTGAAACAATTATCTTACAACATGAACCGTTACAAAAAGGTGTAGACAGCGAGGTACGAACAGAACCAATAAATGACTTGACTTTGACTTCTGTTGGTTTATTGGAGCGTGATGAAAATGTGCAGCAACCATTGGAAGAGTTGCTCGAAGTAGCCGCTACTACGGAAGTTCAGGAATTACCTTTAATTGAACATAACAGCGAGGAAGCTATAGAAACTCCTCAATTGCCAAAACGGATCCCTTATGTGAAACCACCACTTGAGTATTTAGTGCCACCTGAGGAAATGGTAGAAGATCGTGATTGGATGGACGAACAGGGAGAGAATTTAGTCGAAGCATTATCCCACTTCCAAATTCAGGCGCATATTGAGTCAATCGTGCAAGGACCTGCTGTAACGCAGTTTGAAATCACAGTCGGGCAAGGGACTAAAGTAAGTAAAGTCCGTAATTTAACTGATGATATTAAACTGGCGCTAGCTGCAAAAGATATTCGAATTGATGCACCAATTCCAGGGAAACGTTCAATTGGGATTGAAATTCCAAACCGGATTTCCCGTTCTGTACGATTATCTGAAGTGACGGATTCAGCATCGTTTACTAATTCTGATTCTCCATTAGAGGCTGCTTTAGGTTTGGATTTAACAGGTAAACCTGTAACCATTGATTTACGAAAAATGCCACATGGTCTTATTGCAGGGGCAACAGGCTCTGGTAAGTCTGTATGTATTAACTCGATTTTAGTGAGTTTACTATATAAAGCAAATCCTAATGAATTAAAACTAATGTTAATTGATCCAAAAATGGTTGAATTGGCACCGTTTAATCATATTCCGCATTTAGTAAGTCCTGTTATAACGGACGTTAAAGCTGCTACTGCCGCACTAAAATGGGCAGTGGAAGAAATGGAAAGACGATATCAGTTATTTATGCATAGCGGTGCACGTAAAATAGAAGCATATAATAAAATGTGTGACGCAAATGGAATGTATGCACAAAAGCTCCCATACTTGTTGATTGTAATAGACGAGTTGGCGGATTTAATGATGATGTCTCCTCAAGATGTAGAAGATAGCATTGTTCGAATTACTCAAAAGGCTCGCGCTGCAGGGATACATTTAATTGTTGCAACACAGCGTCCTTCTGTGGATGTCATTACAGGACTAATAAAATCCAATATTCCAACACGTATTGCCTTTTCAGTATCATCTCAAATTGACTCTCGTACAATTTTGGATACACAAGGCGCAGAACGCTTGCTAGGGCGAGGGGATATGTTATATTTAGGAAATGGAATGTCCGCTCCTACCCGAATTCAAGGTACATTTGTTACTGATGATGAAATAGAGGAAATTATTGAGTATGTACGTGAACAGGGAGAGCCACAATATATATTTAAGCAAGAAGAATTATTAAAACGCTCTGAAACAGTAGAGGACCAAGATGAATTGTTTGAAGAAGTATGCCGATTTGTATATGAACAAGGCTCAGCGTCGACATCACTTTTACAACGTCGTTATCATATAGGCTACAATCGAGCGGCAAGACTAATAGACATGTTAGAACGTCAAGGCTTTGTTTCTGAACCAAAGGGAAGCAAGCCGAGAGATGTATTTATAACTGAGGAAGATTTAGTTGAGCAATTTGGCGGATAAGCTACAGGATAATTGAATGATAATAAATTTAGAATTGTCGTTCAATTATTGTTACGTATATTTGGTGCTATAATGTAGGCATAACTTTGAAAACAATAAATTAATAATTTCAATGGGATCAATGCATCCTAGGAGGGTTTTAACAATAATGACACGCTATCATTTTACAGGTATTAAAGGTTCAGGAATGAGTTCACTTGCGCAGATTTTATTTGATGCTGGAGAGCAAGTACAAGGTTCTGATGTAGATACGTATTATTTTACAGAGCAACCTTTACGTGACCGAGGAATAGAAATTCTAACATTTGATGAAAATAATATTAAAGAAGGCTTAACAGTAATTGCAGGTAATGCATTTAATGATGACCATCCCGAATTAGTGCGTGCACGTGAATTAGGTTTAGAGGTTATCCGTTATCATAAGTTTTTGGGTGAGTATAGCAATCGCTATACATCTATTGCTATTACTGGGGCGCACGGTAAAACATCAACAACTGGTTTAATGAGTCATGTTGTAGGAGGCTATATGCCAACTTCTTATTTAATAGGAGATGGTACGGGTTCTGGTACACAAGATGCATCGTACTTTGTAATGGAAGCATGTGAATACCGCCGACACTTTCTAGCCTATCATCCGGATTATGCTGTAATGACGAATATTGATTTTGATCACCCAGATTATTTTACGAGCATTGATGATGTATATGATGCATTCCAACAATTAGCATTACAAGTGAATAAAGCAATCATTGCATGTGGAGATGATGAACAGCTTCAAAAAATTCAAGCGAATGTACCAGTTGTGTATTATGGTTTTGATTCTGCCAATGATTTTTCAGCTCGTAATATTGAGAAAACAACTGAAGGTACTGTGTTTGATGTATATGTTCGCAATGAATTTTATAGTAAATTCTTTATTCCACTATTTGGGGATCATACAATCTTAAATTCATTAGCGGTTATTTCACTCTGTCATTATGAAGGCATACCAGCAAATTTAATTCAGGAACGACTTAATACTTATGGAGGGGTAAAACGCCGCTTCACGGAATCAAAAATTGGCGACATTGTTTTAGTAGATGATTATGCACACCATCCTACTGAAATTGCGGCAACTTTACAATCCGCACGTCAAAAATATCCAGAACGTAAAATCGTTGCGATATTCCAACCACATACTTTTACTCGAACAAAAGCCTTTTTGCAAGATTTTGCGGATAGTTTAAGTGGGGCAGATACAACATATTTATGTAATATTTTCGGTTCTGCTCGTGAAAAACAAGGTGAACTTTCCATTGAAGACTTAGCTTGCCTTATCGAAGGGTGCACTGTACTGACTCTTGATACAATTGACGATCTTAAAAAGCATGGAAATGCCGTGTTCCTTTTCATGGGAGCGGGAGATGTTCATAAATATCAAGATGCTTTCGAAGCTATTTTGAAATAAAAAAGAAAAACAGCTTAACCTGGATTAGAGGATAAGCTGTTTTTCATACATAAATGATAGAACTAATATTTATAATGGGTTTTATTAACTGATGGAATGGGAAATATGACAATATGGACAAAAGGCACATTCATTTTTGAGTGAGTGAAAAAAATATATGATTGTAATAATTTCACGAGTGAAAAACTTATATTTCGTGTAGTTTTGGCGAAATATGTTTTCAAAGAAAAGGATTGTCAGGTTTTTTGTCGAATGTTTAAATGGACTAGATATAGGAGGTAACATTATGGAAGTACTACTTTATATAGCTGCATTAGTAGCTGCAATCGGATTTTTAGTGTTATGTGTAAGCATCGGTATGACACTGTTTTCTGTAAAGAATACATTGAATTCTATTGCCGGAACGGTTGCTGGAATTGAAGGGCAAATGGAAGGCATTACCCGTGAGACGACCAGCTTACTTACAAAAACAAATGCATTGGCTGATGATATTTCTGAAAAGTCGGAGAAGCTTAATTCTGTAGTCCACGCTGTTAAAGGGGTAGGCGATTCTGTAAATAGTTTAAATTCATCGGTACAACGCATTACTACATCAATTTCCACAGAAGTTCACAAAAATGAAGATAAAATTGCACAAGTTGTTCAGTGGAGTAATGTCGCAATGGGTATCGCGGATCAATGGCGTCAGCGTAAGCCAATTAACGATGAAGATATTATTTATACGAGTACTAAAACAAATGAAACACCACCAAATATGAAGGCAAAATCAAAATTTGGGTTTTTGAAAAGAAATAATGGGTAAATTATTTTAAAATGTCAAGGGGGAGTATTATTATGGAAGAAAAACGAGTTAACTATCAACAGCTTAATGATTCAATTTATGATGATGAAAAAATTCATGTAAAAGATTTTGTAATTGGGGCATTAGTTGGTGGAATTGTAGGGGTAGCCACTGCGTTATTATTAGCTCCAAAAACAGGCAGTGAAATGCGCAACGATGTAGCGGTACAAGCTGTAACTTTGAAAGATAAAAGTATCGAGCTTTCCGGGACAGCAAAAGAAAAGACTGCTCAACTGTCTACTCAATTAAAAGAACAATCTTCATCAATTGTTGAAAAAGTAAAAGGGAAAACAGTAAAACAACCGCCAGTATTTGATGATGGAACAGCATCTTCCGAAGGGGAAGAACCATTACCTTTAGACGAAGTTGCTAAAGTAGATGATCCAAAATCTCAGGCAATAGCTGCTGAAAATGCAGACCCTGATAGTGTAAATACAGATCCTGATCTTGCAAATTCTACACGTCATACTGATATGTAATAAATGCAAAAAGGCTTCCAATAAATGTTGGAAGCCTCAGATTGTCGACAAAAGGCATCGAGAGCTCGTCTCTCGATGCCTTTTGTCATTTCTTTTATCAAATTAAGCTCCGAAGTTCTGTAAAAGGTCTCCTTTTCGAGGGAAGATGCCCTCATCTAAGCTCCTTGCCAAGTCCATGTGGCAAGTTTCTTCAAATTCATGGCAGCAAAAGTAAGCATCGCCTGCATGGACAATTTTTTAAGGCCTCTTAGTGTTGTCCATCGCATACCATGCTTCTCTTTCGCATCCGCAAAGACACGTTCAACTGTCTCTTTTCGTTTTGCATAAATGGATTTAATTTCATGATGATGACGAAGATGTTCGGCTTCTTCTAGATAATCTGCCCAAATATGTCGCTGAATCATTTTCGTATGATTTTTACTTTCCGTACATTGTGCTAGAAATGGGCAATCCGCACAAACCGCTGGATTCGATTTGTATTGGCGATAGCCTTCTTTCGTCGTCATTGTATAGCGCAACATCTGGTCATTCGGGCAAATATAGCAATCATAATGTTCATCATAGACATACTCATGTTTACGG
>NZ_JACSPW010000020.1 GCF_014836935.1 Solibacillus merdavium | reverse complement strand
TTTTCCCGGGACCAATTATTGCCGATTGCAGCCACAGAATTTGACAAAGATTTATTTGTTTTATGTCTACCTAATTCTTCTAATCCTGGATCAGTAGTCTGGTTCGCTGGGGAGGAAATTGATAGATTCGAGAATTTTAATGAATATTTTATGGCAATGATTGATTATAATCGAGATGAAGTATTAGCGTTAAAAGATTGATATAATGTGTAATTTAGAAAACCTGTTGAAGCTACTGTCTGTATTTTACAGGCGGTAGCTTTTTCTCCGGTAGGAATGAGGAATATGTAGATATAGAAAACGAATACTTGTAGTTACATTATATATAGGTAGAAGTTTTAATAGAATTAAAGCACTTGATTGTCTATAACAGGCGACAAGTGCTTTTTTTGCATGTTTAAATACGGGTATTTAATTAGTGTACTAAGTATTAAATTGTATACAAGTACTTGCATACAAGGGGAAAAACAGTCGATGGAAGTAGAGGTTTCGATAGATAAGTTCGTTATAGATTATAAGGATGTACCACATTTAGCGTTTTACATGTTTATATGGTGGGAGTGTAGAAATTTAAAGTGAAAATGAAGATTTATATTGGAAGATATAGCTATGATCTGCACATGCGGGAAAGTGACAAAATGTATACATTCATATATATTTTAAAAACTTTAGGATAACAGAAGGACATTTACATACCCTAAGGATTGAAACAATGCCGGAGTATTATCCAATAGAGTAAATACGAGAAATAGAAATTTTAAGTACTTGACTGTTTACTTCAACTTAAGCAACAAATCCCGTTACTGATTTTTATATACATAATTGTTAATATTAGGTTATGCATGAGGTTTGGGAGGTGAAATTTTTATTATAGATAATTTCGATGTACCATAAACGCCATTTTTTATAGGTTAGGAAATAATCAATTAGGGAGCTAATTAATAAATGGAAAAAATAAACTATTTAAAAAAGTACAATGAAAATGTTCGAATACTAACAGTTGATGAAATTAGTAGATTAAATAATAATGAAATACCAATTGAATGGAAAGAGCTATTTTATAATGCTGATATTAAATGGAATATTAATTTACTTTTGAGCCTATGGGAAAAAAATGTAGGGTCTGAATTAGGGAAAACAATTTCCTATCTTTATCAAAATCTTATAAATATTGAGATTATGGAAGAGGGAGGAGTTTATTCAATTTTATATACTATAAAAAATTCTAAAGGAGACATTTTATATTACGAAGGGCGTAATCCTCATAAGGGACAAAAAAACATAGAATTAGAGGGGGCGTGGGATAAAGTACCTGCTTCAATTCGAAGTTTTTACGAAAATATTCATGATGGTTTTTATTACTATGCGAGTGAATCAATGGGCCTAGTTCCACTTGAATCGGTAACATATCTTGGGGACGAGGATCTCGAATGGAGTATTATTGATGATTTAGAAGAACCAATAAAAATCAACCTAGACTCATCATTTGGTTTTTTCTCTAATGGTATGGGAAGCTACGTAGCTATAGATGTCACTAATTGTTTTAATAACAATGCTAGTTTTTGGTCTGCAAAATTAAAGCCCAAATATAATATAAGTTTTTGGGGTTATGTAGATGAATGGATTGTAATGGGCTTTGAAATGTAACTAGTTGTAACTACATAAAGGGACAATATAAACAGTTTCATTTAGATTAAATGCTCAGGGTGAAATAATTGGAGAATGGCCATAATTGGCAAGGAGGAATTAAATATAATGAGGGATCATCTATGTATAGGAGAAAAATGTAGAGAAGGAATTGAATATCATAAAGAATTTATTGCTGAAAAAAGGTTGGATATCAAAAATTTAGACGAAGATACTAAAAATGGTATACAAAGGAAATCGAAAGATAATAAAAGTATTATAGAGGCAAGATATTTAAGGACTTTTAAATACGAGATGGAGGATATTAGGGCAAAATATTCATTAGGGGATGAAATTACTACAATAGAAGAAGATTTTTATAATGCAATTAATGATTTAGAGAATACAGGAACTAGGGAAGTAGGCTATTTAAGTCTGCTTTGGACCATTTCTTTAGGAATCCTATTAGAAACAGATAAAAAGAATATAGAAAGATTAAGTAAGGTGGTTGAGAAAAAGGAAATAAACGATGCAGTAATTGATTATTTATTATATGCGAGTGATATCGGATACACAAAAATCAGCAATAACTATTATAAAGAAAACCCCTATGCAAAAACAAGAGAAATTATAGAACTTGCCCAAACCGATAAAAAAGAAGCCTCTAAACGATTACAAAAGTATATGGAGAAGGAGTGGTTTAAAGGGCATTATGACTATGAATGGAAAAATGCGCATAAAGAACCTGGCTATGTAGGATTTTGGAGTTTTGAAACAGCAGCCCTTGCCAAAATACTTGAACTGGATGATTCAAGCTTAATCAATAATAATCACTATCCATATGATTTAGCGCATTACAAGAATTCAATGAAATTTAAACCGATTTCTCTCAATGATATAATCATTGAGCAGGAAATTGAACAGACCGAAATAATAGAAGGTATTGAAAATAACTCGCTATTAGAAACAATTATTCCAACAAGATGGCATGCATTTGTCAATGAAGTAGTCCATGATTATGAGGTTATGGCTGATAGTGACTTCTATGAAAAATACAAAAAAATGATGGGCTTAGACCAAATTTGGTTCCAATACCAAGAGTATGAAGAAGCCAATGAACAGAAGGGTCTTTTAGGGAGTTTAATTGTTTTTGCGATGGTAGAGAAAGGTTATCTATTACAATTGGATTATAAAGAAGATTTGGAAGAATACGAATCCAGTTTAAAAGATTTTTGGAATCCTACAAAAACCAAATTGGTTCAATTTATAGTAGATAATGATCAATATTATTATGCTTTACTACCAATCGATATGAATATGAAGGAAATGTATGAAGTTAACCTTCTAGATGAAAAGTAAGGTAATGGAAAAAATGTTGAAATGGTGGTAGTTGGAAATTTCAACCGGCGCCATTTTTTTTTATAATTTTAGATACGGATAGTTAAATCGATAACAAGACATCGTCGTGACCCAAGCGAAAAAGCACGTCAAAGCCGCCGTAAAGAAGACGAAGAAGGCTTTGAAAAAGGGCGGTGGAAAAGTTGCCGTTACATATACGTTCTTCAATAGTAGATAGTATTAAAGAAGTAAAAAATCATGGCGGTGACCGATATTACATGGTCCGAAGGCTTAAAGAATTAGGTGACTTAGCCGCTACAAGGAGATCGTAATCATATGGGAAATATACAACTAGCCAAAGAAATTCGTACAGCTATCAAACAAAATAATGTTGAAAAAGTAGTCGAGTTAATTGGTTCTGATATGGAACTCATGAATATAGTTACACCATTTGGGACTTGGCTACATGTTGCAGCTAAACATGGGAAGCTTGAAATAGTCAAGCGACTGATAGACTTAGGTGCTGACATCAATAGACGCGGCGGTGTTTTTGGTGGTGGAGCAATGAACGAAGCGGCTTCAAAAGGACATCTTGACATTGTTGAATGCCTATTGTCTAGTGGAGCTGAAATGGATGTGAGCGAACCAGAAAGGAACCCATTATTTGCTGCTATTCTTGGTGGACATATAGATATTGTCAACCTTCTCATTGAAAATGGCATTGATATTCATGTTAAGTACACAGGAGAATCTATGAAAAATATGGATGCATTAGCATTTGCACATGAACGAGGGCAAAAAGAAATAGCAATCTTATTGGGTTCTGCTAAAAAAGAAGTGTATAACGATACTGCACAAAATGAAACAACTGAGATGTTGGATTACATAAGAGAACATTTCGGACCCATTTATCAGACAATCAGTGAAATTGTCCCTGGCAGTAAGGTAGCGGTTCATATTCACATTATACTGCCAACGAAAGAACAAGATTTTATCACGCTTGTGACTACAGGGATGAGTGATGTAGCCATGGACGAAACAGAAGAAAGTACTGGCGTTAAGTACGCGGAATTAGTACTCAAGTTACCTGCGAATTGGCCAATCAGGAAAGATGACATGGCGAACAATAATCATTATTGGCCTTTAAAATGGCTGAGAATGGTCGCTCATATTCCCCATTCCTATGATGGATGGCTAGAGGCAGGGGTCATTCTTCCAAACGGGGAACCTCCCATGCCATTCGCTGCTAATACAGCCTTATCATGTATATTGTTAAAGGAAACTGAAGCAGGACGTTTTATTGATTCGGTAAATAGAGTAATTGATTTCTTTACTCTACTCCCCATTTATGAAGAAGAAAGACAGATAGCTTTACAAAAAGGATCTGATTATTTAATAGAAACATTCGATGAATATGGGATATCAGATGTACTTAATCTAAAAAGGAAAAACATTGGGTTGGACGGTTAGGCAAAAATATCCTACGAATATGGATTATATGACCCGAAAAGAGAGGACACTACTATGTCTATAATAGAAACGAATAAAATTGATGCAATGGGTATGAGTAAAGATGGGCAAGGTTTAATGTTGATGCTCGCAGATCATTTAGATTGGAACAATGAACAGGAGCATTTAATTCTTTTACAAGAAAAAATTAATGCATATTTAGCCTTTATCGAATCAAATCAGTATTCAGAAACATACCCGGATACAGCATTTGAATATTACGTTATTGAGGTAAGTACAAAATATAAAGCCCCCGAGAATTGCTTGAAATTTTTTGAGGTAATCAATACTCAATTAAAAGAATATAGGATTCAAGTGATATTAAGTGAAGAATAAATCTCTGAGTATTACAACTTCATCCGAAAACAAAATATACTAACAAGCCGAACATACAATAATTCCATTTAGAATGTTGTGAAAAAATGATATAATAGTCAAATTCGTGTATAATACGGAAAGACAAGAGTTTGGAAGGATGAAGTACAGATGACAAAACCAGTAATCGCCATCGTAGGACGTCCGAACGTAGGTAAATCGACAATTTTTAACCGAATTGTCGGAGAACGTGTATCGATCGTGGAAGATATTCCAGGTGTAACACGTGACCGTATTTATAGTTCGGCTGATTGGCTAGCACATGAATTTAATATTATCGACACTGGTGGTATTGAAATTGGGGACGAGCCATTTTTAGAGCAAATTCGCCAGCAAGCGGAAATCGCTATTGATGAGGCGGACGTTATTATTTTCATGACAAATGGTCGTGAAGGTGTAACAGCTGCAGATGAGCAAGTAGCTAAAATTTTATATAAAACAAAAAAACCGGTTGTATTAGCAATTAATAAGGTCGACAACCCGGATATGCGTCATATGATTTATGACTTCTATTCATTAGGTTTCGGTGAGCCTTGGCCAATTTCAGGTTCGCACGGTTTAGGCTTAGGGGATTTATTGGACGAATGTGCAAAACACTTCCCGCAACCAGATGAAGAGCAATACGATGAAGATACGATTAAATTCTCATTAATTGGGCGACCAAATGTTGGGAAATCTTCACTTGTAAATGCCTTTTTAGGCCAAGAGCGTGTTATTGTAAGTGAAATTCAAGGGACAACTCGAGATGCAATTGACTCTCCGTACTCACATGATGGGCAAGATTATGTCATTATTGATACAGCGGGTATGCGTAAAAAAGGGAAAGTCTATGAAACAACAGAAAAGTATTCTGTGCTACGTGCACTGCGCGCAATCGAACGTTCTGACGTTGTTTTAGTTGTTCTGAATGCAGATGAAGGCATTCAAGAACAAGATAAAAAAATCGCAGGCTATGCACATGAAGCTGGTAAAGCAGTAATTATTGTTGTAAACAAATGGGATGCAATTGAAAAAGACGAGAAAACGATGAACTTATTCACAGAACAAATTCGTGAGCATTTCTTGTTCTTAGATTATGCACCAATCATTTTTGTTTCGGCAAAAACGAAACAACGTGTACTCAATATTTTACCTATTATAAAGCGTGTTAGTGAAAACCACGCGATGCGTATCCAATCATCTATTTTAAATGAAGTAATTGAAGATTCCATTGCACGTAATCCAGCACCAACAGATAAAGGGCGTCGTTTACGTATTTACTATGCAACACAAGTGGCGATTAAACCACCAACATTCGTTGTATTCGTAAATGAACCTGATATGATGCACTTCTCATACGAGCGCTTCTTGGAAAACCGTATTCGTGAGACATTCGACTTCGAAGGAACTCCAATACGTCTTATTACACGTGCTCGTGACTAATTAAATGTACAGGGCGCTAGTTTATGAAAATGAACTAGCGTTTTTGTACATAAAGGGAATTTAGCTTGAAGGAAATTATAATAAGGAACTTTAAGTGAAATTGGGGGTTTATTAATGGAAAATGTAGTAGTTTTAGGCGCAGGCTCCTGGGGTACTGCCCTGGCAATCGTTTTGGCGGAAAACGGACATAATACGTTAATTTGGTCTCATCGAGAAGACCAGGCGAACGAAATAAATGAACAGCATACGAATAAAAAATATTTACCCAATACCGTGCTGCCACAGAATTTAAAGGCAACTTCAAATTTAGCAACAGCAGCAAAGCACGGATCAACAATCGTCATGGCTGTACCAACAAAAGGAATCCGTGAAGTTTGTGAGAATATTTCGAAATATATTACTGGCAAATCTTTATTTGTACATGTTTCAAAAGGAATAGAACCAGATACATTAATGCGTATTTCTGAGTTAATGAAAGAAAGCTTAGTACCTGATGTCGTAAGTGACATCGTTGTACTTTCAGGACCTTCGCACGCAGAGGAAGTTGTGCTGCAGCATCCTACAACGGTAACTGCCGCTTGCCGAAATTTAAAGGCAGCGGAAAAGGTGCAAGATCTGTTTATGAACCACTATTTGCGTGTGTATACGAATGATGATGTCATTGGTGTTGAAATAGGTGGGGCCCTCAAAAATGTAATTGCTCTTGCAGCGGGTATGACGGATGGTCTGAATTTTGGCGATAATGCAAAGGCAGCTCTTATTACACGTGGCTTAGCGGAAATAACACGTCTCGGTGTAAAAATGGGTGGTAATCCTTTTACATTTGCTGGGCTGACGGGGATGGGTGACTTAATCGTAACTTGTACAAGTGTCCATTCACGTAACTGGCGGGCAGGTAATATGCTTGGAAAAGGAATGAAGCTTGAGCAGGTGTTGGAAGAGATGGGTATGGTTGTCGAAGGGGTGCGTACGACAAAAGCAGCTTATCAATTATCCCAAAAATACGAAGTTTCGATGCCTATTACATCAGCGCTGTACGATGTGTTATTTAACGATATGGAACCAAAAGCATTAGTTGAATCTTTAATGCTGCGAACGAAAAAAAGCGAAATCGATGAAATGAGCTAATCGCCTTATTTTAAGATGGCTAAATCTTTAAAATTTAATAATTTGTCACAAATAGGGAGGGATACTTGTATGCCTCCTGTTTTTTTTTACCTGAAAAGGCTATAATTATTAGCGGAATAACGCGAAAATTTATAGAAAGGCGGTTTTAACAGTGCAGCACATTCTACAATCGATGAACCCAATGTCAAATCTACTATTAAACTCTGCGCGCGGACCTTTAGCTACTATGCATGCATTGGATGTTATGTGGGTTTCGTTTTATTCAATTGGCTTATTATTAGCTTCATTATTAATAATTACAGCAGTCCGTAAATGGATACATAATATGTTTTTATCGATTTTACTTAAACTTGTTGCCTATGTAATGTTTTTTATCGGTACATTATTGATGGTGCTTGTCATATTAACATGGCCGAACTAAGAGAGGGGGAATACATATTATGAAATTATCAAAATGGTTTGTGCTGTTATCAATAGTCACATTGTTGTTGGCAGGATGTGGCTCATCGGCTAACTTCGATCAATCCAGCTTAAGACCTGATGTCGATATGCTTGCAGGCGTCCAGCGGGCTGTTAATGAGTACCGTGAAGATACTGGGGTGTTACCAATTAAAACACGCGACCAGGACACAGACATCTTCATTAAATATTTAATTGATTTTGAAAAACTTGTTCCAAAATATATTGGTTCTCCACCACAGAATGCCTATGAAAAGGGTGGGATATTCCAGTATATTATATGGAATCCGGAAGAAAACCCTACTGTAAAGCTTGTTGATTTACGTACACCTGAGCGTATACGTGAAATTAATATTCGATTTAAAGGGACTAAATATCCACAATTTAAAGATAAAGTGGCAGAGCATGTCTATACAATTAACTTTGAAAATATTGGCTATAAAGAAAATGTGACAGTTCAGAGTCCGTATTCGAATAATCAATTACCGATTGTTGTATCCGCAGAAGGGGATTTATACGTTGATTATTCGATTGATTTATATACGTATATGAAAGATAACGATATTGTTGCGCAACCTGGAGACGACATACGTGAAATTTTAGTGGATAATTTTCCGGTAGTTCCGGCATATTCGCTGCCCTACACAGTAGATGAAAACAATGAGCCAATCATTATGTATGATCCAACAAAAAAAGAAAAATAACGGAAATGGTGTACAAAAAGGTGAAACTTTTAGTACACCATTTTTCATATTTATAACCAGATATACATATAGTGTTTTGATAATGAATACTTTAACTGGAAACAGAAGATTAAGGCATATAAAGGAGGCAATACGATTAGCGAGCATATTTTTCAGCAACTGGCGGAACGTACGAATGGTGATCTTTATATTGGTGTAGTAGGACCAGTTCGTGTTGGTAAGTCGACGTTTGTTAAAAAGGTCATGGAAGGCGTGATATTGCCTAATATTGAGAATGCGGAAGACCGTATGCGTGCAATGGATGAGCTTCCACAAAGTTCTCCTGGACCTACGATTATGACGGCAGAGCCGAAGTTTGTTCCTGCTCAGGGAACTACTGTTGCATTTGGAGAAAGTTCAATACCATTCCGTGTACGATTTGTAGATTGTGTTGGATATGTAATTGAGGGAGCTAAGGGTTATGAAGACGAGTCCGGACCAAAATATGTGCAAACACCATGGCATAATGAAGCAATTGCTTTTCAGGAAGCTGCAAAAATCGGAACAGATAAAGTTATTCGTGACCATGCCAATATCGGGATTGTCGTAACGACAGATGGAACGGTAAATGGAATGTCACGGGCGGCTGTAGAAAAAGCAGAGAAGCAAATTATTGAGCAGCTTACGGAAATCGGAAAACCATTCGTTATTGTACTTAATAGTACAGCCCCACATTCGGCTGATACACAGAAACTACAGCAGGAATTAGTTCAAAAATATGATGTACCTGTAATTCCGACTGCTATTCAACAAATGCAATTAAACGACGTTATGATGATTTTGCAAGAAGCACTATTTGAATTTAATGTAAATGAGATTCAGGTAGAAAAGCCAGATTGGTTGGATGTGTTGGATGAGCATCATCATTTAAATGAAACATTATCATTTGCTACGTCACAATTACAAGATGATGCGATGAAAATTCGTGATGTAGAAGCTGCAAGTCAATTGCTCCGTGAAATTGACTTTATAGAAAGCTGTACGGTGGAAAACATTGATGCTGGGCAAGGAATTGCTACGTTACGTGTCAATATCCATAACGATTACTATAAAGAAGCGTGTGCAGAGTGGCTCGATAAACCAGTTGAATCGAAAAAAGAATGGCTTTTATTTATAAAGGAGGCAGCAGAAGCCAAAGCGGCACAAAGCAGATTCCGTGAAGCAATTGAACAGGCGAAGGAAAATGGTTATGGTGTTACATTGCCTGCAATGGACGAATTTACTCCTACTGAGCCTGAATTGATTGAGCAAAATAATTTCTATGGAGTACGAATGAAAGCAACTGCTCCATCCTACCATATTATTCGTATAGATATGGAAGCAGAATTTTCACCATTAATTGGCTCAGAGTTTCATAGCCAGCATTTGCTGAAAGATTTGCAACATGCGTATGAATATGATCGTCAGGCATTATGGCAAACTCAATTATTTGGTACCCCTCTACATGAAGTATTAACAGAAAGTATACGCTATAAAATGAGTGGTGTCCCGACTCATGCAAAAAACAGAATGCGTTTAATGTTGGAAAGATTAATTAATGAAGGAGAAAGAGGTTTAATAACATTTATTATTTAGTATTCAGTAAAATATCGTGATAGAAAAATTACAGGACCGTTCACTTTTATAGGTGAATTGTCCTGTAATTTCTGTTTTTTTGCAAAAAAAGTTAAAATATAAGCGAAACATGAATGAATTCAGTTGCGTAGCGGTTTTCTGTATGTTAATCTTTTTACAGGATTTAGATTCATGACCCTTTGAGAGGAGGTGAATGGTGTGAATAAAACAGAATTAGTAAACTCTGTTGCTGAAGCTGCAGGTCTTTCTAAAAAGGACGCTTCTAAAGCAGTTGAAGCTGTATTTGATACAATTCAAGATGCTCTTGCAAAGGGTGACAAAGTACAATTAATCGGTTTTGGTAACTTTGAAGTTCGTGAGCGTGCAGCGCGTAAAGGTCGTAACCCACAAACAGGTAAGGAAATCGAAATCGCTGCTTCGAAAGTACCTGCTTTTAAACCAGGTAAAGCACTTAAAGACGCTGTAAAATAATTCAGCCTCTGGAAGTACATAGAGTAGCTCTCAGTCTAACTGAGGGCTACTCTTTTTTGATGCCTGGAAATGATAGGCTCGTTGTGCTTTTGGTAATCGATTAATAAGGTTGGTTTTCGTTTAGGCTACAGTGCCAATTCCTCTGTTCTTATGAGTTGGACCGCCGAATTGGTTTCGGAATTTGACGGGGAATTTAGAGCTTCGGTTTATTTCTTTTTGTTTTTGAATAACTATGCTAAAAAAAGTAGAACTCTTTTGAACTTACGCGTCTAATGTGCTACGATTCAAGAGTGTATTTTATAACGAAAATAACAGCATTTAATGAGAATAAATATAGATAGACGTATACATAAAAACGTTTTGGTTTCTAGGAGGACCTGATTTCCATGGCAAATGTCGATTTAAAAAAGATAGAAGAAGCAGTAAAAATGATTTTAGAGGCAGTAGGAGAAGATGTAGAGCGTGAAGGATTACTTGATACGCCAAAACGTGTTTCAAAAATGTATGCAGAAATGTTCAGTGGTTTAAATGAAGATCCACGTGATTATTTTAGTACAGTCTTTCATGAAGACCACGAAGAATTTGTATTGGTAAAGGATATCCCGTTCTTCTCTATGTGCGAGCATCACTTAGTTCCTTTCTATGGTACTGCCCATATAGCATACATACCAAAAGACGGTAAGGTAGCCGGTCTAAGCAAGCTAGGACGCTGCCTGGAATCTGTTGCACGCCGTCCACAGCTACAAGAACGCATAACTTCGACTGTAGCAGATACTATTATGGAAATGTTAAATCCTAAAGGCGTCTATGTTGTTGTTGAGGCCGAGCATATGTGTATGACAATGCGTGGATTGAAAAAACCTGGTTCTAAAACTCTGACGGCAGTCGCGCGCGGTGTTTATGAAGAAGATGATACGAAGCGCAATGAAGTGATTACTTTCATCCAAATGAAATAAGTCGAAAAAATATGGTATTATAAACAAAGAAATTAACAGGTGGGGGATTATCAAATGGCGCAACCAGATTATATTATTATCGAAGCAGAAGAAGATGGTGTACATGTAATTGGTCTAACTCGTGGTACCGATACGAAATTTCACCATTCTGAAAAGTTGGATGCAGGTGAAGTAATGATTGCCCAGTTTACCGAGCATACATCTGCGATGAAAATTCGTGGCAAAGCAAAAATTCATTCTGCCCATGGAACAATCCAAAGTAAAAAATAATGAATGCAAAAGCACAAATTTTATATAAAAATTCTGATAATATGCTTTAAAACATTGAAATGGAGTAATTTCTATGAGTGCAACATCTATTATACAGTCGGTTCAAACGTTACAATCAAATATTCTACAGCATGTTCATCATAGAGCATTACTTCAAAATGTTGGACAACCTACGTTACAAGAAGAACAATTGTTTTTTATCCAGCTCCCTTTTTTGAATGGGGCTGCAATGACTGACGACCATAAAGTAAGTGCAGTAACTGTTGGTATTGTACATGCATCGCTTCTGGAACACGAAAAGGTATTGGAAGTAGATGCTACAAGTAAGGAACAGCAACTCATTGTCCTGTCGGGAGATTATTATAGTGGTCGCTATTATCAACTACTTGCACAGTCCGGTAATATTAGACTAATTCAAAAATTGTCAAAAGGAATTGTAGATCGCTGTGAGCATCAAATACGCATTTATGAGACGGAAACCCGTTCCGTTGAGCAATGGGTTCATAGTTTAACGGTAATTGAAAGTGCATTGATTTCGCAATACTATGATGTATACGGTTACAACGCCTATACTGAACTTATGGAAAATACATTGACATTTATTCGTTTGAAAAAAGAATATGGATTGATACAGGATACAAAACAAGGTTTTCTGTATAGAGCATTGGCCTTAGCTGATAATCCAACTGTTCTTGAATCAACAATGGAAAGGCTGCATGGGCAACTGATTACCCGAAAACAACGGGCATTAGAAGTTTTGAAGCAAAGCCATATCCACGATGATTTAAAACATTCCATTGAGCAATACATCACTTTGTAGTGAATTTAGAAAGGTTTTGAAAAAATGGCAAAATCGAAAGAAGAACATGTTCATGAAGTGTTTGAAAACATTTCAGAAAACTACGATAAAATGAACTCCGTTATCAGCTTTCAAATGCATGTAGGATGGCGTGAAGATACGATGAAGCGTATGGCCGTTAAAAAGGGTTCCACATGCCTGGACGTATGCTGCGGTACTGCTGACTGGACTATTGCTCTTTCAAAGGCAGTAGGTGAAGAAGGTGTTGTAAAAGGGCTGGACTTTAGTGAGAACATGCTGAAAGTCGGTAAGCAAAAAACAGAAAATATTCAAAACATAGAGTTAATTCATGGAAATGCAATGGAGCTTCCATTTGAAGATAATACATTCGACTATGTAACGATTGGCTTTGGTTTGCGAAACGTACCTGATTATATGGAAGTATTGCGTGAAATGAATCGTGTTGTTAAGCCAGGGGGAATGGTAGTTTGTCTGGAAACTTCACAATCTGAAATACCGGTATATCGTCAACTTTTCCGTTTTTACTTTAACTATGTCATGCCGATTTTCGGGAAATTATTTGCAAAAAGCTATAAAGAATATTCATGGCTTCAGGAGTCGGCAAAAGACTTTCCTGGCATGAAAAAGTTAGCGCAAATGTTCCGCGAAGCTGGGTATGAAAATGTCACATATAAACCATATAGCGGTGGGGCAGCAGCTATGCACATGGGTTTTAAAAAGAAATAATAGTGGGAGTAGGTTTTGACGCGTGGAAAAGATGAAAATCAAAATGCTATATGCGGATATCAAATCAGATATAGAAATCATCGAAAACGAATTAGAACAAGCGTTGAATTCATCTTCACACTTATTGAATGATGCCTCTATTCATTTACTGCAAGCTGGTGGTAAACGAATTCGACCAGTATTTACGTTACTAAGTGCCAAATTTGGTGACTATAATATTGAGCGAATGAAAAATATCGCCGTCCCACTGGAATTAATTCATATGGGATCATTAGTACATGATGATGTGATTGATGATTCAGATATGCGTCGCGGACGGGAAACGGTAAAAGCGCAGTGGAATAACCGTGTAGCGATGTATACAGGGAATTTTATATTTGCACGTGCATTGGAATATGTAACAAGCATTGAAAATCCGAGGGCACATCAAATATTAGCGAAAACAATGGTAGAACTAGTAAATGGTGAAGTCATTCAAATCGAGGATAAGTTTCGTTTAGATCAAAATTTGAAAGATTATTTCCGTCGTATTAAACGAAAAACAGCGTTGTTAATCGAGTCAAGCTGTGAATTAGGTGCAGTAGTGAGCGGTGCTGATGAGAAAACAGTGCGCCACCTAAAGCGATACGGATATTTTGTAGGCATGAGCTTTCAAATAGTAGATGATATTTTAGATTTCACAGCAACAGATAAACAGCTCGGAAAACCGGCTGGAAGTGATTTAATGCAAGGAAATGTTACATTGCCTATTTTATTAATGAAGGACAATCCATTACTTGCACCATACTTAGCAAAAGTATCAACGACGGGATTAACTGAGCAGGAGCGTCAAAATATGCTTGCACTCGTACGTAATTCGGATGCGATAAAAGAAGCGACTAAAATCAGTAATCTATACTTAAAAAAAGCATTAAAAGAAGTAGAGGCATTACCCAATCATCCGATGAAGAAAAAGTTGCGAGATATTGCTCTATTTATGGGCAAGCGAAAATCCTGAATATGCACCAAATTATAGCCAAATCTAATATTTGTTGCAGTTTGAGTAGGATTTTGGTAATATTTATCGGTAGGTGTAAAACCTTTTACTCAAATTTAGGGAGTGTTTATAATGGCAATCGAAAAAACATTTTTAATGGTTAAACCAGATGGCGTAGAACGTCAAGTGATTGGTGATATCGTAGATCGTTTTGAGCGTCGCGGTTTTGTAATGCGCGGAGCAAAATTAATGTCACCAACTCGTGAATTAGCTGAAAAACACTATGCAGAGCACGCTGAGCGTCCTTTCTTCGGTGAATTAGTAGACTTCATTACTTCAGGTCCAGTATTCGGTATGGTTTGGGAAGGCGAAAACGTTATCCAATTATCTCGTATCATGATGGGTGCTACAAAGCCAGAAGAATCAGCTCCTGGTACAATCCGCGGTGACTACGCTGTAACTTTATCTCACAACGTAATCCACGGTTCTGACTCTTTAGCTTCTGCTGAACGTGAAATCGGTTTATGGTTCCCAGAAGGCTTAGCTGAATAATTAGAACATACATTAAGCCATCACTTTTTAAGTGGTGGTTTTTTTCATTTGTTAATTTAACCAAATCCTGAAAATAATTAAAAATTAAGGATGTTTAAGTGCTATAATAATTTTAATAATGAAACTATTTTCCCGCATAATTCGTAATAGGAATAAAGGAGTGACATAAATGTTTTGGACTATGATTACAATTATCGCTGTCGTTGGAATTCTTACAGATACGTATACGAGAAACAAAAAAATTGACCTAAAGCGTCTAGACAAAGAAATTGAGCTTGAAAAACTTCGATTGGAAAATTACGATAAAGAAACAGCCAAGATGAAGTTAGAACTAGAACATACGAAACAAATTTTAATTGAAAACGAATCATCGAGCAGCAAGCAAAATATTTTTTAAGGGAGCGTAATGTGACGAATGGAAGATATTATTATTATCTGTATAATTTTTGGTTCAGGAGCTTTAATTTCTTTAACGGCGATTCTTACAGCCCATAAACGATCTACCTTGAAATTACAGATTAAAATGTTGGAAAAAGAGACACAACTTGAACAAATCCGTTTACAAAGCTATGATTCTGAAACGGAAAAAATGAAGCTTGAGCTCGAACAGTCAAAACAGCTTTTGCTCGATAGACGCACTGAATAGCCTTTATGCACAAAATCTGTTTCGGGAAGTAGGATTTTCGGCTATAATAGGCATACGTTAGATGAGGGGAAAGATGGACAATGTCAGATTATGTTCAATTTATAAATGGCATTAAGCGCAAAACGGGCATTGATCTAGCTCTATATAAAGAAGCGCAGATGAAACGCCGGTTAACATCATTGTATGAAAAGAAAGGCTTCGGAAACTTCGTTGATTTTCTTTCGGCTCTGGAAAAAGATCGGGACTTGATGAATGAATTTTTGGATCGCATGACAATCAATGTTTCTGAATTTTATCGAAATGGTAAGCGTTGGGAAGTATTACAAAATAAAATTTTCCCTTTATTGCTACAATCGAATAAACGTTTAAAAATATGGAGTGCAGCCTGCTCCACAGGTGAAGAGCCTTATAGCTTAGCAATGGTACTATCTCATCATTTGCCTTTATCTCAAATAAATATTTTGGCAACGGATTTGGATGAAAATGTACTCCAAAAAGCAAAATTGGGACTGTATCCCGAGCGTTCTCTTGCAGAGGTACCGAAGCCAATACAAGCAAAGTACTTTAACCAGGAAGAACAATTCTATAAAGTTAAAGATGAAATTAAACGTACAGTTACTTTTAAGAAACACAATTTATTGAAGGATAACTATGAGTCTAATTTTGACTTGATTGTTTGTAGAAACGTGATGATTTACTTTACAGAAGAAGCAAAAGATCAAATTTATGCTAGCTTTAGTAAAGCATTGCGATCAGGCGGAATATTATTTGTTGGGTCAACTGAGCAGATTTTTAATCCAGCCAAATATGACCTTGAAGTTGAGGATACATTCTTTTACCGAAAAAAATAATATACCTTTTTGAAAATGTTGAAGACTGCTGTGGAATACTTTTAAAGCTACATATTAATGCGCTTTTCGTATAATATAGCGAAAAGTGTATTTTTGTTTTATTTGCTTATAATTGTGCCGATTATTAGTTGGAACGTTCAGAATATTCTAAAATGACATATTAGTTAGGTGAATCAGTACTGTTATTTAGTATAAAATATGTTATAGTGAAAAATACATACTTTAGCGAGTTGAAGGGAGAAAGCGTTTAATGCGTTATTTAACAGCAGGTGAGTCACACGGACCACAACTAACAACAATTATTGAGGGGTTGCCTTCATTATTACCGATTACCGCAGAAAAGGTCAATTATGATTTAAAACGTCGTCAAGGAGGCCATGGTCGCGGACGCCGCATGCAGATTGAAACTGATACTGTAGAAATTGTTTCGGGAGTTCGTCACGGTAAGACGTTAGGTTCTCCAGTTGCGTTAGTAGTAACGAATGATGACTGGAAGCATTGGACAAAAATCATGGGCGCAGAAGAATTGCCGGAAGATATTGATCCATCTGAGATCAAACGCCAAATTTCACGTCCACGTCCAGGACATGCGGACTTAGTAGGTGGAATGAAATATGGTCATAGAGATTTACGTAACGTGTTAGAACGCTCGAGCGCTCGTGAAACGACGGTTCGGGTGGCAGTCGGATCTGTTGCAAAAGCATTGCTAAATGAACTAGGCATATCAATTGTTGCACATGTAACTGAAATTGTAGGCATCAAAGCGGATCAGAACTTATTGGAAGGCAAATCAGCAGACGAAATACGCGCAATTGTTGAACAGGATCCTTGCTACTGTGTAGATCCGGAAGCTTCGGCGAAAATGGTGGAAGCAATTGATGAAGCCAAACAGGCCGGTGATTCAATAGGTGGTGTCGTTGAAGTCATTGTAGAAGGTTTGCCAGCTGGTATCGGATCATATGTACATTACGACCGTAAATTAGATTCAAAGCTTGCAGGAGCTATGTTAAGCATCAATGCATTTAAAGGTGTTGAGTTTGGAATCGGATTTGAAATGGCACGTAAAAAGGGATCGGAAGTACATGATGAAATTTTATGGGATGAGGAAAAAGGCTATACTCGTGCAACAAATCGTCTAGGCGGTCTTGAAGGCGGTATGTCTACAGGTATGCCGATTGTTGTAAGAGGGGTAATGAAGCCAATACCTACATTATATAAACCATTGCAAAGTGTCGATATCGAAACGAAAGAGCCTTTCAAAGCAAGTGTTGAGCGCTCTGACAGCTGTGCAGTGCCAGCAGCGTCGATTGTGGCCGAACATGTTATTGCCTGGGAAATTGCTAAGGCGATTGTAGAACAGTTCCATAGTGATCAGTTGCCGCAGCTAAAAGCACAATTAGATGAAATGCGACAGTATACAAAGGGGTTTTAATATGAAGATTCCAGTTCGGGCTGCATCTCACTCGTACGATGTAACGATTGGGAAGGGCATATTGAAAGAAGCAACGACAGCACTTGACTACTTATTTGCAAAGGCAGATAAAATAGTAGTGCTGACAGATGAAAATGTTTGGCATTCACAGAAGGACTATTTTGAAGCCAACTTTCCGCATGCATACCATCTCCATGTAATGCCAGCGGGGGAAACGTGTAAAAGCTTTGAAAACTATAATACCGTACAAACATTTTTATTAGAACAAAAATGTACACGGAAGTCTCTTATTATTGCGTTTGGTGGTGGCGCGGTAGGTGATTTGGCGGGATTTGTTGCCTCGACTTATATGCGGGGCATTCCGTTTATCCAAGTGCCGACTACAATTTTGGCTCATGATTCAGCGGTTGGAGGAAAAACAGCAATCAATCATGCCCTCGGGAAAAATATGATTGGTGCATTTTATCAGCCGGAAGCAGTTATTTATGACATTACGTTTTTACATAGTTTAAATGAAAAAGAAGTACGCTCAGGGATGGCAGAAGTAATTAAGCATGCTTTAATTTCAGATGCGCAATGGGTTGAGGAGCTTTTGGAAGGCGAATTTGTAACGCAACTTCCGGAAGAGACGTTGGTTAACTATTTAGCGCATGGCATACAAGTAAAAGCGAAGATTGTTGAGCAGGATGAAACAGAACAATCTGTACGTAAATTTTTAAATTTAGGTCATACGTATGGGCATGCAATTGAAGCTGCAGCAGGCTATGGTCGAGTGGCACATGGCGAAGCTGTCATGATTGGTCTTCTGTATACTTTACTTTTAAGTGAACAATACGGTAAGGTAAACCATCAATTTACGAAGCGCTTTTTGCAGTTTGCTTTAGAGAACGGCTATCCTTTTGAAGCAGTCCATGAATTTACATTTGAACAGTTAACAGAGTATTTATTGAAAGATAAAAAAGTAGACTACGGACAATTACAGTTCGTATTGCTAGATACAATCGGTCATCCATTCGTTCAAAAAGTTGAACTTGAAAAATGTGAACAGATTGATCAACAATTAAGAGCATTACTGGAGGAGGTGCAACAATGATTCGTGGAATACGTGGGGCAATAACAATTGCTGAAGATAAAGCTGAATACGTATGGGGTGAAACAGCGAGACTTGTAAAAGAAGTTGCCAAGCAAAACAATATTGAACCGGAAAATATTGCATCTGTTACAATTTCAACAACACCCGATATCCATTCTGCCTTTCCTGCAAAGTCAGTACGCACAATGCCAGGGTGGCAGTTTGTACCGATAATGTGTATGCACGAGATGGATGTACCTGGTGCGTTGCCATTATGTATACGCGTTTTGTTGCACGTTAATACAAATACACCACAGCATGAAATCTGTCATGTCTATTTAGAGGACGCAGTAAAATTACGACCAGATTTAGTGAAATAATCGCCAGTTAGAGGAGACGTTAATGATGAAGTGGAAACAACAGTTATTTGGCATGAAAGCTTACCAACCGGGAAAACCGATTGAAGAAGTAAAAAAACTTTTCGGATTGGATGAAGTTATAAAGCTCGCTTCCAATGAAAATCCCTTTGGCAGTTCCCCAAAGGTGCGACAATTTTTACAGGCGCAACAATCAAATCATGCGATATACCCAGATGGCTATGCACAAAGCTTACGCACATCTTTAGCGAACTTTTATAGTGTTGAGGAAAAGGAATTGATTTTAGGAAATGGTTCTGATGATTTAATTGCTATTATAACGCGAGCATTATTATATCCAGGCGTGAATACCGTGATGGCGGATTTATCTTTTTCTCAGTACTGGCATAATGCGGACATTGAAGGTGCAGAAGTGCGTAAAGTCCCTTTGAAAGAAGGTGTGCATGATTTGGATGCGATGCTCGCTGCCATTGATGATAAAACATCGGTCGTTTGGGTTTGCAATCCGAATAATCCTACAGGAACAATTGTGACGGATGAAGCATTAAGTGCATTTTTAACGAAAGTACCTAAAGATGTTTTTGTAGTGTTAGATGAGGCTTACATTGAATATGTAAATGATAAAACCTATAAGGATACACTGCATTATTTCCGAGAATATCCGAATTTAATTTTACTTCGCACGTTTTCAAAAGCTTACGGTTTGGCATCATTCCGTGTGGGATATGGTATTGCTCAAGCAGAAGTTATTGCAAAGTTGGACCCAGTACGTGCGCCATTTAACAATACAGTTCTAAGCCAGCAGGTTGCGCAAATTGCTTTACAAGATCAGGAGTTTATTGCGAGCTGTCGTGAAGCGAATGAAATCGGCAAAAAACAATATGTGGCATTTTGCGAGCGTCATGGATTAAACTATTTCCCATCTCAAACAAACTTTATTATGTTCGAAGTGAAGGCGGATAGTAACGTAGTGTTTGAAGAAATGATGAAGCGCGGATTTATTATCCGCAGTGGTGCCGCACTTGGGTTGGAAGGTTATATACGAGTTACGATTGGGACAGAAGCTCAAAACGCGAAGTTTTTACAATTGCTTGAAGATGTATTAACAGAACAAGGAGTATTTGCATGACACGTAATGTTTTCGTAATCGGATTAGGGCTAATAGGTGGTTCAGTTGCGTTAGCTCTTCAAAAGGCTCCGCGTACGAAAGTGTATGGCTACGACTACCATGAACAAACGAGACAATTAGCTAGCACATTAAAGGTTGTACACGAAGTTGTAGAAGATCCGGCTGAATTTGCAAAAGAGGCAGATGTTATTATTTTTGGTACACCTGTAAACGTGACACTCCAGTTTATGGAGCAGTTAAAATCATGGGAATTGAAGAAAAGTGTCATTATTACCGATACCGGTAGTACGAAGACACAAATTATGGACAAGGCAAAAGAACTGAAAGAATTAGGCATTACGTTTATCGGGGGGCATCCGATGGCAGGCTCCCATAAAAGTGGGATTACTGCTGCGAAGCCTTATCTGTTGGAAAATGCCTATTATATGCTAACACCAAATGAAGGCGAAGAAATCGAAAAGCTAGCAATGCTTGATAATTTGCTGAAGTTTACGTTAGGGAAAATGGTTGTTGTAGATGCGAAAATCCATGATCATATGACAGCTGTTGTTAGTCATTTTCCGCATATCATCGCTGCATCACTTGTACATCAATTGAATTTCGAAAAGAAATCCTATCCAATGACATCCTCTTTGGCAGCGGGAGGTTTTCGTGATATTACGCGCATTGCTTCATCAAATCCCGCATTATGGCGTGATATTACGTTGCAAAACCGAAAAGAGCTTGTCGGACAGCTTGATACTTGGCTTGATGAAATGAATCGTGTTCGTCAGTTATTGGATAATGGTGATGAAAAGGCAATTGAAGCGTATTTTAGCGATGCACGTGATGTTCGTGACAGCCTGCCAATCGCTAACGGAGCATTGTATATGCCCTATGATTTATATGTAGACATCCCCGATTATCCAGGTGTTATTTCGGAAGTGACGGGCTTTTTGGCAGAAGATAATATAAGTATTACAAATATACGCATTGTCGAAACACGAGTTGACGTATTCGGTATTTTAGTAATCAGCTTCCAAACAAATGAAGACCGTGAGCGTGCAGCACAATGTATTGCACAGAAGGCAAAGTACGATACGTATATTTCATAAGGACACATCTCGCTTTTAAAAGGCGGGATGTATTTTTCTAAGGAGGGATTCGGAGCATGAGTTCAAAAAAGTTACAATATGAACAGGTGTCATTACAAGGGAACATTACAGTACCGGGGGATAAATCCATTTCACATCGCTCGGTTATGTTCGGCTCAATTGCAAAAGGCAGGACAACAGTAACCGGCTTTTTATTAGGTGAAGATTGCTTGAGTACGATTGACTGCTTTAAAAAATTAGGTGTTGAAATTGAAGTAGACGGAACAAATGTGACAATAGACAGTCCAGGTATTGATAATTGGACAGAACCGAAAGAAGTATTATACACAGGGAATTCAGGTACAACCACACGATTAATGCTCGGCATTTTATCAGGTACCTCGCTACATACAGTTATGACAGGCGATGCTTCAATTGGAAAACGTCCAATGCGCCGTGTAGCCGATCCGCTTCGTTTAATGGGTGCACAAATTGCAGGTCGGGAAAACGGGCAATATACACCACTTGCGATTCAAGGTAGTCCATTACAAGCGATTGATTACACTATGCCTGTAGCAAGTGCACAAGTAAAGTCGGCTATCCTATTAGCAGGGCTTCGGGCGCAAGGTACGACCATTGTTCGAGAAAGTGAAGTATCCCGTGACCATACAGAGCGTATGCTACGTCAGTTTGGTGCAAACGTAACGGTGATAGACGGAGTTGTGTCATTTGAAGGTGGGCAAGAGCTAACGGGGACACATGTGAACGTACCAGGCGATATTTCATCAGCAGCCTTTTTCTTGGTAGCGGGCGCCGTTACTACTAATAGCCACATTGAACTGCAAAACGTAGGGGTCAATGAAACACGGGACGGAATCCTGCAAGTGCTTCAAAATATGGGTGCCAATATGACAATCGAAATCGATGATGCAAATGCAGCAGAACCCACTGCAACCATTACAATTGAAACATCGCAACTTACAGGCACAGTAATTGAGGGGGCAATTATCCCTCGTCTAATCGACGAAATTCCAATTATCGCTCTGTTGGCAACACAAGCAGCGGGTAAAACGGTTATTAAAGATGCTGAAGAACTAAAGGTAAAAGAAACAAACCGCATCGATGCAGTTGTGAATGAGCTGAAAAAACTAGGTGCCAATATTGAAGCGACAGATGGTGGAATGATTATTGAAGGTCCAACGAAATTAACTGGAGCTTCCTTAAAAACATACGGTGATCACCGAATCGGTATGATGGGTGCTGTAGCTGCATTAATTGCAGACGGAGAAGTTACACTGGATGACGCAGACTGTATCGCGGTTTCCTACCCTACATTTTTTGAACATTTGAATAGATTATCGAAATAAAAGGAAAGCGGCAAAATTGTCGCTTTCCTTTAAATTTTCAAGAGCCTATAACTACTGATGATTCTATGTATACTATAAAGTATCAATGATTTCATTAACAAAAAAATCCATATGCAATTGGACTATTAAAGCCATTCGCCGTCCATTTGCGATGAAAATGAAGAAAGAGCACATTGGAATGTTGATACTGTCCGAGGAACTTGCGTGTATACTATATGAAAATAATTAATAGAACATTGTGTTGTCTCTAGTTTAAGTTGTATGCTAGGGGCAATTTTTTTAGAAATATGATATTTAGGAAGGTTTAAAAGTTTGATTTCAATAAATAATGATATATGGCAAAGCTTTTCCTTGAGAAGCGCCATTCAGTCATGTAGCATAAATATTGAAAACAAAAGAAAAAGGTGAACGACTTATGGAACAATTACTACAGGCGATTCAAGAAGGTAATTTAGAGCAAGTAAATACTCTTCTTGAATCATTTTTAATGGAGGCTGAACCAGCAGCACAATATGAAGTTGCAGAGGCACTAATGCATTATGGATTTTTAAATGAAGCAGACAAAGTTTTCGAGCATTTACAATTTTTATTTCCGGAGGAAGCTCAGATTTCAATTGATCGCGCAAGCGTTTTAATAGAAATGGGTGAAGAGGATAATGCGCTCGATTTACTGATGGGTATTGCAGATGATGCACCAGAATATCCACAGGCGCTTTTAGTTTTAGCAGATTACTATCAAATGCAAGGGTTATTTGAAGTAGCGGAACAGCGTATTAATGAAGCATTACAGATTTTGCCTCATGAGCCTTTACTGCAATTTGCGAAAGCAGAATTATTATTCGAAACTGGGAGATTTTCTGAAGCAGTTCGTATATATGAAGAACTCTACACAATTGACAAAAAATTTGCTGGTATAATATTAGCCCAACGCCTTGCAGAGGTTTACCGTGCCGGAGCAGGATATGAACGAGCGTTGGATTATTATATGGAGGCATTGGAAGAAGAAGTAACAGCCGATTTACTATTTGGCTCAGCCTATGCTGCATTCCAAACAGAAAAATATGAACTCGCTATAAAACAATTGGAAGATTTAAAGGAGCTTGATCCGGATTATTTCTCAGCCTACTTATTGTTAGCGGAAAGCTATGCAATGCTTGAAGACAATGACCGAGCACTTAAGGCTATAAAAGAGGGCTTAAAACGCGATGAGTATGACAAGTCATTGTATTTATTTGCCGGGAAGATGGCGATTAAAAACAGTAAGATACAGGAAGCAACTGAATATCTGCATGAAGCGATTGCATTAGATCCGGAATATATGGAGGCAATTTTAATATTAATGTCGGTATATAGTACAGAACAGCGCTTTGAAGAAATTATTTCACTATATGAACAGCTGCAGCAAAATGAATTTGAATGGGTCGCGCTCTATCCATTTGTTGCCAATGCCTATAATGAAGAAGAACAGTTTGAAAAAGCATACGAAATTTATAAAGAGGCATATAATGAATTTAAAGATGATGTTGAATTCTTGGAGAAATATTATCTGTTTTTAGTTGAGGATGGTAAACGTGAGGAAGCGAAAAAAGTTGTGGAGCGACTTGTACAATTACAACCTTCAGAACAACAATGGACTGATTTATTAGAACGCTTTGAGTAAAGGGAGGATTGCATGTTGACCTATTTCGTACCACTGAATGATAAAAAGCTATTCATCAGATGGTTTTTGAAAAATTTCCAATTAAAAAGGCGTGAAGGGGTATGGATATTAAATTACTTATTAAGTAATGATGAATTGTTGGAAAATGTTCACTTCGTTGATGAAGCACACTATTGTCCACGGTCTATCGTTATGTCGACAATTGAGACGACGAGTATCCCTTTTAGATTTTATAAAGAAAATATTATGACATCCGATGCAGAGAAAGCCTTTCATGATCTACGCATCAATGCACATGAATCTATCTACTTTCAATTGAATTTCCCTAGCATTCCGCCAGATCCTTTGTATTTGGCGGTGCTGGAAGAAAACCCATATGTACCTAAAGACTTGTTTATAAGTGAGAAAGACCGTTTAGCAGCGCAACGTTTGTTGGAGAATAGCGTATTGGAGTTTCAGGAACAACAGCTTTTGAGAGAGATTGATGAGGCGCTGGATGCAGGAGATAAAGACCGCTTTTTCGAGTTGTCCAATTTACTGCAGGCGTTGAAATATACGAAGTGACTATAACTATCAAAAAAATACTTATTGCCTATTTTCGTAGTCTTCAAAAGACCCAGGAGGAATAAAAATGAACTTTAAAGTAACTGATGTAGAACAATTCCAGGCACAAAAGCAATTTATCGATACCGCTATTGTTCCTCTTTTACAATTGGATTTTGCAGAGCAAGGAATGAAACAAAGCAGTTCTGCTGGAGAATATTTAATGTCATTAACAAATTTTATCGAACAGCAATTCAAGGGCCGTATTATGCTATTACCACCGTTTTCCTATACAGTTAACACTAAATCTGAAACTTTGCCTACGACAATTGAACAAGAATTAAAGGATGCAGGATTTAAATCTATCATTTTTGTAACTTGTGACCATAGTTGGACAGAATTTAAAGAATTTTTAAATATTATTTGGTTGCCTCCAATCCCCCTTGAATCTATGGATAAATCAGTAAAACAACGTATATTGGAAGATCAATTGAAACAAGTTATCCCAAATTTAACAAATATATGGGTATAATTACGCTCTATTTCCTTCATTAAATGTTCA
The DNA here is from genome assembly GCF_014836935.1 of Solibacillus merdavium. GTDB lineage: Bacteria > Bacillota > Bacilli > Bacillales_A > Planococcaceae > Solibacillus > Solibacillus ferritrahens. Next base: position 25,500 of record NZ_JACSPW010000020.1, on the reverse strand, counting down.
CAAACTACACATATGGAAATGAATGCTATATTGACCAACTTATTCAGTTGATATATCATAGATATGTCCTAGTTATTTACTATTTTTAAAAGTATATGTCCGTTGGACTGACCTTTTAGTAAGAGGGGGGAAAAGGATGAGTAAGAATCGAGTTACAAGACGTCAATTTTTAACGTATACGATTACTGGCGTAGGTGGATTTATGGCTGCAGGTATGTTAATGCCGATGGTTCGTTTTGCAATTGACCCAATTCTTCAAACGAAAGAAGAAGGGGATTTTGTACAAACAAGTCAAAAAGCTGCTGAAATTACAGAAGTTCCAGTAAAAGTTGACTTCTCGTATGAACAAACAGATGGTTGGTATAAATCAGAGGTTGCCGATGCAGCTTGGGTTTACAGAGAAGGCGACCAAATCGTCGCAATATCACCTGTATGTAAGCATTTAGGTTGTACTGTAAACTGGGCAAGTGATCCAACACACCCAGATCAGTTCTTCTGTGCATGTCACGCGGGACGTTATGAGAAATCAGGTGTAAACGTAAAAGGTACACCACCACTTGGACCACTAGATATGTTTGAAGTGGCAGAAAATGATGGCTTCTTAATGCTTGGGAAAAAAATCGCAAACACACACAGTAACTAAATAAGTTAGGGGGTACGACACAGTGCTAAATAAAATTTATGATTGGGTCGATGAACGTTTAGATATTACTCCTATTTGGCGTGATATTGCCGACCACGAAGTGCCAGAGCACGTTAACCCTGCCCATCACTTTTCAGCATTCGTTTACTGTTTCGGGGGATTGACTTTCTTCATTACAGTTATTCAAATTCTATCAGGTATGTTCTTAACGATGTACTATGTACCAGACGTAGAAAATGCTTGGAAATCAGTTTACTATTTACAAAACGAAGTAGCATTCGGTGAAATCGTTCGTGGTATGCACCATTGGGGGGCATCTCTAGTAATCGTTATGATGTTCTTACATACACTTCGTGTATTCTTCACAGGTTCGTATAAGAAACCACGTGAGTTAAACTGGTTAGTTGGTGTAGGTATTTTTGCAATAATGTTAGGTTTAGGTTTCACAGGGTATTTATTACCATGGGATATGAAAGCGTTATTTGCAACTAAAGTAGGTATCGAAATTGCTGCATCTGTTCCGTTTTTAGGAGAAATAATAAAAACACTTTTAGCTGGGGATTCTACAATTATTGGTGCGCAAACATTAACTCGTTTCTTTGCAATTCATGTATTCTTCTTACCAGCAGCACTATTTGCTTTATTGGCAGTTCACTTTATTATGATCCGCCGCCAAGGTATTTCAGGACCTCTATGATCTGAAACCAATTGTATGATTTTTTAAGGAGGGGACACTATGCAACGCGGAAAAGGTATGAAGTTCGTAGGGGATTCACGTGTAAAAGCGAATAACCGTATGCCGAACGTGCCGAAAGATTATACCGAATATCCAGGGAAAACAGAAGCTTTCTGGCCTGACTTCTTATTAAAAGAATGGATGGTTGGAGCAGTTTTCTTAATCGGTTATTTACTACTAACTGTCGCACATCCTTCACCACTTGAGGGTCCGGCAGATCCAACTAATGCATCTTATATTCCGTTACCGGACTGGTATTTCTTATCGATGTACCAATTATTAAAATATACTTATGCATCTGGTCCATATAATGTAATTGGAGCTATGGTTATTCCAGGTATTGCATTTGGTGCATTAGCATTAATACCGTTTTTAGATACAACACCTGAACGTCGCCCGTCAAAACGCCCATTACCGACAGCTTTCATGTTGTTAGCAGTAGCAGCACTTATTTATACAACTTGGGAATCTGTACAAGCAACTGATTGGGATGCGGTAGATGCGCAAGGTGAAATTACTGACAAACATTTAGGGCTATTGCCAGATGTTGAAGTTGACGAAACTTCTGAAGGCTATGAAATCTACCAAGCACAAGCTTCATGTATTGGCTGTCACGGTGGAGACTTAGCTGGTGTATCAGGTCCAATGCTTTTAGGCAATGAATTAACAGCTGAAGAGGTACAAGAAGTAATTGTGAATGGCCGTGGTGGTATGCCAGCTGGAACATTTACAGGTACTGATGAAGAGCTTCAAGTTTTAGCTGAATTTATTGCGGGATTAAAAGAAGCAGAATAATATTATTTAACTTAGAGAGAGTCAGAATTCTGACTCTCTTTTTTTATAAATAGATTACTAGGAAAACTTCAATAGAATTAAAGACTTTCATTAATTATTTCAAAATTAAAGGAAAATTTTGCTTCTCTCCTAAAGCACGTTTATAATAAAAGACGTGCATTGTTTATGTAAGTTGCACAAAATACATATGAAATGAAGATTTATTAGGAAAAGAAGGAGAAAAAATGAAAGCATATATCATGCAGTTATGGTATTTAATGAATCATCGTGCCTTTTTAAGCATTTTGCTTATTATTAACTTATTCGGCACAATTTACGGTTACTATTGGTATAAAGGGCAGCTTGCAGCTACAGATCCGATTTATTATATTTTCGTACCAGATTCTCCAACTGCGAGTCTATTTTTCTGCTTTGCCATTATCGGTTGGCTATTTGGGAAAAATTACAAATTAATGGAAGTGCTCGCACTTATTACACTCATTAAATATGGCTTATGGGCTGTTGTAATGAATCTTCTTACATTGGCGGAAACAGGGGAATTAGGTGCAGCTGGATGGATGCTTGTGGCATCGCATTTCTTAATGGCTGTTCAGGCAGTGCTATATTTACCGAAATATCGCTTTAAAATGTGGCACGTTATGGTTGGTGCGATTTGGACGCTGCATAATGACGTAATTGATTATTTATTTGGTCAAATGCCATTTTACCGCGTGATTAACCAATATCCAAGTGAAATTGGCTATTTCACATTTTGGCTATCTATTGCATGTATATTGCTCGCTTTTTTAGAAAGTCGCAAGCGCGAATATTTGCAACAACAGTAAAAAGCCTTTAAAATTAAAGAGAATTGAAAGATATAGAAAGGGAGTTCGGAAATGGGAATGTATATCGTTTATTTTATCATCATTATGCTCTTGCCGTTGTATGCACAAATGAAGGTAAAAAGTACGTATAAGAAATTTGCAAAAGTTCCTGCTGAAAAGGGTATGACAGGAGCACAAGTAGCACGTTACATTTTAGACCAGCACGGCTTAACAGATGTGCGTGTCGTACCAACACAAGGTTTTTTAGCGGACCACTATAATCCCGCAACTAAAACAGTTGCGTTATCAGAAGATAACTATCACAACTCTTCAATCGCGGGGACAGCTGTAGCAGCGCACGAAGTAGGTCACGCAATGCAACACGCAGATGCATATTCATTTTTAACATTACGCTCAAAATTAGTGCCAGTGGCTAGTATTTCATCAAACATGTCTTGGATTTTCGTGTTAATTGGTATTTTTGCATCGTCTTCAGGTTTCCTTTTATTAGGTATTGCATTATTGGCAGCAGGTGTTGTATTCCAACTAGTAACGCTACCAGTCGAATTTGATGCATCAAATCGAGCAATGAACGAAGTTGTTTCGTTAGGTATTATTAATAATACTGAAGAACGTTCTGCACGCAAAGTATTAAATGCAGCGGCAATGACATATGTTGCAGCAGCAGCTGTAGCAGTAATGGAGCTATTACGTTTAATCTTAATTTACACAGGCATGAATTCAGACGATTAATAATGAATACTGACTGGGACATAACGAGTTTCAGTCCACAAAAAAAGAGGCTGGGACAGAATTAGTTCCAGTTCACGCAAAAAGAGAAATTGCACAATGCAATTTCTCTTTTTGCGCTTTATAAAGAAAATATTCGGAGAGGTTTTATTCTCTTACCGCATACTTCCTTAAATTTGTGGCCATTAATGCCAAGCCTATTTCATTAGTAACCTTCGATTTTCCGCGAACAGAAAATCGACTGAAACACAAATTAGCCTTCAAGAATCCAAAAACTGGTTCCACGTCAATTTTACGATGAGGATAAATGGCAGCCGTTTTTTCTTCTGAAAGCTTCGCTCTTACTTCTTCTTTTTGTTTTTCCAATTCTCATTAATCATGAGTCTACGATTTTTACCTTCCGCAGTGGCTCATATCCTTGGGCAAGCCACATCATACGTAAACTATCTCTTGTCAGATCCTCTATTTTTCTCCCTGAAAAGGTGGATTGCGTGTAACCACATAGAATCAACTTCAACATCATACGTGGATGATACGATGGGCAACCGGTATGGTGAATGAAAGGAGCGAAAGCTTCGTTTGGAATGCTTTCGACCAAATGGTGGAGGGAAAAGGCAATATCATTTTTATGTAACTTTACTTCTAAATCTAGCGGGAAAATAAGTTGATTCATGTTATAATCTTTAAACATAGGGACACTTCTTTCGTTTAAAATTTGGTGGTAGGATACTTAAAGTTTAACAGAGAATGTCCTTTTTTCATGCCTGAAATTATGCAGAGATTTACTTGATATAGAAAGAAAATTAGTTGTTCGGAGTGAAGGAGGCGACTCCCAGGGGACAAGCACGTGGGAGAGACTACAGGCTCGAGCCGTGCCCCCAGGAAAGCGTCCGCCGTAACGGAGAACAACGGCTACGAAGTAGGCACAATAAGAAAGCCGTTCAAATTTTACTCATCGTAAAATTTGAACGGCGTTTGATTTTGAGGCGGGTTTTGTCCCAGCTCCTTTTTTTTACGATCAGCCCATACCTGATTTAGGTGAGGGTAGTCTCAGTGCTAGGCCATTTTAGTCTAGCGGCTGTTTTTTATCGTCTAATGTAAAGCCTTCACCGGATACATCATGAACATCCATAATTGTAACGAAGGCATGAGGGTCAATAGAATGAACAATGGATTTTAACCTTACAAGCTCACTACGTGAAACGACACAATACAGAACATTACGGTGTTCTTTCGTAAAGTGGCCATGCCCATCAAAAATTGTTACACCACGATCCATATTTTTTGTAATTAAATCTGCAATTTCATCAGAATGTAAGGAAATAATAAATGCACCTTTTGCAGAATAAGCCCCTTCCTGAACAAAATCAATCACGCGGCCTCCTACATAGACAGCTACTAATGTATACATCATCGACCGAGCATCTAAAAACGTCATCCATGAAAGAATAATAACAAAAAAATCAAAGCCGAACATTGTTTTCCCCATACTCCAGCCAAAATATTTATGGGCAAGTCGAGCTAAAATATCTACGCCACCGGTTGTCCCGCCAAAGCGGAAAACAATACCTAAACCGATGCCGACAAATACTCCAGCGAATAAGGACACAAGAAATAAATCATCCTTCAAATTCATATTGAATTCATAGATTTGAAAGATCTTTAAAAAGACAGATACGCCGAGTGTGCCGATAATTGTATAAATAAATGATTTTTTACCGAGCAATTTCCAACCTAGAATAAACATTGGTATATTTAATAGTAAATTCATTAATGCTGGGTCCCAATTTAGTGTAAAATATAAGATAAGTGTAATACCACTAAATCCACCTTCACCGAGCTGGTTTTGCATATTAAAATGAACAAAGCCAAAACTAAAGAGGGCGGAACCGATGAGGATCCCGATTATATTTTTTATTTTTATTCCTTGCATTGTCATCCTCCTATAATCTATTGTGAAAGAAAATATGTGTCGAAGCAGGAAAAAGGCTACATCGTTTATTATGTTTGATTTCGATGTATTTGACAACAGTGTGACTAATACGAATCATTGTTGATGGGCTGTTAACACTATTATTGAAAAATTATTATGATTATAGTCAAATTAAAATTGAAATATGGCATTAACTAAAGGTCAAAGGAGTTTTTATGTAATGACAATTAAAGTCGCAATTGCTGGAGCACGAGGTAAAATGGGTATGGAGGCAGTTCATACGATAATTAAAAATGAAGGCATGGAATTGGTTGCTGCCCTAGATTACAAAGAAGTTGGCACAACGCTTGCAGCATTGGATGAGTTTCCAAAGCAATATGAAGTTCCAATTTATACAAATTTCCCGGAACTTGTTAGAGATACAAAGCCGGATGTGCTTGTTGATTTAACGAATCCACATTTTGTTTATGAAAGAACAAAACAAGCATTATTACATAATGTACGACCGGTTGTTGGGACAACTGGCTTTACAGATGAGCAGCTTGAGGAATTGCAGCAAATTGCAAAAGACAAAGAAATAGGCTGTATTATTGCTCCGAATTTTGCCATTGGAGCAATATTAATGATGAAGTTCGCCAAAGATGCTGCGAAATATTTCCCGGATGTAGAAATTATAGAAATGCATCATGATCAAAAGCTCGATGCACCGTCTGGTACGGGTATTAAAACTGCACAAATGATTAGTGAAGTTAGGAATTCAAAAGAACAAGGTCATCCAGATGAAAAGGAAACACATAATGGTGCAAGAGGCGCAAACTTTGAAGGGATGCATATTCATTCCGTTCGCCTACCTGGTTTAGTCGCTCATCAACAAGTATTGTTTGGTGGTACAGGTGAATTATTAACAATTCGTCATGACTCTTTAAATCGAGGAAGCTTTATGGGTGGAGTTACATTTAGTATTGAAAAAGTTATGAATTGTAATACATTAATATACGGATTAGAGAACATCATTTAGAAATGAGTTGAGATTTATGAAAATTGCATTAATTGCACATGATCGAAAAAAGGATAATTTAATTCAATTTGCCATTGCATACCGAGATATTTTGGAAGAGCATGATCTGTATGCTACAGGTACTACTGGCACAATGATTGAAGCTGAAACAGGGCTTGACCTTACAAAGTTTCGTTCGGGCCCATTAGGGGGAGATCAACAAATAGGTGCCATGATAGCGAACAATGATATGGATATGGTTTTTTTCTTCCGTGATCCATTGACTGCCCAGCCACATGAGCCGGATGTTATGGCATTAGTGCGATTATGTGATTTATATCATATTCCTCTCGCGACAAATATGGGGACTGCTGAAATTTTACTAAAGGGTTTGCAGGAAGGTTTTGTAGATTGGCGCATTTTAGCGGAACGCAGAAAATAGTGAATAATGTAATCATGCTAAAGCATAATTGCGGTAAAATATTTACTAACGAAAGTTAATCGTATTGTTGAGAGGATGGGGAGACTAATGAAAAAACTTAAAATTGGTATTACATGTTACCCGACAGTTGGAGGTTCTGGTGTTATCGCAACAGAACTTGGAAAAATGCTAGCGGAACGGGGACATGAAATTCACTTTATTACATCGAGCGTACCATTTCGGCTTAATAAAATTTATCCAAATGTTTTTTTCCATGAAGTTGAAGTAAATAATTATTCAGTATTTCAATACCCACCATACGATATTGCATTAGCAAGCAAAATGGCCGATGTTATTAAGGAAGAAAAACTAGATATATTACATGTGCATTATGCAATTCCTCATGCTGTTTGTGCAGTACTGGCAAGACATATGAGTGGGGAAAATTTCGGGATTGTCACGACTCTTCATGGAACGGATATTTCAGTTTTAGGTGAAGATTCGACATTAGCTCAGGCTATTAAATATGGAATTGATTGTTCGGATGCTGTGACGGCTGTTTCTGAATCACTTAAACAGCAGACATATGCCTTAATAGATACGAAGCAAACAATCGATACAATTTATAATTTTGTCGATGACAATGTGTTTAAACCGGTGGATCCAGGAAATTTAAAAGAGCAGTTTGGGATATTGCCACATGAAAAAGTAATCATTCATATTTCCAATTTCCGCAAAATCAAAAATTTACCTGATATTGTTGATTCATTTTTGAAAATTCGAGAAAAAATGCCTGCTAAATTACTGTTAGTTGGTGATGGACCTGAAAAGCATCGTGTAACAGACCTTGTTAAATTATCACCATATAAGGATGATATTTTATTTTTAGGGAAACAGGAAAATATCACCGAGCTCTTTGCGATTAGTGATTTAAAATTACTGCTTTCTGAGAAGGAATCTTTCGGTTTAGTACTATTGGAGGCAATGGCATGTGGAGTCCCTGGAATCGGTACAGCGATTGGTGGTATTCCAGAAGTGATTAATCATGGGGTAAATGGCTATTTAGTTCCTCTTGGCGATACACAATCAGTCGCAGATTATGCTGTTGATTTATTACAGGATGAAGTAAAACATGAGGCATTCAGATTGGCAGCATTACAGGCAGTAAAAGAACAATTCCATGAATCGAAAATGGTTGAACAATATGAACGAATTTATGAAAGAGTGGCACAAGAAAAAAATGCACTGGCAAGCAGCTAAGAAAGTTATCAACACAATTGAGCAGGCAGGATTTGAAGCGTTTATAGTAGGTGGGGCAGTCCGAGATTATTATTTAAAAAAAGAAAATAATGATGTTGATATTGCGACAAGCGCATTACCAGAAGAAATTCAGGCGATTTTTCACCATACGATTGACGTAGGGATAGCCCATGGTACTGTGCTTGTCCTTGATTTTGGGGAACCCATTGAAGTGACGACATATCGGACTGAATCCGGTTATAGTGATCACCGTCGTCCGGATACCGTTCATTTTGTCCGCAACTTAAAAGAAGATTTAAAGCGCCGAGATTTTACGATGAATGCTATGGCACTTAGCAAATCAGGCGACTATATTGATTATTATAATGGACGTCAACATATTGATAACAAAGTAATTTGCGCTGTCGGTGAGCCGCTTCAGCGATTTGAAGAAGACGCACTTCGAATGCTGCGCGCTATTCGATTTGCCTCACAGCTCCAATTCTCGATTGAATATCAAACTTTGCAGGCCATTCATCAAAAAGCATCTACCATCTCATATATTTCAATCGAACGAATTCAAGTGGAACTTTCAAAAATCTTTACGTCCAAACATGCCCAAATGGGAATTGAATATATTGAGAATACTTCATTAAGCAACTATTTACCTGGTAAATTCAATACTCATAGTTGGACAGGGTTTTATTCAGAAGACCGGCAAGTTGGATGGGCGTACTTTTGTTTAGTAAATGAGAGTGACCTTTCTTTACTTTCGGCGTATCGCTGTTCAAACAAGGATAAACTGTTTACAAAGAGTATTTTAGGTGCATATGAAAGCCTACTGAATGGCATGCCACCGATTGATTTATTGCGCTATGATTTATCTATGTTAAAAACTGCTTGTCAATTTGCAGAATGGCAAAATAAAGTTCTGCCTTTTTCTTTTGATGATTTAGCTGATCGGAAAAGCACATTACCGATACAGCACATAAATGAACTTGCCATTTCGGGCAGGGATCTAATGGAATGGTCGTCAAAAAAGCGTGGTGCGTGGATTAAACAGACTTTGGATACCGCGATTTTGGCTGTCTTAAATGGAGAAGCTAATAATGATAAACAACAATTAAAGGAATGGTTTCATGCATTTCACGATGAAGGATGAAATATTAAAACGTTTTTTAAATGCGAACGGAGAACCGATTTCAGGGCAAGCTTTAGCAGATGAGCTACAAGTATCACGAACTGCTATTTGGAAACACCTGCAAACATTGAAACAAGAAGGCTATGAGTTTGATACAGTAAAAAAAAGAGGTTATAAGCTTGTGACAGTGCCTGATAAAGTCGATATGGGTCAATTACAACAATTTTTAAAAACAAAGCGATATGGTCGACAGGTGCATTATTTTGAAAGTGTTGAATCAACACAGCTTGTTGCCCATGAGCTTGTAAGAGAAGGTGGACCAGATGGTACCGTTATAATTGCAGAGCATCAAACGGCAGGACGTGGACGCATGATGCGTGAGTGGGAATCATCGGAAGGGAAAGGCATCTGGATGACAATTATTATCCGCCCTGAAATTGCCCCCCATCAAGCCCCGCAATTTACACTTGTTACAGCGGTAGCAGTTGTAAATGCCATGAAAGCTATGTTTAAAAATTTTACTCCTGAAATTAAATGGCCCAATGATATTTTAGTCAATGGTAAAAAAACAACGGGGATTTTAACAGAGATGGTTGCAGAAGCAGATCGTATTCAAGCTTTGTTAATTGGTATCGGAATCAATGTAAATCAGCAAATGGATGATTTTCCTGAGCCTCTGCAGTCAATTGCAACCTCGATTGCAATCGAAGAAGGTGAGCCAATTGAGCGTGTACATCTAGTCGCAAATGTGCTTGATTTTTTAGAGCACTATAGTGATATGTATGTGAAAAATGGCTTTGGTTTCATTAAAACACTTTGGGAAGATTCTTCCGGTACGATAGGGAAAAGAGTAAAAGCAACGACTTTACGGGAAGTTGTTGAAGGAGAGGCAATCAGTATAACTGAAAACGGTGTTCTTCAAATTCGTCAGGCTAACGGCGAAGTAAAAGGTATATACTCTGCCGATATCGAAATATTGTAAATAAATATGCTGTACGTTTTCTTCCAAAATTGTTATAGTAGCTCTAGGACAGTATCAACTAAGAACTGTACCTATTTTGCTAGTCTACTATAAAATTATCTGCTTTGATCTACACAAGACAGAGACGGAAGAAAACACACGCTGTAATTAGATTCATTTCATTTTTTTTATTACAAAAAAGTATGAAATGTATTTCATTTACTTACGACACTACCTTTCTGTCTAATTATGGATAGAAGGGTATTTTTTGTTTTCTTTCCATTTGAGGAGGAGAAACATGAAAACAACGGCTCAGTTTTTAAAAATGAAGGAGCAGGGCGAAAAGATTGTCATGATTACGGCATATGATTATCCCGGTGCTAAGTTTTCCGAGGCAGCGGAAGTCGACATGATTTTAGTTGGGGATTCATTAGGGATGGTTGTCTTAGGTTATGAATCTACAATGCGGGTAACTGTAGATGATATGATTCATCATAGTAAAGCAGTACGTCGAGGAGCGCCCGATACGTTTATCGTCGTTGATATGCCTTTTGGCTCTTACCATGGCGATGTTAACGAAACACTTAAAACTGCTGTCCAAATGATGCAACTAACAAATGCCAATGCACTTAAGGTGGAAGGCGCGGATAATGTTATTCCTGTCATTAAGAAACTAACTGATGCAGGTATTCCAGTTGTTGCGCATTTAGGATTATTACCACAATCTGCAGGTGTTCTTGGGGGTTATAAAGTTCAAGGTAAAACGTCACAGCAAGCGGAAAAATTAATTGAAGATGCATTGCTTGTTGAACAAGCCGGAGCTTGTGCGGTTGTGCTTGAATGTATCCCGCACCAGCTAACTGAGATTGTATCAGAAAAGTTGACGATACCGACGATTGGAATTGGTGCTGGCGCTAAGGCGGATGGTCAAGTATTAGTGTTTCATGATTTATTGCAGTATGGAAATCATCATATTCCAAAATTTGTTGAAGGCTTTGCACAAGTAGGCGATGAAATTGAACGTGGAATCATTGGCTATACTCAAGCGGTTAAAGCAGGAATATTCCCTACATTACAGCATAGTTTCACGATGAAAGAAGGCGAATTAATAGAGCTTTATGGAGGCGTAAAATAATGATGATCCTATCGACAATTGCTGAACTACGAAAAGTAGTAGTTAAAGCAAAAAGCAGCGGGCAATCAATCGGTCTCGTTCCAACAATGGGCTATTTACATGAAGGTCACTTAACGTTGGCAAAAAATGCTCGGGAAGAAAATGATGTTGTTGTTATGAGTATTTTTGTAAATCCGACGCAATTTGGTCCAAATGAAGATTTTGAATCGTATCCGCGTGATTTAGAGCGTGACAAGAAGCTTGCGGCATCAGTAGGGGTAGATTATATTTTTGCACCATCCGTCGAAGAAATGTATCCACATGATGGTGGCATATATATCCGCGCCGGACGTCAGGCACAAACTTTGTGTGGTGCAAGTCGGCCAAGTCATTTTGATGGGGTATTGCAAGTTGTTGCAAAGCTCTTTAATTTAGTACAGCCAGACCGTGCTTACTTCGGGCAAAAGGATGCACAGCAAGTTGCCATTATTCAAACAATGGTCAGGGACTATAATTTCCCGGTAGAATTACGCGTTGTTCCAGTCGTTCGGGAAGAAGACGGCTTAGCCAAATCAAGCCGGAATGTTTATTTGTCCTCTATAGAGAGAATGCAGGCACCGGTTATTCAACAAGCACTGCAAATAGCTAAACTTGAGTTAATGGATTCAGGGGATGTCGATAAGGCCCTGTCACAAGCAACAAAAATTATTGAACATAACACTGCCGGTAAAATCGATTACCTGAGCATATTAACTTATCCGGATTTGAAAGAAGTAGATGAAAAGTCAGATCAAATACTTTTAGCTGCGGCAGTATATATAGGAAAAACACGTCTAATTGATAATTTAATTCTTTCATTAAAAGGGGAACTTATCCATGTTTAGAATGATGATGAACAGCAAAATCCATCGAGCTCAAGTAACACAGGCCGATTTAAATTATGTAGGTTCGATAACAATAGATCAGGATATTTTGGATGCGGTAGGGATGTTGCCAAATGAAAAGGTGCATATCGTAAACAACAATAATGGTGCACGATTTGAAACATATATAATAGCAGGTGAGCGCGGGTCAGGGGTTATTTGCGTGAACGGAGCAGCTGCACGTCTTGTTCAAAGAGGAGATATCGTTATTATTATTTCCTATGTATATGTAGACAATAAAGAAGTGGCTGATCACTATCCAACAGTAGCTATCATGGGGGAAAACAATCAAATAAAAGAAATGATCCACTATGAACCAGAAGCGACTATTATGTAATAGTGGAGGAAGCGGCTGTGTTAAAAGTCAAATTGACTTTTAACACAGTTTTTTTTATATAAACACCTACTTTTGTTACAAAAAGTTATATGAGGAATAATTTTGTAATTTTTATATTACCTCCCTGTAATCTTTTTGAAATATTAAATGTGTAAACTGAATTTAGTTTCATTACAAATGATACAGGGGGAAATGACTAATATGTTTCGAAACAAACTATTATGTAGCTTTACCTTCATTATTTTTACGTCTTTATTCTTTTCCAATGCCATAAGTGCAGCTACACATACTATTAAAAAAGGGGAAGAATTAGATGAAATTGCAGAGCGTTATAATACGTCTGTATATACATTATTAGAATTAAACGAGCTTGAAGATGAAGAGCAATCGGTGGCAGGATACGTCCTAAAGCTACCTGATCATATTGAAAATAAACAAAAAAAAGTTGAAGAAAAAAAGGAAAAGCTAGATGACTTTGAGGTAGTCAAAACAATGACTGTTGAAGCAAGTGCTTTCACAGCTTCCTGTAAGGGCTGTTCAGGAAAAACTGCATCTGGCATCAATCTAAAGAAAAATCCAGACGTTAAATTAATTGCTGTTGACCCTAAAATAATCCCACTTGGAACTAAAGTTTGGGTAGAAGGCTACGGTATTGCTGTTGCTGGGGATACTGGCGGCTCGATTAAAGGCAGTAAAATTGATGTGTTTGTCAAATCGAAAAAAACTGCCCTTAATTGGGGACGTAAAAAAGTTGAAATTAAAATATTGAAATAATCGATCCGCCATCAGTAATTACTAACATAATTGCTGATTTTTTTGTTTTTAGAACTAAAAAAACGGTAAAAGTAAAGTTTACACTAAATATATGATTGACTATTTTGTAGTTTGCATTGACTAGAAGCACCTGATATTGAATATAAAGTAATAAGGCTTTGATAAGTAGAACAGAATTGAAAAAGTTTACTGAATAGATTTTCTATCAAATATAAGGGGCTAGGTTGCATTCCAAAAATTGTCATGATAATGTGAAAATTGAGGTGATAAAATGGAAAACTTTGATTTAGCCGTAATAGGTGCTGGACCAGGCGGATATGTTGCCGCAATTCATGCAGCAAAAAGCGGATTGAGAGTAGCTCTTGTTGAAAAGGACAAAGTCGGGGGGGCTTGTTATAACGTAGGCTGTATTCCTTCGAAAATTATGCTTGAGCATAGTAAATTGGTGCAGGAAATTCGACGTGGGACAGATTGGGGAGTAACTGTTCCTACTATTAATATCGATTTCCCAAAGTTAATGCAACGAAAAGATAAGGTTGTTGCCGAATTATTATCAAATATTGAATCTTTTATTGATAGCGCGCAAATTACGATGTTTAGAGGAAAAGCAATCGTAACAGCAGAGCGGAAAGTGATAGTAGGCGACAATGCATTTACAGCGAATAATGTGATTTTAGCAACGGGCAGTCGCCCATTTGTTCCGCCATTTAAAGGGATTGAAAGTGCAAACTTCTATACAACCGACACTTTCTTTTCAATACAGGAGCTTCCAAAACAGCTGACGATTATCGGTGGTGGTGTTATTGCGATTGAAATGGCGTTTGCTTTAGCGCCTATGGGTACTAAAGTGACAGTACTCAATCATAGTAAAGATATTCTACAAACGGAAGAACCGGATGCCCGTCCAATCATTAAACAGAAGATGAATGAGCTGGGCATTGAGCTTATTACAAATTTTACATTTGAAGAAATTCATGCAGATTATGTGCAAACGTCCATCGGAAATTTCCCATTTGAAAATTTATTATTTGCAACAGGGCGCCGTCCAAATACTGAAATCGCTGAGGCGTTGGAAATGCAGATGGATGGTCGTTTAATTAAGGTGAACAATCATTATGAAACAAGCATTCCAGGGATTTTCGCCATTGGTGATTTAGTTGGTGGCTTCCAGCTTGCACACTCCGCCAGTGCTGAAGGCGTCCATGCAGTGGACTTCATCTTAGGAAAACATCCGAAAGTGATTAATCAGCAGGAAATACCGCGTTGTGTGTATACACATCCCGAGATTGCAACATTTGGTATGCTTGAGCATGAAGCACCGGCAGATTCTATTGTGACAAAAATGTACTTACCGACAAACCCTAAAGCCCTATTGGAAGGGAATACACAAGGCTTTATGAAATTTGTCGCAAGTCCTGAAGGCGATATTTATGGTGCATGTGTCGTAGGCGATGGTGCAACAGAAATGATCAATTCCATGCTTGCAGCAAAAGTACTTGGCGGATCTGTTAAAGACTTAGCTCGACTCATTTTCCCTCATCCTACAGTAAGTGAGCATGTAGGAGACGCAGCGAGATCTGTTTTTGGCAAAGCGATTCACGCAAAATAGTATCGGTTATTCTGTCCACAATCCAATTTCTTTTTTATTTCCACTAGTTTTTATATACTAAATATATACAAACCTAGTAGAGGTGACATATGGAAATACAGCCAATGGAGCTTGTAGAAAAAGAAGTTGAAGACATATTATATCAATGTATTGATTTAAAAATAGAAGAGGACTATATTGCAATGGGGCAAATTTTTGCCAAAGTACTTGCACTTCTTCAGCAACATAATTTAATTAGTCCAACATTACAGGTAATTACTGAACCTGATAAATGCCCAACAGAAACGCGTATACTGCTGGAAAGCCTGCAAGAGGCGCAAAGAAGACATGTATCGCGCAGAAAGCTGCTTACTCATCGGCAAATATTAAATGTATGGCTACGTAAAAATCAATATTTCCAACGTGAAGTATTACCGGGCTTTTTCTAGTGAATTGAAATAATTTTCAGATAAATATAATTTTTGCATTGCATTTTATATTCTTTTTCTATAAAATAAGTAGTGTCTAATAAATAAGGTAGGCATGGTGGAGTCAGTCAAATCTGGCACCCCCATGCCTTTTTTTGTGAAGAAGGGGGATAATGTGGTGTTTATTTTTCAAATTGTGATCGTATTATTGGCAACAAAAATAGCGGGACATTTCACTGTACGTCTAGGGCAACCTTCCGTACTGGGAAAAATATTAATTGGTATTATTATTGGTCCTGCCATGCTTGGGTGGATAACGGATAGTGAAGTTATGCAAACCTTCAGTCAAATTGGTGTTATTCTATTAATGTTCTTAGCAGGGCTGGAAACAGATTTAGAAGACTTGAATGCGAATATGAAAGGTGCTATTTTCGTAGCAATCGGCGGTGTTATTTTACCGATTGCAATGAGCTATCCTTTAGCTCTTTCTTTTGGATTGACTCAAGGGCAGGCTATTTTCATCGGTTTAACATTAGCAGCGACATCTGTAAGTATTTCAGTTCAAACATTAAATGAAATAGGATGGCTAAAAAGTAAAGAAGGTTCGGCACTATTAGGTGCTGCCGTGTTGGATGACATTATCGTTGTAGTCTTAATTGCGGTTGCAATGAGCTTCCTTGTAGGTGACGATGTTTCCATTCCGGCATTAATCGGTGGGAAGGTATTCTTCTTCGTTTTATTATTTGTCGTAATGAAATGGGTAATTCCACCATTCATAAAGGCGTTTAGTAAATTGCGTGTTACAGAGGCAACATTATCCGGTGCGCTAATAGCTTGTTTTGCTTTAGCTTATGTCGGTGAGCATTACTTTGGTATAGCTACAATTATTGGCGCATTCTTTATCGGTATTGCTATTGGCCGAACTCCATTCAAAGAGGCGGTTGAACATAAAGTAGAGCCGATAGCGAGTGGAATCTTTGTACCATTTTTCTTCGTAAGTATTGGACTATCTGTTACATTCGCTGGCATTACGGAAAATATTTGGTTTTTAGTTATCTTCTCAATCGTAGCAATTTTATCGAAACTTATCGGTTCGGGTCTTGGTGCGAAATTGGCAGGATTCAATTGGAAATCTTCTGTAGGAATCGGGGCAGGCATGATTTCCCGTGGAGAAGTGGCATTAATTCTTGCAGGGATGGGTTTATCAAGCGGTCTTTTACCGGCGGAAGATTACACACCAATGGTAATCGTTATTATTATTACTACACTAGTAACACCACCTATGCTTAAAGGAATTTTCGGTAATCGTTCAACTTACATAAAATAAAAAGGTTGAATGATCTACTATTTTATTGTAATCTGTTATTTAGGTGCCAAAACCTCTGTGAAGATTTAGTCTTCACAACAAAAGACTCCACCAACAGCACGGATTTGCTGGGAGACTTTTGAATTGTGCAGGGAGATGAGCCCCTGCACACCTTTACATAGCGTATTAACCTAGTATTGTCCTTGAGACGGTACTAGGTTTTTTTTATGTTAAAGACGCAATTTAGCATCAGATGCATCAATTTATTAGAACAATTGAGGATATATTAGAATAAGTGACGCAGGTATTTGAAAAACTGTTATACATATTTGAAAAATGCGTATGCATATTAGAACAGTTAGCGGATATTTTAGAAAATCGCGATTTTTTTAGAATAAATAAATTTTTATTAGAAGATTTCAAATTATATTAGAATTTTTGGAAACGTTTCTATAAAGGCTCTGAGCTGCAGCGCAACACTGCCACTTCAAATGGGTCCATCAGCATTTCTATCCATTTACATGACCTCATCACCTTTAATATGATAAAATGCCGTTATATTACTTGAACTGTGAGCTGAAGAAAATGAATGAAAGTCAAAAATATGCAATCGTTGACATTGAAACGACCGGTCATTCACCTGCAAACGGCGATCGCATGATTCAAATTGCCATCGTGATTATGCAAGACTGGAACATTACAAAAAAATATTCAACTTTTATACATCCAGGGAAACCTATACCGTTGTTTATCCAAGATTTGACGAATATTACAGATGAGCATGTAAAAGATGCGTTACCATTTGAAGCGCATGCTGATTATATTTATGAACTATTGGAGGATGCAGTATTTGTAGCACATAATACGGATTTTGACTTATCATTTTTGCAGGCGGAATTTCAACGGGCCGGCTTACCGAAATGGTACGGAAAAAAAATCGATACGGTTGAACTGTCCAAAATTCTTTTTCCAATGTCCTTAAGCTATAAATTGGCTGATTTAGCAAGTGATTTGAATATACCTTTAGAAAGTGCTCACCGCGCTGATGATGATGCACTTGCTACAGCCTATCTACTAAAGTATTGCTGGCATGAACTTTTATCATTGCCGTTAGTTACATTGGAACAGCTGCATAAGCGCTCATTTCGGCTGAAAACAAACTTGGCTCAGCTATTCTTCGATGCGCTTGTGATAAAACGCAATAAAGCGTTAACAGATGATACGCATGTATATTTTAATAAAATTGCGATTCGTAAAATGGCACCGACCCCAAAAGGATATAATGACGAACTGGATTACCCACAATCAACCGATGATAAATTAGCTCTATTATTAAAAGGAATTTCTAATTTTGAAGTACGTCCGCAGCAATTTCGTATGATGGATAGTATTTGGGGAGCGCTTAATAATAAAGCCGAACATGTCATTGAAGCTTCCACAGGGATTGGGAAAACGTTAGGTTATTTAGTGCCTGCCATTTATTATGCCAAGAAAACAAAACAGAAAATAGGAATCAGCACCTATACATCACATTTGCTTGATCAGCTTCTGCAAAATGAAATTCCCGTCTTGGAACAAGCACTTGGCCAGCCAATCAAAATTGCACTATTAAAAGGGATGGGCAATTATATCGACATAGAGAAGTTCGAGAAGCAATTGAAAACACTCGATGATTCGTACGATCAAACATTTACGCTTTTACAAACACTTATTTGGCTTGCTAAAACAGAAACTGGTGATTTAAATGAGTTAAATGTTTCAGGTGGCGGACAGCTTCTAATTGATAAAATACGAAAAACTACATTACCGAAAACGACTATGCCGCTTTACGACTTTTATTCACGTGCGATTCAAAATAGTCGTCAAGCCGATATTATTATAACGAACCATGCCATGTTATTAAGTGATTTAGTCCGCAATGAGCAGATATTCGATTCTTTAGGTGGATGGATTATTGATGAAGCCCACCAATTTATCCAAGCGGCCATAAATCAAGATGAAAAAATATTTACGTACATGAATTGGAAATATTTATTTGGACAGATTGGAATAAATGAAGATGAACAGCTATTTTATAAAATTCGTCGTGTCGCATTAAAAAAACAGTTGCTCAATATTCAAACGCTCGACCAACTGGAAAAGCGATACATCTATATGGTTCAAACATTTGATACAGCGATGGCTGAGTTAATTCGAGAGGTAAAGGCAGTTGTCAGTACACAATATAAGCCGCTACAAAAAATTGAACTATTTATCAGTGATTTGGAGTTGCCGCACGAAGTCTTTTTGAAAGTATCTTTAACCGTACAACGGTGGATTGATGATGCAAGGGCACTTATACAGCAATTTAGTTCGGGAGTAGAACAGATGGCACCTGAGCATGAGTATTTAATTGAACAATGGCAGTATATTATTGGGGAACTTATGATAAAAATGTCAGAGTGGGATGAAGTGTTTCTTCAAAATGATTCAAATTATTCTTGCTGGCTTGAGTTGGATAGACGAAGTGTTCCAGGAAGCATTCAACTTTATAAGAAGCCAATTGACGTTACAGCAACGATAGGGAAGCTATTTGATCCCATTCGCAGCAAAAGTGCAGTTATTTGGACATCCGGGACATTGACTGTACCAAGCAATGAACGGTTTATTACGAGTCAGCTCGGAATTGATTCTTCTATTTCCATTGAAAAATTGCATGCAGATACGAGCTACTATGATGGAGCGGAAGTGTATATTGTAAATGACATGCCTGATATTCAAACTGTTTCTCAATCTGACTATATCGAAGAAGTAGCGCATGCAGTGACAAATGCAGTGCGGATGACAGATGGGAGATGCTTCGTATTATTTACTTCGCAGGACATGTTGCGGAAAACGGTAGATCTTATTCATGAAAGTGAATTATTGAATGATTATATGATTTTTGCTCAAGGTGTCACATCAGGCAGCAGAATGCGCTTATTAAAATCGTTCCAAAAGTTTAATCATTCCGTATTATTTGGGACAAATAGCTTTTGGGAAGGTGTGGATGTTCCAGGCGATGGACTGGCTGCGGTAATTGTCGTAAGGCTGCCGTTTTCTTCACCGGAAGACCCTTCGTTTAAGGCACGTGCAAATTATATTACACAGCAAGGACGTAATTCCTTTACTGAACTTGCATTACCTGAAGCGATTATTCGATTCAAGCAAGGATTTGGCCGATTGATACGATCAAGTCATGATAAAGGAGTATTTATTGTTTTAGATCGCCGTATAGAAACAAAATCCTATGGACAGCAATTTATCGAGTCATTACCGCCTGTTTCTATACAAAAACTGCCACTTCACAGTATGGTACAAAGCTTAGGAAATTGGTATAATGAAAAACGATGAGGAAGGAAAGCAGGTCGACAATCATGAAACAAAATTTTAAACGACGTACAAGTAAATTTAATGTACGAACAAAGAAATCGAATCGCAAGGTGCAGTTATGAAAAACTGGATTCTCTTTTCGGTTGTCTTTGTTTTATCGTTGTCACTTGTCATTACAGTGTTCGTATTTTGGAAAGCCAATGCCCCGTTCAATGAAATTAAAGAAAAAGCGGAAAGTCTTGTGCTAGATACGAAAGCACTTGCTGTTGTTGAGAATTCCTATGTATACAATGGGAATAAGCCCTATGTCACTGTATTTGGAGTGGATGAGTATGGAAAGGGAAAAGCAGTATTTGTCCCGATGAGTTTAGAAGAGAATTCAATGCAAGAAGTATTTTTAGCAGATGGTCTAACAGAGGAACAGGCAATGTCTGTCTTTAAAGATGATACAGATGCAAAAGAAATTCTTCATATGAAGTTAGGATTTGAGGAACCGGGTCCAGTTTGGGAAATAACATACAAAAGTGAATCCGGTACCTTGAATTATGTTTATCTTCTTTTTGAAGACGGACAATGGTGGAAGCGCATATTGAATTTGTAGAGGAGAGAGCAACATGAAACAATTGTTAGCAAATCGTGTAAAAACTTTAACACCATCAACAACTTTGGCCATAACAGCTAAAGCGAAGGAGCTAAAAGAGCAAGGGATTGATGTCATCGGTTTAGGAGCAGGGGAGCCTGACTTTAATACACCGCAAAATATTTTAATTGCTGCTAAAGAATCGATGGATGCAGGATATACAAAGTATACGCCAGCTGGTGGTCTACCGGCATTAAAAAAGGCAATCATTGATAAACTGGCACGCGACAACAGCCTTACATATAAAGCTAATGAAATTATTGTTGGTGTTGGAGCTAAACACGTTCTGTATACATTGTTCCAAGTTATATTGAACGAAGGGGATGAAGTAATCATACCAATCCCTTATTGGGTTTCCTATCCGGAACAAGTGAAGCTGGCTGGTGGTGTTCCTGTTTATGTAGAAGGAACTCAGGAGCAAAGCTATAAAATTACACCGCAGCAATTGCGTGATGCTATAACAGAAAAAACAAAAGCGGTCATTATTAACTCTCCATCAAATCCTTCTGGCATGATCTATACGAAGGAAGAGTTGGCAGAGCTTGCGAAAGTAGCAGAAGAAAAAGATATTTTAATCGTTTCAGATGAAATTTATGAAAAGCTTGTTTACAATGGAATAGAGCATTATTCAATTGCGCAAATTTCGGATGCCATTAAGGCGCGTACGATTGTTGTGAATGGTGTGGCAAAATCCCATTCTATGACAGGCTGGCGAATTGGTTATGCAGCAGGTGATGCGGCTATTATTAAGGCGATGACCGACTTAGCTTCCCATTCTACTTCAAACTCAACAACAACAGCCCAATATGCAACAATTGAAGCATACAACGGATCCCAAGAAACAGTAGAGAAGATGAGACAAGCTTTTGAATCACGTTTAGAAGTGATATTCCCAAAAATTGCGGCAATTCCTGGAGTAAAAGTATTAAAGCCACAAGGGGCATTTTACTTATTACCTGATGTTTCGGAAACAGCAGCAAAAACAGGCTATCTTTCCGTCGATGACTTTGCTTCGGCTTTATTGACTGAAGCAAATGTTGCAGTCATTCCAGGTTCAGGCTTTGGATCGCCTACAACAATTCGTCTATCTTACGCAACATCTTTAGAATTATTAGAAGAAGCAGTTCGTCGAATCGAAGCCTTTGTAAAAGCAAAGTGGCAAGATTAAGAACAGCTGTAGCTTAACTTTTGGAGGACTTTATGAAGAAAATTATGATTAAAGATATGCCAAATAATATTGGCGAAACAGTAAAAATCGGCGCTTGGTTAGCAAACAAACGTTCAAGCGGTAAATTAGCTTTCTTACAATTACGTGACGGCTCGGGCTTTGCGCAAGGGGTTGTCGTAAAAGAGGAAGTTGGAGAAGAACTGTTCGCAGTAGCGAAGGGTATGACGCAAGAAACATCACTATATGTTATTGGTGAAGTAAAAGCAGATGATCGTTCTTCATTCGGTGCTGAATTGAATGTTACAGGTATTGAAGTGATTAGTGCGGCAAACGACTATCCGATTACACCAAAAGAGCACGGCACGGAATTTTTAATGGACAACCGTCACTTATGGTTACGTTCTCGCAAGCAGCATGCCATTATGAAAGTACGTAATGAAATTATTCGTGCAACATATGAATTCTTCAATGAAAACGGCTTTACGAAAATGGACCCACCAATTTTAACTGGCTCTTCACCAGAAGGTACGTCAGAGCTATTCCATACAAAATATTTCGATGAAGATGCGTTCCTATCTCAATCAGGTCAGCTTTATATGGAAGCAGCGGCAATGGCATTAGGAAAAGTTTTCTCATTCGGACCAACATTCCGTGCAGAAAAATCGAAAACTCGCCGTCATTTAATCGAGTTTTGGATGATCGAGCCAGAAATGGCATTTGTTGAGCATGATGAAAGTTTGGAAGTACAAGAGCAATACGTGTCACATATTGTACAATCTGTGTTGAAAAACTGTAAGCTTGATTTAGAGCGTCTTGGCCGCGATACATCAAAATTGGAAAATGTGAAAGCTCCATTCCCTCGTATTTCATATGATGAAGCAATCGAGTTTTTACATGAACAAGGGTTTGATGATATTCAGTGGGGTGACGATTTCGGTGCACCACACGAAACGGCAATTGCCAACCATTATGACAAGCCAGTATTCATTACATGCTACCCGATTGGTATTAAACCATTCTATATGCAGCCACACCCAGAGCGTGATGATGTCGTATTATGTGCCGACTTAATCGCTCCTGAAGGCTATGGCGAAATTATCGGTGGTTCTGAACGTATCTACGATTATGAGTTAATGAAATCCCGTTTGGAAGAACATAACTTATCATTGGATGCGTATGCATGGTATTTGGATTTATGTAAACAAGGTGCGGTACCTCACTCAGGCTTCGGCTTAGGTTTAGAGCGTACAGTAGCATGGATTTCTGGAACTGAACATATCCGTGAAGCCATTCCATTCCCGCGTTTATTAAACCGTTTATATCCATAAATATTTATATCTTTTATATGAGAAAGCGTCCGGAATCTAACCGGGCGTTTTGTCGTTACGAGCGAACAAAGGGGGATTCAGCAATGTCAACAAATTTCAATCGAATCCGCGTTTGGACGGAGCAATTACAAGTTACTATTCCACAATTATTTTTTAAACATTATAGCGAATTGAACATCCAAGATGATGAAGCATTGATTGTTTTACATTTACTAAGCTTTGAACAAGAGGGAATCGATTTTCCAACACCAAATGACTTAATGCAAAGGACAAATTTTCAATTAACGGCTATTTCTCAAATTTTACAACGCTTAATGCAAAAAGGCTGTGTCGAAATTTCTCAAAGTAATGATGATTCTGGACGAATTACTGAAAAATATTCAATCTATCCATTATGGGAGCGGCTTTTGGATTTATTGCAATCCAAAGAACAGCAACAGCATACATCCGCTACTAAATTGGACGAGGCAAAAATTTTCCAGTTATTTGAGCAGGAATTGGGTCGTTTACTTTCACCTATGGAAATTGAAACAATCGGTATGTGGATGGATTTGGATCAACATAGTCCAGAAATTATTAAAGCAGCATTAAAGGAAGCGGTACTCGCAGATAAGGTCAATTTGCGTTATATTGATCGTATTTTAATCGAATGGAAAAAACGAAATATAAAGACACTTGCTCAAATCGAGAAGCATAGTGAGCAATACCGTAAAAATACGATGTCGCCATCATCCACTCATCCAATAAAACAACAGGAACCAACTCAGCAAACTAAAAAAGTCTCATTTTATAATTGGTTAGAGGAGCGAGAATAGGAGGACGCTTAATTTACTATGTTAACAAAAGTGAAATGGAATTACTTCTTAGACGAGATGGACCGAATGTATCCTAATGCGCATTGTGAATTAGTGCATGACAATCTATTTGAGCTAACAATCGCTACATTATTATCGGCACAATGCACCGATGTCCTCGTCAATAAAGTGACAAAACAATTATTTCAAAAATATAAAACACCTCAAGATTATTTAAATGTACCGCTAGAGGAACTTCAAAATGATATTCGTTCAATCGGACTCTATCGTAATAAAGCAAAGAATATTCAATTGTTGTGTGCACGTCTTCTAAATGAATATGGAGGTGAAGTCCCAGCATCACGGGAAGAGCTTGTCACATTGCCTGGTGTTGGACGTAAAACTGCAAACGTTGTGTTATCTGTTGCCTTTGATATTCCCGCATTGGCAGTTGATACACATGTAGAGCGTGTATCTAAACGATTAGGTCTTTGTCGATGGAAAGACAGCGTGTTGGAAGTTGAAGAAACGATTATGAAAAAAACACCGATGGAACGATGGAGCCGTGCTCATCATCAAATTATATTTTTCGGACGCTATCATTGTAAATCGCAAAACCCAGGCTGTGCAACGTGCCCTCTGCTGGATGACTGTCGTGAAGGACAAAAGCGCTTGAAAAAAGGTTTGGTGAAAGTATGATATTAGTTAATACAGAAGCGATTTCAAAAGAAATGGTCGATCATTGGTATGAAGAATGGGAAGCGATACGTGAGGATATTCATAATGCCCATGAACGTCGTGATGGTTCGGCTATACAATTTATGCAAAAAGGGATAGAACTTTTTGAAGGATTTCTCATGACTAGTTCGATAACGGAAGATACAGCGTTCTCTCAGCAAAATGTGTATGAGCTTATGCCGATTAATGGTATGGAGCGCTTGCAGTTTGTTAAAATGCGTCCTGGTCAATATGCATGTTATCGACAGCTGGATGAGCTTTTTAAAGAAACGAAAAAGCGCTGTGCCCGACTGAGAGTGAAAAAGTAATAACTACAATTATAGAAGAGGTTAGAACAAAATGAAATTTGAATGGCTTTATTTTGTGTCTGCCTCGTAGCGTTGTTCTACGTTTCGGCGGACGCTTTCCTTGCGCTCTCCCACGTGCTTATCTCCTGGGAGTCGCCGCCTTCACTACGAACAACTCGATATTATTCAAATAAAACACAAAAAAAGAAATTGCAAAGTGCAATTTCTTTCAGACTGTAGACAAACTCGAAGAAATTCGAGTTTGCCTACAGTCTTTTTTGTTTTAAAATAAAGTTAACTGATGA
>NZ_JACSPW010000001.1 GCF_014836935.1 Solibacillus merdavium | reverse complement strand
TCATTCGCTGTCACAACGATCGAATGCTTACTATGTATCGTGATGCCACTTTCCTGATGAAGTTGAAGAAAAACAGTGCCCTCAGTAGCTGTCATAGTGACGGATTGAGGATCAAGTTTTACATGCTTCCCCTTCGTTGTTCCCCAGTAAGACGTTTTCGGATCGGCTATTTTAGGGTTGGTGTCTCCCCCTTGCCGTACACTTTGCTGAACAAATGCTGACATTTCTTGGTTCGTCGGAATAAGAAGGTGTACTTTGTCCCCTTCCTCAGGTGGGCTATAAAAGCCACTATGCCCCTCTGCACTATACGGTGTCGCAAGGGAAAACCAGACCGCCTCTTCCTTTTTTTGTACGGAATCAATCGATAAATGCAGTTGGACACGGTCTTTCTGAATAGCTAATACAGTTCCTTCAATGGATGTTCCTGTAAGTAACGGATTTGTTCTTCGCTCTTGACGAACACCCGTTTCTGGAAGTAGCTCATAGTCAAAGATTAGGACACCCTGTTTCATACGAGCGATCGACCGCGCAACAATAAGTTCCTTCTTTTGAAACAACACACGAGCACCTAGCTGCAACGGTTGGTAAGACTCAATGCTATACGTAATCAAATTGGATTCAGCAATGGGGCGATCCGAGTCATTTTGGACAATTTGCAAAAATTGTACACGATTTTTAGATAAAGTGTAATTGGTTGCAGAAATAGAATCCACTCGTCCTTCAGGTAGTCCAAACCAAAACTTCGGTTGTTCCGCATCAATTGCTGGTATAAGGACGGTACGGAAATGCGATGCCATTCGTTGAAGAAATTGCCAATCCGTCTCCTTATATTGTAATATAAATTGATTCAGAGGAGTAGCTTTTGACACGGTGTCAATCACATCTGCACCAGGATATTCTGCAAGAACTTGTTGCATCATTTCACTATAGAGCATTTGGGCATGTTGGAAAGATCTTTCACGCCGCTTACAATCTAATTGAAACGTAGCAGATACTGCCTCTATCTTAATTTGATAGACGCCCCTTACCATCTGCACAGCAACTTCTGTTACATAGCCTTTAAAAAGAGCTTGTACACGACGTCCTTCTTTTTTCTGATACAACTCGATCCGATCCGTTGTACTGGCATTTTGCAAACTGCTTGCCTTCTTTGCTTCCGGGATGAATCCTATTATCGATAATTTTGCATGGTCATTTACCGTTTGTATTAGACAGAGATCATGCAACGTTTGTACCTCATAAGGGGATACGAGCTCTAAATCGCCATATCCAATTACTTCATTATACGTGTTCACATGCCTTCCCTTCCTTTCTAAAGGAGGATGATTTTGAATTACTCTTGCCCATCGTCTTCTACTCTAATGGTTCCGCTATAAAGACACATATTTGTCGATTGATTTGTCAATGCAGGATAATTTTCAATCAATTGATCCGTTTTCCCATTAATCCACGGCATCGTAACTACAGGTGTACAAGGTTGGGGCGTCAGAATACCATTATTAGCCGCTGTAGCTGCTGCAACTGTTGGGTTCGCTAAAGACGAACATAAACCGAAAGGCTGAATATTGACTTGAGGTTTAAAATCCATTGTATTCATTTGGGCTTTGTTTTTTGTGAACACACCATGACTAATTGGCATCTTCAAAGTGCTCGATTGATCACCCTTTGAACATGACAATTTGGCACCTGCTACTACATAACTTCGTTGCTCATCACCTTTTGTTTGCATTTCCTCTGACATCGAAAACATCCTTTCTTCAAAAAATGTACAACCCGCTACACATACCATAATTTACAAATCGTCTATAAATTTATGAAGATATCATTCCATCTTCCCTCAGTTTGTACTTTCACTAAGCGTAAGCCTCGGAATGATCGACGTAATATACTTTCTGCTAATTCAATATTGACTAGAATAAAATCTTCTTTTATTCCATCAATCTTAAAAAAAGTATAGGGAGCAGCCAACGCCTCATCAATGACAAGCTTTTTTACCGTTCCATCAAGATGATACTCTGTTTTAGGTGAAAGACATGCTACTTTTGGCGGTATGACCATCCAATATAATGTTTGCTTTATTTTAGGAATATCTACAAGAACTAACGGTTTAAAAGGCATTTGCGGATTATATTTCTCGACAAGTTGTTTCAATGGATCTGCTAACAAAGCGATCGGTCTACTAATAAAATCGATATAGTCCTGTTCAGTTTTATCTAATATCGGAAATTGACTATCAATTGCATCAAGCTCACCCATTTTTTCAACCGTTAGCCATTCTTTCTTTATTGTTTGAGTGATTCCAACTGGCTCTACAG
Organism: Solibacillus merdavium; assembly: GCF_014836935.1. Taxonomy (GTDB): domain Bacteria; phylum Bacillota; class Bacilli; order Bacillales_A; family Planococcaceae; genus Solibacillus; species Solibacillus ferritrahens. Next base: position 616,541 of record NZ_JACSPW010000001.1, on the reverse strand, counting down.
CATTTAAAATACGTTCATCTTGGGATAATATAAAATAATTCATTGTTATTTCTCCTTTTTCCGTCACTCATTCTTTCCAAATGATACTGGTTGCCTGTATGGGATCGAATGATACATGCTCCTGTGCCTCCTTGGAGAACATGGCCTTTTCCAAATTCGCACCTGTGAAATTTGCATACTTTACATTCGCACCGATAAAACATGCGCCTCGTAAATCCGCTAATTCAAAATTTGCCCCTTCTAAATTGGCTCCTGTAAAAAGAACAGGTAAGTAGCCTGGCATTTCCCAACCTTCTTGATTTAGAAGTCCAATTGCTCCCTGTACTTGCTGTAGATTCACTCCTTGCATTTGACTATGACTAAAATTCGCCTCATGAATTGTACTAAAACTTAAATCAGCATCTATTAATTTACTTTCGCTAAAGTTTGCACCGATTAACAAACTATCCCGTAGCTGACTTTGTATTAAATTAGTTTTTAAAAAGAATGCATATCGAATATCAATTCCTTCATAATTACCTGAAGATAAATTTAGATTGTTAAATACTTCATATGGATACTCGTCGTCTAAATTTTGCTCTAGCCAAGCTTTTATTTCGTCGCTATCTCTAACTGTAAAATCTTCATTATAAACAACCTCATTCACATCTAAATATTCGCCAATACGAATCTCAAGCTGCGGCTCACGACTTAAAGACATGTATTCTGAGCATTGTATAATATCAGCGAGAGCATACCTTGCCAAACTAATAACATATTGATGAAAATGAGTTACTTCTTGCAGCTTAATCGATTCAATATCAGCTTGGGTAATTGCACCTGCAAATGTTTTACTATAGGTGGTTAATTCATCTATGAACTGTTCGAAAAAGCGAAATGCCCAAGTTGCATCATAGGCCGTTAGAATCGGTTGAATATCAAAGAACCACTCTTCATCAGTTCCTTCCACCAAATAAATATATTTCTTCTCTAGCAATGCTGTGCGTAGTAAAGAAAAAGTAATATGTGCAAGGGGACCCTTTTGTTGAGCAACTTGTTGTTGCTGTAACTGTCGGCAAATACGTTGAAAGGCTTTTCTAAAATCCTCAGCGAGCGAATCCTTCGAAGCTTGAAAATAGACTTCCATTGCCAGTAAGTGGTTTTGCCTTCTTTTCTCTACTTCTTTTTCATAAAAATGCTGTAAAATTTCTTGTGTTTGCATAGATGTCTCCTTTTTTCCCTTTATTAAGAGGACTATGATGTTGCTCTTTAATTGGCTTTCACTTCTTTACCAAAAATTTGCACATTCCCATCCATGACGATTTTACTTTCCTTACATTTCAGTGAGATTTCGTCCTCAGCTGTTAAACTTATCTTTTTGCTCGCATTAACAGAAATATCTGCTTCGGAAATAAATTGAATGGCTTTTTTGCTAAAAATTTCAATTCCGCTGTCTTCATTTAAACGAATAAAGATATCACCATCTTGTGCAGTTATGACAATTTCAGTTGGACTCAGTTTAATTTCTTTACCAAATGCCGTTCGGTAATATTTCGTAGAAGGATCATCCAATTTATTCGTGGCACTACTGTCCCGATTTTTGCGGATTGAGCCACTAGCAATTCCTTCTTCTTCACGATGTGTTGGGAAGTAAATATGCACAAAATCATTCACTTCAGGCATGCTATACCAGCCACTATGCCCTTCCGCTGAATATACCGTTGAATAGAGAAATGAGTGCGCTTTAGCGATTTCCTGTTTTTCATCAATAGTCAAATGGACCTTCACATGGTCTTTCGCAACTTCTAATACTTTTCCTTCAAGAGATACGCCTGATATATCCTGATTAAAAATCTCCCGTTGATTCATGCCATTTTTTGACGACAGAATGTATTGATGTTTTAATAACCCATCTTTCATAGCTGTAGAAGCCTCATAGACGTACAGTGTTTGATCATTAAATGATACGTAATCACCAATTTCCAGTACTTGATCGGTTTCTACCTCATAATATAAAAAGTCACTTTCCGCCATACCTTCATTTCCGTTTTCCGTATATAGCAGGTAGTCGGCTAACTTTTTCCTTACCGTATAATGATAATCTTCTAGCTTTCCTTTTCCTTTGCCATTTGGAACGCCAAAATGAAACTTCGGTTGGTTAAATGTCGCAGCAGAAACAAGCCCTACATTAAAACGAGACGCTAGCCGTTTTAAAAATTGCCAGTCGGTCTCTTGGTATTGAAGAGTAAATTTGTCTAATTTTGAACCTTTTGTTACCTCATCGATAATATCGAGACCTGGATAGAGGGGGCTTATTTGTTTGAATAATGCATCATACGTCATATCTTTATCCTGATATGAACTCTTTTTCTTTTTTACATCGAGTAAATAGGTACCTGAAGCTGCTTCTACTTCCAAATAATAAACACCATGAACCGCGCTTACTTTCACAGATAAAATAATTCCTTTAAACAATGGAGTCGGTACGCCTAAATGATCGATTTGATTTAATTCAATATTCGAGTAAACCTCTGTCATTTCTACATATTGATCTTTCACTTCTTCAGGTACAATGCCGGTAAAACGAAGGCTTGCATGCTCGTTTACTTTCTTTGTTAATATTAAATCTTGAATGCTCACTAGCTTAAATGGTTGGATTTGTAAATTACCATAAGTTGTTACGACTCCATTCATGCCTTTCTCACCCCATTTTTATCGTTTGAGGGAAACTGCAATGTCTCTACCATTGCTTTTGCTATAGGGCGCCAAGTCTCAAGATCCCCTTCCATACAATTGAAGGTTCCGATAAGCGTTTGACCATCTAATGCTGCAAAAAACATTAAATTAAAAATTTCTCCATCAATAGCTGGTGTGATGACTTCAATAAAGGCAATTGTTTTTCCTTGTACTTCCATCATTCCTGTATCCAACCATTTCGCTGAAGGATGCGCCTGCTCAAGTACTTCGATCATATTTTCTTGGAAATCTACCACCTCTGATTCTCGCAAAGGATAATCCGTCAAATTGAGCGCTAAATTAATCGTCGATGTCTCATCGGTGTAAATTACATTTGGTCTTCTTTCTGACGGATACTTTAAGGATGCTAACTCCTTAGCCATAATTGAGAATAGTTTCGGCATTCGAATAATCATATTTCCTTTTAATACCGATTGACTAATTACAGGAATATTAAGTTCATTTATTTTGACAAAATCTTGAGTAAGGTCGACTTGCTGTGATGTTTGCTGATTTTCCTGTTGTGGCTCTAGCTCTTGTTGTAAAGCCGCTTCCTTTTGGGCTAATTCATGTTTTTCTTGCTCTCTCATTTCATTTCTAAGTGCAATAATTTTTTCATCTAGAAATTTCAACCCATTCACCTTCCGTTTCTTTTACATTTCTTAATCAACAATCATCCTTTGACGTAATGGCGCATTTCCTGTTTTTCGACCACCATTTTTTACTTCAACTAAAATACGAGACAAATATCGATGAATTTGACTATTAGAAAGTCGATGATCTGCAAGCTCTAAACGATTACTAATATAAAATTCAATTGCCTCCCGTTCCACACGTTCTTGGTTTAAACAGTCCAGTGTAAAAGCAATGTCGTACGGATTTGATGGTTTACTTTGTAATAGTTCTCGTGCAAATTGACGTAAAATCATCGGATGATACGTACTATGTGGAATTCCTGCATACTGACAATGAAGGTGATTGATTGTATTAAATTCTGTAGCAAAATCAAAAAAATCCGTAAATTCAGAGCGCAGGCGAGCACCTGGCTTTAATTTAAAGCGAGCTAATTCTATCTCGTTTCGTGCACATTCAACTGCATCCTCTAATATGATTTCTGCAGTAGAGCTGGTGAAATCTAAATCCGATTCCGCTTCTGCAAAACGAATTTTTAAAAAACTCTCCTTTTTTGAATGCAAGTAAGCAACCTCATAGTCACTATGTAACATATAAAGTCTTCCGTTATACTTCACGATTCCTTTTGAAATCACAAGATTTTCTCCTCTTACAGTAACTTCTACACCTGCAATAATGCCGTCAGAGTAGTTTTGAAACTGTAAATCTGCTAAATCTCTAGGGTAATCACGTAAGTTTTCTAACATTTTACTTTTTAAAACTCGTCCCTTTTGAAAATGCGGATACTGATGGATAAACAACTGTCTATTCACCTCTCTTCTTTCATTGCCAATTTTTAGTTTTATTTTTGTCCATCAAAAAAGTCTAATTCCGACAGATCCGTTTCAAAAGCAAAGAATTCTTTATTACCAATTAGTAATTGTTCATCTCGTCTTGCTATCGGTACAACGTGGAAGCCCCAATGATTTTCTCCAGCAAAAACAAAGAACTTAATTTCACCATTTGCAATAGAATCCGTTTCTTCCTGCGGAATTTTTTCTGCTGTATAATAGCTTTCAATTTGCTCATATAGAACGGGTACAAAATTTTCTATATTATTAAAATAAATAAATTTCAGAGACGGTGTATCATCACTTCTCCATAAGAAGAATTCAACTTCTGACACACCCCACGGACGAGAAATCGAACCATGGATTTGATTTAAACGTTCTTGATAGCTAATTAATACTTTATTTTGTCGGTTATGTGTAAGAGCACTTACCGCATAAGGGATAACAGGTGCATGATTTGTCATATTTATTTCAATGACACCGTTTCTTCTCGCATTTAAGTATCGAATTGCCCCTCTTAAACACGCTAATTTTAATTCTGGTACTTTCCCAATAGTTTCTGCCTTTTGTCGAAACTCAATACTTCTCCCTGGAACAAACTCTTTCAAAGCCTCTCGAAAGGCATCGATTTTACAAGATTGCCCCGTTAGTTTGATAATGGAATAATCATTTAACGTGCCCTCTTCATAAAACTGTTCTAAAAATTCTCGAACAATATTATAGATGTCTCCCTTTATAAGGTGGTCAATCTCTTTAATATTAAAAAAGACATTCGGATAATCATAAATATCCTGGAACTGATTGTTATCGACAATCGATAGGCTCCAGCGCTCCACAGCTGTTACATTTATGTCGCTATCCTGCTGTGCATCACTTTCCGAATTAAATCGACTTCTTAAGATGCCGGTTCTTCTATAAAATTCTTTCTTCATTTCTTCAGCCATTTCCCAAAGGAAGTAATAATTGTTGCGTACACGAAGGTATTCATCTCGTGTTCGGTTCTCATATTCCTTAAATCTTGTCGGGATTACACGCTCTGCCTCTAAGAAGATTTTTTCAAATTGTTCATAAACTGTGGCCACACCATATTCATCTACATGTCGATAAATATCTTTCCCTGGTATGTTGATCAACGTATCAATATCGTAAGCATTTTTACCACGGCTATAATAATTCGCAAAGACAATTTTCATAAATTGGAAAATCCGGTAAGTTATATTATTCCCGCCGAAATTCGTATCTCCATTTTCATACGTTGTATGAATGTCAATTTTATAAGAAATATGCCCATCTTCTATTTGAAATCTGCAGGAAGATAAGTCCGTTGTTCCACCACCACAATCAATAACAAGCGCTTTATACTCTTTCCCTTCTATAAAGCTATTGTTTTCTATTTGATTGGCAATTGTATTATAAAGAACTGCCATTCCTTCGTCTAAAGCATATTCTGATTCGATTTGATACTCTGGAAGAATGGACTGAAACATCTCTGTAAACTGAGTTTTCAACTTGACTGGACTTGAAATATGCAAATATTTAAAACGACATTTAAATTGATGTTCTGCCATACGGATCACATATAGAACAAATTCTCTTAAAATTTGGCTACGGGGAACGAGCGCCGTATTTCCATTAGCATCCATTATTTCTTCTAATTTGGCATAATTATTAATCCACCGTTTTATTCCTTGAAATTTCGTTGCAAGGGATGTATAGCTGTTTTTTTTCATTACTTTTAATGATTCATATCCAAAATGATAGCTTGGTCGATCTGGGTTTGAGCAATCTGCTACACTTAATACGGTAGGGACTACTTCTACCCATTCGTCATGATGCATTGAATCTGGAAATGATACAAAATTAATGCTGTCTAATTGAATTCTTTGATTCAATAAATCTTGACTACATGGCGACGAAACATAATCACGATCCAAATAGACACCAGCAGTAGTATTTGTCGTTCCAAAATCAATTGCAAGGATAGCCTTTGTCGTTTCTAATTGCTTAATTTCCAAGTCAGGGACAGGCACTTTATAGTAGTGAAGATTAGTCGGTGGAAGTGGGTTCTCCTGATAGTAGGATTTATACAGATACTCTGAATCTTGTTTTCTCAAAAAAATAAAACTATAATTTTTATTGTTCGTTTCACGAATGCCTATTGCTTCCTCAGTAGCTAAGTAAAACTGATTTGGGGATGTTTGGTTTTTTAAAATGTTAAAAATACCACATAATTCAAAATGCTCATTTATTAGAAAGACATTGGATTCTGCTAATAATCCGCCTGTTTTTACGTAATATTGATCTCGCTCGTCCATTTTCAATCCACTATATAGTGTCATTTTTGCTGGAATTTTTATCTCGCCATTATCAGAAAGTGGTGTTTGTAAATAGGCTTGTAACGCTGCTTCTATTCTTTCAAATCCACCTTCCTTTTTATCTTTTATTAATAAATTTTCCTCAGTGCCACGATATCTAAGAATTGTTTGTATTAAATCATCTCTTGTTAAGTTGTTAACTAACCCAGTAACGAGTTTTTCTTTGTAGCATATGTTCCGAAGTTGAAAAGTCGTTAATTCCAATAATTCTACATGTGTATAAGTCATGTATTTCTTTTCTGTCAAACGATTATTTGTATACAATTTATAAGAGTATTTACTCATCTCGACCTCTCCTTTCACCTTTTAATACAAGGCTATCCGATCTATTTGCATTGTCTCTTCGGCATCGATAATACCGAAATGATTTTTCCAATATACTTCCAAATTGAAACCTATAGGTAAAAAAAGTGTTTGAACAAACTGGATCTTTCCCTGGTCGATAATATTTTCTTCCTTGCCTATATAGAGTAGAACTTCGTCTGCCTTCTCTGATTTTGTATATATTGTGCAATTTTTAAAAAGCCTTTTTAGAGTATCTTTCAGTAAATAAAGTGTTTCTCCAGTTCGGTACAATCGTAAAATATTGAAAAGGATTAATTCCTGCTCCACCTTTGAAAGTGTAAAAAAAATGTCACTCATATGTTTGCCAAATACATTGCCTAAAATTTCTCTCGATAGAAATCGAATATAATATTCACGTTTATTCATTCCTTGCATCCGATCAATTTCTGCAAGAAAATGGATGACAATATCCACTAAATATTCTTTGATTTCTTCATTTATTTCGCAATCTGGATGAAATATCTCTTTAAAAATTTCAAAATATCGATAATATAAATTTGCTTCAATCGGTTGTTCGTGTTCTATTAATTGCGTATTAATAATTGGAGCGCTTAATTCCATATAAGGTGAAAAATTTTGAGCTTGCGTAAAATGAATTTCTTTTTTTGGTATCCCTTGTTTTTCAGCCTTAATGAGCAATTCCCATATATAATTCATAGCCATTTCCCCATACATCTATATTCGAAGAAATATCGTTGCACTTCTGAAACAAGGAAACTCAATAGATCGTTTGAGATAAACGTTTCCTGCTCATTGTTTTTAAAGGATAACAGTAAGATTTTCTTATGCTGTGATTCCATCTCTTCTATTAAAAATGTATTAACAGGGTAACTGACACAATCATCCGGTGGGATTTCCTTCACTTCAATATCAATCAGCTCCAGCCTATGACTTACTTCAAAAGAATTTATTAGTCGAATAATTTCACCTTTTGTTTTTACATTGGCATTGTAATTTCTAACAAATTTATTGGTGAAATTATTGACTCTTTGATTTGACAGCACCTCATATTTGGCACCCTTAGGAAGCTTCTCATAATTAAATTGTGTAATTTTTAATAAGGACCACACCCCGGATTTATCCAGTGGTGAAACAATTGTCAATTCATCTTCCGTTCGCTGAATGTAGCGTACACTTTGCTCATCCGAATCAATAAGATAGCCATGTTGCGTCCCCAACTTCCTGATTGAAACAGTATGTTCGTAATTAACTTTGTCAATGGAAGGAACGGGAAATCCACTATTTTTTACTTCATGTCGCTCAATATTCCATAATGGCACCATATTTACATGTTTTATTTGTTCATACTCTTCTAAATCACATTCAACCTTATATATTTCTAAATCTTCTGATAAAAAAGGCCACTCCGTTAAAACAACATCGAAACATTTGTGAATATAGGGATGGTTTATCGTTCGCCAAGTTATGCCATTTACTTGGTATGTAATATATAGCTTTTCAATTTCTTGCAAATATACTGTATTTTTTTGAAGCCTAACTTTTATTTTCATTGGCCCTTCTGAAGTTAAAAACTTCCCATTGAATTCCCTTGGTGTTTCGATTATTTTTTGAATCTGAGTAGAATCACATGCTAAAAATATATTACTTACGATTACGTTATCGTTATTTTGAATCAATTCGATTATTTTTTTTGTCTCGATTGATTTATTTTCAAGGTCAGATGGAAGCATAGGGAATAAATAGTCGTGTATAGGATCAATGTCATCTCTTGTATTCAGCGTGACATAAACATCATATTTATTTTCAGCATCATCAATCTCATTAAAGATACGTTCCTCAAGTCGATTATTCCATTCCGTTTGATAATCAATTAAATTGGCAAAAACGCCGCTCATAATATTCTTTAATAATTGACGCTGTTCTAAATCATCAATTTTACGTAGTCTCTCATACATGATTTCCTTTAACACATTATTCCCCTCCCTTCTCAATGTCTTCACTAAAAATGTCTTCATTATCAAGTGGATCTAGGGTTGACGACACATCTGCTACTGGATTCGGAAGCACCGGATTTAATTTTTCATTTACATTCATAATTTTTCGCTCGAGGCCTAATACTTTTGCTAATAATTCTGTCTCTTGATAAATTTCCTGTGCTAATACATATGAATTTAATGCATTTGCATAGTCCTGCTTGGCATAGCTGTTGTCTCCACTTTTTTCTAAGGACTCAGCCTTCAATTCCTTTTGAGCCTTCTTCAATTCTGCTATTTTTTCTTCAGTTTCATCTATTTTTGTCTTTATTTGTGATTCACCGCTAAATGAGATTGCAACTGCTCTTTTTCTAGCCTTTTCATAAGCAGCTAACGCCTTAAAATAATCTTCTGTATTAAAATGATTATCTCCATCCTTTGTGGCTTCAACAATTTGAACGATGGAATCCATATTCGCTATTTTTTGATCAATTACGTCATTCCCAAAATTCTTAACTATTTTTCCTTCTTGACTTGCTTTTTCATATTGCTCCATTGCTTCAGAAAATTTCCCTGCTTCTGCTGCTTTATCACCGTTAATAATCAACTGTGTTACTCTCAGCTTTGTACCTAATAAATTTCTATGTACAGGATCCTTTAGCTGTTTGGCTATATTTCTTCCCTTGCTATATTCCATCAACGCCTCATCAAAGCTAGCGTCCCCAAAATAAATATTTCCTGTCTCATCATGATCTCTCATGTCTACGGCTAACTCTGCTAACTTCTTTGCTTGCTTCGCTTGATAAAACAACGTACTACCACCAACAATTAATGTGGCTATTAACGCTGCAGCAATAATTTTGATATATTTCGATTTTTTCTTATTTGACTCTACATATACTTTATTTACAAATATTGAAGCAACTGTATAATTGTTAATGACTTTGTTTTGCCTACTTAATAGTACTTCTTCCAATATGTCTGTATATTGAATTGGATCTTTCGCTAGCTCTAAGGCATCTGCCATTTCGATTTCATTGACATCCTCCCAAAATCCAGGTGTAGCAAGGAGTAACACGTCTCCATCCATTAACTTCATTTTCTTAGAAATATAAGGCTTAAAATCATTCGGTTTTCCTAAATAATTTAATAAATTACTTTTTTCGTCATGCATGTTTATTTCAAACGAACGATTCTTTTCATTGATGATTTCTTGTGCTAGACTTTGATCATTACTCCTATGTAAAAGAGTACTGTTGCGAAAATGATAGAACCGTGAATTACCTGCCACTGCATAGATTAACTTTGAGTAATCTGAAACAACAATAACAATACTGGCTTTTAATCGAACTCTTAAACTTTGTGCTTGTAGGTGCTGATGTGCTTTTTTCAAATATCTTTTTACGCTACTTCTTGATAGCGATGGTTTTTCCATAAATGACTCGAGCACGGTCTTTACAGCAAGTTGGGCACTCTTCATTTCTTGATCAGTATCTAATCCTTTTACAGCTACCCAACAAACCATGTCGTCCAACTCTGTAAAGGCAAAATAATCTCTATTTTGCATGAATGAGCCTGCTTCTGATAAAAAGCTAGTTTTGAAATCACTATTTTCCCTTCTCACAATGTACCTCCTTATTACACGCCCATTTATTCATCACACTTTTTCGAGTATAACGATTGTTGCATTATCTTGGTTTTTCAAATGTTTTTTTTCAATGACATGAATAATGTTACTAGCAATATCATAGGGAGCAGCATTCTGAGAAAGTAATGCTTCCAGTTCTACTTCTGTTAACGCATCATAAATTCCATCACTAAAAAGACAAATTTTATCTCCTGTAAATAGTTGAATAGGTTTTTTACCAACATCAAAGTTTTTAAACCCTTCATAGCCTAAATAATTAATCAGTCTCTTTTTTAAAGGATTTTCCTGTATTTCTATTTGCGAAATTTCTCCTGCTATATAACGCTCTTTTAACACATTTTCAAAAATATGTTTTTCATTTAATGCAAGAAATTCTCCTTTTCGGAATATCGTAATGATACTATCTCCAACAGCTCCCCAATGAAGATAACCTTCTTCATCGATAATTACTGCTACTAATGTTGTTCCACCATTCGAACCATTTAAATTTTGAACAATTTGTTTATTACTTTTTACAGCTGTAGCTTTAAAAAATTCCTGTATATTTGTTAAATTTCCTAGTGCAGTAAAGGCCTCTATAAATGTAGTGACAGCCACTGTACTTGCCATACGACCATTTGCCAAGCCACTAATTCCGTCTGCTAAAACAGCCATTGTCCCATTTTTTGTTTCACAAGTTGCAAAATAATCATCTTGTTCTTCTCTAGCTCCAATCGTTTGAGCATTTCCTATCTCTATATGTCTATTCTCCTCTTTATTTATGAGAATATTTCGAATCATCAATAGGGAGATTATAATGAGAATTAAAAGAATTAATATTATATAAGACAATACTTCCACCTCTCATCATTCTCCATTTTGGTTGTTTTCCCATTCAAAATGAACACCACATAAAGGGATAAATAGGAATATACTGCTTCCTAACTGTATTACATCATATGCAGCTAGTTCCGTAGGGGTATATACCGCCTCATTATTAAGGTAAGCTAATCCTGAAGCGTCTCCAGGAAGGAGATAGAAGTTTCTCTTTTTAGGGTCATAGACAATTACCGCATGATTGCGTTTGGAAATTGTATTATCCCCTATAATTCGAATATGCATATCCTCATCTCGGCCGATAAAATTCTTCTCCGATAGAATTCTATAATCTCTTCCTAATTGTGGTCCTTCAATACAAACTAACCATCCTGTTACTGGATTAATTCCATCCATTTCCCCTAAATACGGCATTGTTTTATCATCAGCTTCAGCAACAGCTACAGATTGACTGGCCATTTTAGGTTCATCTACTATGACATTACAATAAGGACAAATATTTCGGTGTCTTCTTGAACTAAACATATGACCATTTGTGCATCTAATTAAACTCATATTATTATCTCCCTTTGCTATCGCTTTTATCTCTATTTCACTAACATCCTAGTATTTGCTATGTATATTGTGTCTCCGCTGCTTATTGGATGTGGACTACCTTCACTTAACTGATTTTTCATCAATTTATTTGCTTTTTTAATACCTACACTGTTTATAGCGTCTATATCTTCGATGTACCATTTTCCTGACACGCAATTTAAAACAGCGTGTTCGAGGCTAATTAATGATTCGTAATCTGTCCCAGTTAAATCGATGTCCACGTTATTATCTTGAGAGCTTTTTCCAATAATTAGAGCTGTTTCATCTTCTATAATCCATTCATCTATTTCATCTCCTTGATTATTAAGGAGGACAATCTTCCTAATTTTAGTATTACTAGATGTTACCGGTCTTGTTTCATACAAAATAACTCCATAGATACACATGACAATCACAAAAATACTTCCTAAAATAACTTTCAACAACATATTCTCACCTATTATGAAAACAAAAAAAATAAAAAAGCACGCTATCACTACTATTGCGATATCTATACTTTTAACTATTTTTTGATTTCTTTTTTGATTTCTCTTATTTTTTGTATATGCACTTATTGAAACTTTTTCATCTTTCATACATGCTCTCTCCCATAAAAAAATTATTACTTTACTTATTGAAATAACGTTCAAATAAATCACTTGTATCTATAGGATTCTTTTTTCCTTTATGAGATTTTGATTGCATTTCTTTTGATTTAGGATTAAATCCAAAAAATTGTTCAAAGTTCTTTTCCATATCATGTATATTAAACGCCTGTTTACTTTCGGAAGTCTGTTTATTAGCTGTATTTCCAGCTTTTCTTTTATCGTGATTATGGGAAGCATTTTCTAACTGCCTATCATATTCTTCTCTAGATGTTTTATTTTTTAGAACCGTATAGGCTTCCTGTACTTCTAAAAAAATCTTTTCTGCATCCTTACTACCACCATTAACATCTGGATGATATTTTTTTGAGAGCTTTCTATAAGCAAGCTTTATTTGATCCTGTGATGCATCCTTTGAAACACTTAACGTTTCATAATGTGTTTTCATAGTAGCTCTCTCCTTTTTGTTCCCTTATTAAAATTATCTAAGGAGCGTTTTAAGCCCCTTAGATAAGAAGATGGCTGTTATTAAACAGCATAACCGCCTTCGATTTTAGCTAAATCTGTTTTGTCTTTCTTCTGCTTGATGAATAAAGTGAATTCTCCAATACCTTCTGTATCACCAAAGCGCTCCGTGTAATCAACAACAAACGCATTTGGGAAATTAACTTTTCGTACTACTTGATCAGCTGAAATAACTTCAAGCGTTACTTTTCGATAGCAATCTGCTTTTTCTGCTGGCACTAATGACCATAATGCTAACTTCATCGTATCATCAGCATTATCACCATCTGTCGCTGTAAGAATTTTCCCTTTAATTTTTAATGTTGCTCCTACATCTGTAGAGCGTGCATTTGAGTCATTTGGAGTATCTGTTTCATACTCAACAGCTATAATGCTGTCTAACCCTAATTCAATTGCTTCTGATCCTTCTACTTTTAATACAAAGCCCATTCATATTCCTCCAAAATTTTTTTATTTGAATTACCTCTACCGTTATACATAAATAGAATCTATCCTACGAATTTCAACCATTTCATAATATAAAATTATGAAATATGTACAAATTCATCTAGTAAAACGGCAAGGAATTCATATTTATGTTAAAAAGCTTATATGATATAAACCTTTTACATACTAATTACTGTAGACTTTAAGAATCCTTTTTTATGCTTTAACAGCACTTGTCCCTTTTGTAATCGAGACCTCAAGATTTTTAACATTTCCATTGAACACCAAATCAATCTGACATAAACTAGTCTTTTCATCGATAATGTAGCCTATATCATCTCCCTCTTGAATAACGGAGTTTACATAGCCTTTATCATTTATCCACTGACTTTTTTGACTAGATGGATTGTTACTAAAGAAGCGAACAATATTCTCGTGTTTAAAGTCACCTGATTGGAACCGGAGTATTCTTTCAATATAAGTACTTACTTGTGTTTTATAGATGGAGTCGAATCCATCTTCTTCCATAGCTAAACTTCTAGCTTTATATACTGTGATTCTTTTAATATCTTTTCCTTGTAACTGTGCATTTTCTGATGAGAATACAAAGCCAAAGTTTTTGCTATTAATAGAATCCTTAATATTATTTGTGAAGCCAGAAATTTCCTTGGCCATTGTCGTTACGGCTTTTAATGAATTGTCACCCGCTTCAATATCAAATCGAACTCCTGGGTAACCTCTTTTCACATTTCTGAAAGATTCTTTTAAATATTCTGGACACTGATAAGCGGACGCAAGACCAGCTGCTACATAGCTAGCTCCTACATAAACACCCTCTATCCAAAGCTTTAAAATGTCTTCTTTTTCCTTAGATAATCGCGCTCCATTTTCAAGAGCTTCCATTTTTGTATCAATTACTACTCCTGATTTATCTTTAGGAATAATTGTGAAGTTAGGTAAACAAGGAATAGCAAACTCACTATAATCTTTTCTCATTAAAGGTGCGCATTTATCAATTAAACGATCAATACCAGCAGTTGCGATTGCATTAAAAGTTGTCGTTTCTTCTGCTATAAAGTTGAAGAATATTTGTAATTTATAATCCTTTACCGTATCTAAAAGCATAGATAGCGATTCCATTGTATTTCCTTCTAATTTTGCAACCTTTTCATTGCCTTTAAATCTTGCTCTACTAACTTTAGCTTTACCGGAAGCCTCTAACTCAATTGCCGGCACAATGCCATACCAGATAGTATCTGTAAAGTCATTTTTAGAGTTAACCGTATTTAAAAAGGCTCTTAGACGTGGAAGATTATTACTTTTAACAAGCATATCTAACTTTGTATTCGTAACAATTAATGATGGCTGCATCCCTCTGTTTTTCGTTGCATACTGATCGAAATACATTTTCACACCTAAAATCTTCTCTACTAAAGGCTTAACGGTCTTTACGAATTCGTCCTTCGCATCTTTGTAAAACTCTAAATATGTATTATAGTTTTGAACTTCCGTCTCTACATCGATGCTATTTTGAATCATTGGCAATGGAGCAAAAGTTCTTACTACCAAATCTTTAACATATGAAGAATTTGACTCAGAAATTGCTTCATAATCTTCTTCAAAAATTGTACTTAAACCATTATTTCCGTCACCTGAAATAACCATTAGCTCTGAACTATCTGGTTTAGGTGCTTCAATGATTTTTAATTCACCCTTTTCTCCAATCGAAAGGGTCCCTATTTGAAATTTTTCAGATGCATCTGCTTCTTGATTAGCACCTAATAATAATCTCGTTTTTATATCTTCAATCGCTAAAGGTAACATGGCCATAACATTATTATAATTTTTACTTGCTACTTCAAACATTAAGTTAAGCTTATCTCCCATATCTAACTTCTTTGGGTCATTCTCTTCTAATTTTTCGTATTCCCCGTGTAGATAGTGGATTTCTTTTCTCACTTGGCGAATATCATCCATTACTTTTTTAGGGGAAATCATATCTAATAAGTTCTCAAACTTAAAATCAACGTTTGTTATTCCTTGGCTTCTTTTTGTATCGATAAGCGTAAATAGCATTTTTAAAAAATCATTATTTTGATCAATAGGAATTTCTGAAATACAATCTTCCTGAATTCCTTCTGGCTTTTTTAATGTATACATGACCTTTTGGTTTGCTGCATTATAAAACGAATAAACCGTTGGAGAAAACTTGTCTAAAAATTCATCAAAACTTTTAACAAGAAGATACTGATTAATTTCTTTAATTTTTTCATCACTAAGACTATCAATGTCTTTCACGTCACCAACAAGCGTAATTAAATCTAATTTTTCTGGATTAATTTCTTCAAAAAGCATTGTTCTGTTCGTTTGATTAATAATCTCCATTTATACGGCTGCACAATTCCACAGCCATCCCTCCAATTCATAAATTGATTAATGGTTCCTTATACTTATTAACTTAGAAAAGGCAAAAAAATTTTGTTCATGCTAAGTTGGATATATTTATAAACAATTTATTTGAATTTATACCAAAATAAGGTAATTAGTACAAAAAAATAAACAATAAAAATTAATACTGTATATAGGTTAATAAATGCGTTTCAAACATCCAACTTTTACCTAAATATACAATATAACTAATTATTGTCAATTGTTATAAATGTATTTTTTTACCATACTGAGAGATAATATTGATGGAAAATAATATTATTTCCCTAATTTTCAATTTTAAGAATTTCATATCTAACCCTAAAAATGTCGATTTTTAACATTTTTATGGATTTAGTACAATTACTTAAAATATTTATCAATCAAAAGCGCCAATTTAATAAAATTTAAGGAAAAACACCGTTTCCTTTGAGCTAATGCCAAACTCCAACTAATTATCATAGATAACAGTAAAGTGATTTTCCGATTATTTGATTTTACACTACTTATTTTTCCTGTAATTAATCTTTGGGAAATATCAATCGGTACGACATCCGTTAAAGAATAGTATAACGTAGCAGCAAAGCCGTATATATCAGTTTTTATACCTTGTTTTGCTTTTTTAGAATATTGTTCTAATGCTGAATATCCTGGTGTTGTAAAAATAGAAGCCTCCTCATTATTTTTATAAAAAATGGCTGAACCAAAATCCAATAAAAAGACATTTTTTTTCGAATCTATCATAATATTACTAGGTTTTATATCCCGATGAATAATCCCCTTCTTGTGAATATAATGTAATGCATTTATTAATGGTATAAAAATACTATTAAATAAACTATGTCTCTTATGTAAAGGAATACTTTTTAAATACTGGTTCAATGTAATCCCATCATAATATTCGGTAACTATATAAGCAGTGTTATTCTCTTCAAAATGTGATATATACTTTATAATATTATCGTGAGATAGTTGTTGCAGAATGATTGCCTCATGTAAAAAATTTTGCTTCAGCGCATCAAATTTCCCCTTAGAAGATGGCAAACGGTTAATTATCGTTTTATTATCTAAATCACGTATGGCAATTGATTTTGGATAAAATTCTTTAATTATGATTTGATCTTCTGTTAAAATATTTTTACCTTTATAAACAATTGAAACTTCACTTACAGAAATAATCATTTCAATTTTATAAAGATTATTTAAAATACAATTTATACTTAAAGTTATCCCATCCCTTATTTTTTCCAACGAGCTAGCCTCCTTCCCCTTATATTTTCAAACTATTTATATAAAACTGACTCAAGATTAATTTTTATTTAATTCACATATATTGTCAATATATATAATTTTAGGAGGGTATTATATGATTTTCTTTTATAATTAATTATAGAAAAAACACCTTTAGAATAATGTATGGTTACATACCTATTCCAAAGATGTTTTAGTTGGCTTAAGATTAAGTTGGTCTAAAGCTTTATTTTAGTTAATTTTTATTAAAACCCTTTAATTGGTCACCGATCACGTCGCTGAATGAGAAGCCTTTATTTTCTTCCGGAAGCTCATAATCGAAATCTTCTTCTGCAGCTGAATCTTCCTGTAATGCTTTAATACTTAAAGCAAGACGTTTTTCATCAGCATTCACTTCTAGCACCTTAACTTCCACTTCTTGTCCATCTTTTAATGCTTCATGTGGTGTATTAATATGCTTGTGTGAAATTTGAGAAATATGAACTAGTCCCTCTACACCCGGGAATACTTCAACGAACGCACCAAACGTAACAAGACGCTTAACAGTACCTGTTAATACAGAACCCTTTGCAGCCTTTTCCGTAATGTTTGTCCATGGACCAGGCAATGTATCCTTAATCGATAGCGATACACGCTCATTTTGAATATCAACTGACAGGACTTTAACCTTTACAGGTTGTCCTTCCTGTAAAACGGTAGAAATATCTTCTACATGCTCATGAGCAACTTGCGAAATATGGACTAAGCCGTCAATGCCGCCTAAATCAATAAAAGCACCGAATTTTGCTAAACGTTGCACCGTGCCTTCCAATACATCGCCTTGATTGATGTTTTGAATAACCTGTTGCTTTTTCGAAGCCTTTTCTTCCTCAAGTACCGCACGATGAGATAAAATAAGTCGACCTTTGTCTTTATCTAATTCTGTAATTTTTAATCGTAAAGTCTTTCCTTTATAGTCTTCAAAATCTTCTACAAAGTAATCCTCTACCAGTGATGCGGGAACGAAACCACGAACGCCTAAATCTACGACAAGTCCGCCTTTTACAACATCTTTTATTTCCGCTTCGAAAATTTCCCCGGATTCGAATTTCACTTTTAGCTTATCCCATGCTTGAAGTGCATCGACTTTTCGCTTTGATAAAACAAAATTTTCTTCCTCAACTTTCGTAATCATTAGCTCAAGCTGATCTCCAACTGAAACTATATCGGAAGCTTTTTCAATGTGTAAGCTTGAAAGTTCGCTAATAGGTATAATTCCATCAAAAGGTGCCCCCTCGATAGAAACTGTCACTGACTTCTCTTCAACTTGTACAGCAACACCTTTCACAATATCTCCTTCTTGAAATTTTTGGTTTAACCCTAAATTCATTTCCT
Organism: Solibacillus merdavium; assembly: GCF_014836935.1. Classification (GTDB taxonomy): domain Bacteria; phylum Bacillota; class Bacilli; order Bacillales_A; family Planococcaceae; genus Solibacillus; species Solibacillus ferritrahens. Next base: position 598,061 of record NZ_JACSPW010000001.1, on the reverse strand, counting down.
CAGACATATGTAGCCCTCCTTCGCATTATCCACCTTTATTTTATTCCAAATGTTCAACAAAGACAAAAAATAACCCTTTATTTTCAGAAATTTCATGCGTTACAAAGGATAACCATATAATTTAGCTCATTTTTCGCTGTGCTAAATCTATAATTTCCTGTGCAGCTTCTTCAATTGATAAATGTGTTGTATCTAAAAATAGTGCATCTTCTGCCTGGATAAGTGGTGATGCTTCACGTTCGCTGTCTAGCTTGTCCCGGAGTGCGATTTCCTGTTGCAATGTTTCAATTGTAGAAGGGATTCCTCGTCGTTCATTATCAAGGAAGCGACGGCGTGCTCGTTCTTCAACAGTTGCCGACATGAAGATTTTAAGCTCTGCATCTTTTAATACATGTGTTGCAATATCTCGTCCATCCATTACAACTCCACCATCTGCTGCCAGCCTTTGTTGCATTGAGACCAATATTTCACGAATATTCGCATGTGCCGCGACTTCCGAAACATTTGCAGTTACCTCATTTGAACGGATTGCTTCAGACACATTTTGTCCATCTACAAAAACAATTTGCCCCTGCTCTGATGGCTTTAGTGTTATTGCTGTGTTTTGCAGCATTGTTTCTATAGACTTTGCGTCATGTAATTGTATGTTTTCATTCAATGCTTTATACGTAACAGCTCGATACATTGCTCCTGTATCGATATACGTAAATTGAAGTGCCTCGGCCACTATTTTTGCAATTGTACTTTTACCTGCCCCTGCTGGACCATCAATTGCAATTTGAATTTTTTTAACCATAATTAAATCCCTACTTTCCGTAGTTATTGTATCATAACCTGAAAAATATTTACCTTCATTTCAATCTAATTTTTACTTAGAATTTTTTTCGCGATTTTATAAAAAAGGCAAATATATATTTAAAAAAGATCTAAAAAGTGGGATACTTTTTAGATCTTCACATTGCTTATTATATTTCGTTCAATTCTTTTTTCCTGATTAACACTTGACGCTCAAAGCAGAAGCGCACAATTTGTTGTTTATCAAAATCCTCGGTATCTGCAAATTGTAATGACGCCACTAGAATTCCATCCCGCTCGAAAATTTTGACTACTTCAGAGTTTGTCTCAACGTACCGGATCTCTCCATTTACAAACGGTAGCACGATTAAAGAATTTACCGTGTCACCTTCATTAAAATTCACTGGGGTTTTTAACCGAATTAAACTGCCGCCCGCGCTAATATCATCAGCAACGAGCTGGAATTTCTGTCCTTTATGCTCCACTGCAATATCTACAGGTGTTTCGACACGAACATATTGTCGACGTTGAATTTTTATGAATTCATCAGCAGCAGGATGTGCGAGGATGATCATCTGTACATCCCCGCCTTTACGCCCTAAAACTTCCGTGTTAAAAGAATAGGTATCCATATCGCTACTGAATGTTACTCGAAATTGTGCACCATCTATTAAAAAAGCTGTTTTCTTCGTTGCTACATTAATCGGATAATCAATATAAATCATATTGTTTTGTTTTTCTACAATACGACATTTGAATTTTTCAATTTTTTCCGTATATGTTGGTTCTAATGTTAATTGTGTTCCAATTTTAAGTTCCATTTTTTCTCTCTCCGTTACAAATATAATGATAATCCATTATCTCACGGGAAAGGAAAATTAGCTATATTTTTACAATTGGTTAATTAATTTAGCTTTTCATTTTTTATTACTTCATGCGTTTCTGCATCGATTACAATACGAAAAGTATCGTTGGATTGATTATTTAGCCTTGCAATTACTTCATAACATTTGCGCAGCTGCAGATTTTTGTTAGCTGTATAGATTTTTTTCATTTCCTCTACAGAAACCTGGTCGGAAAAGAACTCCTCCCAATCGATTGGTACTTCACCCTGAGCCGTTATTTTTTCCTCCTGTATATATTCCATAGCATTGACCCCTAAAATTTCCGCATTGTCTTTTGCTACTTTCACCTGAATACTGTCTGGATATACTAGCGCTTCATCTTCACCATGTACTCTAGAAAATACGAAATGCCATGCTTCATGGTTTTCTCTTGATTCGGAAAGTTTCACGTCGGAATAACCGACTTTTTTCATAAATCTTTCGGCAGTATTCAAAATCTCCTCATGTGATAGTGGATGTTTTTTCACTGGTCTTTCAAGTAAAAACGAGAGAAGATGACCGCCATTTTCTGTTATATCGGCATAACCAATTTTCGAACCATGGATATACTGGATATGATAAAAAGGATATGGGGCATCATCGCTGCTTTTTGTGACCGTAACAAGTGCATCATCAATATTCGGGAAGAAGTTTTTGAATTTCTTTATTGCCTCACTTTTTGTGATTTTTTCATCCTTTATATGTTGTAAGTCTCGCTTTTTTTCATAATCTGACTCACTTGCAGTTAAAGGGAAATCGGTTTCATTATATGTTTTTAGTTGTTTGGAAACATTCATAAATGGTGATTCACTTAAATCTGTTGTATGGTTTGTCGACCATTTTTTCATGTCACCATCATTTTCATAAAATGCTACTGTTGCTGTATTCCACTCTTCTGCAAATGCATGTAAATTGGCTGCAACGGTAGTCATTTTATTGCGCCAATTTTCATAATCTCCCGTTTGTGCTGCTTGCTTTGCATTATCACCGATTCTCCCTAAATAGCGCATCCATTCATTTTGAACTTCCGGCTGTATCGGCAAATTGGCTACAGACTTTCTTAAATCACTGCTCATGCGCCAAATCGAATCTAATTCATTATTCAACGCTTTTTCATCTTGAAATAGTAAAGATTGCTCGACTGTTGAATGTAATGTTGATAATTTTTCAGTTGCTGCAGACAAATCTCTTGTTTGGGCTGCAAAAACCGAACGTTCAAGCTGTTTATTTTGAGTAAATAAATCAAATGAGACAAATCCCAATATGACGATGAATAAACCTAATAAATAAGCAAAGTTTCTCATGTTTCACACCCTTTTATAAGCAAAATATATGTTCGCCGATTTGTTTAATTTGTGGTCTTGACCATATCCATTTACTTGTCGCTGTTACAGGATTGAAATAGTAAAGAGCGTTTTCAGACGGATCCCAGCCATTAATTGCATCGAGAACAGCCTGTTTAGCACGCTCATTTGGAGTAAGCCAAATTTGTCCATCTGCTACTGCTGTAAAAGCTAAAGGCTGGAATATAATTTCCGAAATTGTATCCGGAAACTCTGGAGATTCCAATCGGTTTAAAATTACCGCTGCTACAGCGACTTGTCCTTCATATGGCTCACCCCGTGCTTCTCCGTAAACAGCATTAGCCAATATTTGCAAATCCTGTTCCGAATATCCTGGTGGTAATTGCATTGAATCCGTCAAATTAGATCCTTTTCCAGACTCCTTGTTCGAGCCTGTTCCTGCAGCTGTACCGCTCTTTTTCACTTGGTCTTTCAGAGGTATACCTCCATAGTACGTAAACTGATTTCCGGCATTAATTTGCTCATGCACAAAAGCTCGATCAAAATCAGAGTTATTTACAAGCTTTTCTTTCGTTTTTTGACCTGCGATTCCGTCTACCGGAAGTCCATATTGTTCCTGGAAATTACGCAGAGCCCAATACGTTCCATATCCAAATTTCCCGTCAATTTTGCCATGATAAAAGCTTAAATATTGTAATCGTGCCTGTAGTTCAACCACATCATCCCCAAAAGCACCACGCTGCACTTCTTGATCTGAAAATGCAATTGTATGACTCGCAAAGCTACCTGACAAAATGAGTATGAATAATACAATCTTTTTCAATGACATTTCCACTCCTTTTTTAGTAGGATGGAGTTAATTAAAAAGTTTATACATTCGAAAAATATATTTGGTATATAAAATAGAGAACTTCTACGCGCAACAAAAAAGGTCTGATACAAAAAAATCTGTATCAAACCTATTATGTATCACCGCTTTGGGATAAGTGATCTATTAAATGCTCATGCGCTTGTTTGACTTTGCGTAATGCAAACGTCCAAAGGAATAGCATAAATGGCAACATTGCATACATGAAATACTCTTCCAACAATAATATCGAGTTATATATAATGTGAAGTCCAATTGGTGCAAATAAAGCGAGTGCAATATATTTTTTCTTGATTGTTTCGCTTGAAAACTTCCCTTTCCCGTAATAGTATCCCATAACCACGCCAAACAAAGCATGACTTGAAACAGGTAATAGTGCACGCATGAACGCCTGGTCCACACCAAAAGATAACAAAAAAATCACATTTTCCACAGTGGCAAACCCTAGTGATACGGCTGCGCCATATAAAATACCATCGTACGGATCATCAAATTCGACGTGCCGTAAAATAACAGCTAGAATTATGAGCCATTTTACCAACTCTTCAATCGAACTCGTAAAAATAACATTAATAAAAAAAGGATTCGTAAATGTTTCCTCTTCTTTTAAAACGAATTGTAAGAATAAAATGGGGAACGTAATAATTGCTCCATAAATAAACGATTGAAATAATGTACGCCGCGGCTCTGTATCCATTTCATTTCGTAAATAAAAGTAGCTTAAAAGGGCTAGACCCGGCGCAATTGCTGCAGATAAAACTATAAACATGTGCCCGGCTCCTTTCGATTCTTAACTTCTAAATAGTATAGCACTATTTATTTATTCACAGTTATCATTATCCAATATTTGTATAAAAACGATTAAAACTCGGTAATTTCTGACCGAGTTTTAAATATCATTGCATAAAAGAAGCATAATTTGTATCGCCATTTGCGAGCATTAATAGTAGCTTTAAACGAGCTTTTTTCGGATCAAAGTCGCCCCCCATAATAACACCAGTATCTTTCAGGTTATTGGCACTACTATAATAATCATATGTAGGGAATACGCGCCCTTCCTCTGTTGATGTTGTCAGAACGACCTTTGACCCTTTTTGGCAAAGTTTTTCGATTGCACCCATCATTTGCGGTGCAACTTGACCACGTCCTGCACCAACAAGAATCACCCCATCAATATCCGCTTCATAAAGAGCATCTAAAATAATAGAGCTAGCTCCTAAATATGCAAATACGATTTCTACAGTAGGGTAATTTTCTTTTATCGTATACACTTCTTTATGCGTTGGCTTTTGGTAAATTACAACCTCATCATTATCAATAAAGCCTAACATACCGTAACCAATTGCACCAAACCCATTAATGCTTGAAGAGTGGGTTTTCTTTACATATTTTGAATGCAAAATCTTTTCATTAAATACTACACAAATACCAATATTTTTTGCCTCATCACTTGATGCCACCAATAAGGAATTCCGTAGATTAGAATAGACGTCCGTTCCGATGTCCCCAGGAGACTTTTGGGATCCTGTCACAATAACCGGACGCTCATCATGTAATGTCAGCTCTAAAAAATATGCAGTTTCCTCTAGACTGTCTGTTCCGTGTGTCACCACAATTCCACTTACAGAAGGATCTTGAAAAACTTTTGTAATTGTTTTGTTCAAGTGATTTAAATTTTCAAATGTCATATGCATTGACGGGATTTGATATAAATCAATTAATTCAATATCGATATCATTTTCAAGCTGGCACATCGATAAAATAGCCTGTCCATCAAGCTTACCGGATTCTAGCTTATTTTTATCGTTTCGCGTACTGGCAATAGTTCCACCTGTTGTGATTAGCACTACTTTTTTCTTCAAAAAATTCACCCCTTATGTAATTTTTCGTGTGCAATATTTTTTGCGATTAACCCTCCATGGAAGCGACCATTTTCAATAAAAATCTCATTTGCATTATTGCCTGCTGCTATAACTCCGGCAATGAACAAATTTTCGATATTCGTTTCCATCGTTTCGGGATTAAAAGAAGGTCTGCCTGTTTCATTATCAATATGAACACCCATTGCACGAATAAATCGGTGGTCCGGATGATAGCCAGTCATTGCAAAGACAATATCGTTGCCTACTGTTTCGGTAACTCCTTCTATATCTAAAATTACTTCTGTCTCACGGATTTCCTTTACTTCTGTATTAAAATGCATCGTAATTTCACCTTCGCGAACAAGCCCCAAAAATTCCGGTAGTACCCATGGCTTAATGCTTGGTGAATAATCATTGCCTCTATAAATGACCGTTACATGTGCCCCTGCTTTGTTAAGCTCCAGCGCAGCATCGATCGCTGAATTTTTGCCTCCAATAACGAGAACCTTTAAATCAAAAAAAGGATGACCTTCTTTAAAATAATGATGAACTTTCGGCAAGTCCTCACCCGGAATATTTAAATAGTTCGGATGATCATAATATCCTGTAGCAATAACTACATAAGGTGTTTCATAAATATCTTTATCTGTTTGTACGGTAAAAAAATCATTTGTTTTTTCTACACTTTTCACCATTTCAAATCGATTGACTTGAATTTTTTTAGCTTTCACCACTTCACGATAATAGACTAGTGCCTGATTACGCTTTGGCTTTCGTTCTTCAATAATAAATGGCACATCGCCAATAGCTAACTTCTCGCTTGTACTGAAAAATGTTTGATGTGTCGGATAGTTGTATATTGCATTGACGATATTTCCCTTTTCAATTACAAGTGGTGACAGTCCGATATTTTGTAGTTCAATCGCTGCTGATAATCCACATGGACCTCCACCGACAATGATTGCATCTACCTTTTGCATAGTAACAGCTCCTTAATCAAATACAATAACCTTATTATATTGCTCTTTCTTATTTTACGAGGACTTCTCTTTGAAATTTATTTCTATTAAATGGCACTCAGGCTTTGCACCGAATCGCAATGGTAATAGAGTAGTACCATAGCCGTTGCTTACTAGTTCATAGCGGTTACGAATCTTTTTGAAATATCCATGCGGTTGGAATCCCAATTTTCCCAACCGAATTTGGCCTCCGTGCAAATGTCCAGCAATACTAAGTATTGGTTGGAATTTATGATGGATTTTTTTAAATAACTCTGGGTTGTGAGCAATAAATACTGTCTGCGATTCCTCACACTGTTCAATCGCACGTTGAATATTTCCTTCTCCTGGTCGATAGGAAACCGCGCTGATCGTTAACTCATTTTCGTTTTCCAGTTTTATTGATTCATTTTCAAGTATACTAATTTCGTGCTTTGCTAATATTTGGCGAAGCTTATGTTCCCCAAATTCTACATCATTATTCCCCCATATAAAATAGGTTGGCCCGAGTTGCTTGATGAGTCTTATATTATGAAGCAAAGTTTCTTCAGTTGTACGGCGATCTACAAAGTCTCCGCCAATTATGACAGCACTTACTCTTTTGTTTATCGATGTAATCATCGTGTCATCAATTTTGCGAGCATGTGTATCGGAAATAAAAAATATATGAACCTTCTCCTGTTGTTTACCGATTGTATGTACTTCATGCATACGAAGGTTATTTTCATGTGCCTGCATATACATAAAAAGCAGCAATACAATACAAATACTCCCGATTATACCAATAAAAACCATGCGCCATCCTCCAATATAAAAGCAAATACTGTTTATACATTATCCATTTTCAACGTTTTCTTAACAAATAAAAAGACGAGCGCCAAAACGGATCGTCTTTTTACATATCGATATACGAAATGTTTTACTGCTCTTATGGAACTATTACTAAAACTTGCCCAGCTGAAATACTATCAGATGATAAATTGTTGGCAGCTTTTATTTTTTCAATATATGCAGGGCTACCGTTACCGTAGTACTTTAACGCAATTCGATATAAGTTGTCCGATGAAGAAACTGTATGTGTTTTTTGCTCAGCTTTAGCTGCTTCTTGTGCTTTTTTCTTTTCCTCAAGCTCTTTTGCTTTTGCAGCAGCAACTTTTTGCGCTTCTTCGGCTTTTTTGGCTTCTGCAGTATCTTTTTCTGCTTTTGCCTTAGCTAATTTTTCTTCTGCCTTTTTTGCTTCTTCCGCTGCTAAGCTCTCTTTTTCTGCCTTTTCATCATCGACTTTGGCATTTTCAGATGCTTTTTCAGTGTCTGTTTCTTCTTTATCATCATCGCTGCTAATAGAGGCAGGAGTTTGCGGATTTTGCTTTTGAATTTCTACTAAATTTTCCTGCCCACCGCCACTTGCGCCTTCTTTTGCAGATGTGCTTGGTTCATATAGAAGCCATACGTACCCTAAAATTGTTAAAGGAATAAAAATTAAGACAACCGTTAAGACTGTCATCATTGGGTTTGATGGTTTTTTGGCACTCTTTTTTCCGTGTCTGCTAACACGCGACGCTTTTGAACCTGACTCGTTATGTAGGTCAATCTCTTGGCGATGCTCTTCTACCTTCTCTCGGTAATCTTCTTTTGCCATGTTCTGCACCCCTCCAACTACTAAAAATATAACTTTATTATGACGAATTTCTCCAAAAAAGGCAACGGTTCATGAGTATATTACAAGTTTCGTGCTAGTAATTTGTCTAAGCGCTGTTGCCAATTTGTCATTTTCACTGTTGTTTTAGATGCATCTCTCTTTTGAACAAGATTAGAGAGTTCTATTCCACAGTTTGTACAGCAATTTTCCTGTTGCTCCAATAATTCTTGTCCAAAGTAACGAACTACTTGTCTTCGCATACATTCCTGGTGTGAAATGAGATTTAAAACAAGCTCCACTTCTTCAAACTTTTTCAGTTGTAAATCAAGCATTCTACTTTTTACTTTTTCTGCAGATTCCCGCGCTAACCAATAACTTAAAACTCGAAACACAACTTCCGACAGCTCCCCTTTTGTATATAGAGATTCTGGGTGTTCACCTGCAGCAACGGTTTGCATAAATCGATCAATATGCACTTCTTTTGGCAGATCTTCCGTGGCGATAAATTTAGCAAATTGCTCATCTCCATCACAATACAGCAAAAAGGCAACAGCGGAATTTCCATCTCGTCCTGCTCGACCAATTTCTTGCATGTAATTGGACAAAGTAGCAGGCATTGTTTCATGAATTACCTGTCGTACATTCTCTTTATGGATACCCATTCCAAATGCATTTGTTGCAACAATCCACTCTAGTTTCCCTGCTAAAAACTGCTGTTGGATAAATTGGCGATCCTGTGTTTCCTTTCCGGCATGGTAAGCAGCGGCGGCAACATTCTGCTGGATAAGCTGCAAACTAATTGCTTCGGCTTTCGCCCTGGATTGTGTATAAATGATTCCTGGTCCCGCTGTATTTTTCACATGTTCAATAATCCACTCAATCTTTTCTTCTCTATTCATAAAAGCTTTTTTCACTAAATGAATGTTTTCTCTATTTACAGTGTGCATATATTGAAAAGGCTCATCCATATTTAAATACGATTTAATGTCTCTTAGCACTGAATCAGTAGCCGTTGCAGATAGTGCAAGTATTGGCGGTCGGTTCGATTCGGGAAGTACTTCTCCAATACGCAAATAGTCTGGACGGAAATCAAAGCCCCATTGTGAAATGCAATGTGCTTCATCCGCCACAATCAGTGACAGCTCCATCTCCTGGATACGTGCCTTTACCTGAGGTTGCAGCAACATTTCCGGAGAGACAAAAATAAATCGATACTCCTGCAGAAAATGAAGTGCATATTTTTTTTGTTCCATTGTTAAGAAAGAATTAAGGGCGACAACCCGTTTTTCCCCCCGTTGTTTCAATTGGTCAACTTGGTCCTGCATAAGTGATAAAAGCGGCGACACAATTAAAACAGGTTTTTGAAATAAATACCCTGGCAATTGATAGCAAAGTGACTTCCCCATTCCAGTTGGCAAAATGGCGACAACATCTTTTCCCTTTAAAATATTTCCGATAATTTCTTCCTGCCCCGACCGAAATGTATCATATCCAAAATATTGCTTTAATGCGCCTTGTAAATTCATGTTGTAATAGCTCCTTTCGCCAATGTTAGCCTCAATTGAAAATAACTTAAATGTGGTAATATTTCCTTCAATGTTTTTAAACGTTTCGTTCCATAATCTTCGACTGCCGCTAAAACTTGCTGCTGTTCTTCTATCGTTATAAATGGCTCGATGGAAAAATTTGTTTCATTCATTGCCATTTCAACAATATGATCTTCAATCGTATTGATTTTCAAACGGCGAATTTGGCTAATCTCCTCAATGGTTCTTCCAACCTTGTAAAGCTTTGCAGTTGCATTGGCTGAAGAAGTCAACAGAACTTCAACACGAATGTTTTGCATTATATCATGTAATAATGGATATTGAGCTGATTTATGAGACAGTTCATTTAGCCATGCATGTAGTCCGCTTATATAAAGAAGCTGTACATCCATTTCATGCATTTCATAACCAAATGCCAGCTGTTGCCATGTAAAACCAGGTTCGTTATAGCCTGATAATCGATAGATTATTAAATCTTTTATCTTTTCTTCTATTGTAAGCATCGACAGGCTTACTGATATTTCACTATGCAATGCCTGCTGCAGCAATTGCTTTTGGTATTGATGGCGCAGTAAAAACTGACGGACCCATTGCTGTATTTGTTCATTCCTTTCGATGGGAATAAACGTGTTTTTTTGGTGTAGCTGATGAGATAAACTTTGCACAATAAGTGATACCCGACTAAAAAACAAATGTTCATTCCCACGGTAATGCCAACTATCAAAAGAGATGGGTAATGATTGTGCAGCAAGTTGTTTTCCATATTCCGTGATACTATAATAACCATTCTCTTCAATTAAAATAGCATTTTTAGCAAACAACAAATCAATCTGCTCATCGAATTTTTGACGTGTAAGTTTTGGTAGCAGACCAAAAAAAGGGTATAAATTATATAGCCCTACATCATGAATGGTCTGCCCTGACCTCTTGCCTTTTAAAAGATGAAAAGCAGCAGAAACTGTTCTTTCTTGTTGGAATGTATATAATATTTTCAAAAGAATTTGTTGGATTAGCATATCAAATCCCTCATTTTCGTAGTATTAGGTTGAAAAGTACTGAAAACACATTTAGAATAAATAAGAGCTTTATGGAAACGAACGGATAAAGGAGAGGTAACAATGCCAAAATATACAATCGTAGATAAAGATACATGTATTGCTTGTGGCGCTTGTGGCGCTGCTGCACCAGATATTTATGACTATGATGATGAAGGTATCGCTTTCGTTATTTTAGATGATAACATGGGGACTGCCGAAGTTCCAGAGGATCTACTAGAAGACATGCAAGATGCATTTGAAGGCTGCCCAACAGATTCTATTAAAGTGGCTGACGAAACGTTTGATGGCGATTCTTTAAAATTTGAATAAAACGTAAGTCAATGAAAGTGATTCTTTAATTTTTTATTAAAGGGTCACTTTTTATTTTTCTTTTTTCATATTGCGGATCATGATTAGAGATGTTATAGTTATTATTAGTAGTAGGTACTAATAATAACTAACTATTGTAGGGGTGTCGTTATGGATTTAATGCAATTAACAGGGAAGAATATAGTCGTAATGGGCGTTGCCAATGAGCGAAGTATTGCCTGGGGGATCGCGAAAAAGCTTTTTGAAGTAGGCGCTAATGTCATTTTTACATATCGCAAAGAGCGTTCAAAAGGGAAAATCGAAAAACTTTTAGTAGGTTATGAGGATCACAATACAGCTGTTTTTGAATGTGATGTAAATAGTGATGAGAGCATCGAAAAGGCATTCACTCTAATTGGGGAACAATATAAAGTCATTCACGGAATCGTCCATTCAGTTGCTTTTGCACATGCAGAAGATTTGCATAACCGTTTTGTTGAAACAACACGTGAAGGATATGCTTTTGCACAGGATACGAGTGCATACTCTTTAATCGCCGTAACAAAAGCAGCAAAGCCTTACATGACGGAAGGCGGATCTGTTGTGACAATGACTTATTTAGGTGCCGAGCGTGTTCTTGATGGTTATAATGTGATGGGCGTGGCAAAAGCTGCACTTGAAGCTTCTATGCGCTACTTAGCAGCAGATGTTGGTGCGGATAATATCCGTGTAAATGCCATTTCAGCTGGTGCCATTCGGACATTAGCAGCAAAAGGTGTACCTAGCTTCAATCAAATTTTACACAAAATCGAAGAAACAGCTCCGTTAAAACGCAACACGAACCAAGAAGAAGTTGCTGATATGACAATCGTTATGTTAAGCAAGCTATCTCGGGGCGTGACAGGCGAAACGATTTATATCGATAGCGGTTATCATATTATGGGTTAGACATAAGCGAATTCACAGCCTCCCTTGTGAATTCGCTTATTTATTTGGTAAAATATTGGAAAAGGATTTTTCAGGAGGAATTTACTATGAAAAAATATATTTTATCCATTTTACTAAGTGCCACACTTATCGGATCTCTTTCTATTTCAACAATTGAAGTCGAAGCTAGTACGAAGGGCAAAATAAAGTTAGTTGAATACAAAAATTGTACGGATCTTAATGCTGTTTATAAAGGCGGCGTGGCAAAAGCGGCAAATGTTAAGAATAAAGGCGGTAAAACGAAGCACCAACCGTTCGTCTCTGCTGAATTATATAAATTAAACAGCAAAAGTGACCGTGATAAAGATGGCATCGCTTGCGAAAAATAGGAAAGTAGGTAAATACATGAATATTATTGCCCATCGCGGATTCAGTGCAAACTATCCTGAAAATACAATAATCGCTTTTCAAGAAGCGGCAAAGTTAGATGTTTGGGGTGTGGAGTTTGACGTTCATTTAACTAAAGACAATCAATTAGTTGTCATTCATGATGAAAAAATTAATCGTACGTCAAACGGCAAAGGCTTTGTAAAGGATATGACATTGCAGGAACTTCGTGCTTTTGATTTTGGCGCTTCGTTTGCTTCTGAATTTGCAGGACAAACAATCCCTACCCTTACTGAAGTTTTAAATATATTCAAGCCTACACATCACATTATTAATATTGAGATAAAATCAGATATTTTTGAATATCCAGGTATTGAGGCACTTATCGCAAACGAGATTCATGCTTTTGATTTAGAAAAGCGTGTCATTATTTCTTCCTTTAACCATGAAAGCATCGCACGCTTCCAGCAAATTATGCCTAATGTTAAAACCGCGCTGTTATTTGCGTCGCTTGTAGTTAATCTGGAGGAATATGTGAAGAACTTCAAGAGTGATGCCATCCATATCCCCTACTACTATGGCATGCGATCAATTATACAGCGAGCTATTAAAAACGGTGTTATTGTAAGAGCCTATACAGTCAACGATGAAAAAATGGCCAGTCAAATGGAGGCCCTGGGGGTTGAGGCAGTGTTCTCCGATGTAGTAAAAATATAAATTAATGAAAAGTCTGTTTCAAATAATTTTTTGAAGCAGACTTTTCATTTGTAATATTTTGATTATTTTTAGAAAAACGCTTTCAAAGAGCTAATATTGTTTAAGTTCATTTTATCGTCAAATTATTAACAAATCCCCGCATTTTTTAATCATTTCCTTTGAGGTCAGACATCTACTTACTGTATATTTAGAGTAACAACAAACACCGATTCGGAGATGAAATATATGAATACAGAAATTTTAACATTTGTTGAAAAAATGGAAGCAACCGTATTAAACGATTTAGTCACTACAGATACTTCCGATTTATATGAAATTGCAGTTGAAATGATTGCTGAGCATAAAGATGCATACGTAAATATTTGTCAGGCATACGAAGTAGTAAAACATAAACTGCTTGGTTAAACACTGAAATATACAGCTGAAAAGGCTAGAATAAAGACAAACTCTTTTCCAAGGGTTTGTCTTCTTTTATTTGTATCGGTTTACAAACAAAAAAAGAGCCATCCTAATATAGGATAGCTCTTCTATGGTTACATCATTAAAATTAAAGTTTTACGATGTTTGTAGCTTGTGGGCCACGTTGACCGTCTTCAACTGAAAACTCAACTTTTTGACCTTCTTCAAGTGATTTGAAACCTTCACCTTGAATAGCTGAGAAGTGAGCGAATACGTCAGAACCGCCTTCAACTTCGATAAAGCCGAAACCTTTTTCTGCGTTAAACCATTTTACTGTACCTTGTGTCATATAAATGACCTCCATTTAATTAAATTTAATAAGATCGCAATTCTTCCAAAGAAAAAAATTCACATATTACAAAAAGCACAAAATAAAACACTAATACTCTTTGTAATAGGTGAATTTATTATTGTCTTGTAACCAATCTCATTACACTAACTATACAACAAAAAAACTCATCTGTCTATTACAAAGTTTTAATTCATTTTCTTTTAATAATTTTTTTCAATTAATTCTTTCTATTCGTAAACAATTCTACTTGGTATGATCATTCCATAATCCAGGTCAACAAAATCGAATATACATAATAAATTAAAACGAAAAAATCAAAATCGTATATCTCTCCTTTTAAGTGAGGTATACTACTTCCTTATTGTAAATGGCGATAGATTTTAATTTTTCACGAGAGGCTTTTTAAGCATCTCCAACAGCATTTCATATTCCTTATCCCCTATAGTTCCCCTTACCATCTCTTCTATTTCCAACTCCATCTTTTTGCTCTTATTAATTATATCTATTCCTTCTACCGTTAAATGAGAGACTTTCTGAACTTTCGATTCTTTTTTTAATTCGGTAGTGATTAATCCCTTATCTTGAAGAGAAATTATGAATTTATGAACCCCCTGTTTAGAAATATCCAACTGTTTCACTAACTCAGGTACTGTTACATAACCTTCATGTATATTTTTAAGCACAAACCATTCCGAGCTTGTTAAATGAAGTTCATTGTTTTCAATCCACATTATTTCTGCCCGTTGGCGTAACTGTTTATGTTGTCGATATAATAATTCAATAAAATCAATCATTCAAATATCCTTCTTTCTATCTACCTATTTATTAAATACCATGAAGCATCATACTAAAGGAAAAACATTTATTCAAGTCACAACACTGAGCGTTTAAGTCAACTAAGTTGACTTAAACGGTTATTTACTATAGAATTGAAATTATAACTATCTTTGGAGGCGTATGAATGTATAAAATTGGTGACTTAACTAATTATAAATCGCATGGTATTTGTCGGATCGACGGCATTATGGAACAAAATTTCACAGGAAAACCTATGCTTTACTATGTTATGAAATCAAAAATTAAACCAGGCGTCACTTTATATCATCCTGTCGAAAGCAGTAACTCACAACTCGAAAAACTTTTAAGCCATAGTGAAGCAGTGCAAATTATGAATTGTTTTTCGAATGAACCTACCCAATGGAATGACCGTAATACGAATCGTCAAAGAAACCACGCAATAATTTTAAATACGAGTAATCATCTTGAAGCTGCCCAATTAATGAACACGCTCCTACGTAAAGATATTGAATTACAAAAAAATGAAAAAAAAATAACTTCCCAAGATTCACAAATTTTACAACAAATTTCAATAATTATTTTGGATGTATTGGAACTTGCTTTAAAGCAGCCAAAAGATATAATCGAGAAAGAAATATACAAAAGAGTTCACGGAGTGCCAGCTTAAAAAAAGTTGGTTTTTACATATCGTCTAAGTAAAATTCGATGCAACAATTAATTTAAAAAATAATTATTTATGTACGCCAGCTCCCGCCTATGCGAGCTGGCTTTTTTTAATGACTTTTGATACTTCTTGGGCACTTCTTTAATTACATATGAATTAAATTTCTTTAATTGTCTCATACTACCGTTGTATGTGATTCACCTAATTCTGAAAGGAAGTGTAATTGTGGGTATATTTACTGGCAATCCAAAAGATGAACCTTTACATTATGGTGAGGTTTTTAGTATTTGGACAAATTTAGCTACCGGTTACGGAATGATTGCAGGATATCAAACATTCTATAATCACGCCGGTGACCAGGACTTGAAAAAAATTATCGAGGATTTTATTCAATGTGCACGAGATGAAGTGAAGCAATTGGAAAAAATACTTAAAACAAATGGTGTTGCCCTTCCTCCTGCACCACCGGAACGTCCTGAAGCACGAATCGAAAATATTCCACCAGGCGCAAGATTTAACGATCCGGAAATTAGTGCAGCCTTATCTATGGATGTCGCTGCAGGTTTAGTAAGCTGCAGTCAAGTTATGGGTATGGCGATTAGAGAAGATATTGGCTTATTGTATGCTCAATTCCATACAGCTAAAGCACAGCTTGGAGCTAAGCTATTACGCCTAAATAAAGAAAAAGGCTGGCTAATCCCTCCACCATTACATGTACACCATCCCCTTCATTAATAAAATGACCAAAATGCTACGGAAATATGTTCGATTTAAATAGCGGATAATTAGATATCCAATTAATATTTTGAACACGATTTTCAACTTCAAAAAAGCCTTCGTCAAATTGAAATGACGAAGGCTTTTCCTTTATACAACTTCATGATAATACAGAGCGTATAAATCATTTAATGTTACCTTACCAAATGCAAAGTCCATTACATTATTCTCAACTAAAAAAGCAGTTAAATCGCTTAATAGTTGCTGTTCCGAGCTTGGAAGATGGAGTAAAGTCATCTCTGTAACCAACGTTTGCTGCTTAATCAACGGATATTTTGTTTTCAGCAGCTCTTTAACAGAATCATCCATATTTTTCACACGGATTGTTTTAATCTTTGCCTGACTAAATCCTTCAATAATCTCATTCGTATTGACCAACTTGCCTTCATTAAACAGGAAAATCCGGTCTGCATACTTCTCCAGATTATCGAGTAAATGGGAAGCAATGATAATCATTTTCCCCTCTGCTTTTTTCTTCAATAAAATTTTCGAGATAATTTCTACATTGTTCGGATCCAAGCCATTCATTACTTCATCCATCATCATAATATCCGTATTTGCCACAATTTGCATAGCAAAGCATAACCTCTGCCGCATTCCGAGGGAGTAAGTCCCTGTTTTTTTATTCACATAATGCCCCATATTCAACGCTTCTATTGTTTCATCAATTAGCTTTGGATCCGACTTCCACATGGCAGCGTACATTTTCAAATGTGTCCGTCCGCTTAAATGGTTGTACAAGTCGCTTTGGTCCGGCATCATGGACACGAACTGATGAATCTTTACTTCGTTTGATTTGCTTGAATAGCTTAAATTACCGTTAAATAATACTTTTCCTCTTGTTGGCTGCAAATAGTTCATAATGACATTCATTAGCGTCGATTTCCCTGTTCCGTTTGGTGCAACAAGGCCGATCATTTCTCCTTGATTAAACTTTATCTCAATGTCATTTAACACTGTACGTGTTCCAAATTGCACCGTTATGTTTTGAATATCAATCATGTTACCCCTCCTATTTAATCAATCTAAAGCGCTTCGATAGTGAAATAAGTAATGTTAAAACAAGGATAATTGCTGCACTCGCTAACAATAATTTCAAGCCGAGCATGTCGTGTAATCCTTCACTTGTAAAATAGAAATTTTGATATTTCGATACAATATTCCCAACCTGGACATAAGATATTGGAAAATATTCGACATTCCAGAAATAGCCGACACCACGACTTGCGTAAAAGCGATCACCAAAAATAAGTAATCCTCCCACCAACAAATTAAACATTTCTTGGCGGAATATAATACTGCATAATAGTACTGCTGAAACAATTACTACCATCCAAGTTGCTAATAATAAGAAGCAGCGGAATAAAAATATCCCCATAGACATATGGACAAATTTACCTTGCTCATTTGCAATCAATTCATAGCCATAAACAGGAACTGGTAAATCAAGGTTCCCAGAGCCAAATTGGAAGCCAACAATCATCAGACCAACGATAATCGGAATCCATAGAAACACACTGCCTATTAATCCAACAAATACCTTAACCAATAGCCGCTTCCAGTCTGCAATTGGAAAACCCTTTAAAACAGATGGATGACGACGATCCTTCGTTACGATATCAATTGTCAGTAATAGCGTGGCAATTAATAGAATGTATGGTAAAGGTCCCTTCAATAAGCGTTCTAATGTTTGAAGTGCCGTTCGTTGTTCTAAAATTTCAATCGTTAAATCGTACCATACACGTTTATATGTATCATAACGCTGAAATTGTTCAAAGTAGGCATAGTAAGCTTCCTCTTCAGCAAATCGTCTGTCTTCCATATAATAGCGTGGATTGTATGCGAGTAATTCGTTACGGTAAGTATAGACATTGGTGTAATAGTACCAAGCACTCGTTTCATCTGCATACTTACGTAAGTCCCCTTCATCAAGAGCTTGTAGACGTCGCTCATCATAAGGATTCAGGAAACCAAACATACTGACAGCGTGTCCAACAGATTCATGATAACCATATAAACTTTTACCAAACATCGAGTCTAAAAATTCCGCACGAGTTAAATACCTCGCCTCAATTTCATCATAGTCTACCTTTTCTATCGGGTCATAAGCCGGCGCAAGTTTAAACGCATAAAAGAGAGCCGCAAATGTCAGTAAAGCAAACACTGCAATATTTTTCTTGCTCGTAAAAAATTGCTTCAATTCAAAAACAAAATATCTCCGCATATCCGTCCCCCCTTACGCTCGATTTATTTTCCCAGTAGTGAAGAAGCGCTGTATAATAACCAGCATCAACACAATACAAATGACCATAACAATAAGCCCTTGATTCATCGTAATCGTTGTTGACTTTTCTAAATCAACCGGAACACCAGCTAAAATTTCATTAAAGCTCATAAAATTGAACGGATTATATGGAAACAGACTAATCAGTGATGGGAATAAAATCGGTAAAAAGAACAAAATAAAGTGAACAAATAAAGTTAAATACATGTTTTTAAGGAGTACGTTCAAAATAATCGATAGTAGCATGATAAAAATTGATATGACAATCATGTACAGTACAGCACGTCCAATATAGGAAATACTTGAGACGAGTGTCGGTTCACCTAAAAACACACGAACAGGTTCTGTTATATCTCCAAAGCCATTTCTCAAACTTACAAGCGCACTCATAAAGATGAGCGCAATAAATGCGAGCACATATCCAAACGCAATGACACATTTCGAGAGGATGTATTGGTCAAATCGTACTGGATAACCTTTCACTAAACTCGTATGTTCAAAGTCATCCAACAAGATTGAGCTCGTGTAAAAGCTAATAAAAATATACCAACCAAAGCCAGCAATACTGAAGAAATAAAGTAGGAACGGTATGTAATGTGATAAATCACTGATTGTTTGTTTCTCGGAATCTACCATCTGTTTAAAATACATATAGTTCAGTGTATTCTCTAGCTTAGTAGGCAATAAATCTGCAACTTTTTCATAGTCCTCCAGATCAAATGCCTCTTTTCGAAGCTCTGCTGTAGTCATTGAAGCCTCATAATACAACTGATAATTATCCATTGTTAATGCCGCTATTTGTAAGGCAATCGACCTGTTTTGCTTCGTCAAATTTTTAAAAAGATCACTACCATCCCCATCTTCAGAAGCATCTTTTACCTGAAACTTTGACAGTGCTGCGCGACCATTATAAAAATCACTCTTCTTTTCATCTAGCTGCTGCCCAACCTCCTGTGCCTTAATGAAAAACATCATACCAAACACGACAACTACGACAGCTAATAGCGCCACCAAGTTTTTACGATTCGTACGTTCAATCAACAACCCAACTTTTAACGCTCGTAACACGAATGCAACACCGCCCTTTATATTTCATTTTTCGGAAAATTAAGTATCTTATATTAGAATAATCTAATTATTCGGTATTTACAATACCAAAAACCACCAGAGCTTAAGTCCTGGTACTAAAGTATTGAATCAATTTGAAATGTTTTTCACTTCCTAAAAACGACAAAATAAAAGCACCCTGTAAATTACAAGATGCTTTGCACATTATCAAATTCACTTATTAACTTTAGGCTTACAGAATTGCGCCCAATAATTAAAAAAGGTTTTAGTCTAGTTCTTTACTTAATTGCTCAAGGATTTGTTTAATCGTTTTGATTTCAATGTCCAAACGAGACAACATATAGTTATTTGTAATATTAATCGTCGGTTTATACACTTCGCTTACATCTAATCGCTCACAAAGAATTTTAAACTGATTTTCCTTTTGGCCAATCTCTTCAAGCTTTCCCTCTAGAATTCTTATTATTCGTGCTTTATCAACAAATCTTAAAAAGAAAAGCCCTATTACAAATTCCTTAACGTCCTCACCTTTCTCAAAAAGATTATAAATTTTTTTCGGTAACATCTCTCTTCCTTTCTCTGTAATTGCGAATACTTGTTTATCAGGGCGATGTTCTTCTTTAATCACTTCTACTTGCTCAATTAAGCCGGACTTTGAAAGAGAATCAAAGTGATAATAAAGCTTACTTTCTGTTAAATTCCCAAGTTTGTCTAATGGAAGTGGTTCCGAAAGCTGCTTTTTCAATTTATATGGATAGCTTTTTTCCTCCATAAGCATGCTTAAAATGTAAATTTGAATCGACATAATATCCTCCCCCTAAAGAAAGAGCCTCAATCATTGATTGAAGCCCTTTCTGTATTATTGAATGATTTGCTTTTCTGTTGGCTCTTTTTTGTGTAGAAATGTAACGATTAAGAAGTTAATGAATAGCGCTCCTAATCCCACTAACACTAAGCCCCATACAAATGGTGATTGGGCTGTTGAACCGAACATCACTGCAAGATTCGATTGGACAGCGTGATACATCGGCGTGATGTAAGAAGCGACATAAAAGTAGCCATCCATCATTTCACGTGGCATTGTAGCACCATTAGCAATCGTTTGAGTTAATAATACAGGTATGTTTAAAATCATACCCGCTTCACCCACTAAGAATGTGAAGATTGCGCAGAAGTTAAAGGCTACAAAATACGTTAAAGTCTGTTGGCCAAAAACTTGCAATAAAATATCACTATTTAAATCAGCAATTAAGAAGGAAATACCTACTGCAAAAATTGAGGATACAACGGCAATAATTAATGCTGAAATTTGAACATAACCAAATAATTTAAAGCGAGATGCTTTCCCACGACTTTGTTTATAAGCTTGAACTAACTGCATTGCTGCAATCATTGCCCCTACATAGGCTGACATTGTTAAAAACATTGGCAGCATACTATTGTGCATTCCATCTGGTATATCATTTGTAATGACATAATTCCCTATATATGCTTGATCAATTTGTTGGGCCAATTGTGCAGCTTGC
Organism: Solibacillus merdavium; assembly: GCF_014836935.1. Lineage (GTDB taxonomy): Bacteria > Bacillota > Bacilli > Bacillales_A > Planococcaceae > Solibacillus > Solibacillus ferritrahens. Next base: position 576,919 of record NZ_JACSPW010000001.1, on the reverse strand, counting down.
TCCTCAGGCACATTCATATTCATTAAAATCCCTTGAGCAGTTTGTGTTGAAAAGCTTGTACTTAATTGATTATTAATTTCTGTTACAATCGCGCTCATTGACGATGATACCATTGTAGCAGATGCTTCGTTTACGGTGAAGTCAATTTGAGCTGACTCCCCGTTCTGAGCACTTTCCGTAAAGTTTTCTGGAATGTGAATGACTAATGCTAATTTATTATCTTCTAATTTATTTAACGCTTTTTCATTAGATAAATTAGACTGAATCTCAAATGGTAAACTTTCCCCTAACTGCGTGACGATTTGCGCACCAGATTTACCAGCATCCTCGTTAACTATGGCAATCTTTAATTTATCCATATTTCCTGGTAGCGCTGTATATCCTAGTAAAAAAATTAAAAGCATTGCAACTGCATAAAAGATACCCATAAATACAGATGCACCAAAACCTTGATTTTTCATAAATTTATTAAATGGCATTAAATAATTCTCCCTATATAAATAGTCAAAGTACTTTAACTAAAGTACTTAGTATAAAGTATAGTATATTATTATTTTAAAAAAGTAAATGATTTCATCTTTTCTTTTACTATGTACTTCTAATAATGCAAAAACAAATTAATATGATATTTTAAAAGTATTGTAAAAAAGCAATACATTTGTATGCCTTTACGTTTTTACGTTTTTAAATGTTTCTAAATCAAAGTTTTGGGAATACACCAAAAAGGCACGAGTCTTGTTCAAAATTAACGTTCCTGCCTTTTACGACTCTATTTTAATAAAACTTTTTATACAAATGTCGGAAAGTTAACGTAGCACATCTATACTACTTCCTAGGTAGAAAAAGCAAATACGATTCAAGCCTCTCGTTTGCCCTTCGCACATCCAATCGTTTCTTGCCTTTGACCAATGAACACCAGCTGTTGTTTCCCAATCAAAATCTTTAGATATTACACTTATCTATTCCTATAATTTGGTTATTAAATTTTTTTAAAAATACTTTTAGACTTCTATTTTTGGGGGAACAACAATAATAGAAACATTAAAGGAGTTTTTAAAATGAACATTTCAAAAATTTTAGGTGCTAAATACGCTAATTTAGAAACTGCCAAAGTATTTGTTAAGCCTGGGCAAGTAATCGTTACATATGATGAAAAAACATATTATATTGTAAAAAAAGACGTGTTTAATCATGTTCTCTCTCCGTTAGCGTACTGTGCCGCTTAATTCTTGAGAGAGTATTGGTCAGTAAAACAAAAAAAGCGTTGGAGCCTACAGCCCCAACGCTTTTCTCTTAGTACATCTTCATATTTGATTGCGTTCCTACTGGTGAACAGAAGTGTGGATTCTGTTCCTATATAATAGGTGGAAATTTAGTTCAATAAGAATAATGATAAATCAATGTTTTGTGGAGTTCGTACATTATAAAACACTGTAGAAGAAAATTATTAGTTTGTGGGCAAAGCAGAAAATCATTTGTGGGCAAATTTTATACAAGAAAATATGCATAAGGGTTACGGTCATTTATCTATTTATCTTCTCATTCTAATTTTAAATATAAAAAAAGCATTCCCTCAAGAATGCTTTATAAGTCAGAATATATTGTTATTTCCTTAAAATATTGCTGATGCATGTTGCAATAAACGTTCTTTAATCAACCTGATTTTTACGATAAATCTCAGTAAGATCTCTTATATAAATTAATGAATAGTCATCTCTAATATCCACTTCAAAAAAGTAATAATTTTTTGTTTCTATATCTTTAACCTCTATTTCCCACAACCCCATTCCTCTTCGATAATTGTTTTCATCTGATTTTAAATTTTCTCTACCAATGCCATAGTTAGTTTCAATATAGTTTTCCACGTAGTTATAAACGATAGCGTTTCGAGATTTAGAATTAAAATAATTGTAATTAGCAAAAATAACTACTATACAAAATAAGAGATTAAAGATAATTATTTTTTTTTTCATTTCTCTCTCCTTCCGCCACATAGACTATATCCTATTTTTAAAACTATATAAGTTTGATTTTTATGTCTTTACTAACCACTTTAACAATAAAGAAATTTTAATATTAGTTAATTGATAAACTAACCATCGATATAATTGCAGAGTTAACGTTATAATTCACATCCAATATAGTACTACTAGTCAATAACGTTTGAACTCCAATTTTTCCTCTTCCTCTTAAATTTAAAGAAATACAATGTCTAGGAAAAAAAGACTTCGTTTCTTCAATAAATTGTTCTGCATTTCCTAAAGCTCCAGGGATATATACAAGAGGTAATAAGTCAGGAACATGGTCATTTGTCTCGATATAATGGATATTAATGCCGGTATTTGTGAACTTATCAGTATAGTTCATATTGCCTTCCGAATTTAATCGTATATTCGCTATATTTCAACCCTTTAATTTAATATGTATGAATGGAATTAAACTTCCTTCCAATAAAGTTAGCAGGCACGGGGATGATTTCTAATTCTCTTGACCAAACAGAGAGTTGACCAATGTGATGGATTTCATGTGCAATAATATGGTGAAGTATTTCATCCACAGTGTATGTATCTTTATCCCAAGGAACACTTACAACTTCCCCCTTTAATTCATCTAAATTTACATTTAAAAATTCTGCTATTTCTTTTTGGAATGATTCCGAAAGAGACTTAACCATTTCAAGTGAACTATAATCTGAAAACCGAACTACTACATCTTCCTTTCCTTGAATACCACGTACCCAACTATATTCCACTTCAGCAATATGAAAAAGGGTATATAAAATGCTTCCTACTCCACCTTTGCGTTTTTTTAACAACTCTTCAGCAGTTAATTGCTTACACCATTCAAACCATTCATCTCTTACATTCCAGTTATATTCAAAAAAATTCTTCATTAAAGCACTCCCATTTTATAAAGTAGTTTGAAGATATAAATTAGCTTTCTGTACCTAAATTCCTCTTTTATTGAAAAATAATTTAACCCGTTAATTTAAGAGGTTAGCTTTACAATTCCCCCTAAGGCATTCTTCTACAATCTGTCTTTATTACTGAAAAAGCACAATTCTTTTTCAAGAATCGCGCCCGATTTTGGAAGATCGTTTAGCGGGATGGGTCGTTACTTACTTTTAAGAATATTTCTTTACTGAGAATACAATGCCGAAAAAAATAATTGGAACTCCCGAATATTATTTTTTATACTAGCTCTAGAATAAAAGTGATAAATATAGTTATCTTTCTCCCAATGGACCATCCAGCTTTTATATTTGGTATTTTGGCGACATAAAATAATTTCATTAACTGGGATGTGTAAAATAGATCCACTCACTTTTTTGATATTCCAACTCTGCCTAGTTCCAATTTTATTACCTGTAAATTGAGGAAGCGGATCTGAGAATTTTCTAGGGGCAATCCATATCCAAAACCCGTTAGTAAAGTCTTCTTGAGAACGATATAAAAAATGATACTCTGTATCAGATTCATATTCTTTATAACCTATTGAGTCTAAAAAAAATTCATTATGATTTTTAGGTATCTTAATTCCTAGGTTTTCTTCAATTTGTATTTTCTTGTTAGCCTCGTACCAAGCTACACGAGAAACTTCGTCATCGGTATTCCATTTGGATCTATTATAACGAGCGGTGTAACTACAGGTAGTAAAAGACTGTTCACCTATTGTGCGAATTGAATCGTTATCAACTGCTTTTAAACCTTCTAATATTATTAAAATTTCTTTTTCATCAAAAGTACCCTCTATTACAGAGAGTTCAATATTAGTGAACCATCTACAAAAACAAGCAGCTTGATTACCTTTGTAATCGATACCAATAAAACCGACTATACCTTCTATTTCAAAAGACTTCCCTTGCTGTATTAAATTCGTATCCGCTGTAATTACAGGTATCGCCCAATCATAAAAAAATTGTTTAATGCGAAGGACTTTTCCTTTACTATGTATTTCAAAACGAATTGAAGAACGTTGCTTATTTGTTTCTTTTTTTAACGTAATATTTTTAAAATTATACGTTTCATGTAATGTAGGCATTAATATTACGAAATTCGTATATTTTTGAGCTTCTTTTATTTCACCAATTAAAACTTCGTTAATCACTTAAATCCCCCTCATCCAATTTTCACATAAAGAAACTCATATTAAATCATTCATAAGTCCAATTTTGACAGTTCCATCAAACTTAACTTCCCAAAATGGTCGTTTGGTAACATTGTATAAAATGAATTTATTTCACAATATGGTCCTATAACGGAAAACAGCAAACCTATACCCAGTAAACGAGTAGAATAACCAAAACTCCGAAAATGATACATAATTTTAATATAAAAGTTACTTTCAATCATTTATACTAAAAATATAGTCATTATGAGAGGTGAATTTAGATTATTAAAGATAATAAATCATCCCACTTAGATGAACACCTAAAGGATAATTCTGAAACTAGTAGTAATGAAGATAAAGAAATGCTTGAAAACATCAAGGTTACAATAGAGAAGAATAAAGAAGTAATAGAGCAAAACCGTAAAATTCTTGAATCAAAGAAACAAAAAGAAGCCACTGAAGAATGATCTCAGTGGTTTTTTGTTTTATCTTATTGCTCTTAAATCCCTTATAAAATCACTTTAGGGTCTTCCTTTTTTCCAGGAAAGCGCCCGATTGTTGCATAAGGTTGGCATCAAATTTAATTATTTATAATCTCAAGCCCAGAGATGTTCTCAAATACGATTTTAAGAACGGAGTTGGAATATAATTAGAGTATAGCTCATTAATATCTATTCTATTTCTTCTTGTTGAATATAATAATCTATCGCTTGATCAAACCATTTTTGTTCATCTTCTGTAAAAGGAGAAGGTGTCATATTTTCAAATTCTTGAAAATCAAGTTCTCCTTCTATATTCATATCAGCGAATTTTTGCATCAAATCCTCACTAAGCAATGAAAAATATTCTTCTACATAGTTCTTAATCATTCGTTGTACTTTCGGGTCCTCTACGGGTTTACCATATAATTGTTTCACTTCTTTAGACACTTGATAAATCGTTTTATCTAAAGAGAAATTATCTTCTTCGGATTTCTTTTCTAACTCTTCCACGACATCCACGACATCCGTTAACATATGGCGATCCATCCATTCTTTTTGTATATGTTCAGTACGCATACTGTGAATAAGGTTAAGTATTAAGTTACTATCCACTGTTCCCTCTTCCTCAATTAACCTAATTACTCTATTAATAGATTTCATTGACTGTTCGATTTGTATTTTCTCTTTTTCTAAAGCTTGCAAATGGAGAGACAAGCTTTCATTTAAATCAACTGTAAAGCTTGTTTTATTTAATAAATTTTTTATTTCATCCAGACTATATCCTAGGAATTTTAAACTTAGAATTTTTTGTAATATTATAATATCTTGATAATTGTAAATGCGATGCCCTGAAGAAGGATTCTTTTCTGGTCGTAATAAACCAATTTCATCATAGTAATGTAAAGTAGGAATAGGTATTCCTGTTTTTTCTGAAAACTCCCCAACGGAAAACTTGTTATTGTTATTCATCAAAATTCCTCCCAACAAAAGTATAAGTTCATTATAAACCCTCAAGTAACTTGAGGTTCAAGGGATAAATTTGAAATTGATATATTGTCGCACTATTCCCGTTAATTCAACAATACTTATTTCATTTAATTGATCTTTTCTGGAATATGAGAGTCCGATAGATTTATACGGATTTACAACGCTAAGCAAAACAAAGCGACCAAACATCGCTTTGGGAAGGTTTTTAAAGGGGATAACTATGTATTTATAGAATATTGAATTACAATAGGCATGGGAGGGGTATTGATTTTGAATAAAAGTAAGGTAACGACAATTTTAGGGATTTTATCTATATTGCCTGTGATAGTAAGTATTATTTTTTTCTATACAGAAAGAGGACCCAATGCTGATATTTACCTTTTAATTACTATTTATAGCATTTTATCAATTATAGGTATTATACTAGCTGTAATATCTTCATGGATGTCTAAAGGACGTATTAGCAAATTATTAATTGGATTGATTGGGTTAATCGCAAATCTAGCGGTTTTATTTTTTGCTTTTCTATTATTATTAGCCATGGGAATTAGCGAAGCTTAATTATTTAAAAATTGGAAAGTTCTGCTTCATGTATACATTACTCAAAAAAACGAAAATAACGTCCCCAAATCAAAGTTTGGGCATACGCTAAAATGCCACGAATGTTGTGAAATCAACGTTTGTGGTTTTAAATGGAACATTATTTATACGCGATCTTATGCAAGTTTCTACAAATGTAGTTTTAGCAACAGTTTGAGCGTGTTTCAGATAGTGCTGCGTCATTGTTGTTACTGAATAAAATCGTGTATATTCTTATAGTTGTAACTTTGCATTTTTCAGAAGTAACCTTAATTAGAGTATAATATTTCATCAAAAAACGCTCAGAAATAATTTGAGCGTTTTTAATCGTCATTTACATAGAGAATTTACTGTCTAAATTTAATGCTAATCAGAGTGTCATTTTCATTGTTTTTAGAATCTTTCTCCCCATCAACCGAACCCGTTAATGATCAATTGACGTTCTTTTTTTGTTAGCTTATAAAATCCATGATTAAAACGAGTAAAAAACTTTTCTGCTTGCCTATAATGTTCCACGTTTCTAATAGCAGCATTTTCAACTTTTGAATTCACACCTCCATCAAATGAAGTCATCTCTAAAGTATATTTAGGAGTAATCGTTGGCAATAACTCTTCTGGTGTAGTCAACTGATATGTGCGGTATTGCCTTAATACTTTCTCAATTGCTTTTTGCGTTGCTTTCCCGTCTATATTTTTTAACATTTCCATCATTATTCCACTCCTTATCTTCTGCGAATTACACTGCCGGCTCGTTTGTATGTGTCCCGCCTAACAACCATCAATTCTTCAAGTTCCCACTTGCTTAACTGCTCTTTTTCCTTTGGCTGCTTCACCCATGAAGTTGTATTCTTTTGCTTTGTAATGCTTTGTCTTTTAAATTCTGATTGAATCGTTCTCAAATTCATTCACCCCTTTATTCTGAAATGGAATAGCTATGTCAATTTGAATTTCGTACAATAAAAAAGAGGACAACAAAAGATGCAGCTGTACACTGCTATCAATCGTTGTCCTCCAGATGACTGGTAGGCCTTTATATTAAAATATATCAAAAATCATTTTTTGGTTTCGATTAGATATTCAACCCAAGAAAGATATTCTTTTACTTTTGAAATTTTATTATCATAGTAAGCTTTATAAATTAAAAATATAATAATAAAAATAGATATTCCTATTAAACCATAGTTAAACATACTCTTGATAGTATCTATTTTAATATCCATACTTTGATTTAATTTTTCAAAGTATTTTTCTTTATCTCCTACCATCTCATCTGAATTAAAAGTTTCCAATGTTTCATTAGTATATTCATTTAATGCAGTACCTACTTGATTTGTAAAGTTAAAAATTAATGTAGACCCAACTGTAAAAAAGGCAATAAAAAATGAAATAGACAAGGTTTGTAAAAATATATTGAATGAAACTTGCTTCTCCAAAATATTTTTCATATATATAAGCTCTTTTTCTTCGTGATAGTTATTTAAATAATCTAATTTCTCTAATTTATTATTCAAACTCCCTTTTAAGCCATCGATTTTAGTTATTAGTTCCCAATATTTACTTACACTTATTTTTTTATTTTTTAATCCTTTTATTTGATTTTGTAAATCCTCATTAAAATTTATTTCTTCTCTATCGAAATAATAATGTACAATTTGCGCGATAAATATACAAATAAGTAAAACCAAACAAATAAGTAATAAAAATTTATTTATTATCAAAACTCTTCACCCTCTTCCCATCTAACTCTTTTCACCTGCCCTTGATGTGTAACTATTTTAGTTTCGGCAAATGCAGGGAGTTCGGCGACTTTGGCTTTACCTTGTGACATAATAATCACACAACTGTCAGCTAACTCCATTATATCAACCAAAAGTCTCCCTTCAACATTTATTTCCAAATCTTGCATTCTCATATAGACACCCCTCTGATATAATATTATTGTACAGATCAAAGGGCTGGTCTAAATCCAAGCTACGGTTGCAACCGTAGCTTTTTTCTATATCAAAAACATTTCACCTATCTATCTTTATTTTTAATTAAGCCAAGTTCATCAAAAGTTTCTATAATAGAATCAATTAATAAATCTCTTGGAACATCCATTGTCCCTTTTACAATCTCCAAACCAACGATATTTACTTCACTTTCTTTGACTTCGCATTATTCCCTACTCCAATAAGCGCATTAATTGCTAAAATTACGCTCGAAACTTTCATTAAGTGAATTGTAATAGAAGGATGGTTCTTCGCTTTCAAAATCGATTAAACAAAGTACTCACGACCAACTTTCACGATTTCCTCTACTTCTGCCGCCATATTTATCACCCTTTTTCCGGATTACCTAGTAACTACCTGTTGTAACTGCGATAAACGGTTCACCTTTCCAATGTTTCTCAAGGATTTCACGGACTGTAATAAGACCTTTATCCTCTTCTACTTTATTAACCTTGTGAGCATATTCAATTAGCTCTCCTCGGTGATCCGAAAACCTATTCCTCTACCCGCATCATCAAAATGCGTCCAAAATATATGCAAAAACTCAAAACATATGTAAAGTATCGTACCGAACAGAAGATGCTTGTCGGTAGTCTTTATAATCATGAACTAAACCTTGTGTTTGGTCGTGATGATGGAAACCCAATTTCAAAATCAACCCTCTGGAACGCCTTTAAATCTGCTCAAGAACATTTAGAACTTGAGCCAATTCCGATTCACTCTACCCGTCATACGCATGTGGCAATGCTTATTGAGGCTAGATGGGATATGAAATCGATTGCTGACAGATTAGGTCATGAATCTGCTACTACCACGATTAATACTTATGCGCACATATCGCATAAACATGCATAAAATACCCTTCATAATTTTGATGAATACATGGAAAAATTGGGGCAATAAAAAAGTTTGTGGGCAAAATGTGGGCAATCAAAAATCAGCTTGTGGGCAACAAAAATAAAAAAGCGTTGGAGCCTATAGCCCCAACGCTTTCCTCTTAGTACATTTTCATATATTGATCGCGTTCCCACTGATGCACAGATGTGCGGAACATATCGAACTCTACTTCTTTCGCCTCTTTAAAGTTAGCGTAAATGTGCTCGCCTAATGCGTTTATAATGACTTCATCTTTAGCTAAAGTCGCTAATGCTGCATCTAAAGAACCTGGTAAGCTATCAATGCCGTTTGCCGCACGCTCCTGTGCATTCATTACATATATGTTGCGGTCCACTGGTGCTGGTGGTTCGATTTCGTTTTTCACGCCATCTAAACCTGCCGCTAAAATAACTGCCATTGCTAAGTATGGGTTTGCTGATGGATCTACTGAGCGTAGTTCAATACGAGTTGATAGACCACGAGATTCTGGAATACGTACTAATGGTGAACGGTTTTTCGGTGACCATGCAACATAGCAAGGTGCTTCATAGCCAGGTACTAAACGTTTATATGAGTTTACAGTTGGATTAGTTACTGCAGTGAAACCTTGAACATGCTTTAATACACCCGCTAAGAAGTGCTTAGCCGTTTTTGATAACTGTAAATCTGCCCCTTCATCCCAGAACGCATTTTTGTCGCCTTGGAATAACGATAAGTTGAAGTGCATGCCTGAACCGTTTACACCAAATAACGGTTTTGGCATAAATGTTGCATGTAAGCCGTGTTTACGTGCAATTGTTTTTACAACTAACTTGAACGTTTGGATGTTATCACACGCTTCGATCGCATTAGCGTATTTAAAATCGATTTCGTGCTGACCAGGCGCTACCTCATGGTGAGATGCTTCTACTTCAAAGCCCATTTCTTCAAGCTCAAGCACAATATCACGACGACAGTTTTCACCTAGATCAGTTGGCGCTAAATCGAAGTAGCCACCGTCATCATTAAGTTCCAATGTTGGATTACCTTTTTCATCTAGTTTAAATAAGAAGAATTCTGGTTCCGGCCCTAAGTTGAAGCCTGTGAATCCAAGCTCTTCCATTTCCTTTAACATACGTTTTAAGTTTGAACGGGGATCTCCTTCAAAAGGTGAGCCGTCCGGTCGTGCGATATCACAAATTAAACGAGCTACTTTACCTTTTTCAGCCGTCCAAGGGAAAATCATGAAAGTATCTAAATCAGGACGTAAATACATGTCAGATTCTTCAATACGAACGAATCCTTCAATTGAAGATCCATCAAACATCATCTTATTATCTAAAGCTTTATCTAATTGACTTACTGGAATTTCAACATTTTTAATTGTACCTAAAATATCCGTAAATTGTAGACGAATAAACTTCACATTCTTGTCAGCCACAATTTTTTTGATACTCTCTTTAGTTGCTTTGCCCGCTTTATTAATAACTGTATTTGCCATTATTCAACACTCCCCTAATTATGTTTTTATCTTTTTTTAGAATTGAAAGAAACGCGATAAGTCGCCTTGTCGTAGCGAAGTTTTTTGCATTCGCTGAGCTTGTTGCATTTCTTCACGCAGTATTGCCCTTAGTTCTGTATCGGACATTCGCACAATGTCAGTATTCGTAACATAGTCTTTCGTCCGCATGGCAAATACCTTTTTTATACCTGCCATATTAATACCCTGGTCAAGTAACTCTCTGATTTCCAATAGGGCATCAATATCATCTAAAGAAAACATTCTCCTATTTCCTTCTGATCTGGCAGGGACGATTAGTTCATGTTCTTCATAGTAACGGATTTGTCTTGCCGTTAAGTCGGTTAGTTGCATAACCATGCTAATCGGCAATAACGGCATCGCTCTTCGAAATTCTCGACTCATCCTCTCGCCTCCCTTTCTTGATTTAACTTTAAATCAATGTTAGGTACTTTGTCAATTCAATGTTATAAAAACTAACATATGAATATTAGAACAAATTAATCTCAGAATTCGAATATTCGCTCATTTATGTGAACTTGATGTAAATTACCATTAATTAGTAATACAATAGCGCCGATATAATAGAATAATTAACAGTACGGCAATTTTGGATACCTATTCAATAAGCGGGTCACTCTTTAAAAATCTAATTTCCGTTAGGATTACATGATTCCCCAACCGAATTACGCAGCTATACAAAGCGCCTATGTAATTCTGACTATAGTTCCTCGTTATTGAATGAACTTCATATTTAATTTTCTTATTTCTTTATCAGCAGATACTTAAAAGATAAAAATTAGATAATTATGGATTTATTTGAAAAAATTATGTAAAATACTTTATAGTGGATTTCGACTGAATAAGTAAAAGAAGAGGATAGCTGAAAACAGTACATCCCTTCTCCTTTCAACTATATAAAACAACCAAATCGGACCGTCACTGAAGTTTGAGAGATATTTATCTTTCCTGACGTTTACGACTTACTTTGTTTCGAATTCGCTTGCTGCTCAAAACAGCAAATGAATTTAGATAAAGCCTTTAGCAGCTTATGCATAATTTATGTGTAGTTCGGCTGAGGCACAATAGATTCTAGGAGGATATATGAATATGAAAAAGAAATTTTACACAGTAGCAGTTGCCTCATTAGCAGCGACTGCAGTAGCGGTAGCTCCAGCTTCAGCATCAGGTGCTTTTACAGATGTGACTGAGAATAACGCACATTTTAAGGCAATCACAGAATTACATGCAGCTGGAATTATTAGCGGTTATTCAGATGGCACATATAAACCAGCTCAGGATGTGACACGTGGACAAGCAGCGAAAATGCTTGCTGGTGCACTTGGTCTTGATACAAAAAACGTAGTAAATCCGAAATTCGCAGACATCCCAGTATCCCACCAATATTACGGTCCTATTGCAGCATTAGCAGCGTTTGATGCAATCGAAATTTATGAAGATAACACAGTCGAGCCAAACGAAACAATTACACGTGGCGAATTCGCCTATATGCTTGCACAAGTATTAGAATTAGAAGCTGAAGAGGGTAGCTCATTTGATGATGTACCAGAAGACAATGAATACTATTATTACGTATCAGCATTATATGAATATGGTATTATAAACGGTGTAAGTGACACGGAATTTGGTGTTGAGAACTCTATTACACGCGGTCAGCTAGCAACTGTTATTTTCAATGTAATGAACGAACTTATAGAAGAAGATACAGAAACTGTTGAGCCAACTGAACCAAAAGAAGAACAACCTTCAACAACTTCTCAAGATACAGCGCTATTAGAAACTGTTTTTACAAAGGCTATTGAAAAACAGCAAACTACAACTAGCATGAAGGCTACAATGACAATGACACAATCGATGGAAATCGAAGAAGGCGAAGAACAAATTAAAATCGATACTAACACAAAAATGGATATGTCGATTGTCAACAAACCTATGCAGTTCTTTGCTGATGGTACAATCTCTACGGTTGATCCAACGACAGGAAAATCTATTGAAATGCCATTGAAAATGTATATGACTGAAAAAGATGGCATGTATTTGTACGAAGGAACGACAAAATCTTGGATGAAATTCCCTTCAGATATGTATGAGGAGTTATTAGCTCAATCCGGCACACAAATTAATGCAGCGGATCAATTAAAAATGCTACAACAATTTGCTACTCATTTCACAATTCAAGAAAATGAAGATTACTATACTTTAAAATTAACAGGAGCTGGTGATAAATTTACCGCGTTAGTTGAAGAGCAGTTATCTGCTATGAACTTAGGATTGGATGAAGAAGTTCTAGCTGAAATGAAAAACATGAAGTTCGGTAATTTCAACTATGAAATTAAAATTAACAAAAAAACTTTTGACATCGAAGAAATGGTAATGGACTTCGGAATGGGCATAAATATTGAAGGTGTTGTTATGGATATTGAAAGTAAATCAACAATAAAATATTCAGACTTCAATGCAGCAACAACAATTACAATCCCTGCCGAAGTACTGAAAAACGCAAAACCAATTGAAGATTTAGACGCATTAGATTCAGCGGGTCAATAAACTCCAATTCTTTAATAAAAGCTATCTGGAAAAAGCATTTTTTCCAGATAGCTTTTTTATTCACTAAATCCAGCTCGTTCAGATAAATAATATAATACAACCAACGAATTCAGACATAAAAATTCTATGACTTCGGTAAATTATCCAAATTAAAGGTTAAAATACTTTTATATAAAACCCCACTGCTGATTTCCTTTTAAATTTCATGAAAATGGAAATATGAAATTCAAGGATCCTTGAGATATAAAATCGAGAAATTATCTGGTTTAATCACAAAATTTCAAATTATTATAGTGTTGAAAAGAAATCATAGTATTATTCATGTATAATTATTACGATATATTTGAGGAGGAGATTTATGTCAAAGCAAAAAAACATCGCAAAGTCTATCGGACAAAAAATCATTGTTATTATCGGAGGTTTTATCGCCGCTTACGGTTTAGAATCCGTATTAATTCCAAATAACGTTTCCGATGGAGGAATTACAGGGATTAGTATCGTAATTTCACAATTAACACCATTACCTTTAGGTATGTTAATTGCTTTACTTAATATTCCATTCGTTTACTTAGGTTATAAACAAATCGGTAAAACCTTTGCAATCAATTCTATTCTCGGAATTGCTTCTTTAGCAATTGGTACATCCCTTATGCACCATGTCCCGACAATCGTGACCGGGGACGCGTTATTGATTACCGTTGTTGGGGGGATTATTTTAGGTATCGGTATGGGGCTGGCACTACGTAATGGTGGTGCATTGGATGGTATTGATATGCTTGCAGTATTGCTTTCTAGAAAGCTCCCGTTTAGTACGAGTGATTTAATTTTATTTTTAAACTTTTTCGTCTTCATTATTGTTTCGTTTGTGTTCGGCTTTAAGGGTGCTTTATTATCAGCAATTGCCTACTATATCGCGTCGAAGGTTATTATCGTTGTTGAGGAAGGGTTAAGCGGTTCTAAAACGTATAAAATTATTACAAGCGAACCTGTAAATATGGTGGAGACAATCCGAGATCGTTTAGGACGTAGCGCTACTTTTAATACCGTTTACGGCGCTTATTCCAACCAGGAGTTTAAAGAAATTACATGTGTAATTAACCGAATGGAAGAAAGTAAAATGAAAATTATCATTCGTGAAATTGACCCTAATGCTTTTGTCACTGTTTATGAAGTTGTAGAAGTAAAAGGTGGCAGCTTCAAAAAACAAAATGTACATTAGAAACGAAAAATGGGTGTGTAAAAGATTTTCAACTTTTACACACCCATTTCTATTCAACTTTTTTGTTAATACTATTCGGAATACACAATCCGATAACTGCCCCAATTAACGCTGGAACAATCCAACCTAAACCGATTGTATAAAGAGGTAAATAATCCATATATACAGCTGAAATTGATGATAATAAGTTTCCTTTAAACGCTGGGACACTTTCGATTAATGCATTGTAGCCATCGATAACACTAATAAAGAATGTAAATAAAATAGCTGTCGCAAAAACTGATTGTTTATAACCAAACAACGGTCCGAAAAGCGCTAAAATAATTAAGACAATTGCCAAAGGATATAAGAACATTAACACCGGTACTGCATATGTAATAATATTTGTTAATCCGACATTCGCAATAACGAACGATACAAGACACAGCAGTACAACAAATGCTTTATAGCTCACTTTCGGAAATACTTCATGGAAGAATTCACTACACGATGTAATTAACCCAATACTTGTTTTCAAGCATGCCAACACAATAATAATAGCTAGTAAAATTGCCCCGTACGAACCAAAGTAATAATCCGCTACAGCCGCGAAAATTTGACCACCATTCTCATAAGTTCCAATCGCCGTTACACTTGATGAACCCATATAAGTAATGAGACCATATATAAGCATCATTAAAGCCATCGCAAAAATACCCGATTTCCAAGTCGCTTTTGCAATTTCTTTTTTATCGGTAATACCCGTTCGCTTAATCGCATGAATAACTACAATACCGAATGCAAGTGAAGCAAGCGCGTCCATCGTATTGTAACCTTCTTTAAACCCTGTCATAAACGCATCATTTATATATGCCCCAACAGGCTCTACAAAATCACCCATTGGCGAAAATAAACTGATCCCGATTAAAACAAACAGAAAAATCAAGAATGCCGGTGTTAAGTATTTCCCGATAATATCCATAATTTTCGCTGGATTTAACGAAAAATAAAATACGATAGCAAAAAATACAAAGCTAAATACCGCTAGCCATAATGTTATTTGAGACGGATCGATAAAAGGTTCAAATCCAACTACAAAAGGTACCGTTGCAGTACGTGGAATAGCAAAAAATGGTCCAATAGTTAAATATAATGCCAATGCAAATAATAAACCAAATACCGGGTGTACTTTACTCGCTAAATCACGCAATCCATTACTTCCAGAAAGGCCAATTGCAAGAATACCTAAAAACGGCAGCCCTATTGCCGTTATTAAAAAACCAATTAACGCCAGCCAATAATTCGTACCTGCTAACTGGCCCATTTGTATCGGGAAAATTAAATTACCCGCACCAAAAAACATACCGAACAGCATCGTCCCAATTACTGCGTATGTTGAAAATGGTATTTTTTTCTCCATCGTCATCTCTCCTAAAGAAGTAATATAATGTTGGTCTTTTGACGAAATAGCCAGATTTTTCACAACAATGTACATTATGATAACAGTGAATTACTATGATTACAATAGTAATAATTATTTCCATATAACTTAAGACACATAAACTAACAATCTTCCAGCAAATAAAAAGGAGTTATGTCATAAAAACAATCCTTTATGACATAACTCCTTGTGCTTTTATTTAGTTAAGCTAAATATTGTCGGCGCTGTTGTTCAATCCATACACGCATCGAACGGTAAATCATCGTCACGACAACTAGCATCATAATTCCTTTAACTATATTAAACGGTAAAATACCCAATACTATCGTTTCGTACATATCATATTCAAAGCCCAGTAAATACGTATATAGTGGTAGGAACGCTACGTAATTTAATACAGCCATTCCCAACGACATTACAACCGTCGAAACGACTAAGCCAGAAATTAACCCTTTTGCAGAAGGGAACTTTTTGTAAATATAGTAAGCTGGTAAAATGAATAATACGCCTGTTGCAAAGTTTGCCATGTGACCTACCGGAATTCCTTCTGGAGCTCCCGTATAAATCCAATCAAGTACATTCTTAACCAGTTCAACAAGAATACCTGCGACAGGTCCCATCGTAATCGCCGCTATTAATGCAGGTACATCACTAAAATCAATCTGCAAAAATACAGGAAACCAAGGTAATGGGAAATTCAGTAGCATTAATATGAATGAAATCCCACTTAGCATAGCGATTGTTACGAATGACCGTAACTTCAAAC
The DNA here is from genome assembly GCF_014836935.1 of Solibacillus merdavium. Taxonomy (GTDB): domain Bacteria; phylum Bacillota; class Bacilli; order Bacillales_A; family Planococcaceae; genus Solibacillus; species Solibacillus ferritrahens. The sequence continues at coordinate 560,423 of NZ_JACSPW010000001.1, read as the reverse complement.
TTCTCTTTTGCATAGAAATCTCTCCTCTTTGCTGATTCCATCTCGCAAGAAGAAAGGACGTATCAAATCATTCATGAAAAAACCCTTATGCAAAAAAGAGCATAAGGGAGAAATAGGCACACTTAAATAAAAGTCTACTTATGCATTTTGTAGTAAATCCCCTTAAAAATATGTATACGAAAGACATTCCGCTCATAGTTAAGGAAATTATTAACGGTACTACAAAAGCACGACATTTTCATAAAATGACGACCGTACCTTCACCTTCTCCCATCCAGACTATACTGTCGGCTTTGGAATCGCACCAAATCCTGCACACAAAAAGTGGCTCGCGGGCTCGAAAAGTTTACTGTAACGTCCTCCAAGTAAATGGTCAGAGGCTACAACTTTAATTACCGCCGGTCGGGAATTACACCCTGCCCCGAAGATGAATCAATATGAAATTGTGCAACAAAATTCTTGTTACAATTTCTATTATATATATAAAAACGGAATTGTAAAGACCATTGCTTACAATTCCGAGTAAATTCATTTGTTTTATTTAAAAGTTATAGAACAGTAGGTTCCCCGCGATTGGCTTCTCTAAAGGCTTCGTGAAGTCAAAACCACTCCAATTTTCTTGCACAATTTTTTCAAATTTAATTTGTTTATCAAAACTTGCTGCCGTTAAAATTAATCCTTCTATCATACGCATTGCTTGGGCAGCATCATATTGTTCCAAATCAAGTGCTTGTTCGAATGTTACAGTAACGATATCCCCTTCATCCTCTACTTTTAATGAAATTCCAGGTAAAATGACAGTACGATATATATCGTTTGCTTCCGTTGTCATATTATCGATCGCCTCAGTCACGTTAGGAAAGGTCATACGAAAATTAGGACTTGAATAAACTGCCCCATCCCTCATTTGATACATAAAATAATTGTATTGTGTCTGCTCCCCTTTCAATTGAAAAGACTGTGCCGTTTCGCCAACATAATCAAAATAGACGACTTCCCCTTTTGCATCTTCAATTTGTACCTCTTCGTACGAATTTCCGAATGTATCCACAAGGGAGCCGAAATAATTAGATAGTGTAGCAGAACTTGTATCATATCCGTGGTCATCAGGTAATGTGTGAATAAGCCTATCTCCCTCTTCACGCAATTCGCCTTTTAACGGGTGATACTCATTAAACCCCATCATTTGTTCATCGAGTAATGGACTAAAAGTTTTATAAAGCTCCAATGTTGTCGGGTTATCGGTCCCAAGCTTATCTACCACAACTTCATTAGGTATTAATATACTGACAGGAACGCTTTCTGCATCATCACCAGCAAGACCAATTTTAAATAATGTTACTCCTTCAAGCTGGCTTTCATAAATTAATGTCTGTTCAGCTTGTGCATCCAATGAAAAATTAGAAATTGTCGAGGGGTCACTTACATCCTCGGTCCTACTCATTTTGGCGCTTTCTTCCGATTCTGTAGTTGCCATATCAAATGTATTCTGTTCCATCGAGATGGACTGATCATTCCCTAAAAACTGTGCACCAATCAAAACTATAATAAATAAGGATGCGATCGATACTAGAAGCGGTGCCCAGCGAATCCCTTTTTGATTAGGCTGTTGTATTTGAGGCGGCTGTTCATTAAATGCTCCATCATCCTTTAAACGATTGAATATTTCATCCTTTGTTCGATGATCGGTTACTTTCGGGGCCTGTTTTAGGAGTTGTTCCAGGTTTTCCTCATCCCAACGCTCCTTTTTCATAATGAATTCGCCTCCTTTCCATCTTGTGCTTCCAATAGCTGTCTTAAATTTTTTAATGCCCGGTGCTGTGTCGTTTTAACCTTACCTGTGGTCCATCCTAATATATCAGCCGTTTCCTGTATCGTAAGTTCCTGAAGATAGCGCATAATAATCACCATTTTCTGATCCCCCGAGCATCGTTCCAATGCAAGCAGTAATCGACTTAGTTCATCGTTTAATTCCATAGACTGTTCTGGTGAAGGTACGGGGCTTACAAGCTGCTCCGTTTCCCAATCAAATGCGGTAAATGCATGCTTATCCCGAACCTGTTTTTTTCTGAAATAATCAATTGCCACATTTTTCGCAATTGAGAAAAGCCACGTTTTTTCAGAGCTTTTCCCTTCAAAACGTTCATACGATTTCAGTACACGTACGTACACTTCATGAGAAAGATCCTCCGCCGCTGTCCGGTTTTTCACTAAATAAAAAAGAAAATTAAAAACATCCTGATGATACATATCGTATAATCGATGGAAAATGGACTGTTGCACCCATCCCACCTCCGTTCTAATTATTTGTCGTTTTCAAACAGTAAAAGTTACAATACCATGGAATATAATTATGAATTAACTTGTTAAAAATAAAAGTTTACCACTTTGAGAACAAAATGATAAACTTTTCCTACTACGATTTTGTTAATTTAATGGTAAATAAAATGTAAAGGTTGTTCCTTGCTGTTCCACACTATCCACAGAAATCGTACCGTTATGCGCTTCTACTATATTTTTTGTAATCGCTAACCCTAAGCCTGTTCCACCTTTTGAACGCGTCCGTGCTTTATCCGCTTTATAAAAGCGTTCAAATACATAAGGTAAGTCATCTTGGTGTATTCCTCGACCAGTGTCCTTCACTTGAACCTTAGCAAATTTCTGCTCATTTGTTATCGATACTGTAACTGAGCCTTCAGCCGGCGTATGGCGGATTGCATTATCGATTAAATTCGTTAACACTTGCTCAATGCGATCTTCATCAATCGGAATGAGTGCATCTTCCGAAAAGTCGGTTTCAAAAAGAAGATGGACATGGTTTTCTTTTGCCGTCTGATCAAACTTATGTGTCATACGTTCAATTACCGATACTAATGGCACATCATCTTTATAAAGACTCATATGACCTGACTCCATTCGTGCCAAATCCAGTAAATCCGTAACGAGTCGGCTCATCCGTTGGGACTCATCATAAATAATGCGAATCATATCAGTGCGTTCCTCTTCTGTTGTGACAACACCATCTATAATGGCTTCAGAATAACCTTGTAGCATCGCTATCGGTGTTCGCAACTCATGCGAAACATTGGCAATGAAGTCCGACTTCAGCTTTTCCAACTTTGTCTCCTCTGTTTTATCTCGTATAACAGCGACTGCACCACGAATTGAATCTCCGCTATAGAGGGGGCTAATAGTAATACTATAATAAGATTTTCCCATCTGTAACTCTTCGTCAAGCTGATCTTCAAAACTTAGGACATGGTCAAGCATTTGATAAAGCTCTTCAGGAATCGGCTTTGAACTGTTTAAGCCTTTTTCGATAAACCATTTTTGAAGCAAGCGCTCTGCAGGAGGATTACTGACCAAAATTGTTTTATCACGATTAAAAGTTATTACAGAATCTGTCATCGATGTTAATATACTGGATAATTGCTCTTTTTCTTGATTAATCACTTCTAAATGGTGCTTTAATTGGCGCCCCATTTGGTTAAAGGCTACTGCTAGCTGACCAATTTCATCATTCTGCTTTATTTCAATTTTCGAATCAAATCGACCCTTTGCCAATTCAAATGCGTGCTCACGCATGTTACGTAATGGCAACGTAATTTTGGAGGAAAGGAAAAACGCAAAAATAGTTGTTAATATGAATGCAATAGCCGCTGCCAAAAAAACAATTTTCGTTGTTTCATTACTTGTCTGATTTAATGCGTCCGGGTTTTTATAAATAAATACCGCCCCGTGTAACTCTTCTTCACTTTTTAAAGGAAAGCCAAGAACGATATATTTCATTTTTTTATTTTCATCAATATTCGAAGGCAGAAGGAGCTCTTTGACAATTGGCTCGTTAGTTGCATAAACTTCCCTTAATTCTTCGTTTGAAATAATATTTTTCTGTATTTCCTCTTTATTCAATCCTTCTTGCATTGAATACAACACTTCATTTGGATTTTTCGCAATTAAGACATTCGTCGTTTCTGTTAACAGCTCCGAAATGATTGCGAATTGTTTATCATCCAATTCATCCTCATCAACAATGCTAGCAATGGCTGCAGCAGTTTGTCTCAAAGACATTTCAGATTGTTCATTATGATAGCTTTCTAGAAACTCCAGCATAAATACCGTGAAAATAAACAGGACAAATGAAACGAGAAGCAAAATGGTTACCCATAGCTTCCCGACAATACTTGTTGCTATTCTAATCATTTACAACCTCGAATTTATAGCCTACACCCCAAACAGTTACAATCATTTTCGCCGCATTTTCAGAAACGCGGTTCAACTTTTCTCGTAAACGTTTAACATGTGTATCTACTGTACGGAGGTCACCAAAGAAATCGTAATGCCAAACTTCTTTTAACAGTTGTTCACGGTCAAATACTTTATCAGGAGATTTCGCTAAAAAGTATAATAATTCATATTCTTTCGGTGTTAAATTTACTTCTGTACCATCCGCCGTTACACGGTGTGCATCGTGGTCGATTGTTAAATGCGGGAATACAACTAAATCCTTTGATGAAGATGCATTCGATACTGGTGAAAATACAGCTGAGCGTCGTAAAATAGCTTTTACACGCAGCACAACTTCACGTGGACTAAATGGTTTAACAATATAGTCATCAGCTCCTAGTTCAAAACCTTGAACCCGGTTTGCTTCTTCTCCTTTTGCTGTCAACAAAATAATCGGTGTTGTTTTCTTTTCACGCAGCTCAGCGCAAACTTCCAAACCGTCTTTTTCAGGCATCATAATATCTAGTAAAATACAATGATAATCTTTTTCTAGCGCCATTGAAAGTGCCTGTTCTCCGTTTTCTGCTTCTTCTACTGCGTAGCCTTCGCGTTCTAAATACATTTTTAATAAACGTCGAATGCGGTCTTCATCATCTACAATTAATACAGAAATATTTTCTGACACTGATGTTGCCCCTTTCAAAACTCTATTTCTCTACTCCATTGTACCTTTTAAAAGTACAATTGAAAAGAAAAGCTCAACCAAAATGATTGAACTTTTATAACTTTTTGACATATTAATATTTTTATGCGTAAGAGTGTAACCCAGCAATTACTAAGTTTACGACAACTAAATTAAATAAAATGATTAGGAATCCTATTACCGTTAACCAGGCAGTTTTTTTACCTTCCCAGCCTTTTGATAGACGTAAATGTAAAAACGCTGCATAGAATAGCCATGTGACAAGTGCCCAAACTTCTTTTGGATCCCAGCCCCAGAAGCGTCCCCATGCTTTTTGCGCCCAAATCATTGCAAAAATCAGTGCTCCGAGCGTAAATATTGGGAATGCAATTAAAACTGTACGGTATGCAATTTCATCCATTAACGTAGAGTTTACTCGCTTTACCAACGGCTGGAACATAGTTGCTACCTTTCTTCTAAAGATGAGGCGGATCAAAATATATATAACCGTACCAAATAGAACGGACCATACTACTGTTGTTAATTTACGCGCATCAATCAGTGCAGGCAATTCTACTAATGGAGTCATGCGATCCTCTGTTAGCTCTACATACTCATTCATACCAAAAATCGGCGGCATCATATATGTTGAAGTACTTACTTTATCCAAAGTATCGACATATTCATACTTCGCTTCATAATCCATGACATTGAATGTTACAGTAGCTGCCACGAAACCTACAATTAATACACAGCAGAACATAACAGTTTCCAGCCAAAAACTCTCTTTTGAGCGTTCATTCATATTTACATTTTTCAGTAAATAAATTAGACCAGCTACCGCACTGATTCCAAAAATGGATTGACCTATTGCTGCCGTAATTACATGAATTGTTAACCAATGACTTTGTAATGATGGTACTAACGGACTTACCTCTGTCGGGAACATCGAAGCATATGCAATGATTAGAAGTGCAATTGGTAACGCTACAACACCCAATGCAGACACTTTATACATAAAGAAAATAACTATGAAAGACAAGATGATGAACATACCGAATGCTGTCGTAAATTCAAACATATTACTAACTGGTGCATGTCCTGTATAAATCCAACGTGTTATGAAATAACCTAATTGTGCAACAAAGCCGATAATTGTAACGGTGATTGCTAATTTACCGTATTTGTCTGCTCGACTTGCCGCTGTATCATTTTTTTCTTTAATTGCCCCTCCAAATAGGAATGTGCCAAATAAATAACAAAAAAATGCAACATACAGTAAATAACCGCTTAAATCTATTAAACTCATAAGGTTTTACCATCCTTTTCTGTTTCAACATGTTCATTATTTTCTGATTCCAGCTGATCTACGTATTGTGGTATATGGGCATGCTTCTTTAAGACGTCTAAATCTTTCTTCATACCAAACCAGTTTTTGTTTGTATGGGCTGCTAAACGAACTGTACCGTCTTCCAACTGTTCAATCCATATACGACGGTGATTCCAATACGAACCAATCACTACACCGACCATGAAGATAATCGCTCCGACTATAAGTAGAGGGATTGTGCGATCGTATCGGACCATTAAGCCCGACATATGACGTGTTTCAACATTTGCAAATTTCATTTTGTACATGTTGTTACCTTCTGGCTCCAAGGTTTGCTGAATAGCTACAAAACTTGTTTCCCCTTCTGGTTTCTCAGGAGTACTCATTTTAAATATAAATGCCGGATTATTCGGTGTTTGTGTAGCAGTTTGCGGCACACCTTCCTTAAACCCAGAAAAATCAGGATAAAAGCCCATTAATTCTACTTTTGCTCCATTATCCAATAAGTATTCGTCTTGAGGATTTGTTAAATCTATACTAACCTGTCCAAGTGATTCTTCAGTTTCTTTAAGCGTTAAGTCAAAAACCATTGTTTTAATTTCATTCAGCCTGAAGTCCATCTGGTAAACTGCATAACCTTCATGCTTTAATGGATGATTCACACGGATATTAAACTGCTTCACTTCTTCCAAATCTTCAGCTTGTCCTGGAACAGCATTTTCCTGTTGTTTATATAATGTAACATCTGTTTGGTAATTTTTTGCGACAACATTAATTCCTTGTTTAATTTGCTCACCTTGTGGATCATTATCGTATGTTTCCAATATAAATTGGTCGTTTTTCAAAAAATAACCATCCATACCCGGAATTGCCCGTGTTTCTCCTTCACGTAACCAGATAGACTCATCTACGTAGAAGCCAGGAACTAAATGGAGCATAACAGCTATTATAAATATGATAAGTCCGACATGGTTTATATAAGCGCCATAGCGAGAAAAACGCCCACGCTCTGCCAATATCGCGTCATCTTCACGGCGTACATTATATTTTAGATTTTTTAAAGTTTGTTCAGCAAGCTGTAATGTTTGGTCAGTATTCTCACTCGGCTTGCCTTCACTATAAATGCGTTGACGCTTCATAAAGCTCGTATGTCTTTTTACTCGCTGATTTTTTAAAGATTTATGTAATGGGATACCACGGTCAATACTCGCAATAATAATAGAAACGCCCAGCATTAATACTAGTATTTGGAACCAAAGGGAAGAATAAAGATCCGATAACCCTAACGCATAATATATTTCTCCAAACCAGCCATATACATCTGAATAGTATTTTTCCTTCTCTGCATCCGTCGCTACACTAACGTAAAATTCCTGTGGTAAAATCGTCCCGATGGAAGCTGCCACTAAATTTATTATGATAAGTGAAATGCCGACCTTTACACTCGAGAAAAAATTCCATATTTTATCAATAATCGATTTGTTGTAAGTTTTTGAACGAATGGCTGTCCCTTCGTACCGCATGTCTGCAATTTTTTTGCTTTTTTCCTCCAATGTTAAAGGAGATCCACATTTTTGACAGAGATTAGTACCTTCAGGATTTTCATGCCCGCATTCACAAAGTATTATATTCATTGCGTTAAAACTCCTATTCCGGCTTTATTGACTCCATATACTGTGCGATTTTTTCCTCGCTCATTTCACCAGTTATAATACGGTCAATAGTACCATCTGGTTTAATAAATATTGATGTAGGAAGAGGCCCAATGCTGTAGGCTGTAAATACGCTTTTCGTTTTGTCGATCGCAACCGGGAACGTCATCCCCATATTGGCAACATACTTCTTAACCTCAAATTCGGACTGTGCAAAATTGACAGCAATAATTTGTACACCTTTATTAGCAAATGCTGAATATTGGCGTGTCATAGCAGGGAATTCTCGTTCACATGGTTCACACCATGTTCCCCAAAAATTTAAAACGACACCTTTTCCTTCGTAATCTTTTAATCTATGTTTTTCACCATTCAAATCTACTACTTCAAAATCAGGCGCTTGTGCCCCTGCCTTTACTACCTCTAGTTTATCTTTCGTTACAGCACCATAAACTGTATATCCAATCGCTATTGCTAAAATTGCTAGTATAATGCCACGTGTCACAGAACGTTTTCTTTTTTTTTCCAAACAAAAAACCTCCTTCCTTTTAGCAACTACTGTTGCCTATTATAGCAAATAATTACAAAATGATAATTATTTTAATTATGAATGATTTATGAACGTTTCCACTATTTTAATTGTTGTAATCTATTTTTCCTGTTTCAGCCAGTACCCGCAATAGTTTTACTTCATGCTTTGTTAGCTGACGATATTCCCCAGGCGACAATCCTGTTAAATCCAAAAATGCAAAGCGCTCACGTTTTAACTTCACAACCGGTGTCCCAATTGCTTCAAACATACGACGCACTTGACGGTTACGCCCTTCATGGATTGTAATTTCACAAATTGCTTTCCCAGCACTTTCATCAAAACTTGTCATGCTTACTTTTGCTGGAGCAGTTTTCCCGTCTTCTAGCTTAATTCCATTTTGAAGCTTCATTAGCCCTTGCTTTGTAGGTATTCCTTTAACACGTGCAATATATGTTTTGTCTATTTTAAATTTCGGGTGTGTCATTAAGTTTGAAAAATCCCCGTCATTCGTCAATAATAATAAGCCTGTCGTATCATAGTCCAAACGACCTACTGGGAATATACGTTGATGAACATGCTTTTTGAAAATATCCGTTACTGTTTTACGTCCTTTATCATCTGTAACAGCTGAAATATAGGCACGTGGTTTATATAATAGGAAATATACTTTATCCTCTTTTTCAAGCTTTACGCCTTCTACTTCAATCGTGTCCGAATTTGAAACCTTTGTTCCAAGCTCTTTTACCACTACTCCATTAACTTTTACTTTACCTTCTACGATTAATTGCTCTGCTTTACGTCGTGATGCAACGCCTGCATATGCAATTACTTTCTGTAATCTTTCCATAAGTTCACCTCATTGATTGATAAACTGCAAAGACGCACGCTTCTACAGCATTCGAATTTGCACTTTTCCTTTATTGCTATAAATAATTTGATGTAAATTAAATCTATGACTCGTCATCCACATTACGTACGCCATAAATTTCCTTAACGAATAAAAATTATGGCATACTTTCAATACTTATTAAAGAAATTTCGCTTTTCCAACAATACATCCGGTCACCTTATCGTAACTAATTTGGAGGCGACTAATACATCATCTGCATACAAAAGCCATACTCCTCTATTTGAATCCTTAAGTCTTGAAATTTTTACGATATGCTGAAAGTTTGGTTTTTCCTTCTTATGAAGAAGCATTTGTAATGGCTCATCCAGTTCTATCGATAATCCATTCGCCTTGTATTCCCCTTTTTTTACAATTGTTTCCCGATCAAAATTCTTGTCGATAAAGTCCGCCAAATTCCGGTGAACATTCCAATCATTTCCTTCATTGATTGTAACGATAACAAATGATTTTTGTTTCCGTTCGAAAAATGTCGCAAGTGTGCGCCCTGCAACTTTTGTATAGCCTGTTTTTCCAGAAATAGCCCCAATTTTTTCATGCATAAGGCGATGTTTATTTTTCCACTGCCTGCCATCCGAAAAATTTTGTGTGGATGCAATTTTCTTGAACTGCGGGTTCATCATCGCAATTTGCAGCATTTTTGCCGTATCGTATGCTGAGGAAAGGTGGGCTTCATTGTGTAACCCTGTAGGATTTGTAAAAGTCGTTTCATGCAGACGATAAAGCTGAGCCTTTTCATTCATTAGCTTCACAAAGCCTTCGACCGATCCACCCACATGCTCCGCCAACGCAGTTGCCGCATCATTTCCTGACTGCATCATTAAGCCGTGAAGCAGATAGTCAATTGTATATGTCTCATTTTCCAATAAATAAATGGAGGAGCCTTCGACCATTGCAGCTTCTTTTGAAATAACTACTTCATCGGAAAGTTCACTATTCTCCAAAACAATTAACGCAGTCCAAATTTTCGTTAAACTGGCTATCGGCAATCGAGCATGTTCATTGACCCCCATTAATGTACGGCCGTTTTCTGCATCGATAACAACATAGCTATTTCCCGCAGCCTCTATTTGCATGGTACTACTAAAAAACACAAACAACATAACAATAGATACAAACCACTTTTTCAACAAGTCACTCCTTTAATTTTGATTAAATGTTTCCTGGAACTTCGTTAAAAATAAATCTGTAGGCTGATCATCTTCCTGATCGACTTCTTCCGGTAACGGCGGCAATTCTTTAATACTTTTCAACCCAAAATAATTTAAAAACTCTTTTGTCGTTCCATATAATATTGCACGCCCTGTCCCTTCTGCGCGTCCCACTTCCTGTACAAGTGCACGTGAAACTAGCTTGGCTATCGGTCGTTCACTCTTAACACCCCGTATATTTTCCACTTCTGCACGTGTAATTGGCTGCTTATAGGCTATAATCGCCAATACCTCCAATGAGGCTGCAGTTAATACTTGATTTGTGGGATTTTCAATCAGCTTCTTCAATGTGTCGTTTACTTCTGGCTTTGTTGTTAATTGATAAGTTCCAGCAAGTTGTTTTAAAGCTATTCCGCGCTTTTCGTCATCATTATACTGAGATTGGAGTTCACTTAATCCTGCCTCGATATCCATTGGTTCCACTTCTATATATTGTGTCAATTGTTTTACGGTCATACCTTCATCACCAGCTACAAATAACAGTGCCTCGATTCTACTCAATAATTTGTTCGAATTCATCCTCTATGTCCTCCTTTTGCAGTAATACCGATAAATCGTCGAAGTTGTTTTGTTGTTCAACGACAACGATTTGGCGCTTCATCAATTCTAATAATGTTAAAAAAGTTAAGACAAGCATTGGTTTATCGTCTGCTTCAAACAATTGAGTAAACATTACTCTTCCGCCTGAATTTTTTAATATTTTTACAACAGAGCGCATTTGGTCTTTTACAGAAATCTCCTGCCTAGCTACTCGAGTGGACAATGGTTTTCTCAATTGTTTGCGGCGCATTAGTTTCTGAAACGCACTAAGCATGTCATAAACATTTACATTTTGATCAAAAAGTACCATCTGTTCATCCGGTATAAATTCAGATAAATCGCTTGGCGCTTTTGTAAAGACGTGCCCGCGTTCAGTTTCAAGCTCCTGAAGCTGTACAGCTGCTTCCTTATATTTTTTATATTCGATTAAACGGGCGACAAGCTCTTCACGTGGATCGGCTTCATCCACTTCTAGTTCAGCTGTATCGATTTCACCTTCATTAATGGGGATAAGCATGCGGCTTTTAATAGCTAATAATGTGGCCGCCATTACTAAATATTCACTTGCTTCGTTTAGTTCCAATGTTTGCATCGCATGGATATGATCAATATACTGTTCTGTTAACTCCGACATCGGAATATCATAGATATCAATTTCCAAGCGATGAATTAAATGTAATAATAAATCTAGTGGCCCACTAAAGGCATCTAGTTTCACTTCGTAAGACATAAAATACCACCTATCCTAATCAATTGTGCCTTAATCGCTTTTCAAGAAAAATAATTACCGGAAAAGTTGAATCGAAATTTATCATAAATATGTAAATTAAGCTATAATTGAAATTTGCATTTACTAGTTATTTTTATTCGACATCGTTCTACAAAAACAAGCAGAACCTATTTAAGTATAGATGAAAGGAGATCACAATGCATCCTTTGTTTCACCCACTGTTTATCGATTATTGTGCATATTTCAATGGCAATGAGGACTACTTTGAATGTCACGAAGTATTGGAAGAGTATTGGAAAGAGATTGCCCCAAAAGAAAAGCTTCATCCGCTTGTTGGCTATGTACAACTTGCGACAAGTATGTACCATTGGAGACGGGCTAACTTTAATGGTGCAACACGTATGATGAGTAAAGCAGTCTTAAACTTTGAGCAAAATAGAGAAAGCGAGTTTTTTGATTACATTGATTTCAAGCAACTCCTTTTGATTTTGAAAGATAGATTACAGAAAATGCAGGCAAATGAACCGTTTCTGAAATTTGCACTTCCTCTTAAAAATGAGCAGCTACAATCCTTGGTTCAACAAAAAATAAGTACATGCACACCAATGGATTCACACTTTATTTTCAATAAACATATGCTTAGAGACCGCACAGAAATACTTGAAGCAAGACAATTTAAAAAAAGAAGTCGACTGAACTAGTCGACTTCTTTTAGTATAGTTATACACTTTTGGACAAATGCACTTGTGTCTTCGTTTGGTTGAATATTTTTGAATCCCATCTCTTGGAGCTGTCTTAGCATGGTCAAGGCAACACCTTCTCCACGATAGGATGGGATGACAGTAATATGTTGAATTACTGCGGCATCATTTTCTTCCGCGATTCCTACTGCTCCCACATATTCGTCACCTTTTTTCCATAAAAAAAGCGTCCAATTTTCATTTTGCTCATATTGGTGAATGGTTTCCATTAAACGTTTAATGTCTTTTTCCTGCGGCATTAACGAAATCAATCCCATAGCAATCTTTTCAAGTGCTTTTTTATATCTAACTAACATTTTAACATTCCCTCAATTCTACCATTGCAAATCCTAACAAAAGTCCAGTGGAAATGCAATAACACAATTTTCCAACGTCTAATGTAAAAGGCACTTATACTAGTTTGAGAATTTGTAAATAAATGGACTAATAATATATATGAAAAGGAGTGACCAAATGATAATTCCCATTAACAGGCCGAAACCCCATTTCGCTTGCTTCGATAATTTCAACGATTATTCACCCTTTACCAATGTTAACGGCAGATCATTTACTACAAGATTTTCATAGCTTTCTCGCTTAATCGCAAGTTGATGCACACCATTTTCAACGAATACTACTGCTGGTCTTGGAACTCGATTATAGTTGGAAGCCATTGAATAGCCATATGCACCTGTACAGAACATTGCTAAAATATCGCCTGTCTCTGCTTTTTGCAAAGTTGCATCAATGATTAACTTATCGCCTGACTCACATAATTTTCCGGCAACAGTATATGTACTTGTTTTAGTTTCATTAGCTCTGTTGGCAATAACCGCTTCATATTTTGCATCATATAGTGCAGGGCGAATATTATCGCTCATACCACCATCGACTGCAATATATTCACGTACACCCGGTACTGTCTTTTGTGATCCTACTGTATAAAGCGAAGTACCCGCATCCCCTACTAAAGAACGACCTGGCTCAATCCAAATTTCAGGCATTGCCAGATTAAGTTTTGTACTTTCGGCTTTCACTGTCTGAATCATATCTGCTACATATTCATGAGGTTCCAGTGGCTTATCTTCTTCTGTATATCGGATTCCAAAGCCGCCACCTAAATTTAATACTTGTGCTTCGAAAGCATATTGTGTTTTCCACGCACCCATTTTTTGCATTACTTTACCCGCCGCCAAACTGAAGCCTTCTGTTTCAAAAATTTGAGAGCCGATGTGGCAATGTAAACCCAATAGTTCGATATTTTCATCATATACTACTTGTTTAAATGCCTCATCAGCTTGTCCATTATTTAAATCGAAGCCAAATTTAGAGTCAGCTTGACCTGTAGTAATAAAGTCATGAGTATGTGCTTCAACACCTGGTGTCACGCGCAACAGAATTTTCATTTTTTGATTTCTTTGTTTTGCCATCTCTTTAAGTAAAGAGATTTCATAAAAGTTATCCACAACAATACAACCAATCTCAGTTTCAAACGCTAGCTCAAGTTCAGCAATTGATTTATTGTTCCCATGGAAATGAATGCGATCTGCTGGGAAACCTGCTTTAATTGCCGTGAAAAGCTCGCCGCCGGATACAACATCCAAAGATAGGTTTTCCTGAGCTGCTAACTGATATGCCGCAACACAGGCAAATGCTTTTGATGCGTATGCAACCTGCGCTTTTACACCAAGATTTTCAAACGTCTGGATAAAGCCACGTGCACGTTTACGAATAAGCGCTGTATCATAAATGAATAGCGGTGTACCATATTGTTGGGCCAACTCAATTGTATCTATACCACCTATTGTTAAATGGCCTTGTTCATTAATTTGCTGTGTTCCGTATAAATGCATAGTTTTCTCCCCTAACTATAGCCTGTTCGAGCTAATATTCTCAAAAATCAAATATATCATATGAGAACTTTAACATAGGAGACTTACTGATGCAATGTGTGTTCAAGCTCGTTTTCGCTGTTTTGCACCTACTACAAACGGTCTAAGTGCATCCTGTGACATTGGTGTTCGGATAATGACCCGAGCAAATGCTTTTGGGAAAAACGGAACAAGAGGCCACAAATATGGCACTTTCATCGGCTTTAATGAACATAAATATGTGAAAATAATAAAGATACCTATAAAGAATCCACTTACACCAAACAATGCGGTTGCCGCTAAAAGCGCTAATCGGAATACTTTAACGGAAATACTCAATTCGTAGTTTGGAATGGCAAACGTAAAGATGGCCGTAACTGCGGTATATAATACTACTTCACTTGAAAATAGCCCTACATCAATTGCAATTTGTCCGATGATGATACCGGCGATTAAACCCATTGCAGTTGATAACGGTGTCGGAGTATGAATTGCTGCAATCCGCAAATATTCAATTCCGATATCCGCAAATAATATTTGCAGAAATATTGGAATTTGGCCTTTTTCATTTATCCCGATAAAGGCTAAGCTATCGGGGAGTAAATCCGGATGTGTAACTAGTAAATACCAGAAAGGAAGCAAAAGAAAGCTTAGAATGACCGCTCCAAAACGAAGGAACCGCATCATCGTCCCGACTAACGGTGCCTGCCGATATTCTTCAGCATGCTGCAGCAAATGGAACATTGTTACAGGAATCAACATTACTGAAGGCGAGGTATCTACCATAATCGCGATATGACCTTCTAATACATGGGCTGCGACAATATCAGGACGCTCAGTATAACGAACGAAAGGCAATGGATGGAATTTCTGCTTAAACAGCCATTCTTCCAACGATTTATCGCTCATTGTTAAACCATCATGCTGAATTTGCTGTAGCCGCTCAATAAGCCATTTTAAATGGGACTCATTAACCAAATCACTCATATAGGAAAGAACAACATCTGTTTGCCCGTAAGTTGAAACATGATGCATTTCAAATCTTAGCTTCTCGCTTCTTATTCTACGACGGATTAATGCCGTATTTGTAATAATATTTTCAGAAAAACCATCCCTGGATCCTCGAATAACTTTTTCGTTATCGGGTTCTTCTGGGCTACGACCGGGATAATTGCGGAATTCCGCTAAATAGCAATAGCCGCTTTCTGTAACAAATCCTACATTTCCGCTTAAAACACCGAGCATAAAAGCATCAACTGATGTTGCATCTTCTTTACCATGATAATTGAAATGGTAGTGGAAGTAATCTTGTTCGTCATCAATTTCCTCTTCTTGATCCCACTGGGTATTTGCAAGCATCTCAGCTAAGCTTTCTCCATTTACCAGACCACTAACGTATACGATAAGCGTGGGTAAATTCTTTATCGTAATATCCTTAACACAAAGATCAAATGTTTTTCCTGTATCGAACTGGGACTCAAAATAACCTCTTGCAATATCCTTAGATGTAAAAAGCTGATTCGTCATTTTTTCACCGGCTTACTCATAGTTGATAGTTCCATCCAGGTTTTCAATTGGGCCAATATTTTCTTTTCCAATCTCGAAACTTGTACTTGGGAAATCCCGAGACGATCGGCGATTTCCGTTTGCGTTAAATCTAAATAATAACGGAAGTAAATAATCGACTGCTCTCGTTTCCCTAAGCGTTTTAGCATATCTTTCAATGGTACATAGTCAAATGCCAGCTCAGATTTATCATCTCGCATTTGATCCATCAATGTAATGGAATCACCATCATTTTCAAATAGCTGATCATGCAGACTTGCCGGGTCCCGCATTGCATCTGTCGCTAATAAAATATCATCTTGTGATACTTGAAGTATTTCCGCTAACTCCGCGATAGATGGCGGCTTTTCATTTGTCTTTAAATAATCATCCGTTGCATGCCGAATTTTAAAATTCAACTCCCGGATGGATCGACTTACTTTTACCATTCCGTCATCTCTTAAAAAGCGTTGAATCTCTCCAATAATCATCGGTACTGCATACGTAGAAAACTTTACTTCATAGGACAAGTCGAATTTATCAATCGATTTCATTAAGCCAATACAGCCTATTTGAAATAAATCTTCCAGCTCAACCCCTCTTGATGCAAAGCGTTGAACGATAGACCAAACAAGTCTAGTATTTCCTTCAATCATCGTTTTTCTCGCAAGTTGATCTCCCTCTTGTGACTTTGCGATTAACTCGCGCATATACGCTTGTGTTAATAACGTTTCAGATGACTGTTCGATGTTCCCCATCCCCTTATTTCGTTATGTCACGAGTGTCTGTATTGGCATAATTTGCTTTGTAAATGTAACGATTGTTCCTTGTCCAATTACGGATTCCACTTGTAAAAAATCCGAGAAGCTTTCCATAATCGTAAAGCCCATTCCAGACCTTTCAAGCTCCGGTTTTGTTGTAAATAATGGTTCGCGTGCTTCTTCGATATTTTCGATGCCGCATCCCTCGTCCTTAATTGTTACGCTAATTTCCGCGCCATACCTTACCGCATAAACAGTAACAATCCCATTTGGATTGTTTGCATATCCATGAATAATGGCATTTGATACGGCTTCAGATACGATGGTTTTACATTCTGATAGTTCCTCAATTGTCGGATCAAGTTGCGCCATAAAGCTTGTAACTGCAATACGCGCTAACCCTTCATTTTCACTACGCGCTAGAAAAGTTAGCGTCATTTCGTTATCCATTGACAATCCCCCTCGCTGTGTAAAATAACTTGCTGTTCAGATGCAAATTGTACGCAATTTCCTAACCCTGAATATTGAAATATTTTTTGCATTGTTTTTGATGGATTTAAGAGTATCGTTTCCCCATCGACAGCTCGGAGTTCTCGCATTCTGCCAAGCACTAACCCAATACCAGAACTGTCCATAAAATTTAAATGCTCTAAATTCCAAACGAGTAGCTTTACATTTCCTTGTAAAATTGCTTTTGATATATGTGTTCGCACTTTTTCTGTTTCATGATGATCCAGTTCACCGAAAAGTTGGACAATCAATATATCATTTGGATACATTGTTAAATTAAAATTCAACTACATCGCCTCCTTCTTGCATGCAAATTCGGCAAGGTCGGATAATTTCCTTTACAGCTGACAAAACTAGTGTTAATTCGTTAAAAGTAGTGCTCGTGCGACAACTGATTTTAGTATAGGTATTACAATTAATTTTTAATCATTCATAGTACGAAAAAAGAGACTAAGTAGAAAGTTAAACTTTCTGCTTAGTCTCTCATTGCATATTCATAGCACAAACTTCTGGGTAGCACTTGTCCTATCAGTCTCCCCTGTCAATTTATGCCTTCGACGATCAAAGTTTATCTCCTTCCCCTTGTGATAAAACTTGGCATTCCTTAAACGCTAAATGCTTGCAGCCAATACATTTTTTTATGTTAATATAATCAAAAGCTGCCGTAATTGCTTCCCCTGTATTCTGATAAAAATTCCGTTCTTCAATTAAGTCGTATAATCCACTACGTCTCAGCATTTCCTCTAAACTAGGCTTAACCCCCGTAACGAAGACTTCACCGCCATTCGACTTGAAATTTTTTACGATACTGCGGAAATATTCTTCCCCTGTCGAATCAATATAAGGTACCTTTCCTAAACGCATAATAAATACATCAGGTCGGTAGTTAATAGTATTTAATATCGATTGTTCAAAAGTTTGTGCTGCACCGAAAAAGAGGGGACCTTCTATTGTATATACACTAATCTGCGGACAATCATGTAAATCCGACACCATCTGGGGTTTCAGTTTACTACCATCTTCCTCTAAATTAGGTAATACTTTCGATACGACGAGCATTTCACTCATTCTTTTTGCAAAAAGCACCACTGCTAAAACAAGACCAACCTCAACTGCCAAAGTTAAACTTGTAAACACCGTTAACAAAAATGTAATTACAAGTACAAGCGAATCCCCGGATTTCAATTTTAGAATATGTGAAAAATGATGGCGTTCACTCATATTCCATGCCACAATCATTAGTACCGGTGCTAAGCTTGCTAGTGGAATATGTACAGCAAACGGCGCCAAGATTAGTAGTGTCAAAAGAACAAATATTCCGTGGATAATACCTGACATTGGCGAAGTTGCTCCTGTTTTAATATTAGTAGCTGTTCGTGCAATTGCCCCTGTAGCTGGTATTCCTCCAAAGAATGGTGTAACAATATTAGCTATCCCTTGCCCAATAAGCTCCCTATTACTATGATGCTTGCTGTTTGTCATACCATCTGCAACAACTGCAGACAGTAAGGACTCAATCCCCCCAAGCATTGCTATAACAAAGGCTGGACCTATTAACATGTAAATCCGTTCAATTGTTATTTCCGGAATTTGAAATTGCGGTAATGTATTTGGGATTGCTCCATAGGTCGAGCCGATTGTTGTCACTTGACCTTGTAAAAAAAGCACTGCAACAAGAGAGGAAACTAAAATTCCAACGAGTGCCCCCGGAATTTTAGGTAAAAATTTCGGAGTAATAATAATCATGGTTAAACTGATGATCGCTATGAGAACGCTATAGAAGTTTATTGTTCCTATATTGGAGGCAATCTCTATAATATTCATATGGAATTTTTCATGCTGCTCCATATTCGACAAACCTAAAAAATTCCCGATTTGTCCTGCAAAAATGATGATGGCAATACCTGCCGTAAATCCAACAGTAACAGGTCTGGGAATATATTTGATGAGTGTCCCTAGTTTGAAAACTCCCATTAATACCAGCATAATACCTGCCATCAATCCTGCAATGAGCAGGTTTTCATACCCGTAGACTAATACGATTCCAAGTAAAATCGGAACGAATGCACCAGTCGGACCGCCAATTTGAAATTTTGAGCCACCAAATATCGATATCAAAATCCCCGCAATAATCGCCGTGTAAATCCCATATTCTGGGTTAACACCAGATGCTATCGCAAAGGACATAGCCAAAGGTACAGCGATAATCCCTACGATTATCCCTGACAGTAAATCCTTTTTAAAATGGGCGAATGAATAGCCTTCAAATCTACCTGACCATTTAACTTGCATACAATCCCTTCTTCACTATTTATTCATTTATATAGTTATTATCGTACATAGTACAGTAATTTAATTCATATTTTACCATATTTATGTATTTTCAAAAGCATAAAAAAAGCCTTTTACTACCCTTTCGGACAATAAAAAGCTTTACCTATATTATTGAGTTATAATCGCTTCAATTAACTTCGGTGCTTCTACTTTTTCAGCGGAAATGAATACATGTGCATAGATTTTTTCCATTACATGTTCTATATTTTCGCTATTAGCATGAATTGTCATTAAAGATTCACCTTGTGCAACTTGATCGCCTACTTTTTTATGCAGGACAAGTCCTACGGCTAAATCGATTTCAGACTCCTTAGTAGCACGCCCCGCACCAAGTAACATAGCTGCTGTACCAATATCATCAGCTTCAATTTTTGAAATATAGCCCGCTTGTTTCGCTGGAACGTCAATTTGATATTTTGCTTGAGGTAAGCGTGATGGATCATCCACTACTGAAGCATCGCCACCTTGAGCAGCGATAAACTTTTTCAATACTTCCAATGCCGCGCCATTTGCTACAACTTCCTCCAGCATTTTTCGTGCTTCCTCGATTGTTTCGGCTTTTCCGCCTAAAACAACCATTTGGGAACCTAATGTGTAGCATAGTTCATTTAAATCTGCTGGGCCTTGACCTTTTAATGTATCAATCGCTTCCTGTACTTCCAATGCATTACCAATTGCATAACCTAAAGGTTGGCTCATATCCGAAATAATTGCCATCGTTTTACGACCGACACTGTTTCCGATTTTCACCATAGCTTCTGCCAGTTTAACCGAATCTTCGACTGTTTTCATAAACGCACCGTCACCTGTTTTTACATCAAGAACGATTGCATCAGCACCAGCTGCGATTTTTTTGGACATTATGGAACCTGCGATTAATGGAATGCTTGAAACCGTTCCTGTTACATCACGAAGTGCATATAGCTTTTTGTCTGCCGGCGTTAGGTTACCTGATTGACCGATAACAGCCATGCCGATTTCATTTACTTGGTTGGAGAATTCTTCACTTGATAATTCTACATGGAAGCCTTCAATTGCTTCCAATTTATCAATCGTTCCACCTGTATGACCTAAGCCACGACCGCTCATTTTGGCAACAGGTACACCGACAGCCGCTACCATTGCTGCAAGTGGTAAAGTTGTCGTATCTCCTACACCGCCTGTTGAATGCTTGTCTACTTTAACACCTTCAATAGAAGAAAGGTTAATTTGGTCACCAGATTCCACCATTGCCATCGTAAGGTCCGCTCGTTCACGATCCGTCATATCTTTAAAGTAAATCGCCATACATAAAGCACTTGCCTGATAATCAGGAATCGTACCATCTGTATAACCTTCAACGAAAAAGCGGATTTCCTCTGTCGTCAATTCTTCGCCATTTCGCTTTTTTTCAATAATATCTACCATTCTCATGATGATTGTCCCCCTTATTTAAGCTCTTCTAAAAAGCTTTTTCCGAACTGTGGTGCTGCAACCTTAAAATTATCAGCAATTGTTGCTGCAATATCTGCAAATGTTTCACGTAATGGCAGCTGTGTTCCACCATTAAAGCGAGGAGAATAAACAATTAATGGCACAAATTCACGTGTATGGTCTGTACCTGGGAATGTTGGATCGTTTCCGTGATCAGCCGTAATGATTAGTAAATCATCGTCTGATAACGCATCCAATACTTCCGGTAATCGACGATCGAATTCCTCTAATGCTTCACCGTAACCTAATGGATCACGACGGTGTCCGAAGTTCGCATCAAAATCAACAAGGTTCAGGAAACTTATCCCATGGAAGTCACGACGAACAACTTCAGCCATTTTATCCATACCATCACTGTTGTCTTTTGTACGAATTGATTCGGTAACCCCATCACCATTAAATATATCCGAAATTTTACCAATTGCAATTACTTCTAGATTCGAGTCTTTCATTTCTGCCATTGTTGTACGCCCAAATGGTGTTAATGCATAGTCATGACGATTGGCCGTACGCTTAAAGTTGCCCGGCACTCCGACGAAGGGACGTGCAATAACACGACCAACTAAAAATTCCGGATTTAAAGTTAATTCTCGTGCAATTTCACAAATTCTATATAATTCGTCCAAAGGAATAACGTCTTCATGTGCTGCAATCTGTAAAACAGGGTCAGCAGATGTATAGACGATTATTGCGCCTGTTTCCATATGTTCCTTACCGTAATCATCAATGACAGCGGTTCCACTATACGGCATGTTGCAAAGCACTTTGCGCCCTATTGCCGTTTCTAATTGAGTAATCAGTTCTTGTGGAAAGCCTTTCGGATAAACTTTGAATGGGGTATCAATATTTAGACCCATTATTTCCCAGTGACCTGTCATCGTATCTTTTCCTACAGACGCTTCTTGCATCATGCCAAAATAAGCTGTAGGTGTTTCGACTTTATTAATACCTTTAAGTTCACGTATATTGGCTAAGCCCATTTTTTCCATATTCGGCATGTTTAAGCCATTCATTTTTTCTGCTATATGACCTAATGTGTTTGAGCCGGCATCGCCAAAATTATGTGCGTCCGGTGCTTCACCAATACCTACAGAGTCCATTACGATTACATGTATCTTTTTAAACGGTTGCATAATGCTTTCACTCCTATTCTTCCTCTCTATTTTACATAAAAGGCCTAAACAAATAAAGGTCAGACATCCGATTTCGATAGAATTTATTTTTAGGCACGTGGATGGAATTGTTTATATACTTCGGACAAACGAGTTTTGCTTACATGTGTATAGATTTGTGTTGTAGAAATGTCTGCATGACCTAGCAGCTCCTGGACAGCTCGTAAATCTGCTCCATTTTCGATTAAATGAGTAGCAAATGAGTGCCTCAATACATGTGGTGTTATTTCTTTTGAAATATTTGCCGTTTCCGCATGTTCTTTTATAATTTTCCAACAGCCTTGTCGAGTAAATCGTTTCCCTCTTTGCGTGATGAAAAACGCATCATTTTTAGGAGCATTTCCTAATAGCTTTGGTCTTGCTTCTTCTAAATATGTGCTGCATGCTTTCAGTGCTCCTCGACCAAGCGGAATAATCCGTTCCTTTCCACCTTTACCAAATACGCGAACAAAGCCCATCGTAATGTGGATATCTTCCAAATTTAATTCAATAAGCTCACTTATACGCATTCCGGAGCCGTACATAATCTCTAAAATCGCTATATCCCGAACACCCTGTGGTTTTTCTATGGAAGGTGCAGCTATGAGATCCTCAATTTCTTCTACTGATAACACCTTTGGTAATGATTGCTCTTTTTTCGGCATTTCCAAATGTACAGTAGGATCTTGATCGGTTACCTTTTCTCTAAGTAAAAATTGATGAAAGGATCGAATCGAAGAAATTTGTCTCGAAATCGTTTTCGAAGACTTACCTGCTGTCCGTAAACTCTCCAAATAAAGCAAAATATGTTCACGAACAGCTTCATGAAATGCATTAATATGCTGTTCATAATGGATATGACGAGCATAAGCGATTAAATCTCGTTTATACGATTGTAAAGTATTATCAGAAAGCTGCCGTTCAACCTTAATAAAATGAAGATAATCGTCTATTGAATCTTTCAAAGCTTGCATAAAAAATCGCCCCTCTAGCATTATATAAACTCATTTTACCATTTTACTTAGACAGTCGATATAATTGCGCCTCCATACATTTTTACTAATATTTGTTTTTCTGTTTATATATGGATTATGTTTACAAAATGTACTTTCTGCGTTATTCTTGAAAGTAAAACGTTATGATTGAGGTGATAACTTGGGATCGAAAAACTAAAAATTGGAGAGCTTGCCACTGCTACTGGGGTAACAAAACGGACAATTGATTATTATACAAATTTAGGCCTTTTAAAAGTTGAGAGATCGGCATCCAATTATCGCTATTATGATAAAGAAATGATTAATCGCATCCACTGGATTGAGGAGCAAAAAAAGCAAGGTAAATGTTTAGATGAAATCCATCGTTTAATTGCTCCTACAGAAAATGAGCCTGAAGAAATCGATATTCAAGACATTCGTTTACAAATGCGCAAGCTCGAACATGATGTAACAGTATTAATGGAACATTTAGATGAGAAGGAGCGACAAAAGCTTCGTAAAAAAGTTTCGCCTGAAAGTGTAGCACTCATGCAGTCACTTTTATTAATTTTAAATAACTAGGAGGTGAACGTTCTACTTCGTGAGTAGAACGCTCGTTTGACCACAATCATTAACTTAATAATTTTCTCGGTTTTAATCGCTTTAACCGCCTTTTTCGTAGCAACTGAATTCGCTATCGTAAAAGTACGTCAATCACGTATTGATCAGCTCGTTGCTGAAGGGAAATCTGGTTCACTCTCAGCTAAAAATGTAACAACACATTTAGATGAATATTTATCTGCCTGCCAGCTGGGGATTACCGTAACAGCATTAGGAATTGGTATGGTTGGTGAATCTACTTTTGAGTTTATATTACACCCGCTATTCGAATCCATCGGAATTGGTACAGATTATATTCACTGGTTTACATTAGGCGGAGCTTTCTTTTTGGCAACGTTTTTCCACGTTGTAGTTGGTGAATTGGCACCTAAAACAATTGCTATCCAAAAAGCGGAGGCCGTAACTATGGCATTTGCGAAACCTATTCAATTTTTCTATAAACTAATGTTCCCTTTAATCTGGCTATTAAATGGTTCTGCACGTTTATTATTGAAAGTGTTCGGTATGCAACCAGCGAGTGAACATGAATTATCACATACGGAAGAAGAATTACGATTACTTTTATCGGAAAGTTATAAATCAGGCGAGATTAACGTGAATGAATTGAAATATGTAAACAATGTATTTGAATTCGACGATAAGATTGCACGTGAAATTATGGTACCGCGAACGGATATTATTGGATTTGATATATCCGCTACGTTTGAAGAAGTGTTAACTCAAGTATCTGAAGAGCGCTATACGCGTTATCCAGTCTATGAGGGCGACCGTGATAATATATTAGGTTTTTTAAATATTAAAGACTTTTTAACACTCGGGATGAATAACCGAATTAATCCCGCTACATTTAAGCTTGAGGACTTCATCAATCCCGTAATCCATATGATCGAGACCACTCCTATTCAAAGTTTATTGCAAATTATGCAAAAGAAAAGAATCCATATTGCGATATTATTGGATGAATACGGTGGAACGAGCGGAATGATTACTGTAGAAGATATTCTGGAAGAGTTAGTCGGAGAAATTCGCGATGAATTTGATGACGATGAAATTCCGGATATTCGTAAAATTGGCGAAAATCATTATTTAGTCTATTCTAAAGTATTACTTGATGACGTTTCAAAGTTGCTGTTCTTGAATATTGAAAGTCCTAACGTCGATACAATCGGTGGCTGGTACTTTACAAATATGCCAGATTTAAATATTGAGGATTCATTCATTTATGAAAATTATCTATTTAAAATCCAGGAAATCGATGGACATCAAATTCAATTTTTAGAGATAAAAATGCTAGATGATTTAATTGAAACAGTGCTGTAACCTATATTTCTTCACAACCCTCCAAAAGAACTAGTATTTTCCCAAAGTTTTAATTAACTAATGTTAGGGAATCATATAACTATTCTTAAGTTAAGGAGAGTGTATGTAAATGGCAATTTTAAAATCAGTGGAAAATGGTGTACAGGCTAAATCAGTAATTGAATCTTTCGTTGCAGAAGGCTATGATCGTGATCACATTCATATTTTTGCGAATAGCAATAAGCGTGCAGAAGATATCGCAGAATTTTTCAATGTAGATGCCGGAGCAACGGCGGAAACAACCAAAAATGATAAAGGGGTTTTGGCAGCGATTAAAAACTTTTTCCAAATGACGCCTGATGATCTTCATCATCAACTGTCTAACTTAGGAATAGGTGAACATGAGCATGCTACTGCTAAAGATGATTTAGAAGCAGGAAAAATCCTTATTATTGCACATCATCCACGTACTTAATTTAAATAGTAATACTTGAGACGATTAGGAAATCCTAATCGTCTCTTTTATGTTCTATAAGAAAACAAAAAAAGAACAGCCACTTGCGCTGTTCTTCTTTTTTGATTATAGATTATGCATTGCTGTCTCCAGAGTTATCATGATCATGACAACGCCAGCAGATGCCATGGAATGTCAGGCGGTGATCTTTAATTATAAAGTTCCAACGTTTCTCCACAATTTCTTCTACATCTTCCAATAAATCTTCTTGAATTTCATCTACTGCGCCACACTCGATACAAACTAAATGATGGTGGAAATGCTTTGCGCCCTCTTGACGTAAATCATAACGAGACACCCCGTCACCAAAATTAATTTTATCGACAATTTTCAGCTCGGTCAAAAGCTCAAGTGTACGATATACAGTAGCCAGTCCAATCTCAGGTGCTTTATCTTTTACTAATAAGTAAACATCCTCGGCACTTAAATGATCTTCCTCATGCTCAAGTAATACCGCTACTGTTGCTTCTCGCTGTGGCGTCAGCTTATAGCTCGCACTATGCAGTTGCTTTTTAATTCTATCAATACGGCTCTCCATATGTGACGCCCTCCTAAACTCTTTTCATTATACCAAATGAGTAAAACTCATTACAAGACAATGATTATTTAAATAAATAAGTAATTGCTATATTTTCAAGTCCGAAAAAAACTACCATCATTATTAACAGAAATATTACTTTTTTCCAAGGCATTACATTTTTCAAAGCTCGTCTACCACTATTGTTATTCGTAATTTGATAGAGAGCGATCAATAGTACACAATAGATCAATTGGAACGGAAACCACCAAAATGCATACAATTTTATAGATTGATGCTGCACAAGTAAATAAACCGAACTAAACCCTAGGAAAGTGACTTTTATAGAAATAAAAACTAGGGCTAGTCGTGGTAAATATTTATGTGTCGAAAAGAATAATACTATAATTAAAGAAACTAGGAAAGGAACAACACTCCAAAGCAGTTCCGGTTTTTCCAAATTAAGTAGTCTTCGATCACTATATTTAATAATTTGCTGTACTTGCTCAATTTGAAACAATTGATAACATGCTACACCACAAATAAAACATATGACTATCATAGATGTATATTGAATATATAAATATTTACGCATTTGGACGCCTCCTTGTCCATACAACTTATGCACATAAATTGTCCTTATGCGTAAACATTTACTGTTTTAAATTCATTTTCATTTTCACCCATAAAACTGCAAAAGCAGTTTTCGCATCGAATATTCTTCCATCAGCAACCATAGCTTCAGCTTCTTCCAATGATAGTTCCATTAGGTCTACAAACTCATCTTCATCTAAGTCCACGGGAATGTCCAATTTTTTTAACTTTTCCGCAACATAGATATGGATAACTTCATCTGCAAACCCAGGTGAAGTTGCAAAGGCTTGAACAAATTTCAAATCCTCTGACGTATAACCTGTTTCTTCCTCCAATTCCCTGCGCGCTGTCACAATTGGCTCCTCACCTTTTTCCATCTTGCCTGCGGGAATTTCTACAATTGAACGCTCCAGAGCTTTGCGGTATTGCTCAACAAACAGAATTTTATTGTTTTCTGTAATAGCTATTACAGCAACAGCACCGGGATGATTAATAATTTCGCGCTTTCCCGTTTCTCCATTCGGGAGCTTAACATCATCAACTTTCAGTGAGATTACTTTTCCTTTAAAAATAGATTCAGAATGGATCGTTTTTTCTTCAAATTTTTTCATGACTACGCCTCCACTTGTTCTCTTACTTCCATTCATTGTACCATTAGTAAGAGCTTTTCTAAAATATCGAATGTTGGAGGGATAATTTATGAAAAAAAGACAATTAGGTACGAGCGATCTGCATATCTCGGAATTGAGTTTAGGCTGTATGTCATTGCCTCTGAATCTATCAGAAGCAAAAGAAATAATATACGCTGCTATAGATGCAGGCATCAATTACTTTGATACAGCAGATTTATATGATCGTGGAGAAAATGAAAAAAATGTCGGAATAGCATTGAAGAAGCATCGACAACATATTTATTTAGCTTCGAAAGTAGGTAATCGTTGGGAGGAAGGAAAAGACGGCTGGAAATGGGATGCTTCTCCAGACTATATTAATGCGGCTATTCGTGATAGTTTGCGTCGTTTACAAACGGATTATTTGGATTTATACCAGCTGCATGGCGGAACAACTGATGACAATTTGGAAGAAGTAATCGACACATTTGAAAGCTTAAAAAAAGAAGGACTGATTCGTGAATACGGTATCTCTTCTATTCGACCGAATGTATTCGTTCCTTTTCTACAAAAAAGTAACGCTGTCAGCAATATGATGCAGTTTAATATTTTTGATGAACGAGCAAGTGAGTTTTTTGAGGTAATTGAAAAGACGGACGCATCAGTCGTTACACGTGGCTCCATTGCAAAAGGACTACTTACTAATGAATGGCGCCAACGATTGGGTTCATATATGGGCTATGAGGAATCTACTGCCGAGGAAATTTTACAGAAAATTGAACAACAGTACAGCGATGTCCATGCTGCTGCGCTTGCATTCAATCTGCAATATCATACGATTGCCTCTACAGTGATTGGTGCACATACAATCACACAGTTGGAACAAAATCTGGATGCCTACGAAAAAGCTCAAACATTGCACAATATTACTGACATCCATAATTGGACGAAAACTGAACGGTATACAGAGCATCGATGAAAAAAGCTATATCATTCGTAATAATTGGTCTTATCATTGTTGCAGTCATGTCCAATATGAGGTATGAACAGCAAACGATAATTCCCTTATTAAAAGAAGTTTTAGAGGATAAACCTTTTGAAGACTTTTTAAGTCAATTCCAAATTCCTTATTGGGGGAAAATAATATCGGTTGAATCTGAAGGCTACTATAAGTTTTTGGAATTCCTGTTCAGAAAAGGTGTCCATTTTTTGGGCTATGGATTACTCGCGGTCATCTTTTATATTTTCTATAGTAGGCTGAAATGGAAATTCCCTACTGTACTTGCTTTTTTCACAGTAACTGTAATTGCATCCCTGGATGAGTATCGTCAAAGTATGATTCCTGGGCGCAGGGGGCTTATAGAAGATGTAGTAATCGATGCTTGTGGTGCAATCACATTGCTAATACTAACAAAAATTGGACAGGCAGTATTAAAAAAAAGCTAGCGCAATCTTTACGTTGCACTAGCTTTTTGCTTAAAATTTGGAACCTTGATCCCCGTATTGATTTAATAGTTCTTCAAAGCTCATGTTTTTCTCACGTTGTTTCCGTTCGAAAGCGGCTTTAGCTATACGCTCTTCTTCTTTTGCTTTTTCATCGGCAACCATATCCTGCTTTGCTGCCTTTAATTTGGCCAACACGTCTCCACCAAGCTGATCGGCTAAAGTTGCCGGTTTTTCTTTTGGGACATTAAATTCTTCATTTGTACTTCTTTGTTGTTTCTTTTTTGCCATAATTTTCACCTTCTATATATAATCCATTACGATTTGGGTAATTGCATCCTGATTCGGCTTTATACTGAACATTGCATGTAGTCTGCATTCATCCCTTTCAGTGCGTTTCTGAACCCCACCGTTTAGCGCTGTACGATAGTGGCTACCCCTTGCCCGCCACCGATACATAATGTAGCAAGACCAAATTCTGCATCTTGCTTTTGCATTTCGTGGAGCAATGTTACTAAAATACGTGCGCCGCTCGCACCAATCGGATGTCCAAGTGCAATTGCCCCACCGTTTACGTTTAGTTTATCATGATTGAACGCTAATTCGCGATCAACTGCAATTGCCTGGGCAGCAAATGCTTCATTCGCTTCAATCAGGTCCATTTTATCTAATGTTACATTTGCCTTTGCTAATGCTTTTTTTACAGCTGATACAGGCCCTACCCCCATAATGGCGGGGTCTACCCCTGCACTCGCATTTGCAACAATCGTAGCCATTGGTTTAAGCCCTAATTCGAAAGCGCGCTGTTTCGACATTACAACAACTGCTGCTGCCCCGTCGTTAATACCTGAAGCGTTGCCGGCTGTTACAGAGCCTTCCTTTTTGAAGGCCGGGCGCAATCCATTCAATTTTTCCGTAGTCGTGCCATGCTTTACATATTCATCCTGTGCAAAAACGATTGGTTCCCCTTTCCGTTGAGGGATTTCGACAGGAACAATTTCTTCTACAAATCTATTTTTCTCGATAGCCTCTGATGCACGAGCTTGTGAGCGAGCCGAGAATTCATCTTGTTCTTCCCTAGTAATACCATACTGATCGCATAGATTTTCCGCCGTTACACCCATATGGTAATCATTAAAAGCACACCATAACCCATCTTTTATGAGTGTATCGATAATTTTTTGATCGCCCATACGGAAACCTTCCCGCGCATTTTGCATAATATAAGGTGCTTGACTCATATTTTCAAAGCCCCCTGCAACAATAACTTCTGCATCTCCAGCAATAATTGCCTGGGCTGCTAAATGAACCGCCTTTAACCCAGAACCGCATACTTTATTAATAGTCATGGCAGGAACTGTATGAGGAACACCCGCTGCAATGCTTGCCTGTCTTGCTGGATTTTGACCTAAACCTGCTGCAAGTACATTCCCCATAATTACTTCATCAATAGTCGTTGGATCCAACTGTATACGATTTAATGCTTCTTTTATTACGATACTCCCCAATACTGGAGCCGAAATATCTTTCAATGTCCCTTGAAAAGCCCCTATCGGTGTACGGACTGCACTTACAATTACTACTTCTGTCATGAAAAAATCCCCCTTTTTGATGTGAATCCCTTTGTAGGCAATATATATAGTTGCTTAACAAAATTTTATCAAATATTCCTTACTTTTCACACAAAATATTCTACCGCCAATTTCCTACATAATATTTGATTTATCCTAAAAATTCATTGAATATTAAATTAAATAAGGAGTGATTTCCATGAAAAAACGCACATTAGTATTATCAGGTAGTATCGTAACAACTTTGCTGGCCGCCGCTACTACAGTGACAGGTGTCTTCATGACGAATCGCATTATGTATATTAAGAAAAAAGATGATGCGTTTATTAGGGAGCGTGAAATAACAGCAAAACGCTTTGACGAAGCATGGTATGACGGCTGTTCAAAAGAAATATTAACGATTAATTCCCCAAATGGCTATACAATTAGCGGCATCTTTCTGAAACCGTTGGAAACGAATAATACAGTAATTATTTGCCATGGGGTAACTGAAAATAAAATCAACTCAATGCGGTATGCACGTATGTTTGAACGTCTTGGCTTTAACGCAGTCGTTTATGATCACCGCCGCCATGGAGAGTCACAGGGTAAAACAACGAGTTATGGCCATTATGAAAAATTCGATTTACAGGCTGTAGTCGATAAAGTCCGGGAACTTACAGGAGAAGATGCTTTGTTAGGTATTCATGGCGAATCAATGGGTGCTGCCACGACATTACTTTATGCCGGCACTCTGGCTGATAATGCGGACTTTTATATTTCGGACTGCGCTTTTTCAAACTTTCCCCAGCTATTAAAACGAATTTTCGAAAGTGTCGTGCCGATTGATGCAAAATATACACTTCCTTTTGCAGACTTTTTCATGCGAATTCGCGATGGCTATTCTGTCAAAGAAATCATGCCCATTGATGCGGTAAAGCAAATTGAACGACCTGTTCTGTTTATTCATAGTGAACCGGATGATTTCATTCCTTCGTCAATGACTAAAGAACTATTTGAACAAAAACCCGAGCCAAAAATGATGAAAATTTTTGACAAAGGAGAACATGCGAAATCATTCAATGAAAACCCAGGAGATTATGAACAAACAGTCGCAAAGTTTTTACATGATTATGTACCCGCATATCGTAATGAAACGGAAACACTGCTGTAAAATACAGAATCCGCCAAATAGTTTGGGTCATATTTTTATAAAACCCACTTTAAAATCAAAAGCAGTTTAAATTTTACTAATCGTAAAAATTTAAACTGCTTTATTTCTATTCCGCATATTATAAGATCTTTCGTTTACTGCTCATTAAAAACGATATGCCATTCATCACGTTTATCCAAAAATTGTTTCGCCAGCTCTTGTGCACCTTCCAGGCTATGGCTTGCTGCCCAGCCGCATTGCACTTCGTTACAAGCAGGTACGGATGTAGCTGCTAAAACATCATCCAATGTTTTTTCCAAAATCGCTAACACACCTTCATAATCATCATAATTCATAAATGCTACATAAAAACCTGTTTGACAACCCATAGGTGAAATATCGACTACTGCATCACTATGGTTGCGGATCCGGTCTGCCATTAAATGCTCCAATGAATGCAATGCAGGCATTTCCATATGTTCTTTATTCGGCTGTTTAAAGCGAATATCGTATTTTGTCACGACATCTCCTTTAGCCCCCTCTTTTGTTCCTGCTAAACGTACATATGGTGCAACCACTTTCGTATGATCTAAATCGAAGCTCTCTACATTCGTTTTTTCTGTTGTCATCTTTTTGTCCCTCCAATACTTACAATCCTTATAAGGATAGACTAGAATCATATCCAAATCAATAGAATATTCAGATTTTTAACTCTAATTTAATGAAGCGCCAAATTTTCACAAAACAAAAACTACCTCCATCACTCTTAAGAATGCAAAAGGTAGCTTAATTTATTATTTATCTTGGAACTTGTTCATTTGAGACATCATTTGACGTACTTGTTTTTCCGACGGTTTACGTCCCATTTGCGCCATCATAACGCGAATCATTTGTTCATTAATTGGCGGGTTCTCTTTCAAATACTTAAACATATATTGACGAGCCGCGTAGAAACCTATTGCTACACCAGCGATTAATGCAACTACAATACCTAAAATCCATGCCCATGTCATAACTAAACTACCTCCTCCATTACATATGTACCGAGAAAAACTCTCCAACAAGCATTATACAATAAAAGTTATTACGTTTCTATATATTTAATTTGAGTTATATGTCTGAGTTCCAATCAGCCTCCAGACCTAGATGAAAATACAGTTGCAGGTCGTTATTTAGTTTTAGTAATTAAAGTAACATTAAGTTATCAAATACAAGGAGGAACACAAATGAAAAAGTTTTTCTTATATTCTGCTGGTTTCGTCGCAGCAATTATTGCACTATGCCTATTGGCACCAGTAGTCGCACTATTAATATCAGGTGCACTTTTAGCAGCCGGTCTACATTATTACACGGAAAGCACATCTACATTTGGGAAAGTAATGAGTTTAGTTGTTGCATTTGTAGGATTAGTTAGTGCAATTTCAAACATTCCTGGTTTTATTGGTCTAGTGGCAATTGGAATTATTTTTTATATTTACAAATCACGTAAAAATGAGAAAGTCGAAATTTTTACAAGCAATAAAGAAGAGGATCCATTTATGAACTTTGAACGCGAATGGGCAAATTTAAACAAATAAGGGGCGAAACATAATGAAAAATTTATTCACAAAATTTAAATACTCGATTCAAGCGGACTTACATGATTTATTTGATAAAAAAGTAGAAAAAAATCCAATTAAGATGTTAAATCATTACATTCGTGAAGCAGAAAAACAAACGGAGCAAACTGGCAAACTGCTTGCACGTCAGGCACATCTAAAAAAAGAATTGGAGTTACAGCTATCTCAAACAGTAGAGATGCTGGAAAAACGAGAAAAGCAACTACACTTAGCACAGGCTAGCGAGGAAGTAGAACTCATTACTTTTGCACAGGAAGAAGTTGCTGCCTATACTGCACGTAAGCACACATTGCTGACAAGCATTGATGCAGCAAACGAGGAATACTTTGCTTTGGAACGCAAGTTTGAAACAATGAAGCATAAAATTAAAGATATGAAAGTACGCCAACTTCAGTTAATGGGGAAAGAAAATGTTGTACGTGCCAACCATCAGATGGACAAAGTGTTAACTTCCAATAACAATGAAAACTTCGATGAACTTTCGATATATATCGATGAGCTCTCTCAAAATATCGAGCGCAAATATGAAGTGACATCATTTGAATCCCGTTTAGCTCAGTTGGAAAAAGAACAAAAGCTCATTGAACAACCAAAATAATGCTATAATGTTTTAAAGGAGAAGGCGTCGTGCTTTCTCCATTTTGCTCGTTTTAGGAGGAGGCAATATGCCGAAAATTACGTCAGATCAGCTTACGATAATCGTTATTAGTATGGCACTTGTCGTTTTGATCGAATTGACACTATTCAATAATAGCAGTGTATTTTTACTCGTTGTCGGTGCAATTCTATTATTCTACAGCTTTAAAAAGAAAAAACAATACTCACTCTGGGCCGGTCTCATCTTAATATTCTTTGCAATAATTCATCTATGGACATTACGCCTTTTAATCATCGGTTCATTAATTTTTTTACTCTACCAATACTTAACGAAAAAAGAAAAAATTATAGAAATCAAAAATCAAGTAATTGATACGGCCGGAAAAAATAAATTGATTGGCACTACGGGCATCCCGACAGAAAGCTACCAATGGCGTGACATTCACATTCAACGCTTCATTGGAGATATTACAGTTGATACAACAGAAACGATTTTACCACAAGGGAAATCAATTATTGTCATTAATCAATCACTAGGAAAAGTGCGGATTACTGTCCCGTATGAAGTATCGCTTCAGCTCCACTATTCTACGATATATGGTGAGGCAAATTGCTTACACTACTCGCCTAAGTTATGTATAAATGAGCAGTTCTATATTGAAGATGGCGACCCGGATGCAAAACGTGTACTCGTACTGTACGTTACTTCCTGGATAGGCGATGTGGAGGTGCAACGCGGATGATTGCATTTATTGCTCGATTCTTCGTACTCATTTTAATTTTTGCCTCTTTTACAATGAATATACTAATTTTTGTACTTGGACAGCCAGAAGAAGAAACGTGGCGCTTTTTATGGGAAAATGTTGATTATGACATTCCATTGCTTGGAATTATCGCCATTAGCGCTACCGGTATTAGCTTCTTCATTGCATTATGGATGGCTGTCACCGTGAAAATAAAGGAAAATCAGACGACACGGATCGTCAAAAAAATTGCAGAACCTGATTTTGCACAAAAATTAAAGAAAACTAACGGTTCTTTAAATAAAGCATTGCGTGATGCCAACGAATTAATTGATACCCAGCGTGCTTCTCTGCAACGGCTTTCACATGAGAAGGTCGAAACAAATGATGCAATCGTTCAGGAGCGGCTTCTTGCAGAACGTCAACGTCTAGCACGTGAGCTCCATGATTCCGTATCGCAACAGCTTTTTGCAGCTTCCTTGCTATTATCTGCCCTGACAGAACAGCAGCAAGACGAGCACGCCCAAAAACAGCTGGCTCAAGTAGAAAAGGTTGTCCAGCAAGCCCAGCTTGAAATGCGGGCACTGCTCCTGCATTTACGCCCAATTGCTTTGCACAATAAAAGTCTGGCAGAAGGATTGGAAGATTTAATTGTCGAATTACAGGAAAAAGTCTACTTTAATATTGATTATCAAATAGAGGAAATCAATTTATCTAAAGCGGAGGAAGACCATTTATTCCGTATTGCACAAGAAGCATTATCCAATACTTTAAGGCATGCAAAAGCGACAGAGGTTGAACTGTTATTAATTGCACGTGATCAGTTAGCCATTTTACGGATTCAGGATAACGGTCTTGGTTTTAGTAATGATGGCGACAAAACATCTTCGTACGGATTAAGAAATATTGCCGAGCGAGCTGTCGAAATTGGGTGTACGTATAAAATCGTCTCCGTTCCAAATGAAGGGACCATTGTAGAAGTAAAAGTTCCGATCAAAAAGGAGGAACAATTAAATGATTAAAGTTGTCATTGTAGATGATCACGAAATGGTACGTATCGGTGTCGCTGCCTATTTGTCAGCACAGCCTGATATCGAAGTCATCGGAGAAGCAACAAACGGTGAGGAAGCGGTTGAAAAGGTGCTATCATTAAAACCTGATATTGTCTTGATGGATAATGTTATGCCAATAAAAACAGGGGCGGAAGCGACAGCCGAGATTTTAGCGCAGTGGCCGCAAGCGAAAGTAATGATTGTCACAAGCTTTATTGATGACGACAAATTATATCCGGCACTTGAAGCAGGGGCTGTCAGTTATATACTGAAAACGAGTAACGCAAAACAAATTGCTGAAGCAATCCGTAAAACGATGGCTGGTGAAACAGTACTTGAGCCTGAAGCTACGACAAAAGTAATGGCCCGTATGCGCGGTACTGTACCTGCTTTGCACGATCATTTAACAGACCGGGAAATGGAAGTGTTATTGTGTATGACTAGGGGTCTTGCCAATCAGGAAATTGCCGAAGAGCTATTTATTGCACTAAAAACGGTAAAAACACATGTAAGCAATATTTTAAGCAAGCTCGAAGTACAGGATCGTACACAAGCAGTCGTTTATGCATTTCAAAACGGCTTAGTTAAGTAAGGAGGTTTGTTATACGGTGACATTCACATATGAAAAATTTGCACAGGATGGGACCCTTACATTATTGGATCCCCTCTTCACACTATTGCTGATTTTTTCAGCACTGTTCATTATTGTGCTGCTGCGCTTTGCAATAAATCCTAAAATCATGTTATTTATTGGTGCATTAATTATTTTGCTAAGTGCACAATTGCAGTCAATTGAAGGCATTTTGGCAGATGAACTTAATTTAGTCGGTTCATCGAAGAATTTTTACTTTTTTATTGCAATCGTCGTGATACAAGTTGGATTAATAGTGTTTGCATTTGTGAGGGACAAAAAGAAGAAATAACTTATAGTGGAAAAGGCTGTCTTGAAGGGATTTTTAAGTCCTTTTTAGATAGCTTTTTTTCTCGTTTTACGATATTAGAAGTTTTCACAGTTTATTAGAACATTCGGTGGGGATTTTAGAACTTCTGGGGAAGATATTTGAATATCTGATACCTTTATTTGAAAATCTCGGAGATATATTAGAAGATCAAAACTATATTAGAACTTTTTTTAGTTTATTAGAAAATCACGGACCGATATTAGAACTTTTTTAACAAGAAAAACTCACGAACCTACTTATTGAAACCGTTCGTGAGCCCCATTTTATTTCAGATCATTTAATTGTATCTAATGTTTTTTACAGCGAGCAACTGTACGCCTCTCCTAATTGAAAAGATATTCTTTTAAGTTTTCTAATGTTGAATCAATGCCATTGCGAAGTGAAGCTTGGTCTTCACGGCAAGTCTCGATTGCCTTTTCAATAGTAACGAGTGCCTGCTCTAAAAATGGCTCAGCATTTAAGTCTTTATAAAGTCTTGTTAATACAAGTGCCTTGTTCCAATACCAGCGTGCGTTATCCGGATCCAGATCAATGGCCCGTTCTATGTAAACCATTATCTCAAAAGGAGACCAATTAAACCGGTTCATCGTCTGACCTGCTATTCCGTAATAAAGTGCTTTATTCGGATTATGCTTTACTGCCTCGATAAAACAATGAACACTTTCATCATATTGATGTGCCATTAAAAACAAATGACCTTGTACATAAAACGACTGTGCTTTCCGTTTATCATCGGCTGTTCGTGCATCATGCTCAAGCTGCTTCACTTTAGCTGAAAATTCCTGTTCGTCTTTAATGCTTCGCAATTGTTCTAGTTCATCATTTTCTTCATAGCTTTCATTGGCACGTTCAATACTTTGCGTATGTTTCTCAGTCGGCTTAGGGAAATTTTCATACTCGTATTTTTTAAATAAATTTAAAAATTGTGTAGCTAATGCGTCATTGCCGTCCTGTAACTGACGTGTAGACTCTTCATAGCATTTCAAAAATTGCCCGTCATAAAAATATTTTTCCATTAATAACACGAAAAGCACCTTCCTAATCTTGATGAATCATCGTATGAAAAAGAAGCGCCCTAATCATCATTAGGACGCTTTTTTTTAACTTATTTTGAAATAGTGCCTGCTACTTCAGCAATAATAATTTCTGAACCTAGCATTGGAGAGTCACCTTGCTCACCATGACCTTGTCCTTCAGATGGACGTTTATGTGACTCTTTAAATGCATCACTTTCACGCCATACTGCGAAGCTTTCTTTCGAATCCCAGTACATTACGACACTCATTTCATCATACTCTTCAAATTGAGTCGAAACTAATACTTCAACCTTTTGGAATCCTTCAAACTGTTGTAATGGACCTGGTTGCACAAATTTTGGCGCCATCATTTCGGCAAAGCCTTTTTTTACTTTAATGCGGTTTGTTACTGTAATCATTATTCCAACTCCTAAAATTTAAAAGTAAGTGTATTCACTTTTTATTAAAGCACTTTCATCACTGTTGCGCAATAATTCACACACGCTATAATGAAGGAAAATGAATAGTTGAAGGAAGTTTTTACATATGCAGTTTTCTATTATTGCCACTAGTGACATACATGGCCATACAGAGCGGTTTTCGCAGCTTGCTCAAATGATTTCAAAAAGACAGCCTGCATTGTTAATTGATAACGGTGATTTTCTTCAGGGCAGCCATTTAAGCTACTATTACGACCATATTATACATAAACAGCATCCTCAAATAGAGCTGGCTAATAAGCTCGGCTATGATGTTGGCATTTTCGGAAATCATGAATTTAATTATCCACTCGAAAAAGTGCGAAAAATACAGAAAGCCTGTAACTTCCCATGGATAGCTGCCAATATTACAGGCTTTGCAAAACCGTATTTTATAAAGGAAATTCACGGAATACGGATAGCGGTAGTAGGCGTTGTGACGCATTTCACGAAGCTTTGGGATGAAGTAAACACGATAAAGAATTTACATTTTGAACAGGCATTTGAAAGTGCGAAAAATACTGTGAAGTACGTACGAGAAGTAGAAAAAGCCCAATTCGTAATTTTAAGCTATCATGGCGGCTTTGAACGGGATTTGCATAATGGGAATCAAATTGATCTTGAACATGGGGAAAATGAAGGCTACCGCATGCTTTATGAAATAGAGGGTATTGACGTATTCATTACTGGTCATCAGCATTTAGAAATCGCGACAAAGATTAACGGAATTTCTGTCGTGCAGCCTGGAGCGAATGCGCATTGCTTTGCCCAAATCGATGTAACGATAGAAAATGACCAAATAATTCACGAACCATCTCTTGTACACGTGGATTCAAACATTCCAATACAGCCCTTTCCCGAATTTAACCACTGGAAAAGGGAAGAAATCGGTAATACAGAAAACGATTTAACATACTCGGATTTTTTTACTCCGCGAATAATATCAACATCGTACACGCAATTGATACATAACATGCAGCTTCATTATTCAGGAGCTCAGATTTCTGTCATTGAGCTCCCCTACCATTCATCAGGCGGCTTTCACAAAGTTATAACGCGGGAACAAGTTATACACAATATGCCGCGCGCCAATCGTTTGCTAGTTGTTGAACTGACTGGAGCTGACATTCGCGAAGCAATTGAACAAAGCGCAGCCGTCTTTGCACTGAATAACAAAGGCGAAGTCGATTTTAGTCTTTCTGTTTTTTATCCAGAGCCGCAGCCTTATATTTATGATTTATGGGGTGGCATTGACTATGAAATTGATTTAAGTAAACCAGTCGGACAACGTGTAGTTAAACTAAACTATAATGGTTGCCCTATACAAGACACTTCATTGTTTGAAGTAGCGGTCAACAGCTACCGCGCGACAGGTGCCCATCATTTCCACATGTTTAAAAAGCAGCCTATTCGTAAATCAAAAAAATTCATACCTGACTTAATGATGGAATATATTGAACAGAACAGCCCATTAACAGTAGAGCTAAAAAACTTTTTTACAATGAAATAAATACTCAAAAATAGCGTATGTCGCTCCGAACAAAACGACATACGCTTTTAATTGCTACCTTACTATTTCCCCATTGGCATCATAAAACTTCAATCCAAAACTCGTATTTCTTTGAGGTAGGTAAATTGCTTCAATCCCAGCTTTCCCTTGCTCTACCTGAAACTCTATTTCCTTACTAGCATGATCAATCAGCACTCCTTTAACAATTGGATGTCCTTCTGTAAACGCCATAACATAGATTGCTTGCCCATCGTTACGAACATGATAAATACCTGTTATTACTGGTGTATTCTCACCCAACGATGTAAAGTCTGTAAACTGGTAGTAGTTATCCCCTTTTTGAAATTTCACTAGCATATGGTTTTGCTGCTCTTTAATTAAGGCAAAACGGCTATTATCAAATGTTGCTGCCGAAATGAATTGAGCTTGATCAGTAGGTAACCCCGCCTCTTTTATTGCTTTTATACTTGATATTGATAATGTCGTTTCATCGTTAGCATAAAAATGAGGAAGCGGTTTAAAAAGGAATACTAATGTCGCAATTACGATACCTATATTCAAAAGAGTAATCCACAAAAGCTGACGCTTTAAAATATTTTTTATAATGAAAAAAATACTAAGGATATACATACATACGATGACAGTTTGTAACGTACGATTGACTAAGAAAAATTTCTGGTTAGCTGGCATCTGTTCTGCTTTCGTAGGTTGATAATTGGCTAAAATAAGCGCATCTAATACCGGAACCAATTCAGGTAATTGTTGGAACCTCCTTACTTGTGAAAAGGCATCCGCTACTTCTGTAATACTATGAGGCTCCAGCATAAATTGGCGCATATAAAATAATAATGTCGCATACAGCATCCCCTGTTTCTCTGTTACGTCAGGAATCTCATATGTTGAATTAGTAATATGCTCAAAAGCTAGTTGCAATTTCCAATCACTCGTCCGCAAATATTCTACTCGTTCCGCTGCTGTTATTTCTTCGTCCTCTATAATTGTTTGAAATTGAAGTTTCCTTTCCATCATTTCGTTGACTGCATCCTGTCCTTCTACTTTGCTTGAAATACTAGCTGACATTTTTAATTCAGGATTCTGCTCATTAATCGTCAGAAAAATGAATAAAAAAATCGTAAATGTTACTACCGTTGAAATAACGACAGGTAACATCGTTTTACGTTGCTCACGAACTTTTTGCTGCGTTTCCATCTTTTTTAATTTTGATAAACCGTGTCCCTTATATGATTCCTTCATGGCCTCTTTAATTGGATCCATATAGTTCACCTTCCCTTGTTAACTCTATGCCGAGCATTTGACGTGCACGACGCAATCTTGTCTTGACCGTATTGACAGCGAGATTTAAGGAAGAGATATTATTTTTAACTTTCAATTTGTTATTCCTTTAAAATTTTGTTTTTTCTGAAACTTTTTCCAGTTCCATCCGTATTTACTAATACAAAGGACTTAAGGAGGTGACAACTTGTTTGGGTATTCCATTGAAACCATTTATTTAACCATCTTAATCGTTATCGGATGCTGTACGATTCTTTATTTATTTTTTGCAGATTTTGCTGATGTATCTATCGATGGACTTCCTTTTTTAGATCCGGCTGTTATCCTTTCGTTTATCACATTCACTTCTGCTGCCGGTTATATTTTTGAGCGTTTTACAGGTTTTACAAGCTTCATCATCTTAATAATCGCATTCATTATAGCGTGTTTACTCACAGCACTTCTTTATTATTTCTTACTCGTTCCTTTACGCTCAGCTGAAGTATCTCTTGCTTATACAGATGAATCGCTTGAAGGCCAGGCTGGAAAAGTCATTGTACCTGTTCCTTTAGATGGCTTCGGGGAAATCGTAATAGAATCCGCAAACGGTATCATTTCCAAACGTGCGGCGAGCTTTCATCATGTAGAAATTCCATATGATACAAAAGTTTTAATAATCGAGATGCGTAATGGTACGGCAATGGTTGCGGTTTATGAGAAAGAGGAGTTTCAATTTTAAATTTTAGGAGGAAAAGTACATGTCAAGTATTGTAGAAATGTCAGGTATTTTAATTGCAGTGGGGGTTGTCGTATTTCTGATTGTTGCTCTTGTAGCGGTTTATATAATGAAATACCGTACAGCAGGTCCAGATGAAGCATTAATCGTAACAGGTAGTTATTTAGGGAGTAAAAATGTACATACAGACGAATCAGGTAATCGCATTAAGATTATCCGTGGTGGTGGTACATTTGTGTTCCCTGTCTTCCAACAGGCAAAACCGCTTAGTTTACTTTCTAGTAAATTAGAAGTAACAACACCTGAAGTATACACAGAGCAAGGTGTACCGGTTATGGCAGATGGTACAGCCATCATTAAGATTGGCGGTTCCATTGCGGAAATTGCTACAGCTGCCGAACAGTTTTTAGGGAAAGCAAAGCAAGACCGTGAAAGTGAAGCACGTGAAGTACTAGAAGGTCATCTGCGTTCTATTTTAGGATCGATGACTGTTGAAGAAATTTATAAAAATCGTGATAAATTCTCGCAGGAAGTACAGCGTGTCGCATCACAGGATTTAGCAAAAATGGGCTTAGTCATTGTTTCATTTACGATTAAAGATGTCCGCGATAAAAACGGCTATTTAGATTCACTCGGTAAACCTCGAATTGCTCAAGTTAAGCGTGATGCTGATATTGCAACAGCTGAGGCGGATAAAGAAACACGTATTAAACGTGCTCAGGCAGCTCAGGAAGCACAACAAGCCGAATTAGAGCGCGCTACTGAGATTGCAGAAGCTGAAAAAAATAACCAGTTAAAAGTGGCTGAATTCCGTCGTGAGCAAGATATCGCAAAAGCTCGTGCCGACCAGGCTTATGAATTGGAATCCGCACGTGCAAAACAGGAAGTAACAGAACAGGAAATGCAAGTTAAGATCATTGAACGTCAAAAGCAAATCGAATTAGAAGAAAAAGAGATTCTGCGTCGAGAAAAGCAATATGATTCTGAAGTGAAGAAAAAGGCAGATGCTGATCGTTATGCTATCGAGCAAAACGCAGAAGCCCAAAAACGGAAAGAGCTAGCGCAGGCAGATGCTGAGAAATATCGTATCGAAACACATGCACAAGCTGAAGCAGAACGTATTCGATTAGATGGTCTTGCTAAAGCTGATGCAGAGCGTGCACAAGGTACGGCAGAGGCAGAAATTATCCGTCTACGCGGTCTTGCGGAAGCAGAAGCGAAGGAAAAAATTGCAGAAGCGTTTGAACAATACGGTCAGGCAGCTGTCCTTGATATGATTGTGAAAATGTTACCTGAATATGCAAAACAAGTTGCAAGTCCACTTGCCAATATCGATAAAATTACTGTTGTTGATACTGGAGGCGGTGCAAATGGTGGCGCCGGTAAAGTTACAGGCTATGCAACAGACTTAATGGCCGGTCTGCAGGAAACTTTAAAAGCATCATCTGGTATTGATGTAAAAACATTAATCGAATCATATGTCGGTAAAAATGCATTTGAAAAAGCAGCTCCCGTTTCTCACGAAAGATTTAACCATGTAGAGGAATTAGTGGAAAAATAAAGTGAAAATAGTGACCGGGACCTAAGTAGAGAATTTATTAAATGAGCAGAAACTGTATAATAAAAATAATCTTTATTAAAATTGGTTGAAGTGAAGGGTCGACTCCAGCGGGACCAGCGAAATTATTTTGCTACGAGTAATCGCAGGAGCACGACGCCTGAGACGTTCGTGTAAGGCCGTGCCCGCGGAAAGCGTACCCGTAACGGAAACCAATTTTTAGGACATTCAAAAAACTACAATTTTTCTCCGCGGAGAAAAATTGTAGTTTTGTTTTGTCCCGGCCTCTAAATTAGATTTTAACCGTCCAGCCAAATGGATCTTCCATTTTACCGTACTGAATGCCTGTTAATGTATCATACAGCATTTGTGTCACTTCACCAATTTGGCCGTTGTTGACTGTAATCACATCATCCAGCCACTTTAATTCACCAACTGGAGAAATAACTGCAGCTGTACCTGTACCGAACGCTTCTTCCAGCGTACCGTTTTGGGCTGCAGCGACAATTTCTGCAAACTCGATTGCACGTTCTTCAAGCGGAATGTTTTTTGATTTTAATACTTGAATCATCGAGTCACGTGTAATACCGGGTAAAATACTGCCATTTAATGCAGGTGTAATGACTGTTCCTGCAATTTTGAAGAAGATGTTCATGCTTCCTACTTCTTCTACATACTTATTTTCCTTACCGTCTAACCATAATGTTTGAGAGTATCCTTGTTTTGCGGCAAGTTCCGAACCTTTTAAGCTTGAAGCGTAGTTACCCGCTGTTTTTGCTTCGCCGGTACCCCCAACTACAGCACGTACATAATGCTGCTCTACTAAAATTTTAACCGGGTTAATGCCTTCTTTATAATAAGAGCCAACTGGTGACATAATAATCATGAATTTATAGCTTTTCGCAGGGTTTACACCTAAATAGCTTTCCGTTGCAATAATGAATGGACGAATATAAAGAGATGTACCTGGTTCTGTTGGTACCCATTCGCGGTCCACTCGGATTAATTCCTTTAATGCTTCCAGTGCAAAATCCTCATCGATTGGTGGGATGCAAAGGCGTGCATTTGAAGTATTCAACCGTTGGAAGTTACGTTCAGGACGGAATAATTGTACGTCACCTTGCTCTGTCATGTATGCTTTTAAACCTTCAAAAACCGCTTGTCCGTAATGAAATACCATTGCAGCAGGGCTTAATGTAATCGGTTCATAAGGTTCAATAGATGCATTATGCCACCCTTTACCTTCTTCATAATCCATTACAAACATGTGGTCCGTAAAAATTTGACCAAAACCAAGCTTTTCTGCAGGTGTCTTTTCTTTTTTGTTTGTTGATAACTCAGTTGTAATTTGGTACGTTGTCATAATTCATGCTCCTTAACTTATTGAAATTGATACACTCTATCATACCACTTTATTTTTAGAATATTTAGTATTTTTTAATTTTAAACAAAAAATATTTTTTCCTAGCAGTTCAAA
The DNA here is from genome assembly GCF_014836935.1 of Solibacillus merdavium. Lineage (GTDB taxonomy): Bacteria > Bacillota > Bacilli > Bacillales_A > Planococcaceae > Solibacillus > Solibacillus ferritrahens. Next base: position 515,930 of record NZ_JACSPW010000001.1, on the reverse strand, counting down.
TAGTTTTCGAGCATATTTCGGCATTTAAAATTAATTCATTTTTACAATTCCAGTTAAAGGTGCTGTCATATTATTTTTGAAAGTCTCCTCGTGTTCCTTTTTTACTGCGACTAGAACAGCACATGATGGTCCGGCCGATATTTCTAAATTGATATGTGCACTGTATCCTTCACCGATAAAGCGCTTAATTTCGGCACCAATTCCTTTTGAACCTGTAGGCCAGATTGCTTCAATGACCCCACTTTGTAACCCTTCGAACAGCTCTTTTAAGTTTGCAATTTTGTGAAGGTTTTTCATTACATCATTGCCTACTAGCGGTTCACCGACAACATAATACAGGCAGTTCGACCGATCACCGTTAAATTGCTTTTTCCCTATTATTGTTAAGGAGACAGCCGACTGCAGAGCGGAGAAATTCGTTTCACTCGAGCCGGTCAATGGTGGCATATTTAACGCCATTTCATTAAACGTCTTTTTAAACCCTTCTGCATACTCATTCCATACGTTGTCACCCGAAAAGTTGGCCATTAATAACTGTACAGGGATTGCCCCCGCACATAACTGCTCCAAAATGGCGGTACGTGCTGTAAAATATGCTGTAATTTCATTTGGCACTTTCACAAGATCATGCTCTTTTGTTCCAATACATCCTGAATTATCGATTGTTACGATTAACCCGTTTACTTCTATCGCGTTTCTCATGCGTTCACTCCAACACGCTGTACAACGTTTTTAATGAGCGGCATTACGCCAATGGCAATGAGACAGTTCACTAATGTTGCAATAGAAAGTGAAGCAATGGATCCGATATAAAATGCCGGCGAAATAAGGAAGTAAAATGGTAGTGGTGCAATAACTCCATTTCCAATTACGACAAATATCCATTTTGAAATATGCAGTCCTTTTCGATGCATTACAGCGAAAATTGCGACAATAATGAACATCTCTACTGCAATAATGATATGAAAAACACCCAATGGAAAGCCGGATGTGAGTCCTGTTGCAATATGACCGAGTGATCCTGCTGCGCCTGCGAAAATAGGCGGTAAAAAAATGGCACTAATAAATGCGGGAGCCGAATCCAGTGCTGCTGTTGTAACAATGCCTACCGGTATTTTAATAAAACTTCCAATCGCACACATTGCAGCGATTAAAGCGGTTAAAATGATATAACGTAATTTAGTTTTGTCCATAATGTGCTCCTTTTAAAATTTGTGGAATACCGTACCATACACGAACAACCGTATGCCCTTCGTTGCAAAGCTTTTGGTATAGTCGACCACAAGTATCTCTTAATTGACGTGCTTCCTTTTCAAGCGGCACTATCCCCCTGCTCGTATCTGTACAAATACAAAATACTTCAGCGAGTGCGGAAGTTTCAGCAATACGTTCAAAAATCTGCTGTGCAACCAGCTCCTCTGGCTGATGAAGATGCGGTAATACAATCTGTTCGAAATTGCTAATAATAATTCGTTTATCTTCAGTTTCTTCCTCTATCCGAGGTAATATCCCTTCGTATTTGACAAGCTTTTTTGTCGGTAATTGTGCAATTAAATCCTCTACATATGCTCGTTTACCGTTATGTGCGCCTCCGAGTATAATGAACATCTTGCACCTCCTATAAAGTCTTCAATGGAATCCCAGCTAAGCGTATAAATTGTTCGGTGGTTGGCAATCGTTTGCTGAAATGTCTGCTCTGTAAAACCATATTTCGCAAGCAGTATCCGAATGACACCACCATGAACAATCAATGTATATTCTTTCTCTTGTTGAACAATTTCATGAACACCCGTTAAAACGCGCTGTTGAAACTGTAAAAAGTGCTCCCCGTTAGGAGTTGGCATATTTACCGGATCATCTATCCAGGCCCGGTAAGTATCGTTATGCTGTAGTTGTTCATATGTACACATTTCAAAATCCCCGAAATGCAGTTCCCTTAAGTTTTTGTTTTGATAATATGAAGCATGCGGAAAATAGCATTGCGCTGTTTCACGGCAACGCAACAAATCACTTCCAAATACTTCATTTGTGTGGATTGGCATCTGTGCCTGAACCATCTTTAATATCGGCTCATCTGTCCAGCCAATATATTTTCTTTCTATATTCGCTTTTGTCTTTTCATGACGAATTAAATGCAAAGTAATACCGTCAGCCATAGTACAACCTCCAACCCTTCTCCTAAAGCACCGAGTAAATCACCGCTCATCCCGCCAAAATGCTTTTGCGTCCATTTCCGGTAAAAGAAAATAGATAGCAGCATAACAATAACTAAAATAAATAAGCTGTACATCGAAAAATAAATCCATACCCCTAAAAATAATATAGAAAAAAAGCTTATGATTAGCATCAGTTTCTTTGGAATGATAATGGATTTAAAATAAGCTGCGAGCCCTGTCTGCTTGGCCGTTTGCATCGTTAAAAAGTAAATGAGCATCCCTAAACGTGCAATAAAAGGGATAAAAATAATAAAGGGAATAATCTCCTCATGACCATTTAAAAGCATTTCATAAATAACACCGACTTTTAACAGCAATAAGCAAAAAACACTGATGACACCGAAAGCACCTGTACGCGGATCATCCAAAATTTCCAATCGTTTTTCTTTTTCACCATAGGAAAAAAAGGCGTCGCTCATATCAATCCAGCCATCTAAATGCAGACCGCCTGTCAGAATAATGAACATAATTACGATTAAAATCGCCAAAAGCAGACTCGAAATGTCACTATAACTTGAGATGACAAAAACACCACCACTAATCATTACGCCTATGAATAAACCAACGATCGGTAAGAAAGCGTACATCCATGTAACCGACTTGGCATTCATATCGAGCTGCCTCTTAATTGGTACTGCCGAGAAGAACTGCCATGCTAATAAAAATCCTGTAAAGCTGTTTTTCAACTTGCCCACTCCTTATTTCCATTGCTGTACAAGCTGATATTGTACTTCATATGCTTCATCGCTATGTTGGACAATCCACTGATGAAGTTCTCCCAAAAGTTTACGATATAAATTTACCTCATTATAACGAGAAGGCAATTCGTCTAACACTTCATTTGATACAACTACTATTGTAGCACCTTGCTGATGCCAAGCTAGCAATTGCTTTTGCAGCGATTCAATACAATTATTGATATATTCGCTATTTTTGCATTCTGCTTCATAGTTAAAAAGTACATTCGAAAGCCAGGTTGTCACACATTCAAAAAGCACGACTGCATCTTTTGAAAGTTGTTGTATCGTTAAAGGAATCTGTACTTGCATTTCCACCGTGTTCCAGGTAGCGTTTTGGTTTTGACGGTCCCACTGATGGCGGACAATCCGTTTTTTCATTTCATCATCAAATGATACTCCCGTAGCGACATAGTAAAGCAACTTATTTTCACCTAACCGCCTCGCATATTTTTCTGCAAAAGCACTTTTCCCGCTGCGTACACCACCTGTTATAAAAATCAATCGTATGCCTCCTTTCCAGTTCAAAAAGAACATGCCCAACTAAGGCATGTTCTTCTATTCTATAACTATTTAAACAATTCCGGATATACTGATTGTGCCATAATTTCTACTGCTTCACCAATACGTGGTCCAGGACGTGACATAATATCGCCATCCACTAAATAAACTGCCTTGTCTGTGACTGCTTGTATTTTATCCCACCCTGTACGTCCTAAAATTTCTTCGACCGCATTTTCCATATAAGTTGCAGGTGAAATAATAATTTCAGGATTGCGAGTAATAACATCCTCTTCTGTCACACTAATCCAGCTCGTCTGATCAGCATAAATATTTTCGATATTTGCATAATCCATTATTTCTTGCTGGAAAGTACTGTTGCCGGTTGTCCAAAGATCCGGAGCTGGGGACACTTCGTAATACACTTTTTTCTTCGTATCGATTGTTTCTGTTTTTTCTTGTACTGTCTTAATTTGTGCTTTAATATCGGCTACAACTTCTTCACCTTTTTCTTCGATACCCATTACTTCTGACAACTGAATAATATCTGAATAAACATCATCGAATGTCGTGGCAGAAGCAATAACAAATACTTTCAGACCCGCATCTTCCAGTTGAGCAATTTGTGCTTCCTCCCCAATTGTATATGCCACAACTACATCCGGATCCAATTCCAAAATTCGTTCTGCATTAATGACGGTAGACGTTGAAACACGTTCAATTTTTTGTGCTGCTTCCGGATATGTATCAAAGTCCGTTGCACCGATAATTTGTTCACCTACTCCTAGTTCAAACAAAATCTCTGTATTGCTTGGCTGTAGTGAAATAATCGTTTCCGGGACTTCATCAAATGTCACCTCAACACCACGGTCATCGACAACTGTATAAGGAGCGCCATCATTTTTGGTTGTAGCTTGCTCCTCATTTTTAACGTCCTTTTCTGTTTTTTCCTCATCTGATCCACATGCTGCTAGTAATAATGTTGCCGCTAATGCAACGACCCATTTGTTATTCAATTTCATTTGTTGTAACTCCTTTTTTCTTTTTCGTTGGATAAGATTTTGAGATAAATGGAATTTCTTCCTGCTGATGCTGTTGATTCATATAGACCGCCATGACAAAAAATACATTGGCAAGCAGCCCGAGAAAATCAAACAGAATTTCATCCACTTCTCTTTCTTCGCTTACTTTATGTAATGCCCTGTAAGACTTTTTCGCCTCGCTGCGACAAATATGCAGTCTTGCGGCACTTTCAATTCCCTGTGGCAGGACAAACTGCTGAATCGTTTCCCCGACTTCACTTACATAAAAATCGTATCGATCGCTTAACCATAGTAAATCTTCAGATGTAATAGCTAATTTACCGCGGACCGAACCATTGGCATGATAGGCTAGCGGCTGAATCTTTTTTAAATCTTCAAGCACAATCTGACCTAATGCATCATCGACTAATGTTGGAAATACTGCGCCGATTCGCGTTGTTAAAGAATCCGTCCGAATCTCATAGTCAACACAGCTTGATTTTTCCCGCATAAACGGATAGCAGGAATAACGAATATCTTTTTTCATATAGTTCTCCTCACTTCAAGTAGTGCCTCCTCGCAATTATTGAGTGAACGAAAAAAAGCCACCCAAGAAAATGGATGGCTTCAAAAATCAATAAAAGGGTGCAAAACGCTCATTCGATCAGTGATTGCCGTACATTCTCTTTAATTCCGAAGAGGGATGTTACGATAAGAAAAAGATTGGTCTCCTGGCTCTGCGTTTCACTTTACTCACAAGTACCTTCCCGCTATATTAGCAGTGGTATTACACTTATTTTCATCAACGCTTACAGTTACGGATATAGCTTCGGATTTACACCGAATTCCCATTTATGCATCATGCATCTTTTTCCTGCAAATTTATTCAATTTGTCTTTATCACTTTAGCATATAAAAAATTTTATGCAAACTACATTTTATAAACATTCAGGACATTTGCCGTAAATCTCAAATTTATGTGCTTCTACAGCATACCCCGGCAACTTTTCACCAAGCATTTCCATTGGGCAGACGGATAGCTCTTTTACTTTACCACAATCACGGCAAATAAAATGATGGTGATGGTGGTCTGACTCGCAGTGCATGCGGAAATTACGCTCACCGTTTAATTCCGTTTCTTCCAAAATATCAAGCTCGACAAAAGTCGCTAAGTTGCGATAGATCGTATCGAAGCTCATCCCAGGGAAATCCTTTTTCAATACTGACAGCAAATCACGGGCAGTCAAATATTTATCAGTAGCTGCAAACATATCCAAAATCAATTCTCGTTTATCGGTCTTTTTATAGCCGTTTTCCTTTAATATTTCCCACGCGCGAGTTGCATTCATAGTACTTCTTCCCCTTTCGATTTAATCGATACTTTTAGCACAATTTTTTTGATAAATATAACTAGCAATAAAATAATGATCGATGTGACAACAATTGTTCCACCAGGTGCTAAGTTTAAGTAAAATGCAGAAATCAATCCAATAATTACTGCCAGCTCTCCAAATACAATTGCTAAAATAATGGCTTCTTTAAATCCACGCGCCAACCGCATCGCAGCGGCTACCGGTAATGTCATCAAGCTTGATACAAGTAAAATCCCTACGATTCGCATACTTGCGGCAATGACTAATGCAACCACTACCATAAACAGCAGATGAATCCACTTTGCAGGTAAGCCACTCGCTTTAGCGTATTCTTCATCAAACGATAAAACAAAGAGTTCTTTAAAAAACAGAACTAAAAATAATACGACAACGACCGCAATCGCCATCACAACATACAAATCCTGCCGCGATACAGCGGAAACTGAGCCGAATAAATAGCTCATCAGATCGGTATTAAAGCCACTTGCCAACGAAATAAATATCGCGCTAATTCCGATACCACCTGACATAATAATCGGAATCGCAAGTTCTTCATAATGTTTATACAGTCGACGTAAACGCTCAATTAAAATCGAGCCACTTACAGATGCCACAATACCTAGATAAATAGGGTTTAGCAATGCCAGTCCTGCGAATGACTGACTTAAGTAAAGACTTCCAGCGATACCGGCAAGTGTTACATGCGATAAAGCATCTGCTATTAACGACAATCGACGAACAACGATAAACACCCCTAGAAGCGGTGCAATCACGCCAATAATCAATCCCGAGAAAAAGGCATTTTGTAAAAATTCATAGTTTAATATTGCTTCTATCATAACGGCGGTCTACTCCTTAATGAATCTTTCGAACAGAGTGACCGTTCCAGCTAGCGATCTGTTCTTCCGAAATCGTATCAAAATCATTTTTATATCCGTGGAAATGGATCGATTGATTTAGGCATGCTACATGACTGACACGATCCGAAACCGTATCAACATCATGCGTAACTAAAATCATCGTCATATTGTGATGCTTATTCAAGTGTGCAAGCATATCATAGAATGCCTGCACATTTTCGCGGTCAATTCCTACTGTAGGTTCGTCTAAAATAAGGAGCTTAGGGTCTGACACTAAAGCACGTGCGATAAATACGCGTTGCTGTTGGCCACCAGAAAGCTGCCCAATATTACGCTTCAAATATTTTTCCATACCGACATCCTTTAAAGCACCCTTCACTAAAATGTCAGCATCTTTTGGATATCGTTTAAATAACCCAACCTTTTGTACCAAACCGCTTTTTACAACTTCTTCAACTGTTGCAGGGAAACCGGAATTAAAGGCATTGGACTTTTGCGACACATAGCCAATCCATTCACGGTGCTTAAAATGATTGGCTTGTTCGCCAAATAATTTAATTTCTCCAGACATTGGCTTCAATAGACCTAAAATTAATTTTAAAAGTGTCGATTTTCCAGAGCCATTTTGCCCCATTAACGCCAAAAAGTCGCCCTCATGAACGCGTAAAGAAATATTTTTCAAAGCTTGTGTGTATTCATATTGAAATGAAACATCCTTCAATTCAATTAGTATTTTTTTCATATCGTTCGCTTCTTTCTAATTCAAAATCATTACGATTTACATCATGTTAGTATAATAGACTTTTTGGTTCATGTAAAGGAAATAAACTTGAAAGGATGATGACTATTCAAATGTTACAATGGTTTGAAAATCTTAAAGGAATGAATGATAAACAGTTACAGAAGTTTGCCAAACAACAGGAGCTTGAATTTTCTATTGAAGAAATTAAAAAGCTGCGCAAAATTTTAAGTAATGCTTCCATTACTTGGGGCATTTACGGGATACCACAAAATGTACGCGAGGAAATAGAGCAGCTGATCGGCTCCAAAAGATATAAAAAACTAAGAAAAGTAATCGGATTTTAGTCTTATCTGAAAGGCTATTGTGGCCAGTAAAAAAGCTTGGAATTTATAGTTAGTTCCTTTTTAAGAACTTTATAAATTTCCAAGCTTAGTTATTTAATAATATATTCCAATTAAACGTTTTCTATACATACTTCTAATGCAAGCTCTATTGCAGCTTCCAAATCACGTCCAGACCAGCCGGGTATTCTACCATGTTGGATAGCCAATTCAAATGACGCCGGTATATGGATAAACCCGGCAGCACGAATCGACTCATGATTTACTGCGTAATACAGTCCTTCATACATAATATTATTGCAGAGGTACGTTCCTGCTGAATTAGAGATCGCCGTTGGATACCCTGCCGAATTCAAACGATTGATAATTTTTCGTATTGGCAATGTTGAAAAATAGGCAACATCGCCATCTGTTCGAATTGATGCATCTTCAAATTCATGACCTGCATTATCTTTTTCTCCATCCTTTACATTGATGGCAACACGTTCCGGTGAAATTTTCGAAATACCTGCTGCAAGTCCCAGTGAAACAATGATTGTAGGCTGTACTTCTTCAATAAGGTTCAAAAATTGTTCAGGTGCTTTTTGAAAATCAACAGATAGTACATGCCCAACTACTTCATATTGACCAATAGTTTTCCCGTTCAGTGCCTGTACAATATCCATCGTTGGATTAATCGGATTTGTCAGGAATGGCTCGAATCCTGTTACTAATACTTTTTTCATCTCATTACACCTCTACAAATTTTTAACAAGCGCTGTCATTGTACGATCTATATATGCATTTCCGTTCGCCGTGTTATGCAATAAAATCGAGAATATATACTCTTTGCCACTTTGTCCTTTAATATAGCCTGATAATGTATAAACATTTGGGATATATCCAGTCTTCGCATAAATCCGGTTTTGTAAATTAGCGCTCGTTAAACGCTTACGCAATGTCCCTCCGACAAAACGTTCATCATTACCTGCGATTGGCAATGATCGATAAAACGTATTGAAATAAGGTTCTTTTTGAACTTTAAATAATAATTGGGACAAACTATTTGTCGTCACAAGATTTGAATTGGACAACCCTGAACCATCTACGATACGCCAATTATCCACAGGAATATCCAATGACTCTGCATAGCTCTTTAATAGCGTTACGCCCTTTTTCGTGCTTCCTTCCCCTAGCTGCTCCTTGCCCATCGCTTTTACGAGGATATCTGCAATACTATTATTACTCAGCTTCATAAATGCAGGGAAAATGGACGCTAAAGTACGTGATTCATTTGTGTAGAGCAACTTAGCCTTTTGTGGTACTTTACCCAATTGAATTTTTGAATCCTTTGAGAACTTGATGCCTGCACTTTGCCATGTTAGCTTAATTGCCTGCATCGTGTTTTGCGAAGGATCCTGCAGTGTTACCCACTCTTTTTTGCTACTCCCCTGTGGAATGTTTCCGGAAATAATAATGCGATTCGTATTGTAGGATCGTTTAATCGTAAGTGTATTTTTACTGCCTTTATTAACAGTTCTCGCCTGATTAGTAATTACCATGCCACTTAAATTCGGCTCCACTGAATAGCTTGGTTTAGCCCCAACTTTTCCTGGCTTTGCTGTAATAATAATTGTACTTGCATCAAAGTCAGCATTTTGAGACATCGTAATAGCTGATGTACGTGCACCGAAGTAATACGTCTCATCTGTTTTGTCGACTCCTGGCGGTAATGTACTGCCAGAAAAGGCTGTGTCATCACCTATTAAATGGCCGTTAATAGTCCGTATGCCATTGCGCTTCAATATTTTAGCAAACTCCTGAAAATCCTCTTTATTCAAAGTCGGATCTCCACTGCCTTTTATGTAAACGTTGCCGTTCAACGTTTTGTTGACAACCTTTCCATCAATAAATAAGTCTGTAGTAAAACGGTAATCTTCTCCTAAAATGGATAGTGCGGCACCACCGGAGATTAATTTCATATTAGAAGCTGGACGCATAAGCTTATTCCCATTTTGAGAATAAACGATTTTCCCACTATCAATATCGCGGATTGTCACCGCTGCATTGCTTTTCCCTAAGTTCGACGTAACGGCACCGCTGACCGAGGCGAAACCTTGAATAGGTAATGAAAAGAATAATGCAAATAAAATGATAAGTTGTATAACTTTTTTCATAACAGTACCCCCGTTTAATTTTTGAAATTTACAGTTAATTAATTATAGCAAATAATGTAATAAAAAAATGTAAAAAAACATACTTTGCATCAAATTCGTGCAAAGTATGTTCATTTATTCTTATTAATTACGCAATTGATCAATTAATGCTGGGCGGAATTCCCCATCACGTAGCATTGCAATTTCATGTAAATAAGGTGCTTTTTTATTTTTTGCATCAATACCGACAAATGGTGTTTCCAATATTTTAGGTAAATGCATTAGTTGCGGATGATGAACAATATATTTCATTGCATCAAAGCCAATTTCACCAAATCCAATATTTTCATGGCGGTCTTTTGCTGCACCGCGCACATTTTTTGAATCATTAACATGGATCACTTTTAAACGATCTAAACCAATCACTTTATCAAATTCATTTAAAACCCCATCAAAATCATTCACTACATCATAACCTGCGTCGTGAATATGACAAGTATCCATACAAATTGATAAACGTTCATTATTCGTTACACCATCTATAATACGGGCTAACTCTTCAAATGTACGACCGATTTCAGAGCCTTTTCCAGCCATCGTTTCCAATGCGATTTGCACAGGGTAGTCTTGTGTCAGTACTTCGTTTAAGCCTTCTACAATTCGTGCAATGCCTTCATCGACACCTGCACCAACATGAGCACCTGGATGCAAAACGATTTGCGTCGCTTCTAATGCTGCTGTTCGTTTAATTTCTTCTTGCAAGAAATTTACGCCTAGCTCAAATGTTTCTGGCTTCGTCGTATTACCTAAGTTAATAATATATGGTGCGTGCACAATAATATTCGAAATATTATTTTCCTGCATATGAAGTAAGCCCTTCATAATATTAAGCTCTTCAATCGGTTTACGGCGCGTATTTTGAGGAGCACCTGTATAAATCATAAATGTATTGGCACCGTAGCTTAATGCTTCTTCACTAGCGCCTAACAGCATTTTCTTACCACTCATTGAAACATGTGAACCTAATAACATTACTCTTCCCTCCAAATTTGCTGTCCATAAAAAACAAAAGAGACCGCAAAGAAATACATTCTAAGCAGCCCCTTGCGAAAATTATTTATTGTTCTCTATTATTACGACGCGCTTTAATACGGCGTTCGCGCTTCTTCACTTTTTCCATTTCCCACTTCATATTACGTTTATAGCCTGGTTTTACTTTCTTCGGCTTACGTACGAGGGCTTTTGCTTTTACATCGATTTCATCTTGCTTCCGCTCAGTCTTACGATTTGCACGCTGGTGACGGTCTTTTAAGTCTGTCCATTCACCATTTTTCACATCTTTTTGCTCAAATGGAATACCCATTTTTTCGATGCGTACTACTGCATCTTCATCTTCAGGCTGGAACAAAGTAATGGCTGTCCCTTTTGTACCTGCACGGGCTGTACGGCCCACTCGGTGAATGAAGAATTCTAAATCTTCCGGGATTTCGTAGTTAATAACGTGTGAAATACCTTGAATATCGATACCACGTGCAGCTAAGTCTGTTGCAACGATGTATTGGAATTCTAAATCACGAACTTGTTTCATCATTTTTTTACGATCACGCGGGCTTAAATCTCCGTGAATTTGACCGGCACGAATACCTTCTTCAGCTAAGAAGTTCGCTACAGCCTCTGCATTTTTACGTGTGTTACAGAAAATAACAGCTAAAAATGGATTGATTGCTTTCATAACTTCAAGCAGGCGGGTATTACGTGACTTAGAACGCACAGGTACTAATAGGAAGTTAATTCCTTCAGCTACAGGGCGTTTGTCATTCATATGAATATGGATAGGTGCATCCATATATTTTTTTAGGAATGGTTTTAATTTTTCTGGAATGGTTGCGGAGAACACAAACATTTCAAGCTTTTCAGGCATTGCGGAAGCAAATCCGTCAATTTCTTCAATGAATCCCATATCAAATGCTAAATCTGCTTCATCCACCACAAGTATTGGTGCCGTGTGTACGAGTAGCGCATTTTCTTTCACTAGATCCCTAATGCGTCCTGGTGTACCAACAACAATTTGTGGTTGAGTTTTTAAGCGGTCAATTGTACGTTGTTTATCCGTACCTCCGATAAATAACTTCGTTGAAATTTCCGTTCCTTCAACAAGTTGATTTAATGCATCAAAAATCTGTTGGGCTAATTCACGTGTTGGTGAAGTAATTACGGCCTGTACTTCTTGTTTTTCTTCTACAATACGCTCAACAATTGGCAATAAAAAACTATGTGTTTTCCCTGTACCTGTATGAGCTTGTCCAATCGCACTCTTTCCTTTTAGTACGAGTGGAATTATTTCTTTTTGAATTGGTGTCGGTTCTGTAAATCCAAGCTTTGCAATGGCGTCCTGCAAAAATGGCTTGAATTGATAATCAGTATATTTTGACATGTTTCGTACCTCCTTACATCTTTCCTATTGTACCATGTTTCGTACATTTAAGTGACCATCTGCATATCATAACTTATAAATAGTTTCAACGTCAAACAGTTGAGATGAATTTTCTTCATTCAGCAAAAATCACTCTCATCTTCAAGGGGCTAATGAATGCTTGGTTTTGTTAGGCTCAGCAGGTGTCTAAGGCGCCCACTGAATGAAGAAAGACCCCGGCGCATGTCATAGATTTTTTTAGTATCTTAAAAAAATCTGGAAGCAATTACGCCGAGGCATAAAAGAAATTACAATTTCATGAGGACATTAAGAAAGGAGTTCATTATGCGCCCACCCTATTATTTTCCACCTCAAGGTATGATGAATCAAATGCCTGCTGCACCTGTTGCACCACGTTTTCCAATGTATGCACCTTATATGATGCGGACACCAATGATGAACCAAATGCCAATGCAAATGCCGCCACAAATACCTATGGATGCTGCAGGCGCTGCTGCCGCGGCAGGTGCTGCTGGTGTTGCAGCAGGTGCACCTAGGCTAGAAGGTTTTTTAGCAGGAGCAAACTCTTTATTTAGTAATGCACAAAAGTTCACCCCTTATATTCAGCAAGCTGCTCCAATGTTTAAAAATTTGCCAGCTTTATGGCGTATGTACAGAGGTTTCAAAGATTCTCCGGATCCACTTGAATCATCCACTGTTGCTATGCCAACAGAACGTCCTAGGGGAGATACAACACCTGGAGAACGGTCGCAGAGAGAACGGTCCGGCAGAGGTAGAGGGTCAAGACAAAATCCTGAGCCGGTTCAACCTATAGCAACAAAACCTTCCCGACCAATGATATTTCAGCCACCCTTTGACTAATAACAACAAAAAAACTACCCCACATTTAACAAATTAGGGGTGATTCGTCAATTAAGTAACGAGTCACCTCTAATTCGAATATGGGGTAGTTTATTATTTCATCATATATTCTTTTTTAAGAACTCATTATACTTCCACCGTTTACATGAATACACTGTCCTGTAATATATGAGCCATCCTGAGATGCCAATAAAACATACGATCCCGCCAGCTCACTCGGTTGACCAGGTCGTTTCAATGGTGTATCTGTACCAAACTCTTCAACTTGGCTTGCATCAAAGGTTGATGGGATTAATGGCGTCCAAATAGGTCCTGGGGCAACCATATTAACTCGAATTCCTTTGTCTGCTACATTTTGTGCGAGACTTCTTACAAAGCCTACGATAGCTCCTTTAGTCGCTGTATAATCGATTAAAATAGAATGTCCTCTATATGCATTGACGGATGTCGTACATATAATGGAATCTCCCTGTCCCAAATGTGGGAGGGCTTCCTTACTTAAATAAAACATGCTATCAATATTTGTACGGAACGTTTTGTCCCATTGCTCTACTGTAATATCCAAAAATGAATCTACCGGATATTGAACCGCTGCATTATTGACAACAATATTAATTTGACCGAAATGATCAATCGCTGACTGAACAAGCTTTTTACTTGTTTCATAGTCTGCAATGTCCCCTTCAACCAAAATGGCTTTAATACCTTCTTTTTCAACAATGCGTTTTGTATCTTCCGCATCAGATTGTTCTTTTTCCAAATAGTTTATGACAAGGTTTGCACCTTCTTTTGCATATGCAACCGCTACAGCTCGACCAATTCCTGAATCGCCACCTGTAATAATCGCTACTTTCCCTTTTAGCTTATTGCTGCCTATATAATCATAAGGCTGCGTTGGCAAGGGATTCATTTCACTTTCGATACCAGGCTGGGATGGTTACGTTTGTGCGGGTGTGCCACCAACTTGTTTATTTTCAACATTTGTCATGAAAGAAACACTCCTCTAATGAACAATTTGAAATAAAAATATTTTTTTCATTTCCGTAATATTTCTTCCCTATTGAAATTATTTAAAACAAGTGAACTTAAGATAGGACAGAGTTTTCTTCCAACTCTCTTTCAACTAAATCCAGCAATTGCTGAGAATCTTCCGCTTTAATAATATCGCCATTAACTATAGTAAAAAGATTGGCTTCACATATTTCACAGTTGGATGTACAGCCTAATTCAGTAATTTCTACATCATCTCTTTCGACCAATACATCATATACATCTGCTGCACCGAGCGATAAATTTGTCATGCAAAACTCAACCTGATTTTTTAACTCTTTTGTCTTGCTACGTTTTAAAAAAGAAAATACCATGTCATCCCCCCGCTTTACTTCCATTTATTTCTTTCATTATAGCAAACTCATATGGTTTCTCCATGTGATTCGTGCTTAGTCTCTTTCTTTAGCAGCCTACTTCATAATTTGTTATCAAATTCAGTAAGCGAACTTTGAATAAAGTATATACGTCCTATATAATGAACTTACAGGGCTTTGAAAGGAGTTACGTAAAATGAAAGTAATTAAAATTAATCCGCGTGGTTACTGCTATGGCGTAGTTGACGCTATGGTAATCGCTCGCAATGCTGCACTTGACAAGTCATTACCAAGACCAATTTATATTTTAGGTATGATTGTCCACAATAAACATGTAACAGATGCATTTGAACAAGATGGTATTATTACGCTTGATGGCGATAACAGAAAAGATATTATTGAGCAAGTAGAACAAGGGACGGTTATTTTTACAGCACATGGGGTATCACCTGAAATACGTGAAATTGCGAAGCGTAAAGGATTGGTATCAATTGATGCCACATGTCCGGACGTCACGGTTACACATGATTTAATTCGCGAAAAAACAGCAGAAGGTTATGACATTATTTACATCGGTAAAAAAGGACATCCAGAACCAGAAGGTGCTATTGGTGTAGCACCGGACCATGTTCACTTAGTCCAATCGATGAAAGATATTGATAATCTATCATTTGAAAACCAAAAAATTCTCGTTACGAACCAAACGACGATGAGTCAATGGGATGTAGCTTTCCTAATGGATAGTTTAAAAGAAAAATTTCCACATGTAGAAGTACACAAAGAAATTTGTTTAGCGACACAAGTACGTCAAGAAGCAGTAGCTGACCAAGCCGGGGCTTCTGATTTATTAATCGTCGTCGGAGACCCAAAATCAAACAACTCTAACCGTTTAACTCAAGTATCAGTGGAAATAGCAGGTACCCCGTCTTACCGCATTTCCGATATTTCAGAGCTCCAAATCGAGTGGTTGGAAAATGTTGAAACAGTTGCGGTTACAGCCGGAGCTTCAACACCAACACCAATCGTAAAGGAAGTCATTGCATTTTTGGAGAAATTCGATAAAAACGATCCGGCAACACACGAAATTGTACGTTCGGTAACGTTGGATAAAATTTTACCGAAAATCAAAACACCAAAGCCAGTAGAAAAAATTATGCCTCACTAATCTATGAGGACTTCCAAAAAAAACGTAAATCGATTATATTGCTCATCGGCGATATAATCGATTTTTTCCTCTATACTATTACATAAAATCAGTTTCCAAATATACCTTTTCCGTATGGTAAACTGGAAATAAAACAAAAATGGGGTGACTTCAAATGCCTGATTGGTCCTATCATCCTTTAAAAAAGATAGCTTTATCTAAGATGGAAGCGAAAAACAGTAGGCAATTTATCCATCATTCCATGCGGACTATTGCTGCCATTCCCGGTGGAAAGCACCTCATCGAATTTTTAGGTCACAACCGAACTAACCCACTTTTGAAGCAACAGGTAAACGGTACTCACGTTAATTCACCAATAGGTCTTAGCAGTAAATTGGACCCCCAACTTACTGGGGTAACCGCTTTTCAGGAACTTGGCTTTAGTTTTATTGAAATAGGCCCTATAGTAGTTAAAAAGCCTGCAGTACAGCTACCACCTCAATGGCACGATCAGCATATCTCATTTTCCCATACAGAGGAAAAAGTACTGCTAAAAAGTGTGTTAAAACTAGTAATTACGAAAAATATTCGTATACCACTGTTTGCCCGCTTCGACGAAAACTTAAGTAAGCAAGAATTGTACACATGCATAACACAGCTTACCCCATATGTAGAGGGATTCTTTCTATATTCAGATCAGATTGCGCAACTCGATTTGGATATAGGGGCAACTCTATATCAAATAGTTTCAGTGGATTCAGCAAAAACGATTAGGCAAGTTCCAGCAACAGTGCGTGGCTTTGTTATCGATGCCCCTATTACAGCTACCAAAGACCATTACAGTGAACACAGTAATGCTTTCCCATTATTGCAACAAGCTGTACAGGAATTAAAAAAGTCCTTTCCTGACTACCCTATCGTTACTAGAGGTGGAGTAGAGTCGCCATCACAGGCACTATGTTTAAAGGAATACGGTACGGACTTAATCATGCTTTCAGAAGGTTATGTAAAAACAGGTCCTGGCTTACCAAAAAGGATTCATGAACGGCTGCTCTATGAAAAAGAGATCCATAGCTCATCACAGAGCTGGCATTGGTCATTTTTATTCGGGCTTGCCATTTTGATCGGTGGCTTAATTGCACAATATTTTGCACTTACTACCGTCATTTTAAATTATGATGAAAATTTTATCGGTTTAACGCATCAACAATTAAATCTCATTAATCCACAGATTTTAGCCTTTATGGCACATGACCGGATGTCACTCGCTGGCACGATGATTTCTGCAAGTATTCTATATATGTCGCTTTCCTATTTCGGGATAAGGCGTCAGCTGCACTGGGCCAAAGTAACTTTTCATAGTGCAGCAATAACTGGATTTTTAGGCATTTTATTATTTATAGGCTATGGTTATTTTGATTGGCTGCACGGACTTTTTTGGCTACTCTTGCTGCCTCTTTATGCACTGAGCTGGCGGGAAAGCAAAACAGCAAACCGCAGCCCGCAATCTTGGCATGACACAAATGACCGGATTTGGATGCGTGGTGTTTATGGGCAACTGCTGTTCGTTATGCTCGGCTTTTTACTGTTGGCCGGCGGAGTCGTGATTTCATTCATTGGTATCACAAAAGTGTTTGTTTCAACCGATATTAGCTTTTTATGTATGCCTGTTGAAATGCTGCAATCTATAAGCGACATGTTAATACCAGTGATTGCACATGATCGTGCTGGGTTTGGCAGTGCACTTATTAGTGTAGGTATCCTTGTATTATGTTTATCACTTTGGGGATTTCGCGCCGGGGAACGCTGGTTATGGTTTACGTATGCTTTCGGTGCCCTTCCCGCCTTTTTAGCAGGTATAGGCACACACTTTGCAATCGGTTATACAACATTCATCCACTTGCTTCCTCTCTATTTTTTGGTTGTCATTTATTTACTGGGATTAGTAGTGACGTATCCTTATTTAATGCAGCAACCGGAAAAAAATTAATTCAAAATTAAAGGGGCTGGGACAGAAGTAGAGATTTCATTGATTAAGGAAAAGATCCTTAATAAAAAAACGATACTTTAAAAATTGATTGGAATGGAGGGCGAGTGTAGCTGACGGCTAACGCCTTTCGCTACAAGCAAAGCTTCCTGCGGGAACAGCAAAATTTATTTTGCGACGAGTAACCGCAGGAGCACCGACGCCTCAGACTACAGGCTAAGGCCGTGCCCGCGGAAAGCGTCCCGGAATGGAAATCAATTTTCTACGCCAGCAAAAAAATGCCATTTCCCTCAAGGAGAATATTGGCATTTTTGGGTTTGCTATAGTGCGCAAAATAGACGGACAAATTCCGCTTAATTATTAATTTAACGAAAAAACAACCAAAATAAGCGGAGATATTACGCCTATTGATTAAAAAAGCATGTAATTTAAAGAATTTCATGTAAATAACCGGAATTACTTCCTTTATTTCACTTAAAATGAGCGGAATTCTGAAAATAAGGGGAAATACTCCGCTTATTTTAATCTCTAATCACATTCTAAATAAATTTAAACGGCTCTGTATGAACCTTGGATTGAAGAAATTCGACAGGTAATTTTTTATCAGTACATAATGTCGCCATTTTTTCTGCAACCCCTTTAATCATCACTTTTTCTACATGATGACCAGGGTCAATTATGCTTAAGCCATCCAATTCCGCACTTTGAGCCATATGGAAGCCAATATCTCCTGTTACAAATACATCGGCACCTGCAAATTTTGCTGTACGAATGTACTTATTGCCGTCACCACCGACGATAGCAACCTTTTGCACAGGCTGATCAAGAGGACCTACTGCACGCAGGCAAGGGACATCTAATTGAACTTTCACAAACTCCGCAAATTCACGTAACGTCATCGGTTCTTTTAATTTTCCGATACGTCCCAATCCTTCTTCGTTTGTCGCCACATCCATCGTAAACAAATCATACGCCGGCTCTTCATATGGATGACTATTTAACATAGCCTTTAGTATTTTGTTTTTCATAGACTGCGGGAATACGACTTCAACTTTCTCTTCCTGCTCGATATGCAGTTCTCCTATTTCCCCTACAGCAGGATCCGCTCCTTCTACAGCACGGAAACGCCCTTTACCAGCCAATGTGTAGCTGCAAGCCTCATAATTCCCTAAACGTCCGGCACCGGCTTTTGCTAAAACCTCGCGTAAAGCATCGGCATCGTCAACAGGAACAAAAACAGCAAGCTTCATCATTTTTTCCTCATAGGAAATATCTAAAATCCTGCGCTCTTCCAATTGCAGTGCATCTGCTAATAAGTCATTTACCCCACCCGGTGCAACATCTAAATTTGTATGGGCTGCATATACCGCAATATCGTTTTTCAGACACTTTTCATATAATGCCCCCTGCGGATTATCTGTCCGTAAATTGGATAATTTCATAAAAATAGGTGGATGATGCGCAATGATAAGTTCACACCCATTTTCAATCGCTTCATTAACAATTTCATGTGTCACGTCTAGAGTAACAAGCACTTTTGAGACGGGTTTATTTAATGTTCCGATAGCTAAGCCAATAGGGTCATTAGGCATGCATGCATATTTTTTCGGTGACCATGATTCGAACAGTTGAATAATTTCGTTGCCATTTACTGACTTCACGCAATCGCCTCCTGTACTAGTTTTATTAAATGTGATAATTCTTCATGCTTTGCCTGATTTTCAGGGGTTTTACCGGCTTGCTCAATCGCTTGTTGAACACGTTGCCAATTGGCGATTTCCCGAGACCATTTTTCTACAAAAACAGGTGTTTTTGCATTCATTAACTTTGGTCCTAGTAAAATTTCCGCCTCCGTTAGCTTCATTTCACCGCGCTGTAAAACGAGCACTTCATAAACTTTGCCGTCCTCTTCCAAAATCACTTCATCCTGAATTGCCCATTGATTCGCAAGCGCCCATTCCCGTATCGCTTTAGCATGGATATTTGGCTGTAAAATTAGGCGGGTAACCGTTTTTAATGCCTGTGGATGCTTTTCTAGAATTGAAACGATTAAAGGGCCACCCATTCCTGCAATTGTTACCGCAGTTATCTCATCCCCTTCTTCTACTGCGGCTAAACCATCGGCCATGCGAACTGTAATTTTATCAGTTAAACCTTCTGTCCGTACTTGTTTAACAGCTGATTCATAAGGCCCCTTAACTACTTCACCCGCTACTGCACGAGAAGCAATCCCTTTATGCACTAAATAACATGGTAGGTATGCATGGTCACTGCCAATATCAGCTACAACTGCCCCTGTAGGTACAAATGAAGCAACCTTTTCTAGTCGTTTTGAAAGTTTTTGTGCGTTCATATTAAATATCCTCATTTCTATATCACAAACTAACTATATTATATAGAACTTTTATAAAAACGTCTCTTTCCAACAAATATTTGCATATCAAAAAAGTGCAGAAAATAGATTTCTCTAATTTCTACACTTTTATGATCTTTACAGACCAGAAATATATTCTGCTACCGCTTCAGCCTCAGCTTCGTTTTTAAGAATTGCTGGCATAGCGCCGCTTTCTGTACCGTTTAATGCTACATCTTTAATATGTTCTGCATCTAAGCCAACAATACTAGGACCTCCGCCACCAGTTAAATCTCCACCGTGACAAGAAATACAGTTCTTTTGAGCGATATCTTCACCGTTTAATTCAGCAGTTTCGCCTGCATGATCACCATCCGCACTGTTTTTATCAGCTGCACCCTCAAATGACATGAAGAAAATTAGTGCTATACCGAATGCCATGATAAGCGTGTAAGGAATAAGTGGATTGTTTTTCATTGCGTTCCCCTCCCTCATTAAATATTCTATTTCTTTCTAGGTAAATGCCTAGTAAACAATACTAATTGTACTTGATTCACTAGAAAACTAAAAGACCTATTGGACAACTTTTACTAGCTTTGTAACAATTTATCCAATTTGTCATTTTCATCACAATATATGTCTTGCAATTACCATTTTCTGTACTTCCGAAGTACCTTCTCCGATTTCCAATAACTTTGCATCACGTAAATAGCGCTCTACTTCATATTCTTTCATATAGCCATAGCCACCATGGATTTGAATCGCCTCATCGCACACTTCCATCGCCATTTCAGAAGCATAGTATTTTGCAATGGCTGCCTCTTTCCCGAATGGACGTCCTTGGTCTTTTAACCAGGCTGCTTTGTAAACAAAAGTTCGGGCTAATTGTATTTTTACCTCCATATCAGCCAATTTAAACTGCGTTGCCTGAAACTGCGATAAAGTCTTGCCAAATTGCTTACGTTCTTTTGCGTACTGAACTGCTTTATTTAATGCACCTTGGGCAATCCCTACTGCCATCGCCGCAATGCCGATACGTCCACCATCAAGGGTCGTTAAAAATTGCTTAAAGCCATTCCCTCTTACACCTAGTAGATTTTCCTCTGGCACACGCACATTTTCCAAAATAAGTTCTGTCGTATTGGATGCATTTAAGCCCATTTTCTCGTACTCTGATTTAATAGTGAATCCTTGTGCATCAGTCGGCACAATTATTGCACTGATTTCTTTATTGTTACCATTACGATCTGTAATCGCTGTCAATGCCAAATGTTTTGCATAACTTGCATTTGTGATAAAAACTTTTGACCCGTTAATAACAAATTCACCATTTTCCAATGATGCCGTCGTTTCAGTACCCCCAGCATCCGATCCCGCGTTAGGTTCAGTTAATCCGAACGCGCCAAATGATTCCCCTGTACAAATCGGTGTCAAATATTTTTCCTTTTGCTTCTCTGTACCGAATAAATGTAATGGTGCGCCGCCTAACGAAATATGAGCCGAATACGTAATACCAGTAGATGCACATGTACGGCTTAATTCTTCTGTTACAATAGCAAAACTAATCGTGTCTGCTCCTGCCCCGCCGTATTCTTCCGGAAACGGTAACCCCATAATTCCCATATCAGAAAGCTGCTTGAAAATCTCTACTGGAAAGGCTTTATTCTTATCACGTTCGATTGCTCCAGATGCCACTACTTCATCTGAAAATTCCCGTATCATTTTTTGTAACATACCTTGCTCTGCTGTTAAATCAAAATTCATGGCATTCATCCCCTCACCCTCAATTTGCTACATTTCTATTGTAATCTAAAAATCTTGTTTTTTACAGAAAATACACGCAATTTAAAGAGAATTTTGTAGAATGGTAAAATAAAAAAGCTATATAAAAAGTTCATAACTTTCTACATAGCCCTAAATTAATAATTATATATTGTTGCTTAAAGGAAATAAATCCAAGCACCAATTATTACGAGTAAACCGAGAATGCCTGAAATCGTAAAATAAATAATTTTCATCATTACACCACTTACCAACCAAAATACACAGTTAATAATCAGAAAAATATAAAGCATCTCATTATTGCCGGTAAAATATGTGGTACTTATTTTTAAGGTAACACCTAAAGTCGATAAAGCCGTAGCCAGTTGCAGCATGACCGCCAATAGATGGTTCCTTTTAGCGAAATAGAGCGCTCCGATTAGGCAGCTTACTGCAAATACAGCTGCCACCGCAATGACTACCCATTCAAATTGAATAGTGAAGAGCAAGAGTAAAATAACAATCGCACTTATTGGAAAGAATACAGCTAAATTAAACTTTTTACGTTTTTCAACATTATGTATCGCTTTTTTGGCCTGACCTGTAATTTCATCATCGCTATTATTGCCTTCTGAATAAAGTGTCATTAAAAAATCGCAATACTGCCCTGGCAACAATTTATTTTGTTTCCAAAAGCTAATTTCGTTCATAATAATCTGCTTTTTCTGATTCGACATGACTTCGCCCCATATATGTAAATTATATATACTATTGTAATTAATACCTCAAGGAAGAACATCAGCAAAAAGTAATGGCATCTACCATAAAAAACAATACTTATTAACTAATACACATAAGAAAAAAGATGAAGAAAAAATTTCTTCATCTTTTCCATATTCAACCTATTCTAGGAAATCTTTTAAGCGTTTTGAACGAGATGGGTGGCGAAGTTTACGCAATGCTTTTGCCTCGATTTGACGAATACGTTCACGTGTAACGCCAAATACTTTTCCTACCTCTTCCAATGTACGAGTACGACCATCATCCAGACCGAAACGTAGACGTAAAACATTCTCTTCACGGTCCGTCAATGTATCAAGTACATCTTCTAACTGTTCTTTTAAAAGCTCATACGCTGCATGATCAGAAGGCGATTGTGCTTCCGAGTCTTCAATGAAGTCTCCTAAGTGCGAATCATCTTCTTCCCCAATTGGCGTTTCCAATGAAACAGGTTCTTGAGCAATTTTCAAAATTTCACGTACTTTTTCAGGTGTTAAATCCATTTCTTCTCCAATTTCCTCAGGAGATGGCTCACGACCTAGATCTTGAAGAAGTTGACGTTGAACACGGATTAATTTGTTAATCGTTTCGACCATGTGTACCGGTATACGAATCGTACGTGCTTGGTCTGCAATAGCACGTGTAATTGCCTGACGAATCCACCATGTAGCATATGTTGAGAACTTAAACCCTTTGCGGTGATCAAACTTTTCAACCGCTTTAATAAGTCCCATATTTCCTTCTTGAATAAGGTCTAAAAACAGCATGCCTCGTCCAACATAGCGCTTTGCAATTGAAACTACAAGACGCAGGTTCGCTTCCGCCAAACGTTTACGAGCTTCTTCATCACCCTGCTCGATTCGTTCTGCTAAACGAATTTCTTCCTCTGCAGAAAGTAAATCTACACGCCCGATTTCCTTTAAATACATGCGCACTGGATCGTTAATTTTAACACCAGGAGGCACACTTAAATCATTTAAATCAAAAGCCTCTTCACTAGATTCTTGCTTGGAAAGTGCTTCTTCCTCAAATTCTTCTTTACCTTCAACAGTTATATCATTTTTCTCGATTTCATCGGCAAAGTTGAAAATTTCTTCATTTTCTAATTCGAAAAATGCTAATGTATCAGATATTTCCTTCATTGACATTTCGCCAACTTGTTTTGCTTTAGCTAAAAGTTGCTTTTTTACTTGCTCTAATGAAACCCCGTTTACCACCGTATCTTTTGAATGTTTTGACTTGTCCGCCATAAACCTTCCTCCTTCTAAAAACAAATCGAGTTAAACGCCCTTTTTTATCCTTCTGCTTAATTCGATAATCTGTTGGGCAATCTCAAGTGCTCGTCTATGCTCGTGCATCTTTTCTGCTTCTTTTTGTTTGTGCTTTAATTCTTCTATTTTTAGTTCTAATCGACGTTTTTCGATTTGTTTTAAACAATCGTTAATTTCCGCTTCTCCATTATCAGGGTCACGTTCAAGTAACGCAGCATCCATCACAATCTTGCGTAAATCATTATCATTTAAAACTTCAACGAACCGATGAAAATCAGCCATTTCATATTCTTCGTAAAATCCAATTAAACGAACAAATACGGATAAATATTCCTCATGAATGAACGGTTCATTATTTCCTTCTCTAAGCACTTTGTTCACAATATTTACATCATGCAACATATAGGCTAAAAGTATACTTTCAGCACGATCTGTTGCATCTTTTTTGCGATCCCGCTGCATTTGGGTACTCGGCACATTCACTGTACTTTGCTCGCGTTTTTTTTCTTTCACATTATCCGCAGCGATTTTTCGCAATTGCGTACTTATCGCCTCTTGAGAAATATTTGTCTCATTGGAAAGTTGGCGAATGTATAAATCTCTTTCAATAGGAGAAGTATTATTCTTTAACGTCTCAAGTACTTCCTGAATGTATTGAAGTGTGTCATTTTCAAACTGAAAATTTTTGCCACGTTTAGCATGCATCATCATAAATGCAATATACGCTTGTGGCTTTTCGATTATTTGGTTTTTAAATGCCTCTTGACCATGAGTACGAATATAATCATCTGGGTCAAGTTTATCCGGTATAACAGCAACTTCGACTTTAATCTGTTCTTCATGAAGCATTTGTGCAGCTCGCTTTGCCGCCTCAAAACCAGCATTATCACCATCATAGCAAACTGTAACTTGCTGAACTAAGCGTTTGAGCTTTGTAATATGCTGGGGTGTTAGCGACGTACCCATCGTTGCAACTGCATTGAATATGCCTGCACGATTAGCTGCCAAAACATCAATAAAGCCTTCCATTAAAATAACTTGTCTTACTTTTCGAATTGATGCTCGTGCCTTATCTAAATTATAAAGCACTTGACTTTTATGAAAGATAGGCGTTTCGGGACTATTCAGGTACTTAGCATCTTCGCCATCCGTATTTAAAATCCTGCCTGAAAATGCTATTGGCTTTCCATTTTCATCTCGAATAGGAAACATAATCCGCCCACGGAAACGATCAAAATAACTACCGTCGCTTTCTTTTTGAATAATAAGACCGCTTTCAGCCATTTCCGTTAAGTCATACCCTTTACGTTCCAATAATGTAGAAAGCGTATCCCAATTCGGTAAAGCCCATCCTATTTGATGTGTTTCGATTTGTTCCTGTGTAAATCCTCTTTCAAGTAAATAATTTAATGCAGGTTCGCCGTCTTCAGTGTTTATCAAAATATGATGATAAAACTCTACTGCAAAATTATGAGCTTCTCTCATTTGTTGTTCTTTCTTTGAGACGGTCGAATTCGACATTGTCTGTTCAGTCGATAATTCCATTTCAAGCGGAATCCCTGCACGCTGACTTAATTTAATGAGTGCATCTGGAAACGACAATTGTTCGATGTCCATAACAAAAGTGATTGCATTTCCTCCAGCGCCACAGCCAAAACAATGAAAAATCTGTTTGTCGGTAGAAACTGAAAATGAAGGTGTTTGCTCTCCATGAAACGGACATAAGCCGAAATAGTTGCGCCCTTTTTTCGTCAATTGCATATAATCGCTTATAACATCGACTATATCCGACTGAGAGCGAATTTGTTCAATCACATGTTCAGGTATTTTTCCAGCCACATTATCACCATCTACACTATTCGAGATAAATTACAAAAATCCTCTAAAATACGACAAAATTTATAAAACAAATTTGTAATTACTCTATAATTAATATTTTTACCACAATTTTAATATTATAAAACAAAAAGACTACTGTTGCTATATTATTTCGTAAAAAAATCAAGAAAAAAGGCTAAATACAACGAATTTTATCGATTTATAAAAGTTTTAACTAGACCAAAAGTATAGATATTAATATTTCAAAAGTATAAAATATCCTTCCACTAAAAAAACCTCCTCTTCTAGTTGTTAGAGGTGGCTTTAGAGTTTATTTACATTCAAGCTCTAGCATATCTAATATTTTGTGGGCTGTTTCTTCTACAGCACGATTCGTTACATCAATCGCCCGACAGCCTATTTTATCAACAATGCTATAAAAATAGCGAATTTCATCTTCAATTCTTTTTTGTTGTGCATAAAAAGCATCTTCTGTTAAACCTAACGTAATTAAGCGCTCTTTTCGAATGTTATTTAACTTTTCAGGCGTAATAACCAATCCAAAGCACTTTTTCGGATCAATTTGCATCAATTCTATAGGCGGCTTAACTTCAGGTACAAGTGGGACATTCGCTACTTTATATCTTTTATGCGCCAAATATTGGGATAAAGGTGTTTTTGAAGTTCTTGATACACCGATTAGTACAATATCAGCCAGTAAAATACCGCGCGGATCTTGTCCATCATCATATTTTACAGCAAATTCAATCGCCTCGATTTTCTTGAAGTAATCATCATCCAATTGATGAACTAAACCCGGCTTTTGCAAAGGCTTTTCATCAAAAGAAGTTTCGATTAAATCGAGCATAGAACCTAAGAGGTCAATAACAGGTACCTTATACTCCAAAGCAATTTTTTGTAAGACCAGACGCATGTTCTTTTCTACTAGCGTAAATACAATTGTTGCCTCATTCGTTTGGGCAATCTGCACTATTTTTTCAAGTACATCTATATGCGTTATATGTGGAAATTTACGAATTCTTACTTTTTCGAAGTTTGGTCGAAATTGGCTAACAACTGCTTTAACAGCTGCTTCTCCTGTTTCACCAACAGAATCGGATACTACAAATATTGTTAATTTTTTCATAAAATCACCTATAAATCATGTGTTTCAGCTAATGAAATAAATGCACGTGTAATACTCGTTTTCGTTAATCGTCCTGTAATAATAAGCCCTTGCTCCGTCTCTTCTACAACCGGCACGGAATCAATTTCTCGTTCAATTAACTTTTTAGCTGTATTTACTAATGAATCGGAATTAAGACAATAAGCGATATTGGGCATTCTCGTCATAATTATATGCACAGGCATTTTATTTAAATCCTGTGTCCCGATACTAGAACGTAACAAGTCTTTGCGCGATAATACACCTTGCAGCATTTCATTTTTATCCACTACAAACAGTGTCCCTACATCTTCAGAGAACATATGTATAATAGCTTCATATATTGTCATCTCTTCTGAAACAACTACAGGAACAGACTGGAAATCTTTTACTTTTAAATTTAGCATCGATTCTGTAAAGGCAGCCGTCGATTTTTTCCCCGCATAAAAATAGCCGACACGAGGTCGCGCATCTAAAAATCCTGCCATCGTTAATATGGCTAAGTCCGGTCTTAAAGTTGCCCGTGTTAATCCAAGGCGCTCAGCAATATGTTCGCCCGTAATAGGACCATTTTCTTTTACAATTTGCAAGATTGCATCTTGACGTTTATTGAGTTCGATTGGACTCACCCGCTTCAAATAATGTTATACTTTTTCATCAATTATTATATACTATTTTCTTCTATATTGCGAAGAAAACAATCCCATGCTACAATATGAGCGAACAATTTAATTTCATATGTAAGCGATGAAGGGAATAATAAGTATCAATTCTAACATGAGCGAGTAGGGATAGTGCAAGCCTACATTGAATTGAGAAACGGCACCCCTGAGCTAATTTTATAAAAGAGGTTTTTATTTATTTAAAAACAAGCGGGGTGGAACCGCGGGTATATCATCATTGATGCACTCGTCCCCGGGCATGGAGTTTGTGCCCGGAGACGGGTGCTTTTTATCTTCTTGCAGCGCGTGCCGAAGAAATTCGGACACTGCGCCAACGTACATTAATATTTATTAGGAGGGATTTTTCATGGCAGAAAAATCAATGGAAACAATTGTATCATTAGCAAAACATCGTGGATTCGTATTCCCTGGATCTGATATTTACGGTGGTTTAGCAAACACTTGGGATTACGGTCCATTAGGTGTGGAATTAAAAAACAACGTTAAAAAAGCTTGGTGGCAAAAATTCGTTCAGGAATCTGAACACAACGTAGGATTAGACGCAGCAATTTTAATGAATCCAAAAGCTTGGGTTGCTTCTGGTCACGTTGGTAACTTCAACGACCCAATGATCGACTGTAAATCTTGTAAAGCGCGTCACCGTGCGGACAAATTAATCGAGGATGCAAACTTAGCTAAAACGGGCGAAGAAATCATCGTTGACGGTATGACATTCGACCAAATGAAAGCAAAAATGGAAGAGCTTGAAGTAGCTTGTCCTGATTGCGGCAAAATCGATTTCACAGACATCCGCCAATTCAACTTAATGTTCAAAACGTTCCAAGGTGTAACTGAATCTTCAACAAACGAAATCTTCCTACGTCCTGAAACAGCACAAGGGATCTTCGTGAACTTCAAAAACGTTCAACGTTCTATGCGTAAACGTACACCATTTGGTATCGCACAAGTAGGTAAAAGTTTCCGTAACGAAATCACACCAGGTAACTTCACATTCCGTACACGTGAATTTGAACAAATGGAATTAGAATTCTTCTGTAAGCCAGGTGAAGACTTAGAGTGGCACGAATACTGGAAAAACTTCTGTAAAAACTGGTTATTAAACTTAGGCATGAACGAAGAATCTATGCGTATGCGTGACCATGAGGAAGATGAGTTGTCTCACTACTCAAATGCAACTTCTGATATCGAATTCCGCTTCCCATTCGGCTGGGGCGAGCTATGGGGTATCGCTGACCGTACAGACTTCGACTTAAAACAACATATGGAGCATTCAGGTGAAGATTTCACGTACATTGATCCAATTACAAACGAACGCTATGTACCATACTGCATCGAGCCATCTTTAGGTGCTGACCGTGTAACATTAGCATTCTTATGTGACGCTTATGATGAAGAAGCGTTAGAAGGCGATGACAAACGTACCGTATTACGTTTCCACCCTGCACTAGCACCATTTAAGGCAGCAGTATTACCATTATCGAAAAAATTATCAGACGAAGCAGGCGAAGTATGGGCTGACTTACGTAAAGCATTCCCTGTTGACTTCGACGAGTCTCAATCAATCGGTAAACGCTACCGCCGCCAAGATGAAATCGGTACACCATTCTGTATCACGTACGATTTCGACTCAAAAGAAGACGGCCAAGTAACAGTTCGTCACCGTGATTCTATGGAACAAATCCGTATGCCAATTGCTGAGGTTAAAGCTTATATTGAAAAGCATTTAGTATTCTAATTATAAAATTTAATTATAGCTTGCAGTAGGCATGCGGATTTGCCGATTGCTGAAGTTAAAGCTTATATTGAGAAGCATTTAGTATTTTAATTTTATATGGCACTTTCCGTTCGTTACGAATAGAAAGTGCCTTTTTCTTATTTTTTTATTAAAGTAACTTCCCTACCGAGTACCCGACGCTAAAATAAGGGGAGATATTACCGTTATTTGAATGATGTAGCTCATTTTAGGATAAATAAGGGAACGTTTTACCGTTATTTTAAATAAAATCCTGAAATTTCATGTTTTTTAGGTCAATAACGGAAATTCCTTCCCTTATTTTCACTATTTTTTAATTTATTTGTGAAATAAGGGAAATTCGTTCCTCTATTTCCCTATTCACTCCTTACCCTATCAAAATAAAAACAATCCAACCGATTCATACCCGGTTGGATTGTTTCACTTATTAAGTTGCCTTTCAATATCAAATTTCGCCTGCAGAATCAAATCCCGTAAGTCGTCAAATTGCGCCTCATCAAAGCGTGCTTCCGGAATAATAATTGCAATGGATGCAATCGGTCTTCCATTTGAGATAATGGCAGTACTGAAGGAACAGGCCCCAACAATGCGTTCTGCTCTTGTAAAAATATATTGTTGTTCACGCACTTGCTGTAGCTGTTGCAGTAACTGTTCACGATCAACAATAGTATTTTCTGTCACACGCTGCAAATCCACCTTATTTAAATACTCATCGATTTCTTCCTGGGGTAAAAAGGCCAGCATTGATTTTGCAGAGGCCCCTGCATATAGTGGCGAAGTATCTCCAACATGATTACGTGCTGATAATGCATAATTACTTTCTATATTCATAATACAACGGCGCTCATTGCCATCAATAATACTCATTGAAATACTTTCATTTGTTTTCTGATTAAGCTGCTGGAGTATAGGCTGCGCAATTGTAATGATACTGGATTCTTCCTCCACTAACTTCCCTAAGTGAATTAACGATAAGCCAAGTTGATAATGTTTCGTACGATCATCTCGAATTAGAAATCCTTCATATACTAAAGTAGCTACAAATCTTTGGAGACTTGATAATCCGATACCTGTTTTTTTATTTAATTCTGTTAAAGACAGCTTAGGTTGTTCTTTTGTAAAGGCACGCAGTATAACAATTGTTTTTTGTACGGTCTGCATTAAATACATTTTTTCAAACTTGTTTTGCTCCATTCAGACGCCCCCCCTTTCCTAATAGTATCAAAATTAATTGGAAGAAAAAAGAAGGGCTTATGTTAAAAGTCATCATTATCTTTCCCGCCATCTAACTCATGGCAATAATCTCTACAATAAAGTTGTTTCCAGTATATAATAGCAAGTTATTAATATCTTCATCCCAAAAGAATTATTCCAAATAGTCTTTGGTGATGCCATTTATACTACTTTAGTTTTTATTCATTTTCAGGATTTCTTCAGTATGCTCACCTAAAAGCGGCGGGCTACTATCATAGGAAATGTTCAATTCGGAATATTGCAGGGGATTTTTCACAAATTTTACAGTCCCATATACCGGATGGTCCATTTCCCCTATTAGGTTACGCGCAATAACTTGAGGTTGTTGAAAAGCCTCTGCTACAGTATTGACGCGTCCACCTGGAATTTTGTAGTGCTGCAATAACTCAATCCATTCATCCCGAGTTTTTGTTAACGTGACCTGAGAAATATATGCTGTCAATGCACGTTCATTTTGCTTACGAAGTGTATTCGTCTTAAAACGCTCATCCGAAAGCCACTCACGTCGATTAACCATCTCGCAAAACTTTCTAAATTGATCTTCTGTCCCTACACAAAACATGAGTGGACCATCTTCGCACTCAAATACTTGATATGGCGCTACATTATTATGTTTGTTTCCTAGTCTGGAAGATTCAAAGCCTGTATTTAAATATGCGCTTGAAATATTCGCAAGGGAGCTCATTTGGACATCGAGCAGCGCTAAATCGATAAACTGACCCTTCCCTGTTAAATCACGCATACGCAACGCTGATAAAATACCGATCACTACATAATGGGATGTTAAAATATCGGCAATTGGCACTCCTACTTTCGTTGCTTCCCCATCCGGATGTCCTGTTACATCCATTAAGCCGCTCATTGCCTGGATAACTGGATCAAAGCCTGGCTCATTGGCAAGGGGTCCCGTTTGGCCAAAGCCCGTTACAGAGCATTGAATGATGCGCGGATTAATTTGTTTAAGATTCTCATAATTGAGCCCCATCTTTTTCATATCACCCGTTTTAAAATTATCAATAATGACATCCGATTCTTTTACTAAATCCAGTAGAACTTCTTTATCCGAGTGTTCCTTTAAGTTTAAAGTAATCGACTTTTTATTACGGTTGGCACTAATATAATAGGTGCTCTCACCATTTATGAAGGGCCCCCATTCACGCATACTATCAGAACCATTCGGATGCTCAATTCGAATAACTTCTGCACCTAAATCCGCCAAAATCATCGTTCCTGCTGGTGCCGCATAAACGCGGGATAAATCCAATATTTTTATATTTTCTAATGGGCGCATTCCCATCACCTCGCTTCTTCACCTTTTATTAATGATGGTGCAACTTTACGTTCAGGCTGCTTCATCATAATTTGTGTTGCAACAGCAATAGCAATCATTGCCAATGCTATTAGGTTATAGAGTAAAGTCGTATCCATTAGTGCTATGCCTGCAAAAAAGAAGATAATTCGCTCGATAAAATATGTCCGGCGGAATAAATAACCTTTAATCCCAGCCGCAATTGATACCCCACCGATACATGCCGTAATCGCTGCAATAATATATTCTCCAATTGTACCGCCTGTTAATAGGAGGGCCGGATTGAAAATGAAGAAGAACGGTACAATAAAACCAATCATCCCTAAACGAACCGACTCAAACGATACTTTATTTGGGGATTCCCCTGCAATACCGGCCGCTGCATATGGCGCCAACGCTACAGGTGGTGTAATACTGGATAAAGCAGCAAAGTAAAAGGCAAACATATGAGCTGCTATCGCTGGTACACCTAATTGCGTTAAAATCGGTACTGAAATGGTTGCCACAATAATATATGCCGCAGTGGCTGGGATACCCATTCCTAACACGATACTAATAACCGCTGTTAATATAGCCGCCAACATAACACTGTCGCCAGCAAAGCTTAATACGTTGTTACCGATGATTAAACCGATACTCGTCAACGTAATTGTTGCAATAACGATACCGACTATGGCACAGGCAATCCCTACACTGATTGCTCCTTTGACCCCTTCGACGACCGAATCAATCACCGTTTTCAAGTTCATGCGTGTGTGCTTGCGGATGGCCGCTGTCGGCACGATCGAGAATAACGCAAAAATGGCTGCATATAGTGGCGAATAACCGGCAAACAACATAAATAATAAAATAAATAATGGAATCAATAAGTGTCCACCATTTTTCAAAACTTGCTTGGCTATTGGAATATTTTCCTTTGAAATACCCGATAACCCCATTTTCTTCGCTTCAAAATGGACGATCATAAACAGTGTTAAATAGTAGAGCACTGCCGGGATAATCGCAGCCAGCATAACAACTGAATACGAAACTCCTAAGTACTCAGCCATAATGAAAGCAGCAGCCCCCATTACAGGAGGTGCAATCAAGCCCCCGGTTGAAGCAACTGCCTCTACAGCACCGGCGAATTTTTTCGAATAACCAGCCTTTTTCATCATTGGAATAGTTACTGTACCTGTTGTTACAACATTACTTACAGCACTCCCGCTAATAGTTGCCATAAGCGCACTCGCGAATACTGCAACTTTAGCCGGTCCACCTGCTGTTCGACCTGCAATCGTTAGCGCTAAATCGTTAATAAAATCCGAAAAGCCACTATTTTTCAAGAAGGCACCAAACAGTACGAAAATGAAAATGTATGTTGCCGATACACCAAGTGCTGTACCGAAAATACCTTGTCCACCCCAGAACATAATGTTAATAATTCGCTCTAAACTGAAGCCGTAATGTCCAAGTATACCTGGGATATAGGCACCAAAGAAATTGTAAGCTAGGAAAAATAATGCTATTAATGTCAATGCATTGCCGACTACACGACGTGCCGCTTCAAATAATAGTAAAATGGCAATCGCACCGACCCATAGATCAAGAATCGTATTTTCCCCTGCTCGGTCACGAACAAGAATGTCATATACAATAACAAAATATAATGTCACGAATATCGATAACGTAATACAAATACTGTCAAACCATGTAGGCAACCTTCTCGTCCCTACACTTTTCTTTGTTGCGGGATAAAAAATAAAGCTAAATAAAAGTAGAAATCCTAAATGCCATGCACGAAACTTTGTTGCTTCCATTACGCCAATGCTGCTCATATAAATTTGAAAAATCGACCAAATAATTGCAACCCCAACGACGATTTTGCCAAATAGACCAATATAGGTACGTGAATTTATATTTTTATCTTCAAGATCCATTAGCTGCTGTAGCTCATCTTTTTCAAGAGGTTTTCCAGTCATAAAGTTTCCTCCTTATCCCTTTACTTTTATTCGACAACACCAATTTCGCGATAATAGCGCTCTGCTCCTGGATGAAGCGGAATATCCGCTGTTCCCGAAACCGCATTTTCCGGACTGAACTGCTTTGCAATACTGTAGGATTTTTCAAGTGAACTTAAGTTTTCCCATAAAGCTTTCGTTAACTGATAAACGGTTTCTTCATTTATACTTTCATCAATGACGATCGTACTGTATTGACCGACAGTTTGAATTGCTTCCGGCTGTTTATCATATGTGTTTGGCTCGATTGTATAAGCAAAGTTCCAAGGGTATTCTTCCACTAAATAGTCAATTGCGCTATCAGACATGCTTAATACTCTGGAATCTACTGTTGAAATAAGCTCTGTCGCGGCTGCTGCTGGTACCCCTGTGTATATATTGACACCTTCCACTTGACCATTTCGCATTAAATCTGTAGCTTCCGTAAACCCGACATAGTTGGCTTTAATATCATTTTCCCCAATGCCATGTGCCTCAAGGACAAGTCGAGATTCCACTTCAGTGGCACTCCCCGCTGCTCCGAATACGAAGCTAGTTCCTTTTAAATCTTCAATCGATTTGTATTTATCGTTTTTTTTCACAATAATATGACTGATATTTGGATATAAGTTCCCTAATATACGAACGTTCTCATATTGCCTTCCTTCGAAGCTTCCTACACCGTTGTAAGCTTCATATGCAATATTGACTGTTGTAAAGGAAATATTCGCCTCGCCTTTTCGCATTAAATTCAAGTTTTCAATACTTCCATTAGATGCCTGTGAAGCGACACGCTTTTCCAGCTCATTTGTCCACATTGTAGAAATTCCTGCACCAAGTGAATAAAAGACACCTGTTGTTGTACCTGTAGTAAAAATTAAAGGCTCCCCATATCGCTCAATATTACTTTGACAACCTACCAACAACATAGCAGCTATCGAAATAGCTGCGAGCATTTTTTTCTTCATCCGCATACCCCTTTTGAGATGTATTATTTAAATACGGCTTTTCGTTTTTCTACAATTGCTTTAACCCCTTCTTCGTATGTCGGTAATTCCGTTACTAGGCCCATTTTTGAAGATATATAATCCAGCGACGAACGTAAGCTCATTGTTTGGCTTTGGTAAACCGCACGCTTAATAATTTTTATTGATTCAATTGGTCCAGCAGCTAATTTTTTCGCATAATTCAATGTATAGTCCTCAAGTTCATCGTCATTGACAACGTAGGTAACTAAACGTGTTTCCTTCGCTTCCTCGGCTGTTAATACGCGCGCTGTCCATAACATATCAAGCGCCTGATCAATTCCTACAATACGAGGTAAAAAATACGCACCCCCGTCTCCTGGAACAATCCCAACATTAATATAGCTTTCTGAGAACTTAGCAGATTGTGCAGCAATTCGGATATCACACATTAATGCCATATCCAGCCCCGCACCCATCGCAAATCCATGCATTTGTGCAATGACCGGCTTATCGATTTCTTCAAGGAGAAGAGGGACACGCTGAACCTTTTTCCATAACGAGTTTTTACGAGCCAAAGCTGTTGAAGTAATATCTTCTTCACTATTGAAAAATCCATTTCCAGCAATCATCGCTTTCACATCACCACCGGCGCAAAATGCTTTGCCGTTACCTTTTAAAATGACAACACGTATATCATCATTATCCCGTACTTCTTCCAAAGCCTTAATCCACGATAAAATCATTTCTTCGCTAAATGCATTCATACTATCTGGACGATTCAGTGTAATCGTTGCAATATGATCCTTCACATCAAATAATAAATCCGCCATATTTTCTTCCTCCTTATGCATGAACATGCGCTTCATTTTGTTCTGTAATACTTTCCCATAAATCCATTTTCGACTCTAGCATCTGCTTAGCTAACTGCTGCTTCCAATAGCGAGCCGTAAATTCCTCATCTCTCCAAGCCCATAAGCGACGTGTAAATTGATGTAATCGATGCTCGTGTGTAACGCCGATTGCTGCGTGAACCTGATGTGCGGCAGTGGCAACTGCGCGGCTTGCATCATCCATTCGTAATCGTGTATACGCTACTTCGAGCCCCTCTTGTCCGTCGCCCAATAATGTTTGCACATTGTTCGTTGCTACTGTCATTAACGTCTGTTCGCCAGCCATATTCGCCAAATGCTGCTGCACGAGCTGGAATCGATGAATTGGTCGGCCAAATTGCTCGCGCTCCTTGCTGAATTGCACACTTAGCTGGAATACTGTCGTAAGGGCACCGTTCATTTTACTGACAGATGCTGCTGTAACCAATTTCGAAAGTGACATATACTGTTTTGCAGTAATCGGTACTTTTTGAAGCGCTTTCATATTTTCGAAAACAACTTCTGATCTTGGTTCTGCAGCTAGGTTTGTCCCATTTTTCAATACCGCATTTTCCAGATCTGCAACAACGATAAACTGCTGTGAACCCTCCTGTGCCAATGCAACGATCTTCTCAGCGTATTTAGCCCACGGAACATGCTTTAACGTACCAAACAAAGCATCTTCCTTAAGCTGAAGCGGGGCAGTAATACTGTACGTTGTCAACTGCTCATACCCTTTTATATCAATCTGTTTTAGTAAATAGTTGGCTAATGTATGCTCAATGAATGGAACAGGTGCAGCATACTTTCCAATCAGGCCATACAGTTCCAGTAAATCTTCAATATCTCCACCTGCCCCCCCCTCTTCTTCACTGACTGCTACATTGTGCAATTCATTTTCAAGTAAGAGTTGCCATACATTTTCAGCCCAGAGATTCTCCTCCAGTAAATCCACCGTTTCTTTTTCGACTTTATGTTTCAATACTTTTTCTACTACTTCTGCGACCATCTCTTTTATTTCACTCATTGTGCAATAACCCCCTTTGCTAAAATTCCGTATAGAACTTCGGATGTGCCACCACGAATCGTGAAGCCAGGTGCATGTAAAATGGATTCTGCCAAATAGCGTTCAATCTCTTTTTCGCTTTGTAGATCCGGATAAACGTCAAGCAATAAACGTACGATCTCCGGAATTTTCTGTTCAAATTTCGTGCCGATACTTTTTACAAGTGCTGCAGGAATATTTACTTCGCCACCTTCTTCAAGTACTTTAGCGACACCGATAGATAAATTACGCAATGACCAAAGCTCTGCAACTAGTTTCATTGCCTCTTCCAATCCGGCATAATCTCTCTTTTTCTTTAATTGCTCTATCGCTTCATTTAAAAGCGGGAATGTACTTAAAATACGCTCAGGTCCACTACGCTCAAATGCCAGCTCTGCCAAACCTTGCTTCCACCCGTTGCCTAGTGTTCCGACGACCATTTCATCCGGAACAAATACATTATCGAAAAATACATCATTGAAATGTGGCTCCCCTGTCAAATAGCGAATTGGCGTAATAGTCACTCCCTCACCTTTCAAATCGATAATAAACTGCGAAAGACCTTCGTGCTTTTTTTCACCTAATGGTTCTGTTCGGATAAGCGTTACCATGTAATGCGAATCCTGGGCATTACTGGACCAAGTTTTTGCACCGTTTACTATCCAGCCACCTTCAACTTTTTCGGCACGTGTTGTAACGGACGCTAAATCTGATCCACTGTTTGGTTCACTTAACCCAATAGCGAAGAAACATTCACCCTTTATAATTTTTGGCAGGAAGAATTCCTTTTGATATTCTGTACCAAAACGCAGTAACAGCGGTCCAGTTTGACGGTCAGCAAACCAATGAGCAGCTACTGGAGCTCCAAATGCCAAAAATTCCTCTGTTAAAATGTAACGGTCTAACGTACTGCGTTCTTTGCCTCCATACTGCTTCGGCCAAGTCATCCCAATCCAGCCCTGCTCTGCTACAATTTTAGAGAAATCAGGATTCGATCCACTCAACCATGAGTCACAACGAGTCTCAAAGGTCCCTTTCTCAATATGTTGTTTTAAAAAGCTCCGCACTTCCTGTCTAAATTGTTTTTGTTCTTCTGTAAATTGAACTTTAGGTAGATTCATAATATAACCTCCAATTACGCATATTGTGTAACTACTTTCTTATAACGATATTATACATAATAAATTTCTGAATTGTCAAAATTATTCTACAATATTTTAGTTTATTGTAGCTTTTTTATTCCTAAACGAGCATTTTATACCAACATCAAATTCCTTTATTAAAATGGTAAAAATAGAAAGAGATTACTAACATTTCAATTTGATATACGCTATAATTTTCTGAAAAGATAAACAACGAGGTGGAATTATGTTTTTTCAGTTAAAAGACACATCTGTAAAACCTTTAGATACGTATGATAAAATCTCTCAACTTGTCAAAGCGATACTCCATTTCGAATGTCCGGACCATCGTGGGCAGCACCACATTTTATATACCGCAAATATGCAGCTTGAAGCCTATCGTGAAGCGAAGGATTTTTATCGCCGCTTTGATGAACCAGGCAGTGCTTTAGGTTGTTTAAGTAGAGAAGCGTATGAGCAAGCTAATAAAAAATACCATCAACTGTATACAATCATTCGAGGCTATATGCATTTAAGCGAGGACAATAAACGTGACCATTTCAACCATCATTTCCGCTTTTCAAACGAGAAAATCGAGAAAATGTACAGTCTTTTCGAACAGAAGCAGCATCATAACCATCTCAAACTTGAAGAATTATTTTATGAACGATTAATGGAAGATGTAGCTCCCTTGTTAACACAATTGGAGTAACAGCGATGAAACCTTTACTGCTTGAATTCGTAAATTGACTAGCAGGTCTATTAGGAGGATGAACTTTGGAAACTAAACAACAGCTGGAGGATTATTTACAGGCTATTCAACAATGGGAAAAAGACCAAAGCGGCTTATGGTTTTGGGAAAAAATTGGTCGTATTCCATTCAAAATACTTGATAAATTAACACCTAAATTCATTCAGGAAAAAATTTCAGTATTAGTAGATGAACTAGTAAGTTATGTGCAAACGGGCGGTAAATATTTAGTAAGTGAGAAGACAATGATGCGCCATATTCAAAAGCATACATTGCACTCGGTTTCGTCCATACAAGACATTGGTCAAATGCCGATAGATGATATGGTGGCAATTAGTGAAAAGCTTCAGAAAAACCGGGCGAATATTGCTACGGTACAGGGGGCATCTACGGGGGTTGGCGGTATTTTTACATTAGCAATTGATATCCCCGTTATATTGGGCATTGCTTTAAAAACATTGCAGGAAATTGCGCTGATTCATGGTTATGATCCAAATGAAAAAACAGAGCGTATTTTTATTGTTAAATGTCTGCAATTCGCTTCATCCGATATCGTCGGTAAAGAGGCGATATTAAATGAACTTGCCCAAAACTATGAACAGCCCCGCTCTTCCGAAAATATGGTATCCCAACTGCAAGGATGGCAGGAAGTATTTTATACGTACAGAGACAATTTTGGTATGAAAAAGCTATTCCAGATGATTCCAGTGGCAGGTATGATTTTCGGGGCATTTATTAACAAATCTATGATTGAAGATATTTCCGAAGCAGGAATGATGCTCTATCGGAAAAGACGTGTAATGGAACGTATGGATCAAATGGTAAGTAGTGAACTATAAGGTCAGCAAGAAGCAAAAGTGAAATGAAACTATAAATAAAGCCAAGTAATTAAGTTTCCCTTAAGTACTTGGCGTTTTCTATGTTGAAGCTATCTTTTTATTTGATTCGTGCATATCTTTCAATCCATTGTAAAAAGGATATTGATTTCGCAATGCTTCTTCTTGATCAATTCCCTTACTCAAATTATTCAAATATAACATCGACTCGTCTACCCGCTTTTGCATTTCGATAAAATCATTTGTAACTTGGCCATGACCCGGTACAAGTGTTTGAATTTTTTTATCAGATATAATTGCTGCTGCCTTTTGTAATGTATTCTTATAAGATTTCAAATCCTCAATAAAGGGAAACTCAACGTCCGATAAATAATCTCCCGCCAATAAAACCCCATAATGTTCCATCACAGTAAATAAACCATCCTGAGTATGCCCGGGTGCCAAATAAAATGTGCATGACGCATCTTCCAAATCTACTGTCTGACCATCTTCTTTAATAACGATATCAATCGTTGGATATATTATCGGATAATCTCTTTGTATATAGTACTGCGCGTCAAACTGATGTATTTCCTCCAACACTTTTTCTTTATCCGGACGGTTCACAAATGCCTCACTCGCTATTGTCGTAGCATTTGGAAAGGCCCCGGCTGCAATAATATGATCATAATCACTATGGGTATAAATAATAAATAATTTCCTGCCCCCAATAATTGATCGGATGTATGCTTTTATTTCATCAATTTCATTCGGCAACCAATTTGGATCGGTTAAAATGATTGCCTGCTTTGTTTTAACTACTGCGGACGTTGTTTGATAGAGCACACTTTGAAAAACCGTTATATTCTCATTTGTAAACTGATGCATCCTTTATCATCCTTCCAAATAATAAAGCTAGTCAAATGTAGAAACGCTCCATCTGACTAGCTTATTTCCTAGGCAATTAATTCAGTTTTCTTCCTTTTTTTCACGTTGCAATAAAGGTGTACGCTCCAATTGCTCTATAAAACTTCGTGATTTCAGCCTAATTCCTGTTTGTTCTTCATAGATAGTCGTGACAATTTTCTTTATAAATTGCTTCGTCTGTGACTTCAGTTCAAGCTTACCTACTTGATCAATCGGCACTGTATAAAACATGCGAATGAGTTTTAACTGTGTTGGAGATAGTCGAATGATATACTGGTCCATATGAAAACAACGATGACATATAAAGCCACCTTGTGAAAATGAAAAAGCAAATTCCCCGTCTACTGCACCACAGCCGGCACATGCATGTAAAATTGGTTGCACCCCAGCATACGGGAGCATCTTCCAATCTACAAATAATGTAATCGCTTCAGGGTCATAGCCTTCTTCAATCGCATTTAGCGCCTGTATTAAAATTTCAAAGGCATACTGCTCGGGTTTACCTTCTTCAACTAAACGATCAACAATTTCCACAATATAGCTCGCATAGGCTGTTGCTGTAATGTCTGTTTGAATATGGCGCATTGAATTGAAATGCTCACCTTGCTGCAATGTTCCCATACCTGACGTACGCTGTACTAAAAATGAGC
Source organism: Solibacillus merdavium (assembly GCF_014836935.1). Taxonomy (GTDB): domain Bacteria; phylum Bacillota; class Bacilli; order Bacillales_A; family Planococcaceae; genus Solibacillus; species Solibacillus ferritrahens. The sequence goes on along the minus strand of NZ_JACSPW010000001.1, from coordinate 474,941 downwards.
CGTGCATAAAAGGCTGAGTCACACCAGCTAGGCGGCTTGTAGGTTTTTTTGCTCCACGCGCCATACACGCTACTTTCCCCGCTTCACGAGTCATAATTGTAACAATTTTATTTGATTCACCGTAAGCACGCGCTTTTAAAACGATGCCTTCCCATTTATGTAGCATCTATTGCACATCCTTCTAATTCTATCGTAGTATTATTATACCGTACTGCTACATCAAATGTTTAATAAACGGTTACCTCATCTCCAATTATTTTCTTTACCCAATCTAAATTTTGAACGGAGCGCTGTTCTACATCTTTTAATGGATATACTCGATAAACACCATCAGCATCCTTTAATACGGATGTTGCATAAAGCTCTGGTTGGTGAATGGTAATGACATCGCCTTCCTTCATAATTTCCAGGCTAGCGATCCCGCCAATCATTGTGTTGGGAATTGTTAAAATCGTCGAAAAGAAATTGCCTAGGGAATAAAAGACATGTGTTTCATGGCCTTGTTCAGTTATAAGCTTTTTATAAGGTTGCAGCACATGCGGATGTGTCCCCAATACGATATGTGCCCCTGCTTCGTTTAAAACTTTTGCGAAATGCTTCTGATAGTCACTTTCGCTATATACATATTCTGGTCCCCAGTGCATTGAAACTGCTACGACATCTACTTCTCCCTTTAATAATTCTATATCCGTCTTTATTTTTGCCTCATCGATATAATTGATAATATATGGGGAGCCTTTTGGTAAATACAACCCATTAGTACCATACGTATATGCAAGTAATCCGATTTTTATCGAACCTACTTCAATAATTCGGTGGTTTGCTTTATCTTCAGAATTTTTATAAGCCCCTACGTAAGGCATGCCGTACTCATCTAGATTTTCAAAAAACGTACGGACACCACCTTCCCCCTTGTCAACTATATGGTTATTTGCAATAGTAACCATATCTACACCTGCATTTTGAAGATCTCGAACAATATGAGGAGGGCTCGAGAATTGAGGGAAGCCACTTAATGCATATTTGTTCCCTACAGGTGGTGATTCCTGATTCGCAATTAAATAATCATAACTTTGCATGGTAGATGCCACCCCTGCAAAAGATGACGTAAAGTCCTGGTATTGAGCGAGCCTCAAATGAAGCAGGACATCGCCAACCATCGCCAGTCGCATAGATTCTTTTATAATTTCTGGCTGTGGCTCAATCTCTGGTTCCTGTACTGATTCAAGCTCAGATACCGAATCAAAAGTTTTTTTTATATTACTATTTTGGGCAATCTGCTCTTTAACTGGTGCAGTCATTTGCCCTTCTGCCATGAGTATTGGATTGTCTTTATTCATTGTCACCATAACGAACACTAAAATTGCCAATGAGACGACCCACAGTGACAGCAAAAATTTATTCAATGTATTCAATCTTTCACCTACTAAGTTTATTGTAAAATAATTCCTATTATATCTTATAATACTAAAGTTTATTCAAGTATACACTAGCAAAAATGAAAAAATGAATAAAAAACAGATGCAACATAAAAGCTGCATCTGTTCATATTTTTAATATTCGTCTTCTCTAAAGCCGAAATCACGTAAATGCGTTTGCTTATTACGCCAATCCTTTTGTACTTTTACCCAAAGCTCTAAATAAACTTTTGAGCCTAGCAACATTTCGATATCCTGGCGCGCACGTACGCCAACTTCTTTTAAAAGGGCGCCGCGCTTCCCAATGACAATTCCTTTTTGCGAATCACGTTCAACCATGATAGTCGCCTGCACATGAATCATATTTTCCTTTTCTTCATGAGGCTTGATGCGTTCAATCACTACAGCAATTGAATGCGGAATTTCTTCGCGTGTTAAGTGCAATACTTTTTCACGAATTAATTCAGAGATGATAAAGCGCTCCGGGTGATCTGTTACTTGGTCTGCTGGATAATATTGCGGACCTTCCGGCAAATACTTTTCAATTGTCGTCAATAAATTTTCTACATTGTTTCCTTGCAAAGCCGAAATTGGAATTATCTCCGCAAAATCAAACTTATCTTTATAGGAATCAATAATTTTCATTAATTGATCTGGGTGTATTAAATCGATTTTGTTAATGATTAAAAATACAGGTGTTTTATTGCCCTGCAGTAACTCGATGATAAATTCATCGCCTTTACCTATTGCCTGCTCTGCATTCACCATAAACATAATGACATCAACTTCCCTTAATGCATTACGTGATGTTTTTAACATAAATTCGCCTAACTTATGTTTAGGCTTATGAATTCCCGGTGTATCGATAAAAATCGTCTGAGAGTTTTCCTGTGTTAATACACCCTGAACTTTATTTCGCGTCGTTTGGGGTTTGTCTGACATAATAGCGATTTTTTGACCAATCACTCGGTTTAAGAATGTTGATTTGCCGACATTTGGTCGACCTACAATCGAGACAAAGCCCGACTTGTAACCTTTATTTTCCTGCATTTTTCATATCCTCCGTATTAAAAGCACCTGGAATTAGCTCGCCTACTGTTGTTTGCTGAACGTCACCATTCATATTTGTTAAGTAGACTGGCATATCTGGTGCACAAAATTCACTCATTACTTGTCGACAGGCCCCACATGGGGAACATGGACCTGGCGTATCTGCTACAACCGCAAGTGCTTTAAATTTCATATTGCCTTCCGAAACCGCTTTAAAAAATGCTGTACGTTCCGCGCAGTTAGTCATACTATATCCTGCATTTTCAATATTACAGCCATTGTATACAGTACCGTCTTCGGCCAATAATGCTGCACCTACTTTAAATTTTGAATAAGGTACATAGGCATTTTCACGTGCAATTTTTGATTGTTCCATTAGTTGTTCCATGTTCATCGTCAGTTCCCCCAACATATACATATTATTTTAATCACTACCTGACCTTGTTTCCAAGTTCAACCGTCGAGCAGAGTAATAACTTTCCAGTAAGTATTCTTATATTCCAAAAGAAATTAAAACCATTTTGGTAAAAATATGAGTAGTCCGATTATAACACTTGCGAGCGCAAAAACAAGTACAGCACCTGCTGCAACATCCTTTGCTTGCTTTGCAATAGGATGAAATTCCGGGGATGCAAGATCAACCACACGTTCAATTGCTGTATTTATCAGCTCTGCACCTATGACAAGGAAAATTACCATTAGAATAATACTCCATTCCACTGCAGTTAAGCCTGTCAATAAACCAGCAAGGATTACTATTATTGCACTCACTAAGTGAAATTTGAAATTTTGTTCCTTTAGAGCTGTAAGTATTCCCTCCATTGCATAACGGAATGATTGGAAAAACTTACGGACGTTCATTTGTATCACGACCTAAGCCGTATGATTGTAAAATGGCATCCTGCTTTCCGAACATAACTTTTTCATCTTCTGGCGTCATATGGTCATACCCGAGTAGATGCAAGAATCCGTGCACCGCCAAAAAGCCTAGCTCACGCTCAAAAGTATGCCCATATTCTGTTGCCTGCTCTCTTGTGCGGTCCGTCGAAATAATAATATCTCCCAATATACGCGGTATACCTTCTCCGATAATTTGCATTTCCCCTTCACCCATTTCTTCCAGAGCGAATGAAATAACATCAGTCGGTTGATCTTTATCGCGATATTCACGATTAATTTCATGAATGGCCTCATTCGTTACAAACGTAATCGAAACTTCTGATCCATCTTCAATTCCTTCATGCTCTGCAGCGTGCTGCAGAAGTTCTTCCACCAATTTTAAATGCGAATCTTTCACTTCATTTGTTTCATCTAAAAAATCAATTAATAACAATTTGTTCCCTCCTATTTTTCCTTTGGATATTCAATACGCGAGTGGAACGTCCCATTTAAAGTTTCACATAAAATATCTTCAATAATTTTCAGTTCTTTCAAAGAAATGTCACATTCATCAAACTGATCATCTTGCACACGGTCCTGAATAATCGTCTGTACAAGCTTTTGAATTTTTTCTGCACTCGGCTGATGCAATGACCTTACTGCAGCCTCTACACTATCTGCAATGCTAATAATTGCTGCCTCTTTCGTTTGTGGCTTTGGACCAGGATAGCGGAATATACTTTCATCCAATTCTTTCCCTTCTTCCTTCGCCTTAAACAAGAAGTATTTCAATGTACTTGTCCCATGATGCTGTAAACAAACATCAATAATCTCCTGAGGCATTTTATGCTTGCGGAGAAGCTCTGCCCCATCAGTTGTGTGAGCAATGATAATTTCCGCACTGCTTTCAGGTGACATGGAATCATGTGGGTTTGTACCCATTTGGTTTTCTATAAAGAACATCGGTCTTCGCGTTTTGCCTACATCATGATAATAGCAACTTACTCTTGCCAGCAAGCCATCCGCTCCAATTGCTTCACAGGCAGCTTCTGCTAAATTCGCTACCATAATACTATGATGGTACGTACCAGGCGTTTCCGTTAAGATTTTTTTCAAAAGTGGATGGTTTGGGTTCGATAGTTCAATTAATCGCATGACTGATAAAAGTCCAAATGCAGACTCAAAATATGGAAGTAAGCCCATCATCAGTGCACCGGATAATAATCCCGATATGATTGCAGACGCTACATAGAATGAAATTTCCACAAAGCCATAGCCGGATTGTGCCATAAGTAAATAAAATGCAATAAATAGTATGTTAACAAGCGTTACAATACCAACGGCCTGTAAAATATCTTTCCTCTTTTCCAGACTGCGCATGAAAATAATTGATGCAAAACCACCAAATAAAATATAAAGTGCCATATCCATCTGTAAAATGGCCGAATAACCTTCATGAAAAATAATGCCTGCAGATGCTGCGGTCATTACCGTTACAATACTTGCTGTACGGTCATTTGCCAATACACGAACAAGCATAGTCACCATGGCTGAAGGGAATATAAATGCAATCGTTAGATCGAAATTCCCTGCAATCATACCAATCAATTTCATCATAACCAATGCAATAGTATAGACAATCATCGTAACGAATAATTCGTTACGCTTTTTTGCAGGGTCCTTTTTTGAACGATCGAATAATGCAAATAAAAATGACATCTGCAGAAGAATTAATATGAATAGACCGGCAATTGGTTTGATCGATTCCTCACTATCCAGCATCCCCAGTAATTCGAGTTGTCGGTAAATCTCCCTAGTAACCACTTCGCCTTCCTGAACAATGATTTGTCCTTGCAGAATCCGGGTCGGTTCAACCGCATCTTTAGCTTGCTGCACAGCAATTGCTGTTTTTTCTTCATCAAGTATTTCTGTTTCTACGACAGCAGCACGTCCAACAGCAACAGCTACACTCATTAAGCCTTCCGATATGGAAGGATGCTGACGAATCTTACTTTCAAGGTCATTACGATATGTAATCAGATTTTCCTTCCGAAGAGGACGATTTAAATTCGCTTCTACCAATGTGGCCAGCGAATCGCGTGTCGATTCAATATTCCCTTGTGTAGCATTCAGTAAATTTAATAGCTGTGCATCCGATAAAATCAGGGTCTGCTGATTCTCTATTATATCTTTTAGACTTGAACGCAATAACTCTAGCTGTTCAGATTGGGCTACTTCGCCATCCTGATTCCCAATATCCTTTTTTACGTCCAATACAATATCAAATATAGTCGTAACGAAAGTAGCACGATGGCTTGGTACATCTTCTTTAAATATGTAAACAGGTTCTACTGAACGTTCGGCATTCTCTACTTCCAGTTCTGTTTTGACAGTATCTTCAATGGTTTTTATTGAACGAATTGTTTCTGGTGATAATTCTGTTAATTTAATATCATATGTAACACCACGGACATTATCAATCATCAAAGAAAATTGTAACAATGCCGTAGCAGCAAGTACGATAATTAGCAACGCACGAAAACTTATTAATTGGATGAGCTTTTTTATTTTCTCTATGATCATGCACCTCCACTTTACTTTCTACTTTTATTTTAACAAATTTATATCCTCGTTGTTACGAAAAGCTTGTATGTTTTTCTAATAAATGTCTTTCCGCCTATAAAATTATCTATTAAAAACGAAAGATTCCGCTCATCACCATAACATGGGGAAGATTTTCTAATAAAATTTCAATTGATTGATTCGTGGGCTACGGTAGACCGCGCTAAAACCACGTGATACATGTCTTTATCACTGCCTTTATTACCGTTTGCGAGGCCCACCAATCCGAAAATTTTCCCTCGTTATAAAGTGGTAGAATAAAAGCACTGAAGTATCCGACCAACTTTGAGTGGGCAAAACGCCTTAGTAGACAGAAAGTGCCTTATTATTAAGTTTTTCAGTGCCCTCCTAAAATAAAGGGAGATTTTACCGCTATTTGAATGATGTAACTCGTTTTAGGAAAAATAAGGGAACGTTTTACCGTTATTTTAAATAAAATCCTGAAATTTCATGTTTTTTAGGTCAATAACGGAAATCCCTTCCGTTATTTTCACTATTTTTTATGTTATTTTAAAAATAACGGAAATTCATTCCTCTATTTATCTCGTTACGCAATTTAATCTACAAAAGCTTTGGAGCCACTCCGCCCGGAAAGCCTGCCCCAGAACGTAGTACAACGGACGCGAGCTTCAAAAACACTTGCTTCAACGCGTTTTTCCCGTAGCGCAACAGAACGGATTTCATTAAAAAATCTTATTCTTTCAATTTTGTCATCCCCAACTTATGGTGATGAACCAAAGATTTTTTCTATTTACAAATGATACCATTTATTTATGTAACTTTGAGCTTTTAATCTGAAATTATCAGAAGACCAAAAAGAGCAATTGCACGGTGCAACTGCTCTTTGCGTAAAATTATAATTCCTGGTCGGAGTAAGCTTGTATTACTCTTGCTACTAAAGGATGCCTCACTACATCCCCTTGTTCTAATATTTGGAAGTGAATGTCTTTCACGTATTTTAATGTGCGTTCTGCAATGATGAGACCTGATTCGGTGTTTTTTGGTAAATCTATTTGCGTTTTATCACCAGTAATTACCATTTTAGATCCAAAACCTAAACGTGTTAAAAACATTTTCATTTGCTGGTGTGTTGTATTTTGGGCTTCATCCAAAATAACGAATGCATCGTCTAATGTACGCCCGCGCATATAGGCTAAAGGTGCAATTTCAATTGTTCCACGTTCAATTAGACGTTGAGTCTGTTCCTGCCCGTAAATGTCGTGCAGAGCGTCATATAGAGGGCGTAGATAAGGATCAACCTTTTCCTTTAAATCACCCGGCAAAAACCCTAATGATTCACCCGCTTCAACTGCAGGACGGGTTAAAATTATACGTTTTACATGTCCATTCTTTAAGGCCTGTGTAGCCATAACAACCGCCAAATAAGTTTTACCTGTACCGGCTGGACCAATACCAAAAATTAAATCCTTATGACGGATTGCCCGAATGTATTCTCGCTGACCAATTGTTTTGGCACGAATCGGCTTTCCTTTAGTATTGCGCGCTATTTCTTCATCATATAGTTCTGCATAATATTCAATTGTGCCTTTACTTTCCATCTCAATCGCTGTCGTCACATCGCGCTGATCAATATTAATATTTTTCCTTATTACTTTAAGTAATGCTTCTAATACTGAATGTGCTTGTTTTTTCTTTGCTGCATCATCGCCTGCAATCTGAATTACTTCGCCACGCGTAATAATCTGGACATTATAAGTTTCTTCAATCAATGTTATATTTGCATCAGACATTCCCAAAAGCATGACCGCTTCATTTGGATTGTCGATTTGTAGCTCAACATATTTTTCTGACATACTCATTCTCCTTGGTGAATTAGATGTGGTTTTGCGATATTTTCATTTACTAAATACAAGACTTTCCCTTTAACTGTATCATCATCAGCGTACACGTGCAAAAGTTTTTCTGCTTTAATCGCGGATTCAAGCGGCAATGAATAAATCATCTTTTCATGTAGTAATGGTAAAATAACTGATTCGATATCCTTCTCACTTATCTTCTCCGTTTTTTTCTGGAACATTCTATACGGTTCGTAAGTCACAATTGACTTTAACGGTTTAAATGATTTTTGCTCAATTGAAGCTCCAATTTCACTCCAGTTAATTTTATAGTTCCAACCATAATCATCCAATACTTCCATTTTAATTGTTTTCGGAATGGTAAAAGAGGTTTCGAGCCAATAGTCGACAAATACCTTACCTTCCGCTCCTATCATTATTGACTTTTCTCCGTACTCCAAAATGCCAGATACGAGAACATCCCCACGATAAACTGTTGTATTCGGCTCTACTTTACGAATTCCTTTTTCGATTTGAAAATGTGTAACGACTCCATTGTTTGCAGCAACTAAATATTGATTTGTACTTGGCTTTTGAGGCGGTTCTATTTTCGGCGCTAACTGTGGGCTAATTGTAACTTTACTGCCATTTTTCATAATATGTACCCAAGAAAACTCCCTGAACTGCCTCATCATTGTTTGACGAATTTCATTATCGGAAATAAATGCACTCTTTCGCACAGGAAATTCTATCCCTACTTCCTGCTGCAAATAGTCCATCACCTCATCCTCGAGTTCTACGGTTTGCGCTTCAACTTCCACTTGCCAAATAAACCGTGATAATAATAATGGGATTATAAGCAGCAAAATCAGCCCTATACCTGTCTTCAAATCCTTTTGCAAAATAACTTCCGGTTCACTATAGCGAATTGCAATTCGAACTTTCGCTTGTTTTCTAAGCTTTCGAATTAAGGATAAGTCATTGTATGCAAGCTGGAAAGTAATTTCCTTTTGTGGAAAACGAAGTTGTGTAATTCGAACATTATTTTTTTTCAGGAGCGTAATAAAAGTATGGGCTTCTTTCGATTGCTTCATCTTAATTGTTATAAGTTTTTTATAAGGCCTTTTCATTTTTTTATTCGCTCAATAGACAATTTTTCAAGCTTTTTACAATGAATTAAAAAGCCTTCCTCAAACAGATGCATTACTTCCAACTCACCAGCACGAATATGCATAGTAAAGTCCTTCGTATGACAATTGTATTCAGTAGGGGACACATCTCCTAACGTATAGGAACCATCATAGCGGATGTCCAGAAAAGAGGAGATTTGTAATTTATTATTTATAGGAAATAATTTTCTCAATAAAAAGCCTCCTTTTTACGTCACTATATGCTACGGAAAAAGAAGGCATGTGTAGTTTATTTGATTGGAATTTCCCAATTTACGGAATCTCCCAACGCATCACCGGAGCTTTCACTGTCCGGCTCTTTAAATGCTGCCGGAACACGGAGATTTAAAAATGCATTTTCATTGTATTGTTCCTTAGGAATTAAATAGACAACGGTAAAATTCGTTTTCATTTGCGGATTCACTAAAATTTGCTCATCGCCAACCGTAGATGACAACTGCTCAATTTTCACTTTTTCAGAAGTTTCTATATTGAAATGAGGTGTATAATAAATCATTTGCTCAAAATCATTATAAATCTCTCCACTAACTTCAAGTAAATAATCTCCAGATTGTAAATTGGTAGATTGTGATAGCATCTCACTATTAGTTATCTTTTGGATTTGATAGTCGAATGAAACTGTTACCCCTTCCAGATTATGCGAAATCATCTCATCATTCTCATAAACAATATTTGTTTCACCTGCATCTGAAAGATTCTCATTACTAGTATTCCCGCATGCTGCTAAAATGAACGCACTCATGATCACGACGTTAATCCAAACACTTTTCAATTGAATTCCCCCTCTCATCATGTATATACCCATTTCTTATGCCCTTCAATATTAATTATATTCTGCCCGTTACTTTTTTAACTAAAAAACTACCTATTTCTACGTTAATTTACGCAGTAATAGGTAGTCTTATGATTATCTTCTTGCCTTTGGTGGTCCCAGAACTTCTGTCATAATGATGGCTTGCATTAAATCACGTTGACTAGAAGGCACTACCTGGAATGCTTCGGCCTCTTTTTTTGCCAATGCAACAATTGGACGTTCCTTTAATGAACGTGCACTATTTGGATTGTCTGTACGTACATCAGTTATAACTCGCTTTGCTTCTAGAACAGGCTTTTCTACTTGTTTAGGAAGCTCTTGAGTCACTTTTTGTGCAACTGGCTTTGCTTTTTCATTAAGCTGACCAAATACCTCATTTGCAAAGTCCTCCAAAGATTTCGGACGTCTTTGCTCGGTTCTTTGTTCTACTTCCTGTTTTCGAGGAGCAGGTTGACTGCTAAATGGCGGCATCTGTTTTGATTCTTTCTTTTGCTGTTCTTTTCCTTTACCTAACAAGGAACTGACAACAAATATAATGATCATTATGATAAATCCTTCCATCTAGTGCTCACTCCCTTCCTCGATTATTTATTCTTTGGATCCTGATTTTCGTTATTTGAGACTTTTGAAATGGAATCACGCATTGATGTATCTGCCTGAATATTTTTATAGTTCATATAATCCATTATACCAAAGTTACCCGAACGAAGCGCTTCTGCTAGAGCCATAGGAACTTCTGCCTCTGCTTCTACTACTTTCGCTTTCATCTCTTGAACTTTTGCAATCATTTCTTGCTCACTTGCAACGGCCATAGCACGACGTTCTTCCGCTTTTGCCTGTGCAATGTTTTTATCTGCTTGTGCTTGCTCAATTTGAAGCTCGGCACCGATGTTTTTACCGATATCAACGTCTGCGATATCAATCGATAGAATTTCGAAAGCTGTACCAGAGTCTAAACCTTTAGAAAGTACTGTTTGAGAGATTAAATCTGGATTTTCTAATACTTTTGAATGTGATGCACTAGAACCTAATGTTGATACGATACCTTCACCTACACGGGCTACAATCGTCTCTTCACCAGCACCCCCGACTAGGCGGTCTAAGTTAGCACGCACTGTAATACGCGCTTTTGCTTTTACTTCAATACCGTTCATCGCTACACCTGCAATGAATGGTGTTTCAATAACTTTAGGGTTAACCGACATTTGTACTGCTTCTAAAACGTCACGTCCAGCTAAATCAATTGCTGCTGCACGTTCGAAAGTTAACTCAATATTTGCTCGGTGTGCTGCGATTAATGCATTTACAACACGGTCAACATTACCACCTGCTAAATAGTGGGATTCTAATTGGTTAATTGTTACGTCCAAACCTGCTTTATGTGCTTTAATTAACGGATTCACGATACGTGAAGGGATTACCCGACGTAAACGCATCCCGATTAATGTGAAAATACTTACTCTTACACCTGCTGCAAGTGCACTAATCCATAGTGCGACTGGAACAAATGTGAAAAATACTGCCAAGATGACAAATGCAATAATTAATCCAATAATTAATGTAATGGTTCCTGCATCTTCAAACATACTCATATTCCTTCTCCACCTTTTTCAATAAATTCTCTCACGACAATACGTGAGCCTTCTACTTTTACTATTTCTACTGTTTTACCAGCATCCATATAGCCACCTTGTGTTACCACATCAAGACGTTCCTGACCAACCAAAACTGTACCTGATGGACGCAACGGTGTAATAGATTGACCTACTTTGCCTATCAATTCAATTCGGTTCGTATTTGAAACATAGCCTTCTTCCGTCGACGTAGCATCTCTCAGTACGAGACGATTAAACATATGCAACTTTTTCCCGAAGAATTTCATAAGTATCACCATTCCTATACCTGCAATTATCATTGCAATTAAAATCGAATATGCCATATGGGCGAAGCTTTCCCCTGCAAAAAGTAAACTTCCAATAATTAGTGCGCCCCCGATGATACCTAATATGCCACCTGGTACAAACAGTTCGGCAATGACTAAAATCAGTCCGATGACGAAAATGATAAGTGTTTCATATCCTGCAAATCCTGCAATGAGATGACCAAAGAAAAACATACCTAATGAAGCAAGCCCCATTGACCCGGCAAGGCCAAAGCCAGGCGAGTACAACTCTACTACTAATCCAATACTGGCAATTGACAACAGTATAGGAACAATTATCGGATTGGTAATAAAGCGCGCAAGCTTTTCTGCAAATGTTTGCTCAACCTTTACAACTTCACTATCCTCAAGCTGCAGTGTTTTAAGCAGTGCATCAATGGAAGCAACAGTTCCTTCAGAGTAATTCACCTTTTCGGCATCTTCAGCAGTCAATGTCAGAAGCTTTCCTTTCGGGGCTCTCAACTCTGGTAAATCAAAGTCATTTCTGACCATTGCCTGGGCGAATTTTGGATCCCGTCCGGAGTTTTCAGCAGCTGACGTCATTTTTGCAAGCCAATCGCTTTCTGCCTTTTCACCAGCTGTATTTCCGGCAGAATCAATAACCGCCGCTGCCCCCATTGTCGCATTAGGCGTCATATAAATTTTATCCGCATGCAATGCGATGTACGCACCCGCAGACAGCGCATCAGAATTGATGAAGGCGATAATCGGTATATCCGTACTATCCATTAGCCTGCCAATTTCAGAAGCCGCAGCGACAAATCCGCCAGGTGTATGCATATTGAGGATAATTGCCTCAGCATTATTGCTTTTCGCCTCATTAAATCCGCGCTTTAAATGCTCGACTAACCCTTTTTCAATTTCATTGTTAACCGATATTTCATACACTTTACCATTCGCAAATGCTGTTAAGGAAGGAAATACTAACACGATTGACATGACCATTAGAAAAATCCAACTAAAGATCTTAGTCCGTTTCATTATTCTCACCTCTCTTTGCTGATTTGTATGTATAGTAGGTATACGGATGAAAAGATAAAAGGTTTCAAAAAAATAACTTTTATCTGCGCCTCTTTCAAAATGACTCCTCACCGGTCTATTATACGCTAAATCCACCATAAAATTAATAATTTTCTATAATTTGCAATAAAAATCATCATTTACGGTTAATTTATTCTCATTCGTAAACAAAAAAAACGAGTCTGTTTAATTAGATTCTACTAAACAGGCTCATCTTATTCATCATATGCTCTTTTTGTTGTATTAGGGAATGTTAAACTTTCTAAATTTCGTAACAGTCCTATATTTGTATTTATTCTTTATAAATAAATAATCCCCAAGCCACATTAGTAGCTTGGGGATTATATCATTTGTCTGCTCAGTTAAATCTGAAAATTGCGTGTTATGAACGTAGGGTTTTTATAGGGAAAATTACCACTTACGTTTACGTGCAGCTTCTGATTTCTTTTTACGCTTAACGCTAGGTTTTTCGTAGAACTCGCGCTTTCTAACTTCCTGAATTGTACCTGATTTTGATACAGTACGTTTGAAGCGACGAAGAGCATCTTCAAGCGATTCGTTTTTGCGAACGACAGTTTTTGACATCTCTCTTTCCCTCCCTCCGAACACACGTCAATACAATCATTAACATTTAGTTAATGTGTACTAAAGTAGTATAGCTTATCATTAAAAAAGAGTCAACAAAAACTATCTATTTAGTAATTAGAATCTGATTTTAATCCATTCATTATTGCAACACCTGATGATGCGCCGATTCTAGTGGCTCCATTATCAATCATATTTTGCATATCTTCCAAGCTACGAACTCCTCCAGATGCTTTCACACCAAGGTCCGGGCCAACTGTTTTTCGCATTAAAGCGATGTCTTCCGCTGTTGCTCCACCTGTTGAGAAGCCAGTTGAAGTTTTTACGAAATCAGCACCTGCTTCAACTGCCAATTCACATGCTTTTACTTTTTCCTCATCCGTTAAAAGACAAGTTTCAATTATTACTTTTACTAAAGTACCATTTGCAGCATCTACTACTGCTTTAATATCTTCACGCACTAAATCGAAGTCACCATCTTTTAAGGCACCAATGTTGATGACCATATCAATTTCACCGGCACCATTTTTAATCGCGTCTTTCGTTTCAAACGCTTTTACCGCCGAAGTTGTAGCTCCTAATGGGAAACCGATAACTGTACATACTTTTACTTCAGTTCCTTCTAATTGTTGAGCACTGAATTTTACCCATGTTGGATTCACGCATACTGAAGCAAAGCCGTATTGTTTCGCCTCTGCACAGATTTTTTCTACCTGGTTTTTTGTAGAGTCAGCTTTTAATAAAGTATGATCGATCATTACCGCATAATTTTGAGTCATTGTATCATTACTCCTTTTACTATTTCTTTAGTTGTCCGTACATCTACTATTTTAGCATGTATTTTATTTGAGTTAAATTATCATACAATTCAAATTATTAATCGGAATAGGCAAATTCTGTACGTATGATTTTCTCATCCAATTGTTCACCTGAGCTCTGCAAATACCGGATTCTCAATTCAGGCTGATGTCGATTCGCCAATTGGTAAGTTAAAATATTTTTTACTAAATGTTCTTGTGCCAAATCAAATGCTTCTTGTTGCATAATCGAATCGTCCGATAAAGTAATCTCCCATTCCGAGTACGTGTCATTTGACGTAATACTAATCACTCCATCGCCTGAACTCTTTCCGCTTACCTCTTTATATTCTTCAAGAAACTGCTGCGTCTGTTGAGAAATTTCACTAAGTTGCCGCTCGTTCATCTGTAAAGAAACAACCCCATCAGGCTGTATCGTCTTTTGAACTTCCGAAGCCTTATATTCAATATTCAGCGATCCATATTGACGTGCCACTTCTGGAGGTATATTCACTTCTACAGTTGGTAGTTCCAATTCGGTTTGAACTACTTTTTCCTCAGTGCAACCATATAAAACAAATAACATAGCAAGCATCCATATCCATTTCATATAAATTGCTTCACCTTCTTTATCTAGATTCCGGATAAAACCGTTGCTCAAATACTAGCTTCGTCTTGTCATCAAGATAATATACTTGAACACCGATAGATTTACGACTATATATTTGAAATTTAATGGCATCCTCTACTATACTTATTTCCAGCATTTCGGCTAGAATGTCCTGTTCAAATAGATCCCGTTTCACTGTAAATTTAAGTTCGGATAAATCTTCATTGTACTCAAACGATTCAAAAGCCTCTACTTCCGGTCTGATCCCCCGTTCTACCTCATTGCGAAAATCTTCAACTGTGCCAGAAAATTCATTAATTGCCTCCAACCTAACCCACTCTTCCATATAAATTAATAAACAGTCCTCTTTCAACTCATAGTGTAGAATTCTTGATGGATCGAAATTTTTGAATTGATGTATGTTTCCAATTACCCCGTCCGGTATTTCTACGATAGATAATTTCGTCAACTGATCTTTTGAAAACTCTTGTCCCATTTCCCATCTCCCGTCCATCATAAATGACCAATACCCGCTTTTAATTAGAATATGCCAATAGCAATAAAACTAAGAAATCTTTTGGACACGTATTATATAATATGCTGGAAATTACAAACTAAAACTTTTGCGTACAATAAAAAAAGGTTGCATAAAAGTTTTCACTTCTATACAACCCTATCTATTTAATTTAACAACTCTTCCATAACACGAACAAATTGCCCTTCGTTATATGGATAGCCTGCTTTTGTAACTTTAACTTTTACTAGCTGACCTACCATGTTCTCATTGCCTTCAAAAATAACTTTTAAATAATTTGTTGTATAACCAACATAAAGATTTTCATTGTCCCCATCTTTAAAGCGCTCTTCAGGAATAACTTCCAGCACTTCACCTTCAAAACGAGACGCATATTCTTTTGCCAATTGATCATTTAATGCAATTAGACGGTGAACACGTTCGTTTTTGATTTCCTCATCCACTTGGTCGTCCATTCTTGCAGCAGGTGTACCCGTACGCTGTGAGTATGGGAATACGTGAAGCTCAGAAAATTTATGGTCGCGAATGAAATTAAATGTTTCCATAAACTCTTCTTCCGTTTCACCTGGAAAACCTACGATTACGTCAGACGTAACAGCTAAGTCCGGTAAAGCAATCTTCAGTTTCTCAAGACGTTCTGCGAAAAATTCCATCGTGTATTTACGACGCATGCGTTTTAATACTGTATCAGAACCCGATTGAATCGGAATGTGTAAATGGTTTACTACAATCTCAGAGTTTTGCAGTACTTCAATCACTTCATCCGTTAATTGAGATGCTTCAATTGAAGAAATACGTAAACGTTTCAAGCCTTTAACTTGTGCTTCCAAGTCACGTAACAGCTGTGCTAGGTTATAGTCTTTGAAGTCTTGTCCGTATCCTCCTGTGTGAATACCTGTAAGGACGATTTCCAAATATCCCGCATCCACTAGCTGCTGTGCCTGACGAATAACTTCTTCCGGATCACGTGAACGCATTAACCCGCGCGCCCATGGGATGATACAGAATGTACAGAAGTTGTTACAGCCTTCCTGGATTTTAAGCGATGCACGCGTACGGTCTGTAAATGCTGGTACGTCCAACTCTTCATACACACGATTTTTCATAATATTACGTACAGCATTAATTGGCTGACGTTCATTACGGTATTGCTCGATATAGCCAAGCATTTTATCACGATCCTGTGTACCTACGACAATATCAACACCTGGAATGGCCATAATCTCAGCTGGTGATGTTTGTGCATAACAGCCTGTAACACAAATTACTGCATCCGGATTTTGGCGTATTGCACGGCGAATAACTTGGCGGGACTTTTTATCCCCTGTATTCGTTACAGTACATGTATTAATAACATAAACGTCCGCCTGATGATCAAACTCTGTACGCTCATATCCTTGTTCTTTAAATAATTGCCAAATAGCTTCTGTTTCGTAGTGGTTAACTTTACACCCTAATGTATGTAGAGATACGGTTTTAGTACGTTCGTAACTCATAATTTATATCATCCTTTCAAGGTTACACTTATCAATTTGCCAGTGGCATAGTCTTCAATTAGCTTACTGCAGATAAAATATCAACGTGTTTTATAATAGCACAAAACGCTATGCAAAGCCTATCTTTTTAACCTTCATGTTTAATAATTTGCGCATAGAAAAAGACTTTTAAAATGCGCATTTCATCTTAAAAGTCTTTTTACATGATAACTACTCTTAAATTATAAAATTGATTACTTTTGTAACCTTGAGCGCCGACGTTCCGGGGCAGACATTCCAGG
The DNA here is from genome assembly GCF_014836935.1 of Solibacillus merdavium. Lineage (GTDB taxonomy): Bacteria > Bacillota > Bacilli > Bacillales_A > Planococcaceae > Solibacillus > Solibacillus ferritrahens. The sequence continues at coordinate 457,906 of NZ_JACSPW010000001.1, read as the reverse complement.
CGGCGTGGCTCCAAAGCTTTTGTAGATTGAATTGTGTAATGAGATAAATAGAGGAAGGAATTTCCGTTATTTTTAAAATAACTTAAAAAATGATGAAAATAAGGGAAGGAATTTCCGTTATTGACCTAAAAATCATAAAATTCCAGGAATTTATTTAAGATAACGGTAAAACGTTCCCTTATTTACCCTAAAATGAGCTACATATTTCAAATAACAGTAAAATCTCCCTTTATTTTAGGGGTGTACTGAAAAACAGCTTTTATTCCACCACTTTATAACGAGATTAAAAATTTTGGGATTGGTGGGCTTCGCAAACATAAATTCACGATAAAGAAATGTATCACGTGGCTTTAGCGCTGTCTTGTCGTAGCCCACCAATCAATCAAGTGGAATTTTATTAGAAAACCGTCCCCATATTACGGAGCCTATAAATTCCTGCAAAAAGTAGAAGCGCGCAGTATTGAATACCGCACGCTTCTACTTTTAGTTATTAATGTATTTTTCGAAAACATCTCCAAAATCTTTTTTTACAAATGCTTTCTTTTGATCGATGAGCCAGCTGTGTGAAAATGACGTAATTTCTTTAAAAGCAACTGCCGGAGAAACCCCGTCAGCACCTGTACGCCCTAGTGAAGAAGCTGCCAAATTCAGACTCTGTTTTGCCGCATCCATATTGAAGGAATTCGCTTTTTGTTCCATTGATATAGCATGAAGCGCTTTATATAAATCCTTTATTTCAGTTAAATACTTTTTATGAATATCGATGCTCAAAGGAATATTGCCGATGACAAATTTAATTTCTACGTCTAAATCAATTGTACCCGCCGTTTCCAACAACACTTCATCAAGAGCGAAATACTCATAGTCATAGCGACGCAGCATACGCTTTTTACTAATTGCATTAGCACCATCTACGTGAATTAATGCATAGTTTGTAAAGCAATATTCATCTGCTTTCGTCTTAATAAGAAAATAGATTTTTTCATCCATTTCATTAAAAATAAAATCATCTGCGTCTGTCTTGTCAAAATCTTCCCTTGAAATAACTACACCAATATCAGATAAGCCTAAAGCATCTGAAGCAAATTTTTTAAACATTATTGTGCCTCCTTTAATTGCATACATTGTAATACGTATTATACAATTAAAAGTTCCAAAAAATTCGGTATTAATTTACTTGAATTGCTGCTGGCTGATGGGCTAGATCCTTATCTTTTTGTACCGGTTTATAGTGTTCGACTTTCGGTAACGGCTTAACTGGATGAAGCGGCTGTTTATGTTCTTTCAATATTCCGTTGGCTGTAATACGGGCAGATTCCAAAATAATCGGCAAGCCGCTTCCTGGGTGTGTGCCCCCACCTACTAGCCAACAATGGTCAAGCTCTTCAAATTTATTGCGTGGACGGAATACAAGCATTTGCGATAACTGGTGCCCCAAATTAAATGTTGCCCCTTTATAAACATGAATGTCTCGTTCCCAGTCTATAGGCGAAATCATACGCTCTTCTTCAATATATTCTCTAATATCCGTAATCCCCAATTTATCTGATATCATATTTAAAATTAGATCACGGAAAGGTGCAGCTATTTTCGTCCAGTCTATTTCACTTGTATTGTTAGGCACAGGTACCAATACATAAAGCGTCGATTTCCCTTCCGGAGCTACAGTTTCATCTGTAACCACTGCATTTTGAATATAGATTGAAGGATCTTCAGATAATAGCTTTGATTTCGTAATTTCCTCTACATTTTTACGATAGTCTTTTGCAAACCAAATTGTATGATGCGGAAGATCAAAACGTTTATTCACACCTAAATACAGCATAAAAGTCGAACATGAATATTGCTTCTTCTCCAATTTTTCAGGCGTATATTTTTTTAATACGCCTGGCTCTACTAATCTAGTCATTGCATTGGCAAAATCCCCATTAATAATAACTTCATCCGCTACAATCTCCTGACCATCCTCAAGCAGTAAGCCTGTCACCTTTTTCCCGCTTACTTTCAATTTTTTCACACCGCTATTAAGATGGATTTTCCCACCTAATTCAGTCACGACTTTTGCCATCGCGTCCGTTAATTTATTGATACCGCCTTTTATATGGTAAACACCGAATGCATGCTCTATATACGATAAGATCGAAAAGGCACCCGGGCTTTCCCACGGAGACATCCCCAAATACTTCGCTTGGAATGTAAAGGCAAGCTGCAAATCTTCATCTTTATAGAACTTTGACAATGTATCTACAAGCGAGTTACCGATTTCTAATTCTCCCGCAGCTTTTATCACTTTAGGATTCAATAAATCTGTCAGTCGATTCATAGGGGCTTGTAAAACAGGCGCGAGAACTTCCAACTTCTTTTGAGTACGCTCCATATAACGTTCATAGCTACCTTCATTTCCTGGGAAAAGTTCGTCGATTTGACGAATCATTTCGTTTGCATCACGCGTCATATTGATCTTTTTATCATGGAAAATCAACTGATACATTGGATTTAAATCAATTAAATCCACATAATCGTTTATATTCCGTCCAGTTAATTCGAATATTTCCTCCGCTATATATAGCATGTTCAAAAATGTAGGTCCCATATCGAATTTATATTCACCAAGCTTAATTTCACTTGTACGCCCACCTACATAGGCCTGTTTCTCATAAATTGTTACGTCATAACCTTTATGTGCCATCAACATCGCTACCGCTAATCCACCAGGTCCAGCACCTACTACTGCAATTTTTTTCATCTCTACTGCCTCCTTTTATTCCAAGCATTGGACAATGATTAAAATAAATAATTAATTGTTGTACAACGTTAGCAACTTCCTTCATTGCCCTATTACTTTATTTGAATATTAACTGTTGAAATAATGACTTATAGCATGATATTTCACCTTTAACTTTTATTAATATATCCATCACCTTTAAAAGAGCTACAATGTTATACAAACATTGTACAATTATTAAACGTAATTATACAAGTAAAAATTTCGAATTTGAGATAAAATTAATCAAATAGGACTAATCCATACATACAAAAAGGGATTGATTCGAAAGTTACCTTTCAAATCAATCCCTTCGTTTTATTCAAATTCATAGGAAATTGCTGATAAAGCATAAAACGGCGCTGTTTCTGTTCGCAATATACGAGGACCGAGTGACATTGTTTGTGCACCAGCTTCGATCAGTACCTTTGATTCATTGCGGGAAATTCCACCTTCCGGACCAAAAATACAAAGAATGTGTAATTCCTCATCAGTATTAAGCGATTGAAGCTTTTGTTTAAAGCTCGTCCGGTTTTCTAATTTAGCATCTTCTTCATCTGCAATAAAAATCGCATCATACTTAGCGAATTTTTGTATAAGCTGTTTAAAGCTTATCGGCTCTTCAACTTGTGGTATATGTGTCCGGTGTGATTGCTCCGCAGCCTCCTGCGCAATTTTCTGCAGGCGTTCTTGGTTTTTTTTCGCTTTTTTAGCATCCCATTTCACAATAGAGCGCTCTGCCGCAAACGGAATCATTGCATACATCCCTAGTTCCGTCGCTTTTTGTGCAATCAGCTCCAGTTTATCCCCTTTTGGCAACCCACATGCGATATCCACCTTTATGGGCATTTCCGGTGATGGAATTGTTTGTCCGGTCTTTTTGACACGTACATCCTGATCTATCTCAACAATTTCACATATATTTGCTACATTCTCATGGACAATGATGATTTCTTCCCCTACTGTCATCCTCATTACTTTACTAATATGACGTGCATTTTCACCTGTTACAATAAATTCATTTTCTTTATTTCCGGGTGATTCAATAAAATACCGTTGCATCGTGTTCACTCCTTGTTATACAAAAACAACAGCTGCACAAAACAGCTGTTGTTCTCTGAAATTCAATTAAGGACGGCGCGAAATAATCGCTACCCAGTCTTCCATCATTAGAACTTCTTCAATTTCGAAGCCGGATTTTTCCAACGCTTCTTTTACTTCATCTTTTTTGGCACCAATGATTCCTGAAGTAACATAAAGTCCACCAGGTTTAACAATTGAAAATGCATCATCAGTAAATGACATAATGATTTCAGCCAAAATATTCGCCACTACAATATCGGCAGGCTCCTTAACTGTATCCAATAAGTTGCCGTGGAATACTTCAACAATAGCATCCATTTTATTTAATTCCACATTTTCACGTGCCGCTCTAACAGCTACCTCATCCAAATCCAGTGCATGGACTTTTTCCGCTCCAAGCATTGCAGCACCGATAGATAGAACACCCGATCCTGTACCAACATCGATAACTGTATGACCTTGCTGTACAACTTTTTCAAGCGCTTGCAGACACATAACAGTAGTTGGATGCGTACCTGTACCAAACGCCATACCAGGATCTAGTTCAATAATAAGTTCATCCGTTGACACTGGTTTATAATCTTCCCAAGTTGGTACGATTGTAAAGCGTTCGGAAATTTTAACAGGATGGTAATATTGTTTCCATGCCGTTGACCAATCTTCCTCATCAACTTCACAAAGCGTTAAAATATTTTCACCAATATTTATATCAAAGTTTACAAGGTTTGCAATTGCAAGCTTAATTTCTTCGATTGTCTCCGCCAAAAAGCTTGAAGCTGATAAATATGCTTTTACAATGACACCTGTTTTTGGAAAGTCTTCTGGATTCAGTGCATAAATCTCACCAAATTTATCGATTCTTTCTTTATCTAGTTCCTTTGAATCTTCAATCACTACACCACTTGCACCAGCTTCATGCAAAATGTTCGTCACTGCATCAACGGCCTCATGCGTCGTTAAAATCGAAAGTTCTGTCCATTTCACTTGCAATACACTCCTTAGTCACCTTTAATTTTTTTCTTAATCTTATCGAATAGTGAACTACCTTGTTCTTCCGGAATGTCACCACTGATTTCTGCAAATTCTCTTAGTAATTGCTTTTGTTTTTCTGTTAATTTAGTAGGTGTGACAACTTTTACGATTACGTATTGATTACCCATACCATAACCATGTACATTTTTTACACCTTTATCTTTTAGACGGAATTGCGCTCCTGATTGAGTACCCGCTGGAATTTTCAGCTTCACTTTACCATGGATTGTCGGTACTTCTATTTCATCCCCTAATGAAGCCTGCGGGAATGTTAAGTTTAGTTCATATAAAATATCGTCGCCATCACGTTCAAATTGTTCGTGCTTGCGAACAGCAAAGATAATGTATAAATCTCCTGCCGGACCATTGTTGTAGCCTTCTTCACCTTGACCTGCCACTCGCAGTTGTTGACCATCATCAACACCAGCCGGGATTGTAATTTTGATTTTTTTCTTTTTCGTTATGCTACCTGTACCTCGACATGGTGTACATTTATCAACAATAATTTTCCCTTGACCACGGCAACTTGGACAAGAGCGTTTGTTTACCATACGGCCAAACGGTGTATCAACGGCTTGGTTAATTTGACCTGCACCATTACATTGTGAACATGTTTGAGGCTGAGTACCTGGCTTCGCACCTGAACCATGACATGTATCACAAGTTTCTTCTTTCGGAATTTCGATTTCAGTTTCTTTTCCGAATACTGCCTCTTCAAATGTAATATTCATACGGAATTGCAGATCGTCACCTTTACGTGGTGCATTCGGATCTTGGCGTCGACCGCCTCCAAAGAACGAACTGAAAATATCCTCGAAGCCTCCAAAACCGCCACCGCCACTGAAACCACCGCCGCCAAAGCCAGCATTTGGATCCTCGTGACCAAATTGATCATAGCGGGCACGTTTTTGATCATCGGACAGCACTTCATATGCTTCTGCTACTTCTTTAAACTTTAGATCTGCCCCCTCTTCTTTGTTTAAATCAGGGTGATACTGTTTTGATAATTTACGATATGCTTTTTTTATTTCATCTTTGCTTGCACCTTTACTTAGGCCAAGCACTTCATAGTAATCGCGCTTACTCATTGTTCACTCTCCGCTCTTTTTACATAACGTCTATTTTAGCATGTTGAAAAAATGATGTATACCATTTGCTATATTACTTTTAATATCAAATAAATAGTGTTTGCTATTTCATGTTGTCCAGTGCTTTCTCGGGGTACTGCTTGAAGGTATCGAGTATTTTCAAGCGTACTTTCCTACTTCACTTTTGGTCCTCTACTTCAATGGGATTGGCGAAATAATATGAAATAAGGGAAGATTTTTCTCTTATTTCTTAAAGACCTTTATTTTAAGAGAAAATAGAGGTAATTTTTTCCCTTATTCATAAAAAAAGCCGTTATTATCTTACTTTTTAGCTTAATAAGGGTAATTCCTTCCGTTATTTATGGCTTTTTAAATGATTTTTATAAAATAACGGAAATTTCTCCCTCTATTTTTCCTCGCTCCACCACGCTTACTACTTTCAAAACAGAGGACATCAACAAACTTAAAAGCCAAAGCCGCAAGCGGTCTTTGGCTTTTATTATAGAACGTTTGATTATTTATTGTCTTTATCGTCTTTTACTTCTTCAAAGTCAGCATCTACAACGCCGTCATCTTTTTTACCTGCATCTGCAGCGCCTTCAAAGCCTTCAGCTCCGCCTTGTGCTTGTGCAGCTGCTGCCGCTTGCTCGTATACTTTCATTACTAACGGCTGTAATACGCCTTCTAACTTTTCTTTAGACTCTTTAATTCCATCGATTTCGCCTTTTTCTAAAGCAGCTTTTAACTCATCGCGTGCATCTTCAACAGATTTCTTTTCTTCTTCTGTAATTTGCTCACCTAAGTCCGTAATTGTTTTATCAACTTGGAACACTAATTGGTCTGCTTCGTTGCGAAGATCTGCTTCTTCTTTACGTTTTGCATCTGCTTCAGCGTTTGCTTCAGCATCTTTTACCATACGCTCGATTTCTTCTTCTGATAATCCTGAATCAGATTGGATAACGATTGTTTGCTCTTTTTGTGTACCTAAGTCTTTCGCTTTAACTGATACGATACCGTTCGCATCAATATCGAATGTTACTTCGATTTGTGGAATACCACGTGGTGCTGGTGGAATATCAGATAATTGGAAGCGACCTAATGTTTTATTGTCTGCAGCCATTGAACGCTCACCTTGTAATACGTGAATATCTACTGCTGGTTGATTGTCTGCAGCTGTTGAGAACACTTGAGATTTAGATGTTGGGATTGTCGTGTTACGGTCGATTAATTTCGTCATAACGCCACCCATAGTTTCGATACCTAATGATAATGGAGTTACGTCTAATAATAATACGCCTTGTACGTCACCAGCTAATACGCCGCCTTGTACAGCAGCACCCATCGCTACTACTTCGTCAGGGTTTACGCCTTTGTGTGGCTCATGACCTGTTGCTTTTTTGATTGCTTCTACTACTGCAGGAATACGAGTAGAACCACCAACTAAAATTACTTTATCTAATTCTGAAGCAGAAAGACCTGCATCTGATAACGCTTGACGAGTAGGTACGATTGTACGTTCTACTAAATCTTTAGTTAAATCATCGAATTTTGCACGTGATAATGACACTTCTAAGTGAAGTGGGCCGTCAGCACCTGCAGTAATGAATGGTAATGAGATTTGAGTAGAAGTTACACCCGATAAGTCTTTTTTCGCTTTTTCAGCTGCATCTTTTAAGCGTTGCATTGCCATTTTGTCTTTTGATAAATCTACTGCATTTTCTTTTTTGAATTCTTCTACTAAGTAAGCAATGATTTTGTCGTCGAAGTCGTCACCACCAAGTTTGTTGTCACCTGCTGTTGCTAATACTTCGAATACGCCGTCAGCTAATTCAAGGATTGAAACGTCAAATGTACCGCCACCTAAGTCGAATACTAGGATTTTTTGGTCAACGTCTTGTTGATCTAAACCGTAAGCTAATGCTGCAGCTGTTGGTTCGTTGATGATACGCTCTACTTCTAAACCTGCGATTTTACCAGCGTCTTTAGTTGCTTGACGTTGTGCATCGTTGAAATAAGCCGGAACTGTAATAACAGCTTTCGTTACTTTTTCACCTAAGTAGTCTTCAGCATAACCTTTTAAGTATTGTAAAATCATAGCAGATACTTCTTGAGGCGTGTACTCTTGATCATCCACTTTAACTTTTTCGTTAGTACCCATTTTAGATTTAATAGAAATGATTGTATTCGGATTTGTTACTGCTTGACGCTTAGCAACTTCCCCCACTTGTTTTTCACCGTTTTTAAATGCTACTACAGATGGAGATGTACGGTTACCTTCTGGATTGGGAATTACTTTTGGCTCGCCGCCTTCTAGTACAGATACACAAGAGTTTGTTGTTCCTAAGTCAATACCGATAATTTTGCTCATAATTTAATTTTCCTCCTAATATTAAAAAACAGAATGTATTTGTTTATAGTTTAACAAATCCTGTCCAACCAACCTTATTTACATAAGGTTAAAGTTTTGACAGCCTTATTTATATAACTAGTACTAAAAAGTACTGAATTATTCGTTTACAGATACCATTGAAGGTCGTAGAACACGGTCTTTTAATTTATATCCCTTTTGTAATTCGCGTAAAATGATACCTGATTCTTTTTCACTATCCTGCTCTTGCATCACCGCTTGATGGAAATTCGGGTCAAATGTTTCTCCTTCAGCAGGAATAACTACTAAACCTTCTTTTTCAGTCGCAGCTAATAATTGCTGATACACCATTTCCACACCTTTATATAATGAAGCCGCTTCTTCCGAATTTACTTCGACTTTAAGGGCGCGATCTAAATTATCCAATGCCGGCAATAATTCAGTTAACAGGCTTTGCGCACGGTATTTTTCTGCAGATTCACGATCCAGGCGACTACGGCGTGATAAATTATCATAATCTGCACGTAAACGTAAGTAACGTGCATCTTCTTCTGCTAATTTCGCTTCTAATTCAGCAATTTTCTGTTCTTTTTCATCTAATACTGTCTCTTCAGTTTCAGCTGTTTCTACTACCTCTTCTTGCTCAGCTATTTCTTCTTGCTGCAATTCTTCATTTGTTTTTGTAGTTTCAGACACTTCTTTTCCTCCTCGAGTATCAACCATTTATTTAAATTCAGCAGAATATAGAAATACTCGCTGACGCAATATCACCGGGTCACTAATGTTTCTTATCGAAAAACGCTTGGGAAAGGCTGTTTGTCATAACATCCAACAATGTCACAACCCGTCTATAATCCATGCGTGTTGGACCGATAATTGCGATAGCCCCTTGCTGTTCTTCACCGACTAAAAAGGAAGCGGTAATTACACTGCAATTTTCCATTGCTAAATGATTGTTTTCAGAACCTATTCGAATTTGAATACCATGGTTTCCCTGATTAAATAGCGTTTGAACTTGATTTTCCTTATCAAATAAATCCATCAGCATTCTCATTTTGGCTAAGTCATGGAATTCAGGCTGGTTTAACATATTCGATTTTCCACCATAATAAACTTTACTCTCATTCTGTTGTGAAGTAATGGACAATAAAGACCGGACAATTGATTCAGATGCGTTAATATGCGATTTCAATACCGATAATGCTTCTGTTTGAAGCTTTATTGGAAGGTCATATAATGGCACACCTACTAATCGATCATTCAGAATATTTACCATTTTTTCTATATCATGCGGGCTAAAACCCGATGGTAACGTTAAAGTACGATTTTCTACATGACCGTTATCCGTCACAATAATAGCCACTGCTGTTTCCTCTGTTAAAGGAACTATCTGGAATTTTTTTACACGGTGCTTTTGAACATCGGGACCGAGTAATATTGTCGTATACGTTGTTAACTCCGATAGGATATTCGCCGATTCTTTAATAATCTGCTCCGCTTCGACAATTTGTTTTTCAAAGAGCGAGTGAATTTGTGCTACTTCGCCAGTCGAAATGACTTGAGGCTTAAGTAAATGGTCAACATAAAAGCGATAACCTTTTTCTGATGGCACTCTTCCTGAAGAAGTATGCGTTTTTTCCAAATAGCCTAATTCCTCTAAATCAGCCATCTCATTACGTATTGTAGCTGCACTGTACGTAATACCTTCTTTTTTCGAAAGTTGACGCGAACCAACAGGCTGAGCAGACATCACAAAGTCATCTACGATTGCTTGCAATATTTGTAACTGCCGATTTGTTAACATCTCTTCACCTCTGTTAGCACTCGATTAAGAGGAGTGCTAATATATTATATAAATTAGCAAATCTCTAAATTGATGTCAATGAATTCGTCCAAAATTTTTAATATTCTTTTTGTGATTATTTTACACGCAGTAGATGATTTACATCGAACAGCACTTAATCTTCAAATTATTCCCCTACTAAAAAACGTTGAAAAACTTCATTGCCTATAAATCGCCCTTTTCTAGTTAAGCGAATTCCCGTTGTATCAAATTCGATCAAATCTTCTTGATGTAAGCGTGAAATGGTTTCTTCATAGAGCGATATCATTGATCGATTAAATTTAATTTCAAACTCTTCATGTGTGACACCTGCCGTTTTTCTTAGCCCTAAAAACATTTGCTCTTCCAACTTTTCCTCAACTGTCACTTCATGTTGTTGCAATAGTGGAAGATTTCCTTCCATAACTGTTTCGATATATTTTTTTATCGGTGCTACATTTGAGTATCGAATGCCGTTTAAATATCCGTGAGCACCTGCACCAAAGCCTGCATACTCATCATTATCCCAATAAATTTTATTATGTGTAGATACATATCCTTCATGCGCAAAATTGCTAATCTCATACTGCTGCAGTCCGTGCGCTTCCATCGTATCCATTAATACACCATACATGCTGGCTTCAAGATCCTCGGTCGGCAAATTTAATTTCCCTTTTGCATATTGAATGTAGAAAATTGTTTTCGGTTCGACGATTAAGGAATATGCTGAATAATGAGGAAGCTTTAATGCCAATGCTTTTTCCAGCGTATCTTGCCACTGCTCCATCGTTTGCCCAGGCAATCCATACATTAGATCAATGCTAATATTTTCAAAGCCTACGTTTTTTGCGTTTTGAATCGTTTCATATACATGGTCATTGGAATGTGTGCGACCGATCTTTGTTAGTAAGGATTGATCAAAAGATTGTACACCCATACTTAAGCGATTTACTCCACCATTGTAAAGAGCTTGTAATTTCTCGATAGTGAGTTCATCCGGATTTGCTTCACTACTAAATTCTTTTACGGATGACATGGGAATATGTTTCGTTATTAGCTGCAATAATTTTTCAATTTGCTGTGCGGATAATGCAGTAGGTGTGCCCCCACCGAGAAAAATTGTTTCAATATTAGTAAAAGCTTCAGGGGTTTTGGCTACCGTCATTGCCATTTCACGCCCAAGTGCTTCAATATACTCATCAACTGGCTGATTTTTAAAAAATACTTTATTAAAATCACAGTAGTTACAAATCTGATGACAGAAAGGAATGTGAATATATACACCTCTAGCCATTTAAATCACTTCCTTAATAATGTTATTCTTCTTTATTGTAGCCTTTCTACATTAAAATACAAATAGAGGCACTCAGAAAGGAACGACAAAAAAAGCTTTGTTAAATGAGATTTCATCTAACAAAGCTTTATAATCTATTACACGGAAAGCACAGGCTCTTCTTTATTCATAAGCATAATCAAATCAATAGCATTAAGTTCAGGCAGCTTTGAGCAAAATAATTTCGCATCTTCTACTGTTTTAAATTGGAATGAATCGAGTTCCTTGATTAATTCATATTGATCTTCAACTAAGCCAATTGTATACAGACGTACAATTGGATTGTATTGCTTTGAAGCATCGAAGTTTTCTCCAGCAATTACAATACCTGATGTCCCGGAAACTTTATTAATAATTGTTTCAATAATATGCAGCTCATCTTGGACAAACCACTCAGGTACCATAAGTTGAATTTGACTGTTCATAAAAATCCATCCCCCTAAAATGTAATATTCATGCTGTGTTTTATATTTTTTTACAGCAGTTTCCCCAACTTTTAAAATAGCACGTTGTTTACTGGAGTTAAGTGTTTCCCACTACCTTAACATAAGCATAAAAACCCAATATTATTACAGTTTACACATAATAATTAATTCTATTTTACTACAAAGAGCAACTTAATAAAAGAAATTATTCCAAAAATCTTAATATTTATTCCAAAATATTAGGTATTTTAACACATGGAATTATTTAACATATTATTCAGTAATATATCTTCTTGATTAAATATACCAGTTATTTTATTGAATTTCATTATTTTTCTGAAAATAATTATTAATTTTCACATTTTTATTTTTTTCTATTAAATATCAAAAAAATAGTATGCTAAAAAAACTTAAACTACCTAAATTATAAATGACTTTATAGTAATACTTAGTAAATTATTCGTAAACAAATAATTAAATATTAGACAATTAGTGTGATATTCGCCACTACTTTATACTTATTCGCCATCTACAAATGGATAATCGTCAAATCACTTAGCATAATCGTCACTTCATCTCACATATTCGCCACCCGATCCCAGATATTCGCCACTTTTCACTCCAAAATGAAAAAAGAGCTATATAAGCTGAAAAATTCAGCCTATATAGCCCTAAAATTATTATTTACATAAATTCTTTAATAAGTTGATCAAATTGATCTTCCGATAAGCTAATATCGATATCTGTTAACGGCAACTCTGAATAGCCTTTAATTTTATCTTGATAAGAAGTTGTTTCTGTATCCTGATAAATAACGCCTGTTACAAGACCTTCGTGGCGCATTACTGTTTGCATTGCCATTTCTCGATTAGAAGAATCATAGCCTTCAATGTCAGCGAGCTTTGTTAAATTTTCTTTGAACCAGTCGTATGTGTTCACTTTATTGTACGTTACACATGGCGAGAATACGTTAATGAATGAGAAGCCTTTATGGTTTAAGCCGGCTTCGATCATTGCTGTCAGTTCTTTAATATCCGTGGAGAAGCCTTGTGCCACAAATGTCGCACCTGCTGTTAAAGCAACTTCTAGCGGTTTTAATGACGGCTCGATTGCCCCACCTGGTGTTGATTTCGTAATGAAACCAGCAGCAGAACGTGGAGAAGTTTGACCTTTTGTTAATCCGTAAATTTGGTTATCCATTACAACATACGTAATGTCGATGTTACGGCGGATTGCATGAATCGTGTGACCCATACCAATTGCAAAGCCGTCTCCGTCACCGCCAGATGCGATAACTTTCAAGTCTTTGTTGGCCATTTTCAAACCTTGTGCAATTGGTAACGCACGGCCATGAATGCCGTGGAAGCCGTATGAATTAATATACCCGGAAATACGACCTGAACAACCGATACCTGAGATGATAGCCAATTCACTTGGTTCATAGCCTACGTTTGCTGCTGCGCGTTGAATCGCCGCTTGTACGGAGAAGTCACCACAGCCAGGACACCAGTTAGGTTTTACGGAATTTCGGAAATCTTTAAATGTTGCCATGATTAAATTTCCTCCTTCACTAAGTTTGTTAATTCACGTGGTAAGAAAGGAGTACCATCGTATTTTAAAATCGATTTCGTCTTCGCGTGACCACCGATATTCATTTTCATAACATTTGCAAGCTGACCTGTCGCATTGTTTTCCACAACAATCACTTTTTTCGCTTGATCCATTAATGCACTCATCTCTTCAGATGGGAATGGGTGGATCAGCTTAATATGTGCGTGGTTCACTTTCACGCCTTCAGCATTTAAGTTTTCCTGTACTTCTTCCAATGCACCGCGCGTTGAGTTGAAGCCTACTAATAAGACATCAGCATCTTCATGTGGGGCATTCACATACACAGGATTTTCAAAACGGACTTGCTGTAATTTACGCATACGTTTGTCCATTTGATTACGACGATTGCCCGGCGCTTCAGATGGTTTCCCTGTTTCATCGTGCTCAACACCTGTTACGTGGTGAATACCGCCTTTTAAACCTGGGAATACACGCGGTGATACACCGTCTTCTGTAACTTCATAACGTTTAAAGTATTCTTTTGTTTCTTCATCTTCTACTGAATCAACAATTTTACCACGACGGATTTCAATTTTACTGTAATCAAAAGGCTCAACAGATTGTTTACCTAATGCTAATTGTAAGTCTGTCATCACGATAACTGGTAATTGTAATTCTTCCGCAATATTAAATGCCTGAATCGTATCGTAAAATGCTTCTTCCATTGTAGAAGGCGCAATCACAACTTTCGGAATTTCACCGTGTGTACCGTAAAGCATTGCCATTAAATCGGACTGTTCCTGCTTTGTCGGTAAACCAGTTGATGGACCGCCACGCTGAGTATCAAAAATAACAAGCGGCTGTTCTGTCATACCTGAAAGACCAATAGCTTCCATCATTAATGAAAGACCAGGACCCGCTGATGCTGTAAACGCACGCACACCACCGTAGTTTGCTCCGATAGCCATTGTCGCTGCAGCAATTTCGTCTTCAGTTTGAATAACTGCTCCACCTACTAAAGGAAGCTTTTTAATCATGTATTCCATAATTTCTGAAGCCGGTGTAATTGGGTAAGCTGCCATAAAACGAGAGCCTGCTGCTAATGCGCCTAATGCTGCTGCATCATTTCCGATCATGAACATACGGCGTTTCCCGTCAGCAGGAGCAATCTCCCATGTACCTACACGGTCACCAATCTGTTCTGTAATTGCTTGACGTCCGCGTTCAATCGCTTCAATATTTTTTGCTACGACTTCTTCACCTTTACGCCCGAAAATTTCATCAACAACACTTTGGAAAACTGCCTCATCTAAGTTTAAAAGCGCAGCTGTTGCTCCAATTGCAACCATGTTTTTCATTAAAGATGTACCAAGTTCAGCCGCAATTTCCGTAAATGGCACAGCATATAATGGTGCTACACAATCTTCCGGATTTGTTGGATTGAATTTCGCATCGGCTAAAATGATGCTGCCTGGTGTTAATTCTTTATAGTTTACGTCGATTGTTTCCTGGTCGAACGCCACTAGTATATCTAAATCGTCCGCAATAGCGCGTACTTCTGTTGGACGAACCGTAATTTTGTTATTCGTATGGCCACCTTTAATTCGAGAAGAGAAATGACGGTAACCGTATAGGAAGTAACCTAAACGATTCATTGCCATTGAGAAAATTTCACCTGTACTCTCAATCCCTTCACCTTGCTGCCCACCGACTTTCCATGAAAGCTGATGTAACATATCAACATCTCCTTAAAATTTCTGTATTATATAGTTGTTAGCTCGGATGTAGCTGGCATCAAGCTGAGCTACGTATAGTTATTTTTCCTACATTAGTTTAACATGAAGTGTAAGTCTCTTCTATTGCAAATGTCATATAGTAGTAAAAATCAGACCTTTGACGGAAAGTTTCTGTACACAATTTGTTTTGCGGGTAATCTTGATTATTTATGCAGTTTATTTAAGAAACGAAATTTTTCACATTTTGTTTCACTATTATGTATTTGTTATAACAAAAT
This sequence comes from Solibacillus merdavium, assembly GCF_014836935.1. Classification (GTDB taxonomy): domain Bacteria; phylum Bacillota; class Bacilli; order Bacillales_A; family Planococcaceae; genus Solibacillus; species Solibacillus ferritrahens. The sequence continues at coordinate 442,426 of NZ_JACSPW010000001.1, read as the reverse complement.
TCCTGAAAATAAAAAACACCCGCTTAGCACTACTTAGGTGCTAAGCGGGTGTAGGACTATTGATGATTAGCTGAACGAGTTCTTTTTTCAACGAGCAGTTTTAACGCCGTCCGATCTTCTCCTGCAATTGTAATGTCTGCGAAAGCCGGGGCACAAATTAAATCTGTACCACTTGGAGCCACAAACCCTCGAGCGATTGCTACTGCTTTAATTGCTTGGTTTAACGCACCTGCACCTACAGCCTGCATTTCTGCAAAACCTTGCTCTCGTATTACCGCAACGAGTGCTCCTGCAACAGAATTAGGATTAGAACGAGATGATACTTTTAATGAATCCACAGCTATTTCCCCCTCATCTAGTACTGCAATATCTTTTAAGACAATTTTTATTGCCTGTACGTCATTGTATGCGCGCTATTTCCAAAATAGACTTCCAAAATTATAGATACATTAAGAAAAATTAATCTGCTAAACTATAGTTCTCATTTTAATAATGATGAGGGTTAGGTGATTTATGATTATTCAATACAACCCTTAAAATTTTTGTCTGTGAAGAAGCCAAAATAGTCGTGGCTTTTTTGACAGCCTTTTTATCGACACTTCAATATTTAAAATTAGTATCGAACCATCGCATTTACTTGATGAAATCGGACCTGCTGCTATAAACTTTTGCTACATCTCCATATGTTTTCTCAAATCTGCCTGAATCTCCAGTAATTCACCTTCATCCGGCATATAGTAATAAATACCGTCCAACTTCGCATTCGAGCCTTTGTTCATATAAAGCTGCTCTATCTTTTTTAAACTATCACTATAATTTTTTTGTATACTAAGGAGATCATCAAAAGGAACATTCATTTCCACATTTTTCTCCAAAGTTTTAAAAATTGATTTATAATTCCATACTTTTTTTATTGACAAGCTTTCGTTTATAATGCCCTGAATGACTTGTTTCTGTCGATTTTGTCTGCCGAAATCACCAGTAGGGTCGTCATAGCGCATTCTTACATACTTCAAAGACTTCTCTCCATCGAGCACCAATTCCCCAATCGGAAAATGTTCCCCCTGAAAATTGAAGTTCAGTGTATTTTTAACTTTAACACCACCTAGGATGTCTATAATATCGACAAAGCTTACCATATTCACTTTCACCACATAATCAATCGGAATACCCAATAAATTTTCCACTGTTTCCATCGACATTTCCATTCCACCAAAGGAATAGGAATGATTGATTTTGTCTTTAAACCCTTTTCCAATCATCTCGGTATAGGTGTCACGGGGTATGCTTAGCATTTTTGTCGTTTGAAGGTTTGGATTGACGGTCAAAACAATCATCGTATCAGAGCGCCCCACATCACCTTCACGTTCATCCACCCCTAAAACTAGTGCTGAAAACGGCTCCATTTTTGTTGTAATATCGACTGGCTGCATCCGTATATCAGATGATTTTTCGTCCATCGGTGTATAAATTTCATTTGCTGTACTTTTTATATCTCCATATACATTAACAATTACAATGAGACTCGTACTGACTAAAACAACAGCGATACTAATTAGCCACTTCCATGCTTTTTTCATCCTGATTCTCCTCAGACTCTTTTCAACTATAATAGAGAGCATATGAACTATAGTTTCCACCGCAATTGCTAATTATTCACTCACTTTATTCAATTAATATCCTTTAAAAAAACACCTACGCATTGAATAAAAATAGGCAATCGCCAAGTTTTTTCAATGGTAGGTGTTATATTTTGTCCGAAATTTACTTTTATCTATGCTCGAAAAGGATTGTCTTCATTAATAAGAACACGTTCCTGCCTGATCGCTTTTCCTGTTTTATCTTCAATTTCGACAAAGAATGCACTCAATACAGCACGGCCTTTTTTTGGTACTTCATAGCGCGTAGGCATATTAGTCAAAAACTTATAAATGACATTGTCTTTTCCCATACCGAGTACTTCATCGTACGGTCCGGTCATACCAACATCCGTAATATATGCAGTCCCCCCCGGATATATACGATTGTCAGCTGTCTGTACATGGGTATGCGTTCCAACAACAACAGAGGCTTTACCATCCAAATGCCAACCTAATGCAATCTTTTCACTTGTCGCCTCTGCATGGAAATCTACAAATACGATTGGCGACGTTTTTTTCGCTTCTTCGACCATTTCCACTGCCATCGCAAACGGATCTTCGTGCGGCGGCAAAAATACACGCCCGTGTAAATTAATGACTGAAATTGTTACACCGTTCTTCGAAACTTGCGTCATCCCACGTCCTGGAGCATCTTTTGAAAAATTCGCCGGACGAACTAAGTAATCCGCATCATCGATAAAATCAAAAATGTCTTTGTTATCCCACGTATGGTTGCCCATTGTAATGACATCTACGCCCATTTGCAGCAAATCATTATAGATTGCACGTGTAATGCCACGCCCTGCTGCAGCATTTTCTCCGTTTGCAATAACAACATCCAGATTATATTTTTTCTTTAGACGAGGTAAATACTGTTCAACAGCATCTCGACCAATGGAACCAACAATGTCTCCAATAAATAATACTTTCATTTTATAAAACCACACTTTCTCATCTTAAGCATTCATTTTACCATTGTTTTTAGAATGTACGCAAAAAAACTGCTACAAAATGAATTGTAACAGAATCAGAAGTTGAAATTTTTATTTTGGTGACCATTCCATGCATTAGAAATCATATGCTGCAGATTTTTCTCTGCATAATAGCCTAGTTCTTGCTGTATTTTTTTTAGACTCTCAATAAATACCGGTTGATCTTCTATTCGGCTGCTGGACAAATTAATATTATTATTCGTTATTTCTTCATTAGTTTCTTTTATTTCCTTTACCAAGGAACCTTGGCCATTTCCTAAATTATAAATTTTAAATACCTGCTCATTTTTTGCAACCGTTTCCAATGCTAAAGAAAAGGCATTCACTAAATCCCCTTCTTGTGAACCCGAACCATTTAAATAGCGGAGCACAATACAGTTCATCTTATAGGCCAAAGTATAATCCTGCAAAATTTGTTCGCTAAAGTATTTAGACCTTGCATATGAGTTCGTCGTCTCGATATAACTTTGCTCATGTAAAGGCTCATTGGTCCGGGCATAAGTTAACACTGTAGATGAGTAAATAATATTTTTAACATGATGTTCCCGCATCACCTTCAACAACACTAACGTTGCTGTAACATTATTTTCATAATAAAGTTGTGGATTTTCATTAGATTCAACTTCCGGGCTTGCTGCTGCCAAATGCACAACAGTCTTTATTGAGAAAAGAGAAAAAACATGTGTTAAACGCTTCTCATCCGCTAACTCACCTTCTATAAAAATTGCCTGTTCATTCACTGCTTCTCGGCAACCTGTAGATAAATTATCGTAGACAACTACCTGTTCTGTTTCTACTAATCGATTTACAACGTGACTTCCAATATAACCTGCTCCCCCAACGACTAAAATCATCGGACATTACCCCTTCCAATATCAAAGTGAATAAATCTATTTGTACGGTAATGATGTCAACCATGATGCATTTAGCTGCTTTTAGATTAATTTGACCCCTCCTCATAAAGTGGGGGTGATTTTCATTGTGGGGGCAGACGTTTTCTAGGACACGAGTGCTTGTACACTAGGAGTCGCCCCCCTCATTCCAATCAATTTCTTTGTCATTTTGTTTTAGCATCCTCAATTATTGGCAAACAATAGTTCTTATACCTTAACTTTACGTACTAGTCGGAAGAACGTTGGATATATTCTTAATCTTACTAACGGCTTCATCATCCGGTGTTTCCACGGCAGCTGCGAGAAGTTTTTACTCTCCCTTATAATTTGCCGTTCAAGGGATTTTAAATGCCTTGTATTCGAAGTTGTCAATAATACATAATGATAGCGGTAAATATAGAGCCGTAAATTTAACGCTTCTATCACATTTCGATACTGCCTTTTATCAAAAAACTGCTTGAGTTGTGAGTATGTTTGCTCATGTGATTGTGCGATGGACGGATTGTAGATTTTAGTAGGCCTGCCCTCGCTTTGTACGTAGTTATACTGTGGCTCATTGACAATTGCGATTTTTTTCGCAAACGATAAATAACGGGCAACAAACCCTACATCCTCAAAAAAGGTGCGATTTTCAAAATACAGTTGCTCATCCTGAATGATTTTCCGTAAAAATAGCTTATTCCACGCCACAACATATGCTTCATTATGCTTTGCCAGAAAATAATCTACAGGATTAGAATTAGATAATAGCGCTTCATTGATTTTATAATGCTTTTTGCGATTCGTTTCCGGCCAGTATTTCGTATAGCCACATAAAACGAAATCTGCATATTTTTGCTCTGCCCGCTGAACCAGCTTTTCATACATTGTATATTCAACGAAATCATTACCATCAATAAATGCAATATATTTCCCTTTAGCCTCTTTTATTCCATTATTTCTTGCTTCACTTAAACTTGGTTGATCACATGCAATAAGACGAAAACGGTCATCCTCTTTTATGAATTCTTCACAAAGACGGACAGTGTCATCGGTAAAAGCATGATTAATAATAAGCACTTCGATCGCTTGCAATGATTGGTTTTGTAAGCTATGGAGACACTGTTTAACAGAGCCTTCCATACTATTGGTAGCGACAATTATTGATACAACTGGAATCATGTAAAATCCTCCTTGCGAATTAGTTGATTAAATAACTTAAAGCATTGTTAAGATTTTGATCGAGCGATTGAAATAGGTTGTTTTCGTTTCTCAATATTCAATTCAAGCCATTGCCCAAGCTCTCGGTTGGCCTGCTCATTAATTTCGGTATTTAGGCAAGCATCCGGAGTAAAGCTCAGCTTATTAAAATAAATTTTTTCATCAACGATATTTAAATCTACGCGAACATACGTAAATGGCTTACTTAACTTTTTAGCAATTGCCATTAACTCTTCCAGCTGTTTTGGCTTAGATTCCGAAATCTCATAAGGAAACTTCTTCTCGATATACCCCGTATCATTCCAATCGGGTGTCAACATAATTGTTTGCTGCTTTGATGTGTTGTGATCTAATGCAAGTTCAATAACTTTAGGCTCACCGTGGAAGCAATGAATTTTGTATGCATTGGAAATGTCGCTTCTTGAAGGCTCTATATAATGCTCAATAATAATTCTCGGTTTAATCTTTGAATAATGAGGCTCCGCATTTCTAAGTGCATAGTTCGTTGCCATCATTGCCGCTAATTGTAATCTCGTTTTTTGGTAATCCAATTCTCTTTTATTCTCACAGACAATCGTAAACCCCGATCCATGGGTACATTTTATTACGAATTTTCTTGGTAATTGTTCAAAAATAATGTCCTCTATTTCTTCAAAAATACCGATAATCGGTACTAGTAAATGGCTATATCCGAGGGCAATCATATATTCCCGCATTTTCACCTTATCAGTAAACCTCACTTTGAACTCTACATCCTCAAACAATTTAAGCCACATAAGTTTTTCACTGAACGTTTGCGGGTTTTCCAAGTTCAAATTATATTTAAACGTTTTCCAAAACAGCATCCTACTTGCAAAAATCGGCGATAATTTCACAATTTGCGCAAATGTAAAACGCTTTGCTCTTAATGTTGTTTGCATTAACTAGCCTCCTCTTTCACATTACTAATAGCTTACAGAGATTAGTGGGATGTAAGTGAGAATAATAAAATAGGCATAGTACGGATAGGTTTATATTGATAGCTTGGAATATTGCTGTTAATAGATTATAGGATGAACTTACTAATGATTACATAAAATACCATAACTATTCTTTTTTAATATTATAGTCACGAGTTATTTAATATATACCTAATATTGTAAGATTCCTTTAATATTTCTTATATTAAAGGAAATGTACATTACTCAAATTTATCTAACTCTTTAAAACAGAAAAAGTATTTAGAATAATATCACCCTAAATACTTTTGAATATTTTATATAAAATGCTTTTAAAAAAGGGATTTATGAAATTTGGGGCTGCCCTAACGTTTTTCGTGAATATTCTGATGGTAATAGAAGGATATTTAAGAAGCATATATTTAGAATTTGCTAGAGTCAAAACTTCCTTTATCTCTAACGATGTACAACGAGACGCAACCTCGTCCCTTATGAATTTTCAAGGCTATATTATATTTGTTTCTATGTTGTTGTAAATGCAACCAAATTTTGAGAATTTCATAACCTTATTTAAACAAGAAACCCCATCCCGTAATTTTTCTACGGAATGGGGTTAATAGTTATAAATAGGGCAAGTGCTTATTTTGCGTATTCTACCGAACGTGTTTCACGGATTACCGTTACTTTAATATGACCTGGATAATCGAGTTCTTCTTCAATACGTTTGCGAATATCACGCGCTAAACGATGTGAAGCAAGATCATCAATCTTTTCAGGCTGTACGATAATGCGGACTTCACGACCTGCTTGAATCGCAAAGGATTTTTCAACACCATCATAGCTTTCAGAAATTTCTTCAAGCTTTTCTAATCGGCGAATATAGTTTTCAAGAGTTTCACTGCGGGCACCCGGGCGAGCTGCTGATAATGCATCGGCTGCTGCTACAAGTACTGCTATAACAGAAGTAGCTTCTGTATCACCGTGGTGAGAAGCAATTGAGTTAATCACCACTGGATGTTCTTTATACTTCGTTGCCAGTTCCACACCGATTTCTACGTGGCTACCTTCAACTTCATGGTCAATCGCTTTCCCAATATCATGCAATAAACCTGCACGACGGGCTAATGTAACATCTTCACCTAGTTCTGCAGCAAGCAACCCTGCTAAATGCGCAACTTCGATAGAATGCTTTAATACATTTTGACCATAGCTTGTACGGTATTTCATACGACCTAGAATTTTCATTAAATCTGGATGTAGGTTATGAATACCTACTTCAAATGTTGTCTGCTCACCTGTTTCGCGGATTTGTTCATCCACTTCACGACGGGATTTTTCAACCATTTCTTCAATACGTGCCGGGTGAATACGACCATCTTGAACTAGCTTTTCTAGTGCAAGGCGTGCTGTCTCACGGCGAATCGGATCAAAGCCGGATAAAATAACTGCTTCAGGTGTATCATCAATAATTAAATCAATACCAGTTAGCGTCTCCAGTGTTCGAATGTTACGACCTTCACGACCAATGATGCGACCTTTCATCTCATCATTTGGTAAATTTACAACGGACACTGTTGTTTCGGCAACATGGTCAGCTGCAAAGCGTTGTAGTGCAAGTGATAATATTTCGCGAGCTTTTTTGTCTGAATCTTCTTTCGCACGTGTTTCCGCTTCTTTTGTCATTACTGCAATATCAGTTGAAAGTTCATTTTCAACTTCCTTCAAAATGACCTCTTTTGCTTCTTCACGTGTCAGAGCCGCAATACGCTCAAGCTCTGTTTTTTGACTTGCAACAAGTTCTTCTACTTTGCTTTCCATCTGTTCAATATGCTGTTGTCTGCTTGCCAGAGCTTCTTCCTTACGCTCTAGGCTCGTCTCTCTTTTATTCAGAGCATCATCTTTGCGGTCAAGATTTTCTTCTCTTTGCAATAAACGGTTCTCTTGTTTCTGAAGCTCTCCACGACGGTCACGAATGTCGTTTTCTGCTTCAGAACGAAATTTGTGAGTTTCATCCTTTGCTTCAAGTAGTGCTTCCTTTTTCAGAGCATCTGCTTCACGTTTCGCATCTTCTACGATTTGTTCAGCTACATGCTTTGCACCAGTGACTTTTGATTCATTCACGTTTTTCATGTAAAAATAGATAACAGCAACACCGACAGCGAATCCTAGCAAAGCAGGGAGAATCATTTCCATAATACTAATCCCTCCTAAGCTGATATGTCTGATGTTCTTCTAGTCGGCTATATATGTTTTCAAATATTCAAACATATTGCCTATTTCATTTCAAAATTTAGAAATTATACATTTTAATTGTATAGTTCATAATTAGGTATGTCAAGAATAGCCATGTTTAAAGGTTTTTTTATATTTATTGATTTGAGAGACTTTTTTGCCGGAAAGATAACTTTATTCGACACTTATATAGTTTTTATAGACACATTCCTCAACTTTCTCTCACATTTTTATGAAGAAAGTATCGCTTAAAGAACTTCCCTAAACATATATTCGCCAAATTCATCCGGTTATTCGTCACTCCCTGTATTTTATTCGTCAAATCCCAGCGCGTATTCGCCACTTCCAGTAACTTATTCGTCACTCTCTTATATTTAATCGCCACTTTGAAATTTATTCGCCACTTCAAGCAACATATTCGTCACTGCTCTTATATAATTGCCATTTGCTACTAGCTAACCTGCCTGCCCTAAACAAACAAATAAAACCCAAGCGGAGCCATTCGCTTGGGTACACAATAATTATTTTTCTTCTTCAAATAATTCCAGTTCGTCGATTTCTTCTTCTGCTGTGTCATTGGCACCGATTGTATAGCCAAGCTCACCGATTCCGAAATGTTGACGGATTTTTTCTGTAACGTCCTCTTTAATTGCAGGATTTTCTTTTAAAAATTGTTTTACATTTTCACGGCCTTGACCAATTCGTTCATTATTGTATGAATACCATGATCCGCTCTTTTGGATAATATCCAGGTCTGCACCGATATCGACGATTTCTCCTTCTTTCGAAATCCCTTCGCCGTACATAATATCCACTTCCGCTGTTCGGAATGGTGGTGCTACTTTATTTTTTACAACTTTAATTTTTGTTTTGTTACCGATAATTTCCGTACCTTGCTTAATTGCCTCACCACGACGGACTTCCAGACGAATAGATGAGTAGAATTTAAGGGCACGTCCACCAGTTGTTGTTTCAGGGTTACCAAACATTACACCGATTTTTTCACGAACTTGGTTGATGAAAATTGCCAGTGTATTTGATTTATTAATAACACCTGATAATTTACGTAATGCCTGGGACATTAAACGAGCTTGCAGACCCATGTGTGAGTCACCCATTTCGCCTTCAATCTCTGCTTTTGGCACTAATGCTGCAACAGAGTCGATTACGATAATATCAATTGCGCCTGAACGTACAAGGGCTTCTGCGATTTCAAGTGCTTGTTCACCTGTATCCGGTTGAGATAATAATAACTCATCAATATTAACACCTAATTTTTGTGCATATACCGGGTCTAATGCATGTTCAGCATCGATAAATGCAGCTGTTCCGCCATTTGCTTGAATTTCCGCAATGGCATGCAAAGTTACCGTTGTTTTACCTGAAGACTCTGGTCCGTATACTTCCACAATACGTCCACGTGGATACCCGCCTATACCTAATGCGGCATCAATTGCGATAGAGCCTGATGAAGTTGTCTCCATATGTCGGTTTGAATTTTCACCCAACTTCATGACAGAACCTTTACCGAATTGTTTTTCTATTTGTTTTAACGCCATGTCTAACGCTGCTTTACGATCGCTCAAACTATTTCCTCCTTAAGAAAAAAGCTTTATTTAACTTATGTCTCTATTATACTTGCTAATGAGATAACATTCAAGAAAAAAGCGAACATATTTTCGCTTTTTCTTAGAAATCTTCTGAAAGCCTTATTTTCCGCTTCCAAAGGCTCAGTTTTCCAATAAACCTTAAACTAGATCAACTTTTTATAACCCTGTTTCGCTAGCTCTCTCATTAAATAGCTGAATGTAAATTTAACCGCCCTAATCCGGTTTGTGTTTCTGGATCCTGTTAGCTGCAAACGATACGTGAAGGGCTCAAGGTCGCAGATACTAATTCCTACCCAAATGGCCCCTGCAGGTAGACCGTCATGACTGCCTGGTCCTGCTGCGCCCGTTAGCCCAATACCAATATCTGTATGAAATTTTTCGCGAACTTTTGTAGCCATTGCAGCAGCACATTCACTACTTACAATCCCATATTCTTCAAGAAGGTCGGCAGAAATACCGAGCTGTTCTATTTTTGTTTCCTTCGTATACGTCACGACGCCGCCAATTAAAGCGGATGCGACACCAGGAATCTCCGCAAGTTCTGATTGGAACAGACCGGCAGTTAAACTTTCTGCGGCAGAAATCGTTAATTCATTTTCCAATAGCATTTGGACAAGATTAAAACCTAGTGATTCATCATTAACCCCGTAAAAATACTCTCCGACGATATCCAAAATTTCACGTTTCTTTAATTCAATTAAACGAAATGCTTGCTGTTCATTTTGCGCTTTCGCTGTAATCCGCAGCATAACTTCTCCATCTGAAGCAAGCGGCGCAACGGTAGGATTCGTTTGTTCATCCAATATTTTTTGTATACGGTGTTCCAGTTCAGCTTCCCCAATGCCATAAAAGCGCAGAACATGCGATAAAATAACGCCACCATCATGTAAAAGTGCCGCTAGCTTCGGCTTTGTTTCATATTGGAACATTGGCTCAAGCTCTTTTGGTGGTCCAGGTAACAAAATATAAATACGGTCATTTTCGGATAAAAACATTCCTGGTGCCATTCCATGCTGATTTAGCAGCACATCGCAGTCTTCCAATACAAGTGCCTGTTTACGGTTGTTTTCCGTCATAGGACGTTTTTGTTTCGAAAAGAACTCTTCAATTGCATATAGTGCTGTCTCGTCAAATACCAAATTACGATTTAAGTGCTTTGCAATCGTTTCCTTCGTTAAATCATCCTTTGTCGGTCCTAAGCCGCCAGAGAAAATGATAAGGTCTGCACGCTGTTCTGCAATACGGATTGCCTCTAGAAGTCGCGCCTCATTGTCTCCTACAACGGTATGATAATATACATTAATGCCAAGCTCAGATAGCTGACTTGAAATAAACTTTGCATTCGTATTGGCGATTTGCCCCAATAACAGTTCCGATCCTACCGCAATAATTTCTGCATTCATTCAAAGACCCCCTATATAAAATAAAAGAAAAACTAGATTAGAAAAACACTCCCCCGTACAAACGTAAAAGTGCGGGAATTTGTTTTATCCTATATGGATTCATAATACTACTATTCCTATCCATAAAGAAAATCTAACCTAGTTTTTGAAATATATTTATTTATTTTGAATCCAACAATACACGACGGTTAATGTAGAAATAATCCCATCCAGACCATACTGTAAAGAAAAGTGCAACATATAGCATAATCATATCAAATGGTATGCCAACTAAAGTAAAAATGGTATTGTGCAAAATCAATGCTGAAATCGCAACAATTTGGGCCCATGTTTTAATTTTACCAAGCTGATTTGCAGCCACTACTTCACCTTGACCGGCCAAAATCAGTCGTAAGCCTGTTACCGCAAACTCACGTGAAATGATGATAATGACAATCCAGGCAGGCGCTAAATCAATTTCCACCAATAATATAAAAGCAGCTGAAACGAGCAGTTTATCTGCAAGCGGGTCTAAAAACTTCCCTAAATTCGTCACTAAATTATATTTTCGGGCATAATAGCCATCTACCCAATCCGTTGCGGACGCTAAAATAAAAACGAGTGCACCAACAAAATAGTTCACTTGCATCGTTGCGCCAAACAACGTCATATTCCCCCAACCAAAATCAAACATCATTATAATCACAAATATTGGGATTAATAAAATGCGGGAGACTGTAATCTTATTTGGAATGTTCATTTGTTAACACCTTTCATCGAAAGAAAAGAGCCATCTTAATAGATGACTACTCTCCTTGTTGTTCTTCATTCACTAATTTCAAAATAATATTTTGCGTCATAAGATCTTGTGCGTATGTTAATTCTACATCATTTATATACACTTTAGCCACTTTTGAGTTTCCTAAACGAATTCTTGCATAGCCATCTGATGTTGAATCATTTTCCGCAATTTCTCCTGCTTTGTAAACACGTGCCGGGATTTTCTCATCACGATTTTCATTACGAATACCAACCCATGTATCGCCTGACACTTCAACACGGACATTTAATGTATCTGTTCCGGATACTTCAAACGTTGTATCTTCACCGGAAACAACACCTGAGCTAATAACTTGTGCAGGTTCAGGATCTTCTTCAATCGGTTCTACTACTGGTTCTTCATCTTCTTCGTTGTTTTCCACTGTATCTTCTACAGGTTTACTCGGTGTTGAGTTTGGATTTTGTTCATATTCAACGGGTTTATTATCTTCTTCCACTACATCTGGAACACTACCTATTTTTTTCATAGAAAGTGTAGTAATCACAATGATAATAACAATTGCAAATAAAGCTACTATTATTTTAGGCATTGTTTCCATCATTTTATTACTAGATGATGCCTTCATTGAACGTCGACTTGGACTTTGTGAGAAAGATTGCGCTACCTCTTCTTTCTGAATCTCCGGAATATCTTTACGATACTCTGTTAAAACTTCATCCGCATCCAATCCAACAGCCTCTGCATACTGCTTAATAAAAGCTCGTACATAAAATGACCCGGGCATAATCGCATAATTGCCCTCTTCTATTCCAATTAAATACCGCTTCTGAATCTTCGTGATATTTTGTAAATCTTCTAAACTATAGCCTCTAGCTAATCTCGCTTCTTTCAAGCGAGCTCCTAGTTCTGTCAAAAAAAACACCTACTTTTAATATATTAAACTAATTAATTCATAATAATATGAATTACTTTATTTTTAAAATTCAAATCCTCCAAAATGATCGGTACTTGATAACATATTGTTCTTTTCAATTATTTCATAAGTAATTTCTTCGTCTGGATCGTGGCGTAACTCAATAATATAATCGAAATCCTCTATTTTATATGATGAATGCTGTACAAAAAGATCTGGATGTTCAATGACTTTAATCGTCGGCATTCCCATGATTTCCCGAACTAACTGCTGATGCCTTTCATCAGTAGAACGACGCGTCACAGCACCATCTAAAATAAAAATATTATTCCCATTAAACTCATCGCCCATTAAAGCATTACGAACTGTTTGTTTAATCATTGTAGAAGAAATGAAAATCCATCTTTTGTTGGCACTAACACTTGCAGCAACAATCGATTCTGTCTTTCCTACACGAGGCATTCCTCGAATTCCAATTAATTTATGACCGTCCTTCTTAAATAATTCAGCCATAAAATCAACTAAAATTCCTAATTCATCCCGGACAAATCGGAATGTGTTCTTTTCATCAGCATCCCTTGGGATATAGTGCCCATGGCGAACTGCCAGCCGGTCCCGCAACTTTGGTTCACGAAATCTGGTCACATTAATATTTTCCATTGTGGAAACGATTGAAATAAACCGTTGAATTGATTCTTCGTTTTCTGTAGACAGCAACATACCTCGATGCCCTTCATCCACACCGTTAATCGAGACAATATTAACACGAAGCATCCCTAGTAGCGAAGCGATATCGCCTAATAAACCTGGTCGATTCACTTGAATTTCGTATTCAAAATACCATTCGCCCATTTTTTTATCTGTCCCCTCGTAATAGAAACGTTTTTATTTCTTATAAGTTCCATCATAGCGGATTTTGTACCTATTGAAAAGTTAGAAACCCACGTTTTTCTTAGATTTCTTGAAATTATTTTTGAAAAACCTCTTACAGAAATCTTAAGACCGAAAAAAATGCCGCTCACTGATTTGTGAGTGACATTTTTTTCAAAATTCAATTAATGTGTTGGCTTATTTTGAACAAGTTTCATTATACAGCTGGCAATTGCTTGCTTTTCATCTTTCTCAGCAACTGACCATAAATCTGATAATACACGCTCTTGCTCATTTTGTGGGTCAACGTTTTTCGCTAGATACTCACCAATCTGAACTGCGGCCTTCTCAATCATTTTAGTAGGCATGCCGCTTTCTTTTGCGTCAGATACTTGTTTACCTAAAAAGCTTGTCCATTGCTCCCAGTTTTGTAAAATTCCCATATGGCTTATCCCTCCTCTCGCACAAATAGTATGTGCGGATATCGGGAAATTATATGTACCATCCGCCATTAACACGAATTATTTGTCCGGTTACATAATTAGCTCGTCCACTCAAATAAAAAGCCGCCATATTCGCGATATCAATCGCCTCACCAAATGATTGCAATGGTATTTGACTTTCGATCATTTCGCGCTCTTCAGCATTTAACTTTGCGTTCATGCTCGTATTAATGATACCAGGTGCAATCGCATTAACGCGGATGCCGCTAAACGCCGCTTCCTGCGAGTATGCTTTCACGAAGCTGTGCTGGGCGCCTTTTACAGCTGAGTATGCGACTTCGCCGGCTGCACCGACATCACCCCATATCGAACCAATTACAAGTACATAGCTGACTTTATTCGCTCGTAATTTGTTCGCGAGCAATGCCGTCGTACGCATTGGATTTTGTACATGGACATGCCAAAGTTTCGTCATTTCCTCGGCTGGTGTATTTTCCAATAAATCATAAAATGCATGGCCGCTCGCATAGACGATCGCCTGCAACGAAAAAATTTGGGCGGCAATTTGCTCCGCACCGGTGTCACTGCTGAAATCTGCTTTTACTGGCATAAATTCCTGATTCGGGTACTTTTCGGTAAAAATCTGAAGCATACCGTCAATGACAGTATGCCCAGTATGGTAATGCAGATAGAGTGACCAACCATCCTGTGCCAATTGCTGACAAATAGCTTGCCCAATCGCACCGGAAGCACCGCACACTAATGCAAATTTCTTCATTTTTTATCGCGCTCACTAATCGGCATGATTGTAAACACGGTTTGTTGGTCTTCACCTTGAATTGTTTCAAATGCTTTTTCAATATCTTCAACAGTAATTGTCTCAAGAACCGGGACAACATCGAATAAGTTCATATCGTTGAATTTATAACGTGTAAATTGATTTGCGATAAATTCAATTGAATTTAGTGCTCGCAGGAAGAATCCGATTTTTTTGCGTTTAATTCGTTCTACATCTTCAGTCGTGAATAAGTTATCACTTTCTGCCTGTGCCAACTTCTCTTTAATCAAGTTAACAAGCTGCTCTGGCTGTTCTGTATCGGATCCAATTAAAGCAAAACCAAATCCTTTTTCCAAAGTAAAATCATATCCATATGACTCATCAATCAAGCCGTCTTCATAAACATCCGTATAAAACGAAGAAGCACGCCCGAATAAGCATTCTACGGCAATTTGTACAGCAAGTTCATGTTTGAGCATTTCTTCGCCGCTAAGATCGACTTGTTTAGCCTTTAATCCAACATAAACTTTCGGCTTTTGAACATCCATGTGAAGAACGCGTTCTGCTTTCGCAACATCTGTCGGCTCTTCATCAAACATTCTTGTTATATCAGTCGGTTCTGGGAACGTCTTTTTACGTTGATTGTCTTCAATAAATGCCATCATTTCAACAGGATCTACTGCCCCGATAACGAATAGCAGCATATTCGATGGATGATAAAATGTGTTGTAGCATGTGTATAAATGCTCCGCCGTTATACCATCAATTGATTCAATCGTACCGGCGATATCGATTTTCACAGGGTGATTATGATACATATTTTCAATTGCACCAAAATATAAACGCCAATCAGGCTGATCATCGTACATCGTAATTTCCTGACCGATAATTCCTTTTTCCTTATTAACCGTTTCCTCAGTGAAATAAGGCTCTTGAACGAAATTCAGTAATGTCTCGGTGCTTTTGTATATATGATCTGTTGCCGAGAATAAATAAGCCGTTCTTGTAAACGATGTAAAGGCATTTGCCTGTGCCCCTACTTCGCTGAACTTTTGAAATACATCCCCATCTTCCTTTTCGAACATTTTATGCTCCAAAAAGTGGGCAATACCATCAGGAACGGTAATTGGTTCAGTCTCTCCAAGCGGAACAAAAGTACGGTCAACCGAACCATATTTAGTTGTAAACGTTACAAATGTTTTGGAAAAACCTTTTTTCGGCAAAATATATACGTCTAATCCATTATTTAATCGCTTAAAATATAATGTTTCATCTAGTTGCTGGAATTCAATTGTCTCCATGGATTACTCCCCCTTACCGCATAAGAAATACGTTGCTTGCAATTCGATTTGCTGCGCCATTTTCTGCACATCTTCTTTTGTGACAGATTGCCAGCGCAATGTCCACGTATCTAATGTAAACGGTTCGTCTAAAGTTTTATATTGGTCAAAAATTTCAATTTGCCCACGTGGCGAATCTAATGCTTCTTTTAACTGGTTAATGAGCATTGCCTTCGTTTGCGCCAATTCTAAATCAGAAATTTCACCGTTCTGCATCACTTTTAATTGTTCGTCAATTAATTTGCGCGCCTTTTCTTCATTTGCCGGTTCAATGCCTGAAACGACAAATAATAATCCGTAGTGTGAAGCATAAGAGCTTGAAGCATAATAAGCTAAGCTTTCTTTTTCACGCACATTCATAAATAATTTTGAATGTGCGTAGCCGCCAAAAATCCCGTTGAAAATTTGCATTTTCGGGAAATCTTCGTCTCCAAAACGTACAGGTGTCGAGTAGCCGATATGCAGCTTTCCTTGCTTCATTTCCTGTGTTTCTTTTGTATATGGCTCAACTTTTGTCGAAGTGGAATTTTCTTTTGTCGATTGTGGTACATTACGGTCAGCAAATGGGAATGCTGCTTTTAACTGCTCAGTCATTTCTTGAACATTAATATCACCTACAACATAAATATCAATCACATCATTTGCGATCATCTCTTCATATGTTTTTGTAAGTGATTGTGGTGTAATTGCTTTTACCGTTTCAATTGTTCCGTTCGCAGAAATAGACGCTGCGCTATTAGGACGCATAATTTCTGTTAAACGTTTTTGTGCATAGCGCGATTTGTCATCAAAAATCGATTGGATACGTTGGATGACCATTTCTTTTTCACGTTTTACAATGGCCTCTTTAAATACTCCGTTTTCAAAATTCGGTTTAAAGATGGCTTCCTGAATAAGGCTAATTACTTCATTTAGTACATTGCCATGCGATAAGTACTGGTCATTAACCGTTTCGACATTTAATAGTACAGTATGCTCTTGACCGCGCTTTGTCGTATCAAAATACAATACCGTCCCAAAAAGGTCATCTAAATAGCTACGGTAACTAGCCGCTGTTGGAAATTTCTCGTTACTGTGCTGCAGTACATTCGATAATACAGTACGCTCTGCCGCTGTTTCTTCATTTAATGGCGCTCTCCACTTGATCGAAAAGTTAACCGTCTTAAATTGAGCGGTTTGTCGTATATGAAGCGAAACACCTTTCGCAATTTCTGTCTTTAAAAACAAAAAAACTCCTCCTGACTACCTCTTGAATATGGATAAAATTGCTTCTTCTCTACTATACATGTGTTACCTTCATTTGTGCAAAGTTATTATACGTACTAAGTGTTCCCTAAAACGTGACAAATATGAACAAAAAGTATTTGCTGTTTTAAATTTAAAAAATTGATTTCTTTACACTTTCTGCTTTTCTTAATACGTTCGTTGTACTGCGTTCCGGGAAGCCAACACGATGTTGGTCACGAATGCGTTGTCACACGATGTGACGCTCTTAGCATTCGTTCCTTTTACCCTGAGGGCATGGCTCCAAAGCTTTGAATAAAGCTTTGCGACTAGTAACCGCAGGAGCAACCTGGATTTTCCGCGCATGCTTAATCCCCAAGGAGTCTGCCCCTCCACTCCGCACAACTAAGTTTTGATATAAGGTTTGAGCTAATTAGTTAATTTGAGTCAAGGTTCGTTGATTAGATTTATCTAATTACTCATATAATTTGCTAATAAAATCCGCGCTATCCACTTAATCGACACAAAAAAACTGTCTGCACAAAAGATACTTTGTACAGACAGTTTTTAAAATTTATCGTTTCCCTTTAATATAAGGAACCCCTGAAGCTTTCGGAGCAACTGCTTTACCGATGAATCCTGCCAACGCTAAAATCGTCAACACATACGGTAAAACTTGCAGAATAACGGATGGAATATCCTGAACGAAAGGAATGTTACCTCCACCGATACTTAACGTTTGTGCTAATCCGAAGAACAGCGCTGCACCTAATGTACCTAGTGGATGCCATTTACCGAAGATCATTGCTGCAATGGCAATGAACCCTTGTCCTGCTACTGTAGAACCAGAGAAATCACCAGATGATGTCATTGCTAATGACGCACCACCAACACCTGCTAATGCTCCGGAAATCATAACGCCGATATAACGCATTTTTGCTACGTTAATCCCCATTGTATCTGCTGCCATTGGATGTTCTCCAACTGAACGGATACGTAAACCAAATGGCATTTTGTAAAGAACAAACCATGCTCCTACAGCAACAATCAATGCAATTATTGTTGTAGAATAGACATTTTGGAACAATAGCGGACCTAAAAACGGTATATCTGATAAATATGGTATTTCAAAACGTTGTAATGGTGCAGAAACCATATCCGTTTGACCTTTACCGTAAATTAATTTTACTAAGAATACTGTAATCGCTGCCGCAAGCATATTTACTGCTACACCCGTAACAGTTTGGTCTGCACGGAACGTTACAGCAGCAACCGCAATAATTAACGAGAACACTGCTCCTGCTAACAATGCAGCCAATAAAGCCAGCCAAATAACATTTTTCCCAAAGTCAGCATAGTATTCTAAGTTTATATAAATACCAGTAAATGCACCGACAATCATTAACCCTTCAACACCAAGACCAATTACCCCAGCACGCTCCGAGAATAGAGCCCCGATACCTGTTAAAATAAGCGGTGTTGCGTATAAAAGAGCGGAAGGGACGATAAAGTATAACACTTCTAAAAAGCTCATGTTACTTGCCCTCCTTTTTCTTTCCAAATTTCTCTAATGCGACACGCAGAATATAGCCTGATGCTACGAATAAAATAATAACTGCGATAATGATTGATACAATTTCTTCTGGAATCCCAGCTGCGTTTGGCATGTTTAAAGCGCCGTATTTTAGGGAACCGAATAAAGAGGCACCGAAGAATACCCCGATTGGATTGTTTGCACCAAGTAATGCAACGGCAATCCCGTCGAATCCAATTCCTGATGCAGCAGCTTTAATCGATGCGTTTTGATATGTACCCAACGCTTCCATTGCACCACCTAAACCTGCAAATACACCTGAAATTGTCATAGCTAGAATTATATTGCGGTTTACATTCATACCTGCATATTCGGCAGCATTTTTATTGAAACCAACTGATTTCAACTCATAACCACGAGTTGTTTTTTCTAAAATAAACCACATAACTACGACCATTAAAATGGCGACAAAGATTCCTAAGTGCAAACTTGAGTTATCAGTAATTTCACGTAGCCACTGATTACGTAATGTAGCAGACTCTAAAACTGTCGGTGTTTTAAAGCTACCGTCCGATAATGATTTAATTGCAGCATTCGTTAAGTATAATGCTGTGTAGTTTAACATAATTGAAGCAATTACTTCGTGTACATGAAGTTTTGCTTTTAGGAAACCTACGATAAATGCCCAGAAAGCACCTGCTGCCGCTGCTGCAAGTAATGCCAATGGCAAGTGGATAATTCTTGGTAACCCTTCGATTGCATAACCTACATATGCAGCAGCAAGCCAACCCATTAGCAACTGGCCCTCTACTCCGATGTTAAATAGACCTGTACGGAATGCAAACGCTACTGCAAGACCTGATAAAATATATGGTGTAATTTGGCGAATTGTATTACCAATTGAATAGGCATCTCCAAAAATACCATTCCATAAAGCAATATACCCGTCAATGGCGTCATATCCACTGACAACCATGATAATACCACCAACTAGTAAACCTAAAACTACTGAGATTAATGGAACGAGTATATTCACAACGCGATTTGACATTATTCGTTCCCCTCCTTGATGGCTTTTGCCTTACGCTTTTCACCGGCCATTAATAAGCCAAGTTCCTGTTCCGAAGTTTCTTTCGGATATACATTATCGACAATCGTTCCGTCATAAATTACCGCAATACGGTCAGAAACGTTCATTACTTCGTCCAATTCAAAGGAAATTAGTAATACGGCTTTCCCTTTATCACGCTGTTCAATTAAGCGTGAGTGAATAAATTCAATAGCCCCTACATCCAGTCCTCGTGTAGGAAGTGCAGCAATTAGAAGATCAGGATCCCGATCCACTTCGCGACCAATAATTGCTTTTTGTTGGTTACCACCTGAAAGTGCACGGGCAGGAGTCATTTCACCTTGACCTGTACGAACATCAAACTCTTCAATTACTTGACGAGCTTTTTCGTTAATTTTTCGGTAGTCCATGATGAAGCCTTTAGAAATTGGCGACTTGTAGTACGTTTGAAGTGCGATATTATGCCCAATCGGAAAGTCCAATACTAGTCCGTGCTTATGGCGGTCTTGAGGTATATGCCCTAGACCTGTTTCTGTAATATCACGCGGCTTTAAACCGGTAATATCTTTGCCGTTTAAAGTGACTTTACCACTTTTAATTTTACGTAATCCTGTAATCGCTTCGATCAATTCCGATTGACCATTCCCGTCAATACCGGCAATACCGACAATTTCACCTCGACGCACCGATAAGTTCAGACCTTTTACTTTATCAATATTACGGTAATCGGCTACGATTAGATTTTCTATATTAAGAATCTCTTCTGTAGGATGAGCTTCCCCTTTTTCTGTTTTGAACTCTACTTGACGGCCAACCATTAATTCAGCAAGTTGATCCGGGTTCGTTTCAGCAGTAACAACTGTTCCAATCCCTTCACCTTTACGGATAATCGTTACACGGTCAGATACTTCCATAATTTCTTTTAATTTATGAGTAATAATAATAATCGATTTACCTTCTTTAATCAGAAGCTTTAAGATGGCTATCAATTCCGTAATTTCCTGTGGTGTTAATGAAGCTGTAGGCTCATCAAAAATCAGGATTTCTGCACCGCGGTATAAAGTTTTTAAAATTTCTACACGCTGCTGCATTCCTACAGAAATATCCTCAATCTTTGCGTATGGATCAACATCTAAATTATATTTCTTTGATAATGCTGCAATATCTTTTGCCGCATCTTTAATATTAATAGCTCCTAGTTTTGTAGGCTCACTACCTAGAATAATATTTTCCGTTACCGTAAAGTTTTCAACAAGCATAAAGTGTTGATGAACCATTCCGATTCCTAAATCATTTGCTTTGTTTGGATCAGTAATTTTTACCGATTCCCCACGTACTTTTATTTCACCTGCTTCGGGTTGATAAAGACCGAAAAGCACATTCATTAAAGTCGACTTACCTGCACCATTTTCACCGAGTAGTGCATGAATTTCGCCTTTTTTTAATTGGAGGGTGATATTATTGTTCGCTACGAAATTCCCGAATTCTTTCCGGATTCCTAGCATTTCAATCACGTATTCCACAAGACTCACTCCCTTAGGCTTATTTATATTTAAAAAATTTTTTTGAAATTAACACATGAAAGATTTTTTACAAAATCTTTCATCTATTAACTTTTATTCCAATCTTTTATTCCAATTATACCATTCGACGCATTAACAATTATATCCTTTTCAATATTATATTGAAATAGAACGCTTACATTTTCACAATTTCTGCAATTATGAAATTTCTGGTAATAGAGATTACACTTTGCAGAATATTTAAATAAATTATTGTATACAGTAGAAAATCATCATGGGGGAATAAACCCCCCATGATGATTACTCCGTAAAAGTTTATATTATTGTTTTGGTTTTTCTTCAGAAACTGTAATTTCGCCTGAAGCGATTTTTTCTTTATATTCTTCTACTTTATCCATTACCTCTTGTGGAATTGCGCCACGAGAATCTGCTAAGCCAACACCATCTTCAGCTAAACCGTAAACAGTTGTTGTACCACCTGGGAACTCACCATTTTTCGCTTTAGTTGCGATATCAATTACAGCAGAGTTAACACCTTTTAACATAGAAGTTAAAGTGATGTTTGTTGAATCATCTACTTGTCCTTCTGCGTATTGGTCAGCGTCAACACCGATTACCCATACGTTAGCATCTTTGTCTTTTGCTTTACGTTCTTTTGCTTCTGAGAATACACCGTTACCTGTACCACCAGCAGCGTGGAAAATAATATCTACACCTGAAGAGAACATAGAGTTTGCAGCGATTTTACCTTTAGAAGCATCATCAAATGCACCTGTATAGTTCACTTGAATTTCGATATCCGGGTTAACTGCTTCTGCACCTTCTACGAAACCAGCGTGGAAGCGGTTAATTACTGGAATATCTACGCCACCAACGAAACCGATTTTACCAGACTCAGACATTGAAGCAGCAACAACACCAGCCAAGAATGCTCCTTCTTGCTCTTTGAAAAGGATATTTGCAATGTTTGATGCAGTAACATCAGCAGAGTCGATTAATGCTAACATTGCATTTGGGTTATCATTTGCGATTTCTCCAATTGCGTCAGCCATCATATAACCAACACCGAATACTAAATCGAAGTCACGGCGTAATAAGTTGTTTAAGTTTGTGTTGTAGTCAGCATCTGATTGTGATTGTAAGTAATCGAAACCACCGTCACCTTTAGTTAAGCCGTTGTCAGCACCGAACTGTTGAACACCTTCCCAAGCTGATTGGTTGAATGATTTATCATCAACGCCACCAACATCAGTTACCATTGCGATAGAAAAATCATCGTCAGAACCTGTGTTTGTTTCAGAACCAGTGTTGTTGTTTGAAGTGTCTTTTGAATCCGTTTTTTCTTCGTCGGTACCACATGCAGCCAAGATTGCTCCAGTTGCTACTACAGATGAAATTAATAAACCAAATTTACGCTTTTTCATTAATGA
Organism: Solibacillus merdavium; assembly: GCF_014836935.1. Lineage (GTDB taxonomy): Bacteria > Bacillota > Bacilli > Bacillales_A > Planococcaceae > Solibacillus > Solibacillus ferritrahens. Next base: position 419,634 of record NZ_JACSPW010000001.1, on the reverse strand, counting down.
GTCCCCCTCAAAGGTAATTGATATTAGCAGGAATTAAATAATAGAAATTATTGTTCTACACCCGTTTTCGTACTACATGGAAACTAAATTTGTCAGCTCTGAAATAATTTTTTGAATAAAGCACTACACGATCACTTTCGTCATAGTGTAGCTGTTTCAATACAAGTAAAGATGTTTCCGGGCCACATTTTAATATCGGTGATACTTCATCATGGAAGCCTACAGGATCAATATAGGTCACCGCATATGCAACACGGATGGCACCAGTTTGCTCTAATGCCGAAAATATTGAAACGTTTTGATCACTTATAAATTCTTTTGGCAGTAAACTTGCCGGTACTTTGTCTACGCAGTAGACTACTGGCTCATTGTCTGCCGTCCTTACACGTTCAATCGTGATAACATTGTCATCAATGTCCGTTTGGAAGCGTTCCACATCATCTTCCGTAGCCGTTTCTTCCTTTGCACTAATAAAAATTGCGCCAGGCTTCATCCCAGCGTTTTCTATCATAGATGATACACTCGATAATTGCTCAATGCCTGATGAAAATACCGGCTTTGGATTTACAAATGTTCCTACTCCATGACGACGGACTATGATATTTTCTTCTTCTAACAGTCGAAGTGCTTCACGAAGCGTTGCACGACTTACTCCGAGTGTTTTTGAAAGTTCAAATTCAGAAGGTAATTTTTCGTTTTCACAATAAATCCCTTTATCTATATCTGATTTTAAACGATCAATAACTTGTAAGTATAGATGACGATGATCCGCTTTAATAGTCATTTAGTATCACCACCATAACATAGAGATCAGACATCTGATGTACAACATTCCTACTAATTCGTGAATAATATAACACTTTCAACGTAAAAAGAAAACATATTTCTTTAAATGTGTTATGTTATTGTGAAATTTTAGCGAATTTATTTAAAAACTTATAGAAAATAATATATTCAGAAATGTTGGAATAGTCCGTTATAATGGGCTTTCTAATACTTTAAAACTTGTCGTGGTTTGCTTCCTTCTGGTGGTCCTACGACACCGCGCTGTTCCATTTGATCAACAATTCTGGCTGCCCGTGAATACCCAATTCTAAATCTTCGCTGCAATAAAGAAACAGAAGCGGTTTGCATTTCCATTACAAGTTGAACTGCATCATCATACAATTCATCGGTTTCATCCATTGCATCTATTATCGGTTCATCCGTAGGAATCATTGCTTCCTCGTATTGTGCTTTTTGCTGCTGGATGACACTTCCGATTACTTTTTCCACTTCCTGATCACTTACAAAAGCACCTTGAACACGTACTGGCTTCGATGCACCTGCTGGTAGATACAGCATATCCCCGCGTCCAAGTAAACGTTCAGCACCACCCATATCCAAAATCGTCCGTGAATCAACTGCGGAAGATACGGCAAATGCAATTCGCGATGGAATATTGGCTTTTATTATTCCGGTAATAACATCTACAGACGGTCGTTGTGTAGCAATGATAAGATGGATACCTGCAGCTCGGGCCATTTGTGCAAGCCTTGTAATTGCGTCTTCTACTTCACTAGAAGCGACCATCATTAAGTCTGCCAACTCATCCACGATAACGACTATATATGGAAGTTTTGGCTGTTTTTCAGATAACCCTTCATTGTTCATCTCAATGAAATCATTATAGCCTTCGATATTTCTTGTACCCGAGTGCGAAAATAAATCATAGCGGCGTTCCATTTCCGAAACTACTTTTTGCAATGCTTGGGCAGCTTTTCTTGCATCAGTTACAACAGGGGCCAATAAATGTGGAATCCCATTGTACACACTGAGCTCTACCATTTTTGGATCAATCATCATCATTTTCACTTCGCTTGGCTTAGCACGCATTAACACCGATATAATAATGCCATTAATACATACACTTTTACCACTACCTGTAGAACCAGCAACGAGTAAATGTGGCATTTTATTCAATTCAGCGGAAATGGATTGACCTGTGACATCCCGGCCTAAACTAACGAACAACTTTGAGCCTACTTTTACTTGTTCGTTTGCTTCAATTACTTCACGTAACGTGACCATAGCAACTTCACTGTTTGGAACTTCTATCCCAATGGCAGACTTTCCGGGTATCGGCGCTTCAATCCGAATATCCTTTGCAGCTAGCGCGAGTGCTAAATCATCCTGCAGACCAACTATTTTACTTACTTTCACGCCTGTATCTGGCAAAACCTCATATTTTGTTACTGCCGGTCCTAAATGGACTTGCGTAACTTTTGCTTTTACACCGAAGCTTAAAAAAGTTTGTTCCAGCTTTTTAGCGTTCATTTGAATTACCGAGTATTCTCCACTTTGGTCGTGTTCAGGCGGCGCATTTAATAGCTGAAGCGACGGCAGCGTATATGTTTGATCCGAATCAGCTGTCACATTAATAATTGGCTCACTTATTTGCACTTCTTCCACATCAATGTCTTTATGCTTCTCTTGTTTCACTTGTTCAACAAAATTCGAAATAATTGGCTCCTGTCGGATTGGTGCGGTTGAAATAATCAGTTCTTCCAAATCTGCGGCGTCTTCTTCCATAGGTGGCTCGATTTTAGATCGTCGAACTTTCTTTTTGCTTTCGGCATTTGCTTTATTTAGTGTGCTTCGTTTCTTTCTTTTCAATGAGCCCTTAATAACTGGTGCTTTTTCCAGTAGAAACGGGACGATTGCTTTACCGGTAATTAAAATAACTCCGATTGTCAATAATACGAATGCGGCAATTTTTGCCCCTGATGCATCAAACAGTACATGAAACATACTGAACAAAAGTCCACCAATCATTCCGCCACCAAGAGAGTTACTGCGGTTAGCGATACCATCCATGCTGATTAGTATTCTCCAAGTTTCCTTTAATACCGAATTTGATAGTAACGTGTTTGTGGCAAGTAATTGTTCAAATAACAAGCTATGGCTGAAAACTGTTAAGCTTGCCCCAACAAAAAGCACTCCGTAAACAACACGGCTTGTAAAAGCAACTCCACGTCGTTTTACCATTAACATCCCCGCCACTAAAAAACACAGTAACGGAATAATGAAATGCAAATTCCCAAAGAAAAACAACGCTAATGAATGGAGCCATCTACCAACCAAACCAAATTCAAAAAACTCTATAATGGCAATGGCAATCAACAGGACACCGATAATTTCATATGCGAGTGGATGGAGTTCCTGTTTACTTTTTGCTTTTAAAGATGGCTTTGCTTTTGCTTTTGATTTATTATTTTTCTTTCTTTCCAATCGTTGTCACCTACTTCAAGTTGTTCCTAATTGTAAACGCCAAAAGTATGCTATTTGGCTTCTGTATCATTTTTCCCTTAGCAAATTCATCGTATACCCTGGAAACCTTCATTTCCATTAATGGTGGTAATTGAATGATGAATTAAAATTAAGTTAGAAAAAGGGTTTTCTCACGCAAATAGTAAGAAAACCCTTTTTATCTTCATTCAGCAGCTTGCACTGCCTTCAAACAAACTGACGCAATTACGCCATTGTGTAATTGAATTGATTAATATTCCATAATAATTGGAATGATCATCGGACGACGCTTTGTTTTTTGGAATAAGTATTGATTTAATGTATCTCGTATTTCCTGTTTAATATTCGTCCATTCAAACGTTTCTTTGCCAACGTATTTTTCAATTACTTCACGTGCCATGTCAGCCGCTTCTTCCATTAACTGCTCTGACTCACGCACATAAACAAATCCACGTGATAAAATTTCCGGACCTGATGCAATTTTCTTCTGTGCACGGTTCAGTGTCACAACGACAATAAAAATTCCATCTTGAGAAAGTAACTTACGATCACGTAGTACGATATTTCCTACATCGCCTACTCCAATTCCGTCAATCAGAACATTTCCGGCTTGTACACGGCCTGTCATGCGCATTTTACCGTTTTTGTATTCGATAATATCGCCTTTATCCGCGATGAAAATTTGTGACTTTTGTAAACCTACTTGTTGCGCCAGCTTAGAGTGCGCAATTAGCATACGGTACTCTCCTTGAATTGGCACAAAGTATTTAGGCTTCATAAAGTTAAGCATTAATTTTAAATCTTCTGCACTACCGTGACCCGATACATGTACTTTCTTATTTGAAGTCATGACGTTTGCGCCCGCTTTTGCAAGCTGGTTCATTGTATTGTACATCTGCACTTCCATGCTTGGTGAAGGTGTGAATGTAATTAATACTGTATCTGTATTTTTTATTTTAATATCTCGGTGATGTTTACGGACAATTTTATCAAGTGCATCAAGTGGCTCGCCTTTATTGCCTGTTGCCATCACAATGATTTCATCGTCCTGATATTTATGGATTTCATTTACTGGCACAATGATTTCATCGTCCACTTCCAAATATCCTAAGTTAACCCCGATATCGACAATTTTCTCCAAAGATTTCCCTACTACTGCAACTTTTCGGTGCGATGAAGCAGCTTGTTTAAATACCTGCTGAATACGAATGAAATTGGAAGCATATAGTGCTACTATAATTCTGCCTGGTGCCGAGTGGAACGTTTTTTGCAATTCTTCTGCAACAACCGCTTCACTTGTTGTATAGCCTGGGCGTTCTGCTTCAATAGACTCCGATAAAAGCATAAAGACGCCTTCTTCTCCAAGCATCGCCATTTTCGCTAAATCCGGCTTAAACTTGCCTGTTGCCGATTGGTCAAATTTAAATTCACCAGTATGAACGATTGCCCCTTCGGAAGTATGGAACACAATACCTAAAGAATCAGGAATACTATGTGTCGTATGGAAGAATGTCACATACGTTGAATTAAAGTTCATACGGCTATTGCTCGTTACTTCAAAGAATTTCACCTGATATGGTGCCGGCAATTCTTTTAAATGCTCTTTTGCCAGTGCAATTGTTAATTTAGACCCGTACACAGGTGCCTTTACCTTTTTCAATACATACGCAATCGATCCAATTGCATCTTCATGTCCGTGCGTAAGGAAAATGCCTTTTACGCGATCTTTGTTTTCCTCTAAATAAGTAATATCTGGAATTACAATATCTATGCCCAGCATTTCGTCCTCTGGGAACATGAGCCCACTGTCTACTACGAATAGCTCTTCATCGATTTCTATTACATACATTGATTTTCCGATTTCGCCAACTCCACCTAATGGAATGACACGGATTAGTTCATTTTTTGTTTTTGTCACTTTATTTCCTCCTAAATTGTTCCGAACAGCAACCACTTAAACTTCATTATACGGTGAGAATGTCGTTAGTACAAATAAAAAAGTGATTTTATCTTTTTTATGAAAAATATGTAAAACTAAAACTATTACAGTGCCTAAAGAGTTTGTTATTCTCAATATAACATATTGTGCGTTCTAATCGATTTATATTACTTATAAAAAAACAACCACTACCTCCTTTTGAAAGTAGTGGTTGTTTACTTATTAGTTTGTTTGTAGAGCGCGGAACTGTTCTGCTTTTGCCTGATACGTATTCCAAATTTCATCAAATGCAGCTTTTTCTTCAGGTAGCATTTCCATCATTGGCATTCGAACATCTAATGTATCAAAGCCTAATTTTGTCATTGCATACTTAATTGGTGATGGATTAGGCTGTGCAAATAATGCACGGACTAGTGGTAGTAAGGCACGGTGAATCTGGGCAGCTTCCTGATGACGACCTTCTTCAAAAGCACGAATCATTTGCTGCATATCTTTTCCGACTACATGTGAAGCAACTGATATGATGCCACGACCGCCGATTGCAAGTAATGGTAACGTCAACCCGTCATCTCCTGAGTATACGAAGAAATCCGAATCGACATTTTCAATAATATCACCCATTTGATCTAAATTGCCGCTCGCTTCTTTAATGCATGTAATATTCGGTACATCCTTGCTTAATGCAATAGTTGTTTCCGCTAAAATATTTGCACCCGTTCGACCAGGTACATTATATAGCATTATAGGTAGTGTTGTTTCCTTGGCAATAGTTTCAAAGTGAGCATACATACCGCGCTGGTTTGGCTTGTTATAATATGGTGTAACGAGCATAATGCCATTTGCGCCATTTTCTTCAGCTTTATGTGTCATCATAATTGAATAGGCAGTTTCATTATCTCCTGTACCTGCAATAACAGGCACACGACCTGCCACTTTTTCCACAGTAAAACGAACGACCTCAATTTTTTCCTCTGTTGACATCGTTGGGTTTTCTGAAGTTGTTCCACAAGCGATAATTGAATCTGTGCCATTGTCAATCAAATGGTTAATAATTCGCTCTAATTCAGGATAATTAATCGTGCCGTCCTTTTTAAACGGTGTAATCATCGCTGTACCAATTCGTCCAAAATCCATTACTAAATCCTCCCCTTATAGTAAGTTATCCTCTAGCATAGCTTCTGCAATTTGAATTGAATTAAGTGCAGCACCTTTTAGTAAGTTATCTGACACAATCCATAAGTGGAATCCTTTTTTATTGTCCAAATCTTGGCGAATACGTCCAACGAATGTCGGTTCTTCGTTTTCTGCAAATATTGGCATAGGATAAACTTGCTGTGCTGTATCATCCTGTAAAACGATTCCTGGAGCATCTTTTAATACGTCGAAAATCTGCTGTACTGTCGCTTCTTCCTCAAGCTCAATATACACTGATTCCGAGTGGCCAGATACGACAGGAACACGGACACAAGTAGCAGCAACTTTTAATTCAGGTGCTTCCATAATTTTTTTTGTTTCGTTAATCATTTTCATTTCTTCATATGTAAAGCCATTATCCGTAAACTTATCAATTTGCGGAATGACATTACGAGCGATTGGATAATGCTTTTTATCGGATTTCACAGGAAGAACATTTGCTTCTACGTTTTTTCCTGCATCCCATTGTGTACTTTGATCGCGCAATTCTTCAATCGCTGCTATACCTGAACCTGATACAGCCTGATATGTCGATACGACAATTTTTGTTAAGCCGAACTTTTCACGGATTGGCTGTAATGCTGCGACCATTTGAATTGTCGAACAGTTTGGGTTTGCTATAATCCCTTTAGGAATTGTCTTTAATGCATGGCGATTTACTTCAGGTACTACAAGCGGTACTTCCGGATCCATACGGAAGTGGCTCGTATTATCAATTACAATTGCGCCGCGTTTTGCTGCTTCGGGTGCCAAAGCCTCCGAAACAGCGCCACCTGCAGAAAATAAAGCAATATCAATACCTTCAAAGCTTTCCGGTTTTGCTTCTTCTATTGTATATGTTTCACCGTTGAATTCTATTTTATTACCTGCCGAACGAGCAGAGGCTAAAAATTTAATAGATGCAATCGGAAATTTACGCTCCACTAATTTCTCCATCATTTTTGTACCAACTGCCCCAGTTGCTCCTACTACCGCAACATTTAACTTTTTCAACATGTCTCATCTCTCCTAAAAATATCGGTATGTATATAATGTTGGATATTGTATCATATATTATTTGAATTGTGTTAGATTTTTTGATTATTTAAAATATTGTATAAATATAGGTTGAATCTGTTTTTTATGAGCGAGCGTATATGCTACAGTATCGAGCATTTTTGTGAAATCTGCTATTAGCGATGTAGGTTTATTAATTGGATCATCCTGACCGAATGGAATGAAAAATATATTTTTGGCATTCATAAGTTTCATTAAATTCATCCCATTTAAACCAAGTGCATCATTCGTTGATATACCAAGTACAACAGGTGAGCCATTACGCAATGTCGCCTTTGCAGCCATCAATACTGCACTGTCTGTAGCAGCATTGGCAAATTTACTGATTGAATTGCCTGTCATTGGTGCAATCACCATACAATCCAATGGATTTTTGGGTCCAAACGGCTCTGCCTCCGCTATTGAACTGACCACCTTTTCCCCCGCCTGCTCTTCTATTTTTGCAATCCACTCTTCACCTGTTCCGAATCGTGTTGCAGCATGTAATACAGAAGGAGTAATGATCGGTACTACCGTTGCACCGGCTTCCCGAAATTGTGAAATTTTCGGTACAACATCTTCATAGGTACAATGTGATGCAGTTATCCCTAAACCAATGCGTTTTCCTTCAAGCACTTGTTTCCTCCTTTCGCAATTCTACTATTGTTTCTGTTAATAACTTGGCTGCAGCCTGCGGAAAGTATATACCAGGTAATCCAGGCAGCAACTCATACTGAGATAATTTTAAATCATCTAGACACCCTGGACTTGAAGCAAGGTCGTAAATAGGGCGAGTAGTCCATGATGCGTAGTCTTTTGTTAGCCAATTAGTTGGAATCGTATTTATAAGGAAATCAGCATCCACACTGTTTTCTCCCTTTAATTCTACGCCTTTGTAACCATATGCAAGCGCTTCAGCCTTCTGATGTTCGGACCTTACTGCGATAATGACTTTTGCATTTAAACGTGTTAAAAACAAAGCAAGCATTTTTGCTACGCGTCCAAATCCTGTGATGATGAATGTTTTATACTGCACATTTACTTTTGCCTGATATAAATGAGCTAAAAAGCTTTCTGCAGTAAGCGCCGCATTTTTCCAGATAAATGTTTCATCTGTTAAATAATAATGAATGCGTTTCCCCTGTAGAAGTTGTTGCCATTGGTCGTTAAGTTTTCCTGAAAAAAACTGCGCTTGGCGTATACCTAATAGTTCATCCACTTGAATCGTTAAAGGATGGATTGGCAGAACAATTTCTGTTGGGTGTAACTCTAATGCTACTTTGTTTAACGCTTCATCCCATACAGCAGTGTTCTTGTAATAAACCGTTCGTTCATTCGTAGATAAATGCTTTGCTAAAAAACGCATTCGTTCATCTGTTCCAATTATAAGCCAGCGTTCATTCATCATTTGCATGCTTTAAAGTTGATGTTGTTTTTTGAAATAATACCCGATCTTCGCCAATCAAAATAATTTCTTCCCAAGGAATATACTTCACCATACCCGGCTTTTTCTTTTGAAATGGCATTTTCACCATTTGTGGCGGCATTTCAAAGCCTGTAATTTTCCCTGTTTTTGCATCGAAAATACATTCGGTCTCTGCTAAAAAGCCATAACGAACCCCGTTCTCCATTTCGATCAATTCTTTCTCAGCGAGCTCTGATAAAAGCATTGTATCCCTCCTCTTGTAAGAGCCTACCATTACTATATGCATCAAGTCAGTTAGAAGTGAAATGGTTCTCATATTAAGTTTAAACGGCGGTGACTCCAGATTTACTAGGTATTTGCTTTGTAAAAATAGAGGTAAGAATTTCCCTTATTTGATAAATCTCATTAAAAACAGCTGAAATAGCGGTAGAAATTTCCCTTATTGAGTAAATATCAATGAAAAAAATTAATTTTTCGAAGGATAACGGAAATCTATTCCCTTATCTTCCTATAAAAATAAGTAATTTTTAAAATAAGGGTAAAATTTCCACTTATTTCAGTACATCCAAATTTTTCTAACTTTTCAGTAGACACACATCGAATAACTGTATATACTGTACATATACAGTTTTACATTAGGTGGTGAAAACAGTGATAATCAAATTAAGTAATAATAGCGACAAGCCGATTTATGAGCAAATTACCGACCAGTTAAAACAGGCTATATTGACTGGTGTTCTTGTAACAGGGGATTCCCTTCCTTCTATAAGAGCATTGGCGAAAGAACTGAAAATTAGTGTAATGACGACAAAGCGGGCGTATGCAGATTTAGAACGGGATGGATTTATTGAAACCATTGCCGGCAAAGGTAGCTATGTATCCGAGCGCAATCAGGATTTTTTGCGCGAAGAGCTAATTCGTCAGATTGAAATTCATTTTACTAAAGCAGTATCCATTGCAAGAACGGCAAATGTGCAAAAACAGGAACTGCATGACTTACTCGATTTACTATTGGAGGAATGACGATGAATGCAATTGAAGTAAAAAATGTATCGAAACAATTCAAGAATTTCCGGTTAAATAATATATCCTTTACTGTTGAAAGCGGAACGATTGCAGGTTTTATCGGGCAAAATGGTGCGGGGAAATCTACGACAATAAAAGTCATATTAAATTTACTCAAAAAAATAGAGGGCGATATTCTCCTGTTCGGAAAGGACCATATTGCGCACGAAGTGGAGTTAAAGGCTCAAATCGGGGTAGTGTTTGATGAACTGCACGTACCTGAAAACTTTACTACTAAAGAATTAGATGTACTTTACGGCAATGTGTACCCTACCTGGGATCGTCCTTATTTTAATGATTTACTAGAACAGCTAGATGTACAAAAATACGACAAAATCAAAACGATGTCCAAAGGAACTAAAATGAAGCTAGCTCTATCATTGGCATTGGCACATCGACCGAAACTTTTACTGTTGGATGAACCAACGGCCGGACTTGATCCGATTGTACGCGATGAAGTGCTGGGTATGCTACAAAACTTTATGGAACAGGAAGACCATGCGATACTGTTTTCTTCTCATAATACAACTGATTTAGAGAAAATTGCGGATACGATTACATTTATTCATGAAGGCGAAATTCTGTTTAGTGAAAACAAAGACGATTTGCTGTACGGCTATGGGATTTGGAAAGGATCACTTGAAGAAGCGAAAGTAATTCCGAATCATTCGATTGTCGGTAAACGGGATTATTTATTTGGAGTCGAGTACTTAGTTATGCGTGAATTTGTGAACCCTGTTATTGAACTGCAAAAACCGACGATTGATGATCTGATGCTGTTTTTCGTAAAGGGGCGACAACGATGAAACAGATGCTTTTCCGTTATTATGAACAAGAGTTGTCTGCATGGATTTTGTTTACACCACTTGTGGCATCATTTTTCGCGCTCCCTCTATTATTTGAAGGTGGCGAATTCGCTGCCTATTTTATTCTTTCTATCAGCATAACGGTGCTGTGTGCAACTTATTTGGATTTACGCGAAAGCCAGCTCGTCATGACAAGTTTATTTCCTATTTCAAAAAAGACGTTTTTCATTGTGGATATTTCTTTTATCGGTCGGTACGCCTTGTACTATATACTTTATACAATCGTAGTAACTTCGGTTATTCAAACTTTACTAGAGCAGCAGCTTGTACTTCCTTCTGCCAAACAAATTTTGTTAAGCATTGTTATCAGCTTTTTAATAATTAGTATTTTCCTGCTGTTACGCCGTATCAAATATGGGTATTACGTTAACCTTTCCATGTTTTTTATCCCGTTAGCTTTTACACAATTAATATCCTTGATTATTAGGCTTTCAACATTTCACAGCATACTATTATTCTTTAGTTCACTAGTACTTATTATCATCGCAGCAAGCATCACTTATTTTCGTGAAAACAGGAGGGACGTCACATGATTTCACTGTTAAAAATACATTTTTATTTATCACGAAAGCTACTCTTTACCGCATTTTTATTCATTATAGGGCTCATAGCAATTCAGTGGGTTATCCTTAGAGAAATTAATTTAGGTTTTGTGACAATATATTTTATAAGCTTAACGCCCGTATTAAGTATTAGTTATTTACTCGAAAACCACTTCATAAGAAAGTTTCGGGTAATGCCGATTGCGCCTAAAGACTTTGTGAAAAGTTTATTTATTTTCAGTTTACTACAGATACTTATCATTCTGCTTCCTATTGGAATTTATCAAACGATTATATATTCGGATAATCAAATAGAGGCCTTTGAATTATCATTTATCGTCATCTTCTTTACTGCAGGAATTGCTTCTATTGGTTCGATGCTGAAAAACTATTTAAGCAATCCTTCACAGGGTACGAAAAGTATTTCAATTTGGTCCATTATCGGTTATTTGTTCATCTTTACTATTGTGCATTTCTTCATCATGCTTATATTTAGTATTATGGACATCAAACTAATGGGGGCAATCTTCTTGCCGATTATTGGGTTAATTGTTTACTATCAATACTATAAAACAGCCGTAACAAAATTTAAGACAGCTGAATTTTAAAAGGACAGCGCTTGCTAAATGTTAGCTGCGCTGTCCTTTCTTTTATTCGTTTTCCGGTCCGATAATGGCAATCGCGGGCTCGGTTAATAAAATTTGTGTAATGAGCTCATCGATGGTTTCCATTGAGATTGCATCAATTTTTTCCAATACTTCATCAACAGTACGATGGTTTTGATGAATAAGCTCATTAACCCCGTTACGGTTCATAAAGTCTTCGGTTCCTTCAAGGCCTAATACGAAGCCGCCTTTTAGTTGTTCCTTTGCATTATCAAGTTCAACTTCCGTTATCCCGCCTGTTACGAGATCAAATAAAGTTTGATCTATTTGCTGCTTTAACGCATCCAAGTTTTGTTTGGAAGCTGAAGCATAAATTGTAAATGTTCCAACATCCTCAAAACTTGACTGATAGCTGAATACGGAATACGCCAGTCCGCGCTCTTCCCGTACTTCCTGGAATAGACGAGAGCTCATATTACCGCCAATAATATTGTTCAGTGCAATAAAGCTGTACATTTTTGGATCTTTTACAGAAATCGCGGGAAATGAAATGGCGATATGTGCCTGTTCTGTATCTCTTACTTTTTCAATTTCACCTGGTATAAATGTAGGATAAGAAGGCTTGGAAACAATCGATTCCGAGCTTGCTTCATAGTTTCCAAATAAAGCTTCTACTTTTTCCAATAAATCTTTTTCAATATTACCAGCAATCGAAATGACAACATTTTGAGGACCGTAATGTTTCGCCATATATCCGCGAATCATCTTTTCGTCAAATGTTGCCAACGTTTCGGGTGTTCCTAAAATTGGTCGCCCTAACGCATCTTCAGGGAACATTACTCCCCATAATTTTTCATGTACATCATCAGCTGGATCGTCTTCACTCATATAAATTTCTTCTAGCACAACTTGTCGTTCCCGCTCGATGTCTTCCTGCGTAAATAAGGAATTAAAAAACATATCGGCTAAAATATCAACTGCCAGCTCCCCATGATGGTCCAGCACTTTTGCATAATAGCACGTATGCTCTTTTGACGTGAAGGCATTAATCTCCCCACCAATACGGTCAAATTCTTCGGCAATTTGACGGGCTGTCCGGTTTTTTGTTCCCTTAAATAGCATATGCTCGATAAAATGGGTAATCCCATTTTCTTCTTTCATTTCATAGCGTGAGCCTGCATTGACCCATATTCCGACCGATAAAGATCTGACATGAGGCATCTGCTCTGTCACAATGCGCACACCATTTTTTGCTGTAATTACTTGTACCATAAAATTTTCTCCTTTAATTCGGCTCTTATTAATCATCTTATTTAAAAAAGAGGCTGTACAATAGTGTACAACCTCCCTTTTCATCTTGTTAAAAGCGCTTGGAATTAATTATTTCCCTTGTTCTGCGCGCTCTTTTTCTTCTTTAATAACTACTTTGCGTGATAAGTTTACGCGACCTTGCTTGTCAATTTCAATACACTTCACAAGTAATTCATCGCCTAGTTTTAATACGTCTTCTACTTCTTTCGTACGTTCTTCCTGAATTTCCGAAATGTGTAGTAAGCCGTCTTTACCTGGGAAGATTTCACAGAATGCACCAAATTTTTCAATACGTTTTACTGTTGATAAGTAGTACTCGCCTACTTTAGCTTCACGTACGATTGATTCGATCATTTCTTTTGCACGGTTAATCATTGCTTCATCTGCTGAAGCGATGTAGATTGTGCCGTCTTGTTCTGTATCAATTTTAACGCCTGTTTCATCAATAATTTTATTGATTACTTTACCACCCGGTCCGATTACGTCACGGATTTTGTCAGGGTTAATTTTGATTGAAACGATTTTTGGTGCATATTGTGATAATGAAGTACGAGAATCAGAAATCGTTGACATCATATGATCTAAAATGTGCAAACGACCGATTTTCGCTTGAGTTAATGCTTCTTCTAAAATATTACGAGATAGACCATCGATTTTAATGTCCATTTGAAGTGCTGTTACACCTTTAGCTGTACCTGCCACTTTAAAGTCCATGTCACCAAGGTGGTCTTCCATACCTTGGATATCTGATAATACTGTATAGTGCTCGCCTTTTTTAACAAGACCCATTGCAATACCTGCAACTGGTGCTTTAATTGGAACGCCGGCAGCCATAAGTGCCATTGTAGAAGCACAAATCGATGCTTGAGAAGTAGAACCGTTTGATTCTAATACTTCCGATACACAACGAATTGCATACGGGAATTCTTCTTCTGATGGCATTACTGCTAAAATCGCACGCTCACCTAATGCACCGTGACCGATTTCACGACGACCTGGGCTACCGTATCGACCTGTTTCCCCAACTGAGAATTGTGGGAAGTTGTAATGGTGCATCCAACGTTTTGAATCTTCAATACCTATGCCGTCAATAATTTGTACATCACCTAAAGCACCTAATGTACAAATTGATAATGCCTGCGTTTGTCCACGTGTGAATAAAGCTGAACCGTGGGCACGTGGCAATAAATCAACTTCAGAAGAAAGTGGACGGATTTCATCTTGCTTACGACCATCCGGACGAACTTTGTCTTCTGTAATTAAACGACGCACTTCATCTTTTACCATTTTATCTAAAATAGCCTTAACTTGCTTCATCGTCGCATCATCAGCTTCTTGAGCTTCATATCCTTCGATAATACGTGTTTTTACAGCTGTAATATTTTCTTCACGTAATTGCTTGTCCACTGTTTGGATCGCTGTATTCATATCAGCTTCACATTCAGCTTTAATCGCTACTGTTAAGTCTGCATCTAGTTCATATAATGTTACTTCTAATTTTTCTTTACCTACTTCAGCAATAATTTGCTCTTGGAAGGCAATTAACTTTTTGATTTCTTCATGGCCAAACATAATTGCTTCAAGCATGATGTCTTCAGTTACTTCTAAAGCACCTGCTTCTACCATGTTAACCGCATCTTTATTACCTGCTACTGTTAAGTGAACAGTCGATTTTGCTGCTTGTTCCACTGTAGGATTCACAACGAATTTACCGTCGATATAGCCTACATGAACACCAGCGATTGGTCCATCGAATGGAATATCCGAAATAGCTAATGATAATGAAGAACCAAACATTGCCGCTACATCTGCTGGGCAATCTGAATCATTTGACATAACCATTAAAATTGATTGTACTTCATTACGGAAACCATCCGGGAACATTGGACGGATTGGACGGTCGATTAAGCGAGAAGTTAATACTGCCGCTTCTGATGGACGTCCTTCACGTTTAATGAAACCGCCTGGGATTTTTCCTGCTGCGTATAGACGTTCTTCAAAGTTAACTGTTAACGGGAAGAAATCTAATGGCTTTGGTTGTTTAGACATTGTTGCTGTAGCTAACACTGCTGTTTCGCCATAGCGTACCATTGCCGCACCATTTGCTTGTTTTGCTAACTGACCTACTTCTACTACGAGTGGACGACCTGCCCATTCATACGAAAAGACTTTTTTTTCGTTCATTAATTGAACCCCTTTCTTATTGAAACACTCTACGTATCATTTTATGTACCATAGTAAGTGTATCAAAAAAGCGTTTTCTATGCTAAATTTTTTGATTAAATTTATATAAATTTAATCATTATTTTAAACTTTCCAGCAATGGTTTAACTTCTTTCAACAGGCGTTTATACACCTGCTCAAAGAAGTTAAACATCGCACCATTGTTATGGAAAGCTGACTGATTTCAAAACATAATAAAAAGCGGGAAAAATCCCGCTTTTTATATTGTCAGATTAGCGACGTAATCCAAGTTTAGTAATTAATTCACGGTAACGAGCTACATCGTTTTCACGTAAATATTTTAATAAATGACGACGTTTACCTACCATTTTAAGAAGACCACGTTGAGAGTGGAAATCTTTCTTGTGAGTAGCTAAGTGAGCGTTTAAAGCGTTGATTTCTGCAGTTAATACAGCTACTTGTACTTCTGGAGAACCAGTATCTGTTTCGTGCACGCGGTACTCAGCGATAATTTCGTTTTTACGTTGTTGTGTAATTGCCATTTAAAATGACCTCCTAATAAATAAAATATCCCCAATAGCACAGCAATCGCTGGAGTTGCGTGAAAGCCGAGCTAAGGTTCATACGAGAGTTTCGTACTTATGAATAGTACCATAGTTCTTTATATGTGTGCAACTATTTAGCGCAGTTCTTCAAAATAGGCGATTGCTTGTTGTTTATCCATTTCGATTTGCTCAATTAAAGCTTCTATTCCGTTGAATTTCCGTTCACTGCGAATACGTTTATACCAGCCTACGATTACCTCTTCACCGTAAATATTTTTATCAAAATCCAAAATATGCACTTCGATGGATAGTCGCTTTTCGTCCGGATTGTGGAAAGTCGGTTTATAGCCAACATTGCATACACCTTTATACCACTCATTTTGCACTAAAATTTTTACTGCATAGACACCAGTAGCTGGTATGTAACATCCTTCCATTGCCTGCACATTTGCTGTAGGGAATCCCATCGTACGTCCGCGCTTATCCCCATGGACAACAATACCTGGAACTTCAAATGCACGCCCCAATAAGTTACGAACTTGCTCCATCTCACCGTCTTGTAACGCTTTTCGAATACGCGTAGAACTTATTTTTTCTTCAATATCTGAAAGCTTATCAATAACTGTCACACCGTATTTACCGTTTGATAATTGTGCCATAAGCTCCATATTCCCTTTTCCGAATGCTCCAAATGAGAAATCAAAGCCTGCAGTAACATGCAAAACGTTTAAATCAATAATAAAATACTCGATAAATTGTTCAGGTGTTAGCTTCGCAAAATCTGATGTGAAATTCACAACAAATACAGTATCGACATTTAGTTTTTCCAGCGTATCCAACTTTTGTGAAAGTGGCGTAATATAAAACACCTTTTCATTGCGTCCACCTAATACGATTGATGGATGTGGATCAAATGTCATGACAGCACTTTTAATATTTAGTTCTTCTGCTTTTTGTTTTGCAGCCTCAATAACCGCTTGATGCCCTTTATGTACCCCATCAAAAAAACCGATTGCCAATGAATAGGGCTGTTTTCCTTTTTGAGCTAATTGATGGGGGTATTTTAAATGAATAACGTTCATTATGTGCCTCCTAATTAATTTCGGGGAACATTTTATCTGGCTTCATTTGCCCTTGTTTAGTCGGATGGGCGATATAAACCGCAAATGCTCGTCCCTCTACACCATACACAATTTTATCATGTTCTTTTAATAATGCATGCATTGGGAGAACTTGTCCATTGAAAATTTGTTTTTCAATATCAGCCGTAATTTCAATAAAGGGATAATCCGACAAGGCATATTCAACAGGCAGTAAAAATTTCCCCTGTTCTCCGGATTCCATCATTTCAGCGATTTGTGCTAAAGTGAAACAATTGTCCTTTGTAAATGTACCTGAAGCAGTACGAACAAGTTCATGCATATGTGCCGGGTAGCCTAATGCTTCCCCAATTTGAACGGCTAATGTTCGAATGTAAGTGCCTTTTGAACATTTAATGCGGACCTGGAATGTCACTTCTTCTCCCTCAAATTTTTCGGCATCATCTAATAATTCCAGCTCATATATTTTAATTTTACGTGTTGGGCGCTCTACCGTCTGACCTGCCCGCGCATATTCATAAAGCTTTTTCCCGTTTACTTTTACAGCCGAGAACATTGGAGGCGTCTGTTCGATTTCTCCCGTTAACGTTGTAAGTGCCTGTAAAATATCAGCACGCGAGAAGGATTTAACATCGCTGTTTTGTTCGACAGTTTCCCCTTCTGCATCTTCTGTTGTAGTCGTACGTCCGATTGAAACGACCGCTTCATACGTTTTGCCTGCATCAGTTAAATATTCTGCAATTCTTGTAGCCTGGCCTATGCAAATTGGTAAAACACCTTCAACACCTGGATCCAGTGTCCCTGTATGTCCTACCTTTTTTGTCTTTAATATTTTTCGTAATTTAAACACGCAGTCATGACTTGTCATGCCGCGCTCTTTCCATAATGGCAAAATACCGTTCATATGCTTGCTCCTTTATTTGTACTCCATGTGTGCGAATCCCAGGTTAGTCGAAATTAAAATAACGGTAAGTTTTACTGTTATTTGTAGATAAGGTCTTATTTTGAGAGAAATAAGGGTAGATATTTCCCTTATTCATCGAAAAATCATATTTTTAAATGGTTTTTAGGTGAATAGAGGAAATTCCTACCGCTATTTTGACCTTTTTTCACTCGATTTTCCAAATAAGCGGAATTTCTCCTTAAATTTAATCAAAGTGAAGTGCCCGCTTTCCTGAGGTTGTGGCTCCAGCTGTATTGTGACTCTACCTTAGCATAAAATTTATTTCCTTCACAAAACCTCTGATTTTAAAGTAACTTCTAAAACAAAAAAGTCTGCCTGCATAGTTATGCAGTGCAGACTTCTTAGTTTTATTTATCTTCGTGTAATCCACGTAGTAATGCATCAATTTTATTACCGTATTCGATTGCTGTATCGAATTCGAATGCTAGTTCAGGCGTACGGCGTAAGCGAATACGTGAACCAACTTCAGAACGGATAAAACCAGATGCTTTTTCTAAAGCTTGCAATGTTTCCGAACGTTCTCGGTCATTACCTAACGATGTAATATAAACAGTTGCTTGCTGTAAGTCTCCTGTTACGGCTACATCTGTAACTGTAACGAAACCTACGCGTGGGTCTTTGATTTTGCGTGCAATGATTTCAGTAATTTCCTTTTTCATTTGCTCGCCAACTCGATTAGAACGTAGAGACATAAATGTCACCTCATTTAACTTGCGTAATTGATGTTTTAATTTCCACTATATGTGGACTTTACAAATATTCACGATAAAAATCCAACTGTTCCCATTGTGGATTTGACTGTAAAAAGTGTACTGCACGCATTAGCTCGCGTTCAGCAGCTTCTTTGGAAGAAGCAACTGACACAAGTGCTAATCTTGTACGCTGCCATACATCTTGATGGTCAATTTCAGCAACGGAAACATTGAACTTTTGTTTCGTCCGCATTACCATTCGTTGTAGAACAGCACGCTTTTCTTTTAATGAGTGGGCAGTCTGAATGATGAATTCAATCTCTGCATACACAATCATTACTTACGAACAATCTCTTCCATTACGAAGGCTTCGATAATGTCGCCTTCTTTAATGTCATTGTAGTTTTTAACTGTGATACCACACTCATAGCCTTTTGCTACTTCTTTTGCGTCATCTTTAAAGCGTTTTAATGAATCTAATTCGCCTTCAAAAACAACAACGTTTTCACGGATTACACGTACACCCGCATCGCGTACCATTTTACCTTCAATAACGTATGAACCTGCAATTGTACCGACTTTAGAGACTTTGATTGTTTGACGAACTTCCGCTTGACCAACGATTTTTTCTTCGTATTCTGGATCAAGCATCCCTTTCATCGCTTGTTCGATTTCTTCGATTACTTTATAGATGATACGGTGTTGACGAATATCTACACCTTCTTCATCCGCAGCACGCTTAGCGTTCGTATCAGGACGTACGTTAAATCCGATAACAATAGCGTTTGATGCAGCAGCAAGTGAAATATCTGATTCTGTAATAGCACCCGCACCTGTGTGGATGATTTTTACGTTAACACCTTCAACATCAATTTTCATTAATGAAGAAGCCATTGCTTCCACTGTACCTTGTACGTCTGCTTTTACGATTAAGTTTAATTCTTTCATCTCGCCTTGGCTCATTTGTTCAAATAAGTTATCAAGTGTTACACGTTGCTTTTCAGAACGCTGTGCTTGAATCGCAGTCATTGAACGTGACTCACCAACTTGACGAGCTGTTTTTTCGTCTTGGAATACAACGAAACGGTCACCCGCTTGTGGTACTTCATTTAGACCAGTAATTTCTACTGGAGTTGATGGGCCAGCAGTTTTAATACGACGACCTAAATCGTTTACCATAGCACGTACACGACCATATGCGTGACCAACTACGATTGGGTCACCAACACGTAATGAACCATCTTGAACTAATAATGTTGCAACAGCACCGCGACCTTTGTCTAATTGTGCTTCGATTACTGAACCGATAGCAGCACGAGTCGGATTCGCTTTTAGTTCCCCAACTTCTGCAGTTAAAAGAATCATTTCTAATAATTCATCGATTCCTTCACCTTTTAGTGCTGAAATTGGAACAAAGACTGTCTCTCCACCCCATGCTTCAGGAACTAAGCCATGCTCTGTTAATTCTTGCTGAACGCGGTCAGGGTTTGCTGAAGGTTTATCCATTTTGTTTACAGCTACGATAATTGGTACTTCGGCTGCTTTCGCATGGTTGATTGCTTCTACTGTTTGAGGCATTACACCGTCATCAGCTGCTACAACGATAATCGCGATGTCTGTTATAGATGCTCCGCGCGCACGCATTGTAGTGAATGCTGCGTGTCCTGGTGTATCTAAGAACGTAATTTTCTTGCCATTTTCAGTAACTTGGTAAGCACCGATATGTTGAGTGATACCACCTGCTTCGCCAGCAGTTACTTTTGTGTTACGAATTGAGTCAAGTAAAGTTGTTTTACCGTGGTCAACGTGACCCATGATTGTTACAACTGGTGGACGCTCTTCTAAAGCATTTTCATCCACTTCTACGATTGAATCATCGAAGTACGTATCTAAATCTGTTTTGTCGATACGAATTTCTTCTTCCACTTCTACACCGTAGTCAGCACAAATAAGCTCAATCGCATCTTTGTCTAACTCTTGGTTAATTGTTGCCATTACACCAAGCATGAATAATTTTTTAATAATTTCCGATGGCTCACGGTGTAATTTTTTTGCAAGTTCTGCAACTGACAAGCTTTCGTAGAACGTGATTTTTTCCGGTAATTCTTTTTGTACCATTGGCTGCGGTGCTGGGCGATGCGTACGACGTTTACCGCCATTAATTCCTGGCTTTCTACGTTGTTGGTAGCCACCCTTATTCTGCGTGTTACCGCCTTTATTATTACTATTATTTTGGTTCGTTCCGCCTTTGCGGTTGTTATTAGTATTTTGAGTCATATTTCGATTTTGGTTACCTTTTTCATTTCTTTGTTTTTCGCCTTGTTGCGATATTGTTTGCCCTTGGGCATTTGTTGATTTGTTCGGTTGTTGCGGTCTTGTTTGCCCTTGGGCATTTGCTGGTTTGTTCGGTTGTTGTGATCTTGTTTGCCCTTGGGCATTTGCCGGTTTATTCGGTTGTTGCGATCTTGTTTGCCCTTGGGCGTTTGCCGGTTTATTCGGTTGTTGCGATCTTGTTTGCCCTTGGGCGTTTCTTGGTTTGTTCGGTTGTTGGTTAGTTGAAGCAGATTGTGGACGATCCTGCTTTAGATTCTGTTGTGCGTTTCTCTGCCCTTGCTCACCAGGTTTTGGCGATGCATTTACAGCTTTGACAGATGGTTTTGCAGGAGAATCTTTCGTTGGTTCTGCTGCTTGCTTAAAGACAGAATTTAGTTTTGATACCGCCTGTTCATCAATTACCGCCATGTGATTTTTCACTGGCAGATTGAAACTTGCAAGCTTCTCAATAACTTCCTTACTTGTTTTATTTACCTTTTTCGCATATTCATGAACTCTTACTTTGCTCATCTGCTCACCCCCGATTAATTTTCGTTGAGTAGACTAGACATTTTTTTAGCAAATCCGCTATCTGTAATAGCAATCGCTACACGGGCTTCCTTCCCGGTAGCATGTCCAAGATCATATCGATCTCCGAAAACATAATACTCAACGTTATAAAACGTACATTTATCTTGAATTTTTTTACTTGTATTCGCTGAAGCATCCGATGCTAAAAATACTAGTTTAGCTTTGCCATTACGAATTTCCCTTATGACAAGCTCTTCTCCAGAGATTGTTTTTCGAGCACGTGCCGCTAAGCCTAATAGCTGTAGCAATGCAGGGTTTGTCATAAAATCGACTCCCTGCGGATTAGTGTCAGCAATTCCTCATACACTTCATCCGGCACTTTTGCATCAAGCTGGCGATCTAAAATATTCTTTTTACGTGCGATTTCCACCGCTTGTTCCGTTTTAGAAACATATGCTCCACGACCGGATTTTTTTCCTGTAATGTCAACTGTTACTTCGCCTTCTTTAGAACGAACGACTCGAATCATTGACTTTTTTGGAAGCATCTCACCTGTTGCGACACATTTACGTAAAGGAATTTTTCTATTAACGACCATTTTGCTCACCCTCCTTGCAAAATCATTCCAACAGATGATTATTCTTCATCGTCACCATATAAATCAAATTGTACATCTTCATTATCTTCATGTGGTATGAATGTGCTCGTTTCAGAAGGATAGATTCCTAATTCACGTGCATCAGTTTCACTCTTAATGTCGATTTTCCAACCAGTTAATTTTGCGGCTAAACGTGCATTTTGACCGCGTTTACCGATTGCTAAAGATAGTTGATAATCCGGTACAACAACCGTTGTTGACTTTTCTTCTTCATTTACTTGAACGTCTAAAACTTTTGAAGGACTTAATGCATTTGCAACGAATACGACTGGATCCTCAGACCATTCAACGATATCGATTTTCTCGCCGTTTAGTTCGTTTACAATTGTTTGCACACGTGCACCTTTTGCACCAACACATGAGCCTACAGGATCTACTTCTTCATTATGTGCATATACAGAGATTTTTGAACGGTCTCCCGCTTCACGTGCAATTGATTTAATTTCAACTGTGCCATCATAAATTTCCGGAACTTCCATTTCAAATAGACGACGCAGTAATCCAGGATGAGTACGAGATACGATTACTTGTGGACCACGTGTTGTGCGCTCAACTTTAGTAATGTAAACACGGATGCGTGAAGTTGGCTTATACACTTCACCTTGAATTTGTTCGTTCACTGGTAATGCTGCTTCTACTTTACCGATGGATACGTAAATATTACGTGCATCTTGACGCTCAATTAATCCAGTAACGATATCATCTTCACGGTCTACATATTCTTCATAAATCAAACCGCGTTCTGCTTCACGTACACGTTGTGTTACAACTTGTTTTGCAGTCTGTGCTGCGATGCGCCCGAAGTTACGTGGTGTTACTTCTTCTTCTACGATGTCACCAATTTCATAAGCTGCATTAATAAACTTCGCATCTTCCAATGCGATTTCTAAGCGATCGTCTTCTACTTCTTCCACTACGTCTTTACGCGAATAAACGACCATTGAACCTGTTTCAAGGTTAAGGTCGACACGAACGTTTTGTGCTTGGTTGAAGTTACGTTTATACGCAGTTACTAAAGCCGCTTCAATCGCTTCAATCAATACATCTCTTGAAATACCTTTCTGCTCTTCAAGGGCAGTTAGGGCATCTAGTAATTCACTACTCATTTTGTTTTCACTCCTAAATTTGCTTATCTGAAAAATCGATGGCAAGACGTGCCTGCGCAATTTTTTCTTTTTCAATTTGTACTGTAACTTTACGTGTTTTAATACGGAATTCGATCTCTAAATATTCATCTGTATATGCGCGTAAATAACCATAGAATTCTTTTAAATCCTTAATTGGCTCATAAGTTTTTACAAAAATGTATTTGCCGATTGCTTTTTCAAAGTCCTGTTGTTTTTTTAATGGACGTTCGGCTCCTGGTGAAGAAACTTCTAAATAATAGTTTTGCTCGATTGGATCGTTTTCATCCAGTTTCTCGCTTAAACGTTCACTCACTTGTGCGCATTGTAAAATATCAATGCCGCCCTCAGGTGTATCAACGTAAATACGAAGGAACCAGTCGCGTCCTTCTTTTAGGAACTCGATATCAACTAATTCTAATTCAAGCTCTTCCACGATCGGTGTCACTAGCTCTTCAATGATCGACGTAACTTTGCTCATCGTATCCTCCCTAGCGTCTTTGTCTCTTAAAAATCATGATGTTATTTGTTAAACAAAAGACGAGTATTCATTGAATTGTTTCAATTGAAATTTGTGATATTCGCCAGTGGTTTATCTTCATTCAGCAAGCGTTTTAAAACGCTTGCTGAATGAAGATAAATAGTTGTGTAAACAACAGAAAAGAGCGGGAAAACCCACTCTTTTGCTGGCGAACTATCAACAAATTATTGATTTTAGCATAGCATAAAGGCTTATTGAATGCAAATATTGCCTTTTGCTGTATGCTACAATATAATTTCGTCTTAAAATAGTGAAAGCTGATTGGCATCCGGCATACCTTCAAGGCAGCCTAATTCATCCATGTACTCAATTAAAGTTTTCGATACACGACCACGTTGCTGTAAATCCTCTTTTGATAGGAATTCACCGTTTTTTCGCGCTTCTACGATTTGTTTTGCTACGTTTGTACCAAGTCCAGGTATCGCATCAAACGGTGGAATCAACGAATTCCCTTCAATTATAAACTCACTCGCATGTGAACGGTATAAATCCACTTTCTTGAAGCTCATGCCTCGTTCACACATTTCAAGCGCAATTTCCATAACCGTTAACAAACTTTTTTCTTTCGGAGCTGCATCGAGCCCCTTCATATTAATTTCATCAATTTTTTTACGAATCATGACAGAACCCTGTGTCATCGCAATTAAATCAAAATCAGATGCACGCACTGTAAAGTAGGCTGCATAATAAAGTATTGGATGGTGGACTTTAAACCATGCGATACGTACCGCCATTAAAACATAGGCTGCGGCATGGGCTTTCGGGAACATGTATTTTATCTTTTTACATGAATCGATATACCATTCCGGTACTTTTTTCGCGCGCATTTCAGCTTCCATTTCTTCTGTTAAGCCTTTTCCTTTACGTACAGA
Organism: Solibacillus merdavium; assembly: GCF_014836935.1. Lineage (GTDB taxonomy): Bacteria > Bacillota > Bacilli > Bacillales_A > Planococcaceae > Solibacillus > Solibacillus ferritrahens. Next base: position 394,839 of record NZ_JACSPW010000001.1, on the reverse strand, counting down.
TTCCATAATTTTAAAGGCAAATGATGGCTCTAAATCCTGATAGATTAAATACACCATAATATCGTCACGACAGCCAATTACTTCTTTTAATACACAAGTACCGTCTTTAATAAGCTCGGCTGCATTTCCTAACCAAACGTCCGTTCCATGAGAAAGTCCGGAAATTTGTACAAGTTCACTAAATGTCGTTGGTTTTGTTTCTTCCAGCATTTGACGAACAAACTTTGTACCAAACTCAGGAATGCCAAGCGTACCTGTTTTTGCACCTATTTGTTTATCTGTCACACCAAGTGTCTCTGTCGAACTAAAAATTTTCATGACAATTGGGTCATCTGTTGGAATTGTCTTTGGATCAATTCCTGATAAATCCTGTAACATACGAATTACAGTTGGATCATCGTGACCAAGTATATCGAGTTTTAAAATATTATCATGAATCGAATGGAAGTCAAAGTGAGTTGTTTTCCATTCAGAGTCTTGCGCATCTGCAGGGAACTGTACTGGAGAGAAATCATATATATCCATATAATCCGGTACAACAATGATTCCGCCTGGGTGTTGCCCTGTTGTACGTTTTACGCCTGTACATCCTTGAACTAAGCGATCTACTTCGGCATTGCGGTACGTTATACCATTATCGCTTCCATAACCTTTTACATAGCCATATGCTGTCTTTTCCGCAACTGTCCCTATTGTTCCAGCACGGAATACATATTCTTCACCGAAAAGCACCTTCGTGTAATTATGGGCTTGCGGCTGATATTCTCCCGAGAAGTTCAAATCGATGTCGGGTACTTTATCTCCCTTAAATCCAAGGAAGGTTTCGAACGGGATATCCTGACCGTCTTTTTTATACTGTGCCCCACACTCTGGACATTCTTTGTTCGGTAAGTCATAACCGGATGCAACCGATCCATCTGCGATAAACTCCGAATGTTTACAATTAGGGCAGACATAATGCGGAGGCAACGGATTCACTTCAGTAATTTCCATAAATGTGGCAACGAGTGATGATCCGACCGAACCACGTGAACCTACTAAGTATCCATCTGCCAATGATTTTTTTACAAGCTTTGCCGAGATTAAATAAATAACGCCAAATCCATGTCCTAAAATGGATTTTAGCTCTTTATCGATTCGAGCTTGTACAATTTCCGGTAAATTTTCCCCGTAAATCAGATGTGCCATTTCGTATGTTAAATTCGTTACTTCGTCATCAGAACCTTCAATTTTCGGTGTATACAAGTCATCTTTAATCGGTTTTACATCACCAATCATATTTGCAACTAGCTGTGTATTCGTTACAACAACTTCTTTCGCTAAATCTGGTCCTAAAAAGTCGAATTCCTTCAACATTTCATTTGTCGTACGGAAGTGGACTTTTGGCAAAGGGTTACGATTCAGTGGATTTGCACCACCCATCGAACCGACTAGAATTTGGCGGAACTTTGCATCTGTTTCATGCAGGTAATGGACATTTCCTGTTGCAACAACAGGCAGGTTCAACTTTTTACCAAGTTTTACGATACGGCGAATAATATCCTCCAAAGCCCATTCATCATGTACCGTACCCCCATCAACCAATTGAGAGTAAACAGGTTTTGGCATGACTTCCAAATAATCATAAAACTTTGCAATGCGTTCGGCTTCTTCCTGTGTTTTATTCATCATTGTTTCAAACAACTCACCATTCGAACAGCCTGAACCGACAATTAAACCTTGGCGTAACCGCTGCAGATCCGAACGGCGAATACGTGGTACTCGATAAAATGTTTCCGTGTGCGATATCGAAATTAATTTGAAAAGATTTTTCAAGCCAGCATCATCCACTGCCAATACTGTACAGTGACTTGGGCGTGCCTGCTTATATCCTTCTTCGCCGCCGACATGGTCATTCATTTCAATCAGGTTTTTTATACCTAAATCGGCGGACTGTTTGAGTAAATGCAGGAATAGTTCACCGGTAGCTTCCGTATCGTAAATTGCCCGGTGATGCTGTGTTAATTCAATATTATATTTTTTCGTTAATGTTTTTAAGCTATGCGATTTTTGTCCGGGATTTACAAGTCGGGAAAGCTCGACCGTATCAATACCTGGATGCCTTACTTCAATGCCTGCGTTTTTGTAGGCAACATATAAGAAACCTAAATCGAACGCTGCATTGTGGGCAACGACAACCCCGTCGCCAATAAAGTCATGGAATTCACGGATTACATCATTAAGCTCTGGTGCATTGACGAGCATATCATCTGTAATATGTGTAAGTTCAATGATTTTTGCTGTTAGTTTGCGATGGGGATTTGAAAAACGTTCAAACGTATCTATAACTTGGCCATTTTTTATTTTTACAGCCGCTAGCTCGATAATCGTATCATATACATTTGAAAAACCTGTTGTCTCTACGTCAAATACGACGTACGTAGCTTCCTCCAAATCAATATCAATCGGATCATACACAATTGGCTTCCCGTCATCCACTAAGTTTGCTTCCACACCATAAATAACCTTTATGCCATTTTTCTTCCCTGCAGCATATGCATCAGGGAATGCCTGCACGACTGCATGATCGGTTATCGCAATTGCGGGATGCCCCCATTTTGCTGCTTGGGCAACTAATTTATCAACGGACGTCATAGCATCCATCTGGCTCATCGGCGTATGCAAATGAAGCTCAACTCGTTTTTCACCTTCTGGAGCATGATCTTTACGAGGTTCATGCTTGATTTCATTAATATCCTTCACCATCATAACTAAATCACGGGCAAATGTATCAAGTTGGATTGAGCCGCGTACACGAACCCACATTCCTTTACTTATTTGCTTCATTTTCACAACATCTTCGTCACCGTTTGAGAACATTTTTATGAGTAGAGAATCGGTGTAGTCGGAAATTTTAAGCTCCAATAATGAACGGCCACTTCTCAGTTCCTTCACTTCACAAGCAAAAATAAAGCCTTCCAATACAATTGAACGCTCTTCTTCCAACACTGTACGGATTTCAACTGGCTCTGGATTTTTTATAAGTGCACCAATTTGGAATGGAGCATCTCCTTGCATCGCAGCACCCGGATTATTCGCCTTCTCTTTTTCACGTGCTGCAAAATCGGCCATTGCCTGTTTTGACAAACGTTCTTCCTCTTCTTTACGCTGCTCGTAAAAAGCTTCCTGCTGTGCGATGAACTCATCCGACTCTTCGATAAGTTGGAATTCTAACGGAATATGTGGAAAACCAAATGTTTTATAGGATTCTGCAATTTTCTCCGTATACTTTGATTTTAATGATAAATATTCCACTTCCAGCATCGATGTCACTACAAGCTTATGACCTGTCCATCGTGGTGTTTGTTTCATGAGGTTTTCGCGCAATAATGGCGACATGTCACCCATTTGTTCAATTGCCACTTGCCAATAGTCAAGAATATGCTGCTCATTCACTACAGGATTGTGGGATTCTACTGTTAATAGGACATTGGCTATATGAGAAAACTTCTCTGCTAGACGCATACGAAGTAATTGATACACTTGGAATGGCAAAATATTTTCTATTTTAATTTTAAAATGCCAAATTCTTTTCTTTTTATGGACGGTTACTCGTTCGAGTGTGCCATTTTCAAAAAAGGACATGTAGACATCATCAGTTAATTCAAGTTGTTGGATTAATAGTAGGAATTTTTGTCTTCCTTCCTGTTTTGACAATTGTTTCAACCCTTTCTTTTTAATGCTTTTTTCAATATGAGGTGGAGGAATTCCGGCAGGGCACGAAAAAGCAATCCCCTTCGTTTAAAATAAGCGGAGTTTTTACCGTTATTTGCAAAATAAGCATCATTTAGAGGTAAATAAGGGTAGTTTTTCCGGTTATCCATTGAAAAATCAGTGTCTTTCATGTTATTCAGCATAGATAAGAGGAATTTTTACCTCTATTTTGGCTGAATTTCAATTAATTTATCAAATAAGCGGAAATTTCACCCTTATTCAGTGATAACTTCATTCCCCCATCAACAACAGACCCTTCACATGAAAAAGAAAAGAAAGTACATGTAAATTGTACTTTCCCATTCTCTCTATCTTAACAAATTATTAGTTTTGACGGAAAAATTCGTTTAAACGATCTACTACTTCTTCTTTAGCCCATTCTGCCGATTCGCCAGTCGCACGGAACTTCACTTCTACTAAACCTTCAGAAGCTTTTTTACCTACTGTAATACGGACAGGCAAGCCAATTAAGTCTGCATCGGCAAATTTAACGCCTGCACGCTCAGCACGGTCATCATATAGCACGTCATAACGATACGATTTTAATACACCGTATAGTTCGTCTGCTAATTGTACTTGTGCTTCGTCTTTTGTATTAATCGGTACTAATTGTAAATCATATGGAGCTAATTGTGCAGGCCATACAAATCCGTTTTCATCTTGGAAATGTTCTGCAACAGCAGCTAATAAGCGTGAAACCCCAATACCGTAGCATCCCATAATAAACGGTTGTGCTTTCCCCTGCTCATCAAGGAACGTAGCATTTAATTTTGCTGAATAAGTTGTACCTAATTTGAAGATATGACCAACTTCAATTCCTTCAGCAAATTTAATAACTCCCTCACCATCTGGAGAAGGGTCTCCTACTTGGATAAAGCGAATATCTTCATAAGAACCGATTGCAAAGTCACGCTCAGGATTTACGTTTAATAAGTGGAAGCCATCTTCATTCGCACCGGCTACACCATTACGAATTGATTTAATTGCATTATCGGCAATAACTTTTACATTGACCGGTAATTTAACTGGACCAATTGAACCTGGTGCGCAGCCCAGCAATTCTTTTATAGCAGCATCATCAGCTAACTCTACAGATGTAGCTCCCAATGCATTTTTAAGCTTAATATCGTTAATTTCGTGGTCGCCACGTGCTAAAACAACAACCAGTTCCCCATCAACATTAAATACTAATGATTTAATAACATTCGATGCTTCTACATTTAAGAATGCCGAAACTTCTTCGATTGTCTTTTGATCAGGTGTTGCGATCTTTTCAACTTCTTTCATTGGCGTTGTAGGTGCTGTATATTCTACAACAACCTCCGCCATTTCAATATTGGCAGCATAGTCCGAAGAATCCGAGTAGGCGATTGTATCTTCACCAATTTCAGATAGAACCATAAATTCATGAGTACCTTTACCGCCGATTGTTCCAGCATCCGCAATTACTGCACGGAAGTTTAAGCCAAGACGAGAGAAAATATTTGAATATGCACGGTACATATCATCATAAGTCGCATCTAACGACTCACGAGAAGCATGGAATGAATACGCATCTTTCATGATAAATTCACGACCACGTAATAAACCAAAGCGTGGACGTTTTTCATCACGGAATTTACTTTGAATTTGATAAAGTGTTAACGGTAACTTTTTGTATGATTTTATTTCATCACGAACTAAAGTTGTAATTACTTCTTCATGTGTTGCCCCTAATGCGAAATCACGGTCATGACGGTCTTTTAAGCGCATAAGTTCTGGACCATATGCTTCCCAACGACCTGATTCCTGCCATAGTTCAGCTGGTTGAAGTGCTGGCATTAATAACTCAATGGAATTAACTGCTTCCATTTCTTCACGGATAATTTGCTCGATTTTCGCTAATACTTTGCGAGCTAATGGTAAGTATGAGTATACTCCCGATGCGTTTTGGCGGATAAAGCCTGCACGCATTAGCATGCGGTGTGATTTTACATCGGCATCAGCTGGATTCTCCCTTAAAGTAGGAATAAACGTTTTTGTTTGTTTCATAAGTAGTGCCACCTTTTTTAATTTAAGAATGATCTATATTTCATTATTATCTGCGCTATAGCCAATGATTGTTGAATACACATTAACTAAATTAAATGCTACTTCTATAATACTAATCAAATTTAGCTTTGAACGCTAGTATTATTCATACAAACGCTCAAAGCCGTCATTTTTAAACCTATTTTGTTTAAAAGAGATTCTACATCGACATGGGGTAGATTTCCATTACGGGTCGGACGCTTTCCGGGGGGCGTGGCCTGAGCCTGTAGTCTCAGGCGTCACGCTATTCCCCCAGGAGTCGCCTCCCCTTCATTCCAATCTACTTGCTGGTCACTTAGCTAAATCATCTTAATTAATTTTAGAAGAAGAATCGCTGGATATCGTTCCAGGTCACTACGACCATTAATATCATCAAGAGCAGAATTCCGACGAAGTGAACCATGCCTTCTTTTTGACGATCAATTGGTTTACCTCTTACCGCTTCTACTGCGAAGAATAATAGGCGGCCTCCGTCAAGTGCCGGTAAAGGAAGCAAGTTCATGATTCCCAAGTTTACGCTTAGCATTGCGGCGAAGTATAGAATATTATAAAGACCGAAAGTTACAACAGTTTCAGTTGTTTTATATATCCCTACCGGACCGGACAAAGCATCAATCGAGAATTGGCCTGTAACCAATTTACCAACAAGAGTACCAATGAGAACAATCATATTGTAAGTTTCCTCCACACCATAGACAACTGCCTTGAGTGGATTTTTTTCCATCGTACGCATAACACCAATTTGTCCATAAGTTGCGCCGTCTTCCTGCTCAACTTGTTTTGGTGTCAGTTCAATTATTTCATTTCCTGTTTCACGTTCAACTTCAAATGTTAGTGTTTTATTCGGATTATCGTATATTTGTGTTGATAATTGCTCCCAGGTAGAAATAGCTTGACCATTTACCTTCACGACTTTATCGCCTTCCATTATACCTGCATTGCTCGCAACGTTATTATCGATTACTTCTGCAATGATTGGCTCTTCGGAAGGGATTCCCTGAATAAGTCCGATAACAAGGAAGATGAAAAACGCTAAAATAAAATTGAATAATGGACCTGCGAAAATCGCCATTGCACGAGCACCGACAGATTTTGAATTAAATTGGCGGTCTAGAGGTGCAATCATTTGCTCCATTCCGTTCTCAACAACCATTGCTGTACGCGATACATTGTAGCGTACGAATTGGTCATCCTCATCATAGCCTTCAATCCAAAGTTCACGTTCTAAATCTGCTCGTTCCACTTCCAAAAATATAACATTTTGATAATGTGTTTTTTGATTTAGTATAATTTTTTCTACAATATTGTCTTCGTTCGTTATTAAAGCTACCCGATAACCCGGTTGTAATTCTACGGTATCAGTATCCTCACCAGCCATCCTCACGTAGCCGCCAATTGGCAAAAGACGCAGCGTATAAATGGTTTCACCTTTCGTCATACCGAAAATTTTCGGTCCCATACCTATCGCAAATTCGCGTACCATTATGCCCGCGCGCTTTGCAAGTAAGAAGTGACCTAGCTCATGGAAAAAAACGAGTGAGCCAAAAATTAAAATAAAGGCTATAACTGTTTGCATAATCTCCCACCTTCATTGGAACTGAGTCATAAAGTTAGTTCTCTTTTTTTCTAGCGTTAACTGATTAAAAAATACGCTCTATGCGCATATGAATGTCCAACTTATAGTTGACTGACACTCTTTTTTCTCGCACTTCACTATTTTACCATGCTTGCTACTGTTTTTCTTGTCTCACTATCTACATGTAAAATTGTTTCTAAATCTGGTAATGCGATATTGTTATGACTATTCATAATACGCTCAATACATTCTTCAATTTCTAAAAATGTTATTTTTTCTTGTAAAAATAATTCGACAGCCGCTTCATTTGCCGCATTCATTGCCGTTAAAATTGTACCGCCCATTCGACCGGCGTCATAGGCAAGTTTTAGGGCACGGAATCGATCAAAATCAACTTCCTTAAAGTGAAGTTGTCCAATTTGGGCTAAGTTTAAACGTTGACCATTTGAAAGGGGCAAGCGATCCGGATAGCTAAGCGCATACTGTATCGGCACACGCATGTCCGGTGTTCCAAGCTGCGCTATAACGCTAGTATCTACATACTCCACCATAGAGTGAATAATACTTTCACGGTGCAGTAATACATCGATATTGTCATACGGCATATTGAATAATACATGTGCCTCAATAACTTCAAGTCCTTTATTCATCATCGTTGCAGAGTCGATCGTAATCTTAGCCCCCATCGACCAGTTCGGATGATTCAGAGCGTCTTTTACCGTTACACCGACTAATTCATCACGTGCCTTATCGCGGAATGAACCACCTGAAGCTGTTAAAATGATCCGTTCAATACGTTTTTTATTTTCGCCGTTCATTGATTGAAAAACAGCAGAATGCTCACTATCTACAGGCAATATCGGTGCATTGTACTTTTGTGCTTCTGACATCACAAGGTGTCCTGCTGTTACAAGTGTTTCTTTATTCGCAATGGCAATCGTTTTTCCCATACGTATTGCTGCAAGTGTAGATTCCAACCCGACACTGCCTAAAACTGCATTGACAAGTACCGTTGAATCGGAATGTGTCGCAACTTCCACTAATCCTTTTTCACCATATGTAAAGGAAACGTGCGGAAATTCCTTCTGTAAAGTTTTCGCCGCTTCCTCTGTCTGCATTGAAACTAGCTCCGGTTGTAACTTTTGAATAATTTCACGGGATTTTTCAATATTTTTTCCGGCAGAAAAAGCAACAAGCCGAAAAGCATTTGGATGTGCAAGTAAAACATCAAACGTTTGCCATCCAATGGAGCCCGTTGCACCTAATAAACTGATTTTTTTCACAATGATACTTCCTCCTAACAAATCAATTGCGTTACAACGCAATTTCGTTTGATACAGCCTGTTTTTTTGCGTGTATCTACATACTTACTGAAAGAAATTAAGCAAAAAAGTGCAAGAAATGAAGTAAAGGCACTACAAATAAGAGGCTGTCAAAACGATCTAAAATGCCCCCATGCCCTGGTAAAATATTGCCTGAATCCTTCACACCGTAGTGTCGCTTAATTGCAGATTCAACAAGGTCACCCATTTGCCCGACAATCGATGCTACAATCGTTACAATAATTAATTGAATCCAACTTGAAGTGATCGGGTACATAAGTTGCAATGCGATAGCAAAACATACCGCGATGACGATGCCACCGACAAAACCTTCAACAGTCTTTTTTGGGGATATTTCCGGCCATAATTTATTTTTCCCTAGCTTACGCCCAACAAAATATGCGCCAGAATCTGTTGTCCAAACAATTAACAATACAAATACGACATATTCTAATCCGATAAACCGGGTTTCGATAAAATAATGGAAACCAAGTCCGACATAAAAGGCGCCAATTAATATAAAACCGATTTCATCAAAAGTCATTTTATTTTTTACAAGGACTGTATAAATTAATAATAAGGCAATTATACCGTATACAATCATTAAAGTTGATTCATATTGTAGAAATTCAACTACGTTTTTGGACCAATCACTCGGTACTACTAATAGTAACAATGCAAGTGTCCCTAACATTCCCGGAACGGATGCAATTGAAATTCCTTTCATTTTCAATAATTCATAAAAGCCAACAACTGCGATGATACTCATTAAAACCGCAAACGGTCCGCCTCCATAAATTACGAATGGAATAAATAGTGCTGCAGCAATTACTCCAGTAATGATGCGCTGTTTCAATTTGTTTCTTCTCCTTTCAGCCCTCCATAACGACGGTTACGGTTTTGATACACAGAAATCGCCTCTTTTAAACATGCTTCGTTAAAATCCGGCCAATGCGTATCAGTAAACCAAAACTCCGTATAAGCAAGCTGCCATAGCATAAAGTTACTTATGCGAACTTCTCCACTTGTCCGAATCAATAGATCGGGTTCTGGTAAATGAGCTGTCATTACATATTTTGAAATATGTTGTTCATTTAATTCGTCGATTGTCAGTCTTCCAGCTTCAACGTCATTCATCAGTTGCTGCATCGCCATAACAATTTCCGCGCGACCACCATAATTCATCGCAAAATTTAAAACTAATCCTGTATTATCTTTCGTTTCATTCATCGCTTTTTTAAGAGCTGATTGAGTATACTCCGGCAAGGAATCCATTACACCAATCATTTCGACTTTAATATTACGCTCCATAAGCTCCGGTAAAAAGGATGTTAAAAATTGCTCTGGTAAACGCATTAAAAATTCAACTTCTGATTTAGGCCGCTTCCAATTTTCCGTCGAAAATGCATACAGCGTTAATACTTTTACTCCTAAATCACAAGCACAACGTGTTATTTTCCGGACATTTTTCATTCCTTCATGATGTCCTGCAACTCTTGGCATCGAACGTTTTTTCGCCCAACGTCCATTTCCGTCCATAATAATTGCAATATGGGTAGGGATATCCTCTCCCTTAACTAAGTCCATACTTCCATCACTGAATGGTTGCTCTTTACTTGTATTTTTCCCAAAAAGTTTTTTAAACATAGTTAATTCCCCCAACTGCACAAATCGGACTACCTACTTCTCCATCATATCAAAAAAGGGATAGCATGTCCTTATCACATCACTAACTCTTCTTTGAAATAATCAAAATTGTCCTTTTATTAACTTGCATATGTATCATATTCACAATTTATACTTTAACTTCAGATAAAAGTTAACATAGATCATCTATCTCCATTATTAAAAAAACGTCCTTACTAACAGGACGTTTTAATCCATTTAAAGTTCTTTTAACGGTAGAAAAAAGATTTCGCGCTAAAGTGGTCCAATAGCGCGAAAGTGTCTTCACCGAGGAAAGTAAATTCCAATACGGATTCAATAACAATCTTTTAGTGAAGTTTTAGGATTAAACTGTTAAAATTTCTTTTTCTTTCTCTTTTACTAACTCGTCGATTTTTGTAATTGAGTTATCTGTTAGTTTTTGGATATCTTCACCGAAGCCGCGTAATTCGTCTTCTGTAATTTCTCCGTTTTTCTCTAACTTTTTCAAGTCATCATTTGCATCACGACGTACGTTACGTACAGCCACTTTTGCTTCTTCTGCTTCTTTTTTCACCTGTTTTACTAGCTCTTTACGACGCTCTTCTGTTAAAGCAGGTACTGCCAAACGAATAACATTACCATCGTTTGTCGGTGTAATACCAATATCAGAACGCATAATTGCTTTCTCAATTTCACCTAAAATAGATTTATCATATGGTTGGATAACTAAAAGACGCGCTTCTGGTACAGAAATACCAGCCATTTGGTTAATAGGTGTCGGTGAGCCATAGTAATCCACTGAAATTCGATCCAATAATGCAGCATTCGCTACACCAGCGCGAATTGAAGCTAATTCACGTGAGAAGGCACCAATTGATTTTGTCATTTTTTCCTGTGCTTGATTCAATACTTGTTTAGTCATTATGCATCTCTCCTAACAACTGTTCCAATTTTTTCGCCCATTGCGGCACGTTTAATATTACCACGTTCTGACAAGTTGAAAACGACAAGCTTAATATCATTATCCATACATAATGTTGAAGCTGTTGAATCCATTACTTGTAAACCTTGTTGAATAACGTCTAAATACGTAAGTGTGTCATACTTAACTGCTTCAGAATCTAATTTTGGATCTGCCGAATAAACGCCGTCCACGTTGTTTTTCGCCATTAAAATTGCATCTGCATTAATTTCTGCGGCACGCAATGCTGCTGTTGTATCAGTCGAGAAATAAGGGTTACCTGTTCCTGCAGCGAAAATTACGACACGTGACTTTTCCAGATGACGAACTGCTTTACGTCGAATATATGGCTCTGCCACTTGTGTCATAACGATTGATGATTGAACACGTGTTGGAACACCTAGATTTTCTAGAGAGTCTTGTAGGGCAAGTGCATTCATCACTGTTCCTAACATTCCCATATAATCTGCATTGGCACGCTCCATACCCATTTCAGCACCGATTTTCCCGCGCCAAATGTTGCCGCCGCCGACAACTAATGCGACCTCTACGCCTAAGTCGATAACATCTTTAATTTCTGCAGCGATTGATTTAATTACATCTGGTGAGAAACCGAAGCCCAATTCCCCAGCTAATGCTTCCCCGCTTAGTTTAATTACTACTCGTTTGTATTGTGACACACTCATAGTAGACCTCCGTTACTCATTTATTTATAAGGAAATACGATTGTATTTTCTATGTATCGTACTTCACTTAAATCAAAAATAGATTTCTTTAAAAATAGGGAACACGCAAATGGTGCTCCCTACTGTTTGCTTAAATTATGGTAAATTTAAGTTGTAATTTAATTAGTTGTTACCTTTAACTTGGCTCATTACTTCTTCAGCAAAGTTATCTTCACGTTTTTCGATACCTTCACCAACAGCATAACGAGTGAAGCTTGTTACAGTAGCATCTAAAGATTTCACGAAGTCACGTACTTTTTGATCTGAGTTTTTAACGAAAGCTTGGTCTAATAAACATACGTCTTCGAAATATTTACCAAGACGACCTTCTACCATTTTCGCTACGATGTTTTCTGGTTTACCTTCGTTTAACGCTTGCTCAGTTAATACTTTGCGCTCACGTTCAACTTCGTCAGCAGAAACTTCATCACGAGAAATATAAGTTGGGTTGATTGCAGCGATATGCATTGCGATATCTTTTGCAGCGGCAGCGTCAGTAGAACCTTCAAGAACTACTAATACACCAATACGGCCGCCCATGTGTAAGTATGAACCGAAAGCATCTGCATCTGATTTAGTTTTAATTTCGAAACGGCGTAATGAAATTTTCTCACCGATAGTTGCAGTAGCAGTAGAAATTTGATCAACGATTTTCACGCCGTCTTTTTCTAATTCCATAGCAGCTTCTACTGATTCTGGTTTAGCAGTTAATAATTGCTCTGCTAATGAAGAAACTAAGAATTGGAATTTGTCGTTTTTCGCAACGAAATCTGTTTCAGCATTTACTTCTAAAAGAATTGCTTCATTACCGTTTTCTAAAATGTAAGTTGTACCTTCAGCAGCGATACGGTCAGCTTTTTTGCCAGCAGCAGCTAAACCTTTTTCACGTAGGAAATCGATTGCAGCATCGATGTCACCTTCTGTAGATACTAAAGCTTTTTTACAGTCCATCATACCTGCGCCTGTTTTTTCGCGTAATTCTTTTACTAATTGTGCAGTAACGTTTGCCATGTTGAGTTTCCTCCTAGATATATTGAAAAATTTATTCACACTATTTCATACTTTAAGCGATAAATCGCGAAGTTTCAACGATTCACACATTTTTACATTCATTTCTCAAAAAAAGGTGATAAGGGGTTCATCCACTTATCACCTTTTTTAACAGTGAATTACTCAGCTGTAGCTTCTTCTACTTCTGGAGCTTCTTCTTCACCTTGTTTTGCTTCTAATAAAGCGTCAGCCATTTTAGCAGTTAATAATTTAACCGCGCGGATAGCATCGTCGTTTGCAGGGATTACGTAATCAATTTCATCTGGATCACAGTTAGTGTCTACGATACCAACTAGAGGGATGTTTAATTTGATTGCTTCTGCAACTGCGATACGCTCTTTACGAGGGTCTACTACGAACATTACGTCTGGAACAGCTTTCATATCACGGATACCGCCTAAGAATTTAACTAAGCGTTCGTGTTCTTTTTTAAGTTGGATTACTTCTTTTTTAGGAAGTACAGCAAAAGTACCGTCTTCTTCCATTTTTTCGATATCTTTCATACGTTTTACACGTTTTTGAATTGTACCGAAGTTTGTTAAAGTACCACCTAACCAACGTTGGTTGATGTAGTAGTTACCTGAACGTTCAGCTTCTTCTTTGATCGCTTCTTGTGCTTGTTTTTTCGTACCTACGAATAAAACTTTACCACCGTCTTGACCAACTTGACGCATGAAATCGTATGCTTCTTCTAATTTTTTAACCGTTTTTTGTAAATCGATAATGTAAATACCGTTACGCTCTACGAAGATATATTTCTTCATTTTTGGGTTCCAACGGCGAGTTTGGTGACCGAAATGTACACCAGCTTCTAGTAATTGTTTCATTGAAATTACTGACATGAGTGTTTCCTCCTAATATGTTTGGTTTTTTTCCTCCGCATTTTTCATCTGCAACAAGCTACCCGTAGACTTACGAGCACCACTTACTACATCAAAATACGTGTGTATTGTTAACACCGCTTGTAACTATATCATACTCGTCTTTCAAGTGCAACTCCTTTACGCATGGAACTTTACTAGAAGTTCAATTTCAGTTTTGCCTCGTTGCATAATTTTAGCAATTTCTTCTATTGACTTTCCGTTTCGGTAAAGCTCGACTGCTTGCTGTTCAGTTGTTAACGGTTTTGACGGTACATGTTCGGCATCTTTGAATAATTCTGTTTCCACGGACTCTTCAACCTCATCAAACTGCTGATTTTTTTGCTTCTTGTAGGCATGTGCAGCTTGCTTGACAGGAATAAATTTACGCGGTTCTGGTTCTGAAACCTGATTTATTTTGTTTGTTACAGTGGCAGCTTGATTTTGGCTCTTTACCATCTGTTCATCTGCCGAATACTGTGTACTACTCTGTTTATCTGTATTTAAATGCACTGATCTTTGAAGAACAGGCTGCTTTTTCAGTTCATTAATTAGTCGGTCATTTTCTTCTCTCATTTCCATTAAATACACACTAATGGCGTTATCCATCTCATTCACCAATTCATTTTGACGCTTTTCCAAATCATGAAATTTGGAAAGTTTGCTGTTCAAGATGACAATGGCAAAAATTGTTATTAATTGAACAAGAAAGAGCGTAACTATTAGTACTGTCGTCATAACTTCTCCTAACCACTAAAATCAAAAAGATTTCCCTTAAAAGGATGTTGTGCTTTTTGTTCCAATTGGTCTTTATTTTTCTTATTTTGCTGCGTTTGTGACTGATTGTGTTCAGATTGTTCGTCATCATCTTTTAGAGCATCCATTTTATCCGATTCGTTTACCGATAGTTGCTTGCGTTCTATTTCCTTTTTAAGTGTTTCATTAGCATGCATTTGCTGAAGAATATTGTTTTGTTGACGCTGATCCGCCATTTTGCCAGCATCAAATGTTTTTGGTATAGCAATTTGCAGCTCCAGCCCTTTTAGACTCATACAGACGCCTCCTTACGTATTAATCATTTCTGAAGATAATAATTTACGTAATTTAAACAGTGCTTTAGAGTGTATTTGAGAAATGCGTGACGTAGATAACTCCAATACTTCCCCAATTTCAGTCAATGTCATTTCTTCTGTGTAGAATAAGCTAATGACAAGCTGTTCTTTTTCGTTTAGCTTTTTTATATTTTCCGCCAAATCTCCTAAAAGCTCTAAATGTATTGTTTGCTGTTCGGGTGTCTTTGTTTGGTCATCGCGAATGACGAAAGATTTGCCTTCACTGTCTTCTTGATCAAGCTGTTCATTTATTGAGAGCACATTCGAAAAGAAGTGCTCCTGATAGGTTTGATAAACTTCTTCCACAGGTAAATTCATCTGTGCAGCAACTTCTTCAGGTGTTGCATGGCGCATGAGTTTTTGCTCAAGTGTTTCAATTTGAGCTTCCAACTTTTTAGCCTTTTCACGTGCTGAACGTGGAAGCCAGTCTTCTTTTCGCAGTCCATCGATTATTGCACCACGTACGCGAAAGGAAGCATACGTATCAAATTTTAAATCTCGATTTATATCAAATTTATTTAATGCGTCAAAGAGTCCCATCATTCCGAGACTCATTAAATCATTTCTCGAAACATTTTTAGGAAGTCCAGTAGCTATACGCTGAACATGATACGTTACAAGTGGCTTATATTTTTTGATTAAAATGTCTCCTGCTTCGGGATCTCGGTTTTTTGTCCAACGAATCCATAATGCTTGTTCGTCTCCATGTCCTTGCTCAGTCAAACGTACCTCCCCCTTTTATTTTAAAGTGAGTATAATTACTATTCATTATACCAAAAAGCCCAAAAATAAACATGTAAGGAACTGTGAGACACAACATCTACACATTTTCCTGAATACAAAAAAAGAGCCGAAAGTACGACTCTTTTATCGTGAAAGTGCCTCATCGCCATGCAACATCGTTCGAACAACTTGAGCAATATCCTCCGTATTTTCTTCATCAAATTCCATTGTGGACTGATTACTACGAGTTGTGAATTGCTGATTACTCTCGTCTATCGTTGTTTTACTTATAATCTCATCTTCGGTTTCTACAAAGACAGGAGTTTCCGGTGTATAGAAAACATAGCCTAGGAAATAACGAAGGAAATACGTACCACAAAATGCAATGAACGCGACTAAAAAAGATGTACTTATTATTTGGAATGGCAAAGCATATGGATTTTGAATTGCCCAAATAAAATAAACAGCGAACGATAGTAATGCTGCCCATAAGTTATAAAATATTGAACCAAACATCATATTTCACTCACTCCTTTATTAACTGTTCGGACATTGAGCATGTTTGTTACTGGACTAAACTCGATTGTGCGACCACTATTTCCACCAGTGTCTTCTGAAATAATGGGTATGTTCAGCTTTTTCAATTGGGTTTTTACGGCATCGACATTTCTTGGACCGATACGCATCGAATCTTTATCTGATGTAAATTGGAACATTTGTGCCCCACCGGCAATTTTAGCTTTCATTTTATAGCTTTGTGCCCCTTCTCGCTTTAAACTGTCTACTAAAGCAAGAATACCCGTATCAGCAAATTTGGCTTCATTAATAGTGTTGGTACGATTCAGGCTTGAATCAGGTAACATTACATGAACCATTCCACCTATTTTTTTAGATTCGTCATAAATAACAACTCCAACACAGGAACCTAGACCTGAAGTACGAATCGTATTAGGAGCTTTAACGATATCCATTTGTGCAATCCCTACTTTAATCACATCATTTAAATTAGTAACAATCATGTAGTAGGTACTCCTAATGCTTTAAAAATTGTTGCAAATGAATCCGGTTCCGGCATTAAAAAGAAATGCCCCTTCACCGCCTTATCATCGGAAATCGCTTCCTCATAAATAGATGTATTTATAACAATTACAGTGTCGCTTATTTGCGATAGTTCAATAAGCCCAATACTAATAATAGCCCCGAACATATCAATACTTAATCCCGGTACAGTCGGATAGATTTTAAGTCCAGTAAAATCAGATAAAGCAGATAAATAAGAGCCCGATAAAATATTGCCCATTTCCTGCATTGCAGATAAACCTAAGTCAGAATAAGGAGGCGTATTAAAATCAAAAGAATCATCACGTATTAAGCTACGAATAAATCGATTGGCCTGCTCAAGCGGTAGGATAAAAAACATACTCCCATTAGCATCACCTTCAATACGAAGATAAATTCCAACAACGACATTTTCCGCCCCACCCGCCAGTTCCATCATTTCATTAAATGAAACCATTTTTACATCTGGTACGCGCATATCTATTTTCTTCTGCAATAAATTTGATAATGCCGTAGCAGCATGTGCAGCACCGATATTTCCAATTTCCTTCAATACATCTAAATGGATCGAAGTAATATTTTCATTGAAGTTCATTTATAATCCCTACTTTAAATAGAATCCACATAAGATAATATTGGAAAATTTATTATTTCTCAATTGTATTTAACACTTTATCCAAATGAAGTAAAATCAATAAACGGTTTTCTAATTTGGCAACCCCTGCGATAAAATCCTCGTCAAGGGAGCCAACTACTTCTGGTTGCTGTTCAATAGATGTCGCATCAATGTCTAACACATCATTTGCAGAATCAACTATAAAACCAACTTCCATTGTTTCCAATGCTATTATAATAATTCGTGTTGTATCTTCATTTCCCGATATCGGCAAGTCAAAACGTTCACGTAAATCGATAACTGGTGTTACGACGCCTCGAAGATTAATCACGCCTTTAACATAACGCTCTGTTTTTGGTACACGGGAAATGTGCATTAATTTTTCAATTCCCTTAACGTGAGAAACAGGAATTGCATATTCTTTATCAGCTAATTGAAATACAATTACTTTTAAGTTTTTTTGCTCTATTGCATTCGTCATCTTTCACACCTCTTATCCTTTTTACTTCATTAATGCATTACAATCCACAATTAATGCCACTTGACCATTTCCTAAAATCGTTGCACCAGAAATCGCAAAAATATTTGTCAAATAATTCCCTAATGACTTCAGGACTATTTCCTGCTGTCCTATAAATGAATCCACTACTAATCCCGCTAACTTGTCACCTTTACGAACAATAACGACAGAATGGAAGCCATCATCATTTTTCTCTTCACGCGGTACTTCGAAAATCTCTTCAAGGAAGACAAGCGGTACAACTTTCCCACGGAAATCAATAACTTTTTGATTATGGGCATTTAAGATATCAGAAGTACGGATAATGGATGTTTCAATAATTGACGATAATGGAATTGCATAAATTTCCTTTTCAATTTCCACTAACATAACAGAAATTATCGATAGAGTTAATGGTAATTGGATAGAGAATACAGAACCAACATTTTGTGTCGATTCGATGGAAATATTACCACCTAATGATTCAATTGTCGTTTTAACAACATCCAAACCTACACCGCGACCAGAAACATCAGAAATGACATCCGCCGTCGAGAATCCTGACGCTAAAATCAGCTCATTAATTTGCTTGTCTGTCATAGCCAATGACTGTTCATGTGTTACGATTCCCTTAGAAAGGGCTTTTGCCAACACTTTATCACGATTAATTCCTGCACCATCATCTTCTATTTCAATAAAGACATAATTACCGCTATGGTAGGCGCGGAGTTCGACTGTTCCTTCTTCCGGCTTGCCTTTTGAACGTCGTACTTCCGGACTTTCAATGCCGTGGTCTACAGAGTTTCGAATTAAGTGGACGAGTGGATCTCCTATTTCATCGATTACTGTACGGTCAAGCTCTGTTTCAGCACCAACAATATTAAGTTCAATTTTTTTATTTAAATCACGGGATAACTGACGTACCATTTTAGGGAAACGGTTAAATACTGTTTCTACCGGAACCATCCTCATTGTCAAGACGATATTCTGCAAATCGCCCATTGTGCGACTCATACGTTCCACCGTTTCATTTAATTCTCCGTGATTGACTTCATTAGCAATCGACAATAAACGACCTCGATCAATTGCAAGCTCTTCAAATAAATTCATTAAAATATCTAGACGTTCAATATTTACACGAATTGTTTTGCTAGTAGTATGGCCGCTAGATTTACTGTTAGTATTTGATGCCGTTTTTTGTTTTTCGGCAGGAACAGAAACATCATTGGCTGACGGTGCCACCTCATCCTGAATAGGTACTTGTACGTCAATCGCATTTGTTTTTGTAACAAACACATCCTGATGAATTTCATTGACAATGACGCTATCAATTTCGGAAACTTTCATCAACATTTTATGTAAATCTACAGATGACTCCCTCGAAATAAAAGCAACATGGAATTCACTGTCGAACTGTTCTTCTTCCAGTCTATCTACGGTTGGCGATGATTTAATTACATCACCGTTTTTTTCCAAAATTTCAAATACCATATAAACACGGGCTGCTTTTAATAAGCAATCTTCTCGTAAAGCTATCGTAATTTCATAGGCATTAAAATCTTGTTCTGATGACTGGAAAATAACTGTCTTTTCAAAGTCATCATAAGATAATTTTAAATCAGCTGCTGTAAGAAAAGTTTTTTCATTTGGCTCGACAACCATTGTAGCTGCACTTTCCAATTGTGCTAATTTTTCTTCGGCTACCATTGTAGCTGGTTCTCCCGATTCAATACGCTTTAACTTTTCAACAGTCTCTTGGACATTCCGTTTTCCATCTCCACCATCAGCGATATGAAACACCATCTCTTCAAGATGATCGACAGATTCAAATACAACGTCCAAAATTTCTGCAGTAACTTTAATTTTTCCGTTACGGATGGCATCTAGTATATTTTCCATTTTATGTGTTAAATCTGCTAAATCCTCATAGCCCATTGTTGCTGCCATCCCTTTTAATGTATGGGCAGAACGGAATATTTCTCCAACAATTGTTAAATCGTCCGGATTTTTTTCTAATTCTAATAAATGTTCGCTGCATGCTTGTAAATGTTCTTTGCTTTCTTCAATAAACATTTCTAAATATTGATTTAATTCCATTTAAGACACCCCTTTTTAAGGCATATATTTCATAATTGTCTGTGCAATAATATCAACATCCGCCACTTCATCTATAAGCTGCGTTTCCACGGCAGCTTTTGGCATCCCATAAACGATACACGTTTCGGCTGACTCTGCAATAGCAATTACATTTCCTGTTTTTTTTAGTGAAACTAGACCTTTAGAACCATCATAACCCATTCCGGTCATAATTACTGCAATTTTATCAAACTCGGAATATTGACTTACATCTTCAAACATGACATCTACAGATGGGCGATGCCCCGATCGTGGGGGCTCATTTTGGTCCAGTAAGACAGCGAACGTTGAACCGACTTTTCTTAATTTAAGATGATATCCGCCTGGGGCAATATAAGCCGTTCCATTTTGTAATATATCACCTTGTTCTGCTTCTTTTACATGAATATCACTTAAATGATCAAGTCTTGTGGCCAACGATTTTGTGAATCCTGCAGGCATATGCTGAACGATCAAAATCGGTGCGTTTACAGATGCAGGTATTTTTGTAATCACTTCCTGTAATGCCCTTGGACCTCCTGTAGAAGTACCGATTAATATAATTTTTCTGGACGTTTTCCCCCATACTTTTAGGGGGATTGCAGAATTAATCGTTTCCAACGGTTTTGTCTTTTTACGGTTAATGGATTCTTCATTCGCAAATGTCATACGTTTTGGTTGATTAATGGCTAAAGATGTACGTAACGGCTTTTTCAACTTCGAGATGGAAATTTTCGAAGCTCCAACCACTTTCCGAACTAACTCATCTTGAATTTTATGTAAATCTAACGAAATTGTTCCACTCGGTTTAGCTACAAAGTCAACAGCACCATACTCCATGGCCATTAAGGTATTATCTGCTCCTCGTTTCGTCGTACTTGAAAGCATGACGACAGGCACAGGATACTTTAGCATAATTTCCTTTAAAGCATCCAAGCCATTCATTTCGGGCATTTCAACATCCATAGTCACTACATCCGGTTTTAGCTGTTCTATTTTTTTAGTGCGTCTTTGCCGTTGCGTGCTGCTCCTATTACTTCAATGTCTGGATGGTCCAAAAAAAAATCACTTATTAACTTCCGCATAAAGGCAGAATCGTCAACAACCAATAACTTACTTTTCTTTAGGATGTTCATTTAACCACGACCTCTCGAAAAGATGTTTTTTAATTTGGATAAAAACTTACTCGATTGACTAGAAGCATGCACTTCTTTCATTTCTGTTGCTGCTGTTAAAAACTGCTGAACGAGCTTGCCCATAGTTTTTGAGATAGGAGCGTCTGGATAGGACGTCGTAAACAAGGTTTGCTGACGTACTGCTTGGCGAACAACTGGATCCTCCGGAAGGGACCCAAGAATGTGGACATCCTTTTCCAAAAACTTCACCATGACCGTTTTTAACCGCTGAGTCGTTTCCAAGCCTTCATCTGCTGTAAATGCACGATTACATAATAAATAAAACTCCTTCTGAGGGTCTTTTAGGTGAATAAACTTCATCATCGAATAGGCATCCATTAAGGAAGTTGGTTCAGCTGTTGAAATAACGATGATTTCCTCGATTGATGTCAATAAATCGAGCGACCACTCAACGACACCAGCACCCATATCAAAGAATACAAAATCATATTCCTTTTGCAGTGATTCAAAAGCATTTATTAGACGTTCAAATACAGCCGGGGACCAATCCATTAATGACGACATACCTGATCCGCCTGATATATAGCTGACACCTTCTTCTGTTTTAAACGTAGCATCATCCAGTGCCACTTGACCATCCAAGTAATCTTTCAAACTATATTTCACAGACTTGCCCACTAAAATATGGACATTCCCCATCCCGATATCCATATCCAGGATGATTACCTTTTTACCTGCTTTAGCTAATAGTGTTGCAAAGTTGGTTGTAAAATTGCTTTTTCCTACTCCGCCTTTTCCACTTACAACTGCAATTGATCTTCCTATATGTTCTTCGCTTCCAAGCATTTTTTGACGTAGTTTCTCAGCTTGATCCTTCATCTAAAATCTCCTTGAAAAAAAGCTCTAGTAAGTTATCACTACTTGGTTGTTCTATATCTTCTGGTACTTCTTGACCATTAGTATAGTAAGCGAGTCCCTTATTATATTTAATCATTAAATTAAACATAGTGCCAATAGAATTTGTTTCATCAAGCTTTGTAAAGATAAATTTTTCTATATTTATGTCTTTAAATTGATCAATAATTGATTCTAAGTCTTTTTGCTTTGCCGTTAAAGACAACACTAGGTAAGATTCCAGTTGGTCATCAAATTGAATTAGAGACTTTAAATCTTCTACATATTTAGCTTCTTTATAGTTTCTTCCGGCAGTGTCGATAAAAATTAAGTCTAAATGGGCTAATTTTTTTATCGCCTCAGCATAATCCGCAGCATTATAAACGACCTCTACAGGTGCCTGTAATAGAGCCGCGTAAGTTTTCAATTGCTCTATCGCTGCAATTCGATATGTATCGGTCGTTATAAATCCAATCTTCTTTTTCTTTTCCAAAACTGAGCGTGCTGCTATTTTTGCAATCGTTGTCGTTTTTCCGACACCTGTTGGACCTAAAACGTTTATATATTTTTTATCATACAATATTCCACTAATCGGAAGATCGTATAATTCTTTTCTTAAATAGTCTTTAGCAATCTCCTGCATTTGATCCCACGTAATTTGATTGCCATTTTGACTGTAATATTCAAAAAGCTCATCACTAATTGCTGTGATAAGCTCCTCTCCAAGTTCCTGCTGTTGTAAAAAATCGACAAATGGTAGGAATTCATCAGGATATTGAGATTGTGTCGACATACGTTGCATTGATTGTATCATAGACTTTAATTCAGCAATTTCTTTCCCGAAATTTCCTGATAGTGCAGATCCATCCACTTGCGAAGCCTTTTTAGGTTGTTCCACATGTGTAGATGGCTGAATCATAGGTGTTGATCCACCATCCCTGAAAGATGGGATAGAGGGAATGTCTTGTAAAGGAAAGTAGGTTGATTTTTTCTCCACTTGATCATAGCCAGCTATTACTTCATAACTTTTATTTTTTACCAAACCAAAAAACTTTTTCGTTATAACAACTTTTGAATTTAAAATCACTGCATCCTCGCCTAAATCTGACCGGATTTGTTTCATAGCCTCGGCAATGGAAGGTGCATTATACTTTTTCATCTTCATTCGACATTCACCACCCCAACACTTTGAATTTCTACTGCTGCATCCAGCTCATTATAGGATAGAATTGGAACCTGCGGGAAATAACGCTCTGTCAATTGTCTTAAATACAAACGCACACCAGGTGAACATAGCATGATTGGTGATTGCTCCATATAAGAAACTCGCTCAACTTCTTTTGCAATTGCTTCTAGAACAAATTGTGATTCTTGTGGATCCATTGCTAAATAGTTACCATGGTCTGTTTGCTGAATGCTGTCTGCCAATAACTTTTCCACCTTTGCAGAAACAGTAATGACCTTCAAAGCTTGTTGACCACCCACAAACTGAGCCGTTATTTGTCTTGCCAATGCTTGTCTTACATACTCGGTTAATATATCTGTATCACTCGTAAGCTTTGCATAGTCTGCTAGCGTTTCAAATATGATTGGTAAATTGCGTACGGAAACATTTTCACGCAATAATTTTGCCAATACTTTTTGCACTTCTCCAATTGAAAGTGGCGCTGGAATTAATTCATCCACTAATATCGCATGCGTTTCTCGCAAGTGGTCTATTAATTGTTTCGCTTCTTGACGTCCCAGTAAATCATGGGCATTTGCTCGAATAATTTCAGTTAAATGAGTTGATACCACACTCGGTGGATCTACTACTGTATATCCAAACATTTCTGCATCTTCTTTTACTGCTTCTGTAATCCACTTTGCAGGAAGACCGAATGATGGCTCAATTGTATCAATTCCATCAATAGAGTCGTCATCTCCAGGACTCATTGCTAAATAATGGTCCAGCAGTAATTCACCTCTTGCCATTTCATTACCCTTAATCTTAATTCGGTATTCATTCGGTTGTAGCTGTATATTATCACGAATACGAACAATTGGAATAACAATCCCAAGTTCCAATGCAAGTTGACGACGAATCATAACAACTCTGTCCAGTAAATCTCCACCTTGCGCAGCATCCACCAATGGAATCAACCCATATCCAAATTCAAATTCAATTGGATCTACATTTAATAGGTTAATAACATTTTCGGGACTCTTCATCGTATCCGAAGCCACTTCTTCCTCAATTTCCAACATTTCTTCTGGTGTTTCATCCTTTTTACGATCCATTAGGAACGCACCAATTGCCAATACTGCAGCAACTGGAATTGTTATCCAATCTGGGATCGGTGTAAACAATCCAAGTAATAAAATCGTACCTGCAGCAACATATAGTAATTTTGAATGCGCAAATAATTGATCGGTGATGTCCGAACCAAGATTTCCCTTAGAGGCAGCACGTGTTACTACAATCCCTGTAGCGGTTGAAATTAATAACGCGGGAATTTGTGATACAAGCCCGTCACCTACTGTTAGTAACGAATATTTTGCTGCAGCTTCGCCAAAGCTTAGCTCCATTTGGATCATACCAATAATCATACCGAAAAGTAAGTTTATTCCTACCATGATAATTGAAGCAATAGCGTCACCTTTTACGAATTTTGTAGCACCATCCATGGCACCATAAAAGTCCGCTTCTCCCGCTACCTTTTCACGTCGTTCACGCGCTTCCTTTTCTGAAATCATCCCTGCATTTAAATCAGCATCAATACTCATTTGCTTACCCGGCATCGCATCCAAGGTGAAACGTGCAGCTACTTCTGCAACTCGCTCAGCACCTTTTGTAATAACGATAAATTGAATAATAACTAGTAATAGGAATATTACTAAACCGACTAAAATGTTACCGCCCGTCACGAAATTCCCGAATGTTTCTACAACTTGTCCTGCATCACCTTCTGCTAAAATTGCACGCGTAGTAGAAACGGATAAGGCCAAACGGAAAAGTGTCAATAAAAGTATAACAGTCGGAAAAATCGAGAAATCAAGGGCTTCTTTCATATTCATTGCTGTTAATAATACGAGAAGCGCCAATGTAATATTGACGATAATCAAAAAGCTTAATAGCCAAGGTGGAAGAGGGATAATGAGCATCGCTACAACCATAATGACTGCAGCTAAAACCCCTAAATCGCGTATTTGCATTGATGTCCCTCCTGAAATCTCTGTTAAATTTTGCGTTTAATACGGTATACATATGCAAGAACTTCAGCGACCGCTTTGAAAAATTCTTCAGGCACTGCTTGGCCGATTTCCACTTGATCATACATTGCACGGGCAAGTGGCCTGTTTTCGACCATAATGACATCATGTTCTTTTGCAATGAGTTTTATTTTTTGTGCGACAAAATCAGTACCTTTTGCCACTACTCTTGGGGCGTCCATTTGGTCCTCATCGTATTTTAACGCAATGGCATAATGGGTCGGGTTTGTAATAACCACGTCTGCGGCAGGGATTTCCTGCATCATTCTACGCATCGCCATTTCCCGTTGACGCTGTTTAATTTTGGACTTAATTAAAGGATCGCCTTCCGAATTTTTATGTTCATCTTTAATATCCTGCTTTGACATTTTCAATTGTTTTTCATATTCGTATTTTTCATAAATATAATCAATCAATGCGATGAACACGAGCATTATAGAAGCCGCTATTCCCATAATGGCAGATAAATAGGCAACAGTCGCCAATATTTCTGCGGGACTATGTAAAGCAAGCGATAATACATCTTCTAAGTAGATGATGATTACCACTGTGGTAACCGTTCCAATCAATGTCACTTTCAATAATGATTTAATTAAATTGACGATTGCCCGGACAGATATAATTTTTTTTATCCCTTTAATAGGATCCATTTTCTTTAAATCGATTTTTAAAGTTTCTGTTGTAAATAATAAGCCAAATTGAAAAAAGTTAGCTCCAATACCTGCAATCATGGCGACAACCATAATAGGTAAAACTATAATCGCCATCTCTTTTATGGACTCGACATACATATACATAACTGTTTCGGCATTCAGCGTTTCAATTAACATATTGCGCTCAAGCCCTTGTAGTAAAAATCCTTTTACCCCGTTATACATAAATGGTGCAAAAAAGAGTAAAAAGAAAAATGACAGTAATAATAATACAGCTGCAGTTACATCTTGACTCTTTAATACTTGTCCTTTTTTACGTGCATCCTGTCGCTTTTTTGGTGTTGCCTTTTCAGTCTTTTCTCCTGCAAAAAACTGAAGATCTACTTCTATTAAAAGTTTTAACTCCATCTTAGCCACCACCTAAAATAACCATTAATTCACGTAATGAAACAATCATAAATTCAATCAGTTCCTTCATAACTCCAACTAATACACCCATAGTCACTATCATTACAAGAAAGCCTACCGCTATTTTAATAGGAAAGCCGATAACAAAAATATTCATTTGTGGCACGGTTTTCCCGGTAATCCCCAACGCTAATGTTACTAAAAACAGAGTTGCAACTATTGGAGCTGACATTTGAAATGCAATGGCAAAAACAGAAACAAACATTTTCATAATAAACAATACGGTTCCTTCTTCCCCAAAGTTCGGAAAGAATTGGTCCATAGGTAAAAACTGATAACTATAAAATATACCATCCAAAAGTAGATGGTGACCATTAATCGCCAACAATAAAAGCAACGTTAAAAAGTTTAGAAATTGCCCCATTAAAGGAGATTGTACTCCTGTTTGAGGATCAATAATATTTGCCATCGCAAATCCCATTTGGAAATCGATGAACCCACCTGCAATCTGAACAGCAGATAGAATAATCATCGCAGCTAAACCTAACATCAGCCCGATAATCGCCTCTTTTAAAACGAGCAATAAATACACACCATTTATTTCAAATGGTTCCATATTAAACGTGTAATACATCATCCACGCTAAAACAACCGCCAATGTAATGCGTACTTGTGGGGGAATTGTACGGTAAGAAAATAAAGGTACAGTGACAAAAAAAGCAGAAACGCGAACTAAGATTAATAGTAATATTGATAGATTCGGTATTATTTCCGTCATTTCCTCACCCAATATACCGGACTAAATTATTCAAAATATCATGAAAATAATCTGTCATTCTCGAAATCATAAAAGGACCAAAAAATATAATCGCAACCAGTACAGCTACGATTTTTGGTACGAACGCCAATGTCTGCTCTTGAATGGAAGTTGTCGCCTGAAATATACTTACAACTAGACCGCTAGCTAACGCGATTAAAAGTAATGGTCCCGAAACTATCAATATTGTAAAAACTGCATTTTCTGCAACTGCAATGACCATTTCCTGTGTCACTATGTATCATCCCCTAAAAACTTTGAAGTAAAGATTTCATCACTAAATACCAACCATCGACGAGTACAAACAACAATATTTTAAATGGTAGTGAAATCATTACTGGAGGTAGCATCATCATCCCCATCGACATAAGTGTACTTGCGACAACCATATCAATAACTAAAAACGGAATGAAAATCATAAAACCCATTTGAAATGCTGTTTTAATTTCACTTAAAGCAAATGCAGGTACTATTAGCGTCATCGGAATTTCTTCAATCGAATCCGGATACTCTGCTTGGTTATATTCTATAAATAACTCTAAATCTTTTTGCCTTGTATGCTGTGCCATAAATTGTTTAAATGGTATCGTTGCTCGCTCATACGCTTCCTCTAAATTTATTTCTTCATCAAAGAGTGGCTGCAATGCCTGCTCATTTACTTGTTGGAATGTTGGTGCCATTATAAAAAATGTCAAAAACAAGGCCAAACCAATAATGACTTGGTTAGGAGGCATTTGGTTTGTAGCTAAGGCCGTTCTTGTAAAAGACAAAACAATGACAATACGAGCGAACGATGTCATTAATATTAAAAGACTTGGTGCTAAAGAGAGAACCGTCAACAAGAATAATAGCGTAACCGATGTGGATACATTCCCCGGATCGCTTTCAGAAAAGACGGAAAGAAGATCGTTCATCGTTCATCACGCTCCCGTTCTTTCCAACGCTCTAACTCATTACTACGCTGTTTCTTTATTTCCCCTATTTTTTCATTGAACATATCATTAAATTTAGGGCTATTTGAAATATCCTCTGGTCGATTCTTTTTTGAAAATTTCTTAAATAACTCTGCAATATAAGGTGATGTTTTCATCATATTTTGGTTACTTTCAGTTTGACTAAGCAATTGTTCAATCTCCTCTTCGGAATCAATTTCCTTGAGAAGCTGAATATTATCACCTACACCTACTACATATACACTTTTACCGATTAGCAGTAATTGTACAGACTTTTGCTGCCCTACAGACAAGCCGCCGATATTTTTAACTACGGCATTTTGTTGATAGTTTGAGTTACGCTTGTTTAAATACTTCAAAATAAACAATAATAGCCCTAGTACAAATACAAGCGCTATTAAAACTTTTATGTAGTCCCAGAACCCGATGCTGACAGATGCCGATTCAGTATTTTCTGCGTCGGCATCTGTAGCATTGTCTTCTGAAATATTTTCTTCCGAACATACTTCAGGGTTTTCATTACAGTTCTCGTAAACGTTACTAACCATCGCAAAAGTTCCATTTGAGATTGGTGTAAATAATGCCGTTATCAATACTATTCCAACAGCGAGCCAAAATCGAAATGATTTTTTTGCTTTCATGACATCAACCTAATGCTTTTTGAATGGCTTCAATTACACGGTCAGCTTGGAAAGGCTTGACTATAAAGTCTTTTGCACCGGCTTGAATGGCATCAATTACCATAGCTTGTTGACCCATTGCTGAACACATAATGACAACAGCGTTTGGATCTGTGCCCTTAATGGCTTTTAATGCAGCAATACCATCCATCTCAGGCATTGTAATATCCATTGTTACTAAATCCGGACGTAGCTCATTGTACTTATCAACTGCTTGTATACCATCAGCTGCTTCCCCAACTACTTCGTATCCATTTTTTGTTAAAATGTCTTTGATCATCATGCGCATGAAAGCCGCATCGTCAACAATTAAAATCCTTTTAGACATAATCTGATTCCTCCAATTAGAAAACTACCTTAGATTGTTCAAGCGATCGGCTTGACTTAAAATATCTGTGATTCGAACACCAAAGTTCTCATCAATTACTACAACTTCACCTTTTGCGATTAACCTGCTGTTTACTAAAATATCTACAGGTTCACCAGCTAGCTTATCTAGCTCAATTACAGACCCACTGGAAAGCTCCAATATTTCTTTTACTGAACGTTTTGTTCGCCCTAGCTCTACTGTAACCTGCAATGGAATGTCAAGCAGCATATTTAAATTGCGCGCTTCTGTCTGTGATATATTTGCAGATTCGAAGTTGGCAAAT
Source organism: Solibacillus merdavium (assembly GCF_014836935.1). Classification (GTDB taxonomy): domain Bacteria; phylum Bacillota; class Bacilli; order Bacillales_A; family Planococcaceae; genus Solibacillus; species Solibacillus ferritrahens. The sequence goes on along the minus strand of NZ_JACSPW010000001.1, from coordinate 365,305 downwards.
TGAGCTTGCTGTACATTTGCTGGCGGTGCCGAATAAACTGGTTGTTGATACATAGACTGTTGAGCCGGTTGTTCAGGCATTGGTTGCTGATACATTGGTTGTGTCGGTTGTTCAGGCATTGGCTGTTGAACTTGCGCTTGCTGTACCTGTTCCTGCTGCTGTATCGTTTGTTGCGGTGCTGACGATGACACAGGTGCAGGAGGAACTGCTGTAGTTGCGGCAATAGGCTCATCAGTTTCTCCCATTAATGACTTTACTATTTTTTTACTAAACTTTAAAGGTAGTAATTGCATTAAATTAGAATCTATTAATTCCCCAATGCGTAGTCTGAATGAAATTTTTACTAATAAATCATCCGGCGGTATATTATCTGTACCTTCATTTTGAGAAATATTCATTAAATCAATGGATGGTGGAGAAATATCCACCTTTTGATTAAATACAGTTGACATAGATGTAGCGGCAGAACCCATCATTTGATTCATTGCTTCCTGAACTGCACTTAATTGTATTTCATTTAACTGGGGTTTAGGGTTTAAGCCATCCCCACCTAGCATTAAATCCGCAATAATTGCAGCATCCGATTGTTTAATAACAAGTAAATTCATGCCGGATAGGCCAACTGTATATTCTACTTGTACGGCAACATACGGATTAGGGAATTCTTCTTCTAAACGATTACGATTAATCATTGAAATACTTGGCGTTGTTATATCTACCTTTTGTCCTAATAATGCGGATAAAGCAGTTGCGGAGCTACCGAATGATATATTCCCTACTTCACCTAATGCATCAATTTCTATTGGAGTTAAATAATCCTCAACTTTTACTTCTTCATTTTGAGGCTCAAGGTTAGCTGAAACATCATCCAATGTCTCGCCTCTTAATAGGGCCTCAATTTCTTCTTGGGAGAGCATTTCATCACTCATCTTCGTCTCCTCCTTTCAAAGGTTCGATAATCTGGACAGCCATTTTTTTATTTAGTTTACCAGGCTGAACGGTGAATTTAGGTAAATCCCCCACTTTTAATGTCAACGGATGTTCAATTTTTTGATTTAGTGGAATGACATCTCCAATCGTCATCATCAAGAAATCTTCAATCGTAATATCTGTCGTGCCTAATTCGGCAATAACAGGTAATTTTGCTTGTTTCACTCGTTTTTCAAGCATCTTAGTTTGCTCAGGAGAAATCTCCTTCGTATTAGTCTGCATCCAGTAACGGACAGATAAATTCGGTACAATTGGCTCCAATACAACATGTGGAATACAAATATTAATCATCCCAGTTGTTTCCCCGATGATAGTATTCAAAGAAATAACAACTACTGTTTCATTCGGTGAAATCATTTGTAAAAATTGCGGATTAACTTCCAATTCTACTAGCATAGGATCGATTTCAGCGACATTTTCCCATGCTTCCCGCAAATTATCAAATGAACGTTCGAATAGATTGGTCATAATTTTTGTTTCTATTTCGGTTAAATTATCGACATTGCTATGACTTGCACCCGTTCCTCCCATCAATCGGTCCAACATTGAATAGGCAATATTCGGGTTAATTTCCATTAGAATATTACCATCCAATGGTGGAACCTCGAAAACATTGATCAATGTCATATTCGGTATAGAACGAACAAATTCTTCAAATGGAATTTGGTCAACAGATGCAACTGTTATTTGTACATAGCTCCTTAACTGAGCGGAAAAGAAGGTTGTTAATAGCCTTGCAAAATTTTCATGTATACGGGTCAAACTTCGGATTTGGTCTTTAGAAAAGCGTAAAGCACGTTTAAAGTCATATACTTTAACTTTCCGTGTTTCGTCATCTTTTTTCATGTCTGCTGCCGACATTTCACCTGTTGAAATCGCTGACAAAAGCGCATCAATTTCGGATTGGGACATTATATCTCCTGCCATTTGCCCACCTCCATTTCAAGATATAAAATAATGTAAACTAATTTATTGAAGTACATATGAAGTAATATATACTTGTGTAATTTCTCCAATTTGCATTAACTCATTTACTTGAGATTTTATTGCATTTTGGAATGCCGTTTTACCTTGTTTCCCCTCTAAAGCCTCTTCTTCCGTTTCTGAAAGTTCCTGAATGACAATATTTTTCACTTGGAAGTCACGCTTTAACAGTTCTTCACCTGCTTTTTTATCTGATGCTTGAATTTTTAATGAAATTCGAACAAAGCTTCCATCAGCTAAATTTGTTGTGATTTCAGGTATATCGACAGAAGACTCAACGATATCATCAATCGTTGGACCACTTGGCGATTCTTTGTCTAGCTGTGTTAATAACACCACTACAATAACACCTATAAGTGTTATCGTCACTAATATAATTAGCATAATTGTTAATAATTTATTGTTCTTCATCTTTTTCACCTCTTAGATGCGGGTTTGATAAAACTTGTATATTCTGATAAAAGACCTTTACCTTTTGCCGCACCTGTTCTTCAGTTTCTAAAACAATGAATTTACGCCCAGTCGTCAGCGTAATTTGAGTATCTGGGAAAGCTTCGACTGTTTCTATGTATAATGCATTTAAAGTAAATGCTTTGCCATTTAAGCGAGTGATTTCGATCATTGAAATAGGGCCGGACCTGCACTTGAGAGCCGGCCCGACCCTCCTTTACAATGAATATATAATATATATTTTAGATTATCGTTTTAAGTTAACTAACTCTTGTAAAATCTCATCTGAAGTTGTGATAATTCGTGAGTTCGCCTGGAATCCACGTTGTGCCACGATCATTTCAGTGAATTCTTCAGAAAGGTCTACGTTGGACATTTCCATGAATCCTGATTGAACAGAGCCAATACCTTCAACAGTAGCTGTTTGACCATATGCAACTCCCGAGTTTGCAGTTTCTTGGAAATAGTTACCTCCATTTTTCTGTAACCCTGATGCATTTGGAAACTTCGCTAATATAAGTTGTCCAGCATATTGGAGGTCTCCTTTATAGTCAACATAGTTAACTGTTCCATCTTGACCAATTGTCATTGATTGTGCTGTAGTAGGAATACGAATAGGGTTACTAAATGCTGCTAAATCAATTTGCGGCGCACCACCACTCCCATCAATTAAGTTTCCTGGTAAAAGTAAACCATTATTTGCTTTATCATTATCCGCTTCACTACCATCAATTGTAGTTGTATCGTCAATCGATAAAGCATCATTAGCATGACCTACTAAATATTTACCTTCTCCATTTACTAAATAACCATTTCTATCCATATAGAAATTACCAGCTCGCGTATAAAGAATGTTTTCATAACCTGGGTCTGCAATATCACCAGTAATAGGATCTGGTTCACCCAACGAGTCGGCTACCATGAAGAAACCATCACCTGAAATTGCTAAGTCAAGAATACGTCCTGTTGTTTGCATTGATCCTGGATTATGAATAGTATCAATTGCTGCTAATTGAGAACCTAAACCTACTTGAGTTGCGTTTACTCCCCCACGAGTTGGAGTAGGAGCAGATGCACCTGCTTGTGTTTGTGAAATTAAATCTTTAAAAATTGTGCGCTCCTTTTTAAATCCGTAAGTATTAACATTTGCGATATTATTCCCAATCACGTCTAATTTCGTTTGGAAGTTTTTTAACCCTGAGATACCTGAATACATTGAACGTAACATATTATGTCGTTCTCCCTTCAATTTCCACTTTTATATTTTTGTTCAGTTGTCTCAATCAGTCAACAACTGTAGGCTTCCTTACTTCTGAAGGTCCAGCCTATAAGAGAATTGTTCCATCGATATTTGTGAATATTTGCTGTTTTGCTTCGGTACGGTCTAAAGCTGTAATGACCGTTGCATTTTTGGCACTTACTATTAAAGCCGCCTGTTCAAGAAGAACCAATGGCTGTTTCACACCTTTATCTTTTGCCTCGGAAACCTTTTCAGTAATTTGCTGCCATTCTTTCGCTGAAATTGAAATATTACGTTCTTTCAGACGTTCCGATGCGTGCTTACTCATTTTAAGTTCTTCGACTGTTACTTGTTTCAAATGGTCAATAAATGATTGCTTTGAAACTTGTTCAGTTTTTTGTTTCACGGCTGGCTGAGTAGGTGGATAATACGGTATATGTTGTATATTTACTCTATTCATCATATTCCCCTCTTACTCTGGTGCTGTTTCAGTATTTGGTGTGATGATAGTAAATTGTTCTTTCGTTAAACGTGATCCATCATTTAAAATATACTCGATATTCACGTTATTCGTTTTAATAGCTTCAATAATGGCTTCAATTAACTGGTCTCCACTCGTATATTGAATCTTTTGTCCAATAAGCTGACTAGCTTCTGCTAATGGGTTTCCAGCTGGGATACTCGGTTGTGCTGAACTGTCACTACCTAAAATAGATGAAATATTACCAGGCTTTATTTCTTTTCCGTCTGCTAGGACGAATACTGCGTCACCGTCTACAAATTTCAACTCTTTAATAACGCCTGTACCTTCGTTATAAATTGGTTTTTTATCTGCATCTAGTTTATCTGTAAGCTCATGCCATTTTACTTCTTTGCCTACGAAAGTAGAATAATTCATCAACTGTGTTTGCTCTTGAGATGCGAGTAAATTCTCCATCGCCTTTGTCATATTTTGCATTTGCTCTAAAGATGAGAATTGAGCCATTTGTGCAATGAATTCTTTATCGTCCATCGGGCTTGTTGGGTCCTGATTTTGAAGCTGAGTAATTAATATTTTTAAAAACGCATCTTTTCCAAGTGCTCCATTATCTTGCTTATCTGTTACTTTGAAATTGGGATTATTTGCAGGTAAATAATAATCGTTTGAAATTGGGTTTGTCATTTACTATACCTCCTCACTTAATAAATCTTTAAACGAGATAACTTCTTCTTCTTGATTATCTTCTTTTTCCTCTACTTCATCTTCTTCCTTTTGTTTACCAAAGAAGTTATTCAAGAAGCTTTGGTCACGAGTATTACGATCCGCATCCTGTAATGATTGCGCGACATCTATTCTATCCATTTGGATATTTTGCGCTACAAAACCAGCTTTTAATTGGTTCATATTATTTTCTAATAGTTCTTTACCAATTGCAGTCGTTGCTAATAATCGAGCAGTAAGTACACCATCTTTTTGCACTAATTCAATACGGATTTGACCTAAGTTTTCTGGGAATAGCTTTAAAAATAATTTCATATTGCCTTGTTGACCAGAAAGTTGACTACGATTGATTAGGTTTTGAATTTCTTTTAATAGTGCCTCTGATTGCGCTGGTTTTTCAGCTGGTAATGTAATTGTTACGTTTTTTATTTGAGTTGCTTGTTGCTGTAATTGAATAGCCGGTTGTGTATCAGATTCAATTTTCACAGTAGTCTGTTGAGCTGGTTGATTTTGTTGTGACTGATTTTGACTGTTTTGCTGAGCCGATTGCTGTGTTACTTGTTGTACTATTTGTTGGAAATTAGTTGTTTTCGTCGTATTTTGCTCTAGATCAACTGTTTTTCGAGCTTCATTTGCTAATGCTAATAACGCTTCTTTTAATTGTGCTAATTGAACTTCCTGCTGATACACTGTGTCAACTTTATTTCCTAAAAGCTGTGTCAACTTTAAAAATTGAACGACTTGTTGTAATTCTTTCGGTTGAACATTTAAGGAATCATTTTGTTGTAACCCTTGAATTGTCGCTAATATTTCACTCAAAATTTGTGGTGCTTGCTCGATAATTGACCAAATATCTTTACTTTCATGATTCGTATTACCTAATAACTGATCAATAATTCGAGTAAGTTGCTCCTCAGTCATGCCTACAAGTTCTGCTATGTTTTCAAGTGACAACATTTCATCAACTGCAATTGGTGTACCTTCCTCGCCAATGAAAGCAAATAACTCCGACTCGTCCATCTCAATACCTAACTGCTGTAACAAACTTGGCAATGAATCATTTTCTAAAATGCCTATCACACTGTTAGCTAAAGAATCTTCAGTTGATTCTATTTGTTGAACAGTTTGCTTTGTTGATGAGACGATGGATTGAAACACACTTCCAAAAGCCTTTGCATCGGGTACAGAAGATTGTACTGTATTTGAGTTCGATATCTGCTTTGGCATTTTTGTTTGTAACATTCCTATATTCATTTGTTCCACCTCCCTTCAAAGTCACTTATTGTTGAGATAATAGTTCGGTATAACGAGCCGCATCTGCAGGAGTCATTTTTGTAAAAATTGCTGATAATGTATCGGGTTTCATGCTCGACATTATACGTAAGCTTTCCGTATCGCTCATTTGAACCAGTATCGGTGCTGCTGATTTAGCCGACATTTTTTCAAAAGTTGATAAGATTTCTTTAAATTCCTTTTGCGTCTCTTCCTGATTGCGCTTTAGTTTTTCAATTTCAAACAGTAGACGTTCCTGCTCAACTAACAGCTCTTCCTTTTCAAGTGCAGAAGAATCTATTTGTGATTGCAGTTGGGAAATTTGAGCCTCTTTTTCCTGAATTTCCGCTTGTAGTTCTACAACTTTTTCTTCATTTAATAAACTGTTTTCAATTACGCCGTCGCCTTCATCCGAGCTGATAAATGGAATTTTCTCAACGACACCATCCGCCATTTTAAACACGTTATATTCCGTCACAGATGTAATAATTAATAAAATTGCAATGAGGAACATAAATGGAATTAAAAATAAATAGAAAAACTTTTTGAAAAAACCGGCTTGATTTTCTACTTCATTATCTTTCATGTGTTGTTCCATTTTATTTTTATCTCTTTTTGCCACGGAATCACCTAATTTCTTTCTTGAAAAACGCAATCGTCGAAAGCTCATCTAGTTGCATTGCTTCAATGCGTAACTGATCTTCTTTGAATCTTTCAAAATCGTTTTCACGCATTTTTTCATATTTACGTACTTCCAAGTTTTTTTCTAATAATTTTTGCTCATGCCAATTCATTTTCGCCCGTGCCTGTGTTACTTTTTGCTGGGCATCTTCAATTGTTTTTTCCATACTATCGATGAATTTGGAATAATGATTAATTTCATCTATGGAAGAGCCTACTTTTAAGCGTTCCTGCTGATAGTCAATTAAATCTTCTTTTTTCTTCAATAGTTCATATAACTTTGTCGCAATTTCCTCAAACACATGGACTGATTCTTTAAATGCGAGTTCAGATTCTGTTTTTTCCTGATCTTTTACAATAAGAATTTTTTCAAAACGATAATTGTAATTCATACTTAACGTGCACCACCATTCGATAACGCGATAATTTCATTTACAGTTTGATCGATTGAAACTTTATCTTTATATCCTTGCTTTAGAAACTCGGTAATAAGCGGTTCATGCAAAATGGCTTCATCGATTTCTTTAGATGTACCACGTTTATAAGCACCAATATTTATTAAGTCCTCCGATTTCGAATACGTGTAATACAACTCCCGCAATCGGCTTGCTGCACTAACATGTTCCGGATCAGCGATATGATTCATTAATCGGCTTACGCTCTTTAACACATTTATCGCAGGATATTGCCCTTTATTCGCAAGATTCCGATCCAATACGATATGTCCATCTAATATTCCGCGCACTGCATCAGCAATCGGCTCATTCATATCATCACCGTCTACCAACACAGTATAAAATGCGGTAATTGTCCCGTTAACATTCGTTCCGGAACGCTCCAATAACGTTGGTAAAATGGCGAATACAGAAGGTGTATACCCTCTAGTCGCAGGGGGTTCCCCGATAGCAAGTCCAATTTCACGTTGGGCCATCGCTACACGGGTTACGGAATCCATCATTAACATTACGTTTTTCCCACGATCACGGAAATATTCTGCAATCGCTGTAGCTGTAAACGCTGCTTTTATTCGCATAAGTGCTGGCTGATCACTTGTGGCTGCCACTACGACAGAACGCTGTAATCCTTCAGGACCTAAATCACGTTCAATAAATTCACGAACTTCCCGTCCACGCTCACCAACAAGAGCGATTACATTAATATCCGCCTCTGTATTACGTGCAATCATACCTAGCAATGTACTTTTACCAACGCCTGAGCCGGCAAATATACCGACACGTTGACCGCTTCCTACAGTAAGCATCCCGTCTATAGCCTTTACCCCAACTTCCAATTGTTCATTTATTGGGGGACGACTTAATGGATTTGGGGGCTCCTTTTCTGTTTGGACTGTTGTTAAACCTCTCGGCAACGATTGCCCATCAAACGGATTCCCCATCGCATCCAATACTTTCCCGATTAGTTCCGGACCTACTTTCACCTCTAACGGTGTTCCAGTTCCTTCTACGAGACAGCCGATTGATATTTCCTTCAAAGACGAATACGGCATTAAAATGACGATTTCATCTTTAAAGCCCACTACTTCAGCTAACAAAACTTGTGTACCATTTTTGGACGTTTGAACATGGATTTTACATACGTCACCAATAGAACTTTCCGGACCTTGCGACTCAATCATTAAGCCTACAACCCGAGTAACTCTTCCATATTTTTTAAATGTATTTAAATTAGGAATCTGTTCAACTAATTGAGCCGCTTTCATCTATATCAGTCCTTACTTTCGATTAGTTCATATAATTGTCGGCGAAGTTCTTGCAATTGGTCATCTATCGATACGACAATTCGTCCATGATTCGTTTCTATATAACTTTCAGTAGACTCTAAATCTTCATTCACAAAAATCATAAAGGGTACATTAACAGGAAACATTTCAGCCAATTCATTATGATTCTCTGTAATGAGCGCATGGTATTCAGGCGCTACATACAATTTTATTTCTTTCATTTCACGCGCCTCTTTTAATCCACGTTCAATAATTGAAACAAAATGCTGATCATTACGGTCAAGCTGTGCATTAATAATACGCTCCGCAGCCGTCATAGCTAGTTCCAGTAATACCGCTTCTTGCGATTCAATATAGGCGGCAGCATTTTTCTGTGCATCAGTCATTGTATTATTGGCTATTTGCAATTGCTGTTGCATATTTGCATTTGCCTTTTGGACACCATCCTCGTACCCTTGTGCAAATCCTGCATCATACGCTTCCAGTTGAAGTGATTTTTTTTCTTCTTCCCACGATTGCTTTAGCGCTTCAATTGTAGCGAGCTGTTCATTACGATATTGCTCAAACTGAAGTTTTTGATTCTCTATTTCATTTGATGTCTCTTTTAACATTTTTTGACGCTCATGTTGAATGTCTTCAATAGTTAATTGAGGTGTATCGTCCATTTGTTCTTCTTCCGTTTTCGCATAATGAATTGGCTCGAAGAAGTTTTGAAGTTTAATTTCTACAGTAGACGCTTCTTCTGCTTTTTGTGCATTTGTTGAACGGATGATTCTAGACAATTACGTCATCTCCTCCACCACGTGCAATTATAATTTCCCCTGCATCTTCTAAGCGGCGTATTACTGCAACGATGCGGGATTGAGCTTCTTCTACATCACGCAGACGTACTGGCCCCATAATTTCCATTTCTTCACGGAATGTCTCAGCCATACGTTGCGACATATTGCGGAAAATAATTTCCTTAACTTCGTCTGAAGAAACTTTCATTGATAATAGTAAGTCTTCGTTTTCACAGTCGCGGATAACACGTTGAATTGAACGGTTGTCCAGCGTAACAATATCCTCGAACACAAACATGCGTTTCTTAATTTCCTCTGCAAGTTCTGGATCTTGAATTTCAAGCGCATCGAGAATTGTCTTTTCTGTTTGACGGTCTACACCATTTAATACTTCCACCACTGCATCGACGCCACCTGTTTCCGTGTAATCCTGCGTAACTGTCGATGATAATTTACGTTCCAGTACAGATTCAATTTCACTAATTACTTCTGGTGAAGTAGATTCCATAATGGCAATTCGCTTAGCAATATCCGCCTGAACTTCCTGAGGCAATGAAGAAAGAATTACCCCTGCTTGCCCTGGTTCCAAATAAGAAAGAATAAGCGCAATTGTTTGAGGGTGTTCATTTTGAATAAAGTTAAAAATTTGTGACGGATCTGCTTTTCTAGCAAAATCAAATGGTCTTACTTGCAACGAGGAAGTTAGACGATTTAAAATAGCCTGCGCTTGTTCAGCACCCAATGCTTTTTCAAGAACTGTCTTTGCATAACCAATACCACCTTGCGTAATATAATCTTGCGCAAGTGCTATTTGATGAAATTCTTCTATAATCTCTTCTTTAACATTCGATTCTACTTTTTTTACACCGGAAATTTCCAGTGTGAGGCGTTCAATTTCCTCTTCGCTTAAATGCTTATATACAGAAGCCGAGACTTCCGGTCCTAGAGAAATCAGCAGTAAAGCAGCCTTTTGCTTTCCTGACAAGTCTTTATCTTTCTTGGACACAGCTGAACCTCCTATTAGTCTTCAGCAATCCAACTACGCAATAGCTTTGCAAAATCTTCTGGCTTTTCTTTTGCCATTTTTTCTAATTGCTTACGGCGTACAGTCGCTTCAGTTTCTTTTTCTTCAGAAATATCTTCTATTTCAATTAATTGTTGTTGCTGTTCTAATATTTCCAGCTCTTCTTCTTCTTGTTTGCGTCTACGTGTACGAATTACGTAAACTATTAGCAATATAATTGCAACCAGTAAAATTCCACCTATTACCCATATCCACCAAGGAATAACTGATTCTGGTTGTTCATTAGTCGAATCGTTACCGTGGAATTGCTGAACAGATACAACTATACGATTAGCAATCTCTTCATCTGTTAAATTACCGGCAGCTTCTTGATCAATTGAAGTACGTACAATTGTCGATAAAATTTGTTCAATATCTGTACGAACACCTTGATCAAATTCATCCACTGCGTTAGGTGGCTCTACCATTACTTGAATGCCTAAATTACGGATTTTGTATGGACTTTCCTGGATTTCTCGGCGTATACGGTTTACATCGTTGTTAATTGTTTCTTCTACACGTTCATAATCGCCATCCCCTGTAGAACCTTCCACATAATCAACAAAGTTATCCGTAACCCCTCCAGCTTCTGTAGTACCGTCTGCCATGGTCCCACCTGAATATGTTTCAGTGATACGTTGGGCACTTATTTCTATACCTGTCATATTTTCTTCATCTACAGGCTGTACTAAATTTTCTTCACGATTTTCTTTTTTAAAATCAATATCGGCCGAAACATTTACTACGACTTTTTCGGGACCGATTAACGTTCCAAGCATTTGCTGAACTTGACGCTGCAAGTCACGTTCAATCGTTTTTTTCACTTCCATCTGCCCAGTAACAGTATTTATCCCATTACCTCCACTTTCTGCAGAAGCAAGGTCATAATATTCAGAATATTGATTCATTATCGTTATATTTTCTTTTGGTAAGTTCGGAATACTCATTGAAACTAAATTAAATAATCCTTTAATTTGGTCATCCGAAAACTTATGCCCTGGAGCTGTATTTAATACTATAGCCGCTTGCGCTTCACCTTTTGCATCTTTAAGGAATACGCCTTCTTCCGGCAAACTTATCATGACACTTGCATCTTTAACACCTTCGAATTTACGGACTAAATTAGCTAAATCTGTCTCAATTGTCGCTTGTTTTATAACATTAAATTCGTTGTCCGTCATCCCAAACCCGGCATTTGATGTAAAGAATGAAGTATCAATTTCACCAGAATCTGGATACCCCTGTGCTGCTAAGGATACTTGCAGATCCTGCACTTTATTTTCCGGGACCAATATTATTGTTCCACCATTTGTCACTTCATATTTTACACCTTGCGAAGCAAGCACTTCCGTAATTCTTCCTACCTCAGCTTGAGACATTTCCGGGAATAATTGTGCCATTGTAGTGCGGGTAGAAAAATATGTAATAGTAGCTGCAATTACAATAACAGCTAAAAGTGCTCCAATTATCGCACCTTTTTGATTTTTTGTGCGACTTTGCCAAAAACCAGTGGAGTCGCTTTTAATTTTAGTAAGTCGTTCATTCATTATGAATCCTCCGCTAATAGTGAATGCCCAACAATTTATTATTCGTTGTTCAAATCATTACACACTCATACGCATAATTTCTTGATAAGCCTCTACAGCTTTATTACGAACTTCAATTGTTGTGTTTAAAGTAACACTTGCTTTCTGCGCTGCAACCATTACTTCAAATAAATCAACATCTCCACCATTGATTAATTTTTGTGTCATTGTATCTGATGTTTTTTGATGTTCATTTACACTAGCAATCGCTTCTTTTAAAGTATTAGCAAATTGTTGCTGTGCATTTGCAGGTGTTATTTGATTCTGAACATTTAATTCATTCACAGATTGTGCGGGAGACATAAACGATATTGGATTAATTGCCATTTAATAATCATCCTTTCCCAATTTCTAAAGCTTTTGTTAACATGTTTTTGTTTGCATTAAAAACAGTTATATTCGCCTCATACGATCTGCTCGCTGAAATCAAATCAACCATTTCCTTTAATAAATCAACATTTGACATTTGTACATAGCCATCTGCATTCGCATCAGGATGTGTAGGGTCATAAACTAGCTTAAATGGTGTCTCAGTATCATCTTTAATAGAAGAAACTTTCACGCCATTCCCAGCACCGCTTTTCACCGTTTTACCCATCGCACTATTCAGGAAGCTGGAAAATTGACCTTCCTGTTCTTTTAAAGTAACAGATTTCCTACGGTACGGCTCCCACTCCCCGTTCACTTGCTTTGCCCGGGTCGTATCTACATTTGCTATATTTGACGATATAACATCCATTCGCAAACGTTGCGTTGTTAAGGCAGAAGCTGTCGTATTCATACTATGAAAAATCGACATGACTATCTCCCCCCTTTGACAACGTTATTTAACGTAGAAAATTTACTACCAATTCGATCGATAAGGGCATTGTAGTAAATGGTATTTTCAGCTAATTTAGCTTGTTCCGCATCCATATTCACTGCATTACCATTTGGCCTAGTACGGAAATTATTTGAGTACACACCATTGCCACCGATTTCCATTTTAAAATCATAATGTCTAGCATCTGTTCGATTGGCCGAGATTGAATCTTTTTTCACATCATTAAAAACATCTTTAAAGCTTACTTCTTTCGTTTTATAGTTCGGTGTATCAACATTCGCAATATTTTGGGAAATTGCTTTATTCTTTAATGTAGCGTACGAAAGTCCTTTTTCCAGACTGTTTATAGTACCACCAAATAAATCCAAAATGCTCACCTCATTCATTGTTTACTAAATAATGTACAGGAAATCTTAATAATACAATTGTAATTATATTTTTTCGCAGTGTCTATCGACTTTAGACCCTATTAGATAGTCTAAATTAACCATTTTTCGCGATTTTTTTTCTTTATTAATTGGCATTTTAGTGAAAAACAAATATATATTTCCTAGTAATATAATCCTTTTGAACCTATCATTCTATCCTGCAATCAGGAAAATACTAATTTATAATATATAATACCTTTCATTATAAATGATTTAATAGAACTAATATATAAATTAGACTCAAATATCATACACTAAAACCCTGTAAAAGTTGGACTTTATAATAATAATTCATAAAATTGTAACAAACCCTTTGTCATACGGTTTTATTTTTATATAGGTATAAATATTATTTATTTTATTGTAGCAACCAATCCATAACTATCATTTGTTTTACATAAACAGTAAAAAGTACCCAAATCGCCCTCAAAAAAAAAGACACAACAAGGTAGAAAAACCTCATCATGTCTGTTTATTATTTATTTCATTTTGATTTCTGCCAAAGCTGTAAGGAATTTATCGTTCAATACTTTAATATATGTTCCCTTCATCCCTAACGAACGCGATTCAATAACACCTGCGGATTCCAGCTTACGTAAAGCGTTAACGATAACCGAGCGAGTAATTCCTACACGGTCTGCAATTTTAGAAGCTACAAGCAAACCTTCATTGCCATCAAGCTCTTCAAAAATATGCTCAATCGCTTCAAGTTCAGAATAAGATAACGAGTTAATTGCCATTTGAACGACAGCCTTCGAACGAGCTTCTTCTTCAATCTCTTCCGACTTTTCGCGTAAGATTTCCATACCAACTACTGTTGCGCCATATTCAGCAAGAATTAAATCATCATCTTCAAACTGATCGCTAATGCGAGCTAAAATTAACGTTCCTAAACGGTCACCGCCACCAATAATAGGAACAATAGTAGTTAATCCGTTTGAAAACAAGTCTTTGTTTTCAACAGGGAATGCTGTATGTTCATTATTAACATCCAAGTTAGGAGATGTTTCAGTAATATTGAATAAGTTTTGTGTATATGCTTCTGGGAATTGGCGCACTTCAAACATTTTTTTCATACGCTCATTTTCGATTTGCTGGTGAATGGAAATACCAAGTAACTTCCCTTTACGGCTTACGATAAATACGTTACTTTCGATTATATCACCTAAAGTATTTGCCATTTCTTTAAAGTTAACCGGTTTCCCAGCAGATGCTTGTAACATCGAATTGATTTTTCGTGTTTTTGTTAATAAATTCATTTCTATTTTCCTCCTACAGGACTTGTTTAATTCACTTAATATTCTAAAGGTTTTTACAATTTAAAGATACTAATTCAACTTATAATTAAAGAATAAATTGTGATAAATCTTTGTTTTTTACTATATTCGACAATTTTTGATCGACATAGTTCGGGGTAATGTCGATATGTGCTGGTGCAATTTCAGAAGCCTCATAAGAAAGTTCTTCAAGTAATCGTTCTAAAATTGTGTGAAGTCGACGCGCACCAATATTATCCGTTTCCTGATTTACTTCAGTAGCAATTTCTGCAATACGTTCAATTGCTTCTTTTGTAAATTCAAGTGTAACGCCTTCCGTTTCAAGTAATGCTTTATATTGTAAAATTAACGATTGATCAGGCTCCTGTAATATACGTACAAAATCGTCCTTCGTTAATTTTTCAAGTTCTACACGAATTGGGAATCGCCCTTGCAATTCTGGGATTAAATCGCTCGGCTTAGATATATGGAACGCACCTGCTGCTATAAAAAGCATGTAATCGGTTTTTACAGTTCCATATTTCGTTGTTACAGTTGACCCCTCTACAATCGGTAATATATCACGTTGCACCCCTTCACGGGATACTTCGGCAGATGAAGAACCTTTACTCGCAATTTTGTCAATTTCGTCAATAAAAATAATACCGGACTGCTCTGCACGGTTAATTGCTTCACTGGATAAAGCATCTGTATCGATTAGTTTATTGGCTTCTTCCTGAACTAAAATGCGGCGTGCATCCTTTACTTGGACTTTACGTTTTTTTGTTTTTTTCGGCATTAAATTAGACAGCATATCCTGCATACCATTCGCATTATCGATATTCATTCCGGGCATCGCATCAAAAAGTGATGGTGCACTTTCCGTCACTTCTATCGTTACCCACTGTTCTTCTAATTTTCCGTCTTTTAAATCCTGAGCAATTTGCGCACGTCTAGTACGAATCTCAGGCTCTTCTTGTTGAGCAGCATCTTCTTGTGCTGTGTCTTTTTGTCCAAAGAGCATTTCAAATGGATTTTGCGTCAGCTTTTCTTTTACTTTTGAAGGGACTAATAATTTTATTAGCACTTCATTTGCATTGCGCTCAGCCTGTTCCTTTACTGCTTCAACCATTTCGTCTTTCACAAGGCGCCGAGACGCTTCTACTAGGTCACGCACCATTGATTCAACATCACGACCTACATATCCAACTTCCGTAAACTTTGTTGCTTCCACTTTAATAAATGGGGCATTTGTTAGTTTAGCAATTCTACGCGCAATTTCTGTCTTCCCTACACCAGTAGGTCCAATCATTAATATATTTTTCGGTATTACTTCAGTTTTTAATTCTTCACTTAGCAATGAACGGCGGTAACGGTTGCGTAATGCAATCGCCACAGCGCGCTTGGCTGTTTCCTGACCAACAATATGTCGATTCAAATGTTCCGTAATTTGTCTTGGTGTTAAATTGATCGAAGTCATTATAATACCTCCAAGATTATATTATGGTTTGTAAACACACAAATATCCGCAGCAGTCGTTAATGCAGCTTCTGCGATTTCCTTTGCCGATAAATGATCTCCAGCATGTTTCTTCAATGCTCGACCAGCCGATAAAGCATAATTACCTCCGGAGCCGATCGCTAAAATCCCATCATCCGGCTCAATAACTTCACCTGTACCTGATACAAGCAGCAATGTTGATTCGTCCATGACGAGCAGCATCGCTTCAAGCTGTCGTAGCATTTTATCTCCACGCCATTGCTTTGCTACTTCGACTGAAGCCCTTTGTAGATTCCCATTATACTCATTGAGCTTCGCCTCAAACATTTCAAATAATGTAAAAGCATCTGCGACAGAACCTGCGAATCCCGCTAAAACTTTCCCATTAAACAGACGTCTGACCTTACGTGCCGTATGCTTCATTACAACTGCATTCCCTAATGTAACTTGACCATCCCCTGCCATTGCACATTCACCTTTATGATGAATGGCGAATATCGTTGTCGCATGAATTTGACCCATATTTCATTCCCCCTTAACTTTATGCTCTCGGATGACTATTCATATATGTCTTTCTTAAAGCTTCTTTCGTTACATGAGTATAAATCTGAGTTGAAGATAAATTCGCGTGTCCAAGTAATTCCTGAACTGTACGCATATCCGCTCCATTATTTAATAAATGCGTAGCAAATGTGTGGCGCAGCATATGTGGATAAATTTTAGTGTGCATACTTGCATTATCGATCATTTCACTTAATATATAACGCACACCACGGGTAGTAAGTTCGCCACCTCGCATATTGACAAAGACTTTTTGATGGTTTTCTTTTTTCATTAAAGATGGACGGACCTGCTCTATATAACGAGTAAGTGCCTCATGTGCATACTGTCCAAAGGGAATAATTCGCTCTTTACGGCCTTTTCCCATGACACGGACGATACTGTAATGAAAATCGATGTCTGCAAGCTCTAAACTTACACATTCACTTACACGCATGCCGGTAGCATATAGAATCTCCAACAATGCGATATTACGAATTTGGATAGGCTCATTGCCTTCATTTTTTTCGAATAGTTGTTTTAATTCTTCCTCATAAAAAAAGCTCGGTAATCGCTCTTCCTTTTTCGGATGATAAAGTGAACGAAACGGAGCATCATCAATATTCAGTTCTCGATTTAAAAACCGGAAAAAAGAACGGATAGATGAGATTTTCCTTGAGATGGAAGTTCTTGCTTTTTGTTCATCATAAAGCTTTGTTACATACAAACGTGCATGGATATATTCAACTTCTGTAATTTTTTGTACACCTTCAGAATGTAAAAATGCAAAGAACTCATGTAAATCAGATTGATATTCTCGTACAGTATGTAGAGAAAAGTTCTTTTCCAACTGTACGTAGCGAATAAATTGTTCTAAATGATTTTGCAATGTTACATCCATCCTGTATACCCCCAGTTATTCCAAAAGAGAAATGATGTGTATGGACACTTAATATTTCCTAAAAAAACATACATATTGACACTATACCTATCATGATAACTTTTCAAGTAAAATATGCTAGAATTATTCACTTTTCTTGTATTTATTCGGCAATTCCAATAATTATCACAATATTTTTCTAGTTTACCCAATATTTCACTGAATTTTATAGCATAAATGTAAAAGCCCCTAAAGTATATCAGTCTTTAAGGGCTTTTCGCAATTAAACTACTTGAGTATTAATAAAATTCTGAATTGATTCTAATGCGCGGTTTGCATGGCGTTCTGCTCGCTCCGGCTTTGATTTAATACGTTCGCCAAGCTCCGGGAAAATGCCGAAGTTTACGTTCATTGGTTGGAAGTTTTTCGCATCTGTATGTGTAATGTAACGAGCCATCGCACCTAAAGCTGTTTCGTGCGGGAAGTACAGCAACTCTTGACCTAGCGCCATGCGAGCTGCGTTGATTCCTGCAATTAACCCACTGCCTGCAGATTCTACATAGCCTTCCACACCTGTCATTTGACCAGCAAAGAATAGATTTGGACGAGCCTTTAATTGATAAGTTTGCGTTAATACCTTTGGTGAGTTGATAAATGTATTACGGTGCATTACCCCGTATCTTACAATTTCTAAATTCTCTAAACCCGGAATCATGGAGAATACACGCTTTTGTTCCGGCCATTTTAGGTGTGTTTGGAAACCTACCAAATTATAAAGTGTTCCTGCAGCATCATCTTGACGCAATTGAACAACGGCATATGGGCGTTTATTTGTTTTAGGATCTTCTAAACCTACTGGCTTCATCGGACCGAATGTCATCGTTTTTTCACCACGGGCAGCCATCACTTCAATTGGCATACAGCCTTCGAAATACTTTTCTTTTTCGAATTCCTTTAGTGGTGCACATTCTGCAGTAATTAATGCTTCACGGAATGCATTGAACTCTTCTTTCGTCATTGGACAGTTCAAATATGCTGCTTCACCTTTGTCATAGCGTGATTTCAAGTATACTTTGTCCATGTTGATTGAATCTTTTTCGATGATAGGTGCCGCTGCATCATAGAAGTATAAATATTCTTCCCCAGTAAGACCTTGAATCTCCTTCGCTAACGCTTCGGAAGTTAATGGTCCTGTCGCAATAACAGTAATCCCTTCAGGAATTTCAGTTACTTCTTCATTGATAACCTCAATTAGCGGATGATTTTTAACTTTATCTGTTACATGTCCCGCAAACTCATGTCGGTCTACAGCCAAGGCACCACCGGCAGGTACTGAACTATTGTCCGCTGCTGCTATAATAACAGAATCCAATTTACGCATTTCCTCTTTGATTACACCAACAGCGTTTGTTAAGCCATTTGCACGTAAAGAGTTTGAGCATACAAGCTCAGCGAATTTATCTGTGTGATGTGCAGGTGTTTGCTTTACTGGGCGCATTTCATATAAACGTACGTTCACACCGCGCTTCGCAATTTGCCAAGCTGCTTCTGAACCAGCTAAACCTGCTCCAATTACATTTACTATTTGTTGTGTCATTTTTGTTACCTCTTCATTTTATTGTGACGGTGTTTCTTCATAATCACATTCACTGTTTGTACATTGAATTTGAACACCTTTTTTCAATTTCTTCTCTACTAATAATGAACTACATTTCGGACAAGGTCTACTAATCGGCTTATCCCATGATACAAAGTCGCACTCCGGATAGCGATTGCACCCGTAGAAAATACGCTTCGTTTTGGATTTACGCTCAACAATTTCACCATCGTCGCATGTTGGACATTTTACATCGATTGGTTTGACTATCGCTTTTGTGTTACGGCAATCAGGGAAGTTTGAACAAGCCATAAATTTCCCGTAACGTCCAAGTTTAAATACCATTGGATTGCCGCACTTTTCACAGTCTTCCCCTGCCGGCTCATCTTTTATCTCGATTTTTTCCATCACTTCATCTGCGTGTTTAACACGTGGTTCAAAATCTTTATAGAATTCATCGATTACATTTACCCATTGTGTAATGCCTTCTTCGATTTCATCCAGGTTCTGTTCCATTTGTGCAGTAAATTCTATGTTAATGATTTCCGGGAAAAACTCCAGTGTTGCCTGATGGACAATTTCTCCAAGCTCCGTAGGTACGAAACGTTTTGCATCCAGTTGAACATAACCACGTTTTTGAATTGTATCCAATGTCGGCGCATATGTTGATGGTCGACCTATACCCAGCTCTTCTAACGATTTCACAAGACGTGCCTCCGAATAGCGCGGTGGTGGTTGTGTGAAATGTTGCTTCGGCTCGATTTCAAGTGACTTTACTTTATCGCCAATATTCATTTCAGGCAGAAGTTTATTCGTTTCTTCTGCTTGATCATCTGTTCCTTCAATATAAAGTTTCATGAACCCCGCAAACTTTACTTGAGAACCATTTGCGCGGAATAATACATCGTTATTCTGAAGGTCCACTGTTACCGTATCTAGGACAGCTGGCGCCATTTGACTAGCAATAAAACGTTCCCAAATTAAACGGTACAGACGAAGCTGGTCACGGCCTAAAATCGTTTTTAATTCTTCTGGCGTTCGCATCGCACTCGTTGGTCGAATCGCTTCATGGGCATCTTGTGCATTCGCCTTTGATTTCACTTGCTTTTGCTCTAAAGCGATGAAATCTTTGCCGTATTTTGTTTCGATATACGACATTGCTTCCGACTTGGCAGTATCGGAAATTCGTGTAGAGTCTGTACGCATATACGTAATTAATCCGACTGCCCCTTCTTTTTTGCTTAGCTCTATCCCTTCATAAAGTTGTTGGGCAAGCATCATTGTTTTTTTCGCACGGAAGTTTAATTTACGCGCGGCTTCTTGTTGCAGTGACGATGTTGTGAAGGCTGGTGATGCATTGCGCTTACGTTCTTTCTTTACAACATTCATAACTTCGAAGTCAGAGCCTTTTACACGTTTTAAAACATCCTTCACCTGTGCTTCATTTGTTAGCTTAATTTTTTCTTTACCGTCTCCGTAGTAGAAAGCATCAAATTGCTTTTTACTTTTCTCGAAACTAGCATCAATTGACCAATATTCTTCTGGTATAAAGCTTTTAATTTCATTTTCCCGATCGATAATTAAACGCAATGAAACCGATTGCACACGGCCTGCCGATAATCCTTTTTTCACTTTTTTCCATAGAATCGGGCTAATATTATAACCTACTAGACGATCTAGAATACGACGCGCTTGCTGTGCATCAACTAGATCCATATTAATCGGACGTGGGTGTTTGAAGCTTTCTAATATGGCTTCTTTCGTGATTTCATTAAATACGACACGGCAATCGGAATGAATATCTACATTCAATGCAGTGGCTAAATGCCAGGCAATTGCTTCCCCTTCACGATCTGGATCGGCTGCGAGATAAATCTTTTTTACCTTTTTTGCTGCTGATTTCAGATCCTGGAGTACCGGACCTTTACCTCGAATCGTAATATATTTTGGTTCATAATTATTTTCGGTATCAATTCCCATTTGACTGCGTGGTAAATCACGAACATGTCCAATTGACGCTTTTACTTTATATTTTTTCCCTAAGTATCGTTCAATTGTTTTTGCCTTTGCAGGTGATTCTACAATTACTAAATAATCTGCCATCTGTTTTCCTCCTTATAGAGGTATTGTTATTTTCTTAAATTCAATCAAATGAATTTGTCAATGTTTTTCAAAGCTTTCCTGTTGCAAAATGTATAACAGATTGGCTAATAATGCAACTTTTTTTCAACGGTATTTTGAAAACATTTGTAATTCCTGAAGGATTTGAAAGCCATTCCATACCGGAATTGCCCCTTCTTTTATTAATTTATTTGTCCCGCGCGACTGCTCACTGAATATATTCCCAGGCACCGCAAACACTTCTTTTCCTTGTTCAAGTGCAAGCTCTGTAGTAATTAATGTACCGCTTTTAAGCGCTGCTTCTGTGACAATAAGTGCTTCACTTAGACCGCTGATAATCCGGTTACGTGCAGGAAAATGCCATTTCTGCACTCCTACATAGGGAGGGTATTCTGTTACTAATAAATGTTGGCTTGCCATATACTTGCTTAGTACTATATTTTCTTTCGGATAATTATGGAAGAACCCATGCCCTAATACACCAATTGTCTTTCCACCATAACCAATTGTTGCCTCATGTGCAAGTCGGTCTGCTCCTTTAGCAAGACCGCTGACTACGATAAATTGTTCATCGATTAGTGGAGGAATCAGCATTTTCAATACTTCCTCACTATAGTTTGTTGCACCTCTGGAACCAATGATCGCAATTATTTTTGACTTATTTAATAATTGTATATCCCCTTTTGCATAAAGAACTGCTGGTGCATCGTATAGTTGTTTCAAGCGTTGCGGATAAAATTGGCTTGTATAGGGAATGGCGTGAATATTTTCTTGTTCATAATATTTCGTCATCGATTTTGACAATAGTTCTTTGTAATGTCGAATAAGCTGTATTGCTTTTTCTTCTTTAATATTTAAATGTATTGCTAAATTTTTTGGTGAAAAATGTAATATTTTGTCGAAATCATCTAAAATAGTCATCAAATTTTGGAATTTTTGCCATGTTAGAGGAAGGATATAGTGTAGTTTTAATAGTTGTTCATTCAATAGATTCATCATTTCAACACTCCTTTTATAATAGAAGAAATTAAAATGACCGCTTTTAAAAATAGTGAGGTAGACATACGAAAAAGATGTAGCGAGGCGTCCGCTACATCTTTAATATTAATGTGTTTTACAAACTTCGTATAGACCTTTTTCTTTAATTACTTTAATTAATGTTTCACCAATAACGGAAGGTGTTGGGGCAACTTCAATTCCCGCTGCATTCATTGCTTTAATTTTCTCAGCAGCTGTTCCTTTACCTCCGGAAATGATGGCACCTGCGTGACCCATACGTTTACCTGGAGGAGCTGTTTGACCGCCGATAAAGCCTACTACTGGTTTCGTCATGTTAGCCTGAATCCATTCTGCAGCTTCTTCCTCCGCAGTACCGCCTATTTCCCCAATCATTACTACTGCATATGTTTCAGGGTCTTCATTGAACGCTTTAAGACAATCGATGAAATTTGTACCATTTACTGGGTCTCCACCGATTCCTACTGCTGTTGTTTGACCAATACCTGCTTGAGATAATTGATGTACTGCTTCATATGTTAATGTTCCAGATCTAGATACAACACCAACATGACCTTTTGTATGAATATAACCTGGCATAATACCAATCTTGCATTCTTCTGCAGTAATAACACCAGGGCAGTTTGGTCCAACTAAGCGCGTTTTTTTGCCTTCCATATAACGCTTAACTTTTACCATATCAAGGACAGGAATATGCTCTGTTATACAAATAGTCATATCCAAACCAGCATCCACCGCTTCAATAATTGCATCTGCTGCAAATGGTGCCGGAACATAAATTACCGATACGTTTGCACCAGTAGCATCCACAGCTTCCTGGACAGTATTGAATACAGGAACACCCTCAATTTCAAGACCGCCTTTACCTGGTGTTACCCCAGCAACGATTTTTGTTCCGTATTCCAACATTTGTTTCGTATGGAAAAGGGCTGTTTCTCCTGTAATCCCTTGTACGATTACTTTTGTGTCTTTGTTAATGAATACGCTCATGACTTAACCCCGCCTTCAGATTCAACTAATTCCACGATTTTTTGTGCGCCATCAGCCATAGAGTCAGCGGCTACAATATTTAAACCGGATTCATTTAATAATTTTTTACCAAGTTCTACGTTCGTTCCTTCTAAACGCACAACTAACGGAACTTTTAAGCCTACTTCTTTTGCAGCTGTAATAACACCTTCTGCAATGATGTCGCACTTCATAATTCCACCGAAAATGTTGACAAAAATACCTTTTACATTTTTGTCTGATAAAATAATTTTAAATGCTTCTGTTACTTTTTCAGCTGTTGCACCGCCCCCAACATCAAGGAAGTTTGCGGGTGAACCGCCGTAGTAGCTAATCGTATCCATCGTTGCCATTGCAAGACCTGCACCATTTACCATACAGCCAATGTTGCCATCTAAAGAAATATAGCTTAAGTCATATTTAGATGCTTCAATTTCCTTTGCATCTTCTTCATCAAAGTCACGTAATTCAACAATATCTTTATGACGATAGAGTGAATTCGCATCAAAATTGAATTTTGCATCAAGCGCCACTACTTGATCATCCCCAGTAACTACAAGTGGGTTAATTTCCACTGTCGATGCATCCTTATCGATAAATGCTTTATAAATGCCCAGCATCAACCCTACTGCTTTGTTGACTAATTTAGCCGGAATATTCATATTGAACGCCATGCGTCGCGCTTGGAAGGCATTTAAGCCTGTCACTGGATCAATGATTTCCTTGAAGATTTTTTCAGGATTTGATTCTGCTACTTCCTCAATATCCATACCGCCTTCTTCAGAACCCATCATTACTACTCTAGAAGTTGCACGGTCTAATACTAAACTTAAATAGTAC
Organism: Solibacillus merdavium; assembly: GCF_014836935.1. Lineage (GTDB taxonomy): Bacteria > Bacillota > Bacilli > Bacillales_A > Planococcaceae > Solibacillus > Solibacillus ferritrahens. The sequence continues at coordinate 341,305 of NZ_JACSPW010000001.1, read as the reverse complement.
TCTTTTTTAATGTCCGAACCTTCCTCTATATAAAGACGTTTTACTTCTTTACCGTCTGGACCTGTTTGGTGTGTCACTAAAATTTTGCCTAGCAGTTCCTTTGCGTAAGAGCGAACTTCATCTAAGTTTTTTGCGATTTTTACGCCCCCTGCTTTACCGCGCCCACCTGCATGGATTTGTGCTTTTACAACTGTTACATTTGAACCTAGTTCTTTCGCAGCCTTTACTGCTTCGTCTGGTGAAAACGCGACACTCCCTTTTGGAACCGCAACGCCGTACTGCCTTAATATTTCTTTCCCTTGATACTCATGGATATTCATGATACATCCTCCCATCGGACATTTGGAAATTATTCTACTAACATAATCTATTTTATACAATAATTCAGACAATGTCTATATTTGTCACACAAGCAATTTTTACTTTATTTTATGTCAAAAAATTCTCTCTAAATATATTTTCTGATTTCCCGAAAGATATATCCTCCTAAAAAGATAAACTTCACGTTATTCTCTTGCTGTTTAAGGTTAGCTTGTGCTTGTCATCTAAGTGATAAATAAAGGCAAATACTTCAGCAACAGCCTGGTACAGTTCCTCTGGTATGGACGTATTTAAATCCAATTGGCCGAGCAGTTCTACTAAGTTTGGATCTTCATATATAGGTACATCATGCATGGTGGCTTGCTCTAGTATGTTGTCTGCAATTTTACCTTTCCCTTTTGCGATAACTGTAGGTCCACTACTTTTCTGAGAGTCATATGATAGAGCAATTGCTTCTTTTCGCACATATTTTTTTTCGTTCATACCCGAATATCCACACCACCTTGTTGTTGTTCTTCCGATTGTTTTGAAAGCTTTGAGCCAGTTGTTTTTATTTCCTGATTTCCAAAAGGTTTGATGAATAAACCGGATAATGTATATTCCTTGTCAAGTAAACCCGTCTTTAGTGTAGCTTTTAATGATTCAGCTAATGAATTCAGATTTGGAATATCATTATATACATTAATCGTTACTACCCGATTTTGTACTTGCATGTCAATGACGGTTTGTTGCAACGATTCCATATTTAAATAAAACATAATCCGCGCAAAATTGGCATCAATTTTACCATCTTCCTTCATACGGCCATTCCATTGAAGTGTTGCATCCATTTTCTTTCCGAAAAAGTCCAATGGCAGTTGCATTACAAGCTGATGCTGATGCCCGTTTTCTCCTGAAGACAGCTGCATGCCATTCAGTCTGGCCATTACCATCTCAGCCGTGTCCTTTAAGACAGTGGGGGTCTGAACATCTTGAAGAAGTGCTAATAGCTGCGGCTTAAGCTGCTGTGCAATCACTTGTATATCACCAGCCTTGTTTGCAAGCGTTGCCTCATAGCTAACTCCCAGCCCTTTTAAAACTGTTTTTATTGCTTGTTCCATTGCACGGCTGTCTACAGCTGATTGTACTTGTGCCTCAGCTTGAGTAAGAGTGCTTTGCATGACTGGCTGTGGACTATCAGCCGTAACTTTCACTAAATTTCGCAAAAGCTGATCAGCGAGCGGGAGATTAGAATCCGGCTTAATCAATGAAAGAAGCTGGTCCTTTGCGGAAATTCCTTGGTCATTTTGTATAAATAACTTTGACGTTATACTTTCACTGTATCCACTTGTCAAGTGTTGCTGTATTTGGTTTGTCAATGCTTCTATTCCCTGTTTTGACGCAGGTATCTGTTCAAAACGTGTCAATAACTGCTGTAATTGCTGCTTTTGTGTTTGGGACAACAGATTTTCGTTATTAATCCAAGCCTTTACTTGATCCATCATCGGCTTTATATGCTCGGGGGCAGTTTGCGTCAACTGTCGCAGCATTTGCCCTGCTTCCTTTAGTAACGGTGATGCAGGAGATTGATTAATGGCTTGTTGGTTTGCCTGTTGATTAATATTTTGCCAATTGTGTATAGTTGCATTTTGCGGTAAAATTCCCGCTTCCTTTAAGATTGTCAGTGCTTGAAGCTTGGAAGCAATGGGCGCACCATTATCCACTAGTGTTTGTGTTGCCCGTGCAAGTAGTATGCCACCTGTTTCATTGTTCAACGGCTTTGCCAGCAGCTCGATTTGTTGGCGTAAATTTAATTTAATCGTTTCATTTCCGCCTGGTTGATTTGCCAACAGTTGAGCCAAATTTGCCAAATTGGTAGATAATCCATCAGTTTTTATTCCTTGTGTTAACGCTTGGAACACTGTATTCGTAAATGGCATCTTTAACTCAACCATTCGCTGCAATGCTTGTAGAGCATTATTTTTATCTACTCCGGGAGGCAAGGCTTTCATCCAACTTTCTGCAGCTAGCAACTGTTCTTTTGCAAGTGGGATCTGATTCTTCATAAAATGTGAGAGTACTTGTTGCATTTCATTCGATTTGGGTAAATTCATCGTTTCTAATAATTGGGACAACTGCTGTCCCGCTGTCATAGATTGGGACATGGGACCTGTTACAACTTTCAGCTCTGTTTGTGGATTCGTTGCGGTTACTTGAAAGAAATGTGCGTCCCCTAACTTTAAAGGCACTTCAAGCTTAGCCATAAGCTTTTGATTTCCTACTTGAACTTCCGCCATTTGATTTGGATATAGCTGCTTAATTGTCCCGTGAAATATTTGGTCTTGTTTCAATGATAATGGCTGATTTGCTGTCGTTTGTTGTGTCATATTTGTTTGGATGGAATTTGAAGATGCGAAGTTCATGCCATTACTCCCTTCTTTGAAGCATCGATTTTATCGGTTCAAATGTTTTTCGGTGATGAGCTGTTGGTCCATGCTGCTGGAGTGCTTCTAAATGCTGCTTTGTACCATAGCCGGCATGTTGTGCAAATCCGTATTGTGGGTGTTGTAAATCCAAGTTTTCCATATACTCATCACGTGCTGTCTTAGCTAAAATGGACGCTGCTGCAATCGCTAAACTACGTGCATCACCTTTTATTATTGACGCTTGGGGAATCGTTACCGATAACGTCATTGCATCCGCTAAAATAAAATGTGGCGTTGCCTCAAGTGCTTCTATACTTTTTAACATCGATTGCCGTGTCGCCTCATAAATATTCAAGCGGTCAATTTCTTCTACACTTTGAAAATGAACGGCATAGTAAAGTGCATGTTTTTTTATTCGCTCCGCATACTCTTTGCGCTTCTCCTTAGACAATAACTTTGAATCATTTACACCTAACAATTCCTGACAGTAATTTGGTAAAATAACTGCCGCTGTTACTACAGGTCCCGCTAATGGACCTCGTCCCGCTTCATCAGTACCTGCTATATAAGCGTCTTCATATGGCAGATACCCTGCATCAAATTGTAGTTTCTCGTCATGCGCTTTTTGCAGTACCTCTACTTTTTCTAAACGTTTTTGAAATTGCGTCCATACTTTCATTACACCTGCACGTTCATCTTGTGCAATCTGATCCATCCACGGCTCAATTTGTGTAGATGCCTTTAATGCTTCTGTTATCTCTTTGATTGTTTTCATTTATATTCCTCTAATCTTTTATGTTCATAGTAACTAATTATATAGAGTTGATTTCTATTACGGGTATAACTTTTGATCCTACCCTTAATTCCAATCAACTTAACTTTGGATCTAACTGTTATATCGTCTATTCTTTTTTATTATAAAAGAAAAAACCTTTTTCAAATAATGAAAAAGGCTTTGCTCCTAATTTTATTGCTCAGTTTCTTGTTTTTGTTGGCGACGAAGTGCTGCTGTTTTTTGTCGACGTTCTTCATTTTCTATTTCAATCGCTTCCGCTAATTGCTCTTTTTCAACTTGCTCAGACACAAAGTCGAATGTGAGCTTTCCAAGATGCTGATCACGAATATCACGTACAATCAATACTGCTACTTGATCGTAATCAATTTCCCCACCTTGTCCAAATACACGACGTAATTTTCCAATGGCATCAAATGTTTCAACTAATTCTTCAGACACAGAGGAAATTTTATAACGTTCTTCCATTCGATTTGGGTAATGTAATGCTAAAAAGTTTAAGCCGTATACAGCCAAGTCTTCCATATTAGTAATTGTATCTTTAATGGCACCTGTCAGAGCAAGCTTGTAGCCGACTTCCTGATCCTCAAACTTCGGCCATAAAATACCTGGTGTATCCAGAAGTTCGATCTCTTTACCGACTTTAATCCATTGCTGTGCTTTCGTGATCCCTGGTGTATTTCCCGTCTTCGCTAAGTTTTTCTTTGCCAAACGGTTAATCAATGTTGATTTCCCTACATTCGGAATCCCTACAATCATTGCCCGAATTGCACGAGGCTTCATACCTTTTGATCTCATACGGTCCCATTTGTCAGCTAGGATCTCCTGTGCAGCTTTTGTGACTGCCTGTAAGCCTTTACCTTCCAATGAGTTGATTGCCACTGCCTTAAATCCTCTGTCAGCGAAATATTGAATCCAGCGACGTGTTTCATGCTCATCTGCCATATCTTGTTTATTTAAAACAAGTAGACGTGGTTTTTGATGGATTACCTCATCAATCATTGGATTACGTGATGATAAAGGCAAACGTGCATCCACCAGTTCAAAAATGATATCTACTAGCTTTAAACTTTCCGATACTTGACGACGCGCCTTTGCCATATGTCCGGGAAACCATTGAATTGTCATATTAATACCTCCTGAAAATAGTTCATATCTCTATTCATTTACAATTGTGTTACTCGTTCAGCCCAGACTTCCTGCTTTTTTTTAAAACTTAGAAACCCATTGCTTAGTTATTCACATTTGTGATAATGATAATTTCTTAAACAAAAAAATGAGGAGTTTAGACTATCCCCCTCATTTTAGACAATATTTATAATTTAGAACGATAAATATTATTTTACGATTTCAATTTCGCTTAATGGCCAGAAAATAATACTCGTATTACCGATAATTTCCTTTTGCTCGACAATACCGATATGACGACTATCTTTACTGAAGCGGCGATTATCGCCCATTACGAATACATAACCTTCTGGAATTACATCTAATGATGGATCAATATCTTTTAGGGAGAAGTCACCTGTTAAGTTGCCTTCGCTAATTTGTGCTTTATATGCATCTAAATATGGTTCATCAATCGCTTCACCATTAATGTATAGTTGGTCATCTTTATATTCCACAAAGTCTCCTGGAACGCCAATGACGCGTTTTATATAATCTTTTTGTTCAGGTGCGTGGAATACGACGATGTCAAAGCGACTAGGCTCGCCGATTTTATAGCTAAATTTGTTAACAATCATCCGATCACCATTCTCAAGGGTTGGCATCATTGAGTCCCCATCTACTACAATCGGTGTAAATAAAAAGTAGCGAATAAATGCGGCAATTGCAAACGCAATAAGTAGAGCTTTCGTCCATTCCCACAGCTCATTTTTTTCTTTTTCAGTTTTTTCCACGTAGCTATCCCCCTTGCTCATCACATTTATTGTATACGAAATATGTATTTCAAGCAAAAATCTAACCTGTATTTATTTATCCAACTAATAAGCTTTATGTATATAAACGTATATTTAATACAATTTATTTGAGAAAGAAAGAAAGAAAGAAAGAAAGAAAGAAAGAAAGAAAGGGACTTGTAGATACAAGCCCCTTCTAAATAGTTCTTATCGAATTTCTTTAATACGAGCAGCTTTACCACGTAGGTTACGTAGGTAGTAAAGTTTAGCACGACGTACTTTACCTTTACGAACTACTTCTAAATTAGCGATTTTTGGAGTGTGTACTGGGAAAGTACGCTCTACACCAACGCCGTAAGAAATTTTACGTACTGTGAAAGTTTCGCTAATTCCGCCACCACGACGTTTAATAACTACACCTTCGAATAATTGGATACGCTCACGAGTACCCTCAACGATTTTAACGTGTACCTTAACTGTGTCACCTGGTTTGAATGACGGTAAGTCTGAACGTAATTGATCTTTAGTGATCTCTGTAATAATGTTTGACATTGTTTTCTCTCCTTGGACAGATGCTCTTGCACGCTAATCTCAGCCACAGCGGAACACCGTAATTCAGTGCCTACATAGAAGCACAAAATGAATCTTATCATAAAATTTACAAGCTTGCAAGTAGTTTTGCTTTACATTTCACTCTTAATCTTTTCAAGCAATTTCAATTGTTTATCCGTCAATTCTAATGCATCGAATAAATCGGGTCTGCGTTCCAATGTACGGACAAATGATTGCTCCTCACGCCAGGCGTCGATTTTCGCGTGATTACCTGACAACAGTATATTCGGTACCTTCATGCCTCTAAAATCAGCCGGTCGTGTATAATGTGGATGCTCTAGTAGCCCTGTGGAAAATGAATCTTGGATATGCGAATCTTCCTGCCCAAGTACCCCCGGCAATAAGCGGACAACCGCGTCGATTACCGTCATGGCTGGAAGCTCTCCTCCTGTTAACACAAAGTCACCAATGGAAATTTCATCAGTTACAAGATATTGACGAATACGCTCATCATATCCTTCATAATGACCACATAAGAATACTAAATCTTCTTCCTTCGCTAATTCCTCTGCCTTTTTCTGGGTGAAGCGCTCACCTTGTGGGCACATTAAAATAACGCGTGGCTTGCGACCTTCCGTAATAGCCTCAACAGCATTAAACATTGGCTCTGGCTTTAATACCATTCCTGCACCACCACCATACGGGTAGTCATCAACCTGCTTATGCTTATTTTCACTATAGTCCCGAATATCTGTTACTGCTAACTCCACCGCACCTTTTTCCTGAGCCTTTTTTAATATCGATGCACCAAAGACACCTGAAAACATGTCAGGAAATAAACTCAATACATGAATCTTCATTCTAATAGACCTTCCATTACATGAATAATAATTTTCTTCTCTTCGACATCGATTTCTTTTACGATATCCTCAATATAAGGAATGTAATGCTTTTTACCGCCTGATGCTTTAACTTCCCATACATCATTGGCGCCGGTTTCCAGAATGTCGGTTACAACTCCAATTAATTCGCCTTCTTCTGAAAACACTTCACAATCTTTAATTTCAAAGTGATAGTATTCGTTTTCATCCAGCTCGTCTTCTTCCAGCTGATCCATCGTTATTTTCAGTAGACCTTCCTTAAAAGGCTCCACTAGGTTAATGTTTTCCATTCCTTCAAATGTTACTAAAATAAAGTTTTTATGGCGACGGGATGAAGCGATTGTTACCCAAGTCGGCTTTTTATCATCCTTTTTAAATGCCGCTAATTTAGAACCTACAGCAAAACGCTCTTCTTCAAAATCTGTTGTCGATAAAATCCGAAGTTCTCCACGAACTCCATGTGTATTTACAATACGTCCTACATTAAACCATTCCATGTATATTCCACCTCTAATATCCCGTTGATTTCCATTTCGGTGGACGCTTTCCGCGGGCACGGCCTGAGCCTGTATCTCAGGCGACGGTGCTCCTGACGCTATGCTTTCGTCGCAAAATAAATTTCGCTCTTCCCGCTGGAGTCGCCACCTCCATTCCAATCAACTAGTTGTAATCATTCAATAAAATATCGCTGATTGAATTATCATAACAAAAAAAAGAAGGGCCAGCAAAATGCCACCCTTCTTTTATTAATCCAATATATCGACATATGTCTTTTTCTTCTGGTGGCCGCCCGCTGCTGAGTACACAATCGTACGAATTGCCTTCGCAACACGTCCTTGCTTGCCTATCACTTTCCCTCGATCCTCTGGATGAACAAAAAGCTTATAAACAACTCGATTTGAAGTTTCGTCCGTCTCAATACGAACGTCTTCAGGATAATCGACCAATGGTTTAACAATTGCTTCAATCAGCTGCTGCATAATGCCACCTCCGAATTAATCATTGAATTATTTGCTGTATTTAGCGTTATGGAATTTCTCCATGATACCTTGTTCTGAGAACAGGTTACGTACAGTATCAGATGGTTTTGCACCATCAGCTAACCATTTAAGAGCTTTCTCTTCATCGATTTGTACTGTAGCTGGAACTGTAAGTGGGTTGTAAGTACCTACTGTTTCGATTTGACGGCCGTCACGTGGTGAACGAGCGTCTGCAACTACGATACGATAGAAAGGAGATTTTTTAGCTCCCATACGTTTTAAGCGAATTTTAACTGCCATTTTATATAGCACCTCCGAATAAGTTTCACACAAGATATTATATTATCAATGTCTTAGTGGTTTGTAAAGTGTTTTTTCTTAACACCCTATTTTTTTATTTAAATAACGAATCTAAACCAGGCATTTTCATCTTTTTCTTACCTTTACCCTGCGTCATACCTGTCATTTGTTTCATCATTTTTTTCATATCTTCAAACTGTTTCAATAAGCGGTTTACTTCTTGTATTGTCGTGCCTGAACCAGTTGCAATACGTTTTTTGCGGCTCGCCGAAATAATTTCAGGGTTTGTCTTTTCTTTTGGTGTCATCGAATAAATAATCGCTTCAATGCGCCCCATTTGCTTTTCATCAACCTTGACATTATCTAAGCCCTTCATTTTGTTTGCACCTGGAATCATTTTTAGTAATTCATCCAGCGGTCCCATTTTTTTCACGGCTTGAAGCTGCTCAATAAAGTCATCAAACGTGAAAGATTGCGTCATAAACTTTTCTTCAAGTTCTTTCGCTTTTTCCATATCAACGTTCGCCTGAGCTTTTTCAATGAGTGATAATACGTCACCCATTCCTAAAATACGTGATGCCATGCGTTCTGGATGGAATGGCTCCAATGCATCCATTTTTTCGCCCATACCAACAAATTTGATCGGCTTTTCAGTAACGGCACGGATTGATAAAGCCGCACCACCACGTGTATCACCATCTAATTTTGTTAAAACAACGCCCGTAATGCCGACTGCTTCATTAAAGTTTTGCGCAACATTTACCGCATCTTGACCTGTCATCGCATCTACAACTAAAAATACTTCGTCCGGCTCTTTTAATCCGCGAATGTCTTTCAGTTCCTGCATCAGCTCTTCATCAATATGGAGACGACCTGCAGTATCGATTAATACAACATCATGATGCTCTTCTTTTGCATGTTCAATCGCTTGACGTGCAATTTCAACTGGGGAGACTTCTGTACCAAGTGAGAACACTGGTAAAGAAAGCTGCTTCCCAATTGTCTGTAATTGCTGAACAGCGGCTGGACGATATACATCCGCTGCAACCAATAGTGGTTTTTTATTGTATTTTTTACGTAATACATTTGCCAATTTACCTGTAGTCGTCGTTTTACCGGCACCTTGTAACCCTACCATCATAATGATTGTTGGGGGACGGTTGCTGAATTTAATAGGGCTTTGTTCTCCACCCATTAAGTTCTTCAATTCATCCTGTACAATTTTAATGACCTGCTGACCAGGCGTTAATGACTTCATAACGTCGACGCCGACCGCACGCTCACTAACCTTTTTAACGAATTCTTTTACTACTTTTAAGTTTACGTCCGCTTCGATTAAGGCAAATCGGACTTCACGCATCATTTCTTTAACGTCTTGTTCCGTAACTTTCCCTTTACCTTTAATCTTTTGGATCGTACCTTGGAGTCGCTCTGCTAAACCTTCAAAAGCCAACTCGTTCGCCTCCTAATCCGATTCCTTTAATTGTTCAACCAATGCCAGCTTCAATTCTACTGTAGAAGCTTCATCTTGTATCGCATTCGTCAATTGTTTTAATACTTGTTGACGTTGTTGAAACTTTTCGAATAAATTTAATTTTTCTTCATATTCTTCAAGCATCGCCTCAGTACGGCGAATATTATCATAAACTGCCTGGCGTGAAATGTTATAACTTTCGGCGATCTCTCCTAACGAGTGATCGTCCAAGTAATAAAGTTCCATATAGCTGCGCTGTTTGTCTGTTAATAGTGCTTGATAAAAGTCGAAGAGAAAGTTCATGCGTGTTGTTTTTTCAAGTAGCATTTTTATCTCTCCAATCATAATTTGTCTATCTTATCATAATCTTGTGAGCAGTTACTGTCAAGGTAATCTCCTTGTCCAAGGAAAATGTTAACGGAAAAAACGAGCAACAAATTTCCACAGTTGCTCGTTCATATTTAATCTTCTATTTTTTCTAATTCCTTTTCCAATCCATCAGCAAATAAACCATAAACATAACGTTCTGCATCAAATGGCTGCAAGTCATCCATTTTTTCACCAAGGCCAACGAATTTTACTGGAATGTGCAATTTGTTGCGAATAGCCAATACAATACCGCCTTTAGCAGTACCATCCAACTTTGTTAACACAATACCTGTAACATTCGTTACTTCTTTGAAAGTTTGTGCCTGTACAAGCGCATTTTGACCTGTTGTTGCATCCAATGCCAACAGCACTTCATGTGGTGCATTTGGAATTTCACGTGAAATGACACGGTGTACTTTTTGAAGTTCGTTCATCAAGTTGACTTTATTTTGCAAACGACCTGCTGTATCACAAATTAAAATATCGACACCGCGTTTTTTCGCTGCACGAATCGCATCATACATCACCGCTGCTGGGTCAGAACCTTCAGATTGCGCAATTACTTCCACCCCAACACGTTCGCCCCACACTTGTAACTGATCAATTGCGCCTGCACGGAATGTATCACCTGCAGCAAGCATAACTGATTTACCGTCAGATTTCAGACGATGTGCTAATTTACCAATTGTCGTTGTTTTACCAACTCCATTAACACCAACGAACAAAATAACTGTTAAATCGCCATCTTGCTGAATGTTTAAGTCAGTTAAGTTTTCTTCACCAGATTCATAAATTTCCACCAATTTTTCAGAGATAATGGATTGAATACCGTTTGTATCTTTAATATTTTCACGCTGTACTTCATAGCGCAATTTATCCATTAAATCCATAACCGTTTCAAATCCTACGTCTGCTTGTAGCAGTAATTCCTCTAGTTCTTCAAAGAAATCTTCGTCAACTTTACGGTAACGGGCTACTAAATCATTCACTTTGGAAGTAAATGAATTACGCGTCTTTTCCAAACCGGCTTTGAATTTTTGTGTGATGGACCACGCAGAAGGTTTAATTTGTTCTTCTGCCTGTTCATCAACAACTACTAACGCTGTATCACTATCGCTCAGTGACGGTTCTTCTTGAGGTGTTGATTCTTCCACATGTGAAACATCTACTTCAACGGCTTCTTGTTCCACGGAGTTTTTAATTGCCGTTTCTTCAATCAATTTAGGTTGGAGGTTATCAGCCAGTTGCTGTTCATCCAGCTCTGGTTGGTCAACTTTTTGTTCCAGTTCCTCATTACCGCCAGTTAGCTTTTCTTTTAGTCGTTTAAAAAAGCTCATTTATTGACACTCCCTTACATTACTAATTCCGTTTGTTCTTCCAGTTTTACCGAAACAAGCTTCGACACACCTGATTCCTGCATTGTAATTCCATATAGAACATCCGCACCTTCCATCGTACCTTTACGGTGAGTAATGACGATAAATTGTGTATGGTCACTATATTTACGTAAATAATCGCTATACCGTGCTACATTCGATTCGTCCAATGCTGCCTCAACCTCATCCAAAATACAGAATGGGACAGGTCGTGTATTTAAAATAGCAAATAATAGAGCAATGGCTGTCAATGCACGTTCACCACCAGAGAGCAAACTTAAGCTTTGCAGTTTTTTTCCTGGTGGTTGGGCAATAATTTCAATGCCTGTCTCTAGCATGTTACTAGGATCCACTAATACTAGATCTGCTGTACCGCCTCCGAATAGCTCCCTAAATGAAATAACGAATTGCTGACGAATTTGCCTAAATGTTTCGCTAAATCGTTCCGTCATTTCTTCATCCATCTCACCAATCGCTTTGTGTAGCGTATCTTTTGCAGAGACTAGATCTTCTCTCTGTTCACTTAAAAATGTATAACGTTCCTGCACCCGATCATACTCTTCGATTGCTGACAGGTTGACTGGACCAAGCTCTTCAATGGATTGTTTTAATAACTTTACTTTACGGCGCACATCTTCTTCATTCTCTATATCAATTACTTCGGCCTGAGCAGATAAGAAATCCAGCTCATACTGTTCGAGTAGCTGCTCTTGTAAATTATTCATTTCAAATTCAGTGCGATTGCGCTTTAATTCTAAAGCTCGCAATGCATCAACATAACTTTTATGTACACGCTGAATTTCCTGTAAATGAATTTCATTTTCCGTAATTTGTTCGTGTAGAACTGAACGAGATGAACGATTTTTTTGAATAATCTCTGTTAATGCTTCCTTTTTTGTCACCCATTGAATGATTGTTTGTTCCAACTCATCTGCAGAAGGTCCGTTTAATCCATCTTCAGATTCGATCCACTCTATTTCCTGGGAAATTTTTTCGACCGTATTCTGTGCTTTCGTTAAGTTTAGCTCAATTCCTGCAATGGATGCCTGTACTTGCGTTAACTGTTCTTGTGCAACTGCAAGTTCTGATCGTTGGACTGCCAACTGTTCACGTAATACATCTTTTTGCGTTTCACTTTGAGTTTTAGCGAGTGTGAGCTCATCAACCGTTTGCTGTATTTCCTGCAATTCTTCGCTCAATTCTGCTAATCTTTTTTGGGCAATTTTTTGCTCTACACTTAACGATTGCTTTCTTGTAGAAACGGATGATTGCTCCGATTGTGTAATCGTAGCAGTCGTCTGCAAACTTTTCACAATCATATCCAACTCTAAAAGCTTTGCCCGATGAATCTGTTCTTGCTCTCGCATCGACTCACCTTGAAGCTTCAACTCTTCCAATGCATCACGCATTTCGGCAATTTGTTCTTTTTTCTTCGCTACTGTCTGCTCAGCGGAATGGATTGTTGCTTCCATCCCCTCTAATGTAGCGACAAGTTTATCGAGCTCGGCTTTCCTTGAAAATAGTGAGCTTTGTTGTTTCAAAGCACCACCTGTCAATGAACCACCTGCATTTACGATATCTCCTTCAAGAGTTACAACACGGTATTTAAATCCACATAAACGCGCTATTTGACTCGCACCCTCTAACGAAGAGGCTACAAGTACATTACCTAAAAGGTTTTCAATTATTGTCGTATTTTCCTGTGCATAGCTAACAAGCTCATATCCTAATGCTATAAATGCTGGGTGTGATTGAATATCACTTAGTTGCTGTGCATGGATTTTTCGAGAACGCATAACTGTTTTCGGTAAAAATGTTGCCCGTCCTGCACGCTTTTGCTTCAGCCAAGTTATTGCCTTTTGGGCATGTTGTTCGTTTACTGTAACAATATGCTGAGATGCTGCACCTAATGCGGTTTCAATTGCTTGAGAGTACTTTGCCTCAACTTGAATCAGTTCCGCTACAGCACCTTCAATTCCATGCAGCTCCCCACGATCACGTGCTAATAACACTTCCTTAACACCATGGAAAAACCCGGAAAAATCAGCCTCTAATTCCGCCAATGTTTCTTTTCGTGCCTTTAATTGCTGATGATGTTGATATGCCTTATATAATAGCGCCTGCTTCTCATCTAAATCTGATGAAGAAGCTTTTAATTGAACTTGCATTACATCAAATTGGCTAAGTTGTTCTTTAACGGATTGTACAGTCTGCTCAAGGGCCTGCTCTGTCATTTCCTTTGCCAAAAGGGCTTCCGTCAGATCTTTTTGTACTTCTGAAGAACGACCTGTCATACGTTCTACAGAAGCCTGCTCTTGCGTTAATTGTTGATCAATATGTTTTAATTCATTTTTAACTGTTGCCTCTTCATTAAGCAAATTGATATACGTATTTTTTGCTTCTTCAATTTCCTGTTCAATTTCAGAAGCTGAACGCGTCAATGCCTGATCAACTTGTTTCAAGGCCGAACGAATTTGTGAAACTATTTTTTGTTTTTCAGTGAATTGCTGATGTTTTTCCTGCTTTGCTTTTTCCAGTTCAATAACAGTGTTTGATGCTTCTGTTAAGCTTTCATGCAATTGTTGCGCTTGCTTTTCGGCATTCGAGCGCTTTTCGTTAAATAGCGCTTTCCGTCCTTCCCAGCGCTCTACTTCAGCACTGGCTTCAACAAGCTGCTCTTGCGAACTATCCAATACGTCATCAATTGCTTTTAACTCATTGCGCATTTTACGCAATTGTTGTTCAACTTTTGATATCTCGATGGCATGTTCTTTTTCTGCCGTATTTAGTTTTTGCTGTTCTTTAATATAATTTTGCAATGTATTTTCAAATGTACTGATGTCATGCACCATTAATGCAATATCAAAATCTTTTAATTCCTCTGTCATACGTACATAATCTTTTGCACTTGATGCCTGAATTTTTAACGGTTCAAGACGTTGGTCAATTTCATGCAGAATATCTAAAACACGATTTAAATTCTCATCCGTTTCAACAAGCTTATGCTCCGCTTTTTTCTTGCGTTGCTTGTACTTGAGTACACCAGCCGCTTCCTCAAAAATACTGCGGCGATCATCGGGACGGCTGTTTAAAATTTCATCAACTCGTCCTTGCGAAATAATGGAAAATGCTTCTTTTCCAAGTCCTGAATCCATAAATAAATCCGTTATATCCTTTAGGCGACATTGCTGATTGTTAAGTAGATATTCGCTCTCACCTGAACGATATACACGTCTAGTTACACTTACTTCAGTGTATGGTATCGCTACTTGCTGATCTGTATTATCCAGTACAAGTGTTACTTCTGCAAAATTCAATGCTTTACGTGATTCGCTTCCTGCAAAAATAACATCTTCCATTTTAGCACCACGTAAACTTTTAACAGACTGTTCACCCAATACCCAGCGAACCGCATCAGTTACATTACTTTTCCCACTTCCATTTGGTCCTACAACTGCTGTAACACCCGGGACAAAATCGATTCCGATTCGCTCGGCAAAAGATTTAAAACCTATTACTTCGAGTCTCTTAAGGAACATGTTATTCCCCCTCTTGCTTTGACTGCTTAAGCATTAGCATGGCACTCTGCGCCGCTTGCTGCTCAGCCTCTTTCTTTGATTTTCCACGGCCAATACCCAATTCGTCATCATTTAGCAGCACACGGGAAACAAATGTCCTATTGTGTGCCGGACCTTTTTCATCAACAATTTCGTAGTATAAAAGACCGTTATTTGTTTGTTGTATAATTTCTTGCAATTGACTTTTAAAATCCATCACATGCGAAAAAGCACCGACTTCAACTTTAGGGAATACGATACGCTCTAAAAAGGCTACAACTACATCTAAGCCTTGATCTAAATAAAGGGCACCAATAAATGATTCAAATACGTCAGCAAGCAATGCTGGACGCTCACGACCACCAGTTAGTTCTTCCCCTTTACCTAATAAAACATATTGTCCGAAATCAAGTTCATTCGCAAATACAACGAGCGACGGCTCACATACAATTGATGCACGTAATTTAGTAAGCTCGCCTTCACTCATATTTGGGAATTTTTCAAATAAATATTTGGATACAGATAATTCTAGTACAGCGTCCCCTAAAAATTCTAATCGTTCGTTGTCCGTAAATAGTTTGCGGCGATGCTCATTCACATAGGATGAATGCGTAAAAGCTTGATATAATAAAGCTTTATTTTGAAAATGAATATTCATTTCATCTTGGAAAATTTGGAATTGCGATTTTACTTTTTCAGGGAGTACACCAGGTTTGTGGTTGTTCCCTTTTCTTCTTTGGGTCATAGAGTTTCTGCCTTCCTATTAGTTTCTCACGTTTAGTTTACCTTGTTCTATAGTATTGTGCAAAGGGTATCAGCCAAAATAGTACCGAAAACCTTTTTATTTTGTTTCTCCAATAAATTCGGATAATTCACCTGAAAAGTCAGTTAATTTCCCCTTCCGGAATTTTGGTTTGAGGGGAAAGTAAAAATTGAAAAATAAGATTTGCTCATGAAGTCCGTTCTGCTACGCTACGGGGAAAGCACGTTAGAGAAATTGAATTGCATAATGAGATAAATAGCGGAACAAATTTCCCTTATTTCGAAAATAAATAAAAAAATAGTAAAAATAAGGGAAGGAATTTCCGTTATTGACTAAAAAAAACATGAAATTTCACGATTTTATTTGAAATAACGGTAAAACGTTCCCTTATTTATCCTAAAAATGAGCTACATCATTCAAATAACGGTAAAATCTCCCCTTATTTAGGAGGGCGCTGAAAACTTATATTTTTGCTAAAAGACTAAATCCAAATTAGCAAAATTCCTCCGTTTATCTCCCCCCAATACATAAAAGGGCTGTATAAAAGTCAAATCGACTTTTAATACAGCCCCAATAATTCTATGAATTAGCTAATTTTGCTTTCGATGTATGAAATTGCATTACCAACTGTAGCAATTTTTTCTGCATCTTCATCAGAAATTTCCATATCGAACTCATCTTCAAGTTCCATTACTAACTCAACAACATCTAATGAATCTGCACCTAAATCCTCACGGAATGATGCTTCTAATTTCACTTCGCTTTCATCAACGCCTAAACGGTCAACGATAACCTTTGAAACACGCTCAAATACTGTAGACAAATCAGTCACCTCCCCTCAATGAATACTGATTAATAATATAACTAATAATGGTTTCTACTACTAACAAGCGAAACTAGAGCTCGCTTTTCACGGGCGGTGAAACTTATATATTTAATATTAAGCCATCACCATGCCGCCGTCTATTTGCAGTGTTTGTCCTGTAATATAGTTGGCGCTGTCCGAGGCAAAAAATACAACCGCTTTCGCAACATCTTCTGGTTGACCTAGTTTCGCTAATGGAATTTGCTTCAACATTGTTTCTTTTATCTCTTCCGGCAATGCTTCCGTCATTTCAGTTGTGATGAAACCTGGAGCGATAGCATTCACTAATATATTCCGGGATGCGAGTTCCTGGGCAGTTGTTTTCGTTAATCCGATAACACCGGCCTTTGCCGCCACGTAATTTGCCTGTCCTGCATTTCCTGCTACACCTACTATAGAGGAAATATTAATAATACGACCTGAACGTTGCTTCATCATTTGGCGTGTTACAGCTTTTGTACATAGGAAAACGCCTTTTAAATTTGTATCGATGACGTCATCCCATTCGTTTTCTTTCATACGCATCAATAAATTATCGCGTGTAATACCTGCATTATTTACTAGAATATCAATCGATCCATACGTATCAATTGCTGTTTTCATTAAGTTTTGAACGGAATCGGATTCTGCAACATTCGCCTGTACGGCAATAGCTTCTCCGCCGTTATTTTTAATCTCTTCTACAACTTCTAGTGCCTTTTGCTCGCTGCCGCTATAATTGACAACCACTTTAGCCCCTTCGCTTGCCAAATGTAACGCTATAGCGCGACCAATACCTCGGGAAGCCCCTGTTACGACTGCACACTTACCAACTAAACCCATTGTTTCCACTCCTTTGATGCTTCGATAACTTGCGTTAAACTCGCCTCATCATAAACACAATATGTTTGTACATTGCGGTCAATTTTTTTCACTAAACCTGATAATACTTTTCCAGGTCCACATTCAATAAAAATTGTTACGCCTTCTGCAATCAGCTTCTCAATGTTTTGCTCCCATTTTACTGAGCTAGTTACTTGTGCAACCATTTCTTGTTTAATTGATTCTACTGATGTTAATAGCTCTGAAGTAACATTGCTTACTACTGGAATCTTAGGTTCTTGTAGGATTAATTTTTCTACCGTATTTTTTAAGTTATGTGCAGCCTTCTGCATTAATGAACTATGGAATGGACCACTTACGACTAATGGCAATGCTCGTTTAGCTCCTGCTTCCTTTGCTCTTTTGCATGCTTCGTCAACACCTTGTTTCGTCCCTGAAATCACAATTTGACCCGGGCAATTGAAGTTTGCTACTTGCACAACTTCACCTTCAGCGGAAACTTTTTGGCATATAGCGTCTAGTTTTTCAGCATCTAACGCTAAAATCGCTGCCATCGCTCCCTGACCTGCAGGTACCGCCTCGTCCATAAATACACCCCGCTCATGAACCGTTTTTACTGCATCCTCAAATCCAATAACTCCCGAAATGACAAATGCACTATACTCTCCTAATGAGTGTCCCGCCGTATAATGCGGTGTAACGCCCGCATCCATCAGCTTATTGGCAATCATTACCCCAGTTGTTAACAAGGCAGGCTGAGCATGGTAAGTTAGCGTTAACGTTTCTTGAGGACCGTTCAGCATATAGTCCGACAACGGAAGTTGCAGAACGTCATTTGCTCGCTCATAAAACTGTTTGCTTTTTTCATCATTACCAACGAACTCCGCGCCCATCCCTACAGATTGTGAACCTTGTCCTGGAAAAATAAAAGCAATTTTTGTCATTACATAATCCCCTTTGTAAAGTTCTTATTCTGGCTTTGGCATTTGCTCGATTGTTTTGGCAATCGTTTCGCAAACTTCATGCTCTACCATAATCGTCGCTTGGCGAATAGCACTATAAATGGCACGTGCATTCGATGAACCATGAGCTTTAATAACCGGTGCTTTCAAACCGAATAATGCTGCACCACCATATTCTGTGTAGTCCATTTTATCTTTTAATTGTTTTAAATCATTTTTTACTAAAGCAGCTGCGATTTTCGTTTTTGTTGTAGAAAACAATGTTTCTTTCAGCATTTTGAAAATTGTACCCGCAGTTCCTTCGATTGTTTTGAGTACCATATTCCCAGTAAAACCATCTGTTACGACAACGTCTGCAACACCATTCAATAATTCACGCGCTTCCACGTTCCCCTTGAAATTAAAGTCAGCTTCCTTCAACATTGTAAATGCTGATTTTGTCAGCTCATTGCCTTTTTTATCTTCTGTACCGATGTTCAGTAATCCAATGCGCGGAGCTTTTTGCGCACGTACTTGCTTTACATAAATATCACCCATAATGGCAAACTGAAGTAAATTTTCGGCTTTGGCATCCGCATTGGCACCTAGATCCAGCATTAAGAAGCCTTCCCCATTCATCGTTGGTAATGTCGTTGCTAATGCAGGGCGTGATACGCCTTCTATACGTCCTACCTTAAATAGACCACCCGCCATTAAAGCACCTGTATTTCCCGCTGATAAACAAGCATCTGCTTTTCCTTCAGCAACAGCATCCAGCATACGTGCCATTGAAGAGTCCTTTTTACGACGTACAGCACGCGCCGGATCATCCTCGGCTTCTACTACCTCACCGCAATGTATGATCGTTAAACGGGTATGTTTTTTTAAATATGGAGCCATTTTTTGTTCGTCACCATATAAATCAATTGTTATATTCTCAAAGTCTTCCAGTGCGAGTAGCACACCTTCTACGATAGCTTGTGGGGCGTTGTCTCCACCCATACCGTCTACTGCTATTTTCATATTATTTATTCACCTTTCGTACGGTACATTTCAAATTCCCCTTTGAAAACCAATTCGTTATCAACAGAAGAAATTACTTCAACAAATGTACGGTTTTTTTCCGGGTTTTTCCCCTTTACAATTGCTTTCGTTACGACACGGTCACCCGCACGAACAGGTTTTACGAAAGCAACATTTGATTTTACTGTAAGGGCAAGCTCGTCATCAATTACCGCTACCGCCAAAGAGTTAGCCTGTGCAAATAAATGATGCCCACGTGCTATGCCGTTGCGTTGGAATACATGCTCTTCTCCAACATCAAAAATGGAGATAGCCCGATTATCCAACTCAATGTCAATAATTTCACCGATAACTTCATCTAGTGGTAATGATTTTACTTCATCATACTTTTTAGCAGCAACATCTTTAATACGCTCTCGTAATTCCGGGATAGCAAGTTCCATCCGATCCAGTCGAATCGTTTGAACGCTCACATTAAATTCAGCTGCTAATTGTTCATCAGTAACGAAAGGATTGTCGGCGATTTTTTCAGTCAATAATGACTGTCGCTCTTTTTTGGAACGCTTCATACGTATTTGTTACCTACCTTTAATTTTATAAAAGATTAGTATTAGCACTTGGTACTAATATCAATATACAGGTATAAAAAAAGGAACGCAACATATTTTTGCTGCGTTCCAAAAAAACCTATGTTTCTAGCTGTTCTAATAACTAATCAATCCGTTCACCTTGCAGAACACCGGAAGCCTCTAACTCTTTACGAAGGTACTCATATTCATCATCGTGCCAAAATGCTTCTTCATACAGCATTTTAGCAGCATCTTGTCTTGCGGTTTCCAAAGCACGGTAATCGTGGACAAGATCAGCCAATTTAAATTCCGGCAATCCACTTTGACGCTTACCGAAAAAATCTCCTGAGCCCCGAAGCTCCAAATCTTTTTCAGCTAATCGGAATCCGTCATTCGTCTCCGTCATGCTCATCATGCGTTCTTTTCCTTCATTTGTTTTTGGATCCGCTATAAGCACACAATACGATTGATGCTCTCCCCGGCCAACACGTCCACGCAGCTGGTGAAGTTGGGCTAAACCAAATCGTTCCGCATCATAAATTGTCATAAATGTTGCATTTGGAACATTTACCCCTACTTCAACTACGGTCGTTGAAACAAGAACATGGATGTTACCTTCACTAAAACCGCGCATTACCGCATCCTTTTCATCTGAATGTAAGCGCCCATGCATGAGCCCTATTTCAAATTGATTACCGAAATATGCTTTCAATTGTTCGTAAGCCTCGACTGCATTTTGCACATCAAGCTTATCGGATTCTTCAATTAATGGCGTAATAACATAAGCTTGGCGACCTGATGCAAGTTCTTGTTTCATACGCATTAATACACTATTTAACTGCTCTTTTTTTAGCCAATGAGTTTCGATTTCCTTACGTCCTGCAGGCAATTCATCAATGATAGAAACATCCATTTCACCAAAGGCTGTAATTGCCAATGTACGGGGAATAGGAGTGGCGGTCATAAACAATACATCTGGACTTTCTCCCTTTTCACGTAATACACGACGTTGCTCCACTCCAAAACGATGCTGTTCATCTGTAATTACAAAACCTAATTTATGGAATTGAACATCCGGCTGAATCAGTGCATGTGTACCAATCAGTATATCAATTTCTCCTGTTGCGAGCTGTGCCAATAACTCACGACGGGCCTTTGCTTTTGTCGAGCCAGATAATAAAGCGACTTTGACACCAATTGCATCAAACCATGTATGTAAGTTTTCAGCATGCTGCTCTGCTAAAATTTCGGTTGGCGCCATTAAAGCCCCTTGATAGCCCGCTGTTACCGCCGCATAAAGACCGATTGCAGCCACAACAGTCTTACCGGAACCTACGTCCCCTTGGAGAAGGCGGTTCATACGTTGCGGGAGTAGTAAGTCTTTACATATTTCATTGACTACTCGCTTTTGAGCACCCGTAAGCTCATAGGGTAATGTGGCGATAAAGACCTTTAATTTTTCTAAGTCAAAGCGAATTGAAATTCCCTTTTCATTTTCCTTATTTGCTTTTCTTAAGGCTTGAATACGCAATTGAAATTGTAATAGCTCCTCATAAACAAAACGACGGCGCGCCTGTTTTGCATGTTCAGCATTTAACGGAAAATGTACACCTTCAAGCGCATCCTGAATACTTACCAATTGATAACTTTCGCGCAATGCTGTCGGTAATGTGTCAGTTAATTGTTCCTTTACAGTATCTAATGCTTGTCGCATATATTTACGAAAACGCTTTTGCTGGATATTTCCCTTTAAACTATATACCGGCTCGAAATCAACCTGATCGATTTTCGGTCCAAATGTTACTGAGGAACCAACAATTACCTGACGACCACGATCCCATTTTCCTGTTACCGTAATAATGTTGCCGGTTAATAGCTTTTGTCGCAAATAATTTTGATTAAAAAATACTACTTTTATTAAATGTCTTCCTGCGAGTGCCGTAAATTGAAGTCGCGATTTATTTTTTCCTAAAAATAATACTGTTGGTTCACTTTCAACACGAGCTTCAATAGTGACACGCTCATTATGGGGTGTTTCTGTTAAATCTTTCAATCGAAAGTCTTCATGGCGATACGGAAATGTCCAAATCAAATCATGAACGGTATGTATGCCAATTTTCATTAAATTTTCAGCTGTTTCTTTTCCGATACCTTTTAATTGTGAAACTGGCTCATGGATCATTGTCGACACTTCCTTTACGAAATATTTGTCCTTTTAGAATAGCATAAAACAAGTGCATACGTTCCCTTTTAAAACTAAAAAAAGCTTGTGCTAAAAAATCTTAAAGATCTTTAGCACAAACAGTTATTCTGACGGTATCCACTTAAATATTAATTGCTGTTTACCCGTGATTTCAAAAGGCTTTTTAAGTCTCCACCTTCAAAAATCGCATGTGTAATGGCTTTGCCAGTTGGTGTTGCCGCTAAGCCACCCCGTGCCGTTTCTTTTAGGTTCGGACTCATTGCCTGGCCGATACGATACATGGCACCAATAACTTCATCACAAGGGATGCGGCTTGTCACACCTGCCAACGCCATATCCGCTGCAACGAGTGAATTCGATGCACCCATTGCATTTCTCTTTACACATGGTACTTCTACAAGGCCGGCAACCGGATCACAAACTAAACCAAGCATATTTTTTAATGTAATTGCGAATGCTTCCGAACTTTGCTGAGCAGTGCCTCCAGCCATTTCGACAATCGCTGCAGCAGCCATTGCGGATGCACTTCCCACTTCTGCCTGACAGCCACCTTCTGCTCCTGAAATCGAGGCATTGTTTGCCACGATAAAACCAAATGCTCCTGAAGTGAATAAATAGCGGATCATTTGTTCACGCGTTGGGTTCAATTTATTTTGCACAGCAAATAATGTGCCCGGAACTACTCCCGCTGAACCTGCAGTTGGAGTCGCACAAATTGTACCCATTGCTGCATTCACTTCATTTGTTGCAACAGCTTTGCTGACAGCATCAAGTAAAAGGTCTCCGGCTAATGTATTGCCTTTTTTAATATAATTTTGAATGAGTACAGCATCTCCACCAGTTAAACCTGTTACGGACTGTACTCCTTTTAAGCCGCGCTCAACCGCTTCTTCCATGATTGTCAAGTTACGATCCATCTGTGCAAAAATATCTTCCCGCGACCGGCCTGTAATTAACATTTCTTGCTCTATCATTAATTCGGAAATAAGCTTTCCTTCTGTCTCTGCTAATTCCACCAATTCTCGTACACTACGAAATAATACATCCATATTTGTCACCCCTTAATTATTAATTTTTGAAACTTTCGTAATATGCGGGATGTAAGAAATTTGTTCTAATAGACGGTGATCTATATTCTGGTCCACTTCAATAACCATTAAAGCAGTTAAGCCACGTTCGATGCGTGATACTTCCATATGCCCAATATTTACGTCATGCATGGCTAAGCAATTGGCTACGTTTGCGATACATCCAGCACGGTCATCATGTACGACTAAAATAGCCGGCATTCCTCCAGTAAGTCGCAGCTTGAAGCCATTTACTTCACTAATTTCAATTTTACCGCCACCGATTGAAATACCCTCAACACTCATTTCCGATTCGTCATCGCCCATTAAAAGACGTGCTGTATTTGGATGTTCTTTATTTGCTGTTTCTGGAATAAATTCAAATTGTAAACCGGCTTTTTCCGCTTCGGCAAAAGCTGTTTTAATACGTTCGTCATCTGTATCATAGTCCAGTAATCCTCCGACAATAGCCACATCAGTGCCATGTCCCCGATAAGTTTCAGCAAATGAACCATATAAATATATTTTTACCCATTTAGGTTGACGTCCGAACAAATCACGCGCGACACGACCAATGCGTGCTGCACCAGCTGTATGTGAAGAGGATGGTCCAATCATGACTGGACCGATAATATCAAAAACAGATGTAAATTTCATAATGATAATCCCCCATTTTCTTTCATACTTTCATATACCTCTAGTGTACTCATTTTCTCTGCAATTAACAAACTTCTTGTTGTTAAAACAGAATAATAACCATTATAAGGATAAACGGCCATTTCTTCCTGATTGAAAAATAAACGAAGAAATCCTATTCCGTGGATAAGCGGAATATCTTTCATTATTTTAGCCCATATAAGTACTTTATCTATAATAAAAGCGGAATATCTCCACTTATTATAGGTTACCTCGTAAATTAAATCCCACATTATTGCAAACAGAAAAACATCAATTATTTCTCTGTGAGAAAAATTGATGTTTTTCGGATTATCCCAGCTGCTTTTACTATTTATTCTACAGAGAGAATGAATGGGTAAAGGGATTGCTTACCTTCAACAATTTCCACTTCTGCATCTGGATAATTTTCTTCAATAAAGTTTTGTAATTCATCTGCCTGCTCTGCTGTAGCATCTTCACCAAAAATGATTGTAACGATTTCTGAATCTTCATCCATTAATCCTTCAAGCACTTTTTTCGCTGCATTCATCAATTCAGGAGTCGATAAAATAATTTTGCCTTCAGCTAATGCCATGTAATCATCTTTGCGGATTTCAACACCATCAATCGATGTATCGCGTACTGCAAATGTTACTTGACCTGTCTTCACATGTGCAAAGCCTGATGTCATATTATTTTTGTTGTCTTCAACCGACTCGGCAGGATTGAATGCTAAAATAGCAGCCATCCCTTGAGGTATTGTTTTTGTTGGCACAACAGCAGCTTCAATTTCTAAAAGTTCCACTGCCTGTTCTGCTGCCATAATAATGTTTTTGTTATTCGGTAAAATTAATACACGTTCTGCACCAATTTCCTGTACTGCTTTTACGATATCCTCTGTAGAAGGGTTCATAGTTTGACCACCTTCAATTACATAGGAAGCACCGATTGAACGTAATAAATTTGAAACACCTTCTCCCATTGCAATCGTTACAATTGCATATGGAACTTTTGCTTTTTGCTGTTTAGCAGGTGCTTTTGGTGCATCATTTACGATAGCAGAATGCTGTTCACGCATATTATCTACTTTAATTTTAATTAGACTGCCATATTTTTGACCAGCTGCAAGTACAGCTCCTGGAGTTTCCGAGTGAATATGTACTTTCGCAATTTCATCATCTGAAATCACTAATAATGAATCACCCATTGGATTTAATTCTTGACGGAACTGCTCTTCGTCAAATGGCGTTTTATCTTCTTCAAATCGCACCATGATCTCTGTACAATATCCGAATTCAATATCAGATGTGTCCATGAAATCCTGTACACGATGGTGTTCAGCATTGATTAAATCATCTAGTGAAGATTCATTTTTCGCTGGTAAAGGTTCACCTTTCATTGAAGCAAGGAATCCTTCGTAAACAAATAGTAAGCCTTGGCCACCACTATCTACAACACCAACCTCTTTTAATACTGGTAAAAGATCTGGTGTACGATTTAATGATTGTTTTGCTTCTTCGATAAATGCTTCCATTACCGTAATCATATTATCTTCAGTTTCTGCTACTTCGACACCTTTTGCCGCAGCTTCACGTGCTACCGTTAAAATAGTACCTTCCACTGGTTTCATAACGGCTTTATAGGCAGTATCCACTCCTGCTTGGAATGCATTCGCTAAGCCCTTAGCATCAATTTCAGCATCTTTCTCGATTGCTTTACCGAAGCCTCGGAATAATTGAGATAAAATTACACCTGAGTTACCACGTGCTCCCATAAGTAAGCCCTTTGATAGCGCTTGTGCAGTTTTACCGATATGTGCACTTACATTTGCTTCTGTTTCATCTGCACCAGATGTCATTGATAAATTCATATTTGTCCCTGTATCACCATCCGGCACAGGGAATACATTTAGTGAATCAACATATGCTGCATTTTGGTATAGGTGATGTGCACCCATTTGGACCATTTCAGCAAATTTAATTCCGTCTAGAGACTTCATTCGATTCATTTCCTCCTCTTACACATTCGCAACACGAACGCCCTGTACAAAAATATTGACTGATTTAACGCTCATACCTAATGTTTTATTTACTGTATATTTTACTTTTGATTGTACTTGATAAGCGATTTCAGAAATTTTTGTACCGTAGCTTACAATAATGTACATATCAATATGTAAGTCATCACCTTCTTGGCGGATGAGCACACCTTTAGCAAAATTCTCTTTTCGTAAAATATCTGTTAATCCATCACGAATTTGATGTTTTGATGCCATGCCTACAATGCCATAACATTCAATCGCTGCTCCACCAGCAATTTGAGCAATAACATCATTGGAAATATCAATATGACCGAATTCGTTATTTAATTCTACTGACATAGTGAATGCCCCCTTGGCTCTATTTAACTAATCTATATTGTACTACACAAAAGTTGATTATAAAAGAAAACGTTCATCCACGTCTAGCTTGAAGTCATCTTTTTACCAAACTTCAATTTTTTTATTTAAAAAATTTCCATTCCATTCCTTTATGGAGTTGTTCAAACTTGATAATCTAGTATTCGACAAAATCCAATTGTTATACGGGAGCATAATTAATAATTGCTAATTATTACAATAAAATTCGATATGATTATGCAAAACTGTAATTTTCGCCGGCAATTGACTAATTAAGTCACCATCAACATTTAAAGGAAGTGCTTCATCTGCATTAATTTGAATTTCTTGTGCATCAAATTTAGTAATATTATCGTCCTTCTCATGATTTCCAGTTATGAGATTTTTTGCTGTACCGACTACCTGTAATGTATTAGTGCTTTTCACGATAAAACCGTGCAGTAGACCATCCGACGTGTCAGCGTCTTCATTGATTTGTCGGAAGCTGCCGACAGAGTTGGTTAACACACATATAAAAAGCATTATATCTTCTTTATAAGTTTGTCCGTTTGCTGTTATTTCTATATTGCAAGAGTCATTTTCGATCGCTGCTTTTACGCCCTCCAATAAATAGGCGAGTGCACCAAGTGATGTTTTTTGCTCTACCGATACTTCTCCAACTGCTTCCGCCAATGAACCGATGGCAATAATGTTTGTAAAATATTTATTATTTACCTTACCGATATCCGCCTTTCTTGTACGTCCTCCAAGTAAAGCTATAGCTTCATCCGGATTGAGGGAAATATTTAGCGCACGTGCAAAGTCATTAACTGTTCCTAATGGGACAATTCCGACAACCGGTCTATGCGGCTGTTCAGCAATACCGTTAATCCCCTCATTTAATGTTCCATCTCCACCTACTAAAATCACAGTATCATAGTGCTCATCACATGCCTTTTTAGCATGTTTGGTCGCGTCCCCTTCACCCGTTGTTTCTTTCATCACCACTTCATAATTATGTAACTGGGCAATAATTTTTTTTTCGTATTCTAACGCTTTCTCTTTTCCTGAAGACGGATTTATAATGACCATACATTTTTTCATGTAAATTTCCCCCAATAAAATATATTTTTTCATATATTCTATTACCTTTTATCAAGAATTTTTAATCTATAATTTTAAATATGGTGTAAAGGTTTTTTTCTTGAAAGGTTATGTAAAATGTCTTGCACTCATTGCTTTGGTATGTTAAATTATTATGGTATGTGAAATAACGAACTGAAATAAAGATTTCAGATTCAGCTGTAAGGAGGAATTTTACAATGCCAAAACAATGCGTAATTACTGGCCGTAAAGCTCGTACAGGCAACAACCGTTCACACGCTATGAACGCTAACAAACGTACTTGGGGTGCTAACCTTCAAAAAGTTCGTATCTTAGTTGACGGTAAGCCTAAACGTGTATGGGTTTCTGCTCGTGCTTTAAAATCAGGTAAAATCGAACGCGTTTAATCGCGTATAGAGTATCGGCTCTTTTGCTGGTACTCTATTTTTATGCAAAAAAAAACTACAGCCCCCAATCTTTATGAGCTGTAGTCAGGAACTTTATTTTTCTTTCTTTTCTCTACGAAACAACTTCACACAGCCTCTCGCTACCCCACTTAACCATTTCGGCATTTGAAATGTATAAACTTTCAGTGTTGTTCCTCCTTAATCTTTACTCTTTATCATTAAACATATGCCACCCGTAAATGAAATAGACCCTTCGCCTATTATTTCATTACTTGTAAAACGAGATGTGCCTTGCTCAATCAATTCATTCACTGTTTCATATTTAACACCGCGCAAAGTAACATTTTGAAGTGTCTTGCCATATGCAAAAAAGGAAACATATGAATAATCGGATTGTTCCAGCATATGTGTGCCCGGGAGTAAAAATTGAATAGTATTTTGTAAATTAATAATTTTAAATACTATATGAGGATATTGTTGCTGCATTAAAAATACTGATCGTAATGTCGCTTCATAATGATCTAAACGACCACCTGTAACACCCGTCAACAATACTTCCGTCGGCTCAAAGGTTATTGCTTTTTGCAATGCCAAATCTGTATCTGTTTCGTCCTTTTCTGCCTGAAATTGTTCAATATGATCAATAACTTCGGAGATTCGCGCAAATTCCCCCGCTGTGACTGAATCAAAATCCCCTACAATATGGTTCGGGTAAATGCCTTCGTCAATTAAATATAAAGCACCCCGGTCTACCCCTATCCATTTATCAGGCATTAAAGAAAAGGCGACCTCATCTATGGGGCCGCCTGAGCAGATTGCTACAATCACTGGATTGCCGCTAGTCCTGCCTGTTTAATTTCCTGTAAAGCCTGTGCGCGATCTTCTTTACTGTAAATAGCTGAGCCTGCTACAAAGACCGTTGCTCCTGCTTTAGCACACGGAACAATAGTTTCTGCGTTAATGCCACCATCAATTTCAATTTCGATATTTAAACCGCGTTCTTTAATAATTTTGGATAATGCCGCTACTTTTGGCACTACCGATTCGATGAACTTTTGTCCGCCAAAGCCGGGATTTACAGTCATAAATAATACCATATCTACATCTTCCAAAATATGCTGAATCGTTTCAATCGGCGTATGTGGATTTAACACGACACCCGGCTTTACACCGTAAGAGCGGATCAATTGGATTGTGCGGTGCAGATGTCTACATGCTTCCACATGAACAGTAATATAATCCGCGCCTGCTTTAGCAAATTGCTCAATATATTGGTCTGGATTTTCAATCATTAAATGTACGTCCATCGGTAAAGTTGATAGTGGGCGAATCGCTTCCAATGCAATCGCACCGAATGAAATATTCGGTACAAAATGACCGTCCATTACATCGATATGAATCAATTCTGCTCCTGCCGCTTCTACTTCCTTCACTTCTTGCCCCAGCTTTGCGAAATCTGCTGCTAAAATCGATGGTGCAATTTTAATCATGTCTAATACCTCGGCTTTCGATCGATAATTTCTTGTAAAATTTGTTCGTAATGCTCGTAACGGTACGAGCGAATTTCACCAGCTTCTACCGCTTGTTTTACCGCACATTTCGGCTCCTTAATATGTAGGCACCCACGGAACTTACAATTCTCGCTGATTCGCTCGAACTCCGGTAAACAAGATGTCAGCTCTTCTTTTTCTATCATTTCAAAATCAAATGAACTAAACCCTGGTGTATCCGCCAACAACCCGCCACAAACTTCAATTAGTTCAACATGGCGTGTTGTATGTTTCCCGCGCCCTAAGCTTTTTGAAATAATGCCTGTCTTCAAATCCAATTCAGGAAGTAATGTATTTAATAAGGTTGATTTTCCAACACCTGATTGTCCCGCAAGCACTGATGTCTTTTCTTGCAAGAATGGTTTGATTTTCTCCAGTAATGTTGGATCATCAATGTATGTTTCAATAATCTCATAACCAATTTCTTTATAGTCGTCGATATATGTTTGTAAATGCGCACGTTCTGCATCATTCAATAAATCTATTTTCGTTAAAATAATAATCGGTTGTACTTGGAACGATTCGAGCACGACTAAAAATCGGTCAAGCAGAACCGTATTAAAATCAGGCTCTTTTGCAGAAAATACAAGTAATGCCTGGTCAACATTCGCAATCGGTGGTCGAACTAGCTCATTTTGTCGTTCCAGAATTTTATCAATAGAACCATCCGATTCTCCATCATACGAATATTCTACAAAGTCACCGACAAGTGGAGATTCTCCGCGATTACGGAAAATCCCACGTCCACGGCATTGAATTAATTCGCCTTCTTTTTCAACATAATAATAACCACTTAATGCTTTTCGAATTTGGGCTTTCGCCATCCAATTCCTCCTCTATTCCACTAATTCTTCGTACGTAATTGTTTTATTTTCGATGACACTGTTATCACGATCAATTCGGTAGGCTGCTTTATCACCTTCCACAATAAATAGTTCAATTTGATACATCGTGTTTTGGGTAATCGTAAATGTCTCTACAGGCTCAACCAACGAACGTGTTTTATCCTGAATATATATCGTTACCGTTTGTTCCATACCTTCTTCGGTCGGTTCGTACGGAATTTCGATAGTATCTCTATATGACTTTTCTTTTTTCGCCTGTGGACCTTTAGACACTACTACATTAATCGTTCCACCCTTTTCAAGCTTTGTGCCTGCCTTTGGTGTTTGACTAATTACTTCTCCGACTGGTTTATCCGAATGTTCCTCACCTGTTACATTCACTTTAAAACCTGAACTAAGTTCGTATTCTTTGCGGTTGGCTTCGTTAAAAGTAAGTAAATTTCGAACCTCTACAACTTCTTTTCCTTTACTAACCGTCAATACGACATCCGTTTCATTGAAGAGTACTTCTTCTCCAGCTTCTGGTGTTTGCTCAATAATTTCGCCTGGTACATGATCAGAAGAATACACCTCTTCAAATTTGTAGTCCTTAAAGCCACCTTCCTCTAAGAGAGGTATAGCTTGATCCCGTTGAATCCCTACAAAATCCGTCATAGAGGTAGGTGCTTTCCCAATGCTGACAATTAAATCAATTTCCGAACCTTTTTCTCTTTCTCGACCGGCAATCGGATTTGTTTCAATGATTTTACCGGCTTCAATATCTTCAGAATTACGTTCCTCTTGTTCGCCAATAACAAAGCCTTGTTCCTGTAAAATACGGATGGCATCCTCTAATGTTTCGTTTGTCACATCTTCTATCACGACTTTATTCGGGGTCATCATAAATGCAATGACGGTAAAAATTATCGCTAAAGCAGCTAATATGCCGACAATTAACGGCCATTTTTTCTTCTTTTTTTTCTTCTGCTCTTGCGGTTCTATTGTCGGTTTTGACTCCATGCGTACTGTTTCTTCAGTCAATCCTGTAGATGGTTGTTGAACGGGTGCTACTACAGGTTTAGGGTCTTTTATGATTGGGATCAGCTTTGTTGCACCATTATCTACAGGTGGTACAAATTTAGGTTCATTCACTCGTTGAATAGATAAACAAGTATCTAAATCTTCTTCCATTTCTTCTGCGTTATTGTAACGGTGATTTGCATCTTTTGAAGTTGCTTTTAATACGATATTTTCTACACTTTGCGGAATGCTCGCATCAAATTCTCTAACAGAAGGTGTTTCTGTCTGTAAGTGCTTTAAGGCAATTGATACAGCTGATTCACCTGAAAATGGCAATTCCCCTGTTAACAGCTCATATAACACGATACCAAGTGCATAAATATCGGATTTCATCGTTGCAATGCCGCCACGCGCCTGCTCCGGCGATAAATAATGAACCGTCCCTATGACAGAATTTGTTTGAGTGAAGCTTGTGGCTCCAAGCGATGTCGCTATCCCGAAATCGGTAATTTTCACATTGCCTTCTTCATCCATTAATATATTTTGCGGCTTAATATCCCGGTGAATAATGCCATTTTCATGTGCATGTGCCATCGCAGAAGTGAGCTGTTTCATAATATGAACACTGCGCGCTGCTGATAAAGGTGAAAACTCCTGTATGTATTGTTTCAATGTTTTCCCTTTAATATATTCCATAACAATATAGTGCATATCTCCATCTTCGCCAACATCATAAATGCTAACGATATTAGGATTTGTTAAACTTGTAGCGGACAATGCCTCACGCTGAAAACGACGGTGCAATTCTTCTTCATTTGCTAAATCATAGCGTAAAATTTTGATCGCGACATCACGACCTAAAATAATGTCATGTGCTAAATACACATTTGACATACCGCCTCCGCCAATTAATTGTAATATCTTATAACGGCCACTTATATGTTTTCCTACAAGCATTGCTACACCTCCTGCACCGTTGTCATTAAAATAAGGGAAATATTATCTTCGCCACCACGGTCATTTGCCAGTTGCACTAATTTTTTCCCCTTTTCCTCTATGGAGATTTGGGGCGAAATAATTGTGGCCATTTCTGTTGTCGTTAGCTTATTGCTTAGACCATCTGAACAAATGAGTAAGTAGGCTTCATTCGATAAAGTCAATTCATAAAAATCTGGTTCAATTGAAATTTCTGTACCTAATGCTTTTAAAATAAAATTTTTCTGAGGATGATTTATTGCCTCTTCTTCACTAATTTCCCCATTTTCTAATAAAATATTTACATAAGAATGATCTCTTGTTACTAACTTTACTTCTTCATCTGCAAAATGGTAAACGCGACTATCGCCTACATGACTAATAAGGCATTCATTTTCATCAAGCAGCGCCGCAATCATCGTCGTTCCCATACCTTGACAATTTTCATGTGTTAAGGAATATTGATAAATTTTTTGATTAATATGTGAAACCGCATTGCGTAACCATTCCAACTTTAATTGTTTCGATGCAAAATCTTCTGCATCCACCAGTTTAAAAAGCCTGTGCATTTCCGTGATGGCCATTTCACTCGCAACATCACCTGCATTATGTCCACCCATACCATCTGCTAAAATTGCAAGCTTAAAATGATCGGGACGCTCAAAAAACGCGGCCCGATCTTCATTTATTTTTCGCTTTAACCCAATATCACTTTCCACTGTAAAGTTCACTATAGTCCACCTACTTTGTTTCGTGTGATCGTTCCTGTGCACGTAACTGGCCACAAGCAGCTGCAATATCAGCACCTTGCTCACGACGAATTGTTACGTTAATACCTTGCTCTTTAAGCGTTTTTTCAAAGGCAAAAATCTTACTGCGTGACGTACGAATATAATCGCGCTCCGGCACGTAGTTAATAGGGATTAAGTTGACATGACATTTAATATTTTTAATAAGCTTGGCAAGTTCTAACGCTACTTCTTCTGTGTCATTTTCTCCGGACATTAGGCCATATTCAAACGTTACACGGCGTCCAGATTTCTTCGTATAATATTTTACCGCTTCCATCAGATCTTCTAATTTATATGCTTTTGCAATCGGCATTAGTTTTTGGCGAGCTTCCTGATTTGGCGCGTGAAGTGATACAGCAAAGTTAATTTGCATGCCTTCATCGGCGAATTCATAAATTTTCGGTACGATACCAGATGTCGAAACGGTAATATGACGTGCACCGATATTTAGACCTTTGTCATCATTCATGATTTTCAGGAAGTTCATCATCGCATCATAGTTATCAAATGGCTCACCGATTCCCATAATTACGATTGATGATACACGTTCATCTGTTTCATCCAATTGCTGCTGCACTTTTACAACTTGCTCAACAATTTCGCCAGCCATTAAGTGGCGTTTTAAACCGCCTAACGTTGAAGCACAGAATGTACAGCCAATCCGGCAGCCTACTTGAGTCGTTACACAGATTGAATTTCCGTAATCATGACGCATTAATACCGTTTCGATTGAATAACCATCTTGCAATTGGAATAAAAACTTAATAGTGCCGTCTTTCGACTCCTGTTTAATAATTGTTGAAAGCGTAGTTAAAGCAAATTCAGCCTCTAGCTTTTCACGTAATGCTTTCGGCAAGTTTGACATATCCTCAAATGTTTGAACACGCTTTTCATAAAGCCATTCATAAATTTGCCCTGCACGGAAGGCTTTTTCCCCATTCGATGTTAACCATTCTTTCATTTCATCCAGACGCAATGAATAGATTGAAGGTTTTAACTGAGGTTTTTCCTTTTTCACACGACGTACTGGTTTATCTGTTGTTTCTTCCACTAAATCCTGAATTCGTTCATCAAATTGTTTTAATTGTTCTTGCTCCATTAGTTAATTGGACGCTCCTTTTTTTACGAATGCAGCAACGAAAAATCCGTCACTACCGATATCTTGTGGGAATACTTGCAGCATCCCGTTCTGTTGTTTCGCTTTTAGTTGTTCTGGTAAATTTTCTATTGGCTCCAAATTCATTTCAGGATGCTCTTTTAGGAAGGCTTGTACCGTGCCTTCATTTTCTCTCCGGTCAACTGTACACGTTGAGTACACTAATCGTCCGTTTTGCTTTAGTAGCTGTACTGCATTATTTAAAATTGCTAGCTGGATTGTTTGTAAACTTTCCAAATCTTCTTCGCGCTTCGTATATTTAATATCCGGTTTACGTCGCATTACACCAAGTCCTGAACAAGGGGCATCAACAAGTATTGCATCATAGCTTTCTTTCGCTAATAAGTTAGCTGCCTTTCTTCCATCAAGCGGTGCTGTTTCGATAATATTCAATCCTAAACGTGCAACATTCTCATCGATTAAATCCAATTTTTTTACATGTAGATCGGTCGCTAAAATTGAGCCTTCATTTTTCATCACTTCCGCTAAATGCGTCGTTTTCCCGCCAGGAGCTGCACACATATCCAGCACCTTCATGCCCGGCTGTGGATTCAGTACTTTTGCCGGTAGCATTGAGCTTTCATCCTGAATCGTAATAAGTCCATTTCGGAAAGCTCCTGTTCGTGCTGCTTGACCACTTTCCAGATGTATACACTCAGGCATAAATTCACTGCGACGCGCTTTTACACCTTCACGCTCAAGTGTTGTCAAAACCTGTTCAACAGTTGCTTTCGTCGTATTTACTCGCACAGTTTGCAACGGTGCAATATTGTTTTCAAGAAGCATTTCACGCGTCTGTTCATAGCCATAGCTTTCAACCCAACGATTGACTAACCACTGTGGATGACTCGTTTCCACAGCTAAACGCTCATTAGCATCTTCAATTAAATCTGTCGAACGAACACCCTCTCGTAAAATGGAACGTAAAATTCCATTTACCATTGATGCAATTCCTTTATGACCACGACGTTTTGCAATTTCCACAGCTTCATTAACTGCAGCATGTGCCGGAATACGTGTTAGGTAATGCATTTGATACAGCGACATGCGGAGCAGCCAACGAACCCAAATATCAACCTTGCCATGAATAAAGGGTTCTAAATAATAATCCAGTGTCAGCTTATACTGTAAAGTTCCATATGTCAGCTCGGTTAACAGGCCGCGATCTTTTGCTTCTATTTTATATTTTTCAATCGTTTGGTGTAATAATAAATTACTGTAGGCTTGGCTTTTATCGACCGTTAATAAAATCGTCAAAGCCGCATCCCGTACATTGCCATCCCAAATTTCTTGCTTTTTTTTATTTTTACTCATTCAAAACGGTCCCCAATCTGTAATTTCGAGCCCGTTCCACGTAAATATTCTTCTGCGGTCATACGTTTTTTCCCGGCTGGCTGGACATCATATAGTGCCAAGGTATTTCCATCACCTGTTGCAACTTCGAAGTAATCTTTTGCTATTTTCACTACTGCTCCTGGTGTCGCATTCGTTGTAGTATCCCCAACTTTTGCCCACCAAATTTTAAAATTAGCCCCTTCAAAAGTTGTATATGCTACTGGCCATGGATGTAGTCCGCGCACTTGATTATACAATGCACGTGCATCATTATTCCAATCAATCAACTCCTGCTCACGGCTAATATTGCGAGCATATGTCACAAGCGATTCATCTTGAACGATGCGTTCATTCGTCCCATCAATAATCGAAGGCATTGTTTCTTTTAATAATTGACGACCGACCATACTAAGCTTTTCAAACATACTGCCTGTATGATCCGTATCTTCAATTGCAATTTCGCTTTGGGAAATGATATCTCCTGCATCAAGCTTTTCCGCCATATACATAATCGTCACACCCGTTTTTGACTGACCATCGATAATCGACTGGTGAATTGGTGCCCCGCCTCGATATAAAGGTAAAAGAGAGGCATGTACATTAATACAGCCTAGTCGTGGGGCTTCAAGAAGTTCTTTCGGTAAAATTTGACCGAATGCAGCTGTTACGACTAAATCCGGGTTTAATGCTAAAATTTCTTCAAGCTCCTTCGAACCGCGCAACTTTTCAGGTTGAATTATTGGTAAGCCTAATGCTAGTGCTTCTTCTTTTACAGGTGGTGGCGTCAATACTTTTTTCCGCCCTACAGGTCTGTCCGGTTGAGTAACAACAGCTAGAACATCATAGCCTTCTTCATGAAGCATACGCAAAATTGGCGCTGAAAAGGCAGGCGTTCCCATAAATACGATTTTTGTCATCGATTATTCCTCCTCAACATCCGCGTACAGCTCTTCTATTTCTTCGTCTGTCAACACCCGCGTCATTTTGGAATCAAATAATACACCATCTAAATGATCGATTTCATGCAATATACAGCGTGCTTCAAAATCTTCCGCTTCAAGCTCATATACACGGCCTTCACGATCAGATGCTTCAATTTTTACGTAAGTTGGTCGCTTTACCATACCAAAAAGGTCAGGGAAGCTTAAGCAGCCTTCCACATCTTCTGCTTCACCTCGGGTTTCAAGTACAATTGGGTTAATCATTTCAAGAATATCTTCACCTAATTCCACAATCGCTACTCGTAAGCCTACGTTGATCTGAGGTGCCGCGATTCCAACTCCATCGTTTTCGAC
Source organism: Solibacillus merdavium (assembly GCF_014836935.1). Lineage (GTDB taxonomy): Bacteria > Bacillota > Bacilli > Bacillales_A > Planococcaceae > Solibacillus > Solibacillus ferritrahens. Next base: position 304,652 of record NZ_JACSPW010000001.1, on the reverse strand, counting down.
CATTGTGTCATATAAATCATCCAGAAGCTGAATCGTACTTTCATCAATCACTTCTACTTCTTTTGTTACTTGCGATAATACATTCGCTGGGTTTTTTACTACTTCTTTAATAGCCATTTCTACTACCTCTTTCTATATGCATTAGATCATTGTTGGATCTAAATCAACTGTCAGCACAATGCCTTTTTTTATCCATTCCGAGCGATACAGCTTAATAAGCTGTAAAAGGACTGGAATTAATTGAGGCTCTACTTTATATTTTATCAAACATTGATAGCGATATCTATTTTGGAGCCGGGCAATACTGGCAGTCGTTGGCCCAATCACCGAAACATTAAATGATAAATTCTCTCGCAAATATTCCGCTACACGTCCTGCATATTCTGCAGCAAGCATCACATCTTCGTGAGAAACTTGAACAAGCGCAATATAATAATACGGTGGATATCCCGCTATATGCCTGGCATGCATTTCCCGTTCGTAAAACGGTGTATAATCCTGATCTTTCGATAACTGGATCGCATAATGATCGGGCGTATACGTCTGTACAAATACTTCACCTAATTTTTCATGGCGCCCTGCTCGTCCACTTACTTGGGTCATAAGCTGAAACGTCTTTTCTGCCGCCCGGTAATCCGGTAAATGGAGGGAAGTATCTGCACTTAAAACCCCGACTAACGTAATATTTGGGAAATCCAAACCTTTTGCAATCATTTGTGTACCGAGCAGAATGTCCGCTTCCCCGCGCCCAAATGCATCGAGCATTTTTTCATGTGCCCCTTTTTGCCTTGTCGTGTCTACGTCCATTCGCAGTACACGTGCTTCAGGAAACAATTTATAAATTTCCTCTTCTACCTTCTGTGTACCTGTTCCAAAATAACGAATGTTTTCACTTTGGCATTCAGGACAAGTTTCCGGAATGTATTCATCATGACCGCAATAATGGCATTTCAGCTTTTCCTGATAACGATGATATGTTAAGGAAATATCACAGTTCGGACATTGTACGGTTGTTCCGCAATCACGACATAAAACAAAGGAAGAGTACCCTCTGCGGTTTAAAAAAAGCACGGTTTGTTCTTTTTTATCCAGTCGATCCTGCAAGGCCTCCATTAATGGTTCGGAAAACATTGAGCGATTTCCCGCCTGCAGTTGTTCACGCATATCTACAATACGAACTGTAGGCAATGCTTGGTTTTTCGCACGATGGGCTAATGTAAGCAATGTATATACACCTTTTTTCGCCCGCGCAAAAGATTCCAAAGCAGGCGTCGCACTACCTAAAATAACCGGACAGTTATAATATTTCCCACGCCAGATTGCTACATCCCTAGCATGATAACGAGGTGAATCTTCCTGCTTATATGTGGACTCATGCTCTTCATCCAGAATAATTAATCCTAAATTTTTAAAAGGCGCGAAAATAGCTGAACGAGCTCCAACGACAACCTTTACTTTTCCTTGTTGTACTTTTCGCCATTCATCATATTTTTCACCAACAGATAACCCACTATGCATTACAGCTACTTCATCGCCGAAACGTGATTTAAAACGCTCTGTCATTTGGGGTGTCAGTGAAATCTCAGGTACTAATACGATTGATTCTTTTCCATCAGCGATAGTACGTTGAATCGCCTGCAAGTACACTTCTGTTTTCCCGCTACCTGTAATACCGTGCAGGAGAAACGTTTCCTGGCGCTGATCATCTATAGCAGCAATAATTTTAGATAGAGCATGATCCTGTTCATCTGTTAGCTGTAGAAATTCAGTTTTCTCAACATTTTTTGTGAACGGATCACGATATACTTCCTCTTGAATATACGCTGCAGCACCTTTATCAATGACACTATTCAAGACACTATTTGTAATATGCACTGCTTCGCAAATATCATCAGGCAATAAGATTTCCCCCGCATGCTGCATCATCCATTCGACTAACGCTACTTGCTTCGGTGCACGTTTACCTATTTGCTGCAATACATTTTCCAATTGTTCCTGGGAATGTATTTGGACTTTCCGTATTTGCTTAACTTGCCCTTTTTGTTTCACTTCATTGTCGATAATTATAAGACCATCTTTAACTGCACGCTTTATCGGTTTTAATAAATTTGCTTTTTCAAAATGAGATAAATTGACTTTTGCTGTTTTCAAATAGTATGGCTGAAGTATTGCTGGTAAATGTGAAGGTTCCCCATTTAAGACTGCATACTTTTCATACTTTGCCCGCAAAGCACCTGGCAGCATTACTTGCAGAGCATCAATTTCGTAACAGATTGTTTGGTGCTTTAGCCATTTTCCCAAACTGAGCATTTCCTCTGTTAAAATCGATTCTATATCAAGTATTTCGGTGATCGGCTTCACTTTTTCTACTGGCACTTCAGACTCGGACGTAATACCTACGACAAAACCGAGTACATTCCGTGGCCCAAATGGTACTTTTACTCGACACCCCAAATCGATTAATTCTTCCCAATCTTCCGGTATTAAATAATCAAACGGACGGTCCACCGGATAAGCTGAAACATCGACGATTACTTGTGCAAATTTCATTGTTCATCGCTTCCTAATTGATGATAAAAATGATTCACTACAAGTTCTGTAATTTTCTCCGGCTCTTCCAAACGACCTTTTCCAACATACCCACATGCTAAAAATCCTTCAGACGGCTCGATAAAGCGAATGCCATCTTCATGTAGTTGATTGATATTGCGTAGAACTGCTGGATGCTCATACATATGTACATTCATCGCGGGTGCTACCCAGACTGGAGCAGTAGTTGCCAGAAGTGTAGTCGTCAACATATCATCAGCCATTCCATGTGCCATTTTAGCAATAACATTTGCTGTTGCTGGTGCCACGATGATTAAATCTGCCCAATCTGCTAAATCGATATGGGCAATGACATTTGAATCTTTTTCATCAAAAGTATCATAAAACACATCATTTTTTGACATCACTTGAAAGCTTAAAGGTGTAACAAACTTTTGCGCAGATGCCGTCATTATTACTTTTACATTAAACCCTGCCTGTGACAGCTTACTTACTAACGCCACAGCTTTATAAACGGCTATTCCACCGGAAACACACAGTAATACATTGTTTTTCTTCATCACTTTAACCGTCCTTTCAAAGGATAAGCTCCCAAAGAAAGATTCTTAGGGAGCTTCTACTCAAAAATTATTCGATTATGCGCAAAAACTAAATTTCGTCTTCATAAACAGTAGAAGCATCTTGCTGAACTTTACGCAGCTTACCAGCAGCTACCTCTTCCAATGCTTTTCCTACTGGCTTATAAGAAACATATGAGCTTAAATGCTCGCCACCCTCTTCTTGCATTTGGCGGGCGCGTTTTGATGCTAAGCTCACTAAAGAATACTTAGAATCGATTTGTTTTTTTAATTTATCCACTGATGGGTATAACATGGTTTCATTCTCCTCTCAACATTGACAAATAGCGTTTTTCTACACGTTCACGACGGCAGTGTTCTGCTACAATGATTGCATTAATTTTATCACATGCATTATGAACTTGGTCGTTTTCTACAACATAATCGTATAAACTCATCATTTCGACTTCTTCACGAGCGGTTGCAATACGACGGGCGATGACATCTTCTGTTTCCGTACCACGTCCAACTAAACGTTGCTCAAGTTCTGTTATGCTTGGTGGTGCTAAAAAGATAAACAACGCATCTGGTGCTTTCTCACGAATTTGGGCTGCTCCCTGAACTTCGATTTCCAAAAAGACATCGCGCCCGGCTTCTAGTGTTTCTTGTACGTATGCAAGCGGTGTACCGTAGTAATTGCCGACAAACTCTGCATGTTCAAGTAACCCTCCTTGCTCGATTAATACTTCGAATTCCTCACGTGTTCTAAAGAAATAGTCTACACCATCTACTTCGCCTTCGCGAGGATTACGTGTTGTCATCGAAATCGAGTATTCGTAATTTGTATCAGGCTGCGAAAAAAGTTCTTTACGTACCGTACCTTTTCCCACACCTGATGGACCAGATAAAACAATTAATAATCCACGTTGTTTCTTCATAAGTAACTCCTTTATTTCATTCAATATTTTGAACCTGTTCTCGCATTTTTTCTAAAATTGTTTTAGCTTGCACAACTGCAGCTGAACAATCGGTTGATTGATTTTTTGAACCTATTGTATTAATCTCACGGTTCATTTCCTGCATGATGAAGTCAAGCTTCCGACCAATTGCAACTCGTTCGTTTAGCGTTTCTGTTAACTGATTAAAATGACTATCCAGACGATCCAGCTCTTCTGTAATATCAATTCTCTCTGCAAAAATCGCAACTTCTGTAAGCAGGCGGTCATCTAAAGTTTGCCCAATCGCTACTTCTTCCAATCGATTCATTAAACGATTCCGATATTTTTCAACAGCAAGTGGCGCACTTCGTCTTATATGTGCAATTTGCGCTTCAAGCTCTGCTTTATACTGTAACATTACGCCCTCTAAGCCCTGTCCTTCGCGTTCACGCATGGCAATCAAGTTTGTAATGGCTTCAGACAAAGCACTTTTTACAGCTTCAACGATTTCCTCCTGCTGGAGCTCTACCTTTTCCACTTGAAGCACTTGTTCAAGACTTACAATTTCTTGCATTGTCCATTTTTCCTGCATCGGAACCGTCTGGGACAATTCTTCTTTTGCCTGAAGGAAAGAATTAAGCAGCGACCAATTAATATGGATTGTTTGTTGTGTATCATGAAGCTCCTTCAAAAAAATGATAACATCTATTTTCCCACGGGAAATAGTATCCGACAACATTTTTTTGGCTATAACTTCAGATTCCATCCATTCTTTTGGAAACTTAGTATTAATTTCTAAAAAACGATGATTCACAGCACGAATCTCAACAGTCAGTTGAAAGTTTTTCGTTGTTGTGACCCCCCTGCCGAATCCGGTCATACTGCGTACCAAGGTTCGTCACATCCTTCTTTACATATTGTTTCAATTATAGCATATGTTCTACATATATTGCTTTAACGTTTATTGTATAGAAACATATTTTATCATAGTTAGGTTGTAATAAAATAGTTTTTATCTTTTTAATAAATGTTTAATTATCATTACAGTATATTGGAGCAACTACAGAATTGAATGAAAAAATGGTATGATAAAATAATCAAATAGACTTATTTAATGAAAGAGGCATAGAGATGGCATTTGACGGACTATTTACTCGTTCAATGAGCAAGGAATTACAAAACTTAACATCTGGACGAATTACAAAAATTTATCAGCCGAATGCACTTGAAGTCGTATTACAAATCCGTGCAGCCGGTCAAAACGTGAAGTTATTATTTTCTATTCACCCTTCATACTCACGTGTTCACCTAACTAATCAATCTATAGAAAACCCTTCAGACCCCCCTATGTTTTGCATGCTTTTACGCAAACATCTTGAAGGCGGGTTTATTCAGTCTGTTGTTCAAGATGGCTTTGAACGAGTAATTACACTGGAAATAGATAGCAAAAACGAAATAGGTGACGCAGTAAAGCGAAAACTTATTATCGAAATTATGGGACGTCACAGTAATTTATTATTAATCGATGCTAAAACAGATACGATTATCGATAGTTTAAAACATTTACCCCCATCGATGAACAGCTTCCGAACTGTTTTGCCTGGTCAGCAGTATATTGCGCCACCAAAACAGCAAAAGATTGCGCTTACTAGTTTATCAGATGAAGAAATTAAGCAGTTCTTTTCTAAGGAAGTAACGACGAAGGAAATAATTGAGCATTTTGCAGGTTTTTCTCCTCTCCATGCTGCCGAATTATTATATCGTTTATCCACAACGGATGCAGTTACGGCCTGCCGACAGCTAATGAATGAAATTGCAACAAGCGCTCAGCCAACCTATATGGAGCAAGAAGGTAAAATTTATTTTTCACCTACCAATTTGACACATCTATCCGGTGTCTCAACAATATATGAAACGCTAGGCGAATTACTGGACCGAGTATTTTTTGCCCGTGCCAAACGTGACCGTGTGAAGCAGCAGGCCGGTGATTTGGAACGCTGGCTGCAAAATGAATTAAACAAATTAAAACTCAAACAAAAAAAGCTCCAAAAAGATTACGAACGTGCACAAAACTTGGATCAGTTCCAACTTTACGGAGAGTTATTAATGGCAAACCTTTATAATTTTTCAAAAGGTGCGGAGTTTGTAGATGTAGAGAACTACTATAGTGAAAATGCGGAGACAGTTAGAATTCCAATCAGCCCAAGGAAAACACCGATTGAAAATGCACAAAGTTACTACACGAAATACAATAAGGCAAAAACAGCCTTAATTATGATAGAGGAACAGAAGAAAAAAGCAGCCGAAGATATCAACTATTTAGAAATGCTTACACAGCAAGTACAGCAGGCTTCTCCTTCTGACATTGAAGAAATTCGCGAAGAACTTGCTGAACAGGGATTACTTCGTATTCGCCAAGCGAAACGTAAGAAGAAACCGACGAAACCAGATCCTGAAAAGTTTATTTCTTCAACGGGAGTACCCATTTCTGTGGGCAAAAATAATAAGCAAAATGATTATTTGACATTCAAAATTGGGAAGCGTAATGAAACCTGGCTGCATACGAAGGATATTCCAGGCTCACATGTTGTCATTCATTCTGAAAATCCGGATGAAACAACATTGAAAGAAGCCGCGGTATTAAGTGCTTATTTCTCAAAAGCACGTGATTCGTCTTCGGTTCCAGTAGATTATACTGAAATCCGCCATGTAAAAAAACCAAATGGTGCAAAACCCGGATTTGTGATTTATTTTGAACAAAAAACACTTTATGTTACACCTGATGAAGCAGTCGTTATGCAGTTGAAAAAATAGCTAAAAATCTTCCTGGAATTTTTCCGTCTATTTTTTATGAAATTGTATAGATGTTTATTTAAATACAAAGAGCCGCTTAGAAAATTATTCTAAGCGGCTCTCTTTGTGCTAAAGATTATTTAATTGGGTCTTCAGCTGTTACTTCAAGTAAATGTAAATTATCCATTGAATCATTTGCGTAGTTAACATTGTATTGTTTCACACGTTTGTTAACAGGGATGATTTCTGTACGGAAGTACATTGGAACTGTTGTTGCTTGCTCAAACATGTACTCTTCCCATTTACGGAATGCATCAGCACGGTAACCTGCATCAATCGCTTCTTTTGAGTCGATATCTGCTAATAAAGTTTGTAGTTCAGGTGTTACGAAACGGCTGTAGTTGAATGCAGAAGCTTCACCGTATAAACCTAGTGGTGATGGGTTCGTACCTGTACCCCAAGCTGCCATAAACATATCGATTTCTGGATCATCTGCTTTTACTTTATCGTAGAAGCTGTTGAACTCGATTAGGCGCCCAGTAGTTAACTGTACATCTAAACCTACAGCTTTCCAGTTTTGACGGTAGTACTCTACGATTGCTTCGTCAGTATCTGAACCTGACATACTCGCTAAACGGATTGCAAATTTCTCACCATTTTTATCTTCACGGATACCATCGCCATCAACGTCTTTATAACCTGCTTCTTCCAATAATGCTTTCGCTTTTTCAGGATCATAGTTATATCCTTCTAAAGTGTTGTCATGGAATGATGCGAACGCCGGTGGAATTAATGATGTTGCACGAGAACGTAAGCCTTGGTAGAAGCGCTCTCCAACTTGCTCGATATCCATTGCATAAGCAACAGCTTGACGTAACTTAGCATCGTTCATTTTTGCATTTTCATCAGTAATGTTTAAACCTGCATCACCTGCAGCTTTATCCCATTTACCAAGTTTGAAACCAATATAAGAGTATGCTAACTCTGGACGAGCTAAAACTGTTAAGTTTTCTAAATCTTTTACGCCGTCATACTGATTAGTCGGATAAGATGATGCCATATCATATTGACCAGTACGTAATGCTTCACCGATAGAAGTTGGAGGTACTACTTGCAATACAACTTTATCTAATTTCGGTTTACCTTTCCAGTAGTGCTCGTTGGCTACGAACTGAACAGATTCACCGTCAATTAATTTGTCTAATTTGAAAGCACCTAAAGTTACTGGAGCTTTACGAACTTGTGGTGAAGAAATTAAATCTTTGACTGGTGTTGTTTCTAAGTAATGTTTAGGCGCTGCATAACCCCATAAACCATCACCACCAGAGTAAATTGCTGGTGAAACTTTAGTCATAGAAATTTCTACAGTTTTGTCATCAATCTTTTTAATACCTGAGATCGAATCTGCTTTGCCTGATTTGTATTCTGTAGCACCGATAATGTTTTGGAAGTCAGCATCAAAACGGATACCTGTATAATCTGGGTGACCAATAATTTCATATGCATAAATAACGTCATCAGCAGTTAATGGCGTACCATCCGACCACTTAACATCATGTTGTATTGTTACTGTAACTTTATTGTTATCAGCGTCAACATCTAATTTTGCGATACCTTCATCAGTAATTAAGAAGTCACCATCTGTAGCAAAAATAGAGTTTGTCATAAAGTCCATAATATCAGCGTCATAACCATTTTCGTATAATTCAGCTAACAAAACTCCTGAGAATGGAGTGTCTGTTACTAAAGCGAACTTTAAAGTACCGCCTTGAATAACTTCACCATCGTTTGTTACTTCTTCTGGTAATGTAGGTGCTTCGGCTGTAGTAGCACCGTCATTTTTAGTATCTTCTGTTGCAGTGCCTTCCTTTTCAACCGGTTTTTCATTTGTAGTTTCTGTATCGTCCCCTCCACAAGCAGCTAATACTAACGCAGTAGCAAATACAGAAGAAAGCATAAGACCTTTCTTTTTCATCATTTGTTTTTCCTCCCTTTTTTTATCCTAAACGTTGTTTTGCGTCAGCTGCACGACGTAGCGCTTGGCCGACGTAATTTATACCAAGCATCATAATTAAAATTAATAATGACGCGGGTAACCATATCCACCATTTACTCGATAAGATTATCGGGTTCATAGCATAACTTACTAAAGTACCTAAACTAGGTGTTGACGGTGGTAAACCGAAACCTAAGAACGAGAGACCTGTTTCGATCCCTACGTTACCTGCAAAGCTTAATGTCACTTCGACAATTAGCAATGAGCTTAAGTTTGGCAATAAACCTTTAAACATAATCGCGAAATCGCTAGTACCCATTGTTTTAGAGGCACTAATGTAATCACGACGTGCTTCAGATAGTGCTTTTGAGCGCACAAGTCTTGCCGTCGACATCCATTGAAATGCTGCAATAATTAAAATTAAATCCATTATTCCGTATGATGGAATGATTGTTATAACTACGATGATAATCATAAGAGTTGGTAGAGTGATGAAAAAGTCGATAATACGCATGAAGAAGTTATCGATAAATCCACCGTAGTACCCCATGATAATCCCTAAAGCAATACCAACAAAATTGGCAAGAATCGTAATGGCGATTGCAATTAAAATCGAGTTTTTTGCACCTATGATTAGCTGACCGAACATATCTCGACCAGCTTCATCGGCACCAAGAATATAACCTCTTACCCCCGGTTCAGTAAAGCGCTCCAATAATTGAATGTTCATGATTTTAGCTTGGTCGATCACAACCGCTAAAACCATAACTGTAACTATTAATAAAATAACCCCTATTAAAGAGAACATTGCTAATTTATCTTTTTTAAACTCCCGCAAAATAACTTGAATTCCAGTTGGCGGAGAGCTTTGAGATTCTAACTTATCTACTGTCTGTGCATTATTATTTTCCATGATTAAAATCACCTCTCCTTAGTCATTATTAATTTGATTAGTCTATGCGAATACGCGGGTCAACAATACTTAAAATAATGTCGGACAATAGACTACCTAATAATGCTAAGAAGCCAAATAACATAACTAGTGCTGTAATGACACTGTAGTCACGACTTAAAATTGAATCGATAAATAATTTACCCATACCCTGATATCCGAATACAGTTTCAATGAAAATTGATCCGCTAAGTAATCCGGTAATCGTGAATCCTAAAAATGCTGCGATTGGTAATAGTGAGTTCCGGAAGATATGTCGAGAATATACTTTCTTCATCGGAATCCCTTTACTGCGCGCTGTTTTCACATAATCCATCGTCTTTGCATCAATAATCTCTGTACGTAAATATTGAATAATCCCTGTTGTCCCTAACAGCGCATATGTTATAGCTGGTAACAGCAGGTGGTAGAAACGGCTCCAATAATACTCCCACGTCCCTGCATCGAGAGATATATCTACCGTACCACTTGTTGGAAACCACATGAGCCTGTACCCAAATACGTATACGAAAATCAACGATAATACAAACGTCGGGATAGCATAAGAGATAAAGCTATATAGGACGATTGATTTATCCAAAAACGATTCTTGATAACGACCTGCAAGCACCCCAAGTGGAATGGCAATTAAATATACTAAAATTACACTTAATAATGAAAGTAATAAAGTATTCAATCCACGAGCTCCGATAATATCGGCAACCGGTTTTTTATACGTATAACTTTGTCCAAAGTCTCCTTGTGCAGCATTGGCAATCCAGTTATAGTACTGAACATACCATGGGTCATAGAACCCGGCTTTAATTCTCATTTCTTCAAGTACATTCGGGTCCGTTTCCGGTGTAATTAAGCCTGTAAAAGGATCCCCCGGCATTTGTTTCGCTAATATAAAAATTAGGAGACTTAAAATAAATAGCTGCGGAATCATTATTAATACACGGCGAATTATCGTTTTCCACATACTATACACGCTCCTTTTCATCTACAGACATGGCCACTTTATGTGTGTCTGAAATCGATTTTAAAGGATATACTTTTCCATCCTCATCATAATATTTATGCTGTTCTTCACGGTATGCTGCTTCTACTTTTTGACGTTCAAGCTTTCGCTCATTTCTCGTTTCTGGCTCTATATCAGGAATAGCAGAAAGTAGTCGGTTCGTATAGATATGCTTTGGATTTGTGTATATATCTTCACGCTTTCCTGTCTCTACAAATCTACCTTTATACATAATTGAGATGTTGTCACACATATGACGAACTACCCCTAAATCATGCGAAATGAATAAATAACTTATTCCGTATTGCTCCTGAATGTCCTTCATAAAGTTTAAAACTTGTGCCTGAACAGATAAATCAAGTGCTGATACTGGCTCATCTGCAATAATCATTTTAGGGTTACATGCTACTGCACGAGCAATCCCTAAACGTTGCTTTTGACCACCTGAGAATTCATGCGGATATTTCAGTAAAACATCTTCTGACATACCAACGATTGCAAGAAGCTCATTAATGCGTTTACGTTCTTCCTGCGGAGACAATTTCAAAAAGTTGCGAATTGGCTCTGCTAAAATATCCAAAACACGTTTTTTGGGATTCATACTGGAGTGTGAATCCTGGAAAATCATTTGAATATCCCGGTTATATGCTGAATCACGTTTACGTCGTGCATTCGTAACTTCTTCACCTTCGTAAATAATGCGGCCTGATGTAATTTTCTCTAGTCCAATTATCGCTTTACCAGTCGTTGACTTCCCTGAACCAGATTCTCCTACTAGACCGTAAGTTTTTCCACGTTCAAATTCCATTGTTACACCATCTACTGCATAAACATGGTCAACTACTGTGTTAAAAAATCCACCTCGGATAGGATAGTGAACTTTTAAATCTTCTACTTGCATAAAACTCATTGATTTACGCTCCCTTCCTCATCCTCAAAATGGAATTCCTTCCAGCAAGTACAGCGTACAAGATGTCCTGGAGCCACTTCGTGAAGCTCTGGGTTTTCTTCATGTGCTGATTGTGGAATCCACGGGATACGAGAGGAGAAACGACAGCCCTGGCGCGGCAGCTTCACAAGAGAAGGTACCATCCCTTGAATTACTTCCAATTGTTCATTCTCACTATTCGTTTGAGGGATAGATTTCAGTAATGATCTTGTATAAGGGTGCTTTGGATTTCTAAATAACTCTACAACCGATGCTTCTTCAATAACTTCTCCGGCATACATTACAGCTACGCGATCTGCTACTTCAGCAACAACACCTAAGTCATGCGTAATCAGAATAATGCCTGACTGAATTTCATCCTGTAGTGTTTTTAATAAGTCCAAAATCTGTGCTTGAATTGTTACGTCAAGTGCCGTTGTCGGTTCGTCAGCAATTATAATTGCCGGCTTTCCTGACAAAGCAATCGCAATCATTACACGTTGACGCATACCACCTGATAATTGGTGAGGGAATTGTTTGGCAACACGTTGAACGTTTGGAATTCCCACTTGATCCAATAGTTCCAATACACGATTCTCACGCTGTGTTTTGTTTAATTTAGTGTGATAAACTAAACCTTCCTCAATTTGCTCTCCAATTCTCATTAACGGATTTAATGCCGATAAAGGATCTTGGAATATGAATCCAATGTCGTTGCCTCGCAGTTTGTTAAATTGAGTATCCGTTAAATTTACTAAATTTTGATTGTTATAAAGTATTTCACCTTCAACTTTTGTATTAATTGAATTATGTAATCCAACGATTGAAGTTGCTAATGTACTCTTCCCACAACCTGATTCTCCTACAATTGCTAAAATTTCATTTTTACGAAGCGTTAATGAAACATTGTCTACAGCTGGGTAGTATGTATCTTTAATACGGAAACTCGTACGTAAATTTCGGATTTCTAATAATTCGTTCGTATTCGTAGACATTAAAATCGCTCCTTTCTTCACAAACATTCTTTCAACTCAGCTAAGCTCATCCTATAATCAAGTACGCTCTGGCGTAATTGCATCTTTACTCGAGAACTACAGTACATTTTCCTCAGTAGCCGATAGTTTATGAAATACTTTTGACCAACTGTTTTTCATATGTACTTAGCTCAAATCTACGATTGTTACTCCAGCTTTAAATTTCCCAAACGGGTTATATACCCTTGTTTAAAAGATTAAAACTTTTTATAATAATCAGATTTTTCAAGTGTTAATAATTTGTTGATTTTTTGTCAAATTTATAAAGAAATAAATTTACATATTAATTATTAAACTTTCTAACTATTCTAATTTAACATTTGGAAATTATCAATAGCAAACTATTCTTTAAAATTAAAATTTTCCATTAATTTTTTATAAATAAATTGCGTTTATGACTGTATTTATATCTTTTTTACATAAAACAAACTTAACAAATTCACTAAAAAAGTTTAATACACTAACATTCTATTAAACTTCACTTTTAAAAAAACTGAAAATTTTTATAACTGGATTATATAACTATAATAAAAACGTGTAAAGTAAATTTTTTTTACTTTCACACGTTTTCGAAAATTTATAATAATTTTTTATTTTAATTTTCCATCTTTTAAGTCTTTATGCCATTTTTTCAAGAATGGGATTTCTTTTTCTTGAATATTACCTGATTCTTTAGCCGCATCAACTAAAAAATCAAAATTTGTTAATGAAGTATATTTTACATCCGCTGCTTCAAATGCTTGCTCTGCTTTAGGTAAATTATAAGTGTATACACAGACAACACCTAAAACTTCACAGCCCGCCGCTCGCAATGCCTCTACTGCGGTGATCGCTGAGCCACCGGTCGAAATGATATCCTCTACTACGACTACTTTTTGACCCTTTGAATATTTCCCTTCAATTTGTTTGCCGCGCCCATGTTCTTTTGCTTTTGAACGTACATATACCATTGGCAATTCCAAAATATCAGCAACCCATGCAGCGTGTGGGATACCTGCTGTTGCTGTACCTGCTACTACATCACAGTCTGAAAAATCTTCTTTAATAATCTCTGCTAATCCATTAGCAATTTGTTTACGAATAATTGGATCAGAAATTGTTAAACGTGTATCACAATATATAGGAGATTTAATACCAGAAGCCCATGTAAATAAATCGGTTGGATTCAGTTCAACAGCTCCTACCTTTAACATTGCGTGTGCGATTTTATTTTGTAATGACATATTAGTTTTCCTCCCAAAGTTTAGAAACTTTTTTATAGGCAGCGACAGGATTGTCTGCCCCTGTTATAGCTCGACCGACTACGATAAGGGATGAACCATCTTTTTTTGCTCCATCTGGTGTAGCAATACGTTTTTGGTCATGCGCCTCACCGCCAAGCATACGAATACCTGGGGTTACCCGTAAAAAATCTTCACCGCAAGCTTCACGTATTGCGTGCGCTTCATGAACTGAGCATACTACCCCGTTAAGGCCAGCTTGTTTCGTTAACTGAGCATAATGTAAAACTGACTCTTGAAGCGATAAGCCGGTTTTTTGTTCATTTTGCATTTGCAGTTCTGTTGTTGATGTTAGCTGTGTCACTGCAATGAGTGCAGCACGTTTTTTCCCTGCTTCTGTTCCGGCTTCCAACCCGTCCAAAGCGCCTTCCATCATGGCACGTCCTCCCGCCGCATGAACATTCACCAAGTCCACTCCAAGTCGTGCTAAGCCCTTCATAGCCGACTTTACAGTATTAGGTATGTCGTGAAGCTTTAAATCCAAAAAGATGTCATGTCCTTCACTTTTTACTCGATGAACGATGCTAGGACCTTCCTGCATATAAAGCTCCATTCCAATCTTAACGAAAAGCTTTTCTTCAAACTGCGCTAAAAAGCCCATTACATCCTTTTCACTCGGAAAATCCAATGCAATAATTGGTTTTGTATTCATATTAACGGTGGCTCCTTCCGATAATTTCTGAAATATGTTCAACTTGCAATACATCTAGCAAGCCTGGTAATTCTTCAATAATCGTAGGGCATACGAAGTGATCGACAAAGTTTGCAGTACCAACTGCAACGGCTGATGCACCTGCAGACATAAAATCAATGACATCTTGCGCGCATGTTATACCACCCATACCGATAATCGGAATATTTACCGCTTTATAAACATCATATACCATACGAATAGCAACTGGTTTAATAGCTGGACCGGATAATCCACCTGTTCCATTAGCGATGACTGGTTTGCCTGTTCGCTCATCCAAACGCATACCCACAAGTGTATTAATCATTGTAATGCCATCTGCTCCGCCTGCCTCAACAGCTTTTGCGATGTCGACAATATTCGTTACATTTGGCGATAATTTTACATAAACCGGTACGCTTGAAACAGCCTTAACAGCAGCAGTTAATTGTTGAGCAGTACTAGGGTCTGTTCCAAATTGGATCCCCCCGCATTTTACGTTCGGGCATGAGATATTTAATTCCAAGGCTTTTACATTAGATGCCTTCGATATACGTTCTGCGACTTCTACATAGTCTGCAACTTCCGTACCCGCAACATTTGCAATAATCGGTACATCATAGTCTTCTAAAAACTTAAGTTCTTCCCCCATAACTTTTTCAATACCCGGGTTTTGCAATCCAATCGCATTTAACATCCCAGCAGAAGTTTCTGCCACACGTGGCGTTGGATTCCCTTTACGTGTTTCTACAGTTGTTGCTTTAATCATGATTGCACCAAGAAGTGATAGGTCATATAGCTTTGCATATTCGCGCCCGAAGCCGAAGCAACCTGAAGCAGGCATAATTGGGTTTTTTAGTTCTAATCCTGGAAGTTGTAAATTTAATCGGCTCATAATGCCACAACTCCTTTCGGGAATACTGGCCCGTCAGAGCACACTTTAACATAATCTTTTTCGTAGTTTTCAGTTGTATCACATACACAGGCAAAGCACGCCCCGATACCGCAGCCCATACGCTCTTCAAAAGATAAATAGCCCTCTTTTTCCGGATAGTAGGCTTCCAATGCACGCAACATCGGTAACGGACCGCAAGAGTAAAATACGTCAAATTCAGGTTTCACTTGGTCGAATACAGTTGTGACAAAACCTTTCGTTCCTTTCGTTCCATCTACAGTTGCAAAGTAAGTGTCGCCTAAAACCTTAAATTGCTCCTCATAGAAGCACACATCTTCCGATTGGAAACCTAAAACATGGATTGTTTTCACACCGCGCGCATTTAGTTGCTTAGATAATTCGTGTAGTGGTGGTACACCAATACCTCCGCCGACTAAAAGCGCTGTTTGACCAGGTTCCGCTGCTTCAACAGGGAAGCCATTTCCAAGAGGCCCTAATACATCCACTATTTGTCCTTCACGGTTTGTTGCAAGGAATTTTGTTCCGCGGCCTTCTGCACGATAAATCATTGTAAATTGGTTTTTTTCTTTATTTACATTTGCGATACTAATCGGTCTACGCAGCAACGGTTCGAATGTATCCGACACCTTTACATGAACAAACTGGCCAGGAGTCATGTCCTGAACCAGTTGTCCTTGTAGTGTCAATTCGAAAATATTCGTGGCAATTTGCTTCTGCAAAATAACAGTCATTTTCTCTTGACGAATCATTTTAATGTACTACCTCCGCTTTCGGCATTTCTTCTGCTGTAAATGTCATGGATTCAATAACACGCAGCATTGCTTCTGCTGTATCAAGTGATGTTAAACAAGGTACACCATTTTCCACTGACTCACGGCGAATTCGGAAGCCATCACGTGCTGGTTGTTTTCCCTTAGTTAATGTGTTAACAACTAATTGTGCTTCGCCATTTTGAATCATATCAATTAACGTTTTCCCTTTACCGCCGATTTTTTCAACGACATCGGTTTTCACACCATTTTCTTCAAATAGCTTAGCTGTACCTTCTGTCGCTACAATGCGGTAGCCAACTGTTGAAAAGCGTTTTGCTAAATTAACAGCCTCTTCTTTATCTTTATCCGAAACTGTAAACAGAATTGTACCGTGTGTCTTAATTTCCATACCTGCCGCTACAAAGCCTTTGTATAATGCTTTTTCGAAAGTTGCATCTTTCCCCATTACTTCACCTGTCGATTTCATTTCAGGTCCTAAAGTAATATCCACGCGACGTAATTTTGCAAACGAGAACACCGGAACTTTCACGAATACGCCTCGTTTTTCAGAAGCTAATCCTGTAGGGTAACCTTGCTCGACGATTGTTTGACCTAGAATCGCTTTCGTTGCAATGTTTGCCATTGGGATATTTGTGATTTTACTTAAGAATGGTACTGTACGAGAAGAACGTGGGTTTACTTCGATTACGTAAATCTCCCCTTCACTCATGACATATTGGATATTCATTAACCCAACAATTCCCAAACCTTTTGCAAGACGTGTTGTATAGTCTACTAATGTTTCTTTCTGTGTATCTGTTAATTTTTGAGGTGGATAAACTGAAATGGAGTCACCAGAGTGTACCCCTGCGCGTTCAATGTGTTCCATTATGCCTGGGATCAAAACGTTTTCTCCGTCACAGATTGCATCAACTTCAATTTCCTGACCTGTTAAATAACGGTCAACTAGCACCGGATGATCTGGAGATGCTTCTACTGCATGCTCCATATAATGCGCCAGTTCTTCCATATTGTAGACAATTTCCATTGCACGTCCACCAAGGACATAAGAAGGACGGACTAATACCGGGAAGCCTAATTTTTCACCGATTACTAACGCTTCTTCCTTTGATACCGCAGTTTCCCCAGCAGGTTGTGGAATACCAAGTTCCTGCAAGGCTGCTTCAAACTTATTACGGTTTTCAGCACGGTCAATATCTTCCAATGTCGTACCTAAAATTTTTACACCGTTCGCTTCCAACTTGTCAGCTAAGTTGATTGCCGTTTGACCACCGAACTGTACAACAACGCCAATTGGCTGCTCTAAATCGATAATATGCATAACGTCTTCGATTGTTAATGGCTCAAAGTATAATTTATCCGAAATCGAGAAGTCTGTTGATACCGTTTCAGGGTTTGAATTGATGATAATCGCTTCGTAGCCTGCTTCTTGAATTGCCCATACCGAGTGAACTGTTGCATAGTCAAACTCTACCCCTTGACCGATACGAATCGGGCCTGAACCAAGTACTACCACAGATGGTTTGTCTGTACGGATTGATTCATTTTCTTCCTCGTATGTGCCGTAGAAGTACGGTGTGTTCGATTCGAATTCGGCCGCACAAGTATCCACCATTTTATATACTGGGATAATGCCCTGCTCTTTACGGAATGCATACACCTCTTGCTCTTTCATCTCCCATAGCTGGGCAATTTTCTTATCTGCAAAGCCTAAACGTTTTGCTGTGCGTAATACTTCTTTATTCATTTTATTTTCGACAAGTGTATTTTCCATATCGACAATTTTCTTCAATTTTGTCAAGAAGAATAAGTCGATGGCAGACCACTCATGAATTTTTTCCACAGATACACCGCGGCGAATCGCTTCTCCAATGAAGAATAAGCGCTCGTCCCCAGCTTTTTTAATACGCTTTTCAATCCAAGAATCCGATAACTCTTCAGCGTTTTTCATCTCAATGTGTACATGACCTGTTTCCAATGAACGTACTGCTTTTAATAATGCTTCTTCAAATGTACGACCAAGTGCCATTACTTCACCTGTTGCCTTCATTTGAGTACCTAAGTTACGTTTTGCAGACTCGAACTTATCAAATGGCCAACGGGGAATTTTAGCTACGATATAATCAAGTGCCGGCTCGAAACATGCAAATGTTGAACCAGTTACCGGGTTTTTAATTTCATCCAAAGTAAGACCTACTGCAATTTTTGCAGCTAATTTCGCAATCGGATAGCCTGTTGCTTTTGAAGCTAATGCCGATGAACGAGATACACGCGGGTTTACTTCAATTACATAGTATTGGAATGAATATGGGTCTAACGCTAATTGTACGTTACAGCCACCTTCAATTTTTAATGCACGAATAATTTTCAGTGAAATATTGCGCAGCATTTGGTTTTCGCGATCCGATAATGTTTGTGTCGGGGCTACTACGATTGAATCTCCAGTATGAATACCTACTGGGTCGAAGTTTTCCATATTACAAACAACGATTGCATTATCTGCAGCATCACGCATTACTTCATATTCAATTTCCTTAAATCCTGCAATCGATTTTTCAAGTAAGCATTGTGTAACTGGAGAATATTTCAAACCTGAAGTTACAATCTCCTGTAAATCCTGGTCATTATGACATATTCCCCCGCCCGTACCACCAAGCGTGAATGCTGGACGCACAATTACCGGGTATCCAATTTTTGCAACGAAGGCTTTCGCTTCTTCCATATTGTGGATGATATCTGATTCTGGAACAGGTGCTCCTAGCTCATACATTAAATTACGGAAAAGATCGCGGTCTTCAGCTTTATGAATGGCATCTAATTTTGTCCCTAAAATCTCGATTCCTAACTCATCTAAAATACCCGACTCATCAAGCTCAATCGCCATATTTAAACCTGTTTGACCACCTAAAGTAGAAAGGATTGCATCTGGACGCTCTTTACGTAAAATACGGGATACGAATTCTAAAGATATTGGCTCGATGTACACTTTATCTGCAATTTCTGTATCCGTCATAATTGTCGCTGGGTTTGAGTTAATTAAAATTACTTTATAGCCCTCTTCTCTTAATGAAAGACAAGCTTGTGTTCCTGCATAGTCAAATTCTGCTGCTTGTCCGATAACAATGGGACCTGATCCGATTACTAAAATTGTATTTATGTCTGTACGTTTAGGCATGTTGGTTCTCCTTTGCTGCTTCTATTTCCATCATTTCAATAAATTCATCAAATAAGTGATTCGAGTCTTCCGGACCTGGTGAAGCTTCCGGATGGTATTGCACAGTGAAGATTGGATATTTTTTATGACGTACTCCTTCACAAGTACCATCATTTAATGCGATATGTGTTAATTCTAAATCTGTATCTTTTAATGAATCGATATCAATTGCATAGCCATGGTTTTGGCTCGTTAAATCGGTACGACCTGTTCGTAAATCTTTTACTGGATGGTTGCCCCCTCGGTGACCAAATGGCAACTTAAAGCTTCGCGCGCCACATGCTAATGAGAATAGTTGGTGACCTAGACAAATACCGAAGATTGGCACTTTTCCGATTAGACCTTTAATTGTTTCAATACCTTCTGATACGTCTTCCGGATTACCTGGTCCGTTTGATAGCATAATACCGTCTGGATGCAATGCTAAAATTTGTTCAGCTGTTGTGTTATAAGGAACAACGAGTACGTCGCAATCACGTTTGTTTAACTCGCGTAATATCCCATGTTTCATACCAAAATCCAATAAAACAACTCGTTTACCACGACCTGGTGATGGATATGCTGCTTTAGGCGACACTTCACGAACATGGTGTGTAATAAATGGTGTTTCCTGAAGTTGTGCAACTGTTTCTTCTACATTTACTTCAGCATCTGCTTCAGTTAAAATGGCACGCACCGCACCTTTTGCACGAATAATCCGTGTTAATTTACGTGTATCTATTCCTTCAATCCCAGGGATGTCCTGCGCTGTTAAATACGCATCCAACGACATATCCGATCGCCAATTTGATGGGTAATCCGCCAATTCACGTACTACAAATCCTCTAATAGCTGGTGTAATGGATTCAAAGTCATCACGGTTAATGCCGTAATTTCCGATTAAAGGATACGTTAATGTAACGATTTGACCATAAAATGAAGGGTCAGATAATGTTTCTTGGTAGCCCGTCATCCCTGTTGTAAATACAACTTCTCCCTGACTTGCTTTATCACTACCGAATGCCGTACCTGTAAATACAGTACCGTCTTCTAAAATTAATAAACGTTTCTTCATTATTCTGCCTCCTGATATACAATATTGCCTTCAAAAATTGTTACTACCGGCCAGCCTTTTGCGGCCCATCCATTAAATGGCGTGTTGCGTCCTTTTGATACAAAACCTTCTGCATCAATCGTCTGCTCTTTTTCTAAATCGATTAGTACGATATCCGCTGAAGCTCCTACCTCCAATGTTCCGTATGGAAGATCAAAAATTTGAGCCGCCTTCACACTCATCCAATCTACTAATTGTTTTAATGTCCATTTTCCCGTTGCTACAAAGTTTGTATATAGTAATGGGAATGCTGTTTCAAAACCGACAATTCCGAATGGTGCACCAACCATGCCACAGCATTTTTCTTCTACTGTATGTGGGGCATGGTCTGTTGCGATACAATCAATCGTTCCGTCAAGTAATGCTGCATACAGTGAATCTTTATCGTCTGCAGCACGTAATGGTGGGTTCATCTTCCAGTTGGCATCGTCTGATGGAATGTCCATTTCTTCTAATAATAGGTGGTGCGGACAAACTTCCGCTGTCACTTTAATTCCTGCTGCTTTGGCGTCTCTTACTGCACGTACAGATTCTTTCGTTGATACATGGCATACATGGTAGCGTGCACCTGCAGCTTCAGCTAGCAGTACATCACGTGCAATTTGAACAGATTCACAAATTGACGGAATCCCCGGTAAGCCTAGTTCTTTATTTCGTTTTCCTTCGTGCATAACACCATCGTAAATAAGCGAGTTATCTTCACAGTGTGCAACGACTACGGCATCAAGTTTTGCTGCTTGCTGCATTTGCTCATACATTGTAGAAGCCAACTGAATACCAACCCCATCATCAGAGAATGCTACTGCACCATGTGCTTTTAACTCTTCCATGTCAGTTCGGACTTCCCCTGATATATCCTTTGTTAGTGATCCATATGGTAATACGCGAATGATTGCACTGTCTTTAATTAAATTATTAATCAGCTGCATATTTTCTACAGAATCTGGTACAGGTTTTGTATTTGGCATGGCACAGATCGTTGTAAAGCCGCCCTTTGCAGCTGAAGCTGATCCTGTTGCAATCGTTTCTTTATGTTCAAATCCTGGCTCGCGTAAATGTGTATGTACGTCTACAAAACCTGGTGATGCGAAAAGACCTTTTCCGTCTATAATTGCGGCATTAGATGGAATGTCCCCATTAATTGAAGAGATTTTGCCATTTTCTATTACAATAGTAGAAATTACTAATTCTCCTTTTTCATTTAGCAAGTTTACGTCCTGTATTACTGTTGTCATCTTATTCTCTCCCTTTCAAAATCGTTTCTAAAATAGCCATTCGTGTGTAAACACCGTTTCGTACTTGTTGAAAAATTCGGGAACGTTCGCATTCTACAAGAGCATCAGCAATCTCTACATCACGGTTAACCGGGGCCGGGTGCATAATAATCGCATTTTCTTTCATCCGTATTTCTCTTTCAACCGTTAAACCATATTCTTCATGGTAGCTCTCTTTTGAGAAATTTTTACTTACTGAATGCCGTTCGTGTTGAATTCGTAATAGCATAATGACATCGCTATCTTCGAGCACTTCATCCCAGCTATGTGCTGCTTCAAAATCCCCCGCCCAGGCAGGGGGACATAAAAATCGGACATTTGCCCCTAAACGTTGTAGTGCTGTCGCATTCGACTTTGCTACGCGACTATGTGATATATCACCGACAATTGTTATATTTAAGCCTTCAAATTCACCAAACTCTTTTCGAATGGTATAAAGATCGAGTAAACATTGGGAAGGATGTTGACCAGCACCATCACCTGCATTAATAACCGCGCACCCGATTCCTTCTAAAAGCTCGTTGTAATATTCATCTTCCTTATCCCGGATTACGACTGCATCGATTCCGATCATTTCCAATGTTCTGACAGTATCGTACAGGGTTTCCCCTTTTGTAGTGCTCGAAAATTCTGCATCAAAGGGTATTACCGTACAACCTAGACGGCGTTCTGCCATTTCAAAGCTTGTTTTTGTCCGAGTGCTAGGTTCAAAAAATATATTTGCTACATTGTAAGCGCGCTTTAGAATCGGTTCTTTTCCATTTTCGAAACTTTGTGCTCGTTCTAAAATAGACATTATTTCTTCATTCGATAAATGATCCATTGATAATAAATTTTTCATGCCCGCGCCCTCCGCTACTATCATTTACATGTCAGCATAACTGATAGCGTAATTTTATTTTATTACATTATGTATATTTAATCTACTGATTGTTTAAATATGCATACACTGTTCATAAATAAGCCTCGCTATCATAGTTAGCGAGGCTTAAAGGGTGTAACAAACTAAGGTATCATTCTGTTAATGAACCTTGCATGTCATACCCTTCGCTGCCTCTCTGGACAAATCTTTAAAAGGTATTGCTTATTCTTCTATTTCATATATATCTTTTTCAACTATTTCACGACCAGGTAATACTAGATTTAAAACAACACCGATAATCGACGCTAACGCCATACCTTCAATTGCAAAGCTTTCTGTGAATCGCATTGCCGCTCCGCCGATTCCTACTACTAAAATGACAGAGGCAATTACCATATTACGGTTGTTTCCAAAGTCTATGTTGTTCTCCACAAACATACGTAAACCGCTTGCTGCAATGATACCGAACAGTAAAATTGAAATCCCGCCAAGCACTGCTGTTGGAATTGTTTCTATTAAAGCCATTAACTGCCCTGAGAATGACACGATAATTGCGACTATCGCTGCACCTAAAATAACGTAAACCGAGTAAACACGTGTGATCGCAAGTACACCAATATTTTCGCCGTACGTTGTTTTTGGAGGTCCCCCGATTAACGCTGATGCAAATGTTCCTAGTCCATCTCCTAAAAGGGAGCGATGTAAGCCTGGATCTTTAACATAGTTACGGTTTACAACTTTTCCTAATACTAACTGGTGACCGATATGTTCTGAAATCGTTACAATAACAACTGGTACCATACCGATTAAAATAGCACTTGTAACTTTGAATTCATAATCAACGCCTGGAATCAGGAAGTCCGGCATTGCCAAAAAATTCGCATTTTGCACTGCTGTAAAGTCAACGATACCAACAATTACTGAGTAAATATAACCCACTACGATTCCAAGTAAAATTGGCATTGCACTTAAAATATTTTTAAAGAATACGTTGAAAATAATAGCTGCTGCTAATGTTACCAATGCTGCCGAGAAGTGAAGTCCATTGTATTCCCCATCCACGTTCATCGCCATATCGACTGCTACACCTGAAAGTCCTAATCCAATAACGATAATAACCGGTGCTACAACGATTGGTGGTAATATATTCATTAGCCACTTATAACCTGTTTTCCAAATTAATAAAGATACAATTCCGTATACTACCCCGACCGCCATTGCTCCGATCATGGCATTTCCCGGATTCACCTCCACACCTGCTTGACCAAATCCTGTTACTAAAAGAATTGGTGAGATAAAAGCAAAGGAAGAGCCTAAGTAAGCTGGCACTTTAAATTGCGTTACGAGCAGGAAAATAATTGTGGCAATCCCGCTTGTTAAAAGTGCAATTGCAGGGCTTAACCCAACTAATTTCGGCACTAAAATTGTTGATCCGAACATGGCAAACATGTGCTGGAAGCTGAACGTTATAAGTTGACCGGCTCTTGGTTTCTCATGAATATCTAATACTGCTTTTGACATTATTTTCTCTCCCTGTACGCTCTAATTAATCTACTTTATGAATCGTGATAATATCTTGTCCATCTGTTTCTTCTAAATTCACTAGTATACGCTCTGCACTAGATGTCGGGATATTTTTCCCTACATAGTCTGCTCTGATAGGAAGTTCCCTATGACCACGATCCACTAAAACTGCTAACTGAATTTGCGCAGGTCTTCCTAAATCCATGACAGCATCCAAAGCCGCCCGTACTGTCCTTCCTGTATAAAGAACATCATCAATAAGAACAATTTTTTGGTCGCTTACTTGATATTCAATATCTACTTGCTGTACTTGAGCCTGATCATCCACTTGCTTTGTGGATAAATCATCGCGGTACAATGTAATATCCAGCTCCCCTGTTCGGATCGCTTTCCCTTCAATTGTTTCAATTCTTTCTGCAAGACGTTTGGCTAAATAGGCACCGCGCGTTTTAATTCCTACTAGAATTACTTCATCAATACCTTTATTACGTTCAATAATTTCGTGTGCAATCCTTGTAATTGCACGGTTCATCGATGGGCCATCCAGTAACACTGAAATATGTTCCATGTTCATTCTCCTTTCATTTTTTAGTAATGTTCACGGGGATGTTCAATGTCTTCATCTCAAAACAAAAAACCCTCTAGAAGTTCTAGAGGGTTTGAAAAGGTCATGTTGAAAAAACTGCATACGGGTATTTTTGCGCACAAAAGTTCCGTAATGCTTACATTATCCCTTCTCAGCCTCTCTGGACTGCCATTAAAGGTGAACAATATTCTGATTAGTAGCGTCTACTTGCTTGCTCTCGTCAAGGTCTGTAGCTCACTGTAGTCAGTATATGCCTCATCAATTTAGAAGTCAATAAACATTCTGAAGGTCAGACAACTGAAAATAATGTTTAAACAATCGTAATTATCTGTTATTTTAAATCAAAACTACATAACCTATTATCTTGAAGTATATATAAAGCTAATCTGTACTTTCTATCAATTTTATATACCCTTCATTCTCCATTAGTTGTTCTGGTTCGGCAATTGATAAATATAAATACAAATTCCCCATAGGAGTTGTCTCAGCTTTTATTATATGAGAAGTTTCACTTGAATAAAGGTAATGGTCTCCATAAGCCGTAAATTTCATTCCATTGTATGCATTATATATTTTTTCTAACTGTTCTTCATTTGTATTCAGAAGTAACATTAAAAATAACTTCTCATCATAAAAATAAAATCTGGCCTCTCCCTTATAATCTAATATAAAATCAGCACCATTGCCGTCCTCTTGAATTTCTGTTATTTCATTATCCGCAAATAGTTCTGCTACTTGAATTTTTGTTGACTCCTTTTCTCCTAAGCGTTCTATTACTTTTGATTTTGAGTCGCCTAAAGTGAATCCATTAATAAAAAATAAGCCTTGTTCTTCATAAAATTCTGGTTGAGTAAAGTCAAATTGTGGAACATTAGCTGAATGCTGATTATCATTCATTATTTGGTTTAACATAAAGAACATCACACATAATGTAAAAACTGCACTAATTATAATAAAACGCCATTTATATTTTGGTTTTGGTGATTTATTCTCGATTTCATGCACTACATTTTGCATAACACGTTGTTTAATTATTTTTAAATCTTTTATCTCATTAGGTGTATAGTTATCCATTTAGCAGCACCTCCCATTCTATGTCTTTCAATCCATCCTTTAATAGTTCTTTTCCTCTTCTTAATCGCGTTTTAATTGTACTTTCTGGAGTAAATAATAACTGGGCTATCTCACTAATTTTCATTTCATTAAAATAATAATAGATAAGAACTTCTCTATGTTTTAACGGCAATCTAAGGATTGCCTCACCAACGATTGTTTGCTCATCTTTTCTAACCATTTCATCTGATTCTATTCTACTCGTCGAAGGAAAGATTTTATTTTGCAGCTGTACTTTTTTATAAGTCCAACTTTTCAAGTAATCTTTACTTTTATTGGCGGTTACTTTATATAAAAAAGCTTTTAGTTCCCCACGTTCTTCATATTTATATTGAGCATGATATATTTTTATAAATACTTCCTGTACAATATCCTCGGCTGCTTGGCGATCCTTTACGTAGTAATAAGCTAAACGGATCAACGGTTCTGTATAGTGATTCATTATTTCTTTTAAATCATGAATAGTTAACAAGAATACAACTCCTTTCTCTAGATTATTAACGATTTCCAATATGTAAGAGTTTGGATTTATAAAAATAATTGTTTTCAATGTTTTAACTTCTCAGCATGATCAATAATATGGTATATATTGTATTATTTTACCATCAAAAAACCAAGTTTTTCATTTCCCCCTAAAATAAGGGAATATTTTACCGTTATTTTAATTAATTGTTCATTTTTAGGTTAAATAAGGGAACGTTTTACCGTTATTTTAAATAAAATCTTGAAATTTCATGTTTTTTAGGTCAATAACGGAAATTCCTCCCCTTATTTTCACTATTTTTTATGTTATTTTAAAAATAACGGAAATTCATTCCTCTATTTATCTCGTTATGCAATTCAATCTACAAAAGCTTTGGAGCCAAGCCGCCGGAAAGGATTACAACGGACACGAGCTTCAAAAACACTCGCTTCAACGCATTTCTCTCGTAGCGTAGCAGATCGAACTTCAGTAGAAATTTTTATTTTTTCAATTTTGTCATTCCAACTTATGGTGATGATTCACCTAAAAAATACAAAAAAAACCGAACCCTCTAAAGGATTCGGTTGCTCTTATAGGAAATAAATTACCCGCGTAATTCTTCTATTAATTGTTTGAAGTCTTCCGGTATTGGGGACTCGAACTCTAAATATTCTTTTGTTACTGGATGGATGAATCCTAATACACCTGCATGTAATACTTGCCCGCCAAAATCGATTGTTTTCTTTGGACCGTATTTTGGATCGCCTGCCAATGGGTAGCCGATATAATTCATGTGTACACGGATTTGATGTGTTCTTCCCGTCTCTAAGCGACATTCTACTAAAGTAAACTCACCAAAACGCTCCATTACTTGGAAGTGTGTCACTGCATGTTTGCCCTTATCTACAACTGCTTGCTTTTGTCGATCTTTTTGATCACGCCCGATTGGAGCATCAATTGTCCCTTTTTCATGAGCAATGTGACCATGTACAAGAGCTGTATATTTACGCGTTACCGATTTATCGACCAATTGATTTACTAATCCTTCATGGGCAACGTCATTTTTTGCAACCATTAATAAACCCGATGTATCTTTATCAATTCGGTGCACAATTCCAGGACGTGCGACACCGTTAATGCCTGATAAGTCTTTGCAATGATGCATTAAACCGTTTACTAAAGTGCCTGAAGCATGTCCAGGTGCTGGGTGTACTACCATGCCACGTGGTTTGTTTACAACTAATACATCTGCATCTTCATAAATAATCTCTAAATTTAAATCTTCTGGGACGATTTCTAAATCTTCCACTTCAGGAACATCTACTTCAATGACGTCCCCTTGTCTTACTTTGTATTTTGCTTTTACTTTCACGCCATTTACTAAAATGCGCTCTTCTTCAAGCCAATTGCCAATTTGTGAACGTGACCATGATTCTTCCATTTGTGAAAGTGCCTTATCAATACGTTCTCCAGCTAGTTCCTCTATCGTTAATGTGACTACTGCCATTATTTCACCTTTTTCTTATCCTTTTTTTCTTCTAGAATGATCGTAATAAAGAGCATGACTACAGCAATTGTCAATGCTGCATCAGCTATATTGAAGATTGGGAAGTGATAATTGACTACCGGTATATAAACATCGACAAAATCAACAACTTCTCCACGGAATAAACGGTCAATAAAGTTTCCAACCGCACCACCTAAAAGTAGCATTAAACTAATATGATAAAGTGGCTTACCCTTTGCTTCTGTATGATTAAAATAAATAATGGCGATAATGACAGCAACTGTTACGATTGTGAACAACCACATTTGTCCTTCCAGCATGCCCCAAGCAGCACCTCGATTACGATGCGATAAGATGCCAAACCAAGGATCCCAAACACTGATGCGTTCACTTAATTCCATATTTTTAACGACTAGCCATTTTGTCCATTGATCTAAAATGACTGCAACTATAGCTATTCCGTAATATTTATACACAGCAAATCCTCCGTTTACGATATATCTTTCCTATCTTATCATATAGACAATGCAACAAGCTACAAAAACACAAGCTCAAAGCCTTATAATATCAAGGTTTTCTATTTATATTATTAGCTTCAACTTTGCAATAAAATATATATTAATGTTTGTATTTGGGGCAAATTGGGCTAATCTTATGTACTAAATTTTTAGGGAAAGGAAATTGATACAGCAAAGGTTTATGAATTCTAAAATTTACGAAAATGGCTCAATTCCACTGATTTAGGAATCGAGCCATTATTATGTAATCGATGGACCGGAGATAAACAATTAATCCAATCCATCCGATATAAAATAATTTTTTCACTTTGAAATGTCATCTTTTTTAGTTTCAGAGTAGATTTTCAAAATTTCTTGTGTGACTGTCTGAATGTTAAATTTCTCTTTGATAATCTCTCTAGATTTCTTTCCATTTAGCTTGAGCTGTTCTTGATCCGTCAATAATTTTGTTAAATCGTCTCTTACTATGTGTCTGCTACAAGGCACTATTGATCCATGGTCTCCAAAGTAATGGTTCCATGCTTCTTCTAGATTGTCATTATTCACAATCCCAAAATAGCCATGGTTTCCAATCGCAATAATTTGTTTTTCCGATGCCATTGCTTCTAAAGCCACGCGTCCTGTTCCGACTATACAATCAGCAGCTCCATAAAAAGCATTCAAATTTTTTTGTTCACCTACGACGTGAATGAACGTGTCATTACATGTTTCTTCAATCTTTCGGGATAAGAATTTAATGTCATCTAATTTATCGCCACCTCCTACAATAATTACATGAAGATTAGGAAATAAATTCAATTTCAAATCTTTACAGGCTCGTAAAAAGATACTACAAACATGAGCCTTTGCCCATGCAATTCTACTTGCGTACAGAAGGACAATAGAGTCTTTAGGTATTTTTAAATCATTTCTAATCTCTTCAGAAGAGGAATTTCCTGGATAATCTTCTAAATCAATTCCGTTTGGTACTAAGTAAGGATTTTCTATATTAAATGTCTTTGCATAATTACATAAGGGAGGACTAACACAGATCACTGCATCGGCTAATTTAAAAAGTTCCTCTATTTCATGGTTTGGATAATAGGTTCCATGTATGGTTAAGACTGTAGCAATACCTTTATTATTTGCTGCCTGCCCAGCTAAATAACCTGATGGTGTCTGATGAATATGAATATGAGAAATATTTTCGAAGTCTATGATCTGTTCTATTTTTTGAACTAACTCTAATTCATGATTTTTTGAAAGGGAAATCGTTTTTGGGAAATCTATATGATAAATAGGACATTGCAACTCTTCGAAGGAATTAACTAAACTTCCATTTTTTTGAGCTGCAATAGCAACAAAAATATTATTTTTAATTAATTCTTTTGCTAAACCTAATACATGTGTTTCAGTTCCTCCAATATATAATGCATCAATTACAAGTAAAATTCTTACCCTATCCAATATTATCACCGCCATAAAATGTTTTAGATCGTTGTTGATCATGTTGCCGATAGTAATATAAGACCTCATTTAAATTTTCAACCATTAAATTCGCATTTAAAAATTTCACGATAAATTCATAGTCTTCTGCACCAAGAATTCTTCGAGTCGGACCGCCAAGCATGTCAAAAACCTTTCCACGGAACAAGATGGTTCCATGACAGATACAGTGACCACCTTCTGCATAAATCTTCCGAATATCATCCCCATATACTAACCAATTTGCCGTTTGCCCATTTTCTTTTAAATTGATATCAGTAAACACCTGATAATTTGTTCCGATTAGATCATACTCTTGATTTTTTTCTAAAAAGTCTACTTGTTTTTCAAAACGAAATGGATGTGAAATATCATCCGCATCATTAACCGCAATATACTCACCTGAACTCATAAAATATCCGATTGTCAGAGCTCCTGCAAACCCTGTATTTTTAGGAAGATTACATACGATTATTGGGAAAGTTGGATTTGATTCTTCTATCCACTTTTCTACTATATTTTGCGTTTGATCAGTCGAGGCATCGTTCACGAGTATTACTTCCATTTTTTCGTATGACTGGGCTTGTAGTGAATTTAGGCAATCTACTATATATGGGCCAGCATTATAGCACGGAATAACAACACTTACTAATCCATCTTGTCTATCCTTCATAATGATCACCTCACAGGTATGATATGAATTTTATTTCATATACTTTGTGCGCAATACTCAATTTTTATTAAAATAACAAAAGTTAGAATATATACCTAAGTAACTTTTTATTACAAACATATACTTTAAGATTCCATTATAGAAGGGGGATTAGTATGCAGCAGCTTCGTGCAGTTCTTAATTCTTTAAAAGATTCAACTTTAGAAGTTACAACGGAATATTCAAAAGTTTCTGGGACGTTAATAGAAGTTAAACCTGACTATATCACGCTAAGGTCAAATTCTAGTTTACTGTATATTCCATTAGGGAGTATTCAAAATATAGCTTATTAAAATAGGGGGTGATTGGATTGAATACAAAATTATTTTTACAGCTTGGAGAATATTTGAATAGGGAAATAACCGTTGCAGTAGGTGAAGAACTAATTACTGGAACATTAGAATCGGTAAATACGGATTTTTTAATACTAACTGAATCAACAGAACATTATGAAAGAGAATCTAGAACTAGAATCATCATTTTCTCACAAATAAGCTTTGTACAAGTAGCCGAACAGTTAGCATAAGTAAATGAACAAAGTTGATGTGATGGAATACAAAAGGATACTGTAAAAAAAAGGCTATCCTATAGTTCAATTTTTATGGATAGCCTTATTAATATAGAAGTGTAATTTTTGATGCAATTATGTTTAGGATTACAAAATATCAGCTTTTCACTTTAACTGAAAAAAAATCGAAATCCGGCCATTGTCACGACTCCGGCAATCACTGTTTTCGATAAACTTTTTGAAAGTAATGCGACAAGTAATGTCGGGATAAACACAAGTATATTTATCCATTGTACCGTTACAATAGTAGAATCTTTTTTGAAAAAACCTTCAATTACCAATGCTGATAATATACAAACGGGTATGTATGCAAGCCAGCGCAGGACAATTTTTGGCAATTTCATATTTTTCACTAATATAAACGGCAATATTCTAGGGATCCATGTTACAAGGGCACAGCCTAAAATTAATAATACCATTGCTATAGAAGTTGTCATTTTTCCAATGCCACCCCAATCGTTGCTACTACAACAGTCGATAATAGGACGGCTAAATGTCCCGGCATAAAGTAGAGCATTCCGTACATGCTGAAGACCATAATGAGAATCAGCTTTATGTAATGCATTAATTTTTCTTTTGGGATACTCGCGAGTGTTAGAACAAGCAATGCGACAAACATTGCCACTAACGCATAGTCCAGCCCCCATTTTTCAGGATTCGGTAGCCATTGACCGATGACTCCACCTATTGTACACGCCGCAATCCAAGTCGTATACGCTGTAATATTAAGACCATCCATCCATTTCCCGCCAAGACGTCCTTCTTTCCCAGCAGCGACAACGGATACGCCGAACGTCTCATCGGTTAGTAACGTACCAAAGCCTATGTTGCGCAATGTTGAATACTTAGTAAAATAAGGAGCAATCGTTAAAGACATAAGTAAATGACGTAAATTTACGATGAAAATAGTGATGATGACAGCAGTAACAGGTGCACCCGCTAAATAGAGTCCACAGAATATAAACTGAGCTGATCCTGCATAAACAAGCATCGACAGTAAAAACACTTCAAGTACAGAAATTCCGGATGCAATTCCAACAACTCCAAATGCTACACCGATGCTTATATAGCCGAGTAAAGTTGGGATACAATCTTTTACACCCTGTATAAATGTATCAGGTGTAAGCTGCTTTTGTTCTACTTGTTCCAAAGCTATATCTCTCCTAATTTTTTTATTTTTCAGAAAACAAAAAGCTATAAAGAACGCCATTACCTATTCGGCAACAGCGTTCTGAATTTTTTATACGTAATAGTTTTCTACAACATCCGCACAGCGTTTACATAAAGTCGCATGTAATTCGCTCGTCCCGACTGTTTCTGAAATTGTCCAGCAGCGCTCACACTTTTCACCGTCCGCTTTTTCTACTACTAAAGCTGTTTTCTCTAGTACTAAAGCTTCTTCCGGTGCATTTTCTTTACTGCCGGCGATAAAGAATTGAGAAACGATAGAAAGCTGTGCAAAGTCGATATTTGCATCATTTAACAATTCGATTGTTTCACTGTCTGCATAAACTGAAATTTTTGCTTCTAATGATTTACCGATTGTTTTTGCATTACGCGCTTCTTCTAGCGCCTTTAATACTTCATTTCTTACTGCAATAACTTTCGACCACTTTGCACGTAATTCGGCAAAGTTTTCTTTCTCTACCGCTTCAGGGAAGTCTGTTAATTGTACAGATTGTGGCTTGCCTTCAAATTCAATATAGCTCCACAATTCTTCAGTAGTATGTGGAATAATTGGAGTTAATAATTTTACTAACGCCATTAACGTATCATACATCACTGTTTGCATTGCACGACGGTAATTATTATCTTTCCCTTCGATATATACAACATCTTTTGCAATATCCAAATAGAAAGAAGAAAGCTCGATTGCTACAAAGTTATTCACAGTTGTATATACTGTCGAGAAGTCATAACGGTCATATGCAGCTCGAATTGTTTTGATCACATCTTGTAATCGCATATACATGTACTGATCCATCTCACGCAAATCTTCATATGCTACCCGGTCAGTCGTTTCGTTAAAGTCTGTCACATTTCCGTGTAAGAAGCGCAGGGTATTACGCACTTTTCGGTATGTTTCAGAAACTTGCTTCAACATATCCATTGAAATACGAACGTCCCCTGTATAATCAACTGATGCTACCCACATACGAATAATATCGGCACCATATTGATTCATCACTTTGATTGGGTCAATCGTGTTGCCAAGTGATTTTGACATTTTACGTCCTTCTCCATCTAATACGAAACCATGAGTTAATAGACCTTTATATGGTGCATGACCATTAATAGCTACAGATGTAATTAGAGAAGAGTTGAACCAGCCACGGTGTTGGTCGGAACCTTCTAGATAAAGGTCAGCTGGATATTTCATACCACGCTCTGCAAGTACACCTTGGTGAGATGAGCCTGAGTCGAACCATACGTCCATAATGTCATTTTCTTTTGTAAATTTACCGTTCGGGCTACCTTCATGCGTAAAGCCTTCCGGTAATAATTCTTTCGCCTCACGCTGGAACCAAATATTTGAACCATGCCCACGGAATAATTTTGAAATATGAGCAATAGTTTCTGGAGTAATGATCGGCTCGCCATTTTCTGCGTAGAAGATTGGAATCGGTACACCCCATGCACGTTGGCGGGAAATTACCCAGTCACCACGGTCACGAATCATATTGTAAAGACGTGTCTCACCCCATGCAGGTGTAAACTCAGTTGCAGAAACCGCATCTAATAACTCATTACGGAACATTTCTACAGATGCGAACCATTGTGGTGTTGCACGATAAATTACTGGTTTTTTTGTACGCCAGTCATGTGGGTAAGAGTGTTGGAATTTAGAAACACTCAATAACGCGCCTTCTTCTTTTAATTTTTCAATTACAATTGGATTAGCTTTTTCATAGAATAATCCTTCAAAGCCAGGTGCTTCGTCCGTGTAGCAACCGCCGTTATCGACTGGTGATAAAATATCCAAGCCGTATTGTTTACCAACTTGATAGTCATCTTCACCATGACCTGGTGCTGTGTGTACACATCCAGTACCCGCTTCAGCCGTAACGTGCTCACCAACCATTACTAATGAATCGCGTTTATAAATTGGATGCTCCGCTACGATCATTTCAAGCTCTGCGCCTTTTACTTCCTGAACGATTTGCACATCTTCCCAACCAAACGTAGAAGCTAATTTATCTAATAAATCTTTCGCTACGATATATTTGCCACCATTTGCTTCTACTACAGCATATGTGAATTCCGGATTTACTGAAATTCCTAAGTTTGCAGGAATTGTCCATGGTGTCGTTGTCCAAATAACAAATTTTGCATCTGCAGGAACAACACCTTTTGCATCTTTAATACCAAATCCTACGTAGATCGAATAAGATTCAACGTCTTTATATTCAATTTCCGCTTCTGCTAGTGCAGATTCAGAAGATGGTGACCAGTAAACTGGTTTTAAACCTTTGTAAATATAGCCTTTTTCCGCCATTTTACCGAAAACTTCGATTTGACGTGCTTCGAACTCTGGTTTTAATGTGATATACGGATTTTCCCAATCACCACGTACACCTAGACGACGGAATTGACCTTTTTGATTTTCGACTTGTTCATATGCATATTTTTCGCAAAGCTGACGGAATTCTGCAACCGACATTTCTTTACGCTTAACACCTTTATTCGTTAACGCCTGTTCGATTGGTAAACCGTGTGTATCCCACCCTGGAATATAAGGTACATGGAAACCTGTCATCGATTTTTGACGATTGATCATGTCTTTAATTACTTTATTCAATGCATGCCCGATATGGATATCACCATTGGCATATGGAGGACCATCATGTAATACATAGTGTGGACGATCTTTTGTGCGCTCTAACACCAATTTATTGATGTCCATTTCATCCCATTGTGCCTGAACTTGCGGCTCCTTCGTTGGTAACCCTCCACGCATCGGGAAGTCGGTTTTCGGCATTAATAACGTATCTTTATACTCTACCATTTAAAATTCCTCCTAATTATCTTATTGATTGCTGATTACTGATTGTTGATTTCCATTCCGGGGCGGACGCTTTCCGCGGGCGTGGCCTGAGCCTGTAGTCTCAGGCGTCACGCTATTCCCGCTGGAGTCGCCTCCCCTCCATTCCAATCAACGTTTAAGCAAATGATTTAGCGTTCTATATTAATTATAATTTTTTTAACGCTCTTAAGGATTTGGTTACTTTTTAAACAACAAAAAAGCCCCTCCATCCCTTATAAAAAAGGGACGAGGAGCATTAATCTCGTGGTACCACCCTAAATTCGCTAAAAATATAGCCTCATTAGACACTGTAACGTCGTGTTCTACGAAATAGCTTACTAATCAATTACGCCTTGGTGTAATTGTGTCCAGGTTTTTTTGAGTAAACTCAAAAATTCCCTTTAAAAAATCTGTGACATCTGCCAGAGGCTTCTCTTTATTAGAGTTTCAGCTATTTAGCTCGAGAGTGATTTTCAATTTAACCTGTTTCGTTCGAGCTCCCACCATCCTCGAATCGCTAACCCACACTGTTAAATTTACTGTCTCCGTCAACGCATGATGCAATATGCATCCTATTCATTATTTTTCAGTATATGAAAAGGCAAGATGAAATGTCAAGTCCCCACCATTAATAGACAGCATTTTCATCATTTTGACTATCTTCATTAGTTTCATGGCGATTGTTATCCTGAATTTCCGTTAAATCGACATCGTATTCTAACAAACGATCCCAATCATCAGTATTTAACAAATCGAGTTGAGCTTCTACTAGCATTTTAAAACGATTACGGAATACTTTAGATTGTTTTTTTAATTCGTCAATTTCAATTGCAATTTTTCGTGCTTTTGTTAAGGCATCATTTACAATACGATCTGCATTTTTCTCGGCTTCCTTGACGATTAACTTCGCTTCTTTTTCTGAGTTGCGACGCACTTCACCTGCAGCCTCTTGTGCAACGATAATCGACTTTTGTAATGTGTCTTCCAAAGAATTATAGTGATTCATTTGAGTAGACATCATTTTTACTTTCTCTTCCAGATCCTTTTTCTCGCGTAAAATAATTTCATAGTCTTTAATTATTTGATCTAAAAACTCATTTACTTCGTCTTCAGCGTATCCACGGAATCCGCGTGTAAATTCTTTATTATGTATATCAAGAGGGGATAATGGCATATCGTTCTACTCTCCTTTTTTTGCGTATGTTCTTAAGAGTATTATAATCGTTTCTCTACTGAATAACATCATATTTCCCCAAAAACTGATGAAAAATTATACTTTTTGCTCTAAACGTCCTACTTGTAAACGTATTTTATCTTTTTTCGTTCGCCCTTCTGTCATAATGACTTTCATGCGTCCATATCCGCGCGCAGAAATAATATCTCCTTCCTGTAGTTCAAAGGCGACTGCTTCACGCACTGTCCAATTTACTTTAACCTTGCCGCCCTGGATTAAGCTTTGCGACTTTTGCCGTGAAATATTTGTGATCGTTGCAAGTACAACATCCAATCGCATCGATGAAACAGTATGTGAACTTTCGCTCCATTGTTCCTCGTTTAGAATAAGAGCTGTACCAGGATTCACTACTTCAGCATGCACCTTTACTTTGCCAATTCCCGATAAATTCGCTCTTACATAATCAGCTATTTCTGTTGCCAAAGCAAATTGCACTGTATTTTCAGCAAGACGGATATCCCCAAACTTCCCACGATCCAAACCAATTGATAAAAGTGCACCCAATACATCAG
The DNA here is from genome assembly GCF_014836935.1 of Solibacillus merdavium. Taxonomy (GTDB): domain Bacteria; phylum Bacillota; class Bacilli; order Bacillales_A; family Planococcaceae; genus Solibacillus; species Solibacillus ferritrahens. The sequence continues at coordinate 267,597 of NZ_JACSPW010000001.1, read as the reverse complement.
GATGGCGAAGCTGCACAAACTTTGATGGATAACTCAACGCATAAACTTCTATTTGAAAATCCGATTCTTCCGGTTGTAAATAGGAAGGCGCAATCAACATACGTTTGCGCTCTGCATCTTCAAAGACTCCTTCTGTAAACACTTGAATTTCTTCCGATTGATGAATGATGGATTGAACGATAAAACGTTGGCGAGGATCTAAAAAATCAGTGAGCTTCGGGGCGTAACGATCCTCTACTTCACGTTGCCAACCGATTACTTGCTCAATAAATGGCTGCTCATCTTTGCGGAAATGTTGTATTAAATGCTCCATCACTATGCCTACTTTCTTATAGAATATATTTCTATTTTTTCCATTTTTCTTTTAATATAAACTTCTCGTAAAACATAATTACTTTACTTTTTATTAAAAATAAAGAAAACTCCTACATTAGCAGGAGTTCGTTCAACTATATTATAAGAAAAATGCTAGTACGCTATAAACGCCACGCTCAATAAATACTAATGCAAATAAACCTACAATTGGTGATATATCAATCATGCCAATCGGTGGGATAAACTTACGGAAAAATCCTAAATACGGTTCACATACTGTTTCAAGGAAACGACCAACGGGTGAATCTTGTAGCGCTGGAACCCAAGACATTAATATGTAACCAATCAGCATAAAACGATATATTAGAAATGCTGTTGATACTAATTGAAAAATCATAATTTTTTTACCTCACAAAATTTAATTACTCAAACGTTAAATTGGATATTTCTCCTGAAACTTCTACATTTTCTGGTGTACATAAGAAAATATCATTTCCAATACGTTGAATATCTCCACCTAAAGCATACACTGTTCCGCTTAAAAAATCGATTATTCGTTTCCCTTGGTCACGATCAATCCGTTGTAAATTAACTACGGTAGCACGCTTGTTTTTTAAATGTTCTGCGATATCCTGTGCTTCGGCATATACTCTAGGCTCAATTAAAACAAGTTTTGAATTTTTTGATGACGATGCAGCCTGTAAGCTCACAACATTGTTATGATTTTGCGTAACAACTTCATTGCGCGGTGGTTGCTGTTGCATTTTACGCTCCTTTTTCATTCGATTTTGAATGAGTTGTGGTTGATGCTTTTGCCCCGAATCCTGATAATACTGTTGTGAATCACTTTGTACAGCTTTTGGTGCTTGCTTTTGCGATGTTTGCGTTTGAGCCTGATCATATTCTTCTTCTAATTCTTCTAAATAAAAGAATTTATCAAAAATGTTTTTAATGCTCATATTAAACCCTCCTTAACCAACAAGAGCTGTTCCAATTCTAACAAATGTCGCCCCTTCTTCAACTGCAATTTCGTAGTCATTTGACATGCCCATCGATAATTCAGTACAAGGTACATTTGGTATGTTCAATTGTGACACTTCCTGTTGCAATTGTTTTAACTGTTTAAACACTTGCCTTATAACGGTTTCGTCTTCTGTAAAAGGAGCCATTGTCATTAAACCCACTACTATAATCTTTGAAAATTGCCCAAGTTGCTTCACAAATTCCAGCGTTTGCTGCTTAGTTAAGCCGTGTTTGGATTCTTCTCCAGAAACATTCACTTGTATAAAACATTTCACAGCTTTTGTTGCTCGTTTTTCAATTTCCTCAGCTAAGCTTAAACGATCAAGTGAATGTAAATAGTCAATATCATTGATAACTTGTTTTACTTTTCTCGTCTGTAGAGAGCCAATATAATGCCAGGAGACATTTGAATTAATAGATTGCAATTTATTCGTCAAGCCTTCAGGGCGATTTTCTCCCAAGTTTGTTAACCCAGCTTCTATTGCCTCTTTAGTACGATTGACATCTACTTCTTTTGTCACTGCAATAATGTTTACTGTTTGATCTGTATTTGCACGTTGTTTAGCATTTACTATTTGTTTTTGAATATTTAACAGATTATCCTCGATTTTCGCCACTTTTTTCCCAACTTTACAACAATAGTTTCTTACATTGTAACAAGGGACACTGGAATTTTCAATGAATAGGGTGAATTATTCATCATATGATTTCACCAATATAACATCTTTTCCAACTGTGAGTATATGACTAAATGCAATCTTCTTCACTAACTCTTCCCCTTGAAATAAATGGTAAAACTTTTTAGGTGGAGATATTATAAAGGCAGTGATAACTCCTTCTTTTTCATCTACCTCTGCATCCACAATATAACCTATAAATTTACCGCTTGTTGCTTCAATGATTTCCTTCTCTTGAACGGTTGAAAAACGCATTCCTCCATCCTCTCTTTGAAATTTAAATTACACTTGCATAAGTATTTGAATATAGAATAAAAGGACAGCCCTACATAGTTGGACAGTCCTCATCATTTCTATTTAACGAAAATCACGTTTCATCATTTCTACTGCACTTTTTTCCAATCTTGAAATCTGTGCTTGTGAAATACCTAAAGATTGGGCAATTTCTGTTTGTGTCTCACCTAGGAAAAAACGTTTTTCTATAATCATTTTTTGTCTGCTATTTAATTTTTTCATACTTTCTTGCAGTGAGATCGACCCCACCCAATGTTCTTCTGTAACTTTGTCTTTAATCTGATCAATCATAAAGATTGCATCACCGCCATCGGAATAGATCGGTTCCTGTAATGACATAGGGTCCTGAATTGCATCCAGTGCAAATAGTACATCTTCTTTTTTCATCTCTATAGCCTGAGCTAATTGTTCGATAGTTGGTTCTGTTAAATGTTCTGCAATATATTGCTCTTTCGCTTTCATCGCCTTATACGCAATATCGCGTAATGATCTGGAAACACGTAATGCATGGTGATCTCTCAAATGACGGCGAATTTCACCCATAATCATCGGTACAGCATATGTCGAAAATCGTACATTATGCTTTAAATCAAAATTATCAATTGCTTTCATTAAGCCAATGCAGCCTACCTGAAATAGATCATCCGCCTGTTCACCACGATAGGCGTAGCGGCCGACAATGCTGAGCACTAAACGTAGATTGCAAAATACCAATTGCTCACGAACAATCAATTCCCCTTGCTGTAATCGGATAAATAAATCCTTCATTTCATCTGGCTTTAGTACCGGTAATGTTGATGTATCTACACCACATAATTCCACTTTTGTACGCATACAACTTCACCTTCCGAACTTGATTGTCTTTTGTCTTTTCAATCATTTTGTCCGAAATGTTCGTCGCTATGCGCGCCAAAATTAACCATCTTATGCAATTGGTTCGTTTAAATATTCCCGTAAATCTAAAATAATTTTTTTCTCTAATCTAGAGATATATGATTGCGATATGCCTAAATGATCCGCTACTTCCTTTTGCGTCATTTCGTCCTTTCCATTTAATCCAAAACGGCATTCCATAATGTATTTTTCTCTTGGTGTTAGTTGATTAATGGCATTGAACATGTGCTGACGTTCGATTTTACGTTCTACGTCCAATGTAATAATATGTTCCTCAGTACCTAGTATGTCAGATAGTAGTAATTCGTTGCCATCTGCATCGGCATTTAACGGCTCATCAAAGGAAACTTCCCCTTTCATACGGCTCGTCTTACGTAGATGCATCAAAATTTCATTTTCAATGCAACGTGATGCATATGTGGCTAATTTTATATTTTTGTCCAAATTAAATGTTTCGATCGCCTTAATAAGACCTATTGAACCGATGCTAATTAAATCCTCTATCGGTGTGCTTGTATTATCAAAACGTCTTGCAATATAAACAACTAAACGTAAATTTCTTTCAATTAACATGTCTCTGGCATGCAAGTCACCATTCATAAAAGCTTCGACTACGACAACTTCTTCTTCTCGAGTTAATGGAATAGGCAATGAATCATGTCCCCCTATATAGTATGTCCCTTTTTTTCTAAAGTAGCTCAGTATGTTTAAAATTATTGATTGAATTTTTCGAAACAATATCGATCCTCCCTTATGAATTCGTTAGGACAAACACATGTGCAATCATTTGTGCATTTTGCGGAAAACGCGCATCATTTTTCGTAAAAACAACATAGTGGTTTGGATACGCTTTATCACCAACAGTAATCGAAGCACGAAAAGCTGGTACGAGTACTGTGCCTTTTTGTACCGTGGTAATCGGAACTATACGTATTCGTTTTTGTACTTCTTTTGAAAACATTGTCAATGAGTAAGGTTCAGTTTCACTCCATGCAAGTAAACGTTCATTAAATTCCTGAGATAACATAGATTGAACAGATTTAAATGAGATAAAATGTACGGGTGCTTGGCTAAAAGGCTCCGTGCTTTCATTCCCTGTATCTATATAAGTTAATAGCTCTAATTGCATATCCAGTAATTCAACTTTACTAGTTGTCACATAACGACTTTGTGCAACTTGCTGCAATTTTTGAAACCAACCTTTTCTCATTATTGTCAAACTAATACATACTATGCCGAAACATATAAAAATATATGCGAAAAATGGAGATGCAAGCAAAAATGGCTGTAATGCTGTTAATAATCCACCAGCGAGCAAAGTAGCGATCACAATCCACTTGCCTTGCTCAAAAAATATTTTCCATTTAAATGAAAAAGCAATGCCTAATAGTAAGATGAAACTTACAAGCAACATAAAGATGTTTCCCATAAATAACACAGCAATCATCGCACTACTAAAGGCCGCTAAAATTAATCTCCAAATTGGAATGATGGTGTATGTCATAGTTGCTGTAAATTTTAATAATACGAGATTCATTAAAAAGTTCATTAAAAGAATCCATTCTGCATACATGTATTGTCCTCCTAAAACAAGGTTATCAAAGCAAATGCGAGATTTTTGTCTAACCGTTGCAGTAAAATCCAATAATCGTATGACATAGTATTACTTCATTCAAAATCATTCGACAAAAAAGCTAGTTTAACGCTTCAATTCCGAAACGTTAAACTAGCTTTTAAATTGTATATTTAATTGATAATTAGCGATTGCGACGGTTACGTAAAAACGTCGGAATATCCAGCGCATCATCCTGCTGATAGCTTGTTTGCTGCTGCTGTTGTTGTTGTGGTTGACGCGGCGCTTCTTGTTGTACCTGTTCTTGCATACGTGTAGGTTGCTGTTGTGTCGCAGCTTGTTGGCGCGCTCCAATTGACGGGCGCACAGGCTGTGGTTTTTGGACAATAAAGTCGTCAGAGAACCCTGTTGCAATTACAGTAACAATTATTTCATCATTTAAGTTGTCATTAATAACAGAACCGAAAATCATATTAACCTCTTCATCTGAAGCTAATTGTACGATATCTGCTGCTTCCTGAACTTCAAATAGACTTAAGTTCGTTCCACCTGTGATGTTCATAATAACACCTTTTGCTCCATCAATTGATGTTTCAAGTAATGGAGAAGAAATAGCCTTTTTAGCTGCTTCTACTGCGCGATTTTCACCTGCAGCAATACCAATACCCATCAATGCAGAACCTTTATCGGACATGATTGTTTTCACGTCAGCAAAGTCCAGGTTGATTAAACCCGGTGTAGCGATTAAATCCGAAATACCTTGTACACCTTGACGCAATACATTATCCGCCTCACGGAAGGCTTCTAGCATCGGTGTTGATTTATCTACAATTTGCAATAATTTATCATTTGGTATAACGATTAATGTATCAACGGCTTCCTTCATGGAAGTAATACCGCCAATTGCCTGAGTCTGACGTTTACGGCCTTCAAATGTGAATGGACGTGTTACAACACCTACCGTCAATGCACCTAAATCACGCGCAATAGAAGCGATTACCGGCGCTGCACCTGTACCTGTACCTCCGCCCATTCCAGCAGTAACGAATACCATATCTGCTCCGCGCAATACTTCTTCCAACTGTTCGCGGCTTTCTTCAGCGGCTTTTTTTCCTACTTCCGGGTTGGCACCTGCGCCAAGTCCTCGAGTTAATTTACCGCCAATCTGTAATTTATATTCAGCTTTTGATAGATTTAAAGCTTGTGCGTCTGTATTGACTGCAATAAAATCTACGCCTTGTACACCATGCTCTATCATGCGGTTTACAGCATTGTTACCGCCCCCACCAACGCCTATTACCTTAATAACGGCTAATTGGTCCATATCCGTTTCGAATTCTAACATACACTTCTCCTCCTAATTGTTCACGTCATTCATTTTCGTATTAATCGAAAAATTTGTTTAACAGGTTTTTTGCGCGATCAATCACACTTACTTTATTTGCGCTTTCTACTCTCTCCGGCCCATTTGCTTGTTTTTTAGAAGGAGTTGATTGAGTAGGATAAGGTGCTGCATATGAAGAAGCGTCTACTGGCTCACTTCTTCCATAAAAGTCGTCTTCTGCATTCGCGTATCGTATTAAACCAACCGAAGTTGTAAAGGCTGGTTCACGAACACCGATATAATCCGGCGTATAAATACGAACTCTCGTCAGCATAATTTGACGTGCCAATTGGGCAATGCCCTCCAGCTGTGCTACTCCACCAGAAATCACTATACCACCGGGTAAATCCTGTATACCCATTCGAGCTAATTCATCTAAAACTAGTTCAAATAACTCTTCTAAACGTACACCGATAATCTCCGAAATATAGCGTTGGCTATATTGATCTGTTGTATCTGTTCCAACGACAGGTACATCAAATAATTGCTCATCGGAAGCATCATCATAAAAAGCATGTCCATATTGCTTTTTAATTTTTTCCGCTTGTTCAGTTGGTGTTTTTAATACAATTGATAAATCTTTTGTAATATGATCTCCACCGACTGGGATAACAGCTGTATTCTTCAATAAACCATCCTGGAATACAGCGACCGTTGTGGAGCCGCCACCTAAATCTATATAAGCTGTTCCTTGGTTTTTTTCGTCTTCCGTCAGCGCAAAATTTCCTGCTGCTAACGGTTGTAAATAAATTTCACGAATTTGTAAACCTGCACGTTCTACACATCTTAATACATTATGTACAAGCGTCTTCGAGGTTGTAATCATCGTTGCATCCATCTCTAAGCGAATACCAATCATACCGCGCGGGTCCTTAATTTCATCTAAGTTGTCTACTATAAATTGTTTAGGAATTAAGTTTACTAGCTCTCGCTCTGGTGGAATCGACATAACTTGTGCAGAGTCAATTACCCGTGCCAAATCATCATCCGTAATTTCACGGTCTTCCCCATTTACCGCCACAACTCCTTTTACAGGCTGTAATATGGTTTGATTTGCTGGTACACCGAGCACTACTTCCTCTATTTTTATACCAGTCATTCGTTCTGCTTGGTCCACAGCTTTTTTTATCGACTGTACAGTTGCATCTATATCAACAATTGCACCTTTTCTTATACCAGTTGATTTCACATGACCTACACCAATTACGTGCAATTGATCATCGTTCATTTCTCCGATTAGGACCTTTATTGAAGAAGATCCTATATCGAGTGAGACATAAATTTCTTGATGATTCAACTTCTGCACCTCCTTCGATTACTCCTATAGTTTATTCTATTGTAAATTTACATGATTGTCTAAGTAAAACGATAAATTGTAATGATATTTTAACGTGATTGTTATGAGTTTTCCTACTTATTAAGTTTTCTATTTTCAAATTTTGTCAAAATTAGCCTACGAATTACCGCAATATTTTGAAATAGTCGTACTCCAAAGGCAAAAATTGCTGCTAAATACAAATCTACCCCTATATGAACTCCTAAAAAAGCTAACCCTGCAGCTAAAATTATATTAAAGAAAAACCCTGAAATGAATACTTTATCGTCATATACTTGTTGAAGTTGTGCGCGAATTCCGCCGACCATTGTATCGAGAGCAGCTAGCACAGCAATTGATAAATAGTTTTCATAGACGGATGGAATTTGAATATCTGTTAAAATACCCAATACCACACCAAATATAAGTCCTAAAAGTGGTAACCACATATTCGCATCCCCTTCTATTTCTCAGATAGATAATTACTTTTTTGTACGGTTACGACTGAGTTTATTCGTACATTTTTTTCTGCTTCATGAATCGTCAACACAAGATTGTCAATGTAGAATTCATCCTGAAATGACGATGCCAATAAATGATTCTTTAATTTTTCAGCTTGCTCATAAGTAGGGGTTATTACATTTATCTCTATATTTGTATCCTCTATCGGCTCACTATTTACAGTTGTTTTTCCGTTAATATCACGAATGGCGGTATTATACGTCAATCTTTTGTCATCAATTTCAATTGCTTGTGCATTACTGCGATATAAATCGTTAATAAGGCGAATTAATAATTCAGGGGATACGGGCTTGATTTCATAACCAAAGTTCATTAGCTCCTGCGAAGGCTCGATTGTCAATGTCAAACCTGGTCCCCTTGTTGGTAATATACCTGCACTCTCTTTTAAATTATCTACTGTTTGTTCTAATAGAATTTCAGGATTATTAAATTCCGCATCTTCGTATTTACTTACTGTGTCAGACAGGTCACTAATTGCTGTCAGAAGCTCTGAATGACGCTCCTGTTCCACTGAAAGTTGTTGACGTATTTCCCATATATCTACTGTGTTTCGTTCAGCTGGGCTTTGAACAGTGTTGTATTGCACTGCCAGCATAAAGCCAATGATGAACGAGATCATCGTAATATTACGGTACATTTTTTTCGTCATCATCTTCCCTCCGATATTATGCCTTACTCATCGCTGATAGTTTTCATTTCTATTAAGTCGCTTTTTTCTACCGTCACGACAATTTGTTCATTTATCAACTGGTCAAAGACCCCACCTGACAATTCCAATGAGGAGACTAACACCTCTTGGTTTCCTACTGCTTCCACAACAAACGGTGCTGGATACTGTTGTCCATCTATCGTAATGACTGGTCCGTTACAAATAATATACGAATTTGGTTTTAACCGCTGTCCGTTAATTGAGATGCCTTCAGCTCCAGCAATTTTTAATTCATTTAATAATTTAAATATGTGACTTTCGTGAACAATATACTCATTTGGATTCGTTGTATTGGGATTATAATCACCATCGCGAAGTGTAATTTTGATTCCTGGTCCTACTCCTGCCGATAATCCTAATAATAATCGTAATTGTTCTGCATCCTGTCGATTTTGTTCATATTGAGCCTCATTAGAGGAAAATTGCTTTTCATATGCTCGAATTTTATCTTCCAATTGTGCGAGCTCTTCTGCCAACTCTTTGTTGCGTTCCTTTTTTGCAATTAAATCTTCTCTGTACTGATTTTCTTGCTCAAATTGTGGCGAGGCAGAGCTTAGCGTACGCTTGTCCTTTGATAAATTATAAGAAAAACCGATTATAAAACCGGTTATTATACATACAATTAGTAAAGCAATATATTTACGAGACAACAATAATGACTTTTGCTTAGGTTGCTTACTGTTGTTGTTATCGCTATTCATCATTTTGTTCTTCCAGTTGCCCCCCTTCTTCGGTCTCCGCACTACCTTCATCATTTAACTCCGGATTTTCTGAATCCTTGCCCAATAAAGAGTATTCATCTGAAAAAGGTCTGTAGTAAGAACCCACTTCAATATCTACAACCCCTTTTTCAAATGCTTCCTCATTTTCAATTTGAGCGACAATTGACGGATAGTAATTAAGCTTTTCAGCTAAAGTATTTGCATCTGCCCTTACTTCATAACCATCATTCATATAAAGTGTAATCGAATAAGGATCAGCCTCGGAAGGATTTGCATTAATTTGGGATATGAGTGACAATACTTCAGGCTTTAATTTTGCAAGCTCCTTTAATAGCTTTTTCCGTAATGACTCATCTTCAAATTTCAAAAAAATTGGGGCGTCGATTGGAACAATTTCATTAGGTTCATTAAAAACAACCCCATTATCCAACATTGGGTGAAATTCTCCATCCTTTGAGATATAGGCAACTTTTTGCCATTCCTCGACCGTAATTTCAATTTCATTTAAAAACTTCCGTCGTACCTCTACCGATTTGACCCATTCATGCTGAGCAATCAATTCCTGCACATCAGGTATTTTAAATCCCCATAAAGAATCATCAACATTTAGATTTGACTGCTCAATATAAAATGTATCTTCTTTAAGCTGTGCGCCCTTTATATTGATTTTTTTAATATCGCTATAAGGTAATTGAAAATAAAGAAGTATCATGATGATGAAAAGAAATACCGTAACTAATGCAAGAAATTTTAAATTTGTACGTCGTCTTCTACGTTTTTTCATAGTAGGTACGCGCTCTGTAATATCGATTATTTTTTCCATCATCTTCCTACTCCTTTCTTTTATCATTTGAAAGATTCAAAATGAGCGCTACGGTGACCCATATTACAAGCAACGAAGTCCCTCCATAGCTAACAAATGGTAATGTAACACCCGTTACGGGTAATAAATTAATAACAACCCCGATATTAAGACCTGCCTGAACAGCAATCATCGTTGTTAGTCCGCATATTGCATAAAAGTGAAATACATGATCACACTGTAAAGCCAATCGATAACCAAATACTAAAAAGCACGCAAAAATAAGCAGTAGTCCCATCCCGCCAACAAGTCCGACTTCTTCCAAAATAATGGCAAAAATAAAATCATTCTGCGGCTCTGGTAAATATAAATACTTTTGTCTGCTTTTTAGTAAGCCATGTCCAAATAATCCTGCGGGTCCTATTGCAAATAAGGATTGTACTGCCTGGAATCCACTGCCCAAAGGATCGGCCCATGGATTGATAAAAGCTTCAATACGTTTTAGCCGGTATGGGGCAGCAATGATTAACCCGACCAATCCAGCCATTCCAAGACTTATTAGAATTACATAGAGTCGCAATGGATATTGCGCAATAAAAAACACAATTAAAACAACAACTACTAAAATAAAGACAGCACCAAAATCTGGCTGCAACATAATAAGTGCAGATGGAATCATTAAAATTACAAAATGTTTCAATTGAACAATACGTTCATACGATTTACGCTGAGATAATAATGCGCTAATATAAATAATTGTTGTTACTTTGGCAATTTCTGCAGGTTGAACGGTTAATGGCCCTATTCCAATCCAGCTCTGTGATCCATTTCTAACAATTCCGATACCAGGAATCAATACTGCAATAAGTAACACAATCGAGACAATATAAAGCATGCCCCATACCTGTTGACTTCTCAATAATTCCCATTTCATCATGGCTATACAAACAAATAGCGCAATAATAAAATATATAGCCTGCTTTTGGTAAAATGGGGTTTGTCCAGTATAGTGAACATTACCCCAATATGTACCCGCAGAAAATATAAAAACTATTCCTATTATTGACAAAACGATGGCACTTATAAAAAAATATTGCTGTAACTTTTGTGACAGTGTAACTATCCTTTCTTATGAAAGTTTCATAACACGATCAATAAATAAGTCGCCACGAATTTCAAAGCTCTCATGTTGATCCCAGCTTGCACATGCAGGTGACAATAGAATAATGTCACCTTCATCAGATATTTTTGCTCCATAACCGACTGCGTCCTCTACATCAATTGCACGTACAATATTTGTAATTCCACATGACTTTGCAAATTCAATTAAGCGAAGTGCAGTTTCCCCAAATGCGACAACTGCTTTTACGCGTGTCATTTCCTTACGAAGCTCTTCAAATGAATGCCCACGATCCAATCCACCGGCCAACAAAACAATTGGGCTGTTAAAGGCTGCTAATGCACTTTTTGTTGCCAGTACATTTGTTGCCTTTGAATCATTATAAATTTTTCGTCCTTGCCATTCTCGCACAAATTGTGTACGATGGCGAACTCCTGCAAAAGTTGCAAGCACTTCCTGAATCGCTTCAATCGGACAGTTTTGCAGCTTAGCGGCTGCTACGGCACATAATATATTTTCCAAATTATGTTCACCTGGTAAAACGATTTGTTCACGACTTAATATCGCTTCTCCGTACCAGTAAATATTATTAGTATCTGCACTAATGCCATTATCCGACCGGCCTTTAGTTGTGAAAGGTACTAATTGCGCTTTTGACTTTCGAGCATAATTAGCAACAATTTGCTGATCAGCATTATAAATAAAATAGTCGTCGCTCGTTTGATTACGTGTTACACCGAATTTTGCTTCTGCATATTCCTCAAATGTCCCATGGTAATCTAAATGGGCTTCATAAAGATTTGTTAAAATGGCAATACGTGGTCGGAAACTTTTAGTGCCCATTAGTTGGAAAGAGGATAATTCTGTCACAATGACCTCTTCTGCGCTTGCTTCTGCCGCAACACCACAAGCCACAGTACCAATATTCCCAGCAATTAGCGGCTTCAATTGGCCAGCTTTCAACATTTCATAAAGCAAAGTCGTTGTTGTCGTTTTACCATTCGAACCCGTTATACCGATGAAAGGTGCTTCACTTACTAAATAAGCAAGTTCCATTTCTGTTATGACTGGCAAGCCCTTTTCAACGGCATCCGCAATAATTGGGTTCGTATAAGGAATACCTGGATTTTTAACGACAAGTTCAAATCCTTCATCCAACAAATCTTCTGGATGACGTCCACAAATTACTGTAATCCCTTTTGATAGTAGCTCTTGCGCTTCCGGGTTTGCATCAAATGGTTTTGCATCATTGACTGTTACAAATGCTCCTAATTGATGAAGTAGTTCTGCAGCCGCAACCCCACTTTTTGCTAAACCTAACACTAGTACTTTTTTTGATTGCAATCCTTCAAACTTCATCATATTAACGCCTCCGCTAAAACTGCTATAAGTGCTACGACACAACCAGTCGACCAAAATACAAGGACGACTTTCCATTCAGACCAACCTGATAATTCAAAGTGATGATGAATAGGGCTCATTTTAAAAATGCGCTTTTTACGAAGTTTGTAACTTCCTACCTGTAAAATAACCGACAATGTTTCGATGACGAATACAAGCCCGATTAATAATAACAGCAACTCCTGCTTTACTAATACCGAAATCATTGCCAATGCACCACCAAGTGCAAGAGATCCTGTATCTCCCATAAATACTTTTGCCGGGTTTGCATTGAAAATTAAAAACCCAAGCAGAGCACCTGTTACAGCGAATGCAAATAGTGCAATATCGGGCTGCTCATTAAACAGCGCAATAACACCGAATGCTGCAAACGCGATTGAAGCTGTACCTGATACAAGTCCGTCTAACCCATCTGTTAGATTAACTGCATTCGAAAAGCCTACTAACCAAAAAATTAAAAACCCTACATACAAGATTCCTAAATCAATGGACATATCTGTATATGGAATTCCTACTGATGTGTCAAAAGATCCTAAACGTAATAGCAAAAATGCTGCAATAGCAATAGCAATTTGACCAATTAACTTTTGTAGTGAAGTTAATCCTAAATTACGTTTAAAAATAACTTTTAAACCATCATCCAAAAAGCCAATAACCCCAAACCCAACTAAAACAAGTAATAATACAACCGTTTGTGTTGTAAATAAGTCGAAAATAATTGCGACAATTATTGTCGAAATTATAATGGCTAATAAGAAAATTAATCCACCCATTGTAGGTGTCCCAGCTTTTTTCATGTGGGATTGAGGTCCTTCTTCTCGAATACTTTGCCCAAACTTCAATCTACGTAAAAGCGGTATCCCTATTGGTGCTAAAATGACCGTCAATAAAAATGATGAAAAAAGTATGGTCAATGTTGTTGATAATGTCATAATATATCTCCTTTAAAACTTCTGTCTGGATATGATGGAACGTTTGATTTTTCAACGGTTTGTATCTGTATATGTTATTGTGAAAAAACAACCCTCACTATAATAGTTGTTTTAGAGGAATTTTAAAAGGCTGAAATCCAATTAATTTCCTAAATATAAATGAACAATGTCGGTTTGAAGAATTTGGCTATCTGGTTTCGGCACTTGCTCGATCACTTCATTTCCTTCTCCGTGCCATTGAATTCTATAAGGATACAAATTCGGTATAACCTTTTCCTTTGTCAACCCAACAAAATTTGGTATGCGCTCTGTCAATTCATCGCCCCAAACATAGTTTCGTTCTATTTGATTCTCTTGCTTTTCTATATTGTATAGTGGTGCCGCGTCCTCAATAATGCGACCGACAATCGGTGCAGCAATTACACTACCAAACTGCAATCCACTTTTTGGGTTATCTACCGCTACATAAACGATAATTTCCGGATCATTCGCTGGTGCAAAACCGATGAAAGAAACGATATAATCTCCATCCTTATAACGTCCATTCTCAACTTTTTGGGCAGTCCCAGTTTTGCCTGCAATACGCAATCCATCTCGGAAAGCTTGGCGGCCGGATCCTTTTGCTACAACTAACTCTAAAGCATGACGGACTTTCTCCGATGTTTCTTCACTAACTACCTGGGCTTTCACCTCAGGTTTCTGCTCCATAATTACTTCATTTGTATTTCCATCCAAAATTTTTGCTACCGTATACGGCTTATACAGTGTGCCACCATTGATAGCAGCTGCGACCGCTTGCATTTGCTGAATTGGCGTTACGGAAACACCTTGACCAAAGGACGTAGTAGCGTGTTCTACAGGACCAAATGCCTCTTTTGAAAACAATATACCTGAAGATTCACCCGCTATATTGGAACCTGTCTTTTTACCGAAACCAAATCGATGGATATACTCGAGTAATTTATCCGAGCCAATTCGTTGTCCAAGCTCGACAAATCCCGGGTTACAGGAGTTTTGTACGACTTCGTAAAATGATTGGTCTTTATGCCCTTCACGTTTCCAGCAGCGTAAACGTGCTCCTTCAACCATTGTATAGCCCGCATCATGAAAATGGTCATGTTCCATATCTACAACATCTTCTTCAATAGCAGCGCTCAGTGTAATAATTTTGAATGTTGAACCTGGCTCATACGACATAAATACAGGCAGATTACGATTATATATACTTGGATCCACTTCTGAAAATTTGGTTGGATCATACGTTGGAAAAGAAGCAAGTGCCAGTATTTCCCCACTGTTCGGATTCATGGCAATCGCCAGCGCCTGATCAGCATCATATTCCACCATTGCCTGCGACAATTCTCGTTCGACAATCTTTTGGAGCTTTAAATCAATCGTCAGCTGGATTGTTGCCCCATCCTTACCGTTTTTCCATTCGTCATCTACATGCTCTAACGTATTCCCTTTTGCATCAGTGAATAATCGAATTGCTGCATCCGAGCTTTTTAATAATTCATCATATTCGTATTCAATTCCTGCTAAACCTTGATTGTCAACACCTGTAAAACCTAAAAAACGCGCTAACAAATTCCCGTGTGGATAGGACCTCACATAATCGACTCCACTGTACAAGCCTGGAATTTGCATTTGCTGGATTGTTACCGCTTGATCATATGAAATATTTTTTGCTTCCGGTGCTATTTTTACTAAAGAGATGCGTTGCTCCAGTTTTTTCAAAATTTTGGCTCGATCTTTGTTCAGTACTTTGGATATGGCATCTGCTACATACTCTTTATCTTCATTTTGTGATGGCATGAAGTACAACGTTGGTGCTAATTCATTAGAGACGATTACCTCTTCGTTTCGATCGGTAATTTTTCCTCGCTCCGCATGGAATGGAATTTCCCGGTCCCAATTCTCTTTCGCCATTGTCGAAAGCTTATCATACTGAATAACCTGAACGGACACTAACTTAACAAAAATCGCCACGCCGTATACTACTAGTGCGATGGCGATCCATGTTAAGCGTTTTTTTGATTTTGTTGTTACCCACTTCATTTTATGACACCTCACCTAAAATAGCGTATGTTATAAATGAAGTTTGTATTCAACTCTCTCTAATCTTGTGGAAGTTCTTCTTCAATTTCTTCGTCTTCCAATTCCATATCTTCTGCTGGTGGTATCGAATGTTTCTCTTCAGGTGTTTTCAGCTTTACAACAATTGGAGCATCGTCAACAATTATCGTCCCTTGGGATATACTCTGACTTTCTACATACCCCTCACCAACAATTTCAATCGGAAGTTTTGACAATGATTTATAGACAAGTAAATTACGCAATGACCAGTTTTCAAATGAAGGTACCGTAATGTCACCATCTGTTTTTAAAAATACGATACTTCCTTTTGTCAATGAAGTATCGGCAACCGGGAACTGTTCTGAAATCTCTCCGCCTTGACCGATTAATACTGGCTGTAGCCCATCTGCCTGTAGTTTAGTCATTACTGTATCGGTTTGTTGTCCTATATAATTCGTAATTTTGCTCGTTTGCACTTCTGCTACGTCCGCTGGATTAATATTCATGTATTTCAAACTATTTAATATAACTGAATTAAATACTTGAGATACCGGGTCAGAACCGATTTCTGTCTTACCAAGTTTCGGTTTTGCCACTGAAATAAACATAACCAGCTGCGGGTCTTCCATAGGTGCCATCCCTAAAAATGAATAAAGGAATTCATTTTTCCCCCAGTCATAGCCCACACCACTTACTTTAGGCATTTGCGCTGTTCCCGTTTTCCCAGCAACATTATACCCTTCAATTTGGAAACGTTTCGCATTACCTGCTTCACCATAAACTGTGGAAGCTAGGAGCTCTCGCGCTTTTTTTGCTGTATCTGCAGAAATGGGTTGTCCTTTTTTTGTAGGCTCAGAATCTACTATAATCTCACCTGTGTTTGGATTTACGATTTTATCAATAACATATGGCTGCATCATTTCACCGTCATTCGCAATTGCAGTTATACCTTGAATTAACTGAATTGGTGTAACAGTTGAGCCTTGTCCGAATGTTGTTGTATACTTTTCCAAAGGATAACGCGAGTTAATAATTCCACTTGCTTCATTTGGAAGATCAATACCCGTTTTTTGACCGAAGCCAAATTCCTTTATATAGCCTTCGTAAGTTTCCCATCCCATAATATCAAGCAAATTTGTCATTGCTGTATTGGATGAGCGCTGGAAACCTTCTAAATAGGAAATCCTTCCCCAACCGTACGTATTATGGTCTTTCACCGTATCTTTATAAACTTTATACTGTCCCGACTGGTATTTTTCATTCGGGTACCAATTTCCAGAATCGATTGCTGCTGCAACCGTAAATGCCTTAAAAGTAGAACCTGGCTCAATCGTGTTTTCGATCACATCGTTCAGCCAGTTACCCTCCAAACCTTCACGTGTATCCGGGTTAAATGTTGGCCGCTGTGACATTGCCAATATCTCTCCTGTTTTAGGATTCGCAACGACAGCAACCATTGATTGAGGTTTGTACTGATCATTTACGCGGGACATCGCCTCATCCAAAAAATTTTGAATGGTTTTATCGATTGTCAAATAAATGTCATTACCATCTTGCGCATCCTGTATAATTTTATCGCTATTTGGCAATAAATAATTACGAGCATCTCGTTGGTATGACAATTTACCATCTTTACCTGTTAACTGCTCGTTATAAATAGATTCAAGCCCCATTTTGCCTACGACAGAGGAATTGCCTTTATCATCCGTTTCGCGCAATGCAAAACCGATTAGATGGGAAGCGAAAGCACCATTCGGATAATAGCGCTTTTTGTCGCTATATAAAATGATTCCAGGTAATTCGAGTTCTTCAATTTTCTTTTTCACTTCATGACTAATCCCGCGCCCCGCAAGTCCAAATTCAACTTGATATGTGTTTGCTCCAGACTTTGGAGTTAGTCGGGCCAATATTTTTTCTTCATCCATTGGGATAAATTGAGCTAACAATTTGGCTGTTTCTGCCTTATCCACAACATGACGAGGTTTATTTTTATTTTCTGTTGCAGATTCATTAATCACGGCCACGAGCCGATAGCTTAGCGTATCTTCAGCAATTACATTTTCATTACGATCTAAGATTTTCCCACGGTCTGCCGATAGTACATAGCCCGTCTCGTACCTTGCTAAAGCTTCAGCCTCTAGCTCATGCCCTTTTACTACCCCAGTTGCCTGTATCGATACGAAGCGCCAATATAATAGTAAAAAGAGCCCTCCAAAGATTAAAAACATTAGAAAGGCTCCATACTGGTAACGAAATCTTCTCTTTTTCATTCCCCCGGCACTACCTTCACATTTTTCTCATTTAGTGTTAATCCGAGTTCTTTCGCTTTTTCCCAAATACGTTGATGAGTGGAGCGTTCACTTACTTGAACTTTTAAATCAGTATTATTATTATTTACCTCAGCTATGTCTCGTTCAATTGATTGGATTTCCATACTAAGTGTTTGGATTTCTCCTTGAGTATGTAATATGGAAACAGCGAAAAATGCTACTATGACTGTAAAGATTACGAACAAAAACTTTTCCCGTGCAGAAAAAAGCTTTAATTTCGGCTTTTTTCTAATGACAGGTTGTCTTTGTTCTTCTTGCTGATGTTGAGGTAGTTCTGGCTGCTGTTGAATATATACTTGCCTAGCTCTTAATGCCATTTATTACCCACGTCCTTTGTCATTAATTTTTTCAGCGATGCGCAATTTTGCTGAACGTGAACGATTATTCGCAGCTAACTCCTCGTCTGTTGGTAAAATAGGCTTTCTCGTCACTAATTTAAGGATAGGTTTCATATGTTCCGGAATAACCGGTAATCCATGAGGTAAATCCGGTAATGATGAAGCCTCTTTAAATAGTGTTTTTGTCAAACGATCTTCTAATGAGTGGAATGTGATAACACTAATACGACCGCCAATTTTCAATAAATCGATAGCATCTACTAATGAATCTTCTGCTGCACCTAACTCATCATTTACAGCAATTCGAATTGCCTGGAAGATTCGTTTTGCGGGATGTCCACCTTTTCGACGTGCTGGAGCTGGAATACCATCTTTAATAAGCTCTACCAATTGCCCTGTCGTTTCAATAGGAGCAATTTCACGAGCTTGTTCAATTTTACGCGCAACTTGTTTTGAAAACTTTTCTTCTCCATACCTGAAGAATATACGTACTAAATTTTCGTATGACCATTCGTTCACGACATGATATGCACTAATTTCTGCCGTTTGGTCCATACGCATGTCAAGTGGCGCATCATGGTGGTAGCTAAACCCTCGTTCTGGTGTATCAAGTTGTGGTGAAGAGACACCTAAATCATATAAAATTCCATCTACTTGATGTATATTCAGTTTGTGTAATTCCTCTTTTAAATAGCGGAAATTTGCATGTACGAATATGACACGATCTAAATAATCGGCTAATCGCACTTTTGCGTTTTCAATGGCTGTTGTATCTTGATCGAAACAGATCAAACGGCCGTTTTCTGACAATTGCTGTACAAGGTATTCGCTATGTCCCGCACCACCTAATGTACAGTCTACATATATACCATCTGGATTGATGTTCAACCCATCAACAGTTTCTTTCAATAATACAGTTGTATGATCGAACATAATTTAAAGCACCTCTTACTTAGTAGTTAAAAATCAAAACCAATTAAATTCTCTGCTATGTCACCAAAAGATTCAGCAGACTGTTCAAAGTATTGCTGCCAAGCTTCCTTAGCCCAAATCTCAATTTTACTCGATACTCCTAAAACAACGCACTCTTTTTCAAGATTAGCGTATCCGATTAGTGTAGATGGAATGTTAATTCGGCCTTGCTTGTCCACTTCTACCTCTGTTGCTCCTGAAAAGAAAAACCGTGCAAATGCACGAGCATCCTTTTTCGTCATTGGTAAATCTTTTAATTTTTCTTCGAGTTTTCGCCATTCATCCATAGGATATCCAAAAATACACTGATCTAGCCCACGTGTCAGTACAAAGTGTTCGCCAAGCGAATCTCTAAACTTTGCCGGGACTATCATTCGACCTTTTGTATCAATAGAATGTTGGTATTCTCCCATGAACATGCTACTCACCCCACTTTAATAAATAATGTACCACATTCCCCCACTTTCCACCACTTATTTCATTACTTCTAATACCAATAAAAATAAATTAAGTAAATGAGCATATTCTCACACATACGTTCGGTGAAAAAAGACCCAAAAAAGAGTTATCTTCATATGAGATAACTCTTGTTTCTTATAATGAAATTAGGTTGTGTTGATCTGAAATACCCATCGGAAGTTCTAATAAATCATCAATCAAAGACTCTCCGTAGGTGTTAAGAAATAAATACGGGTTATAAAATCGTTCTTGATACTGGTTATTTGGATATAATGAAGCTTGGATCGTTTTGTAGTGCCGAATTTCAGTTTCATGCTTATCAATATTTTGCTTCTCGAGCTTCGTTTTCAAATAGTTAAATTGTCTTTCATGGTAGTTTTTATTCTTTTCTAATAAATCCTCTCGATGATAGTTTTCACTTCGTAAATAGTCAGTAAGTTCTTCATATTGACGGTGCAATTGCATCTTCATCTGTTCAATAGCATTGTTTACGCGATCGTCTTTTAAGCTTTCTACGAATTGTGCCATCTTTTGCTCATTTTTATTTGTAAATACATCTGTTACCGTAAGCTCTTTTTGCTTCAACAATGTTTCTACCTGACGTGTAATCAATGTCATGCTTAATCGCGGTGCAAAAATCGGCATCTGCAGTTGCAATGTCTCAAAGGCAGGCTTTAATGTTGCCCAATAGGCTAATTCACCAGGACCACCAACAAAAGCTAGTACTGGAAGTGCCATTTCCTGCATTAAAGGACGAGTAACAACATTGTTGCTTAAATTTTGAGGAGATTCGCTCGCAAAGGCTAACAGCTCCTCTTTCGAAAATTTTACAGAAGCAGCACTGTTTTTGAAGAAGTTTTTTTGGCGTTCCAATAAAAAACGCTCTCCTTCTCTAATGTAAAACAAATTCGCATTTTGCTCTGTCGCTTCAATAGGCATAGAATATCCTGCTTGAGCAAGCTTTTGCTCTTGAGCAACGACACCTTTCGCAATTTGTTCATTACGCTCAATCAATTGTGCAAAATACATTTTTTCATATTGTCTAAACGGCTCAAATGTTGCATCCAACATTAATAAACCATGTTTTTCGAACAAATCATTCATCAATAATGTGAAAAAATCAGTAAATGTTTTACTATTGCTCGCATGCTGCAATACATTTTTCAGTAATCCCTCTGTATATTGTGTTTCTCCAAAATCTTTAAAAACATTAACGATAAATTGCTGTAGGGCCTCGCCATTCAATTCAGTCGTAGATGCCATTTTTTTCAGCTTAGAACGTTCACTATAGCCGCGCTTTTTTATTTCTCCATTCACCATTGTGTACGTGTGATTTATCTCTTCTATGTCATGATCTTCACCGGCAATCCAAAACACAGGTACGACTGGTGTATTTAAAGCTTTTCGTTGCTGTTCGGCAAGTAAAATGACCGAAATTGCTTTATGGATAGAGTAAAGCGGTCCCGTTAATAGACCTGCTTGCTGACCACCTACTACAACTACAGCTCCTTGCTCCAATTCATTTAAGTAATGATTCGCCTTTTCCGATAAGCCGTATCGTTCCATATAACTTCGTATCACTTGAGATAATTCTTTTGAACGGTATGAACGGTTCTTTAAATACGCCATCCTTTTCCCAAAAGATTCCACATTGTATTTGTATTCAAAAAAAGAATGTATATTAGCGTGTTCCGACCAATAATCTTCCAATAGCTTATTCGTCACGGGGGAATGGATTTGTTCTAGCTGCATGAAAATTCTCCTCTACTTCTCTCTTACTCAATTTTAAAACCATTTAATAAATGCTTTTATCCCCTATTTGCCATTTAATTACAGCAAAAGAAGCAAGCAATACTATTTAATCTATCATCATAAATACCATAACTGAATGGGTAATTCCAACAATCCAAATCAGGAAATAACTGAAGCTGAACAATAGGAAGTAAATACGCCAAATTTTCCTTAAAAGCGGCTTTATTTCAATCTCTTTCTTCGTTCGCCAATCAATATATGTAAATACAATCGCAATAACAAGCACCATAATGAGCATTGGCATCAACACTCCAATATCCCATAGTCCCCTCATCGCAATCGGAATTGAAAAAAATAAAAGAAATGTCGTTATATCCGCCGCCAAACCAATCGTTCTACGTTTGTTCATTCTCAGCTTACGGCAAACGGCTACTACGGCGATAAAAGCAATGATAGGACATATAATAATTGTCGCCAACGCGAATTGAAGGAATACGATCACGTTTTTTCACCACTCTCTTCAAATGCTTTCACGAGCAAATAAAGCGTCTGTAAAATAGGCATTTTTTTATTATTTTGCTCTGCTTTTTTTAAGACCGCACCTGCAATTGTATCAATTTCTGTTCTCCTATTCGCCAGTCTATCCGCCAGCATGGATGATTTGTTTTCCGCTGTTTGTTCACACAATGCGACAACTTGATCAAATTGGAATGTTTTTTCAAATTGCGGAAATGTAAATATTATTTCACTGTATAGACTTTTCAACAACAAAAAAGTACTGTTGTCGGAAATTAATTGGCCATTCTTTACTTTTAGTATCGCAGTCAATGGATTGATAAAACAATTTAATAACGCTTTTTCCATCAACATCAGTTCTGCATCCCGCTCAAATATTATTGGAAGCTGTATAGATGAAAGTTTTTCTAAAAAAGCAAATTTATCACTGTCACCTTTAGCTACCGCAACTTTCATCACACCCTTACCTTTATGTGCAACATGGTTTGCTGAAAGTTTCTGCGCACCAAATTGAATTGAGCAAAATGCAATATGTTGCATGTTCAGTGCAAGTGCTTCCTCATAATGAGCCAATCCATTTTGCAAAAACAAAACAGGAATAGAGGTTTTTACACCTTCCATACTTGCATACACTTCATGAAGTTGTCCATATTTTACAGCCACGATTATTAAATCCGCTTTATTTGAAACTGCAGAAATATACTTACCTTGAATAGTAGTAATAGATTGATCCAAATTTGTACGTATATATTTAAAGTCTAAATTCATCTCTTGTTTAGATGTTTTCCTGACAATAAATACATCCATTTTCTTTTCCGTAAAATAACTTGCTAGTAATAAACCAACTGCACCTGCACCTATGATTTCAATTCGCATTTATTATACCTCAAATTTATTTCGAATTAAAAAGGTCTGCCTTCAAGACAGACCTTCAGCTTACATTATTATACTGGATACACCGGATGTTTTCGATACGGTAAAACAATTTGTTTTGAATTATAGTAATTAAAGCGCTGAATTAATGTATTGCGCAGTTGATTTGGTGCAACTATATCGTCAATTACCATTTCTGAAGCCAATTTATATAAATCAATTTCTTCTTTGTATTCTTCTATTTTTTGTTTTACAAATTGAACGCGCTCTTTTGGATCCTCAATCGCCTCAATTTTATTTGAATAAACAGCGTTTACAGCAGCTTCCGGACCCATTACCGCAATTTGTGCAGTTGGTAAAGCAATGACTGCATCAGGTTCGAATGCAGGACCGCACATCGCATAAAGACCAGCACCGTAAGCTTTACGAACAATAACTGAAATTTTCGGTACAGTCGCTGAACTCATGGCAGAAATGAATTTCGCACCATGTCGAATAATTCCTGCTTTTTCAACTTTCGTACCAATCATAAAGCCTGGTACGTCAGCCAAAAATAATAGTGGAATTGAAAATGCGTCACATAGCGTAATAAACTTCGCAGCTTTGTCTGCTGAATCTATGAACAATACGCCACCTTTAACTTTCGGCTGATTTGCAATAATCCCTACTACCTGACCATCTATACGAGCGAGCCCAGTAATCAACTCTGGTGCAAATAGTTTTTTTATTTCAAAGAAGCTGTTTTCATCTATTAATTGATCGATACAGTCATACATATCAAAGGGAGCATTTTGATTTTCAGGAATAATTTCTTCCAATGTTTTACCGCTTTTCGGAGACTTTGTTTCGTCAACCGGCGGAAACTCTGCAAAGTTCGCAGGGAAGTAGCTCACATAGCGTCTTGCTTCAAGTATTGCTTGTTCTTCATTTTCCGCCAATACATCTCCACAGCCACTTACGGTACAATGCATGCGGGCCCCGCCCATTTCTTCCAGCGAAACCTTTTCACCTATTACCTTTTCAGCCATACGCGGAGATCCTAAGTACATTGAAGCGTTACCATCCACCATTATAACTATGTCGCAAAAGGCTGGGATATATGCCCCCCCTGCAGCAGATGGACCAAATAAAATACATATTTGAGGAATCATTCCACTCATACGCACTTGGTTATGGAAAATACGTCCCGCACCACGGCGGCCCGGGAACATTTCAAGCTGATCTGTAATTCGGGCACCTGCAGAATCAACTAAATACAGCATTGGAACCTGCATTTTTTCTGCAGTCTCTTGAATACGTATTATTTTTTCAACCGTGCGCGAACCCCATGATCCTGCTTTAATTGTCGAATCATTTGCCATAACGCAAACGGTCTGTCCATCAATTTGGCCAATTGCCGTTACGACGCCATCTGCCGGTAAATCTCCAGCCTCACAATTGGCAAAACGAGCATCTTCCTCATACTCTCCATCGTCAAATAGTTGTTTTAAGCGTTCACGGACAAAAAGTTTGTTTGTTTCTTTTAACTTTTCGTGATACTTCTTTTGTCCGCCTTCATATATTTCTTCTACTTTTTGCTGTAAATGCTCATTATAAGTAGGCTGTGTCATTATCATTCCTCCATCGCTTATGCTAGTTCTACTAATACATCATTCTCTTCAACAAAATCTCCTTCAGCTACTACAACTTTCGCAACTGTTCCATCGGATTCTGCATCATGAGCGATTTCCATTTTCATAGATTCCAAAATAATAAGCGTTTGCCCTTTTGTCACACTGTCCCCTTCTTTAACACTTACTTCAAATACCGTACCTGCCATTTGTGCTTTTACTTCTGCCATACTAAAAGGCCCCCTTGTTAGAAGATATTTGCGCATTATTACGCTATGTTTCTACTTCTATTGTAAGTAGCCTTAAAATTAATTACAAATATTTTCTCGAAAAATAATTTTATTTCTATCTATTGCCTCATTTCCTTCAACTTGTTTTACCTTTTGTCAGAGTAACTCCTTGTTGAAGCCACTTCGAAATTTTGTCATAGTCCGATTGCAGTTCTGAATATTTCATTTCCAGATCGTTATACGCCTCTGTCAATTCTTCGAAGCTGGATAGGGCTAATTTCAGATGACTGCGCATTAATTGCTTAGGACGCTTTCTGACGCTATTTAGCACCTGTCCATACTGTGCACGTAATGTTTTATTCCAGCGGAAACCACACGCTTGTTTTGTCCTGTTCAATTGCTGTGCTGCCTCTTCAAACGCTTCTAATTGTGTACGTCCATTTTGCACCGTTTGAATAACAATTTCAGCTAACTTTTCATCATCTGTAATTGTCCATTGATCTTTCCTTCTTTTTTGTTCCACAGTTGCACCACCTCATATTTTTTACTACTATATGCCATGATGAACAAAATAGACTTAAAAACAAAAAAAGTTACGAGAAAAATAGTTTTCATCGTAACTAGGGGAATTGATTGCCATTTGGGTTCGGACAATTCCACAAAAGTCACCCCCTCCACTCCAATCAACTTGCTTTATATAACATTGTTCATTAATAAATCTTATACAAATTTATTTTTTCTTATTCAGGAAATTTTGTACCGCTTTATGGTGCGCTTCGGACTCCCATAGCTTTGCACATAATCTAATTTCTTCCATGACGCGCTCATACATGTTACGTTCACGCCATTTCCTTAATTCAATTTCTTTGTAGGCCTGGTGGACAGAAGGGTGGATTTTTGCCATATGTTCGATAAAATCCGCAAGCGCCTGTTCTTTTGTCCCTTCAATATATACACGCATAGCCCAACCTATATCAAATAAGGTTTGCGCATCATACGGCTTTGCATCGACCAACATCTTCAAAGCTCGGTCATGACGTAAACCTCGCTCAAATAAATACGTTCCACCACCCCATCCAGATGTAATCGCCAAAGAACCCTGAATGAAGCCGGCTTTTGCATGAGAGGCGATTAAGCGAAAATCACAAGCTGTCGCAATTTCACATCCACCACCCACAGCCGTACCATTTATTAACGCAATTGTCGGAACCGGCAATGTCGCTAAATCATATAAAATCTGTCCCATTTTATTAAGCATACCAAAAGCTTCTTCTTCTGTTTCCAAACTATGAAATTCAGATAAATCCCCACCTGAACAAAATGATTTTTCACCGGCACCCGTGACAACTAGAAAACGTACATCATCATGACTTTTTATGTATGTAATAACTTCCTTTAACCCATCCATAACAGCATAGTTAATTGCATTTCGTTTTTCTTCTCGATTAATCGTAAATGTCATAATTCCGCCTTCATTATGAATTAAGTAATCCATTCACCCATCCCCTTTTACTTTTAATATAGCAGAAAATATATTTTGTTATTTTTTCAATCTAACATAATAGTAATGGAGCATGATTCGTTTGACAATCTATCCACGCAAAACCATGAATATATAGAAAAAAGACTAGTTAAGAGCCATGGCCTCTTAACTAGTCTTTATATAGCGTAAATACTGAATTATTTCGCTACTACTTCTTTACCTTTGTATTGTCCGCAAGCTTTGCAAACGCGGTGAGATAATTTAGCTTCTCCACAGTTTGGGCAAGCTACCATACCAGGTACAGATAATTTGAAATGCGTACGACGCTTTCTTTTTGCAGTTTTAGAAGTTCTTCTAAATGGTACAGCCATTGATGGCACCTCCTTACAGATATTTATTCATCTGTTTGATCAAAATACTTAGCTAAAGCAGCCAGTCTTGGATCCAATTTTGGTTCGTCAACTTCCTTAGCTTTTTCTACATCTTCATCCGTTGAATAGGCCCAGCCTTTACCGCCTTGCACTTGTCCTTCGGTATCCTCTTTGAATACTTGCATCGGTACTTCCAGAAGAATTAATTCTTCCAGGACTGGTTTCATATCAACGACGTCTCCAATAACATAATGGATATCGCCTTCAATATCCCCGCGATTTTCTTCATCTACCCAACTGAAAATTTCAACTGTATCGATGTTCACAGGAAATTCAACATCTTCCCACGTGCGAGCACATGGAAGCGTCAACGTAGTGCTTACCGTTAATTGACAAGTCATTTGCGATGCACCTAAAGTGCAAAGCCCTTTTACATGAACGGGTGAAACGTTACGTATATCTGTGTTACGAGTTTTTACATCATCCAATTGTACATAAGTATCAATCGGCATTCCGTCTTTTCGAAACTTTGATAATTGATGAATTGACCATTTCATTCGTTAATCACCTCGAGACAACACTGTTGATTATATAGCTTACAAAAAAAGATGTCAAGATAATTTCTTGTCACTCTTTTAAAACATGCTTATAATCAAGTTAATTCTAACATAATGCATTATTACATTCTTTTATAATTGTAATAATGCGAACAAAAATTTATTTTATCGTAAGGAGGAAGTTTATGCAAGCAGTTGGCATTATCGTTGAATATAATCCTTTTCATAACGGGCACTTACATCATGTAAAAGAAGCGAAGTGTACAACAAATAGCGATGTTGCCGTTGCCGTAATGAGTGGTCATTTTCTACAGCGAGGCGAACCAGCACTCGTCGACAAATGGCACCGCACAAAAATGGCACTCGCAAGTGGAGTTGATGTTGTCATTGAGCTCCCTTATATTTTCAGTACCGCACAGGCCACTGGATTTGCTTCAGGAGCTGTTCAACTGTTAGAGGCAATGCAATGTACAACATTAGCATTCGGAAGCGAACAGGGTACCATTGAGCCCTTTCTCAGCACATATCATTTAATAGAGAACAATCGTGCACGCTATAACGAAATTATAAAAGAAAATATTCAACTCGGAAAAAGCTACCCACAAGCACTCTTTATTGCCTACGAACAGCTTAAACAACTTTCCCCAAATGCATACATTGATTTAGGTAAACCAAACAATATTTTAGGGTTTCATTATGTCGAAGCAATAGAGCAGCTTCATTGCTCGATGCGACCTGCTACAGTTCAGCGCATAGTAGCGGGCTATCATGACGCGATTGATACAAATCATGAAATTGCAAGCGCTACAGGTATTCGACAGGCATTATTCAGTGGACAATCGCTCCAGGAAGTTACTAAATATTTACCTTCTGCCAGCACGGATCAACTGCAAAATTGGCTGGCAGAGCATAAGAATTTCGCCAGCTGGGAAAGCTTTTGGCCTTTGTTAAAATATGCTATTTTAAGACATACTCCGCAACAATTAAAACAGTATGCAGATGTATCAGAAGGGCTTGAAAATTCGTTAATTAAATATGCCGCTTCAAGCTCAAATTATATGGATTTCATGAATGCACTTAAATCAAAACGCTATACGTGGACACGTCTCCAAAGGATGCTTACACATATTTATACCGGTGTAACGAAAGAACAGCTCCATGCCTATTCGGAACCCCGATACATTCGTATATTAGGAATGACAACAACAGGACAACAATATATTTCAGGTATTAAGAGGTCACTATCGCTGCCTCTAATAAGTAGAGTCGGAGCGGTTACAGACCCGATATTAGCAATTGACCTACGTGCCACACAAATGTATCAATTAGGCATACAACAATTTTCAAATAAAAAAATAGACGAAGATTATAAAACTCCGCCTATACGTTACTAATTTTTATTTTTTTGGTTGTAGATTTTTCAAATAGTTTAGCGCATCATCTATCGTTTTTACAGGAATAATTTTCATGTCTGAATCGATGGCTTTTGCTGTTTGAAAGGCGACTTCATAATTTGAGGTAATGCTCGGGTTATACTCAAGCATTGCTTCTGTTATGGTATCGTCAGGTGCAAAGAAAATGTCGATGTCTTCTTTATCAGCAGAAACAATTTTTTTCTCAATACCTCCAATTCGTCCTACCGTTCCATCCTCCAACATCTCACCAGTGCCTGCAATTTTATAGCCCTTTGTAATATCTTCGTCGATTAATTGATTCAACAGCTCTAACGTAAACATTAATCCGGCAGATGGACCACCAATATCTTCTGTTTTTACCGTCACTTTCGGATCAGTTTTAATGGATTTACTTTCAGAATAGGTTATTCCGATTCCAAATCGCCCATCTGAGCCGGGGATTTCTTTTATTTCCAGATTTTGATCAATAAGCTTTCCATCACGCTTTACAACAAGATGAACCTTATCTCCCTTAACTTTCGGTGTAATGATAGTACGAAACGTTTCCAAGCTATCAATACGCTCATTGTCTACTTCGACAATTTCATCCCCAGGCTTTAAATGCCCGGCTGCTGCTCCTTCTGCAAGCACATTCAATACGTATAGTCCTTTATATGTTACTTGATAATCAAGCCCCGCTCGGTCAAATGCTACATATGTTGCATTAAACTGCGAATCGGTCATATATTTTAATTGGCGCACCGTATATTCTTCATCGTCTTCTTCTTCCTGGCGCACATCGGTCATTTTAACGACATCATAGTAATCTGTTACTGCCGCCATCGCATAGGATAATGGTGTTGCCTGCCCCATTGCTACAGTCGTCATATAAAATGACCCCTGATCATCCTGATCACCATTCTGAATTGCCAGAAACTCACTTACATTATATGTACCACCCGGTTTTGTAATATAAAAATCCAACCTATAAAAAGATAAGCCCATTAATATAATGAAAAAAATACCGAACGCGTATTTAGCTTTATTTCCCATTTATTATAACGCCCCCAAATTTGTTGAAAGACTAATTCAATCGTCGTCTGCATACAATTAGTGTAGCATTTGAACGAGCGAATGACAAAATATTGAAAAGGATGAAAATTATTTGGACAATCCTTTTATGTATTACACTAATTAGTTTATTATTATTTTTTCCAGAAATAACGCATGAAGGCGCAGATATTGGCATTAACCTATTTATGGAGGCATTATTCCCCTATTTATTACCATATTTAGTATTAACAAATTGGCTTTTGAAATTAACACATTCTCATAAAAACGTATCTTTCCTTGTATTTATACAGACATATGGCATTAGTGCAATTGGTGGGTATCCTACAGGTGCTGCGACAATTACGCAACTCGTGAAGCGTAATTCGATTACCAAAAAACAAGCTGCCTATTTACTAGGAATATGCCATTGTCCAAGCCCACTTTTCTTATTTGGATTTGTCGGTAGTGACCTATTAAATTCCTCTACACTTAGTTGGCAATATTTAATTCTTTTACATAGCTTTTCATTCATTTTGCTGATCATCGTATATTTAAATGTTCCTACTCTTTCCAATGAAGTTCATAGAGTGCCGAAAGATCCTACTCCGTTCACTACGAGCATTCGAGAAAGCGCTCCGACAATATTAATTGTAGCAACAACAATTATTTTTTTCACGACGATTTATCACGTGTTTTTACATAGTGTTGAAGTCGTATTTGATTCAATTCCTACCTATTTGGAACTTGCGATTGCAAGCTTTCTTGAAATGACAAATGGTTTATTTTTGCTTCACCAAAATTTGTATGGGGATATGCTGCTATTTTTTACTGTAGTATTATTAACTACCCAAAGTCTAAGTATTCACTTACAAGTAATCGTCATTGCACGCACTGCCAATATCGCTATTCGCCCCTATATTATGATTAGAGTTCTATACAGCATTGTTATTCCTCTTCTGTTTGCTTTATTTTTTCTATAGAAGAGATTTGGTAGTAAAAGCTTGTGGTAGAGAATTCACAAAAAGAGCTTTTGCGGAGGTTTTTCTCGTCCGCAAAAGCTCTTATTTTTGATTAAATTTTTCTTTTAATGCTTTTTCGACGACAGATGGTACAAGCTCGCCCACTTTACCGCCATACTTGGCTACTTCCTTGACAATACTTGAACTTAAAAACGAATATTGGTTTTTTGACATTATGAAGAATGTTTCAATATTTTCATCAAGCACTCGGTTCATCGATGTAATTTGCATCTCATATTCAAAATCCGAAACAGCGCGTAAACCACGGACAATTGCTTTTGCTTTTTTTTCGCGAGCATAATCAATAAGCAGTCCCGATGATGTTTCAATTCGAATATTCGGCAAATCTTTTGTAACTTCTGTTATTAATGCGGTACGCTCTTCAATTGAAAACAATGGGTTCTTTGAAGAATTATTCAATACAGCAACATATACAATATCAAAAACATCTGCTGCACGACGGATAATATCAATATGGCCATTTGTTATTGGGTCAAAACTTCCAGGTACTACTGCAATTTTCTCTGTCAAACGATTTCTCCCTCTTCCTCTACATGACGATAAATTGAAATGATTGTACTACCATAAACTTCCTGTCTCACTAGGTTGAATACACCATATCTTTCAGGCAATGTCACTTCTCTAGAATGTTCACACATAATGATGGCATCTTTGGACAATTTTCCGCCTTCTACAAGTGTTTCCACTAAATCATAATATTCCTTTTTATGATAGGGAGGATCTACGAACAAATAGTCAATTACGATATCTCTTTTTAGTAATGCTTTTACCGCACGCATTGCATCTGTTCTAAAAAGTTCCGATATCTCTTCATAGCGGCATTTTTTTATATTTTCCTGGAGCACTTGAAAAGCTCGTGCATCCTTCTCGATAAATAAAGCATGCGCAGCCCCGCGACTTAAAGTTTCAATTCCAAGTCCACCACTACCTGCGAATAAATCCACTGCTGTACCACCATCAAAAAACGGTCCAATCATATTAAATATGGATTCTTTTACTTTATCTGTAGTAGGACGTGTCGTATTTCCCGTAATCGCCTTTAAAGGCATACCTTTTCTGTTCCCTGCAACAACGCGCATGATTTCCACCAAACTTTCTGATAACTAATTTCCAGGTGCCGTAATTGTAATACGTTCCTCCGACTTTTTTAATTCAACTAAAAATAGACGCTGCAACCATGACTCTTCAATAAAGTACTGTCCCGCAACTTGTTTAACCGGTAATGAAACCGTATTGTAACGTCTTTGGTTGAATACATAGAATCCCGAGTCATTCGGGAATCGGAACGCACGAGTCTCACTCGTAACATAATACCCATTTTCACCAATACTCACATCATAACCTAAATGTTTTAATAATGAATCTGCAGAATAAAGAACTTCGGCATCTTTTAAAACGACTTGAATATCGGATTGTTTTTCCTCGTTCACATAAATTTTTCTTGGGTCATTAAATAAAAATGGGTATGGTTGATTCGTTTGGGCATTCATCGTTAAATATTTTGTTGAAGCACCTAAAACTTCAGACAATAGTGCATCCAATGATTCCGTATTCAAGGTTTTGCCTTCCATTTCACGTAAACGCTCTTTCCACTCTGCCAACTGATCATCCGTCATTTGGGAGGTAATTGTCGCAGAGACATATTTCGTTTTTTCACTTCCGAATACTGTACCAGTTAAAAATGATGCGACCATCTCTTTTAGCCAATGTGGACTTTCTCCAAAATCATAATTTGTTTCAACCTGAGTAATAATGACTTTTTGCTGTACTTTTTCTACGGTTATATTTGGCAAAAAGAGCATACGAGATCCTTCTATACCGTCTACATTTGTACCGTTAATAACAGCCAAATGCTCTTCACTTATAAATTTCACATTTTGCAGTTTTTCGTAAAATCCTGGTTTTAATGGGGTTTTTGAATAGATGGATAAAGCACCTATCTCATTTTGCAATCGAAATCCGCCATCTTGCCAGAATAAATCTTTAACAGGACCTTCCCCACTGAACATGGAATAGTTGACTAAGGATAGTTTTTGCTCACCAATTAACGGTAAGCCTGTTACCCATTGACCTTCAATTTCCTGTTCTGTTGTAATATGTACAGTTGAAAATTGAACATTGCCATTTTTTAATGTGGCTAATACATTTTTCATTAATTTCCGCGACTGCAGTCCATTCTCCAATGGAATAACGTAGGAAATAGATTGTGCCCTAGTTTCCCCTTCTTTAAACTTCTTGGAATCCTCACTTAAGCGCGCACAGCTATGTTCATTTTCTATAAAGCAATTCGGGTTAATAGAGTTTCTCGGCCATTCTATTGTTAGCTCTTCTTTCGGCAAATTTTTGAAATGTTGTCGAATATCCAAGCTTCCCCCACGATATACTATTTCAATTTCCTGTGAATACTTGTAGCCTTTATCTACACTCCCCACTTCATCTGAATAAACTTGGAACTGCATAAAAAGTACAGTTCCAATTAAAATGGCTAAAAACGAAAAAATACTTACGGCAATTTTCAAGTGCCTATCCTCCTGCGTCATGATACTATTGTAAAGAAAGGATGTGCTATAATTGATTCAACAATTTATCGAACTAGGTCAAGGCTACGGAGATATTTACGAGCTTTGTGAACTGATTAAAACAAATGAGACCCGTTTCCATAACGCGTTCGTTTTTACTGCGAACCATGAGGGTGTTTCTGTTGCTTCACTTGCCGTTGCATTTAAACCATCAGGCGAAAGCAAATTCATGCCAATTTATATTTGCCGCGAAGGGATCCCTTATAATGAGGAAAAACTTTCAAAGCGAATCCAAATATTTAAACAAACAATCCAGGCAGCTGGACAACAGGAAAATATCCTCGAAATTAAACACTCATCTATTTTTTCGGAAAAAAATCAATTTTATCAATACCTAATTGGCATTTTACGATTAAATCATTATATACCACCTATGCAATAAGCAATTTATAATCCAATTTTATAATCATACTCTTTTGCTTTATCAGGCTTTGCATTTTCAAATTCATTTTTTACAAATGGACGGTATGATTCTACAACGTCTTTCACAAACGGAAGACGTTGTAGTTTATTTTTCAGCATTTCGATTTCATCTCGGTTGCAATAAATTACAACATACTTTAATTTTCTTGAGATGAAATTTACATGTCCATACTTTCTTAACGACTTCGCGTGCTTTAATTGATGAACGTATATAATTAACCCTTGTCTTTCATTCATGGAAAACTCCCCATTTCTACTATAAAAAAATTTATATTTAGCCAATTCATACAACAAATTTCTACAAATTCCCTCTGTTTTTCTACCTTCTTATCCAATAAAAGCATACCAAATGTACAATTTGTTAGCAACAGAGTTTAGACAGTTGCACGTATTTTCCGTTATAATGGAAAATAGTAGCGTGTCATAAACACACTATACTATTCTAAGATTTCAACACCTTATTTTTTGCACATAACTTACAATTAACAATGTACGGTTAGAGGAGGACGAATTTAATGGGAAAGAAAACAAAAGTTGCTTTAGCAATTGCTGCGGCAAGTGCAGCGGCATGGGCAGGAACAAAAGCGATTTCGAAACCACAAAAGCGTGAATCAAAAGAAGCATTGCAATTTGAACGTCCAATTATTATCGCACAACACGGTGGAGCAGGTTTAGCACCTGAACATTCTTTGCTTGCCTTTGATCAAGCAAAGAAAATTGGTGTCGATGGTTTTACAGTCAGTGTCCGTCTTTCAAAAGATGAGGAAATTATTGCTTTTCATGACGAAACTATAGATCGTACAACAAATGGCTCCGGTTTTGTGAAAGACTTTACATTCGAACAACTAAAAGAATTTAATATTGGCTATAATTTCGAAGATTTACAAGGTACATTCCCTTATAGAGAACAGCATGTTGCTGCAGTTACGTTACGTGAATTATTTGAAGCCTATCCGGACAAGTTGTTTATCGTTAACATTCAGGATAGTCCAGATACGTATGAAGGAAGTTTAATGCCTTCTAAACTATGGCGCTTAATAGAAGAATTAGATATTCAGTATCAAATTATCGTTTCCAGCCCTTATAGCGAACAAATTGACCGTTTCAATCTGTATGCACAAAATCGCATCGCTCTAGGTGCAGGCGAGGGGGATATCAAAAAGGCAATGACTTCTTTTACAAGTCAATTCGGACATTTGTATCATCCGAAAGTCGATTTATTTGTAGTCCCTCTTAAACAGGGAATGTTCAATTTTGATTCGACTCGTTTTGTAAAGTTTTTATCGGAATTAAATGTACCAACAATCTATAGCGATATAGATGATCTAGTGACGATGAACCGCCTTCTTCGTCAAGGTGCTATGGGAATTGTAACAAACCGCCCGGATGTAGCAGAAGTTTTAATTCAAAAAATTTCACAGTAAGACTGCTTAATAAATTCGTTAAAGTTTACCATGTATATTGCTTTAATGGGCTTCAATGATTAACTTTATTTTAAAACACAAAAGCTCCCGTTTTTTTACGGGAGCTTTGTGTTTCTATTGTTAGGCCGAACAAGAACACCCTCCACCTGTGCCACAACCTGTGCCACAAGAGGAACTACTAGCAAAAAAGGGATTGCTTACCGGAACTTTAACGGCTTCCGAAACGGAGCGTCCGATAATCAGGCTGATTTCATCCAATAAATCCTGAAAATCATTTTCTGCAACCTTGAGTGTCGCAATCTGTTCGATCATATCAATCCGACGCTTTTCTGTTCGGATTTTTTTCATAATTGTATTGTAATCAGGATGATATTTGCCAAAGCGCTCTACATCCTCATATTGATCTTTTAAACGTTGAAAGGCCATAATTTGTGCGCTTAATTCTATATCCTCATATACCGCCTGCTTTGCAAGGCGTAAGTTTTCGGCTTGTTTAGAGGAAAGGATCATCGCACTTAATTCATCGACCTCATCTAAAATAAAAACCCAATCAGAAGTCATGAGCATTTGTTTATTCCTCCCATCTCACTTTAATCATAACAGAAATGAAAGGAAAATCAATGTTGTTAAACCCGCTTTTCTAGTTGTTTTACCATTTCCTGGACGAACACCTTATCTGAAAAATACTTTTGTTTATCACCAATTTGTTGAGTTTTTTCATGACCTTTTCCTAATAAAACAATTGTATCTCCAGCTTCTGCATAGTTTAATGCATGCTCAATCGCTTCTTTTCGATTCAATCGTTCAATATAGGATTGCGTTGAAGAAAAGCCTTGCCGAATTTGCTTATTAATGAGCTGCGGACTTTCATCACGCGCATTGTCTGTTGTTAAAATAATATAATCGGCATATATAGACGCGATCATTCCCATCTTCGGACGTTTAGCTCGATCCCGGTTTCCTCCACAGCTAAATACAACAATTAATCTACCTGTCGTATGCTTTTTTAATGTCTGTAAAATCATCTTCATCGCATCAGGTGTATGGGCATAATCTACGATAATTGATATACCTAATTGGTTTTCTACCCGTTCGAATCTACCTTCTGGTAATAGTAGTTTTTGAGCCGCGTTGCAAATATCCACCAATGGGAAATCCAGTTGGTTCACACAAGTAATGGCAGCAAGTACATTACTGCATTGATAGTCTCCTACTAAAGGAATATTCACAATATGCTTTTCTTTTTTATGCTGAATACAACATGTAGTGGATGACGGACCGTCGACCAGTGTTTGCAAAAAATAATCGACATGGCTCCCTTTCCCAAAGAAAATACGCTTTCCTTTAGTTGCTAAACCGATTGAACGACAAACACTATCATCACTATTAATAATATTTCTTTTCGCCAAAGTTGCTAAAATTTGCTTCGACATTTTGTATCGTTCAAAGCTTCCATGGTCTTCAATATGATCTTCCGTTACATTTAGGAAAATGCCAAGATCAATATCACAATAATCCAATCGATGTTTTTCCAACCCTATAGAAGATGCTTCTAAAATG
The DNA here is from genome assembly GCF_014836935.1 of Solibacillus merdavium. GTDB lineage: Bacteria > Bacillota > Bacilli > Bacillales_A > Planococcaceae > Solibacillus > Solibacillus ferritrahens. The sequence goes on along the minus strand of NZ_JACSPW010000001.1, from coordinate 230,874 downwards.
ACGTACGGAATATCGAGACGGATTGCTTCACTGAACAAAAAATGAATATTTTTTGCTTGCAGCGTAGTTAATGATTCCATATCCGGGTAGTATTTTTCCCCATCTATAAAAACCCCATTTGTTCCAATTACCATTGCTCTGTTATTAAGATTATTCAAAATTTGTCCTATAAAATGTGTGACAGTCGTTTTACCATTTGTTCCTGTTACTGCAATCACTTTTAAGGCTTCCGCAGGGAAGTTATGCATTTTTGCACTTGCATAGGCTATAAAACTTAAACAATTTGGCACCCATATTATCGGAACAGATAATTCAGACGTATTAAAATACGCTTCATCATCTACGACTACAGCAACCGCCCCTTTTTCCAACGCGCTATCAATAAAAGAAATACCACTCGATTTATTTCCCTTTCTTGCTATAAAAATATCTCCAGGTAAAATATGGTTGGCGTTATCTTCCACTCGATTTATTTCCACTCTAATGGAGCCCTTCATAGTGCAAGGCCAATCTTTAATTAATTCTCCAATTTGCACGGTTTCACTCCTTACCATACTTTATGAAGACAATAAAAAAACGCTACAAATGCAGCGTTTAATTTTCATTATTTTATTTTTGTTCAACATAAAGTTGTGTAAAGTAATTTAAATAAGCACCCGAACCAATATGCGTAAATTGCTCATCTGTTAGCAATGCCCGATGCTCTTTGGAGTTTAGCCACCCGTGCAACACCTCGATTGCATCTTTATAATTTGTTGCAACATTTATCCCGTGCTGGTTATATTGCTGTTGCAATTCATTTAGTTGCTGCTCTATTGAGTTTTCACCATTCGTAGAATGCGACTCCATCGTCTGCAAAAACATTTCCTCGCTGTTTTCACTAGCTAATGATGATAGACTATCCAGCGGCAATAATACTGGTAAATTATATTTTATGCGAAATGAATTAGCCAAGTCAGTCAATTGCCTTCTGTTGGCCAAATTTATATCAATCTGCTTATAGCTTGATGGTGTACTTGCCTCGTAAAGTTCCCCAAAAAATTGCATTTCATAAGGTTTATGCAATACAAGTGTTTCTCCATCCAGAAAACGGACACTATGCAATTGTTTTGTAATGTCATCTATGTATAATTGGGCATATAGATCATCGTATTTTACTAAAATTCTATTATGTAAATCCTGTTCATTCATTGCAAAAATATACATATTTTCATCAATCTCCACAGTTACCTCCTGCCCAAAAACAGTTGTCCGATAAATTTCTTCCAATGTTTGTCCTATTACAAACGGACTTGAGTGAAAGCTCATGTTGTTCGTATAGATTTGATTAACTCTATTATCTTTTATACTGACCATTAACAACCCATTCTTTAAATTATAAATCCACCATTCATAGCCAAATTCTGATTGATCAATGCGATTTGGTCGATTGTAGGTTTCCAGGATATCATTCGGTGTTTTGCCGATAAAATTAGAAATCCCTGATGCGGGACGCGGTTGATATTCAAGATCTCTCTGCTGGCTTTCTACATCCGCAATCGGTTTTGTTATGACAGGCGGTCCTTCCAATAATTCCGTTTGTGGTGAGTTACCCTCTGTATAATAGACAAGAATAACAAGACACGTCGCTACTATTAATATTTGAAACATCACCTTCATAGAAGTCCCCCATAACACTATTTTACTTAGTATAATTATACCAATTTTGGTCACGATGACACAATGTTGTCATTGCATCGATTACCATTTTGTTCTATTATTAAATTTGACCATATACTTATGTATGTTAGGCAAAAGGAGGATTATGAAATGTATTTTGAAGACACACAACTCGAAAATGTAAAGGTTGATCAAGAAGTTTTAACGACAGTAATGGGCAAATTCGGTTTAGAGTGCCATGGTGCATGGGATTATGACCGTATGGCATTTGATCGTTGTTATGATGTACGTGAAGGCCGTTTTTATTTACGTGTTTTTTGTAACGCAGTATCAGGTGACGTAGGTGCTCATAATGCCACTTTAAACATTAACAAGCCTGCAATTGGAAAATACTATTATCCACATGGCGTTGAATACACTGATGAAGTATTCCCTGGCCATCTTGTAAAAGAATGCGAAAAAGTATTGGCAGATGTTCGAAGAGAGCTTGCTGCATACGGTATATAATCCTTTTAAAAAGCTGGCAAATATCCAGCTTTTTTATTTTGGATTAAATACAAAAAAGTTCCTATACAAAATACTGTATAGGAACTTTTTGAATTAGAAGCCTAAAATGGCTTTGAATACAGAAGTTGTTTCTCCACCTTCATATATAATATACAACAGTGAATATACGGCCACACCTGTAATAGCTACGAAAAACCAAATAATACTTGTAATCGGTCCGATACGGCGATGCAACTTCAGGTTATTCTTAAAACCAGAAAGTAAGCTCGTAATTCCAAACACTGCCCCCACTGTTGCTAAAGTGATATGGAAAATTAAAAAGAATGTATAATATCCTTTTAATTCATCTGGACCACCGAAAGCTGTGTTACCAATGAATACTGTACGTGATGCGTAGATTATAAAGAAAATCAAAGCTGATGCACCAGCTGCCATCATCACTTTTTTATGTGCTTCTATATTTCTTTTTGCAATTAATACCCAACCAATTGCAACGAGCACCGCACTGATGACGATAAACGCTGTGCTTATTGTCGGTAAAATAGGTACATTCATTTTCAAATCCCCAATCTAAATAATATGTCCAATATAAATCCAATTATTTGATGCTTCCAACATGTATAAACAGTTTACCATGCTATTGATATCGAGTTCTATTTTGGAACTCTTTTAAAGCATTTTCTGTAATTTCCTCTGGATTTTTACGTTCTGTATTCCACCATCTACGGAAAATCTTAAATAAAATAACTCCGAAAATAATTTCCTGAATTATTTTCATCAATACACCGCCTACTTGCTGGTCACTTATTAAATCCATATTCGAGAATAACTCTGGCCCTGATAACGTAAGCCCTGACAATGTTGTAGAAGGTACACATAATTCCATTGCCTTCAGCCACATATCACTATCGCTATATGTACCATACATCGGACTTGTAGCAAAAATAATAAGTGCACATGCAGGTGTAATTAAAACCGCATTCGATGCAATGTAAGCTAATTTATTCATATTTTTCATTTCATGCTGACCCTCTACATTATTTAATAGTGGCCAATACATAAAAATAGCGGAAATAAATAAGATCGATGTATACGCTAAATGATAAAGCTCATTTAGTTTTATCGTGTCAAAAACAGATGGTAAATGGTAAACCGAAAATAGACCAATAAATACTACAATCGAAACTAATGGTTTAGTGAAAACCTGAAAAATTGTCCGGATAATTGGTGCCTCCACGACTACCTTCCAAACCCACCAAGGAATTCCTTTTATAAATAGGATCGGAACTAATAATAATAAAAATGCCATTTGCACCATATGCATTGTAAACATAATATGGCCAAGCAAATCAATAGGAGATCCTTTAATAATATAAAAAGAAATGATTCCAAGAATGAAGTATACTGCCTCGTTTTTCTTTAAAGGTTCACTTTCTTTAAATTTACCTTGCCACTTGACTGTTATTAAAAAATAGAAAATTGTTATGAATAGTAAGCCCACCAATAAATAGGGACTCCATAATGCTTGAAAACCAAATATACTTATCGGCATATGAACCGCTCCTTTAACCTCAGTAACTTCATTATAGATGGCAACTTCTCCAACATCAATGAAAGAACTATGACAATTGCTTGAAATTAAACATGTTTTTTTAATATTATTTATAATAAAAAATTAGTTCATCACCATACGTAGGAGATGACAAAATTGAAAAACAAGATTTTCCAATTAAAACCATTCTGCTGCGCTGTGGGGAAAAGGCGTTGAGGCATGTGTTTTTGAAGTTCGAGTCTGTTGTACTACGTTCCGTGGTAGTCTTTCCTTGCAATGAAAGCATCAGCGACAGGAGTAACCCATTTTCCGTGCACGCTTAATCGCCAAGGAGTCCACCCTATACTTCGCATAACTCTTTTCATTGAAGGAAGTATTTTGGCAGCTCACCCTTCACTCCGCGTCACTCTGCTTTGGTATAAAGTGAATTTCTGCAAAAATAAAGATATAAAACATAGTATTTCCGCTCTCCGCGCCTCGCGATAGCGCAAGCGGCTTGAGCCAAAAAATAAAAAAACGTCCTTAGCTTTCGCTAAGGACGCCTGGTTTAGTAATTGCCCCACCAAATAATTGTTGTAAACGCTACGAAGAACGTAAACGCAATAAAGGCTGCACTCCAAATAAAGAATTCAATTACGCCAACCATATGAGTTGAACGATCTTCCAAGTGCATAAAAGCATATAGTTGCAGCACCACTTGTATTCCAGCTAACAATAAAATAATTGGAATGATAAAAGTTGGTGAAAAATCTGCTAATACAGCAGCAAACGCGATAAATGTTAAGAAAATCATGATCGCAAAGTTTACTACTTGTTTACGCATATGAGCTCTTGAATGAGCTTTATCATATTCATATTGTGCCTGAGTACGTACTTCTACATGAGTTTCGTGTCCCATATTATCCCAACACTCCCATCAGATATACTACTGTAAAGATGAATACCCATACAACGTCGATGAAATGCCAGTATAGAGAAGCGGCAAAAAACTTCGGTGCATTGTATAAGTTTAATCCACGACTACTGTTACGGATGATTAAACCTGTAATCCAAACTAAACCAATGACTACGTGAAGCCCATGCATCCCTACAAGTGTAAAGAATGCAGAGGAGAATGCAGATTGTGTATAACCAAATCCAATATGCACATAGTGGTAAAACTCGTAAATTTCCAAGCATAAGAAACCTAAGCCTAAAAGAACTGTAATCCCCATCCAAGTACGAACACCTGAATAGTTGTAATTTTTCATATGGTACATTGCATATACCGATGTCAACGATGATGTTAAAAGCAGCATTGTCATAATAAATGCTAACGGTAATTCATATAGATCTCTTGCCGCGAACTCCATACCTGCTGGACCGCTATCTTTAAGTGCGATATATGTAGCAAATACACTCGCGAATAACACTGTATCCGATGCAAGGAAAATCCAAAGTCCAACTAACTTGTTTTTCCCTTCCAATGTAGCTTGTTCAGGGTGTTTTGGCCAAGTTTGTGGAGTAAATTTTTGATTAATATCCATTACTTGTTACCCCCTTTTTTACCTGTTGCACGGTAGTTAGCTAAATCTGCTTCAATGCTTTCAATTTCGGCAACTGTTACATGGAATCCTAAATCATCTTTGAATGAACGAATAATCATACATGCAATAGTTAAACCTAATCCACCAATAATCAATGCTAATGAAACCACTGCTGGAGCACCTGTAGCTGTACCTGCTTGCACTTGATCACCCCATGGGCTATATAACGCACCAAATGCAGCAATCATCGTACCAATTGACATAATGAACGGTAAAATTGAATTGTTTGGCATATGAATTTCACCTAGTGGCTCTGCATAGACCATACCTTCTTTGTTACCCTCTTCTTTTTCAATCCAATAAGGATCAAATCCACGAACAAGTGGAGTTTGTTTAAAGTTATAGAATGGCAGTGGAGTTTCGATTGCCCACTCAAGAGAACGACCATCGCCCCAGTAATCACGACGGTTAACCGGCTCTGATTTAATTGATAATAATACATCGATTACTAATATTATTACCCCGATACCCATCATAATAGCACCGATTGATGAAATAAAGTTGAATAAATCCCAACCTTGACCACCCATGTACGTGAATACACGACGTGGCATACCCATTAATCCTAAGAAATGCTGTACGAAGAACGTTAAATGGAAACCAATAAAGAATATCCAGAAAGTAAGTACTCCCAGTTTCGGATTCAACGCACGGTTAAACATAATCGGCCAGTAGAAGTGTGCTGAACCGAATAATGCTGTTACGATACCACCTACAATTACATAATGGAAGTGGGCTACGATAAAGTAAGAATCATGTAATTGGTAGTCAAGTGGTGCAGTTGCCTGCATTACACCTGTTACCCCACCCGCAACGAATGACGGGATGAAACCAAGTGCATAAAGCATTGGTACTGTAACTTTAATTGAACCGCCCCAGATAGTAAGAATCCAGTTGAATACTTTCATCCCTGTCGGAACAGCGATCGCCATTGTTGCAACAGCGAAGATTGCGTTCGCAGTAGCACCTAAACCTACTGTGAACATGTGGTGAGCCCATACCATGAACCCTAGGAAACCGATTAAGATTGTTGCGAATACCATTGAAGAGTATCCGAATAGACGTTTACGAGCAAACACTGGAATAATCTCAGAGAATAGGCCAAATGCTGGTAATACTAAAATATAAACTTCAGGATGACCGAAAATCCAGAATAAATGCTCCCAAATAATTGTGTTACCACCCATTGTATGATCGAAGAAATTTGCTCCGAACATACGGTCAACTAACATTAAGAATAATCCACCTGTAAGTGGAGGGAAAGCGAATAAGATTAATGAACTTGAAACTAAAGTAGTCCAAGTAAATAGTGGCATACGCATAAACGTCATACCAGGTGCACGCATCGTAATGATTGTTACGATAAAGTTAATACCTGAGATTAACGTACCCGCACCAGAAATTTGTAGACCTAAAATATAGAAATCAATACCATGGCCCGGTGAGTATAAAGATAATGATGCATACGAAGTCCAACCTGCATCAGGTGCTCCACCTAAAAAGAATGATAGGTGAAGGAATACCGCACCAATAAAGAATAACCAAAATCCTAATGAGTTTAAAAACGGGAATGCAACGTCACGCGCACCAATTTGAAGTGGAACGATCGCGTTCATAAATGCAAATATAATAGGTGTTGCTGCTAAAAACAGCATCGTTGTGCCGTGCATTGTTAATAATTCGTTAAATAGGCCTGCAGAAATGAATGTACTTTCTGGGAACATTAATTGAATACGCATAAGTAACGCTTCAAATCCTGCAATTGCGAAGAACAGTGTACCGGCGGCTAAATACATAATGGCGATCTTTTTATGATCGACCGTTGTTAAATAGTCCCATACATGTGCCCCGAAGCCCTTTTTCTGTGTAACAGAGCTCACAACTTTAACCTCCTTCAAAGTTTCTCTCTCGTTTTAAATTACTTTTCAACTGTTAATGTCATTAAGTACTCTGAAATTGCTTTTGCTTCTTCCGGAGTAACATTATATTTACCAGTCATTAAGTTACCTGGTTTTAGTTTTGATTCAGGCTCCATACCATCCATAATCCATTCAGTAGTATCTTCTACCGTATGATCCATGAAACCAGCTACGCGGTTACGGTCACCAAATGTTGTTAAGTTAGGGCCAAGACCATTACCGGCAACTGCCGATACTGCGTGACATCCTAAACAAGAGTTAGCAAATGTTGCTTCACCAATATCAGATGATTCTCTATCTGCTGTTTGGCCTTCTGTTGCTTGCATTGCTGTTACCCAAGCATTAAATGCTTCTGGCTCAAGCGCTTTTACTTTAAAGTCCATTAATGCATGGGAAGGACCACATAATTCAGCACATTTACCGTAGAATACGCCTTCTCCATCATTTAAGCCTGCAGACTCTTTATCAAACTGTAAATAGAATTTGTTAATGCCATCAACGTTTGTATCCATCTTACCGCCTACTGCAGGAATCCAGAATGAGTGCTTAACGTCAGATGCGATTAGGTTGAAGTATACTTTTTCTCCAGTTGGAACTACTAATTCTTGAGCTGTAATAATTCCTTGGTTTGGATACTCAAACTCCCACCAATATAACTTTGCCGTTACATTTACTGTAAGTGCAGTTTTATTACCTTCTTCGTCTACCTCATCCATTGCAGCTACATCTGCAAATTTATAAGTATAGGTTAATGTCGGTACAGCTAAGATTATTAATAGAATAATCGGAATAACTGTCCAGATAACTTCCAATGTGTGGCTACCTTCCACTTGCTTTGGCATATGGTTTTCGCCAACTTTTGTACGGCGGAATTTGAAGAATGCTACTAAATAGATAGCCGAAACTACAACTACTACTAATGTCATAATCCAAATAGATAATATTAAAATATCTAATTGCTCTTTACCGACCGCACCTGCTGGGCGAAGAGTTGAAATATATTCTTCACCACATGCTGAAAGGAATACTGTCATTACTGTTAATAGCGAAAATAGTCGCCATTTTTTAAGCCCTTTCATCATAGCTTATTAAACCCCTCTTTCTTCATTATATTTTCATGTGCAACCGGGACTGAATGTTTATAAGTCCCCACATGCCGGCAGCGAATCATGCCATCTTTTACAAAATTTCGCCTACGTATGAGGAAGGATATTGTAATTTTGGTTACACCTTTACCTGCTGTCTTCTTCACTTAGCGAATCTTTCTCACGTACTATTGGCATGGCGAGAAGCGTTTTAGACTATTTAACTTTTAATCTTCATTTAAGTCTTCACTGGTTTTGATTACCAATTTCAATCTATAAGTGCAAGAAAACTTATTAGAAGTATTATCGTTAAAGCTATAGTGTTACATGCACTATGGTAAATGTGTCCAATATATTACTACTCCTTTCAAATTTGTAAGCATATTCCGCTACCATAACTATATCTAAATTTGTATCGGATTTCTACACGTTTCGAGAAATTTCAAATTTCACCATGCCAAACAGGTCGAAGCGTACAGAAATCTAAAACAACATCTTTATAGTAATGCATTTTCTGCCAATATTTGTGAAGGATAGGAGACGAATTTATGAACAATTTGTGAAAAAATGGATACGTTTACATTACAAACCTTGATAGAAGTTGTATTTTTAACATTTTTTCGCTATCATCTAAAACTAGAGACGCTCTTTGTAGCGACCTGAAAATTAAAGTAGGTGGGCTCACTATATGCATCAAAAATATCATAAGTTTTTAAAATGGTTTGCTGTATTGTCTACACTCGGTATGCTACTCATCCTTCAAGGAGGAGCACTTGTTACAAAGACTGACAGCGGTCTTGGGTGTGGAAGAAACTGGCCTGACTGTAATGGTTCGTTGATTCCCAAAGAAATAACAACGGAAGTATTAATCGAATTTTCACATCGTCTTGTTACTGGATCTGTATCAATTTTCATTTTAATTTTAGTTGTTTGGACGTGGCGTACTCTAGGTCATATTCGTGAAGTAAAATTATTAGGCTTTTTAGCAATGTTCTTCTTAGTTCTCCAAGCGTTAATTGGTGCTGCCCAAGTTCTTTGGGGTCAAGGCGACTTTATATTAGCGTTGCATTTCGGTATTTCATTAATCTCTTTTGCTGCGGTTCTACTTCTTACATTAATAGTATTTGAGGTTGATAAAAAATTTGATGCTGACCGCTTATACATGAGCAAGAAATTAAAAATACATACAATATGCGTTACTTTATATTCATATATAGTTGTATACACGGGTGCTCTAGTGCGCCATACTGATGCAAGCCTTGTATGTCCAGATTGGCCATTCTGCCGAAACAATCAGCCATTTGCGTTGCCATACAATATGTACGAATGGGTTCAAATGGGTCACCGTTTTGCAGTATTACTATTCGTTATATGGATTGCGTATATTGCCATCCATGTCATTAGAAACTATAAACAGCAACGCGTTATTTATTGGGGCTGGATTATTGCCCTTTCAATTGTTATTTTACAAGTTATCGCTGGAATGCTTGTAGTACTTTTAAAGCTACAGTTGTTTGTATCTTTAATGCATTCTTTATTGATTACCCTATTATTCGGATTATTATGTTATTTAATTATGATAGTTTCAAGATCGAAGTAGAAAAGAAACAGAGATTAGTAGGACTAGTCAATTTTAAAATAAAAAGCGCCGCAAATTTTTGTTCTGAAATTTGCGGCGCTTTATTATTTTTTTATGTACTCATTGAGGGCGGACCCTCCCGAAAAGTATGCTTGAACCTAATCCCCCATACGTAAAAAGAGAAATTGCACTGTGCAATTTCTCTTTTTATCTGAACTAATTATAAAGTAGCGCTATCACTATTAATTACTCTAATTCTATTAATAAATCACCTGTTGAAATAGCGTCGCCTGCTTTAGCGTACACTTCTTTTACAATACCATCTTTTGGCGCCTGTACTGTCGTTTCCATTTTCATTGCTTCCGTGATTAATAAATGTTCGCCGCGTTTAACTGAGCTTCCTTTATTCACCACAACTTTTAATACCGTTCCGGGCATTGTTGCGCCTATTTGATTAGGGTTGGAAGGATCGGCTTTTAACGCAATGCTGCCATCTACTTCAACTGTTAAATCCTGAATAACTAGCTCACGGGATTGACCGTTCATTTCAAAATAAAGTACGCGTGTACCATCATGTTGAGGCTCGCCTATTGAAACAAGTTTGATAATAAGTGTTTTTCCTTTTTCGATTTCTACTTCAATTTCTTCACCCAGCCTTAAACCATATAGGAATGTTGCTGTGTCGAGTACAGAAATATCACCGAATGATTCTACCGCTTGCATATATTGCTCGAACACCTTCGGATACAATGCATATGCCAGTACATCTTGTTTGGATGGTGTACGTTCGAACTTTTCTGTTAACTCCTCTGACAATTTATCAAAATCAACCGGTGGCAATAGCTCTCCTGGTCGCACCGTTATTGGTGTACGGTCTTTTAATACAACTTGCTGAATTTCCTTTGGGAATCCTCCATGTGGCTGACCTAAATAACCTTGGAAAAATTCAATTACAGACTCAGGGAAGTCGATTGTTTGCCCACGCTCAACAATATTGTCTTCTGTTAATTCATTTTGGACCATAAATAATGCCATATCGCCAACAACTTTTGAAGAAGGCGTTACTTTTACGATATCACCAAACATTAAATTTACGCGAGAATACATCGATTTCACTTCATCCCAACGGTCGCCTAGCCCTACAGCTTTTGCTTGCTGCTGCAAATTACTATATTGGCCACCAGGCATTTCATGTACATAAATTTCAGAATGTGGTGCATTCATACCGCTTTCAAAATCAACGTAGTATTTACGTACATCTTCCCAATAATATGATAGCTTTTCCAAGCTTTCAATATCGGCTCTTACATTTCGTTCTGAACCTTTCATCGCATAGTATAAGGAATTGGCACTTGGCTGTGATGTTAAACCAGCCATAGAACCTAAGGCTGTATCAATAATATCTACGCCCGCTTCGATTGCTTTTGCATATAAATAAATTCCATTCCCGCTCGTATCATGTGTGTGCAAATGTATTGGTAGACTTGTAGATTCTTTAAGCTCTGAAATCAGGCGATATGCAGCTTGTGGTTTAAGTAAACCTGCCATATCTTTAATCGCTAAAATATGCGCACCTGTTGCTTCAAGCTCTTTTGCCATATCTTTATAATATTGAACTGTATATTTTGCACGGGAATCATCTAAAATATCTCCTGTATAGCAAATCGCCGCTTCTGCAACTTTTCCGCTATTACGCACTTCATCAATTGCTACTTCCATGCCCTTAATCCAGTTTAGTGAATCGAATATACGGAAAACGTCCACTCCAGAAGCTGCTGACTCCTGAATAAATTCACGGATTAGATTATCCGGGTAATTCGTATACCCGACTGCATTTGCTCCACGCAATAGCATTTGGAATAAAACGTTTGGAACCTTTTTGCGTAATTTTTCTAACCGGTCCCATGGATTTTCGCTTAAGAAGCGATATGCTACATCAAATGTTGCACCGCCCCACATTTCAAGCGAGAAATAGTTATGCATTAAACGTGACGTTTCATCCGCAATTTCAAGCATATCCTGTGAACGCACACGTGTAGCAAGCAGCGACTGATGTGCATCGCGGAATGTTGTGTCTGTTAAAAGTACATCTTCCTGCTCTTTAATCCATTTCACTAGTCCATCCGCGCCATGGGAATCCAAAATTTGCTTTGTTCCAGAAGCTGAAGGTATTAAAATATCCACTTTCGGCTTTTCAGGCTGTACAAATATTGGCTTCGTACGTTTCTCAACACCTGGGAAACCATTCAATGTTACATTGCCGATATAGTTTAATAGTTTTGTTCCACGGTCTTTGCGTTCCGGGAATTCAAATAATTCAGGCGTTGTATCGATAAAGCTCGTATCAAATTCGCCTGATAAAAATTTATTGTGCAATACTACATTGCCTAAAAACGGAATATTCGTCTTAACTCCACGAATACGGAACTCGCGCAAGTTACGGTCCATTTTTGCTGCTGCTTCTTCAAACGTCATACCCCACGTTGAAATCTTAACCAACAATGAATCATAATATGGTGTTACAACAGCACCTTGGAAACCATTCCCAGCATCTAAACGTACACCAAAACCACCGCTTGAGCGATATACCATCAACTTACCTGTATCTGGCATAAAATTGTTTGCCGGATCTTCTGTCGTTACACGAGATTGGATTGCGTATCCGAATAGTGGAATTTTATTTTGTGCAGGTACGCCAACTTCCTTCGAGTGCAGGTTACGCCCTTCTGCTACTTTAATTTGAGCATGTACAATATCAATTCCGGTAATCATTTCTGTAATTGTATGTTCTACTTGAATTCTCGGATTTACTTCGATGAAATAAAATTTATCATCCGCTACTAAAAATTCCACAGTACCTGCATTAATATAATTTACATTTTTCATTAATTTAACAGCTGCTTCACAAATCTCGTTGCGCAATTGCTCCGAAATCGAATTGGATGGTGCGATTTCAACAACCTTTTGATGTCGTCGTTGAATCGAGCAGTCCCGCTCATATAAATGCACAATATTACCGTGTGTATCACCGATAATTTGCACTTCAATATGCTTCGGCTTAATAATTGCCTTTTCTACGTATACTTCATCTGAGCCAAATGCTGCTTTTGCTTCTGATTTTGCTCGTTCATAGGACGATTGAAGCTCTTCTTTCGAGGTTACTAAACGCATTCCACGCCCACCGCCGCCAAGAGCTGCTTTAATCATAATTGGGAAACCATAATTTTCACTGAATTTCTCAACTTCTTGTAAACTATCTACAGGCCCATCTGTACCTGGGATAACAGGAATATCAGCAAAAATTGCTTGTTCACGAGCTTTTACTTTATCGCCAAACATATCAAGGTGTGCCGAAGTAGGACCGATAAATTGAATGCCTTCTTCTTCACAACGTCTTGCAAAAACAACATTTTCAGATAAAAATCCGTACCCTGGGTGAATTGCATCCACATTCGCATCTTTAGCAATTTTCAGGATGCTTTCAATATCCAAATATGCATCAATCGGCTTTTTCCCCATGCCGACAAGATAAGCTTCATCCGCTTTATAACGGTGATATGAACCACTATCTTCACGTGAATAAATCGCTACCGTCTTAATATGTAATTCATTACATGCTCGTAAAATACGAATGGCTATTTCGCCCCGGTTTGCAACTAGAATCTTTTTAATCGACTTCATTTCTCCTCATCCCCCAATTACTTTCTTTTTTCCAATTTGTGATGTGTGGAGACATTTATAAGTATCCCCATTGCTACTGAAAGCAATAATATAGAAGTACCGCCATAACTAATAAAAGGAAGCGTTACTCCGGTTAACGGGATAAGTCCCGATAATCCACCTAAATTAATAAAAGTTTGTAATCCAATCCATGTAGAAATGCCCGCCGCTAACATTCGTGCAAGCGGATCCATCGTTGACATCGCGATATAGTAACCGCGCATAACAATATAGCCTAATCCAATTATAACAATTGATACCCCCAAAATCCCCAATTCCTCGGCTATAATTGCCATTATAAAGTCAGTTTGGGGTTCTGGTACATATCCCAGCTTTTGAATCGATTGTCCGAGCCCACGTCCTTCCAAACCCCCTGCACCGATTGCGTAATAGCCGTTCACAACATGATACCCCGAATTGAGCGGATCGCTGAAAGGGTCCAAAAAGGAAGTAATACGGCCTCTACGACTCGCATTAAAAACCGTATCCCATTTAAATATTAAAATCCCAATCATTCCGACAACACCCAATGCCGATAATAATCCAAAAATTCTGCCGAGCGTTTTACCCTTAAGTCCGCTCGTAATAACAACGACCAGTGCAATGGCAACAATGATAACCAGTGCGCCTAGATCTGTTTCAAATCCAACAACAAGAACGATAAATAGCCACATGCCCAAAGGATACGACACATCATCAAATGTTAGTAGCTGCATTGAACCACGATTCACGCTTTTACGATAAAATGTACCCGCAAAGAATACTATAATAAAGAGCTTTGCAAATTCGGATGGTTGGAAATTCATAAGGCCAAATAGGCTAATCCAACTTTTTGATCCGTTAATATTTTTGCCGGCAACTATAAGCCATAACTCTAGTATAAACATAACAGCAAGGAGTACACCTAAAATTGTTTTGCTTGATAATCTTTTATAAGGCGTAATGACAGCGACCGTAAACAAAATTAACGCTAAAATTATATTGACGAGCTGGCGATTATAATAAAAATTAGGATTTGCATCATATTGAATAATAGAAATCCAAATACTCGAACTATAAATCATAACAAGTCCAAATAACATTAATAGAATGTAAACAAACAACAGACTGTAATCGAAATTGCGAAAATAATTTTTAAAGTAATGTTTCATGTTATAAACCTCTTCTTTGAAAAAAAAACTCAAACCGCAATGTAGCGTTTGAGTTTTCTTTTATTTGTCTGTATACGCATCATGTAATAAAGAAAGCTCTTTCTCTAAAGAATCGAGAATTTTCTTTCCCTGTTCACGCTCAATTAGCCCAAGCCTTGCAGCAAATTCTATTTCACGTGATAAACCAAACATTTGTGTATCTAATACTTCTTCATATAACGGACAAGACGGCATAGTTAAATTATCCATTTGTACGCGAATTAATCGAGCAATTTTATCTGCATCCGCAGTTAGTAGCTCTAATGCTTTTTCCTGAAAGGAAGCTTGTGCTTTCGTATCCATGAGGACGCCCCCATCTATGATATTTCTTCGATTCTATCTTAATAAAGTGTATCTTTTTACATTCAAAAATGCAAGCGTCTTTGTATGATTTACATTCAATTCAATTATATTTCTTTCTACCGGGAATAGCGTTATAATGATGAAGGAAAATAGTTTAGGGGGGACTTACAAATGGTCGAAACAATCATTCCTATAAAAGGCGCTGTCAAATTCCAATTGACGTTAGACCCTACCGTATGGATTTTTGATGATCGTAAACTTAATCTGAAAACGTATTTTGTTTCGGAAAAAGTTGAAGAAGATAATGAAAAATACTTACGTGATATGGGTGCACACTGGTCACGCGAGATTATGGAAGGTGCTGTATTTCCGCCGACTTTAAAAACAGAGCGTAAATTTGATCGAAAAGGTATGCTTACAGGAACATTCGGAATGGAAATTAAGCCGTTTTTAAATAATGCACAAATTATAGATGGTGCAAACGAAGTCGTTTTCGAATGTACGACAGATGAAGAGTTTGTATTCCCACTGCAACAGGCTGAAAACTTTATTTTTAAATTTAGCCAAGATGGTAAACCGCTTGTAGAGGACGGTCCAGTACATGTACTTTTTGCAGACGGTTCAAATGTGGAAAATCCAATAAAAAATGTGCGTGCGATTCGTATTCAATAGGAGGAATTCGTCATGCGTGTAAAATGTGTCATTTGTGATACACTACATGATTTGCCAAACGATCTACCTTTAGCAAAAAAATTGCGAAATCGCCCAATTCATACGTTTATGTGTCCACCGTGCTCAGAACGCATCACAGATAATACGCAGAAACGTATTGAAACAGGAAATTTCCGCTTCTTCAGAACATCGTCTAAATTTGATGAAGAATTTTAAAGAGTCGGGAACAAAACAAAAAATATCAATTTTCTCTCCCATGAGAAAATTGATATTTTTTCTTATTCTTATTAATTTCAGTTAGACATACATAATATCTTCATTAATTAAAATTGAAATGACTGATTGTGGAACTTGAAGTCAACAAAGCTTTGTGCATTAATTTTGCTTAGTTGGAAAAAATTGATTACTTCTGTTTTTACCCCTTCAAATACACGTTCTTCATCTACAACATAAGCTTCTACCGTAACTGCGATTTCCCCAAATTGAGCTTTTAATGTATCGGCAATTTTCTTGGCTGTATCTTCTGAAATATCTTCATCCACCACTAAATGAACCGTAGCTTTCTCGACATTTACTTCTTCCAAAGTCGCTTCTTCTTTTAAGCCATCCTGGAATACATTGGACATAACTAAAATATCTTCTCCAACAATTGGTTGAATCATTTCGTTAACTTGTATGTTAACATTTTCAGCAAAGTATTCACCAAAATATTCACCGTCTTTTACTTCAAAATCATACACTGCATTTGTCTTTTCCGACTGGACAGTAATTTCAAAATCATCAACAATTGCAGGTGCTGTCGATTTTGTTACGACAAATTGATCATTGTAAATATTGCTTAATTCTGCCGCTGCATTATCTTCGTTTTTTGCTGTTAGAACAGCGGGAACGAAGATAATGCAAGATATGATAACTAGCGCTAAAGCGACTGTTATAATGACTTGTTTTTTAGTAAAATTCATTTTATTCTCTACTCCATTTAATTTATTATCCCCATTAATGAATTATAACGTTTCCATTGAAGCGGTTTCAAATAAACACACTTAAAAATAAAGAGGTGTGTTAAATTAACACACCTCTTTAAAAGTATTAGTTTGCCTGCTTCGCTTCTTCTCGTTTTTCTCGCCATAAACGTGATTTATAAACAATTAGAATCAACGCAGCGACAATTAAACCTTCAATCATCGGTAGGAATAACGCTAGAAAAGTTAATATCATACATCCGATAAATAGGAACGCATAGATAACAATATTTCTTCCTAATGTTAGTTTTTTCGCAAACCCTAGTTTGTAAACTATTGCCGACATAAGGAACACGAGAATAAATGTTACATAACCAGCCATGTCGTAGTTTGGTAAATTTTGGTATAAATAACTTGTAATCCCTGACATACGATTAAAGACATATTCATTTTCACTACTAGATATAGATGCTAGTAATACTAAATCAAAATAGCTACTTAACACAGCCAACATCATTCACCTTTCCTTATTGACGCCAATTAAGCTTCTAACTCAGCGTTCTTTTTCTTTTTAGCAACGCGTTCACGTTCGCCTTTATCAAGAATCTGTTTACGTAAACGAATTGATTCTGGTGTTACTTCTAAATACTCGTCATCACCTAAGTATTCTAATGCTTCTTCAAGTGATAAAATACGAGGCTTTTTAATAACATTCGTTTGGTCTTTGTTTGCCGAACGGATATTTGTTTTTTGTTTTTGTTTTGTAATGTTAACAGTAATATCAGAATCACGTGTATTTTCACCAACGATCATACCTTCGTATACTTCAGTACCTGGCTCGATGAATAATGTACCACGATCTTCTACACCCATCATACCGTAAGTTGTTGCTTTACCGTTTTCCATAGATACTAATACACCTTGGTGACGGCCGCCAACTTTACCTGCTACTACTGGAGCGTAGTGATCGAATGTATGGTTCATCATACCGAAACCTTTTGTGATTGACATGAACTCAGTTGTGTAACCGATTAAACCTCGTGCTGGTACGTTAAAGATTAAACGTACTTGTCCTGATCCGTTGTTTACCATATCTAACATTTCACCTTTACGAGTACCGATTGATTCGATGATCGAACCTACAGAATCCTCAGGTACATCGATTTGAACGCGCTCGATTGGCTCAGACTTCACGCCATCGATGTTACGGATGATTACTTGTGGTTTAGACACTTGTAATTCGAAACCTTCACGACGCATATTTTCGATTAAGATTGATAAGTGAAGCTCACCACGACCAGAAACTGTCCAAGCATCCGGAGATTCTGTATCTTCTACACGTAGAGATACGTCAGTTTGTAATTGTGCAAGTAAACGTTCCTCAATTTTACGAGAAGTTACCCATTTCCCTTCGCGACCTGCGAATGGTGAGTTGTTTACTAAGAATGTCATTTGTAATGTTGGCTCATCAATACGTAATGGTACTAACGCTTCTTGATGATCAATTGGACAAACTGTTTCACCAACGTTGATGTCTTCCATTCCTGAAACCGCGATTAAGTCACCAGCAATAGCTGTTTGGATTTCTTCACGTTTAAGACCGAAGAAACCAAAGATTTTTGTTACACGGAAGTTTTTCACTGTACCGTCTAATTTCATAAGAGAAACTTGTTGACCTACAGAAATTCTACCGCGGAATACGCGACCGATACCGATACGACCAACGAAGTCATTATAGTCAAGTAATGCTACTTGGAATTGTAATGGATCTTCTGAGTTATCAATTGGTGCTGGGATTGCTTCAATAATTTTCTCGAATAAGCAAGTCATGTTTTCTTCTTGGTTTGCTGGGTCTGGATCTAAAGATGCTGTACCATTTACACCAGAAGCATAAACAACTGGGAAATCTAATTGATCTTCATCTGCACCTAGCTCGATTAATAATTCTAATACTTCGTCTACTACTTCAAGTGGGCGAGCTGAATCTTTATCTACTTTGTTTACTACAACGATTGGTGTTAAACGTTGTTCTAATGCTTTCTTTAATACAAAACGTGTTTGAGGCATACAACCCTCATACGCATCGACAACTAAACAAACGCCATCTACCATTTTTAAGATACGTTCAACTTCTCCACCGAAGTCTGCGTGTCCAGGCGTATCAAGGATGTTGATACGAGTACCGTTATAATCTACTGCTGTATTTTTAGCTAAAATCGTAATCCCACGTTCACGCTCTATATCACCAGAGTCCATTGCACGTTCTTCTACACGTTCATTTGAACGGAAAGTACCTGATTGCTTTAATAATTGGTCTACTAACGTTGTTTTACCATGGTCAACGTGAGCTATAATTGCGATATTACGAATATCTTGACGTAAATTTGTCATTATTCCACTCCATATTCTTTTTTCAATTGTTTAACTGTGATATTATAGCACATGAAAGATTAAATGTCTTTTCACAATAATTAATATCATTTTTTAGTCACATATAAAAGATGTCCGGAGGCAGGAAATATGAATAAAGCAAAATTTGTAATGTTTATTTATGCATTGGCAGCGATTCTATCAATGATCAGTATTGGATTTGCCTTTTCACTTGTATTTATGATTGGCGATAAATATGAAACGATAGGTTGGATTGGTGTTGTTGTAGGGGTTGTCGTTATGTGTGCAATCTTTGGAATGGCATTTAAAACGAAACGTAAATTTAGAGACCAAGGCTTACTCTAAAATGCATAAAACTTCGGTGCGTATACGCACCGAAGTTTTTATTTTTTTTCTTCAATATATTTGTCTAAAATTAACTGATGGATAGAAGGATTCGCAATTAAAAATGTATCCATTGATAAGAAATCGAAATTTTTCCCATTAAAGTTTGTTGCAATAGCTCCTACTTCTTTAGCAATAATGACCCCGCCACCAATATCCCATGGTGCTAAACGCATTGAAATATAAGCATCCAGCTTTCCACTTACGACAAAAGCTATTTCCATCGCAGCAGATCCATAAGAGCGAGTACCACGAACTGTTCGGACTAACTCAGTTATTTTTTCGTGATTAATACGATTATTCGGTGTTACCCAACTTGCATTGATTCCGATAACAGCCTGTTCAATTTTTACAGGCTGAAGTTTGCGAAGTGGAGAATCGTTATACCATGCTCCTACCCCAGAAATGGCATTAAATAGATCCTCCCGCATTACATCAAATATGTAGCCTAAAACTCCAACACCATCCACATAAATGCCAATTGTAATCATGAAATGGCGATGTTGCTTAACAAAATTCATGGTTCCGTCAATTGGATCAATAATCCATACGACCCCTTCTAGATTTTCGACTTTTTCACCCATTCCCTCTTCACCTAAAATACGATGATCCGGATTAAATGCTTTGATTTTTTCGATAAAAAATAACTCTGTTTCCCGATCAATATTCGTCACTAAATCATTGGGACTAGATTTTGTTTCGATTTCAATATCGTATGAAAATGCTGCACGGATATTTTGCCCCGCTTCAATAATAATTTTTTTCGCAAATTCATCTAGCTGTTTTACATCCATCGTTCATCCACCTTCCGACAACCATTGCTAATTTTAATATGTAATATATGGAACTTTTTTTAATAACTTCATTATAACAAAAAATCACTTGCTATCTAACTTTGGCAAGTGATTTTTTATTTTGGTAACATTTTTTTATTATGCATATACATGTAGACCTTTTAGTTCCTCTTGAATTTCTGTTAAACGTTTTTTGGATTTTTCAATTTCAGATTGATTTTTATCATTCATAGCTGAATAAAGTGTTGCTAGCTCGTAATCCATTTCCAACATTAAAATCTCTTCATATTGCTTTTCAATATCGACTTTGCGTATAATTTTAATCATCTGTTTCATAAAAATCACTTCCTCATCATATTATTTGAACTTTTCCCTACTTTTATAAAAAGGTTTGGATACCATGACTAATTACTTATAATAATATCCACACCATTTGTAAAATATAACGGTATAAAGTTTCTATTAACAGATTTTTTCCCAAAAACTTAATAAAATAAACATTAATTCGAAAGGATTTGAAAAATTTGAGTAATGTAAAATGGACCGCAGAAGACTTCCAAGTATTTGAAATTGATGGTTTAGATGAACGCATGGAAGCTTTAACAAATCTAATTCGCCCAAAGTTTCATGAGCTTTCGGAAACTTTCACAGGTTATTTCAGTGCACAGACAGGGGAAGAATTCTTTGGTCATGTCGCAAAACATGCACGTCGTACTGTTAACCCACCAAAAGATTCTTGGGTTGCATTTGCCCCGTACAAGCGTGGCTATAAAGCTTTACCGCATTTTCAGATCGGACTCTGGGGTACACATCTTTTCATCGTTATTGCAGTTATTTATGAAGCACCACAAAAGAATGAAATGGCACAGCGTCTATTAACTAATATTAATACCATTAAAGATTTATCAGATGATTACGTGATTTCCGGGGACCATATGCAGCCGGATGCCATTCCTTTAAAGGAAGCACGCGATGAGAAACTGGAACAGCTCCTTGTACGTCTCCGCGATGTAAAAAAAGGAGAATTCCTGATTGGTCGACATATTCCCGCCAACGATGCTATTCAAATGTCTGCAGAGCACTTTTTACAACTAGTGGAAACGACATTTGATGAACTTCTCCCAATTTATGAAATCATCAAAGGTAACAATTAACCATTTATTATTAATATGTACAAAAGACTGCTAAACATTCCAATAATCTAAAAGAATTTTCAAAAAAATTAATAAACTAAAAAGAGAAATTGCACAGTTGAAGTGCAATTTCTCTTTTTTGATGCTGAAACAAATTATGTTCCACATTCATTTTCTTATTTCATTTTTACAATTTGTCCATCAGCCAATTCCTTCGCTAGCTTTACAACACGATATGGTACGTAGGAGCTAGCTTGTTCAAAATCACGGCAAATCGTTTTTTCTTCAGCTTGTGACGGAACAACTTTTTTAAAGCTTTTGTAGCGTTCCATAACGATTTCACGCTTTACACCTTTTTCGTATGCCATTTCCACTACCTCAAAGAAATGTACGACATCGACCATTTCTTCTGTAGTCCAATCTGTTGATAATGGGTATGAATATTCCATAGATTATTACCTGCCTTTAATTATTGCTGCCCCCATTTTAAACGGATTTCTTCTGCTTGTACAACCATACGCTGAATTAATTCCTCAACAGTTGGAATATCATTTATCAAACCTGTCACTTGGCCTGCCCATCCATATCCATTTGCTGAATCACCATCATATATAAATTTTTTGTTTGCTTCTCCACTAATATAAGTTTTTAAAGCTTCATAAGTAGGAGAATGTTGCTCAATTCCCAAGATTTTATCTGTAAATTCATTGCGAATTACTCTGGCAGGTGCACCAATCGAACGTTTTATAATTGCCGTATCAGTTTCTTCACTTTCAATTAATGCCTGCTTGTACGCCAATGAGGCATGAACACATTCCTTAGTAGCAATAAAACGCGTCCCCATCTCAATTCCGTCTGCACCCAGTGCATGAGCAGCCATCCATCCCCGACCGTCTCCTATGCCCCCAGAAGCTATAACAGGAATCGATACACTATTTACTACTTGAGGCACCAATACCATCGTTCCAACATCGTCTCTTCCTAAATGACCGCCTCCTTCTTGTCCAACAACCATGACAGCATCCGCTCCGAGCTGTTCTGCTTTTTGCGCTTGACGCTTTGCTGCTACCAATACTAGTTTTTTACAAGATGCATCTTTTAATATATCAAAAATAGGCGCTGGATTGCCCCCTGTAATCGTTACTACAGGAACGTCCATTTCCGCAGCGACTTCTACCATTTTTTCATACCCTTTTCCATGCATACCTATCGCAAAATTTACTCCAAATGGTTTATTTGTCATTTCTTTCACTTTTTTTATTTCTTCCTTTAAAGCATCGGGCGACGATAAACTCATTGCGGTAATTTGCCCTAATGCACCTGCATTAGAAACAGCTGCAGCAAGCTCTGAGTAAGCTAAATATGCCAGTCCACCTTGGATAATCGGATATTGAACCTGTAATAATTCTGTTACCTTTGTATGCCAATTCATAGCCATTCCTCCTAAAATTAGTGTCTTCATTTCAAGTATTCGAAATATTTATATAGTCAGCATCTTTAATAGGTGCTATAATTCACTTGTTTTAAAATTACAATATAGTGAGGTGGTACCTGCGTTGTCACAGTTAGAGACTCCTTTGTTTGATGCATTACTCAAGCATCGCAACAGACATCCTATTCAGTTCCATATTCCAGGTCACAAAAAAGGACAGGGAATGGATCCAGCTTACAGAGAATTTGTAGGCGACAACGTTTTATCAATTGATTTAATTAATATTGCTCCACTAGATGATTTACACGCTCCTAAAGGTGTGATTATGCAAGCACAAAACCTTGCTGCCCAAGCCTTTGGGGCTGACCATACATTCTTTTCCGTACAAGGTACTAGTGGCGCCATTATGACGATGATTTTAACCGTCGTCGGTCCGGGCGATAAAATAATAGTACCGCGGAATGTACATAAATCAATTATGTCAGCGATTGTTTTCGCGGGTGCTATCCCAATTTTTATCCATCCTGAAGTAGATAGTGAGCTTGGCATCTCCCATGGGATTTCACCTGAGTCAGTTGAGCGTGCACTATTGAAATATCCGGATGCGAAAGCAGTACTTGTTATTAACCCTACTTATTTTGGTTTTGTAGCAGATTTAAAACGTATTGTTGACATTGTTCACGCGAGAAACATTCCTGTAATTGTAGATGAAGCTCACGGCGTTCATATTAAGTTCCATGATGATTTACCCTTATCGGCAATGCAAGCAGGCGCAGATATGGCTGCAACGAGCACACATAAGTTAGGTGGCTCAATGACAGGTAGTTCAGTATTAAACGTTAGAGAGGGCCTTGTGTCCGCTAAACGTGTACAATCTGTATTTTCAATGTTAACAACAACATCCACTTCCTACCCTATGCTTGCTTCAATTGATACAGCCCGTCGTCAATTAGCTGTTCATGGGCAGACTTTGTTGGACGATGCGATTCATTTAGCAAAAGATGCGCGTAAACGTATTAATTCCATACCACATCTTCATTGTGTAGGACGTGAGAAGCTTGGTACATCTGCAACTTACGATATGGATCCATTGAAACTATTAATCAGTGTAAAAGATTTAGGTATTACAGGTCATGTTGCTGAAGAGTGGCTTCGAGTAAACGCCAATATAGAAATTGAACTATCGGATCTCTACAATATTCTATGTTTAGTAACGATTGGAGATTCGAAAAAAGAAGTAAATTTACTTATAAATGCTTTAAGACGTATGTCAAAAACGTTTGAATCAGATGCTTCAATTACAGAAACAAATGTTCAAATTCCAGAAATACCGGCACTTGCTATGTCACCACGGGATGCTTTTTATGCACAAACAGAAAGCATACCGCTTGCACTTTCTGAAGGTTACATTTGTGCTGAGTTTATAATGGTTTACCCACCTGGAATTCCGATTTTTATTCCCGGGGAAATCATTACGCAAAGTAATATTGATTTCATTAAGATGAATGTTGAAGCGGGTCTTCCTGTTCAAGGGCCTGAAGATAGTACGTTACAAAATATACGAGTTATAAAAGAGAGAAAAGCAATATATTAATATGTTTGACAGACGACTCATTTATGTCGTCTGTCTTTTTTAAATGAAATAAAAAGAAATAAGCGGTATTATAAATGCCCCTACAACTGCACTAAGCCCCATAGATAATGATCCTATAGACAAATCCTCTTCACTGTATTCTTTTAGCTTCGTTAAACCAACACCATGTGAAGCACTTCCCATAGCAACACCTCGGCTAATAGCTGTATCAATTTTAAAGACTTTAAATAATACAGGCCCCAAAATAGCACCTGTAAAACCTGCAACCATCACCAACACGACAGTTAGAGGTGGGATTCCTCCTATAAGATCGCTTACTTGCATCGCAACAGGTGTCGTCAATGATTTAGGTAAAGAAGTATAGATAAAGGCTTTACTCGATCCAAACAGTAAAAGAAACGCTACAACACTTATAAGACCTGCTAACATTGCCACAATAATGCTAATTATAATTGAGTATTTATATTTAAAAATAATATCCCGTTGATTATAAAGCGGAAAGGCTAATGCTACAACTGCAGGACCGAGCATTTTTGATAGCCATTGACCGCCTTCCATATAAGTTTCGTACGGTATGTTAAAGATCAACAAAACCGCTACCGTAATGCAAGTAACAGTTAGAATAGGCAACAAGAAAGGATTGCCAATTTTCAAGTACAGTTTATTCAGTAAAACGAAAAGTAACACCGTACTACTTATGATAAATAGACTTAGCAGAACTTGCGGTAACATGTTCCCCCTCCTTTTTTTGCTTTTCTTTTTCCTCAATAATTCTACTAACTTTCCCTGTAATGACTAACGCTAATATTGTACTTATAATTACCGCCAATATGAGGAGCCCACCAGACACCGTAAGTAATTCCGGATAGTTAATTACCGCTACAGTGGAAGGAATAAAAAATAAGGTTAAAAATGCCAACATAAAACTAGCACCCTTTTGAATGAATTTCACATTCAATATTTTGAAATAAAGTGATAACCATAATAATACAAGTCCAACGATACTTCCCGGTATGATAATTCCAGTTATTGAAACTATGTATTCTCCTACTAAATAAAATAAAATGATGATACCTATTTGAGCGATTGTACGTATAATATCCACTTAAAAAACCCCCTTGCGCACACTTTCATTGTACGACTATTAGAAATTTCTGTCTATTTCATTCTCTTACTATAATATAAAATATTCCAATATTACTTTTGAATATATCCATCTATATAGACAACAAAAAGGCTATGCAGTATTTTCAACTGCATAGCCTTTAATCATTATTATTTAGATACGATATGGATTGGGTTGCCTAATAATACTTCAGCAGCTTCCATCGTAATTTCACCTAAAGTTGGGTGAGCATGAATTGTTAATGCTACGTCTTCAGCTGTCATACCAGCTTCGATAGCAAGACCCATTTCAGCGATCATATCAGATGCACCAGCACCGATGATTTGAGCACCTACAAGTAAGCCATCTTCTTTACGAGCAACTAATTTCACAAAGCCTTCAGTTTGGTTAAGTGCTAATGCACGACCGTTTGCAGCGAATGGGAATTTAGCAGCTTTCACTTCAAGACCTTCTGCTTTAGCTGTTTCTTCAGAGTATCCTACAGTTGCCATTTCTGGATCTGTGAAGCATACTGCTGGAATCGCTAAGTAGTCAACTACTGATGGTTCACCAGCAATTGCTTCTGCAGCAACTTTACCTTCATAAGAAGCTTTATGGGCAAGTTGTGGACCTGCAACGATATCACCGATTGCAAAGATGTTAGAAACTGAAGTACGACCTTGTTTGTCAACTTCCAATAAACCGCGTTCTGCGAATTTAACTCCTACTTCTTCTAAGCCCATTTCATCTGTATTCGGACGACGACCTACAGTTACTAAAACGTAATCCGCTTCAACTGTTTTCTCTTCGCCGCCTGCTTCATAAGTAACTACAACGCCATTTTCGTTTTCTTCAACGCCTTTAGCAGATGCGTTTACTACTACTTCAACGCCCTTTTTCTTAAGACCTTTTTTAACGATTTGCGTCATTTGTTTTTCGAAACCAGCTAAAATATCTTTACCGCCTTCGATAATTGTTACTTGAGAACCTAAGTTAGCATAAGCTGAACCAAGCTCAGTTCCGATGTAACCGCCACCGATTACTACTAATTTACCTGGTACTTCAGGGAAAGATAATGCACCAGTTGAGCTTACTACGCGCTTTGTAAATTTGAATGTTGGGATTTCGATTGGACGAGATCCTGTTGCTAAGATTGCATTTTTGAATGTATATGTTTGGGCGTTATCGCCATCGATAACACGTACAGTGTTTGCATCTACGAAATATGCTTCACCTTTTACGATGTCTACTTTATTCCCTTTTAATAAACCTTCAACGCCGCCTACTAATTTTTTAACAACGCTGTCTTTAAATGCTTGTGCTTTAGACCAGTCAAGTTTTACTTCTGATGCAGTAACACCCATATCATCTGAATGTTGTGCATGCTCAAAGCGGTGACCTACTGAAATTAACGCTTTAGACGGGATACAGCCTACGTTTAAACAAACTCCACCTAGTGCTCCACGTTCAACGATTGTAACTTTTTGACCTGTTTGTGCTGCACGAATTGCTGCAACATATCCACCAGGGCCCGAACCTACTACAAGAGTATCTAGTTCAATTGGAAAATCTCCTACTACCATTTTTTTACGCCTCCATTAATAATAGTTGCGGCTCACTTAATAAACGTTTTAAATGATTTAAAGCGTTTTGTGCAGTCGCACCATCGATCATACGATGATCAAAGCTCAATGATAATGCTAACACATGTGCCGCTACAATTTCACCATTTTTTATTACTGGTTTCTCTGAAATTCGACCAATTCCTAAAATCGCAACTTCAGGGTGATTAATTACTGGTGTAAACCATTGACCACCTGCAGAACCGATATTTGTAATGGATATTGAAGCACCTTTCATTTCATGAGATGCTAACTTACCATCACGTGCCTTTACAGCCAGTTCATTAATTTCCTGTGAAAGGCCAAATACCGACTTACGATCAGCATGCTTAATAACTGGAACTAATAAACCTTTTTCTGTATCGGCAGCAATACCTATATTATAGTAATGTTTCTGAATAATTTCCTGTGTTGCGTCATCTAGCGAACGGTTGAATTCAGGATATTTTCGCAAAGTCGAGATTAAAGCCTTCACAACGTACGGTAAATACGTTAATTTAACACCTTGCTCTGCTGCAATATCCTTGAATTGTTTACGATGCGCAACAAGCTCTGTTACATCCACTTCATCCATTAACGTTACGTGCGGAGCTGTATGTTTTGAATGAACCATCGCTTTAGCAATGGCTTTACGAATGCCGCTCATTTTTTCGCGTGTTTCAGGGAATTCCCCTTCAGGTGCAACTTGTTTTGTTTCTTTTTGCGTCTCTACAGCTTCTGTCTGTTTTGTTTCATTAACTTCTTCAGATGCAGCATCAGGTTGTCCCCCGCCATTTAAGAAGCTTTCAATATCTTCTTTTAAAACGCGGCCATTTTTACCTGTACCTGAAACTTGCTGAATTTCGACACCTTTTTCACGAGCATACTTTCGTACTGACGGCATTGCAATAATACGTTTGTTTGAAGTATCCTCTTCACTCTGCGGTGTAGCTTTTTCTGTTTGGGATGGAGCTTCTGGCTTCGCTGCTTCCTCTTTTGCCTTTGGTGCTTCCTGTTTTTTCATATCTTGGCCTGATTCAGCAGTGGATTGTACTTGGGCTTCTGTTTTACTTGATTCATTTGATTCGTGGTGGTCATCACCTTTTAATTTTAAATCTTCATAGCCTGGTGCATCAAAGCGGATTAAGGCATCTCCAACAATCGCTACTGTACCTTCTTCCACCAAAATCTCTTCAACTGTACCTTCTACTGGTGACGGAATTTCCACAACTGCTTTATCATTTTGAACTTCAGCTAAAATATCATCTTCTTTGACTTGATCGCCAGCTTTAACGAACCATTTGACGATTTCACCTTCATGTATACCTTCTCCGATATCTGGTAATCGAAACGTAAATGCCATATTTCTCACCCTCAATTCTTAGAATGTTAAAACTTTCTTCGCAGTTTCCATTACATCTTTATATGTTGGTAACCATACACCCTCTGCTTGAGGGAATGAATAAATTGTATCTGGTGCAGCAACACGTAATACTGGAGCTTCTAATGAAAGAATGGCACGCTCTGTAATCTCTGCGACAACATTTGCTGCAATACCAGCTTGCTTTTGAGCCTCTTGAACAACGATTGCACGACCTGTTTTTTCAACAGAAGCTATAATTGTTTCAATATCTAAAGGCTGAATCGTACGTAAATCGATCACTTCTACCGAATAGCCTTCTTTCTCAAGTTCTTCTGCCGCCTTTAAACTTTCGTGAACCATTAAGCCATAAGTAATAATTGAAAGGTCTTTTCCTTCGCGCTTTACATCTGCTTTTCCAAGTTCAATTGTATATGATTCTTCCGGAACTTCTTCACGGAACGAACGGTAAAGTTTTAAATGCTCTAAGAAAATAACTGGGTTATTATCACGAATTGATGCAATTAGTAAACCTTTTGCATCATATGGTGTTGATGGAATTACCACTTTTAAACCTGGTGATTGTGCCATTAAACCTTCTAAAGAATCCGAATGCATTTCCGGTGTATGTACACCACCGCCAAATGGAGAACGAATTGTTACAGGTGCATTGTACGTACCACCAGAACGGTATTTCATACGAGCTAATTGACCACTAATTGAGTCCATTACCTCAAAAACGAAGCCGAAAAATTGAATTTCAGGCACTGGACGGTATCCAGTTAACGCCAAACCAATTGCTAAACCGCCGATTCCTGATTCTGCAAGTGGCGTATCAAATACACGATCAACGCCAAATTCTTTTTGAAGACCTTCTGTAGCACGGAAAACCCCGCCGTTTACACCAACGTCTTCACCGAATACTAAAACGTTTTCGTCATTTTTTAATTCGCAACGTAATGCATCTGTAATTGCTTGAATCATTGTCATTTGTGCCATGGCTTATTTCGACTCCTTCTCTTTATAAATCGCGTACTGTTCTTTTAAGTTTGATGGCATTTCACCATCATACATATTATCCATTAACTCTGTTACTTTTTGTTTCGGAGCTTTATCGGCTTGTTTGATTGCTTCTTTAATTTCCTCTTTAGCACGCTCAATTACTTCTTCTTCTTTCTTCTCATCCCATAACCCTTTACCTTCAAGGTATTTACGGAAGCGTACTAATGGATCTTTTGCTGACCACTCATTATCAGTATCAGTAGTACGATAACGTGTTGGGTCATCACCTGCCATTGTATGAGGACCATATCGGTAACACATTGTTTCAATAAGTGTTGGACCTTCTCCGCGAATTGCTCGGTCACGGGCGTCCTTAGTCGCTGCATAAACAGCTAACGGATCCATACCATCCACTAATACGGACGGTATGCCGGCTGCTATACCTTTTTGCGCGATAGTTTTTGCGGCAGTCTGTAATTCACGCGGTGTTGAAATCGCGAATTGGTTGTTTTGCACGATGAAGATAGCTGGCGATTTGAAAGCACCTGCAAAGTTAATCCCTTCATAGAAATCACCTTGCGAAGAACCACCATCCCCTGTATATGTGATTGCAACCGTTTTTGAACCACGCTTTTGTAAACCAAGTGCCACACCTGCCGTTTGAATATATTGTGCACCAATTATAATTTGCGGTGCCAATATATTTACACCTTCCGGAACTTGGTTTCCGATAAAGTGACCGCGACTGAATAAGAATGCTTTCCATAATGGCAAACCATGCATAACAATTTGTGGAACATCACGATAGCCCGGTAAAATCCAGTCTTCTTTTTCCAATGCATAATGGGAAGCAAGTTGTGATGCTTCTTGACCAGCAGTTGGTGCGTAGAAACCTAAGCGTCCTTGTCGGTTTAATGAAATTGAACGTTGATCTAAAATACGGACATAAACCATACGACTCATTAATTCAACTAATTGCTCATCACTTAAATCCGGCATAGCTGCTTCGTTTACAACTTCCCCTTGCTCATTTAACACTTGGAACATCTCGAACTTGCCTTCAATTTCCTGTAACGTTCCAGCTGGGTCCAATTGATTCATCATTTTATCTGCCATTGTTTACATCCCCTTTAAACTGTATTAAAAAAATCATTATTTTCACTAGTACAATATAACTCTACCCCGAGTATAATGAATAAAAATCTATCGGTCAATCATTGTTTACCATCTTTATTAAAGAATTTTCATAATTAACATCAAATTAATACAGTTACATCATCTGTACCACAAGTTCGCCGCTACTGTACTATAATAGAAACTTTTAAAACATCCAAATATTATTCGTTTAATAGCACTTCAACAATATTTATTCCCTTAATTCGAATTCTTAAATCGGAAATCCCGAAGTTTTTTCTACTTCCATTCTGTAGAGTCGTGTATACTTATTCCTATAAGTTCTAACTGAAAGGAAGTTTCACATGATATTAATGGAACATATTATTCGCGAAGGACATCCGACATTGCGCACTCGGGCGGAGGAAATTGATTTTCCATTATCTGCGGAAGACCGTAAACTTGCTGAGGATCTACTACAGTATTTAATTAATAGCCAAAATCCTGAAATTGCTGAAAAATATAATCTACGCGGAGGTATTGGCTTGGCTGCTAACCAAGTTAACAGCTTAAAGCGGATGTTTGCCTTACACTTGGAAAACGAGGACGGTGAGTTATTAAGCTTCGTTGCAATCAATCCTAGAGTTGTAAGCCATTCTGTGGAGCAGACGTATATTACAAGTGGTGAGGGTTGCCTATCTGTAGATCGCGCTGTTCCAGGCTACGTCCCTCGTTATGCCCGTATTACAGTTAAATTTATGACTGTGGACGGAGAAGAAAAGAAAATGCGTTTATCAGGACTCCCTGCAATCGCCTTTCAACATGAGCTGGACCATTTAAACGGTATCATGTTTTATGACCGAATTAACGAAAAGGACCCATTCGCGGTAATTGAAAATAGCATCCCATTTGGTAGAGATTAATTGTAAAAAACGCGTGTGAATTAAATATTCACACGCGTTTCAGACTGTCAGGCGAACTCGAAGAAATTCGAGTTTGCCTACAGTCTTTTTTGATTAAAATAAAGTTTACCAGTGAAAATCAAACGAATGAACGAAATCAATTTCTTTACCTTATACTAGTTTAAGCTTTTCCATCGCCAGAGCCAACCCATCTTCATCTACGTGTGCCGTTATCATTGATGCGGCTTCCTTCGCCTTTTTATGACCATTCCCCATTGCGACACTTTGAGGGAATTCCGAAAGCATTTCGATGTCATTAAGCCCATCCCCAAAAGTTACAATCTGTTCTTCTGAAAAACCGGTATACTCCAGCAATTTTTTAATACCATTTGCCTTGGATCCCCCTTTTGGCAACATATCGCATGAAAGTGGATGCCATCGAACGAATTGTACTTCAGGAAACTGTTGTTCATAAATAGGCTGTT
This sequence comes from Solibacillus merdavium, assembly GCF_014836935.1. Taxonomy (GTDB): domain Bacteria; phylum Bacillota; class Bacilli; order Bacillales_A; family Planococcaceae; genus Solibacillus; species Solibacillus ferritrahens. The sequence continues at coordinate 198,844 of NZ_JACSPW010000001.1, read as the reverse complement.
CCTGTTCATTTATAAAAATTAAAGTTTGATAGACTGGCGTATGCAAATAATAATTTGCATCAATTTGTGGATATGGAAAATAAAGTGTAGCCAGGCTTTGCTCGATACTCTCATAATCACCTTCCGTGGCAATCATTTCTTTCTCATTAAGAAAAACGAATGGATGATTTCTTTGTGAACCAAATTTTAAAATAGTCGCTAACATTTCATTTACAATTTGGTTGGTATAAATAACTTCACCTTTATAAACGACATATTGACCATTGAACGTCACATATGTATCAATCTGTAGTTCTTCCAATATATCTTTTATCATAAATGGAGCACGACCTGTTGCAATAGCGATTTCATGACCTTTTTCGCGCGCTTTGAGAATCGCTTCTTTTGCAGAATTCGGCAATTTTTTTTCGGAATTGTACAGCGTGCCATCTACATCAAAAAATAATAATCTTTTCAACTTAAATTCTCCTTTATTTTCAAAGACCCTTTACAGAAATCTGAATATTTAGTATAATGAGGTAGAGGAGTGATGACCTATGTTAAAACGTCTCAAAAGGAAATGGCGGGAACGATTAAAAGGCATCCTCGGTAAAAAATTAATTGCCTAAACACTTCATTGATTGGCGCGCCCTATTTAAGGACGTGCCATTTTTTTATTTTTATTCAATCAGTATGTTCATGTATTTGATGGGCTTTTCTTTATTTTAAAGGACTCCCATGATAATATAAAGGAAATGCATTTTTCTACTTATTAGAAATGCAGTAATAATGTTCGTAATTAAAGGAGAGTAACTATGATTTACAAAGTTTATTATCAAGAAAACATTACTGAGATTCCAGTTCGCGAAAACACAAAAACTCTTTATTTAGAGGCGTCATCTGAGCGTGAAGTACGTCACTATTTAAAAGACCGAAATTACAATATTGAACTTGTTCAACTTCTAGAAGGCAACTATTTAGAATATGAACAAAATAGCCCTAATTTCCGTCTGGAGAACGCTTAATTGTTATGAAATTCGTTAAGAATGATCAAGCGGCTGTATTCGCACTCGGCGGACTGGGCGAAATCGGCAAAAACACATATGCAGTACAATTCCAAGATGAAATCATTTTAATTGACGCAGGTATTAAATTCCCTGAGGACGACTTACTTGGAATTGACTACGTAATTCCAGACTATACGTACTTAGTTCGAAACGTAGACAAAATTAAAGGCTTATTTATAACACATGGTCACGAAGATCATATTGGCGGTATTCCTTATTTATTGCGTCAAGTTAATATCCCTGTTTATGGTGGAAAGCTTGCATTGGGACTGCTTCGCAACAAATTGGATGAACATGGCTTATTACGCTCTACAAAATTAATCGAATTCAAAGAAGACGATGTTATTAAATTCCGTAAAACAGCCGTAAGTTTCTTCCGTACGACACATAGTATTCCCGATGCATATGGTGTAGTCGTTAAAACACCACCAGGTAATATTGTGCATACAGGCGACTTTAAGTTTGACTTTACTCCGGTTGGCGAGCCTGCCAACTTAACAAGAATGGCCGAAATTGGTCGCGATGGTGTACTTTGTTTACTTTCAGATAGTACAAATGCCGAAAAAACGGATTTTACAATGTCAGAGCGTACTGTCGGGAAAAGCATTGACGAAATTTTCCGTAAAGTTGATGGTCGCATTATTTTTGCGACATTTGCTTCGAATATTCACCGTCTGCAGCAAGCGACAGATGCAGCTGTAAAATATGGTCGTAAAATTGCCGTTTTCGGACGTTCAATGGATAACGCCATTACTATCGGCCGTGAATTAGGATATATTACTGCACCAAAAGAAACTTTTATCGATGTGCAAAGCTTAAATCGTTTACCTGCAAATGAAGTAATGATTTTATGTACAGGTTCTCAAGGTGAGCCAATGGCAGCTTTATCACGTATTGCCAACGGAACACACCGTCAAATTCAAATTCAGCCTGGTGATACAGTTGTATTCTCTTCTTCTCCAGTACCAGGAAATACGATGAGCGTAAACAAAATTATTAACTTATTATTCCGTGCTGGTGCTGAAGTTATCCACGGTGCATTAAATAATATTCATACTTCAGGTCACGGCTCGCAGCAAGAACAAAAACTAATGTTACGTTTAATGAAGCCAAAATTCTTTATGCCAATTCACGGTGAATACCGTATGTTAAAAATTCATACAGAATTGGCGGAAGCTTGTGAAGTACCATTAGAAAACTCATTCCTTATGGAAAATGGTGATGTATTGGCATTGAGTGCAAATGAAGCACATGTTGCCGGTCGCATTCCTTCAGGTGATGTGTATATTGATGGAAATGGGATTGGAGATATCGGAAATATCGTATTGCGAGATCGCCGTATTCTTTCTGAGGAAGGTTTAGTTATCGTTGTTGTAAGTGTTGATATGGCGAAAAACAAAATCGTTTCTGGTCCGGATATTATTTCTCGAGGATTTGTTTATATGCGTGAATCAGGCATGATGATTAACGAAGCACAAAAAATGTTGAATTATCATTTAAATAGCACGATTCAGGAAAAAGATACACAATGGAATGATTTGAAAAACGAAATTACGGACGTATTGGGCCCTTATTTATACGAAAAGACAAAACGTCGCCCTATGATTTTACCAATTATAATGGAAGTATAATTAAAATTGGTAAAGTCACCAAAATAGTTTTTCCATAAAAAATACCCGCTTACTTATTGTAGGCGGGCATTTTTTTATTTGATTTTTTGATTTAAGTAACTGCTACTTTTGAATAACTTTCTTCACAAAGCGATTTATATCAACATCCGCACCAATCATCAGTAGAATATCCCCTACTTCAATACGCTCAGTCGCTGCTGGAGAAATCATAATTTCATCGCCACGTGTAATGCCTACAATATTCACACCGTATTTTGCGCGTACATCCAGCTCAATCAACGAATTACCAGCTATTTTTTCATTCGCTTTAATTTCCATAATCGAGTGCTCGCTGGAAATCTCCAAATAATCAAGTACACTATTCGACATCATATTGTTAGCAATACGAATGCCCATATCCCGTTCCGGATGCACAACAAAATCAGCACCTATTTTACGTAGCACTTTTTCGTGATAATCATTTTGTGCTTTAACAGTGATTTGAGCTACACCCAGCTCTTTTAAAATAAGGGTCGTTAGAATACTTGATTGAATATCTTCGCCAATTGCTACAATAACATGTTCGAAATTCCAGAGTCCTAGTGATTTAATTGTTTCTTCCTCTGTCGTATCTGCTACTACTGATTGAGTGGCAATACGGGCATATTCATCGACACGTTCACTATCTGTATCGATAGCCATTACATTCGCCCCTTGTTTAACCAGTTCGCGAACAATACTCCCACCAAATCGCCCTAATCCTATTACTACAAACTCTTTTTTCATTGTCTCTCCTCCGAACATCCTGTTGCCATCATTTTAACTTATAAAAATGTATATTGTCATTAAATAATACGCTCAATTTTTCCTTGCAGGGATTTTGTCGCTAGAGCTCCAGCGTGATAGAAGCGCAATTTCTGTTGTTGATCGAATAAATAATAGGCTGGTACAATTTTATTTCCAAACCTATCGCTAATGATAAGTTCATTATCTAGGTGAATAGGGTAATTTATACCTAATTGCTTTACTTTTCGCCTTACTAATTCAGAAGTAAAGTCGAGCTCTTCCCTTGGCATATGAATCGCTTGAATATTTAATTTGTCACTGAAAATATTACCAATAATATTCAATTTCTCTATGGATTGTTCACATTGCGAACAACTCATTGCCCAAAAATAAATTAATGTCGGCATATCCGATAGCTCATTCATATTTTTTTTATTAATAATTTTTGTTGCCCCGCTTAGCGAAGGCATTATTGTCCGAATTCTCAATCGCATCCTCCTCGCTGTAACATATGTAAAGGAGTTTTTTTCTGTACCGAACAAATGTCCAGTAACTAAACAAATAATATCTTTCATTTCACAAATACACTTGAAAATCCCCGTATATTATGTATAATTATTATTATTTTCGTAAACTAAAAGTTTTGTAATAGTAAACTTCCTTACTGGATGTTTATCATATGTAAACTCAATCGATTAATGGATAAGGAGCGTGACAATATGCAAATCGGAACCAAGATTAAAGCGTTACGCATAAAAAAGGGTCTAACCCAGGAAGAGCTTGGAGAACGTACTGATTTAACAAAAGGCTATATCTCACAATTAGAACGGGATTTAAACTCACCTTCAATTGAAACATTATTCAACTTATTGGAAGTTCTCGGGTGCTCGCCACGGGACTTTTTTGATGATGAGCAAAAAAACGAAAAAATTGTATTTACAAAAGATGATCAAACTAGTTTTACCGACCATGATAAAAACTATGAAATTGAATGGCTGATTCCTACATCAAATGAAAAGGAAATGGAACCTGTATTTATTACCTTACAAAAGGATGCGGAATTTAAATCATTCGAACCATCATTAGCGGAAACATTTATTTATGTAGTAAAAGGGCGAATCCGTGTTGTTCTCGGAAACGACGAATATATCGCAAGTGAAGGAAATGCTGTTTATTACGAAGCATCTTCCAACCATCAAATTTTTAATGCGCATAATGGGATAACAAAGTTACTCCTTGTCGCAACTCAATCTTACTTATAAATCAGGAGGCTACTTAAATGAATAACACGATTATTCGCTTTGAAAATGTTACAAAATCATATGATGACGGTACAGTTGTCTTAAAAAATATTAACTTCGAACTAGAGCGTGGTAAGTTCTACACATTACTCGGTCCATCCGGATGTGGTAAAACAACTATTTTACGTATTATTGCTGGTTTTACTGATGCTTCAACAGGTGATGTATTTTTTAATGGGAAACGTATGAATGATGTACCGGCAAATGAACGCCAAGTAAATACTGTATTCCAGGATTATGCGCTATTCCCTCACTTAAATGTGTTTGAAAATGTGGCATTTGGCTTACGTATTAAAAAAGTGAAAGAAACAGAAATAAATGACCGAGTGCAAGAGGCATTAAAATTCGTCAATTTAGCAGGCTATGGCAACCGTGAAATTTCAGAGATGTCCGGTGGTCAACGTCAACGTGTCGCTATCGCACGTGCTATCGTTAATGATCCGGAAGTTATTTTATTAGATGAGCCATTATCAGCACTCGATTTAAAATTACGTACAGAAATGCAGTATGAGTTACGTGAATTACAGCAGCGATTGGGTAAAACATTCATTTTTGTTACACATGACCAGGAAGAAGCTTTGGCAATGAGTGATGAAATTTTTGTTCTTTCTAATGGGGAAATTAAACAATCGGGAACTCCAGTAGATATTTATGATGAGCCAATTAACCGTTTTGTAGCAGACTTTATCGGAGAGTCCAACATTGTAGATGGATTAATGATTGAAGACTATAAAGTTCGATTCGCTGGAAAAGAGTTTGAGTGTGTAGACGGTGGGATGAAGCCAAACGAAAAAATTGACGTTGTCATTCGTCCGGAGGATTTGGAAATCACAACACCGGAAAACGGCAAGTTAATTGTTACCGTTGATACTCAATTATTCCGAGGTGTTCATTACGAATTATCAACGTATGATCAGGACGGAAATGAATGGTTAGTCCACTCATTGAAAAAAGCGGATGTTGGAGCAGAAATTGGATTGGACTTTGATCCTGAAGCTATTCACGTTATGCGATTAAATGAGACAGAAGCGGACTTCGACAAACGTTTGGAAGCATATGGGGACGAAGATTATGAATAAGACAGCAAAAGGCCCGTTAATTCCCTATATTTTTTGGATTTTATTATTCGTTATTGCACCAATTGCGTTAATCGTTTATTATTCTGTTCTTGATTTGAATGGCAACTTCACTTTAACCAACTACGCAAAATTTTTTACACCTGTTTATTTAAAAATGACATTGAGCAGCTTCTGGTATGCATTTCTGATTACGCTATTTACGTTGTTATTTGCCTACCCTACTGCTTACTTATTAACAAAAACGAAACATAAGCAATTATGGCTTATGCTCATTATCATTCCATCTTGGATTAACCTGCTCTTAAAAACTTATGCATTCATCGGTATTTTTGGTTTATATGGCCCTATTAATGCAATGATTGAAGTGTTTGGTTTTAACCCAAAGCAAATTTTATTTACAGACTTTAGTTTTGTTTTCGTATCGGTATATATTTTCATTCCATTTATGATAATTCCGATTTTCAATTCATTGGACAAAATGAATCCATCGTTAATCTATGCCGCACGTGATTTAGGTGCATCTAGCTGGACAACCTTCCGCCGAGTTATTTTCCCATTAACAATTGATGGCGTAAAATCAGGTATTCAGGTTACCTTTATTCCGGCTTTATCTTTGTTCATGATTACACGTTTAATCGCCGGAAATCAAGTCATTACTTTAGGTACTGCCATCGAGCAGCAATTCCTTGTATCTCAAAACTGGGGAATGGGTTCAACAATTGCCGTATTCTTAATTCTATTTATGGTTCTTACAATGTTATTTACTAGACAAAAATCAAAAGGAGGACGCGTTTAATGAAAAAATTATCAGCTATGTCGAAAATGTATTTAATTTTCGTATTCGCGGTCCTTTATGCTCCGATATTTTATTTAATTTTTTACTCATTCAATAGCGGTGGCAGTATGAATAATTTCGAATCGTTCACACTGGAGCATTACGCAGCAGTATTCGAAGATTCAAGGTTAATCATTATTTTACTTAACACTGTACTCGTTGCCCTTTTATCAGGCTTAATTGCAACAATCATCGGAACACTGGGAGCTATTGGTATTGTTTCAATAAAAGATAAGAAAATGCGTAATACATTACTTTCATTAAATAATGTTCTTATCGTTTCACCGGATGTTGTGATCGGGGCAAGTTTCCTCATTTTATTTACAATGATTGGTGTAAAATTAGGGTTTGCTTCTGTTTTAGTATCGCATGTCGCATTTAGTGTACCGATTGTGGTGCTCATGGTTTTACCAAAATTACTTGAAATGAATACATCATTAATTGATGCTGCAAGAGATCTAGGAGCGACAAAACGCGATGTATTGATGCGTGTTATTCTACCTTACATTTCACCTGGTATTTTCGCAGGGTTTTTTATGGCCTTAACGTATTCGCTAGATGATTTTGCAGTTACTTTCTTTGTTACAGGTAATGGGTTTAGTACATTGTCGGTAGAAATCTACTCAATGGCCCGTGCCGGAATTTCCTTGACGATCAATGCTATTTCAGGATTGGTATTTGCTGTGACGGTCTTAATCGTTATTGGGTATTATTTCATTAACAAACGTTCAAAATCAGTAGCAACGGGGGGACATCGATGAGAGATTTAATTCAAGCAACAGTTGCCATAGTCATTGTTTGTGCCCTTCTGTTTGTTGCAGTGGACCGTATGCAGTCTGCCGGGTCTGCTGGAAGCAAGGATACATTAACAGTGTATAACTGGGGCGAATATATCGATCCAGAGTTAATCGATAAATTCGAAGAAGAAACAGGTATTAAAGTAACGTACGAAACATTTGATTCAAATGAAGCCATGTTAACAAAAGTACAGCAAGGGGGCTCGGCATATGATATTGCTGTTCCTTCCGAGTATACAATTGAATCGATGAAGGATGATGACTTACTGATTCCAATCGATCATAGTTTAGTACCGAATTTGCAAAATATTAACGAAGACTTTTTAGATTTACCGTTTGATCCCGGCAATGAATACTCCATACCATATTTCTGGGGCACGGTTGGAATTGTATATAACCCTAATCTCATCGAGGACCATTTAACGTTCGAATCTTGGGATGATCTATGGGACCCTTCATTGGAAAGAAAAATATTTTTAGTGGATGGCTCGCGGGAAGTAATCGGTATGGGGCTTAACTCAATCGGCCATTCCCTAAACGTGAAAGATGACAAGTTGCTGCGTGAAGCTACAGATAATTTAATCAAGCTTTCTCCAAACATTAAGGCAATTATTGGCGATGAAATTACACCGCTTATGATTAATAACGAAGCCTCAGTAGCACTTACATTCTCGGGGCAAGCTGCAGATATGATGTGGGAAAATGAAGAATTGGAATTTGCTGTTCCACAGGAAGGTTCCAACTTATGGTTTGATAATATGGTTATTCCTAAAACTTCAAAGAATATTGAAGGTGCACATAAATTCATTAACTTTATGTTAGATGCAGAAAATGCTGCTCAAAATACTGACTATGTTGGATATTCATCACCAAATGAAGCAGCTTGGGAGCTATTGGATGAAGAAGTAGTAGATGATGAACGCTTCTACCCTTCACATGAGCAACGAGAAAAGTTGGAAGTATACGAAAATCTAGGGCTTGAATGGCTAGGGAAATATAACGAATACTTCTTGGAATTTAAAATGAGTTTTTAAAAAATTTAGGGCAGCCTAAAAGTCAATTTAATCCTGACTTTTGGCTGCCCCATTTTTATAACTTATGTATAATTCGTCGATCAAGACAATCATTTTCTTCATCCCAAATCATATGAATTTCAAATGTCCCTGGCTCGAAAAAGTAATCGAAACGGACCTGTATATCTTCCTGCATCGGATAGTTTTTTGCTTCACTAATTTTTACCCACTCCAATATCCCTTCTTCACATGTTTTGATCAGCTCCCCTGTAAAATCATCAGTCCAGTAATTATAAATAATAAAATGATCTTTTTTTACTTCATTTGTATAATGGGAAATCCCTTTAAATGTTAAAGAATGTACATCCAACCCTGTCTCCTCTTTTACTTCACGAATGGCCCCTTGCGCAAAACCTTCCGGAAAATCCACTTTGCCACCTGGAGGTATGTAGCCTTTAAAATGATCATGCTGACGATTGAGCAACAGTACTTTATCCTCTTTTTGTACCATCACAACTGTCCAAAATTTATAATTCATAAGCTACCTCTTTTCAATTATTCTATATTTATTTTGGCAATATTCAGGTAAATTTTCAATATATAATATCCTTCAAAGGATTGATGTATTTTATCGTGAAAGTTTGTACAATATGGTATGCTATTGGAAATATATATTTCCGTAACCGAAATATTTAAATAGGAAGGCTGGCTTTATATGACACAACAATCGAATAAATTGGCTCTTTATTTATTAATGTTTAATATGTTTATTACAATGGGTGGGATTGGTATTATTGTCCCTGTTATGCCGGCTTATTTGCAATTATTCGGTGTTGGGGGACAAGTCCTTGGATTTTTAATTGCAGGGTTTGCACTTGCCCAGTTTCTACTTTCACCGATTGCAGGGGATTTATCGGATCGGCATGGTCGAAAAATGTTCATTATAGCAGGTTTAATCGTCTATGGCTGCGCTCAAATTTTATTTGGACTTGCCACTGAAGTATGGGTATTGTTTTTATCACGTTTTTTAAGTGGTGCCGGCGCGGCGTTTATTATGCCTCCTATTATGGCCTTTGTAGCCGATATAACAACCCACGAAGAACGCGGTAAAGGAATGGGCATGATTGGAGCAGCTATGTCTTTAGGCTTTATGATTGGGCCAGGTATCGGCGGGTTTTTATCAAATGTAAATTTAACGTTTCCATTTTTCTTAGCCGGAGTTGTTGCATTTATTGCAGCCACTTTATCAGCTTTATATTTACCAAACATTAAAAATAGCCAGGCAGTTTTAGCTCCAAGAGAAAACTTATCAAAGCAATTAGTTAAATCAGTAAAAACCTCCTATTTCGTCTTTTTAATAGTCGTCTTTACATTTAGTTTTGGAATATCAAATTTCCAAGCGACTTTAACGCTATATTTAGATAATAAGTTTGGCTACACACCTGGTGAAATAGCGATAATATTAACTGTTGGCGGCTTTGCAGGTGTTGTATTGCAAATGTATGTTGTCAACAAATTATTTAAGCGTTTCGGGGAAGTAAAAGTTATTTTAGTAAACTTGCTCCTGGCTGCAGTGACTATGCTGTTGTTTATTTATATTAGTGGTTTCTTCATAATTTTAGTTGTTGCTACCTTATTCTCGATCGCTACAACCTTTATTCGTCCGGCAGTTAATACGCTCATTTCAAAACTTGCCGGTAATGAACAAGGGTTTGCAGCTGGTATGAATAACGCGTATATGAGTCTAGGCAATATGTTCGGACCTGCACTTGCAGGCGTTCTTTTCGATTGGAACCGTAATTCTCCTTATATTTTGGGAGCAGTCGTTTTAATTGGTTGCTTCATGCTTGCCTATATGTGGACAGCAAAAAAAGCTCCACATTTGCTGAAAGCCTCCACAGATTGAAAAAGGGATGACCAGGAAAATTCCTGGCATCCCTTTTACTTTATTAAACTCTTAACGTTGTCGCAAAAATTGTTCTACAAATCTACAATTGAGTGGGATTAACGATTCATCCGGCACCATTTTCGCATGATGAAGGCCATATGATGAATTTGCCCCAGTCCAAAACATCGCACCTGGTATATCCTTTATAAAATAACCAAAATCCTCACCTGTCATCGCTGCAGGACATTCATATGCTATAGCGCCGTCGAATTGTTCGGCAAACTGAAGCAGTGCATTCGCACAATCGGTATCATTATTTACTTCATAATACATCGAGCCATAATCAATTGAAACAGCGCATTCAAATGCTGCTTCAATACCTGCACAAATTGCCTCAATACGTCGTTTCACCTCTGCCATTGCGTCTGCATTCAATGTTCGAATAGTACCTTCCAACCGCGCATTTTCAGCAATTACATTTTGTACTGTGCCGGCTGTCATTTTTCCTACCGTAATAACTGCACTATCCATCGGGTCAACATTCCGGCTAATAACTGTTTGGAGCTGCAAAAGTAAATTCGCCGCTGCAATTGTCATATCTCGTGTCTTATGTGGGTAGGCTGCATGCCCGCCAATACCTTTTAAATCGATGAATAGCTCAGACGTATTCGCAAATAATAGTTCTGGCTTAGTCGCAATGGTCCCTACAGGATACTCAGGAGCAATATGCAGTGCATAGATTTCATCGGCAACAAGCAGTGGGTGTTCGGCTCTTAACCACTCAAGCATCGGTTCTGCTCCCCCTGGTCCTTCCTCTGCCGGCTGAAAATAGATTACGACATTCTGTATTGGAGGCTGTTTTGAAAAAGCTTCAACTAAACCAAGCGCAATCGCCATATGACAATCATGTCCACAGGCATGCATATACCCTCCAAACTCCGAAGAAAACGGTAATCCCGTTTCCTCCTGTACTGGAAGCCCATCAATATCTGTTCGCCAACCGATTAGTTTTGTTGGATTCGTTCCTTTTATATAAACGACGATACCCGTTTTCCACGTTGTGATTTGCAGATATTGTTGATTTAAGCTTGAAATGAACTGCAATAAATAGCTTTGTGTTTTGAATTCCTTAAATCCTATTTCCGGAATTTTATGTAGGTCCCGTCTTATATCAATGAGATGGCTCATAACACCCTACCTTCTTATAACTGTCTTAATGAATCTATAATTTCTGTTTTTGACTTCGTTTTTTCATCTAATTTTTTAATTTCACGAGCAGGAACGCCTGCCACGACTGTGTATGGTTCTACATCTTTAATAACGATCGCACCAGCTGCTACAACCGCTCCTTTACCGATACGCACACCTTCCAATACAACCGCATTAGCACCGATTACTACATCATCTTCTACTACAACTGGTAAAGCACTAGGTGGCTCCACGACACCTGCTAGTACCGATCCGGCACCAATATGGCAATTTTCTCCGACTGTTGCGCGACCACCTAATACAACGCCCATATCAATCATCGTTTTTGCTCCGATTTCAGCACCAATATTAATAATTGCACCCATCATAATGACTGCATTATCGCCAATCGTTACTTGATCACGGATAATTGCACCTGGTTCAATACGTGCGTTTACATGTTTTAAATCTAAAAGTGGAACACCTGAATGACGGCGATCATTTTCTACAACATAATCTTCAATGTGTTGAGCATGTTCTTTTAACGAAGCCTCAATATCTGACCATTCACCGAATACAACAGCATGGTTCCCTTCACCAAAAACTTTACTTTGTTCACCATATGATAAATCTGCAACACCGTTACCCTTTACATAAACCTTTACTGGTGTAACCTTTTTAGATTGAGAAATAAAATCAATAATTTGTTGTGCATTTAATTTTTCCATATAGACACCCCACTGCATGTTAGTTTTTTTAACACGACTAATTGTACTAAATTTTCAGCCAAATTAAAACTTTTTTAATTGGTTTCTTTTGAATAATCATAAAGACAGCGCGCATGATCTTGCACCACATCAACAAATGCCTGCACTTGACGCAGTTCAAATGTTGATTCATAGCCTATCAGCCAAGTATCACGTGTTAAACCTAAACCATCATCTTTTTCATTATTTGTTAAGGAAATTTTATGAACATTTTCCTCACCGTTTAACGTAATAGAAGGTAAAATTGCATAGCCAATTCCGTTCAATGCCATTTGCTTACATGTTTCAATTTGATCCACGATAATTTGATGCTTTGGATTATAGTTGAAATGACGCTGCCACCATTGCTGAATTTCCTGATAATAGTTTGAATCACTTTTAAACTGAATAAAAGGTCTATCCGATGTAATAATATCTTCCATATCTTTAATTTCTTTATCTACTAAATACATTGTATCTCGAAATAAGTGTATCTTTTTTCCCTTCCATTCCGATTGACCGCGGACAATACCGATATGCGCTTCTCCATCATAGAGTGCTTTTACGATTTCCGAGCTCCAGCCAGTCATGAGAGAGATTTTTGTATCAGGATATTTTGTTACATAATCCTTTAACACTTTTGGTAACCAATTTTGCCCTACAATCGAGGCACACGCAATTTTTAATGTACCATGAACCTTTGAATTCAATGCTTGGATTGTTTCAAAAATGTCTTCCCGCTTTATAATCATTTCGCTCGAATATTGAATAACGAGCTCTCCCGCAGGTGTCGGTGTCAGCCCCTTTTGGGAACGTATAAAAAGTTGGGCCCCCCATTCCTTTTCAATTGATTGTAATCTTTGCGATAAAGCAGGCTGTGTTAAAAATAGACGCTCTGCCGCTTTTCGCATGTTTTTTTCTTCTGCCAATACTTTAATAATTTCGGCTTCCGTTGCTGTCATTGCCATTCTCCCTTCTATCTAATCGATTAAAAAATCGACAAAATCCATTTGGACTTTGCCGATCTCCTATTTAAGCGTTATGTTGATAAATATATTTTTTTAATTGTTTTAAAATAATTCTACGAGTCATTATACCGACAAATGTACCTTCGTCATCGACAACACATAAAAAGGCATGGTTAATGACTAAATCAAGGGCACGCTGGAACGTATCAGAAACTTTTAAATACACGACTTCTTGATTCATTACTTCATCGACACGAATATCAGCCAATTTATCATATTCAATTCGCTCTAGCCCTAAAATCGACTCTGTAATCATTTTTGTACTTAATAACCCCTTTAAGCGATACTTTACGTCCAATACTGGAATGGAAGAATATCCGGTTTTCGTTAATACTAATAATGCATGCTCTGCGCTATTGCCACTTTGTACATGTGCTACCTTCTCAGATGAAATAATAAAGTCTTTAATAGGCATATCTAGTAAAGCTCTGTTGTTCGTTGAAATCATGACATTCTACTCCTTTTTCCCGCTAATAACAAGTAGCCCAATAGTCAATAACCTAAAACCACTACCGTCATTCGTATGTTCTGCCCTATGACAAAACAACTTCTCTCATACTTATAATACCATACCAATCAACTTTATTACTAAGAAAGGTGCCTATTCAAAAAAAGAAAAAGCATAATTAGACGAGTAAAAACGTCTCATTATGCATAAAAGTCAGTATCCTCTTGCCCAGTAATAGAAAATAATAACCCCGGTAAATGCTCCAAAAACAACATAGGATAAAATAATCGGATTAAGCAAAAAAGGGTGCTCCTGAATTTCTTCAGGCACTTCAGAATCTCGCTCTTGCCCACTATCCTCTATATTATGACCAACACGAACCGTCAAATAGTAGCCAATAAAACTAAGAAGAATCACAACGAAAATCGTTGGATATAGCCACATACCTATCGCGATCGCCTCCTTCTACGATTAGCAATAGTATGTAGCAATTAATGGCAGACTATACTTTTTAGAACGGGTGTTGATTCAGCCATTGACCACCGTCCAATGTAATGCACTCACCATTTAAATATCTTGCTTTATCAGATAGCATAAATGTTGCTAAATCCGCGATTTCTTCTGGGGTACCAAGTCGTTTTAAAGGTACAGAATTAATTGTACGCTTTGCCTGTTCCTCTGATTCCCATAATTTATCCGCGCCACCTGTACGTTCAATTGGACCTGGAGCAATAGCATTCACCCGAATACCATATTGCCCTCCCCATTCAACAGCTAGTGAGCGCGTCAGTGATAATACACCCGCTTTAGCAGCCGCAGAATGGACAACTCCTGCTCCTGCGCCCCATGCATATGTTGCTACCATATTAAGAATGGAACCTTTAATACCGTTTTCAATCCAATAACGCCCTACTGCTGAAGAACAATAAAATGTACCATTTAAAACAATATCAATAACCGCTTTCCAACCATTTGGCGATAATTTTTCAGCATGGACTATAAAATTCCCCGCTGCATTATTTACCAAGCCGTCTACTTGACCAAATTTTTCTACAGTAAAAGCGACCATTGCCTGAGCATGCTCTGGTTCACGAACATCCATTTGAAATACCTCAATAGTTGAACCAATCGCTAAAATTTCTTTCTTTGCATTTTCAAGGCGTTCTGTATCGCGGCCGGTAATAACAATGTTTGCTCCCTCTTTCACGAACTGCTTCGCCATCCCAAGCCCCATCCCGCTAGAGCCACCTGTAATAATAATCGTCTTATTTTGTAGCATTCCATACATCCCCTTTGAATATAAAATGAACAACCATTCATATTTATATTTTACTACAATAGACTGCAAATACATACTAAAATATAAATTTTTCTGTTTTAAGCAGGAATTTTCTATATTTTAAATTTAAAAACTACTATGGTCTTTTCACCCATAGTAGTTTTACTTTGTTTATTCCTCTACAATCGTACCAAGCGATTCAATTAAAAAGATTTCTTGACTATTAATGCGAAGCTCACTATTATGATCTTCCCTATAACGGTAATTACCATTCGAGTCTTGAATTCTTGCCTTTTGGTTGTCCTCGATTTGTGTCAGCATAATTCGTTGGATACGTTCTTTAATTTCCTCGGAATATATCGGGAATAGAATTTCTACACGTTTAATCATATTCCTTGTCATCATATCAGCAGATGATAAATATATATTATTTTCTCCATTGTGATGGAACCAGAAAATTCTTGAATGCTCAAGGAATCGCCCTACAATACTTAACACAGTTATATTTTCCGAAATTCCGGGAATTCCTGGGCGAATGCAGCAAATCCCTCGAATAATAAGCTCGATTTTTACCCCTGCAATAGAAGCTTCATAAAGTTTCATCATTAAATCCTTATCCGTTAATGAGTTCATTTTTGCTCGGATAAAGCCATTGCCATGCTGTTTATGTAACGCAATTTCCCTTTCGATTAAATTTAGGAACTCATCGCGGATATCAAAAGGAGCAACGACAATATGATTAAATTTAGGCTTACTCGTATAGCCACTCAAATAGTTAAAGAAGTTAGTCGCATCAATACCAAATTCTTTATTTGAAGTAATAATACCCATATCTGTATAGATTTTCGCTGTTGCATCATTATAATTGCCCGTACCTAAATGAACGAAACGCTCAATTTTTCCTTGTCTTCGACGCACGACTAGTGTAATTTTTGAATGTGTTTTCAAATTATTCATTCCATATATTACAAGACAGCCTGCCTGTTCTAGCTGCTTTGCCCAATGTACATTATTTTCTTCATCAAAACGTGCCTTAAGTTCCACCAGCACAGTCACCTGCTTGCCATTTTCTGCAGCTTGTTTTAATGCTTGTATAATGGGCGAATTTCCACTTACTCGATATAAGGTTTGCTTAATTGCTAATACACTCGGATCTTCAGCTGCTTCAGAAATAAAGTCGACAATAGGTACAAACGATTCAAAAGGATGATGGAAAAATAAATCCTGCGTTAATGCTTTTTCATAAATATTTTCATCTGATTGTAGATCTTGGGGTGGCTGAGGAATAAAGCTTTCATATTCTAAATGCTCTCTTCCCGCTGATATCACCTTTACAAAAGCAAACATAGCTGTTAAATCAAGCGGTCCATCAATTTTAAATACATCGGATTCCTCGATTTCAAATTCATCCAATAAATACTCTAAAACATCATCATTCATCTCACCGTCACGGACTTCCAAACGTGAACCAACGCCCCATTTACGCTTTTTCAGCTCTTTTTCGATTTCTACTAAAAGATCCTGTGCGCCCTCCTCGTGAATCGTTAAATCAGCATTTCTTGTTAAACGAAAGGCTTGGGTCGATTTTACTTTATAACCGAAAAACAAACGGTTTATATTGTTTGAAATTACATCCTCCAATAATACGAATACCGTTTCATTCCCTGTTGATGGTACTTTAATAAAACGGTCCAATACAGACGGAACCTGTACTATTGCCACTCTATCCATATTTTCTGGGTCCGGAATGTTGTTTTCCAACCGGACAAGTAAGTTAAGCGTACGTCCTAACAAAGTTGGAAATGGGCGATAAGCATCGACAGCAACTGGTGTTAATACAGGGAAAATAGTCTCTTCAAATAATTCATTTACGAAGTTTTTCTGCTCGGGATTCAATAATTTCAAATCGCGAATATGCACATTTTCTTTCGGCAATAATTCATATACTAAATAGCGATATACTTCAGTTTGACGACGAACTAATGCTTGTGTACGCTCAGCAATTTTTGCAAGTTGCTCTTTTGGTGTCAATCCCGATTTATTTTCAGGTTTGTGGAATCCTGCACGAATTTGATCTTGCAACCCCGCGACACGAACCATAAAAAACTCATCCAGGTTCGAACTGAATATTGCCAAAAATTTCAATCTCTCTAATAGCGGATTGTTCTTATCCTCCGCTTCTTCCAGAACACGCTCATTAAATGCCAACCAACTCAATTCACGGTTATTATAATATTGGGGCTTGGCAATCTCCTCAAGAATATGAATTCTAGAATTCAGTTCCTCATTATTCTCTTCGAAAAAGGAATCTGTTTCAATATTCTTAGTCATAACTAATTCCACCCTTCTTCTTTGAATAAAAGTTTCACTTCACTTTTGAAAACACGTTCTATATGCTTTTTTTGTTTTTCTGCTTGTGCCAATTCGGCAATAGCGCGTTCTGTTGTAATTACTTCTATTTGAAGATAATCATTTACTTTTTTTATCGTTAGTTTCTTTACAACATTACGCTTCGTCATATTGAGAGCATAAGCGAATTTCAGGATGGCACCAAAATCACGGAGCTTCTTCAATTCTTCCTTTGAAATCCATGTCTCATATGGTTTGGCAAACCTTGCAAAGTAATCCCGGTTTTTATAAGATGCGAGCAGGGCAAGCTTTACTCTATCTAAATGGGATAAACCAGCTATAGATTGGTTTGAAATTAAATAAAATGTATGCTGACTTGAGGAATCCAGTTCAATATATTCTCCTATTGCATAAACTTTAGCGGATTTTTTTAAGAGCTGTAAGTCAACTTCATTGTATTCAAATAATTTACCATTACAGCATTCTACATAAAATTGCTCTGTCAGTTTTTCTAATGTGGCAGCTTCTTCTTCAGAACGCCCATAAGCTAAAGCAAGCTGCCGACCGCTCTCTTCAAAAACATTATATTTATCATATGCTTTTGGATTTCCTTGCAATACGCGGCTAATAATTAGACCTTCTCGCAAACCTTTCTTACTAATCTGAAAAATTTCTGTATCTACAACTGACATGAGCGCAATAAATACTTCGAGAGCGGGTACAATCGTATCTGCACGATCTGAGGAAAGTCCATCGAGCTGCATTAATTCTTCGTACGTTAATGCTATTAAAAAGCCGCCTAGCTTTTTTAGCTCATTATGCTTCATTTCATAATGATGGACACCTGATAATGGATAGCCTATTTGCTGTTGGTGAACTTGCGCGATATTACGGGCACTGCCACCAATTGCGATAACTGGTAATTTAGCATCCACAATCCATTTTAAAGAAGAAAATTGTTCCAGCAGAAAAGTACGAAGCTTCTCTCGTTCCTTTTCACTTATAAGGGTATTGCCTACAAATTTCTGTTTTAATGTAACGGTTCCAAATGGAAAACTGATTGTTTTTTGAAGTTTTTTATTTGTAAACAATGTAATTTCGGTAGATCCCCCACCAATATCTATTGTCACGGCAGAGGGTGTATCCATCGATTGTGCTACTGCAACAAAACCGTAATATGCTTCCTCTTCTTCTGATAATATCTCCACATTAATGCCTGTCTCTACTTTCATACGGCTAATGATTGCTTCATTGTTTATCGCTTGGCGAACCGCAGCAGTTGCAGCGGCCTTTATATCGGTCACTTCATAATCTGCCAATATTAATCGGAATGACTTAAGCGTCTCTGCCAATAATTGAATCCCTTCTTCGGACATTTCTCCATTAGGCATAAGGTATGTGCGAAGGCGTGCTACTGTTTTAATATTTCCAAATTCCTTTAATCCTTCATTTTTACTATAAGAATAGAGTACAAGTCGAATTGTATTTGAACCTATATCAATAATTGCTGTTTTTATTTTTTTCATAGGTGCATATCGCCTCTTTCTTCATGTTTCCAATTCATAAGTAGGTGTAAATTTCCAAATTTGTATAAGAGCTACTCTATCATTAAAGAAATTTTACATTTCATTATACAAAAATAGCCGGAATTACTTTTACAAGTACCCGGCTTTTTCATTATTCTATACATTTTATAAGGAAGTATCAATTCATTGAATGAACATTTACAGAATCAGCTTGTCCATACGTAAAATTAACTCTGTAATTTCAGGCTTGGAAATCTGATCTTCTGCTCCTACTTTTTCCCCTTTATGACGTAAATCGTCGGTAATTAGGCTAGAGAAAATAATTACAGGGAGCTTTTGTAAATCCGGATGGGATTTAATTTTCTTCGTTAAATGATGTCCATCCATTTGGGGCATTTCAATATCTGTAACAACCAATTGGACATACTTTTCAATTTCTTTATCCGCTTTGACTAATGCTTCCAAATAATCGTAAGCATCACGGCCATTTTCAAAAAACTCTGTATTGACATAGCCTGCTTCGATCATCGTATCGTACAATAATTTACGGAGCAATGGTGAATCTTCTGCAATTATGACTTTCTTTTCAGTTCGCTCACGCTTACCAAGCTTTTTCACTGCTTCTACACTGATACTCGATTCAGGATTAATATCAACCATTATTTTTTCAAAGTCTAAAAGTAATATCATTTCACTGTTATGCTTTATAACACCAATTACTTGTGATGTCCCTCCCTGATACATATCAGAAGGCTTTTCTATCTGATCCCAGGATATACGGTGTATTTGCGTAACATTATCTACATGAAATACTACACGCTGCTTATTAAATTCTGCCACGATATACTTTTGCTGTGAATTTCGGTTTTCTGTCGGAATCCCCAACACTTTAAGCATATCAACCACCGGCAACACTTCTCCACGTAATTGTATAATTCCCTCTACATGTGGATGTGCATGTGGAATAAATGTGACTGGAATTGGTTGAATAATTTCCTTCACTTTAATTACATTAATACCAAATTTATTATTTGCTACTTCAAATTCAACAATTTCAAGTTCATTTGTTCCACTTTCCAGTAAAATTCCTTTTTGATTTTCCAATACATGACTCTCCTTCCAAACTCCCAGGTTTACAATAACTCTATTGTACCACGCAGCATTTGTATCTACTATAAATATTATGTCAAATTACTTACTTATAGTATTTAACTAATGCCTGAGTACCGTTATCGCCATACCCTTGTTCAAGCAATTGGTCATACATCGATTTGGCTAATGCCAAACCAGGTAGTTGGAGATTCATACGTTCTGCTTCATCAAGAGCAATCTTCATATCTTTAATTATATGTTTAATATAAAAACCAGGATCCAAATCACCCTTAAGTATGCGCGGAGCAAGGTTCGATAAGGACCACGAGCCTGCTGCCCCAGCTGTAATCGAGCGAAGAACTTCATCCATTGAAAGACCCGCCTTTAGCCCATAAGCCATCGATTCACATACGCCTATCATTCCTGAAGCAATTGCTATCTGATTACACATTTTTGTATGTTGACCATTGCCAGCTTCCCCCTGATAAATTATATTTTGACCAAACACTTCGAAAATAGGTTTCATTTTTTCGAATATATCTAAGTCGCCACCTACCATAAGGGATAGTGTTCCATTCTTTGCTCCAATATCGCCACCTGACACAGGCGCATCTAAACTATGTATACCTTTATTTTTTGCCTCATTATAAATTTTCTTCGCAAATGTTGGTTCGGAAGTAGTCATATCTACGAGAATCGAATCTTCTTTTACAACAGAGAAAATGCCATCGATACCAAAATATACTTCTTCTACATCTTTTGGATATCCAACCATCGTAAATATAATTTGTTTTTCTTTACTAGCCTCTGCGGGTGATGACGCCCACTTCGCTCCTAATTCAATTAGACCATCCGCTTTGGCTTTTGTTCTTGTGTATATCGTAACTTCGTGACCTGCATTGAGTAAATGCTTTACTATGCTTGCTCCCATTACCCCTGTGCCTATGAAGCCAATCTTTTTTGATTCCATAATTATTCCCCTTTAGTATTTTCTTTTATTTTAACAAACCTAGGATAAACTTCAATGTCAGTAATTTCTAAATATTGAGAATAGTTTTATGTATTATACATAAAAAAAGAGAGCAGTAGCGTTTGTCCGCTTCTACTCTAAAGGGGGAAATGAGAATGTTGCTGTGTTCAAAGATATTATTCCCCCTTATTAGAAATTTAAACATAAAATTATAAATTATTTTCATTTGCCGAATGTATCATTGTTTTTGCATTTTGTGATTGATCAAAAGTATTTATTAAGCGATCAACTTGTTTGCTTAATTGAAGGGTAATATCACTTTGTAATCCATTTTCTAAGCCTGATTGAATCATTTGTTTGCGTTTCAATTCAATTTCGATTAGTAGCGCCCTATCCTGCATTGCTCTACCCAATCCTACACCCTCCTCATCATAGTGGATTACCATTATTATACTCTCTTTGTAAGGATCTTACAAAAAAATCATTATGCAAAATTCGACAATAATTATGTTCTTGGATTTTTTAAAAATGTGTATTCAACGTCTCCGCCTTGCTTGGCTACTCCGCGGAAATGTTTAAATTGCTGATCTTTCACCAAATGTTCACGAAATTGTAAAAATTCACTCTTCTTAATTAATACAGACTTGACTTCTCCGTTTCTTAATTGGTCTAGTATCGCTTGATAGTCAGCCATTTAAACACACTTCCTTCTTCTAATTTTTCCTTTTATTATCCCATATATTAAGCTCCTAATCTAAAAGAAAAAATAAATAAATAATATTAAAATGACAAAATTATTCAAACTAACAGAACTTTATAGTATAATTTCAAACAAACTGTTAATTAATAGTCGATGAAGGGGCTGACTGTGTATGAAAATTGCTGAAGTTGGAAATATAATCGAGTTTAAAGACGGCATTAAAGGTGTCGTTGAAAAGGTGAATGAGAATTCGGTCATTGTAGATATTACAATTACGGATAATTTTCATGATTTAGAAATGGAAGAAAAGACAGTTGTTAATCACAAACGGTATAAAATATTAGCTAATAACGAATAATTTAATGCAAAATACCCTTTTTAACATTGAGATGATGATAAAAGGGGTATTTTTTGTTAACATACGTTAAAGGAGGCTGAAATCATTGAAAAACAAGAAACAAATTATTATTCTCCTTGTATCATTAGTTTTTATTTTTAGTATGATGTATTTTACATTTCAAGAAAAATCTGTATTTTGGTATTTATATGCGTTTACATTGCTAGTAGGAATCGCTATAAGTTTAGTGGCGGGGAAATTTGAAGATCGTATCCCAACCTGGCAATATTTAATTTTTGGTATAGGTTATGGAACGATTACATATGGTCTCGTAAAACTCGGCTATATGCTCCTGCCTTATATCGATAAAAATGCTGTAAATGAAATCACAAAATTTTTGGATGTGTACGGTCCACAAAATATTTTTCATTACCTAATGTTAATATTTATAGTTGCTGTTGGGGAAGAAATATTTTGGCGTGGCTATGTACAACAACAATTAAAACAGTTCACATCACCTTTTTGGGCGGTTATTGTTACCTCTATTTTGTTTTCGCTTTCACTAGCGGTTAGCGGCTTTCTCCCAGGTGCATTAGCAGCTATTGTCGCAGGTATTTTATGGGGCACTCTATACGAATGGAAGAAAAGTTTACCACTAATTATCGTTTCCCATATCGTGTTTGTTTTGCTATTATTTTTAGTTTTACCTTTATTCTGATACAATTAAAGCAGAAACTTATCTTTCAAAATTCCGTCTATACATTTAAAGAGGGGGAGCAATATGAAAAAATCATTAACAGCAATCAGTGCAGCACTTATTCTATCTACTGTATTAGCAGCTTGTAATACAGACACAGATGAGCCTATTACGACATCCGCAAGCGAAGAGCAGTTAGAAAACGAAAATGCTCAAAATGAGGTACAGCAAGAGGAACAACAAGAAGAAAAAACCGAATCAACAGAACCAATTGAAGAAACACAGGATGAACAGGAAGTAAATAAAGAAGAGATTACAACATTAACTTATTCTTCCAATAGTCAACCTTTTACTGAGGAAGTAGTTGAAGCAAAAAGTGAGGAAATGAATTATTCAATTCAGCATTTTGAAAATTATACCCTAGTAGCAGAGGAACCTGGTGTAGATCAACTTATTTTTAGTAAGGATGATGGCCTTTCAATGCAAATTGAAGTTGTCAATAAAGAAGAGGCTACTTTCGAGCAAATGAAAGCAACAGCAAAAGAAGCGATTTCTGCAATTGCACCAGATAATGTAAAGGATCTTGATTTCTCAACAATTTTAACAGAACGTCCAGAGATTTTAAATATTACGGGATATGAAGGCGTAGTAGACGGAGAAAAAGTCGTAAAAGTAGTTCTTGAACGTACTAATTTAATTGCTACATTAACTATTTACGATACACCTCAAGCAGACTTAACAGATGCCTTTTTACAAATGGGTTTAACAATTCAATAATATTGCCGGTAAAGTAATATAAGCGGAATTCCTCCGTCCTAATTGCTTTTTAAGATTCAATTTTAGGATTAACCATACAAATGTTAAGGGGGCTGTGATAAAAGTTAATTCAACTTTTAACACAGCCCCCTTTCTGTAAGAACTAGAACTATTATTTTATTCCAGACCCTATATTTTAATAAGATAAATCTTTTATAGAAAGCCCGAGTTTTTTTAGTAATTCAATTGCTGTTTGCTTTTCTTCTCCTGATAAAGCGCCCAACAACTCATGTAAATGCTGCTCATGCTCAGGAAACAACTTGTCCATGAATTCAGCACCTAAATCGGTAATTTCCGCATATGTTACACGTCGATCGTTTGGACAGGATATCCGAGCCAAAAACTCGCGTTTCTCCAATTTATCAACAACATATGTAATAGAACCACTAGCCAATAAAATTTTTGTTCCTATTTGTTGCAATGGCTGGCGACCTTTATGGTATAAAAGCTCAAGTACTGCGAACTCTGTTGGATTTAATCCATTTTTTTGTATAAATTGATTCGTCGCTTCACTTATTGCTTTATGAGCTCTTGATAATACAATAAATAATTTCAACGATTGTTTTACTTCCTCTGAAGCCATAAATACCATCCTCTATTTTTGAGTAATATGCTTATTATAGCGATGGATTGAAAGTTTTGTCAAAATCACTTCATATATGCCGAAATTTTATTCTCACCTATTTTGTAGGCATGCAAAGGATTCAAATATTCTATATCACTCTGTAAATTAAATTCAACTATAAAATTGGAACCAACACCGACCTCACTCTCAATATGAAGGGTCGCATTATGCTCTTTTATAACTGACTGAACGAGTAAAAGCCCTAATCCAGAACCATATTCTTTCGTTGTATAGAACGGATTCAATGCATTTTCCAAATCAACAGAGTCCATGCCTTTCCCACTATCCTTAATGGAGAGCTTAATAAAGTCACCTTTAGAATAATGTAATTTCACAACAATATAATTATTGTATTCCACTGATTCTATAGCATTTTTAAGAATATTTATAACCATTTGTTTTAAACGGCTATAATCTCCCATCATGATATATTCAATTTCTTCCTCATATTCAAATACAATCATAGCATTGGTACTCATTGCCGTCGGCTGCATAAGTTGAATCGCTTCATCAACGAGCAATTTCATATCTAGGTTTTTAAAGACCTGCCTTTTAGGTTTAGCGATACTCAATAAATCCACGAGCAAGTCATCCATTCGTTTTAGTTCCGATTCTACAATTTGAAAATAAGGATTTTGCTCCTCATTCAAACTGCTTTTAATCATTTGAATAAATCCTTGGATAGAAGTCATTGGATTACGAATTTCATGAGCAATTGATGCAATGTTTTGCCCAATGAAAGATAGTGACTGCTGATGCTCAATCTTTTTAAGCAACATCATCTCTTCTGTCTGATCAATAATTGTTGTTACTAAAAGCCCCAGATTTTCATCTACTTTACTTATGAAGTTCAAATAAACTGTTTTGCCGTCAGCGGTTTCCCTTTTCACAAAGAGGCTGGCCATTTCACGGTTTGAAATCTTTTTATAATACTGGACAATAACCGAAGACTCATATTGGCAATCTTCAAACAGATAATCATAGCTTCTGTTTTCTATTTGCGCAGGCTTTCTATCCAATAAATGTAAGGCCATCTCATTCACCGATAATATCTTTCCATTTAGCATCGTCAATATAACGCCCTGTGCCATCCCGTTAATTAAATTCTGAAATTGTAGCATCTCATTTTTTTCTTCAAATGAAATAACTTTAGATGGGTTTAATTGAATTCGCGTAAAAATCAACTGTTTCTGCTGAAGATAATATCCCCAAATCTTTATTGGCATTTTTTGATGATATTTATTTACTAAAAACAAAGTAGTACTCGAAGTTGAATTTTCTATTACGGTACGTATAAATCGTTCCCATTCGCTATTATTTTTATCAGTGTTACTCCAAAAGTTTGAAAGAAGATGCACAGATCTTAAAGTTTCCTCCGCCTTATTATTAATAAATTCTAAGTTTCCAAGGCGGTTAAAGATAATAATTTGCTCATTCGATTCATTAAAAAGCGCTTCTACCATCATAGGCAATTGTCCTTCCAATACATTATTTCCCCCATTTTTTAGAAGTTATAGAATTTTCTGAAATATACTTGTTATTATTATATTATTTCATATTTACATTTGTAATAAAATGGGTATATTATCCCATATTGTTTGAAGCTGTTTACACTGCTACAATAGAGTCTATGAAGAGGAGAATAAAATAATGAAAATCATATTAAGTACACTTAATGCAAAATATATTCATACAAATTTAGCGATTCGCTATTTAAAAGCAGCAGCCCAGCCTGAATTCGATTGTGAGCTTGCTGAATATACGATTAAAGATCCTGCATTTAATATTGTATCTGATATATTCCAGAAGAAACCGGATGTTGTTGGATTTAGCTGTTATATTTGGAACATCAATGAGACGATTGCTGTAATTCGTATGTTAAAAACGGTATTACCCAATGTCAAAATCGTATTGGGCGGTCCGGAAGTTTCTTACGATGTCCATGAATGGATTCGTAAACACGAAGAAATTGACTACATTATAATGGGTGAAGGAGAAGTTTCATTTAAGGAAATGCTCCGTTATTTTAATGGAGAGCTTCCATTAGAAAAAGTACCTGGAATCTGCTATTTGGAAGAAGGCAAATTAAAAATCCACGCACAACCGCCTAAAATCGATTTACGTGAAATTGCTTCACCTTTCCGTTTCGAAGAAGATTTACCTCATTTAGGTAAACGAATTCAATATATTGAAACGAGCCGTGGGTGTCCTTTTAGCTGTCAATTCTGTTTGTCTTCAATTGAAGTAGGAGTCCGCTACTTTAACCGTGAAAAGATTAAAGAAGATATCCGCTACTTAATGGACAATGGCGCAAGAACGATTAAATTCGTAGATCGTACCTTTAATATTAGCCGAAGCTATGCGATGGAAATGTTCCAATTTTTAATTGATGAGCATCAGCCAGGTGTCGTGTTCCAGTTTGAAATTACAGCCGACATTATGCGTCCTGAAGTTATTCAGTTTTTAAATGATAATGCTCCAAAAGGGCTGTTCCGTTTTGAAATCGGTGTCCAATCAACAAATGATTTAACGAATGACCTGGTAAAACGTCGCCAAAACTTTGAAAAGCTTACACGTACTGTCACAATGGTAAAAGAGGGCGGCAAAATCGATCAGCATCTGGATTTAATTGCCGGTCTGCCTGAAGAAGATTATGCATCATTCCGCAAAACTTTTAATGATGTATTTGCAATGCGTCCTGAAGAATTACAGCTTGGCTTCTTAAAACTATTGCGTGGGACAGGCTTACGACTGGAAGCCGAAAAGTATGGCTACACATATGTTGATATTTCGCCTTATGAGATTTTCTCCAATAATGTGTTAACGTTCGATGATATCGTACGGATTAAACATGCAGAAGACGTGCTGGAAAAGTATTGGAATGCACACCGTATGGACAATACGATTGAATATTTAGTAACAAAAGTATTTGATACGCCATTCGATTTCTTCCAAAGCTTTGGTACGTATTGGGAAACGAAAGGTTGGTCACGAATCGGACATCAGCTTGAGGATTTATTCCGTCGCTTACTTGAGTTTCTGCAAACGGTCCAGGATGTCGATTTAGAAGTGATTACAAGCTTGATGAAATACGACTTCCTTCAGGGCCAGCAGTTCCAGCCACGTAAACTTTGGTGGGACGATCGCCTTTCTGAGGATGAAATGAAGGATGTCTATGGAAGTATTAAAGAAAATCCCTCTCTCGTAGGCGAGAAATTTGAAGCAATGCAAATTCCTGAAAGGGAATTATTTAAGCATTCTTTAATTATTCCGTTCCACATCGATTTACAAAATTATGAAGTCGGTGCCCCACAAAAGAAAACGGGTTATTTATTCACCTACTTCCGCAACGGGCAACAGCCTTATTTCAGTACATTTAAATAATTTAAATCTAAAAACGCTGCAAACTCTTGATATTGAGTGGGCAGCGTTTTTATATGAAGTGAATACTTATTACTTTTTCGCTTTAGAATCATTCATTTGTTTTTCATGGTGTCCATTCTTATCAGAGCTACAGTCAACCTATTCGTTTTATACCCCAAAAAAGAGGGCATAATTCAAATAAAAGAGAGGAGTGTAGTTTTGAAAATTATTTTAGTAGCTTCAACTATTGTTGTTCCGCTCATTATGATTTATTTAAGAAAAAAAATCAGTAAGTTAGCAATTGTTTTTAATATATTGGCAGTTATTTTTGTCATTATTTTTGGCAGTATTGCATCCACTTCGATATATCAAATCATTATTGATGATGCTGTATTTATGACGAAAATACATGCCCTATTTTTAAATGAACTTTTTTTAATTTCTGGTGCGTACATCGGGCTTTATGTTATTTATAGATTAATGGTTCTAACACTGGAGGAACGATAAGTTTATTACTGAAAATTAAAACATCCATTTCCCCTTCGAGAAATGGATGTTTTACTTAAGAATATAATCAATTTAATATTTATCCTATGATGATCCGCTCTTTTGGATAATGGTATTTTTTCTTGCTTGATGAACCTCCGATTGTATAGAGAAATGAGATTAGTCCAACTCGGCCTACAAACATAAGAACCATAATTACCATTTTCCCAAAGGCAGTCAGCTCTTCCGTTATGCCTAGCGACATCCCACATGTTCCGAAAGCCGAGGTTATTTCAAATATGACTTCAATCATCGTAGCATGTGTTTCTGTAATAAATAACACCATCGCCGCGCCCAGTACCATAATTATTGCAAAAATTAACACTGCGAAAGAGCGGTAAACATCGATAAGGTGAATTTCACGATTAAAAACCTGTATGTCGGATTGTCCACGGGAAAATGCAATTAAAAACAAAATAACAATCGCAAATGTTGTCGTTCGAATTCCCCCACCAACAGAACTAGGCGATGCTCCGATAAACATGAGCACACTCATAAATAGCTGAGTCGCTTCATTAAATGAGGTGACATCATATGTTGTTAAACCTGCAGATCTTGTAGAGACTGAGTGGAACATTGCTGAAAATACCGCCTCATGCCACCGCATTCCTTTAAATGACTGAAAAATTTCAATGATAAAAATAACGACAGCACCTAAAGCAAATAACGCTACATACGTTACAGTTGTCACCTTCGTAAATAAACTAAAACGAAATGCCGGGTCTTTTTTCATTAAATATGTCTTCACTTCAATTAAAACAGGAAAACCAATTGCTCCTAGGAATATTAAAATCATACAAACAAACTGAACGAAATAGTCGTGATGAAATGGCTGTAAACTCATCCCGGTAATATCAAAGCCACCGTTTGTCGTTGCAGATATCGCTGCAAATATTCCGTTTATCGCTGCCTCTTCCCAAGTCGCAAAATAACGCTTGAAATGTATAGCTAAAATAAGTGCACCTGTAAATTCAATCATTAAAAGCAGCTTTGCAATTTGGCGAATTAATGCAACAACTCCGGATAAATTGTATTGGTTATGGTCAATCATGATTAGCTGTCGTTCACGCATGCCAATCTTTTTTCCGAACAGCAGCCAAAGAAAAGTACCGATTGACATTATACCAATAGCTCCAAATTGAAGGATGAGCAATATCATCGTTAGCCCAAAGCCACTATACGTTTCAGCAACCGTAACCGTTGTTAAACCTGTCACACTGACCGCGCTCACAGCCGTAAAAAAGCTATCTAAATGTGAAACGCTCACACCCTCTATATGAACCCCTGGAATACGTAACAGTAAATATGAAATAAGAATAGCAATAGAATAATATGTGATTAGTATTTGGAAAGGCGTAATAGTTCGCCTTTCTATTTTTTTAAAAGGCATACAAATGGCCTCCAATAATTGTTACATTTTTTCTAGTATAATGAATTCTTTTGGAAATGAAAAGAAGATACTTCATTACAGAAGTATCTCCAAAAAAACATTTAACTTGCCTGTTCTTTTTTATTTTTATACACACTTACTAAGTAGCCGCCGATTACAAGACCAAGCAGTACTGCCCAGAAGATGACTTTCCACATTGTTGAATGCGGGAAATGTGGGTCAATAATAGCTAGATTTTCGTGACCTAATGCTAACACCGCTAACTTTACCCCAACCCAGCCTACAATTAGGAAAGCTGTCGTTTCCAGTGTTGGATAGTTATTTAATAGCTTAACAAACATTTGAGCTGCAAATCGCATAATAACAAGTCCGATAAAACCACCTAGGAACATAACCGCGAATGGACCTGCATTAATTCCACCGATATGATAGTCACCGATATGCGGCAACGTAATTGCAATCGCTACTGCTGCAAGCATTGAGTCAATTGCAAAAGCAATATCAGCAAGCTCGACTTTTAACACTGTCATCCAGAAGCCAGAGCCTTTTCCTTCTTTTATTTCTAGACTCTCATCTTGCTTCTTAAAGTGATTATCATATAAATGCTTTATGGAAATGAATAATAAATAAGCTGCACCAAGCGCTTGTATTTCCCAGTATTTTGCTAAAAACGTTATTAAAAACAGTGCGATAAAGCGGAACAAGAATGCCCCAAATAATCCGTAAAATAATGCTTTCTTCTGTTGCTCTTTCGGTAAATGTTTTACCATTACCGCCATTACGACTGCATTATCAGCAGCCAAAAGCCCCTCAAGGAAAATTAATACAAGTAGTACCCATGCATATTCTAATAAAATTGCTTCCATGAAAGTTTCCCTCCTAATAATTTACTTGTAGCCAAATATTCAGGCATTTATTATTGATAGTTGAAAAAAATCCACTTATTTTTGCCAAAAAGAAAAGACCTCTGCCTATAAAAATAGGCAAAGGTCTTGCTAAGCACATTTTATGCTATCACACCCGATGGCTCCTAACCATGTAATGACGAATGTGAAGTAAGTTCAACTAAAAGTAGTGGCCATCTTAACAAGCTACTATTTTAATTCCTTATAGCTACTCCCCTTTGACAAATGTCAATGGATATTCAATTCAATTATATTGCTATTTTAACGATAATGTATTGAAAAATCAAATCTTTCTTCCAAAAATCATCAAAACTTTACAAATGAAATAAATTTAATACTCTTTGCTGTATTACGTAAATTCACTTACGACGCTTTCTTGGGACCAGCATTATAGTATGATGTCCTTCTGTCGGATGCTACGCAGTTCCATGTTCTGAAGTAAATAAATGTGCTTTAGCAAACATTACTTTGTTTCTTTTTCAATTAAGCTGTAAATGATTGGTACGATAAACAATGTTAAAATTGTTGAGCTTATTAACCCCCCAATAACAACGATGGCCATTGGTTGATTCATTTCCGTACCTTCTCCTATTCCAAGTGCTAATGGGACTAAGCCTAGAATTGTCGTTAAAGCCGTCATTAATATTGGGCGTATCCGGTCTTGAGCCCCTACAATAATTGCATCCGTAACATTTAATCCTCGCTGACGTTTTTGGTTAATATAATCAATAAGGACAATTCCGTTATTTACAACAATCCCCACCAATATGAGTATCCCAATAATCGCCGTTACCCCTAGCAATGTATTTGTTAAATATAATGAAGCTGCAACCCCTATTAACATTAAAGGAACACTAAACATCATAACAAATGGAAGCTTAAATGACTCAAATTGAGCGCCCATTACGAGATAAATAAGTATTACAGCAAGTATAATCGCTAAGATCATATCTTGCTTTGCGCTATCAAATAGTTCTCGGTCACCGCCAAATACAATTTTCATTGTCGATGGAATCCCTATTTGCTGAATTGCTTCATCCACCTTTTTGGAAATACCGCTCAATGATTCTGAAGTTTGATATTTCACAAAAATTGCAATAGCTGCGGCTTGATCCGACCGACGAATGGCCGTCTGCGATTCTTGGATTTCAATTGTTGCAATTTCCTGCAGTTCTACAAATACACCAGCATTCGTACGAAGCTTCATCTTTTTAAGAGCTTCTACATCTTCCCGAAAAGCTTTGCCAAAGCCTGTATACACGCCCAACACTTCACTGTCATCAGCGATAATCTGTGTTGTAAAGGCACCACGAGTCATCATATTGACTGTTTGAGCAATTTGTGAAGGCAACAAGCCATATTGATTTGCTTCATCCCGCTTTACTTCCACTTGGATTTCTTCTTTCACCTCATCCAAATCAGTTGTAACCTCGACAATCGAATCAATATTTGTAAGCTTTTGCTGAATTTGAGTGACTGTCTCTTTTAACCGCTGTTCATTACTATCGGTGACTCGGAATGATAATGAATTTGGAGTCGAACCTGATGAAGAAGAAAGTGAAAAGCTTACTTCCGCTCGCTCTCCAATTTGCTGCTGAACCCGCTTTTCAAATTGCTCTACAAAGTCAAAAATCGAACGATTACGTTCGGATAATTCAACAAGCTTAATCGAAATTTCCCCTTCATTTTGCTTGCTGGTCCCCCGTGATAAAGATTGCTGATTGCCGCCTATTAAACTTACTACGACATCAACTTCTTCATATTTCCTTGCCATCTCCTCTATTTCACTAACAATTTCCTCTGTCTTTCCAACCGATGCACTGTTTGGAAGCTTAACGGATAACGATACAAACCCCTCATCTGTCGGAGGCAAAAATTCTGTACCTGTTTTGTAAACCGCAAAGCTCGATAAAGCAAGTAAACCTACCGTAATTGATAAAATGAGCGTCCGTCTCTTTAATACCCATTTCAATGCTTTAGTATAATTTCGATAGAGCCCCTTGCTTTGTCTCTTATCAACAGAATTTGCCGGTTTCGTACGTAAAAAGCGGCTTGCAAG
Organism: Solibacillus merdavium; assembly: GCF_014836935.1. GTDB lineage: Bacteria > Bacillota > Bacilli > Bacillales_A > Planococcaceae > Solibacillus > Solibacillus ferritrahens. The sequence continues at coordinate 166,425 of NZ_JACSPW010000001.1, read as the reverse complement.
CATTGGAACGACTGTTAATGCAACCGCTAGTGAAGCAATCAAACTAAATGAAATGGTTAATGCGAACTCCATAAAAATTTTACCGATTAGTCCACTTATAAAAATAACAGGTACAAAAACCGCAATAGTTGTCACGGTTGAAGCAGTAATCGCTAAAGCTACTTCCTTTGTGCCATTAATTGCTGCTTCTATTGGGCTTTCACCGAGCTCTAAATGCCGCTCAATATTTTCAATAACAACTATGGCATTATCGACGAGCATCCCAATTCCTAAAGCAAGCGCTCCAAGCGTCATAATATTTAAAGAAAAGTCTGCAAAGTACATGAGTACAAATGTTACGATTACCGAGTACGGAATTGCAATCCCAATAATAAGTGGACTTTTTATACCAGATAAAAAGAATAGAAGTACAAGCATTGCAAATAAGCCGCCAAAAATGAGAGATGAGCTGATATTACTAATCGCTAAACGTACATAATCTCCCTGGTCAAATAAAATGGTTGCTTCAATTCCCTTATATTGTGGTTCGTTTAATAAACGATCGAGCTCCTTTTGAAATGTTTCAGAAACACTCGCAGTATTTGCACCCGATTCCTGTAGAACCGAAATCAGAACTGCCGACTGATCGTTTGCACGCGTTATTGTATTTGTTTCCTGCTCTTTTCGTTCTACAGTCGCAATATCCTGAATTTTAAGGGTTTCCCCTGTTAATGGATTTACGGACAGTACAAGATTCGCTATTTCATCCGGGTGATTGAATAAACTCACTACACGTGTCGTTAATAATTGATTATCTTCTGAACTTAATTCTGCTCCAGGCATCGAGATATTACTTGCCTGTATGACTTGCATGACGTCCGTTTGCGTTAAATTTTTTTGTTCAAGTTTTTGCGCATCCAGCTCTATTTGAATCTCTTCAACAATTTTCCCTGAAACGGTTACACTTGCTACCCCATCAGTCCGTTGTAATTCCTGTTCCAGCGACTCCGCTATCTGTCGGATATCTATCTCTTCATTCTCAGCAGCCAGTGCAAGCTGAATAACCGGAAACTGCGCAGGATCGAATTTCAAAAAACTAGGTCTCCCAGCATCTTCAGGTAGAGGGACAAGATCAATGCGCTGCAATATATCAGTTTGCACTTTATCCATATTTGTTGACCAATTAAACTCTAAAATGATTAAATTCGAGCTTTCAAGGGATGTCGACTGCACCTTTTTTATCCCTGGCAATGTAGCAAGAGAAGCTTCTAATGGCTTTGTCACTTTCTCGTTAACTTCAATTGGACTTGCGCCAGGGTAACTTGTCACAACAACTCCAATAGGCGGATTCAAATCGGGTATTAAAGTAATTGGAATTTTAAATAAAGAAACAACTCCCAATATTAATACAAAGATCATCGAAACAATCGTAAACACGGGACGTTTAATAGAAAATCTGCTTATATTCATGGATGTTAAATCCTTTCATTTTGTCATCGTATTATTTAAAATTCGTGTAAAGGTTCCTTTTCCCTTTACCATTCAACAATAAAATACTTTCCTAAAATAAAATGTTACAAATTTTCAAACAATATACTTTCGGGGGTTTAACTATGTGTTTAATTGCATTTTCATATAAAGTTCATCCAAATTATCCACTTTTTATCATTGCAAATCGCGACGAATTTTATGATCGACCTACAGCTGCTGCCCATTTTTGGGAGGATAAGCCTTCTATATTAGGTGGCAGGGATTTACTGCAACATGGCAGCTGGATGGGGCTCTCAAAGAATGGGCGATTTGCTGCCATTACGAATTATCGCGAACCAAGCCAGCCAGAAACAGTGCTCCTATCACGTGGAGAGATCGTCTCCCAGTTTTTACTTTCTACTCAGCCAATTGAATCCTTCATTGATTCATTACGGGAAAAAAAGAATCTGTATGGAGGCTACAACGTTTTATTGTTCGATGGGCAGCAAATGCATCATTACAATAACGTATTTGACGAGCACAATAAGATCGAACCAGGTACTTACGGTCTTAGTAATGCTACATTAAATACGTCTTGGCCAAAAGTCGAAAAAGCGAAAAATTCATTAATAAACAGTACTCAAAATAAACAATTTGAAGTACAAGATCTGATTTTATTATTAGCAGATGATAAAATTGCACATGATGAAGTATTGCCAAATACTGGGGTAGGCATTCATTTAGAACGAGCACTCTCAGCACAATTTGTGAAATTACCCAATTATGGTACGCGTTGTTCAACAGCCATTACTTATAATAAAAATGGAACAATCGATTTTTTGGAACGGACATACAATGAAGGTAACATTCTATTTGATCGTCCTTTTTCTATTAAAACACAGAACGAGACTGAATCGAAAGCTAGTCAAGTTGTAGATGATGATAAATGAATATAAAAATACCCGGCAATTTTTCTTACTGAGAAATTGCCGGGTATAGTAAAATTGCCTGTTACAGCAAGCTATATAATTGAATTTGTTCGTTCTTTTCAGAGAACCAGCGCATTGCAAATTCATTTTCAAATAAAAATACTTTGTTGTCAAAACGGTCACGCACTAGCATTGAGCGCTGAGAATGCATTGATTCCTTTACATCTTCCTCATTTTCAATCCAACGTGCGATCTTGCTGCCGATTGGCTCCATCGTTACTTCAACATTGTATTCGTTAATCATACGGTGTTGGAAAACTTCGAACTGTAATTGACCTACTGCACCAAGAATGACATCTTCAGTGTGTAAAGTCTTGAAGTATTGAATTGCACCCTCTTGGACTAACTGTAGTACACCCTTTTGGAATTGCTTACCTTTCATTACGTTTTTCGCCGAAACGCGCATGAAAATCTCCGGTGTAAATTGAGGTAACTTCTCAAAGTTAAATCCTTTTTTACTGCCAACCACTGTATCGCCAATTTGATAAGTACCAGTGTCATATAGACCGATAATATCCCCTGCAACTGCTACGTCCACTATTTCACGGTCATCTGCTAAAAACTGAGTTGATTGGGTTACTTTGAATGATTTCCCTGTTCGAGCTAACGTCATATTCATCCCACGTTCAAACTTACCGGAAACGATACGTACGAACGCAATACGGTCACGGTGAGCAGGGTTCATATTTGCCTGAATCTTGAAAATAAATCCTGAAAAATCTTTGTGCTCTACAGGATCGATAAATTGCTCATCTTCTGTAATACGAGGCTGTGGTGTTGGTGCAAATTTTAAATACGTATCAAGGAATGTTTGTACCCCGAAGTTAGTCAATGCCGATCCAAAGAATACTGGTGTTAATTCCCCACGACGTATTTTATCTTCCGAGTATTGATTACCCGCTTCATTTAACAATTCGATATCATCCATTGCCTGTGTATAGTAAGATGTTACTTTCATTGGATGATCAACCGCTAATCCACCCTCTTCATTTAGTGGTAAATAACGATTCGCCTCATCTGTACGAAACTGCTCAATGCGTTTATTATAGCGATCGTATATCCCAAGGAACTCTTTCCCCATACCGATTGGCCAGTTCATCGGATATGCTGAAATACCCAGCACTTCTTCCAGTTCTTCAATAAGCTCCAATGGCTCTTTTCCTTGACGGTCTAATTTATTTATAAATGTAAAAATCGGTATCCCGCGCATTTTACATACTTTAAATAGCTTTAATGTTTGTGCTTCGATCCCTTTTGCAGCATCGACTACCATAACAGCAGAGTCTACTGCCATTAGAGTACGGTACGTATCTTCCGAGAAATCCTGGTGACCAGGTGTATCAAGAATGTTAACGCGACAGCCTGAATAATCGAATTGCATAACAGAAGATGTAACTGAAATCCCACGTTGTTTTTCGATTTCCATCCAGTCGGATGTTGCGAACTTTCCTGATTTTTTCCCTTTTACTGTACCCGCGTCACGGATTGCACCACCGAATAATAAAAGCTTTTCGGTAATCGTCGTTTTACCAGCATCAGGGTGACTGATAATGGCGAATGTTCGACGCGATAATATATCTTGTTCTAAAGTCATTGTTTTCGTCTCCTTTTTCCATACTTTCTTATTTTAAAAGACAATAGTCATTCGTTACAACCTTTTTTACTTTTGAGATAGCATTTTGCGTATTCTTCTCATTATTTTAAATAGGACAAAGCCTATGACAATTGCAATCGCATTTAATAATACATCATCTACATCAATGCTGCGACCGATAAAATATTGTGTCCCTTCTATAAATAACGGAATGCTGAATGCAACGATATGCATTTTGCGCCAGCCTCTTAGTTTTTTCCATAGCCAAGGTATAAAAAAACCAAAAGGAATAAACAGAACAATATTGCCTGCCAAATTATAAAATGCGATATTCGCTAATGGTCCATTTAATTGATCATAATATAAAAGAATTGTTTGTAATGGGGTGAAATTACTGCGGACATAGGCAGTAGATGTATCTAATACAATTTGTCCATTTGAAATATAAAAATTCGGTATAATCGTTTGCGAAAAAATGCTCACGCAATACAGGAAAAATACGAGCATGACAAGCTCACGAAGCATATCTTTCTTTTTGTTTTTTAAGTATAGTGTTCGACTGATTATATAAAAAGGAAAACTCAATATACAATACCCAATCATACTAAGTAAATAGGAATGAATCATTTTTTCTTTCACCTCCAAAAAAAATCCACCGTTAACGCAATTACGTTAACACGGCGGATTTGAAAAAGATATAGGTTCATCTATACAAATTTTAACTTCCCAGCTTCAATCGCAATTTTTGCATCACTATGCGGGTATTTCGTATTTTCGATAATTTGGTAATCTTCATGTCCTTTACCGGCAAAAATAATAATATCACCAGGATTTGCTACGCTCACAGCATGTCTAACGGCTTCTGCACGATCACCGATACATGCATAGTTATTATGCAGCATCCCTTTAGCTAAATCGCCTGTAATACTGTCGTACTCCTCATAGCGTGGATCGTCGGTTGTAAGTACAACATAATCTGCAACTGATGCCTTTTCTGCCATCGTTGGACGCTTCGTTTTGTCACGGCCACCACCCGTTCCAACAAGGAAAATCAATTTATTTTCCGGTTTTTTATATGGAAGGGCCGCATTGATCGCTTTTTCAATTGCATCCGGTGTATGTGCGTAATCAATAAAAATTTGAATCGGTAGATCCGATTCCACTTTTTCCATACGACCTTTGACCGGTGGAAGCATCTCAATCTGCTCAATAATGACTTCAATCGGGAAGCCACGTGCATAAAACACCGCTGTTGCTGCAAGTACATTGTAAATATTGAATTCCCCCAACAAATGCATAGTCACTGGGAATGTACCTTCAGGTGTTTCCATATCAAATTGTGTCATCCCATTTTCATAGTGGCAATTTACTGCGCGGAATATAGCATTATTTTTTAGGCCATATGTCCAAATCGGAAACGGCGTTATTTGGGCGTAGCGCTCTGACCATGGATCATCTGCATTTAATACGACATGCTTGTTCTTTTCCAGGTCCTGACCAAGCTGAGAGAACAACAAGCCTTTCGTGTTACCGTAGTTTTCCATCGTTCCATGGAAATCTAAATGATCATGTGTCAAATTTGTAAATACCGCGACATCATAATCGACGCCTGCTAAACGACCAAGTGCTAAACCATGTGACGAAACTTCCATTACCATCGCACGGCAGCCTTCACTTTTAGCTCGGAAAATCATTTGCTGAGTATTTAAAGAGTCACTAGTTGTGTTGGCCGATTCATATAGTACGCCATTTAAATTGAATCCTATCGTACCAGACAATGCTGACTTTTCACCTAATCCAATTAGAATGTTGTGGATAATGCCAGATACACTTGTTTTCCCGTTTGTACCTGTTACCCCAATCATCATAATGTCTTTCGATGGGTAGTCAAAAAACTTTGCTGCTAGAATACCTAATGTACGTGTCGTATTCTTAACGATTACTTGTGCAATGACGCCCTCTAACTCCAATAGACGCTCTGTTACGATAATTGTTGCACCCGCATCGACAGCTTTTTGCGCATAATCATGACCATCTACCGTAAAACCTTTAATGCAAATAAACACACTGTTCGGCTGTACACTGCGAGAGTCAATCGCAATATCCGTAATCATCTTCGGCAATTGCCCTACTATTTTCTTTTGCATGAGTGTACTTAAAAGCTCTTCTGCATACATAATTTTTTCCCCCACACTTGCAATATACTTGCGAATCTAATTTTTTCAGTTAAGTATTGTTATTTATATGTATTAACCATCATACTGCTCATAGATTGAAATTTCCATGCTTTTCATTAACTGTAATGATCCCGTACAAAATAAACATGTTTGCAAAATAAGGACTTTGGACATATAATACATAAGTTCAATTTTCTAGTTATTGACTCAACGTCCAGAAATTATGAACTAAAATACCGTATTTATATAAAGACTTCTCTTTGTTCACCTATTTTATTTATACGTTATATCTATCATATCAAAATTCGCCATTTATCGACATTAGAAATTACTGTATGATTACAGTTATTATTACTTATCCGAGGTGTTTTATGCAGCAAAATGAAATTCTGAATAAGCGCAACTTGCTTATGGTTATTACTTATTTTTTCTCGACGCTTATTTTTACCACAGTCATTGTTTCACAGCTGTTCAATCAACCTTATTATTTTTTAGGTATTAGTATTGGAAGTTGTCTTATACTTTTTGCCTTGTATTATGTGAAAACGCCGCCAAAAGTACTTCAAATTATTTTGATTTGTACCTGGCATATGATCGTTTTCCTTTTTAACTATCAAAATGTAACTATACTTTCGTTTTATACTTTTATCTGGCTTATAGCGATATTAACAATTTACCGTTCATTTATTATTACTTTCATCAACATTGCTCTAGTGTTCATTGAGATTTTTATTTTGGATAAGTTATCGATGATTCCATATCTAAGTTTTAAATCGGATGGTTATCTTTTACTTCTCGGTTTTTTAATTGCAGTTTGTATCATGAGTATTGGTCAAAGTTACTTTATTAAAAATATTTGGTTAAAGTTAGAGAAAAGTGCAATTGACCGTGAATATTATTTGAATTCCAAACATGCGTATTTACATTTGTTTTTCGAGCAGGCTAATGATGCAATTGCGGTATTTGATTTGGAAGATCGTGTGATTGCGGTGAATCCTGCATTTGAAAAATTATATGGCTGGACAAAGGATGAAGCAATCGGAAGGAAATTGCCCCTTGTTCCTCCAGAACATAAAGAAGAGGCCAAAAAGCGGATAAACATGCTGAAACAGAGACAAAGCTTCCATTTATTTGAATCAATTGATATGAAAAAAGATGGTACGGTGTTTGATGCCCAAATCTCTTTGTCTCCGATTTTAAGTCCACACGGCGAAATAATAGCGTCATCTGTAATTTCACGGGACATTTCATATATTAAGGAAAATGAAAATCTAATTTTGCAATCCGAAAAATTAAAGCTTGTCGGTGAACTTGCTGCCGGGGTTGCACATGAGATACGTAACCCCATGACTGTCATTTCCGGTTATGTTCAAATGATGAATGAAAACCCCAATTCGCCATACTATGAGTATACAAAGCTTATCCAAAGCGAAACAGAGCGAATAGAATTGATTTTATCTGAGTTCCTTGTATTATCAAAACCACAACCAAATCAGTTTATACCGATTAACTTAGTGGAAGCCTTAACAGAAGTAGCGAATTTTTTCCAATATGAGCTTCAACAAAAATCCATTACCGTAAATATTTCGAATGAATATTCCCACATGACTATTTTAGGTAATAAAAATCAAATTAAACAAGTATTTATAAATTTATTTAAAAATGCTATTGAAGCAATATCAGATGGTGGAATAATTACGGTAGAAGTATGCAAAGATGAGAAAGACATATACATTAGTATAGTCGATACGGGATGCGGTATTTCCCCCCAAGTATTGGATCGGATTTTTGAGCCTTTTTATACAACGAAAACTGCAGGTACCGGTCTCGGAATGGTTATCATAAACAAAATCATTCAAGATCACAATGGAACAATTAAAATCAATAGTCAACTGAACGTAGGGACAGAAATATTATTATCATTTCCAGTATTAATGGAAAATTAGAATTGAGGCTTTCTTGAATCGTTGTTCAAGAAAGCCTCTTTAAATGCATTACTACTGTTACTTCATAATCGTACGTACAAGTTTGACTTTTTGTTTGTACGGCGGATATAGTAAACTATTTGCCAGCTTATTAGAGCGCTGCATAATCGATTTAGGGTGTGTAAAGTTCTCGAAGCTTGCCTTTCCATGATAGGATTTTACGCCTGAAGGACCAACCCCTCCAAACGGTAAATGAGTATTTCCTACATGTGTAATAACATCATTTATACAGCCTCCGCCAAATGGCAGCTCCTGTAGGAAATAAGCGATTGCCTTTTCATTTTCGGAAAACAGATAGGCACTTAATGGCTTAGGCAATTGGCGTATTTCATGAATCGCTTTTGGTAATTGCTCGTAAGTCAAAATCGGTAATATTGGTCCAAATAGCTCATCTTCCATTGATGGACGATCCCACGTAATATTTTCCAACACTGTAGGCTCCATATATAGATCTTCTCGATCCGTTCGACCACCAAATGTTACCGTATCACGTTCGTTATCCAATATAGTTTGTAGACGGTCAAATTGGCGCTCATTGATTATTCGCCCATAGTCCGGACTTTGCTGTGCATCATCTCCAAAGAATTCACGAATCGTTTTCTTAAGTAAACGTGTAAACTTTTTAGCTACTGAAGAGTGAACAAGCAAATAATCAGGTGCTACACATGTTTGCCCTGTATTATTAAATTTCCCCCAAACAATACGTTTTGCCGCCACGTCTAAATTAGCGGTTTGATCTACTATGGCAGGGCTCTTGCCTCCAAGTTCCAATGCAATAGGTGTTAGACGCTCTGCAGCAGCCTTTGCTACTACTTTCCCAACAGCTACACTACCCGTAAAGAAAATATAGTCAAATGGCGCATGAATCAGGGCAGTAACTTCCTCTCTTTCACCTTCCACAACACGAACATAATGAGGTGGGAAAACTTCCTCTAAAATTTTCTTTACCATAATTGCAGTATGAACGGCAGTTTCAGATGGTTTGACAATCGCTGTATTGCCTCCGATAATCGCCCCGATTAATGGCTCCATAATTAATTGAAAAGGATAATTGAAAGGTCCAATAATTAATGTAACCCCATATGGTTCACGGACAATGTAACTTTTGGCGGGTTGGAAATGTATGGGTGTTTTCACAGGCTCTGGTTCCATCCAGCCATCTATATTTTTCAAGAAATAGGAAATACTATCATAGACAATTCCGATTTCAGTGGAATACGCCTCAAATTCACTTTTTCTTAAATCCAGTGCTAATGCTTCTATTACTTGTTCCTCATATTTTTTTATTGTTTCCTTTAATAATATGAGGTGTTCTTTACGATATTCTATGTTTTTTGTGGCGCCGGTAAAATAAAACGAGCGTTGATCTTCAATCATTTGTTCTACATCTTGTGCAGTAAAATTCATTTTTTATCATCCTTTCAAAAAGAAATGTATGCATAAATTATAGCTGTTCACACATATTAACTATAGTAATAACTACTACAAAGTTAAAATTAATTCCTTCAAATATTAGCAAGGAAGTTATGTAAGGAGGTAATATCAATTTCCTGAAAAATGTTTACTGGAAAGTCTAAGTGGGAAATTCATAAGTAATTAATTAAACAGACATAATACTACTGTAAAACAATCGTACAAGGAGGCTATATAAATGATTATGACTGAAACTTGGTGGGGCGAAATTTTTTCTGGACCATTATCTGTTGGATTAAATGAACAAAAGATTAAGCAGCTAGAGGATGAATCATTTTTATACTTCGACGAATTTGTTGCTACAATTCCTCATGAAGAACAAAATACTTAACCGTAAAAGGACTGTCACATTTGTCAGTCCTTTTTTGCATTTTTCTATGGCATAATGACTATATATAATAGAAATTTGGTCAAAGTCCATAGGAGGTCATCCTTATTTTAAATAAAATGCTGAAATTCATGCTAATATTTTTACTTATTTTCGTCTGTGTCATTTCAGTACAATATATTATGAAAAAAAACAATTTGGAACATCTAGAATCGATTGAAGAGGCCCAAGCTGCTGTTTCTCCGGAACAGTTGAAGCTCCAAACGATGCTTGCCATATCTGAAATTGTGCTCCAACAATTTATTGAAAATATTATACTTAATATTGAAATCACACCAATGGATGATAAACATAATGTTACCATTTCACTTCAGGCAACTGAATTTTTACATGAAACTACATTGTTAAAAGACAGTTACAATTTATTAAATGAGCTCCAGCATGTAGAAGCTTTAAATGATGTCACATTGAAATGGTTCAGACCGGTGCAAAATAAAAATACGGAAGTATTCACATTGGCATTCGATGCTCAAACACTTCAAACAATTAATGAAATCTCATATAAAGATATACCTCAAGCGGCAAAACAATATATAAAGCATGCAGCTTTAAACTAAAAAGAGCCTGGACATAATCTATACTCCATACAAAAAAAGCAGTACAAATTTTTACCTAACTTAAAAAATTTGTACTGCTTTTTTGTATTGTTCTCTGTTACATTCGAACATTTATTTCAATGAATCATTCATTTCCTGTAATGCAGAGCCTACACGCTGAACAGCTGTTTTCAGCTCTTCTTTTTGTTTTGCTGTAAAGAAGCTATAGTTCACATAGTCTTCTTTTCCTACTTCATAATAAGCGACAATTTCATTTAATTCTTTCAAAGCTTCTGATGTAGTTTCAGCACTTTCTGTCGAGACGCGGGGAATAAATATCTCCAATAAATCTTCCGCAGCTTCTGTCTGTGCTTTGACAGCGTATACTTCATTATTAGAAATGCTTTGTGCAGACAAACGGTTCGTTGCCATCGTGTTGAACATCGTTATAGCTGAAGCTAACACATTATTTTCGGAAACATCCATCGTAGGAAGCTCTGACTGTAATGCCTTCACATTTTCAACAAGCTCATCGGCAACTCCCTCATAGCCTGCAGTTTTTTTCTCTACAAATAATCCATGGGCCAAACTTTGGAAGCCCGATGCCTCCGCTTCTTTTCCCTCTTCTACTTCACTATTAATTTTCACGTCAAGCTCCTGAAAATTTGACGCAAGAGGCTGCATTCGTTCATAGTACATTGTTACTAAAGGATATAGCTTTTGTGCTTCTTCCAGCTTCCCTTCTTTCACATATGTGGCAAGAAGCTCGGTATCTGCTGTGAAGCTGTCCGTTTGCCCCAATACTAGTGATTTATACTGCTCTGCCTCGTCAGCTACATCTATTTTAATTTCTTGCTGTTCTACAGGCTCTGTTACTGGATTTTCCTCTTTTGTGCCACATGCAGACAATAATCCTACTGCAAGCAAAGCAAACATTATTTTTTTTCTGTTTTTCATATTGATTCACCTCTTATTTTTCTAGTTCGACTACCTTTGTATGAACAACAAATCGTTCTTTGTCGTCAGGGGATGTCGTACAAGTCGAAAAAGTCGCGATTTTATCAGAATTTGCTACTTCGACTGGCATTTTTATTGAAGATTTTTGTTGAATATCTAATAAGAACTGGTCAAATGTATCATTCGTAAATTGCGTTTCGATATAATAAAAATCTGTTGTCGTTTCATATGCAGCAAATACATGCAGAGCATAGCGATTGGCATCTGTCTCATAATAAAAAACAGCATGCTCTACTGCATAAGCTTGCTCGTTAAACTTCGTTAAATCGCCAAACATCGTACCATTACGTAAAACATGCCCATAAAAAATCGTATGCCGATCTTCCATTACATCATTTCGGAAATCAGCAAAAATACTTCCACCACGACTTTTTTCATCTAAATAATTATGCTTTAAGTAAAATTCATTATTATCCGTTTGTAATACAGGATTATTTAATCGGGTATTTTCCAATGTAAGCCACCCGATGATATTATTATTTTGTTGCTGAAGTTCCTTAAGCTCACCTAGTTCCATTGTTTGCTGTGCCTGTTCTAGCTTTTCGTTTACTTCACTATATCCTAAGTAATGCCGAACAACGATAACTGCACAAACAATCATTACAACTGCGCTCAATACACGAATCCATTGTCGCATAATCATATGCTTAACGGCATCATATAAAGTCCCAGTTTTTCATCTTCATGAAACACGGAATTGACACCGTATACTTCCTTAATGACTTCCTTTGTAATGACATCGCGTGGAAGGCCTTCTGCAATGATTTTTCCGGCTTTCATTAGAATAACATGGTCACTGTACCGAATTGCCTGATTAATATCATGAAGAACCATGACAATCGTTAAACCATATTGTTCATTTAATTGCTTTACAAGCTCTAACAGTTCAAGTTGATAATAAATATCCAAATACGTTGTCGGCTCATCCAGGCACAGTATTTCAGATTGCTGAGCAAGTGCCATCGCAATCCATACTCGTTGACGCTCCCCACCTGATAGGGCAGATAAATCATTATGCCGTTTACCAAGTAAATTCGTACATTGCAATGCCCATGTTACTGCCTCTTCATCTTCATTAGTCTTCTTTTTAAATAGGGAATTATGTGGCATGCGACCATACATGACAAGCTTCTCCACAGTTAAATCTGCCGGAATATCATTTTGCTGATAAACAATCGCAAACTTTTTTGCGAATTCTTTCGGTTTATATTCGACTAAATCTCGGTTTTCAAGAGTAGCTTTCCCTTCGAGCGGAACCTTGTTTCGTGACATTACACTTAATAATGTCGACTTCCCACAACCATTTGGACCAATTATTGTCGTTACTTTCCCTTTCGGAATGACTGTGGATACTTCATTTAAATGCCGCGCCTTACCATCATGCGAAACGACTACTTGTTTAATTTCCATTTTGTCACTCTTTTCTAAGTAAAAATATGAGGAACGGACCACCGATAATCGCCATAATTGTCGAAGCCGGCACTTCCATCGGGCTAAACATCGTACGACCTAACGTGTCTGCTAATAATATAATAAATGCTCCTAATAGTGCTGTAAAAGGAATCAGCACTTTATGATCATAACCAACAAGTCGGCGCGCAATATGTGGCACTAATATTCCGACAAAAGAAATGACACCTGCTACGACAACCGAAGCCGCCGCCAATAGAACGGCAACAGCGGCGATAACTATTCTTGCAGCCGTTACGTTAAAGCCCACACTTTTAGCTGTTTTATCAGATAGCACGAGGACATTACAGGAAGCATATAAAATTATTGCCAAAATAAGTCCGATTGAGCCGTATGTTACGATTAACGATACGTCATCCCAAGTTTTAAATGATAAATTAGATGTAATCGATCCTGATGCAGAAGCACCAAAGCTAATCATTGCTTCTGTAAGACCAGAAAACATTGCATTAATCGCAATGCCGACCAATATTAATTTTAATGGATTCAATCCTGATTTCCATGAAAGTAAAAAAACGAAGAAACAAGCTAGCGCACCACCGATAAATGCCGCGATAGGCGTGAAGAAAAATAGTGTTGGTACGAAGCTAACAATAAATAGTTTAGTAAATGCTGCCCCGGCGGAAATTCCAATAAATCCTGCATCGGCTAATGGATTTCTCATAATGGCCTGCAGCAATACGCCCGCAACTGATAACGCTGCTCCAGCAAATAATGCAACGATAATTCGTGGAAAGCGCAAGTCTTTAATGGCAGCCATATCTGCATTATCTGGATTAAAAAAATTTGTTATAAATTCAATAAATGACATTTGGATACTGCCAGTTGTCGCGGCATAAATAACAGTTATGATTAATAAAACAGCAACAGCTATAAAGCTAATGATTTTTTTTGTCACAGCAAACACCCTTTATGTAAGGAAACAGCAAAACCTCCCTCAAGGCTTTGCTTTTTCACATTGTTATTGATAGAAAATTTTCTCCAATTGATGAAGTGCATCTGGTACATTCAATGCTGCTGTCGTACCGAATAACTCTTCTTCTAGATCAAATACTTGTCCATTTTTCACTGCATTAAAATGTTTCCAAACATCATTTTTCACAAATTCTTCATCAAACATTTTTATTACTTCATCTGGCATGCCGTGAGCTAAACGTAAAATTATATCAGGATTTGAAGAATATAAATATTCAGTGTTAGAAGGCAAATATTCTGCATCCTGACCGGCCATTACATTTTCCCCGCCGGCTAAACGAACTAAGTCGCCCGCGTACGAATTTTCTGTTGCTACTAAATAACTGCCTGGTACACCTAGTAAAATCAAGACACGTGGTTTTTCTTTATCACTTGCAGCTACTTTTACTGCATCAATTTCCGTCTGTAACTCATCATTTAATAGTTTCGCTTCTTCTACACGATTGTAGCGCTCTCCAAGTACCGTTATCTCATCCATCATTGCTTCAATACTTGTTAGATCCACAAAATCTACAGGAATTTTTAATTGTTCAAATTTATCCTTTAAATCATATTCCAATGTTGAAACTGACAATACCTCAGTAGGATTAAGTGACTTAATAATTTCTGCGTCAGGGTCCATCGCATTTCCAATGTCAGGCAGTCCATCAAAACGCGAGGGCAATTCCTTAACCGTATCGGGAATCGCTACAGCATTAAGATTTAATCGATCCAGAATTTGCGCGATTACCACTGTTCCCGCAATAATTCGATGCTCTTCTTCTATAGCAGACGCTTGGCCTGAAGCCGTATTTTCTGCCACTGTTTCGGCGTTTTCTGTTTGTTTCTCTCCATCTCCGCAACCCGCAAGTACAGCACCACTTAGTGCGAGTCCGATAAGCCACTTTTTCATTTATTTTTCCTCCTAGTGTTTAAACTGAAGTAAAATTTCATCTCCAACATAGATGGAATTTTACTTCAATTTAAGCGTCATCTTATAAATATTTTTCGTAAAAATAGGATTGGGGCTGCGCTAAAAGTAACACTTTTAACACAACCCTACCTACTATAACTATTTGCTGATGGCTTTTTTAAAATCCGTTACTCAAACCGTCTGCAGTTCATTTAATTATTTTTTTAAACCTTCAACAACTGTTAAAGTATTGTTTAAAATTTTAGCCATTTGTGAACGAGTTAATTTGTTTTCTGGATTAAACTTACCTTCAAAACCAGAAATAATACCTAATTTATTTAATTCAGAAATTGCTTTTGAAGCTTCCACTTCTTTTGGCATATCAGAGAATTTAGCTGTATCGCCAGTTGCAGTATAACCATTCTTCTCTAATAAACGGTAGATCATTAATGCAGCTTGTTTACGAGTCACATCTTGTGCAGGTGCGAATGTAGTAGCTGTTTTACCATTGATGATGCCATAACCATTTAAAGCGTTAATCGCTTTTTTCGCTTCGTCACCATATTTCACGATATCTGTGAACGCCGCTTTTGCTGGTACATCTAATTTTAATGCACGGTTTAACATTAAAGCGAACTGAGCACGTGTAACGTTATTGCCTGGATTAAAGTTGTCTGCAGCGATGAAAATACCTTTGTTGAATAGATTAACGATTGCATCTTTGTTTCCGTTGTTAGCAATATCTTTAAATGGAGCTGCTACAGGAACTGGTTTCTTTTCACCGAATTGTAATTGTACTTTATGAACTGAATCATATTTTACACCAGCAGCATCAACTGTTAAATCAACAGTTGCATTATAAATCTCATTAATATCTTTTAATGAGATCGTGTAAATTTGAACTGTATTTTTCCCTACAGTTTCTTCTGATTTCAATGCTACTGTCGCACCTTCAACTTTGAAGTCATTTAACCATTGACCTTGTGGGAATGTTACATCAACATCGTATCCGCCCTCAGTAGAAGTAACCATTACTTCATTAGCTAAATATGTGCCTTGCATAATTGATTGTTCTTTTGTTCCATCTTTAAATACAGTAACAGGCATTTTTGTTGCTTCAACCGGAGCTGGTGCTGGTGCAGCTTCTGCTTTTGGTAATTCTAAGTTAGCCGTTTCAATAGCGAAGCCAAATGGATAAGGTTTATCCATATTCATTGCAGGTACAACAACGTGTACTGAAGCTTCATGTAAATCACTGATTGATGGAATTTCTAAAGTAACGATGCCATCTTTTGCAACAACATTTTTACCCGCAATTGTTACATCCGGTACCATTGCTTTTGAATCTTCAGTAATAGTTAGCTGTACTGAATATTTGCCATCTTTTACGATTAATTTTGCATCAGGTGAAAAATGGCTTGTAATTGCTTTGTAGTTTCCTACTTTATCTTTATAAGCATCCCACTTAATATCATAAGTACCGTCTGCTACTGAATCGAATGTTTTACCTACTTTGAAGATTTTTTCTTCTTTTGCTTCTTCAACGGGTTTAGTTGTTTCTGTTGCTTCTTTTATTGATTTTGCATCTGGAGTTAATGTAACTTTATAATCTACCGGATCTTTACCAACGAAAGTAATTGTCATATTTAAAGTTACTTCCACTGGCGCATAATCAGCTGTTACTGGAATATTAATATGTTTTTTTCCGTTAAATTCAGCCATTGCTGGTTGACCCGCTACTGTTACGCTATTTACCATACCTAATACTGCGTCAGATAATTCCAGATTAATAAATTGCTGACCATTTCGCTCAACTAATTTACCTGTAGTAGGAATAAAGCGCTGTAAAGATTCAGGGGCATCTACTTTAAAATCAATCGTCTTTGCCGCTGCAGTAGTTGTTGCTTCACCCGTACGAGTCGTTTCCCCACCTACTTCAGCAGATACTGCCATTGCTGGTACAATTGCAGATGTTGCTAATAGCGATGCCAAGACCGCTTTTGTTGCTTTTGATTTTTTAACCATTTTCATTTCCTCCAATTTTCTATCTTGTTTTTGTTTGTTTTGTGCGAATAAATACAATCGCCGCTACGATGAATAACATCATCGCCACAAGCGGTAATTCATCGCTCGTCTCCGGATTTTCTACTACCTCTGAATTTTCAGCTTGCGCCATTTCAGATGCATTTTCTTCATCTGTCTTTGTAGAATCATCTGTATTTGCTTCTGTAGTTGCTTGCTCTGTTGATGATTCTGTTTTTTGTGGTTCAGTTGATGGTGCTGTTTTATTTGAAGAAGTATTACTTCCTGACGATTGTGTTGTTGACTCCTTAGCAGATGTTGCTTGATTTGTTTCCTCTTTTACTGGCTTTACCTGCGCTTTAGGCTCGTCCACTTTTGCTTCTGGTAAACCTGAACTGTTGAATACAAAATCCACACTATAGGCATGGTGGTAATCAATATCATCAATATCTATTTTCATGGCGATTGTTACTAAATTTGCATTCGACACTGGAAACTGAACAGTACGTTGACCTGCAGACTCATTTGTACTAATTACTTTTGCCCCGCCCGGAGGTTTAAACTCTGTAACCCAGCTACTGTTTTTTATCGTAAGCTGCATTGTCATCTTACCGTTATTTACAATTAACTTGGCAGGCTTTAAAAAATAATCATTAGCCATGGAAGCCGAATTGCTGCCAGGTTTATTTACTTGATAGTTCACTTCGTAAGTCCCATCGGCAATTGCAGCAAATGAAGTGTTTGGCAAAGTAAACGCTACCAAAAAAAGCGCCGCAAAAATCATGAAGAAGTTTTTTTTCATACGAATTCTCCTCCTTTTCTTCATAATATGTAATTAACTAATAGAGAATATTTCTCAATGCCATTATATAGCATGCCATAAAAGTGATTGTTTCTCAAATACCAACATTCTTCTTTAGTATAAAATTTTTGTGAATCGATTAAAACTTCATAAATTTGTCGTTATTTTAACTTGACTATATTTATACTGTATTATTATATACTTTTCACTTAGGTATTTTTCAACCTATATTTAATTAAAAAAGACTGTAAGCAAACTCGAATTTATACGAGTTCGTCTACAGTCTAACAGAGAAGAAATTGAACTTTTTTCCTTATACCGAATTTCACTTGCCCTATACCTTTTACTGAAATGTCCCGTATTTATTATTAATCCGCTCCAACTTTTCACGAATTGGCCTTGCAAGTATTAATAAAAAAATTACGTTGGACACTGCATAAACAATCGTAAATGGAACTGCTGACGTCAGAGCAACTATATAAGCTTCCATGCTAAACACTCCATATAAAGACATCGTCCCCCAAATATCCATGCCAAACGAAAATAGGATGCCCGCAAAAATCCCAAATAATATAAGTGGTATTTTTTTATGCATAATTCCTGTCCTTCCTAATAGTCCGCCAATAAAACCAATCATTCCCCACATAAACATTTGAAAAGGAGTCCAAGGTCCTTGACCAAAGAACATATTGGATACAAGAGCAGATATAGCACCTGTTAAAAAACCTGCCTCAGCTCCAAGTGAAAAACCTGTTATTGCTGCAATTGCTGCAACAGGCTTAAAACCCGGTGTAATAACAAATAATGCACGCCCTGTGACAGAAATGGCTGACATAACTGCTATTATCAATATCTCTCTAGGCTGTGGCTTCCTTCTCTCAAACGAAAGGAAAAATGGAATCGATGCTAAAATTATTATCATGATTGATATAAAATAATATTTTCTATCATTAAACAGTACAATGCCGGCGTATAAAGTGAGAGGGATGAATATAAAAATGATAACTAAAGAAATTATGAGACTTAATCTTTTTTGCATAATATCACCAAATCGTCACAAACAATTACTTCATTCATTATTCCTCTAGCAATACGGTGTGCAGCAGTAGTATAAAAGTTATTTCCACTATAAAAAGTACGCGGATCAGCCTCTGAAACGATATTTCCATCAAATAATAAAGCACAGCGACTACTATGCTGAGCAGAAAATTCAATATCATGTGTCACCATAACAATTGTCAGTCCATTTACTTGTAGTTTTTTCAAAATAGTAGCCAATTCTTCTTTTGCATAAGCATCCAGCCCTTTTGTCGGCTCATCTAGCAGTAATATTTCCGGCTCTATTAATAATAGCTTTGCAAGGGCTAATTTCTGCTGCTCACCACCACTTAAATCATAGGGGTGCCGCTGCAGTAAATGAATTAGCTGAAATTGCATTATCATTTCCTCAACTTTATCATCCAAAATATTATGATATTTTGCTGTATCTTCCAACTCTTGCTTTACCGTTTTTTGAACAAACAATGTTTTAGGTTCCTGTGGTAACAATGTTATAAATTTTTGATAAAGCTCTTTATTACGATAAGTTTTCAATAATTTATCGTGCAGGAGAATCTTCCCTCGATATGGTTTTTGTAAGCCAGCCAATAATGACAAGACCGTTGATTTCCCTGTTCCATTACCTCCGATAATAGTTAGAAATTCTCCTTTTTTCACTTGTAAATTTAAGTGCTGGATAATATCAGTAGCATTTTTTTCATAACGGAAAGCTACATCTTTTGCTTCCAAAACTATTGTATTAGAAATGCCACTGGCCACAGGAAGCTGTTTCCCAGTATGTAAATCGACCTTTTTCTTTGCTAGCCATTTTCGTCCTTCTCGAATCGTCAGAGGTACTGGTCCTTCACCATCTAATAGGTGGTACATTTTTGTAGCTGTTGGCAATGCTGTAATCAATTCATGTTTTGGGGGTAATGTATTGATAATTTCCCGGGGGTCGCCATCAAATAATAAGTCCCCCTTTTCCATTATTAAAACACGGTCAGCAATAGGAAGGACCTCCTCAAGACGATGCTCAACCAATATTATAGTTATGCCTAATTCTTTATTTAAACGGTTTAACGTTTGAATAAACTCCATAGCAGCAATCGGATCAAGCTGAGATGTTGGTTCGTCTAACAATAGTAGTTTTGGTTGCATCACCATAATTGAGGCTAAGTTTAAAAGCTGTTTCTGTCCTCCAGATAACTCTGAAGTTTTTTGGTGAAACCACTTCTGAATACCAAAGAAATTAGCCATTTCCGCTACTCTCCTACGCATCGTATGTTTATCTACTCCCAAGCTTTCTAAACCGAATGCTAATTCATGCCAAACCTTATCCGTTACAATTTGATTGTCCGGGTTTTGAAAGACATAGCCAATTTCCGATGCGGCCTTTTCAGGCATAACTTCATCCAACCTTTTACCATCATAAAAAAATGTACCTGCTTTCTTACCATGAGGAGAAAGTTCACTTTTAAAATGTCGTAGTAATGTACTTTTTCCACAACCAGATTGACCAATTAGAATAATGAATTCACCTTGTTCAACAGTTAAATTAATGTTTTTCAAAATGGGTTTTGACTCATTTGGATATGTAAAGCTTACATTTTCGACTTTAACAATTTCCATTCGATTCCCCCCTTTATCTCGATTATTATTGGGATAGCAAGCAGGAGAAAATAACTGCAATAAAATAGGATATTTTTTAAATCCCATTGAATGATTGAAAAAGTCGGATAAAAATAAAAAGTTGTTGTACCTATTATACTTGCCCAAATATTCACCATTAAAAGGAACATAATGAAAAGCAAAACTATTCCGTCGCGACGTTCAAAAATAAATAAAGAGAAGGATGTCCGCTTCCCTATACCATAACCTCTCGCCTTCATGGAATCTGCCGTATCTATTGCATTGTCCAATGCCCAAGTAATTAGAATGGATATAATTCGAAGAGTACATTTAATACGGTGTAATAAGGATCCACTTCGATAATCCATGCCAATTACCTTTTGAGCATTTGATATTTTGTGTAATTGCTGTTGAAAACGTGGCACTAACCTTAAGCTAATCGATAACGTTAAAGAGAATACCGGCGATATTTTACCGAATAAGTAAATAAACTTATCTGTAGTTATCGTTTCGTTATAGCAGCTAAACCATAGGATAATTGAAACAATCATTGTGGCAATGCTTAATCCGTAAACAATTGCCTCTACTGTAATGGCATTGTAATTTATATAAAACAATACTAGTTTCCCATTATGGCTAATTAATGGATTTATAATAGCCATAAGGAAAAATAAAGGAACATATAGCTTCCAATCCTTAAAAAACTGCCCTCTACGTAAGGCGATATTCAGGCTTACTGCTAGGAAAATAGTAATCACTAAATAAGCCGGGTGCATAAAAAACATTGATAGTCCAATAGCTGCAGCAAAAAAAGCGAAAATAACCAGTGGATGAAAAGTTTCAAATGATTTCATTCGCTGCTTTTCCAGACATGTCCTAAATCGCGTCCTAAATCAACTGTGTAATGCCATTCTATTACATCGCCATCTTTCAAAACATATTGACTACAGCCATAATTAGGATACACACCGTTCACTTTATACATCCATCCACTTAATTCACCCGCGCTAAATTCATATAGATGATTAATTCCCTCTATATAAACACTGTTATAAATATTTTCGTTTGCCCCTTGATATTCAAGTTGAATTTTATGTTCTTTCGTTGCACGTTGTAGAACGTCCCAAACGGTATCTTTTTCAGATAATAGCTCGTACGTTGTCGGCTTTAATATGACTCCGTTTTTAGGTACATATTTATCACTTTGTAGTGCTGGATCTAACTTATCCCAATTTTTAAGCAAAGTGTCTACGCGAATTGCAATTGTAACAGTTTTCTTTTTTTCAGCTAGAAGTTCACTTTTTTCGACAGGAACCTGCTTCGGCTTTTCTACTTTCTGATTATCAGTAGCAGTTTTTTTATTGGAAGTCTCCTCTTTTGGCGGTAATTCTTTGTGAGGCTGCCGCTCTGACTTTATCGAGTCCTTTGCTTCTTCTTTAGCTTCCACTTTCTTTTCCTGGTTTTCTATTGGTTGTTTCTTATTATTTATTTCTGAAGTTTCCTCTTTTTTTGGAGGGCTAGCTTCTTCATTATCTGATTCTGATTTATCTTCTTTTATATTTTCATGATTTTTTTCTGAATCTTTTATTTCCTGATTTACTGTTTGTTCTTGGCCTATTTTAGACTTTGAATCTAAACTTCGCTCTTGTTCTTTCATTTGTTCATATTGTTCGACTGATTGAATATTACACGCCGCTAATAAAAAAACGAAGATAACAACTGTTAGTAAGCGAATTGTTCTTTTCATTATTTATCCACTACCTTTAAAAAGTTAATAAACATTTTTGCGGCATGCGCTCTTGTTAATGAATTGAATGGTTGAAACGCTCCATTAGAACCTTGTGCAATATTAAAATCATATAATAAAGCAATCGCATTTTTTGACTCATTCGAAAGCTTGTTAATATCGTTTAATGGTACTACCTTGCTCGGTATATAAGCTTGACCATTTATAGACGTATAGGCACGATAAAGCATAATCGATAATTCCTCACGTGTTATAGGTGCCGATGGTAAAAATTCACCTGAATTGACGGTTAATAGTTTTGCCTCATACGCTGCTGCGATTTCTTTTTTCGTAATTTCACTATAACGGTCTATATCTGTAAATGGCGCTTGTTGTGTACTCGTCAAGTTTAATGAACGAACTAAAATGGATACAGCTTGGACACGTGTTAAATGATTATTTGGCTTAAACGTATTATCCTCATATCCTTTTAATAAGCCTTTAGCTACCGCAGCTTCAATATCACCCTTTGCCCAATGTGATTGAATATCTTTAAAGCTTAATTTAGTAGGAGCTATAATTGGTTTCTCTTGCTCAACAGGTGTTGAAGGCTTATTTTTCTTTGTATCCGACATGTCATATAATTTTGTTTTTCCTGCCAAAAGTCGATTATAGGCTGCCAGTGTATAGGAAGCCTGCTCTGTTGCCATACCGTTAGAAGCTGTTTCAGTCAATACATGCTTGAACCCACCATCTTTAGCATTGTAGAAAGTAAAAAAGCTATTGAATGCTTTAGAGAATCGTGCATCCTCTTTTGAATCTATATCTATACTGGATAATGCAGTAATAACTTGAGCTACACTTTCCGAGTTGGATGTTCCCCAGCTTTTATAACCACCATTAACGTCCTGTATTTTTTGTAAAGTATCTAACGCTCGATTTATTGATTTTTCTACATTTGGTCGATCTTTATAGGTAGACAGTGCCTGCACGGCCATTGCAGTCATATCAGGATCTGCTTTCATTCCGGATAAGTCCCATCCACCATCAGCTAATTGCTTTGATAAAATATGATCTACTAATTTTTCTCTTGTAGTCGTAGCACTTTTTGGAAGTTCAAAGTTCCAAGTGTCTAACGCAATTAATGCAAAATAGGCACCATTCGGACCTTGCCAAATGACTTTATCGAAATCCCCCAATTTTTCAACTAAATTATATCCTCCTACATTAGTTGGATCTTTTCCAATTGAAGTAAGAGCAATTATTAGACGTGAATACTCCGTATATTTACGATTGTGTAATTCACCTTTCATGGACTGAATATGTTTTAGAACGTTTTCATAATACGTTTCATAATAATTTTTTGGAACATTATATTCACCGCGAGCAAGTGCAATAATAAACCATTCATCACCGAACTTAGGACTTGGTGCTTGTTTTACAATATAATCACCCGTCGTTTTATAAGCATCTATTGTTGAAATACTTTGTGCAGAAACGGGTGTAACTATTAATAAAACAGCAAGTAGTAGCATAATAAACATCGTTAATTTTTGCTTCATTTAGATATCCCCAATTCTAGTTAAAAGATACTAACCCAAAAGCAAAGTGCTATTGGGTTAGTTTGAAATTACATCATGTCTGCTATAGTTAACGCACGTTTCAGGATTTTTGCTGTTTGCGATCTCGTTAAACTTTCTCTTGGATCAAATGTTCCGTCTTCTTTACCTGTCATAATATCGAGGCTGCTTAATAGCTCAATATAACGTAAATATTCAGCGCTGATTCTATTAGCATCTTTGAAATGAATGTCACCATTTTCCTTAGCCATTACATTTAGATATTCAAGGATACGTCCTGTAAATGCGGCTGCCTGCTGACGTGTAATTGGCGCTTCCGGATTAAATGTGGAAGCAGTTGTACCTTTCGTAATGCCGGCCTCAAACAGTGCTTGGATATCTTTCTCATACCATTTGCCCGATGTATCATTAAACGGATTTTCTCCTGATGTTTGTAATCCCAGCGCCCGGCTAACTAATGCGGCAAATTGTGCACGTGTTATTGGCTTGTTTGGTTCAAACGTCTCCGGAGTTTTACCTTGAATTATAAGACGGCTGGCTAAAAACTCTATTTCATCTTTATTTGCAAGCTTTTCTATATCTTTAAAAGTAACTTGCTTTTCAATAATGACAAATGTACCGCTTATTTTTGTAAATAATACAATTTCGCCGTTAATCACTTTATGTGGAACAGGCTTATACTCGCCATCAATAAGCTGTAGAACAACAGTATTTGGTTTCACCTCATCAGCTGGTAGCGTTACTTTCACATATTCTTTGCCCAGAGAAATAGGCTTTATTTGTCCTTGTGAAGTCTCAACTCCAAAATTCACCGTAAATTCTTTGCTCTCAGTACTTGAAACAATAGAGGCAACTAATTTTTCATCTTCTGCAAGAATAATGCTTTTTAATGAAGACGTTGGGAGTTCTAAATTTTTGCCATTAATTTTAATGACAAGTGTTTGCATATCATTTTCAAGGTATTTCTGAATATTCTCAGCTGTAATAAATGCTTTGTCACTGCCATCTTCAACTGTTATTTCAGCTTTTGTATTCTCTTTGCTTTCTTCCTCACTGTCTTCATCCTTGCTTGGTTCTTCTGTACATTGTTTATCTTCATCTGTACATTTATTTTTTTCTTTACAATCCTTTGTTTCGTCCTTACACTCTGCTCCTCCACCAGGAGTGGCACCAGGTGCTGAACCATTTTCGATTCCATCCACATAGCCGCCAATATCTTTTCCTAGATCCAGTGTGTACAGCCATTCAACAGTATCACCGGGAGATAACGTATAAATTCCCGCAGAGTATGATGGGAAGCTTCCATTTACACGATACATCCATCCACTTAATGGACCACGATCAAACTCATAAAGACCTGCTATACCTTCAATATAAGTACCATATTGCGTTTCACGGTAACTTAACGAAATACCGTTCTCTGCTGTTACACGCTTTAACACGTCAACTACTGTTTCCCCTGGGAATAAATCAACAGTTGTTGCTCTTAATGGAATTTCCGATGAGGAAATTTTAATTAGGAATGTTGTTTTGCCGTATGCGAGATTACCACCTGGACTGTTATTTCCTCCTCCAGCGCCAGGTTTACTTCCATTTTCACTGTCACCAGGTTTAGAAGGATTATTTTCATCATCTCCCGGATTTGATGGATTGTTTCCACCGTTTCCTGGATTTGATGGATTATTTTGCTTAGTATCGGTCATATCATAAAGTGCTGTTTGCCCGTTTAACAAGCGATGATAGGCAGCTAATGTATATCCTACCTGTTCAGTTGCCATACCATTCGCTTTCGTTTCAGTCAGAACATGTTTAAAGCCACCATCTTCTTTACTGTAGTAGGTCATAATATTCGAGATGACCTTATTAAAACGAGGGTCTTGATTTGCATCTATTCCTAAGCTAGCTAGTGCTGTGATAACTTGCGCTGCACTTTCAGCATTTTCTGTATTCCATGATTTATAGCCGCCATTTTCCTCTTGAATAGCAGATAATGTAGCTAATGCATGATCAACAGATTCTTTTACTTGTGGGTTACTGTTGTAATATGGCGCTAACGATTGGATAGCCATCCCTGTCATATCAGGATCTGCCTTAGTTCCTGATAGAGCCCAGCCTTTGTCTGCTAGTTGTTTATCTAAAATAAAATCAATCAGTTTCTCACGTGTAGTAGTTGCTGAATTTGGTAAGTCGAATCCCCAAGTATCCAGCGCAATTAATGCAAAATAGGCACCATTTACACCTTGCCAAACGACTTTATCGTAATCTGACAGTTTTTCAATTAAATTATAGCCGCCGACATTTGAAGGATCTTTTCCAATAGCGGTAAGAGCAATGATTAGACGTGAATACTCTGTGTATTTCCTTTGATCTAAGTCGCCATTTTTTGAAATGACATAGTCCACTACATTATTGTAATAAGTGTTGTAATAGGATTCAGGAACTTCATATCCACCACGAGCTAAAGTAATAATCCACCATTCACTGCCGAATTTAGGATTCGGTAATTTATCTATCATGTATTTTCCAACAGTATTGTAAGCCTGTTGAGTTGGTATAATTACTTTAGATTTTGCACCTAATTTTTTCGCTTGATTAAATGTTTCCGTGGATTGGTTTAATGCTAATACTTTTGCATCGATTGCAACTTGTGTTTTATTCTCATCTGCAAGTAGTTGTTGTGCTGAGACAATGATATTTGTATAAGTATCTACTTCCGCTTGCGTTACCCAATATTCTGTTGGATCTATATCTTTTCCATCATTGCTTATTTTTACGGAATCTTTATTTACTCCAGCCTCAATAATCGATGTCTGTAGTTTGGTTTTATCAACAGGACCATCGATAATTGTAATTTTCGGGAAAATGCCGTAGTATGCCTCTATTTCGGAAGCAGCAAAGTTAGGATTTGCCCCTACAGTTGGGTTAATATTTCGATGGTCACCGATAGGACTTCCGAAAAAGCTTAATTGGATATGACCATCATGCAAACTGTATTCGCCCTCATAGTCTTCTGGAATTGTAAAAGTTATACTGTTTCCAATTGTTGTCATATTATATTGAACTGCTTGACCAACAATGGATGTATGATTATTTCCACCTAGGTATTTTAATTGACCACGGAAATTATATATTCCTGATAATTTGTTGGCCGGGAAAGAAATACCTTTAAATGTAACTTTCACTTTATCTCCTGCTGCAATTTCCCCATTAGGATTTGTAACATTCTCAATTGTTATGTCAAGCGGACGCGCAGTCATTACATGATATTCAGCCTTACCGTCCTTCTCAACTTTAACTATATTACGTCCTTCAGTTAGTAATACCGTATAAGAACCATCTTCGTTTAACGTTATATTTTCTGTTGAAAATTCAGCATTGCCATAAGAAACAGTACCTGCTGCATGATTAATTTCAGGGCGTAAAATACTTACTGTACTATTGGCAGTTGGCGTAAATTTGAAAAACGCTCCCGGCTCACCTTTAACATAGTAAACACTATCAATATCTGCATCATAAATGCCGTTTTGAAGGTTATTTACCTTTTTTTCATTTGCCTTTTGATTACGTTCTTTATTACTTTCAATTCCTGTTGAAATACCTGTTTTACCTTGACCAACAGTTACTACGAATACACCGACATTTTCTGGCCAAATGGCGCTATACGCATCATCTGCCGCTTTAATATCTGTTGAACCATTAACCTTCAGAGCATCGTACGTAACTTTTACAATAGCTGTCCCATTTTTTATTGCTTTTACTATGGCATAGCTCCCTGGTTTTCCAGGCTCAATTTCAACTACGTCATTACCTGTAATGATTTCATAGTTAAAATCAGGCTCGAAGAAGTAGTTCGTAATGCCATCTATTAGAGCTTGCCAACTACGAAGAGGAAGCAATTTAAAGTTATCGCCTTGACTTAATTTTAAATGGTTTTGTTCGTTGATATTTAGATAAATATTCCCCTCGAAATGTGTACCTTTATTTAAGACTGCTCTCGGTGATAAAATATCCAGCTGCTTTTGTGTGACTTCCAAGGCAGCATTTTGTGCGTTGGCTGTAAATATACCTGTATTTGTAAGTTTTCCTTCTTGGCTAACACGGTAGTTATATTGCCCATTGTTAGCAAGCTTGTACGAAAATGTTTTTGTTCCATTACTATTTACAGTCGCTTCACCTTCAGGCTTAATTTCTTCAAATGAAATGAAATGTTTAATTTTTCGTCCTAAAAACAATTCCGCTTCCAGAGGTACTGTGAATGTTACATTCCCTGAAAAAGGAATGGACCCGCTAATTGATTGTGCCGATCCTGCAATTGTTACTGTAATACTATTTTTTAGAGCTGTGTATTCCTTGTGTGTTGAAATAGGTTCAAAAGAGTAAAAGTATGTTTTTCCTGTGAGACCTAATACAGGTATGTGACCACTTGACAGTTCATCACCAAACTTTAATGACGTGTCGTCGTAGCTATCCAGGCCTACTTTAATGGTATAGTCATTTCCGACTTTCCAGTTTGTGTTGGTTGCCTTAAAATTAAGCTGACGGAACTGATATTCCTGCTTTGGTTCAGTTGTAACAGTTAGTTTACCACCACCAACACTTTTCTCGCTGCTGTCAAAACCTTCATAACGGTAATCACCGGCTTGTAAATTTGCTGTATATACTTTATACGTACCTACAACACCAGTTCCGATATTTACTTCCTGATTGTTAGCATCAAAAAGCTTGAATGTAACGGTCTTTGGTGCAATAGTGAATTTCACTTCATTTACTGTAGGTACAGCATTTTTTAATCCTTCTTTTTTTACTGCATTAAATGAATCTGTTGCTTGATTTAGTGCCAAAACTTTAGCATCGATAGTATCTTGAATTACTGCTTGATCTGCAATAAGCTGTTGTGCAGAAACAATGATATTTGTATAAGCGTCAAACTCGGCTTGAGTAACCCAATACTCTATAGGTTCCACATCTTTGCCATTAGAGCTTATTTTTACTGAATCTTTATTTACTTCAGCAGTATTAACTGCTGTTTGTAATACAGTTTTATCAGTTATTATTACATCTACTTGCCCCTCAAGAGCAGCTTCTAATTGTTTTAAAGCGTCATCAATATTTGTTTGACTGCTTTCCATATCTTTTAACTGTTCATAAGCAGCGTCGTAGGCAGATTTTACACTTTGATTAGCTAAAATTACTCCTTTATCCGGATTACTATTAATTTCGGCAACCTTTGCTGTAAGCCTGTCTTTGTTAGCGACTTCGATATAGGGTAATTCAAAACTAAAACCAAGGTCACCACCGTAACCGTATACTGTAAACTGTAACCGAATTACACTTCCGTCTGTAACTTCATATTCACTCATACCTACATCCGGCAATTTATGATTGGCAGTATACATCCAGCCTGACATATCGGTATAGTCAAACTGTCCAAGCCAGTCGCTGTTAGTTCTCGCTCCTATTGTAGAACCGCTTTTCAAAATTTCCTTCTGAATATATGTCGGAATATTAACAGTGCTTTCTGCATCTTTAATATTCGCAAGGTATGAGATATTTTCTTCATCCATACCATTATTATAGTTACCACTTCCAAGTACTCTGGCAACTACTTGTCCTGCCATTTCCCCTTCATAAAAAGGAACTTGGATGGGGTCAATTGCATATCCTTGTCCAAGTGTAAATTTTTCTACTGATACCGTCACATAGCCTGAAGGGAGAACTTCAGATAAGTTTGAGGAATTGATTTGCGCACTGTCACTCGTTGTCGGTAATGAAGGTGCATTCTTTGACGTCTCATCATTAGGGTGAAGACTCTGTTCATCATGGTTGTATGTACTAGAAGTGGCATTTGATTCTTCTGCTTCAAATCCTTGCCCTTTCACGATTGCAGCGGGTGATAATAGCGAAAATGACAATATGAATATAATCGCAATACTTAACCACTTTTTATAAATTTTCACTTACAAAAACCTCCTATTTTGTTATAGTGAATGTTTTTGCTCTTAACTCTCTACAACAAAAAAACGGTGCTTCTCCATTTAGAGAAACACCGGTAAACAACAGAAAAAAAGGGTATAAAATATACCTGCCCGTCTATTTGCCGTAAGTTCTCCTAGCTTCCGAAGAGAGTTAATACGATAAAATAAAGGTAGGTCTCCTGGCTCATGTATCCCATTCAGAACCTTCCCATCTACTAGAAGCATTTTTCTTCATTCGACAGTGGTATACTCTGTGGTCGTCTACATTTACAGTTGCGGAAACAGCTTCGGTTTTTCACCGAATTCCCTTTTAAGCTCAAATTGAGCACCTTTATTCTGCAATCCTTATTCACATAACAATGAGTGTACCATATCACTTCCAAATCTTCAAAATGTTTCGAGAGAACAAATATATTTTTCAAAAATTGTTTCCACTGTAAATAAAAAAAGACTTATGCAAATCGAACCTTCTCGATTTGCATATAGTCAATTTTTTTAAGAGAAATCTATTTACTTACTCACTTCTTCTGGATGAAATCCGTCATGCTGTAAGTAATTGTCGTGGGCCCAAATATTGAGTTTTTTCTGTTCAGCCTGTTGTTGAATTTCCAGCAGCTCTTTTTCCAATGTATCGTTCGGTTTATTTACATAACGCACTGCAGCAAGGCCTTCACTTAATAAAACTTCATGCAAGCTGATATTATCAACAAATGCGTATGCTAACAGCCGGTCATAATTATCCGTTTCTGGACCTTTGTCGAACAATAGCTGAACTGAATCCGCCTTTTCCAATAACGCGGTAGTACGTGCCTTCGCTTCTTCAGCATATGGCATCGGTTCGCCTTTATTATAGTTCATTTCAGGTGTATCGATCATAAGTAAGCGCACTCGCTCTGTTTTACCATCAATTTCAACATTGAATGTATCTCCGTCA
The DNA here is from genome assembly GCF_014836935.1 of Solibacillus merdavium. Classification (GTDB taxonomy): domain Bacteria; phylum Bacillota; class Bacilli; order Bacillales_A; family Planococcaceae; genus Solibacillus; species Solibacillus ferritrahens. Next base: position 135,771 of record NZ_JACSPW010000001.1, on the reverse strand, counting down.
TTAGCATTTAAAAACTTCACATCAACCAGTTGTTTCCCTGTTTTGTCCATTACCATTTCAGGTGTAATGTTATATGCACTATTTTGCTCTGTAATTGCCGGTGAATCTGTCTGCTCTGTCTCTTGCTTCGGTTCGCTGAATACTAAATATAACCCTACTGCTAAAATGATTGTTCCACTCGTAATGAGCGTTTTAATATCTTTTAATTCCATTGTTATCGTTTAAACCCTTTCTATATCTCCGTGTTCAACTTTGGTGCAGGTCCTAATTCAACCGGGGGAATATCTGCAAATGTCCCGCCTTCTTCTTCTAAATCGCGCATACGGTGTGCCAGGCGTGATGCTGCACAAGCCGCAATACTTCCAACTAAATCATCCAAAAATGTATTAACTGATTCCCCAGCCTTTGTATCAAGCTTCTCAATAATACCGATCTTTTGCTTATCTAAATGACCGAATGTTGTCACCGCAATGCTTCCATAAGTAAATACAGAACCTAATGCCAGTGTTTCATCCACCCCAAACAACCCTTCATCTGATTCAATTATAGCTTGAAGCGGCGCAGATAATAACCTTTTTTCGGCTAGTTCATCAAGTTCTATTCCGACTAAGACCGCATGCTGTACTTCACGTTTAGTTAGCACACGTTCAACCGACTGAATACAATGTTCAATCGTTAAACCTTCATTATATGGGGATTGCATCGTATAAACGATTTCAGCAATATCTTCAATAGTTACATGGCGGCGTTCTAGAGCGTCATGTGTAGCTTTCGTCACTTCATCTGAATGTACACGAATTCTTTTATTATGCATAAATATATCCTCACCTTTATTTATATTAAGCGCCCATTCACTTGTCTACCCTCTATATTACACCTTTATTTTTCTTTATGATACAATTTTGAATACATCAATAGACAGGGGTGACAACTTTGGAAAAAGGCACAGTAAAAGACGTTGCTTTTTTTAGCAAGGCATTAAACGAGGAGTTGGAGCTGTTAATTTATATTCCAGCAAACTATTCTCCACTGTACGAATATAACATCTTAATCGCTTCCGATGGTAAAGATTACTTCCAGCTTGGTGGCATACCACGTTTAGCGGACGAACTAATAGATGGCTATATTATCGAAAATACAATTATCGTCGGTGTCCCATACAAAAATTATGTGGATCGTAAGCGAAAATATACTCCAACAGGCGACCAATTTGAAGCATATATGCGATTTTTGGCGCATGAGCTTGTGCCTTACTTAGACGAAGAGTACTCAACGGCACAAATAGGTGGCGGGCGCGCTTTAATCGGAGATTCCATGGCTGCAACGATTTCATTAATGACTGCTATCCATTATCCAAATATTTTCGGTAAAGCTGCTTTGCAATCGCCTTATGTAGATGAATATGTATTACAAGCTGTTCGCAGTGCAAACAACATCAATTTTCTTTCGGTGTACCATATTATCGGACTACAAGAAGATAAAGTGACTTTAAAAGATAATACCGTCAAAGATTTTCTGACACCAAACCGTGAACTTCACCAATTGTTGATAAACCATGGGATTGAGACCTTTTATGATGAATTCGATGGCAATCATACATGGACATATTGGAAGCCCGATTTAAAACGCGCATTAATTGAAATTTTCGGATAATAATGGGTTCTTAAATGTTTATTCATAGTTTTTTCTGTTATACTTATATCAATTGCGCCTACGGGGTATTAATGTCCAGTTTTTTTAATTTACTGAAAAAATTTCCCAAGGGAAAATTGGGCACCTAAAGGCTGATAAAATTTGAATAATTTTCTAGGGGGTAATGAATTTGAAATATGGTATTGTTGCTTTTCCATCTAAGAAAATACAAGATTTAGCGAACACTTATCGCAAACGTTATGACCCACATTATGCGTTAATTACACCTCACATTACTTTGAAAGATGCATTTGATGCGGATGAAGCCCAAATGGATCAAATATCCAGCAATTTACAGCAGGTGGCATCACAATTTGCCCCTTTACAAATTCATGCTTCACGAATCAGTTCATTTTACCCTATTACGAATACGATTTTTTTCCGAATTGATCCAACACCGCAATTGGAAAACATTCAAAAGCTGATTCAAGAAAAAATCAATTTTGGTGCGCCAAAGCATGTCTTTGTACCACATATTACAATTGCACAAAAGTTGAGCGCTTCCGAACATGATGATGTTTATGGTCAGCTGCGCATGGTAGGTGTTGATGAAAAGGATGTAATCGATCGTTTCCATTTACTGTACCAATTAGAAGATGGCTCATGGACAACTTATGAAACATACAAATTGACTGGAGCTGAGTAATACGTGTTTGAAGTAAAGTTAGTAACAACTGACGAAGACCGTGAACGCGCATATGCTTTACGGAAAGAAGTTTTCGTCAAAGAGCAAGGTGTTCCACTAAGCTTAGAAATAGACGAATATGATGAAACAGCCATCCACTTTCTTGTAAATGAAGGTGAAAATACGATTGCTACAGCGCGTCTACGTGAAATCGAGCCAAAAGTTGGCAAGGTGGAGCGAGTATGTGTTTTGAATAGCTATCGAGGGAAGCGCCTCGGTGTATTAATTATGCAGGCAGTGGAAGAATATGCAAAAAATGCAGCATTTAAAAAGCTTAAGCTTAATGCTCAAAGCTATGCCGTACCTTTCTACGAAAAGTTGGAGTTCGCTGTAATTTCTCCTGAGTTCATGGACGCCGGCATTCCGCATCGTGCCATGGAAAAGAGTATTTAAAAGATTGTATTATTCTTTCCATATGATATGTTATATCTATTTATAGGAAACGATAGCCACCAAGTAGATTTGCTTGGTGGCTATCATTGTTATAGATGTTGCTAAAAATAAGCACAATCTGTATTCACGTGTCTTTCCAGATTATCTCATATCTTGAACTGCAGTGAACTTTATTTCATCATTTTTTCGATTTTTGAAAAATCTAATGATTTACCGTCCTGAATGATTGATGCCACGATTTTTTCTTCTAGCTCACTAGATACCGGTTTATTTGCTAGTTTACTCACTTTTTTGACGATTTTACGAACTTGCTTTTCATCCGAAAAATCTGCATATGTCAATGCATTTGCAAGATTCATAATTTCATCAAAGTCAACGCCTGTTTTACGCTCAATATTTTTAAAAAATGAACGTTCCATTTGAAAATACCTCCTTAAATGATCACGCTACCAACGATAATAAGTAAAATGAATAGTACAACAATTAGTACAAACGTGCCACTATTGCTACCGCCATAACCTGGAGATCCATAACTTGGATATCCATAATCGCAACCTTGCTGCCAACCTTGTTGTTGTTGTTGCCAACCATATCCGTATCCTGACATACTAAACCCCCCTTTCTATTTTGTAGTGTATGCATACACACAAGAAAAAGGAGGGTATTCGTCTAGTCTACTTTGCCTTTTGGTTTAAATATTAATGCTGCAATAAATCCAAATATAATGGCTGCACTTATTCCAGAACTCGTCACCTCAAACATGCCTGTTAAAACACCAATCCAACCATGTTTTTCAGCCTCAGCCAACGCCCCATGTGTTAACGAATTCCCAAAAGAGGTAATGGGTACTGTCGCACCTGCTCCTGCCAAATTAATCAGAGGCTCATATAAGTTAAGTCCATCTAAAATCGCTCCTGCTACGACTAATATTGATAATGTATGACCGGGTGTCAACTTTCCTATATTCATTATTAACTGCCCTATTACACAAATGATACCACCTACTACGAATGCCAATAAAAATGAAAAGCCGATTGTCCTCACCCCATTCCAATTTCGATTGCATGTGCTGTGCACGGGATTGTGTCACCCTGCTGAAAAGTAAGCGGCGATAAAAGTGCACCAGTTGCTACTAATAATACGCGCTTATAGCGGCCTGTTTTAAATTGTTCCATCATGTAGCCACTATAAACTGCAGCTGAACAGCCTGGACCACTTGCCCCTGCTAAAAACGATGCATCTTCCCCATAAAACTCTGCACCTGCATCACGGAATCTTGATAAATCTTCTTTTTTCACACCGCTTTGTGCGAACATTGCAATTAAAATTTTTAATCCGATTTTCCCTAAATCACCAGTCATAATAACATCATAATCTTCCAGTTTTTGTGAGCGCTTTTGTAAATGCGCTTGAATTGTATCAAATGCTGCTGGCGCCATTGCTCCGCCCATATGATAGGGATCTGTTGCACCATAATCAATCACTTTCCCCACAGTCGCCGCTTCTATATATGGAAGCTTTTGCTCATGTTTTCCGATTAAAACAAATCCTGCAGCAGTTACAGTCCATTGTGAAGTAGCTGGTTTTTGAGAACCATAGTCAATAGGATAACGGAATTGTCGTTCGACAGAATTGTGCTGACTAGATGCTCCAGCAATAGCGAAATCACTTGCGCCGAGTTCTGTTAACAAAGCTGCAATTATCATCGATGAAACAGAGGTTGCGCATGCTGAAAACAGTCCTATAAATGAAACCGCCAGTTCACGTGCGGCAAAATTTGTAGGTGTCATTTGATTGACTAAATCGCCGCCTAATAAATAATCGATATCCAAATTATTTAAATTCGATTTCTTCAATATTATTTGACAAGCATCTGAGATGAGCATTGTATTACCTTGCTCATTCGTGGATTTTTGAACCCGTTCATCCTGACTTATCTTATCAAAATATGTTTGGAAAACACTCCGCTTTTCTAATGGACCTACAACAACGCCCGAAGAAAGAATTGCTGGTTTTGATTGAAATACGATCACCATGATGCGACACCTACCGATACTAATATCAATTTAATTAGCGCCACAAAAAAAGCGGATACAACTCCGAATAAAATAACTGATCCTGCAAGTTTAAACATATTGCCACCTACGCCTAAAACAAGCCCTTCGGATCTATGTTCAATTGCTGCAGAAATTACCGCGTTTCCAAACCCAGTTACAGGTACAGCGCTTCCGGCCCCCGCAAACTGTCCGAGTTTCCGATATTGACCAAACCCGGTTAAAAGCATTGCGAGAAAAACCATCGTTGCTACAGTCGGATTGCCCACAGTCTTTTCCGTGAAATCAAAAAAGATCATGTATAAAAATGATATTGCTTGTCCTATAGAGCAAATTAAACCGCCCACAACAAAAGCCTTTAAACAGTTTATGAGTATAGGTATTTTTGGTGTAATTTGATCCTTTAAAGTATTGTATTGTTGTTGTTTCAAATTACGTTTCCTCCTTCGCAAGCTTTTTTAAATGCTGTAATTCTTCCATCATTTTTTTTTGATCCTTTTCTTCCATAAGTTTGGTCGACTCCCAAAACATTTTAAAATCAGCCGAAACATTTACTGTAGTATTGGCAAATTGCTTTTCTAACTTCTTCTGCCAACGATCTTCAATTTTTTTACGATTCCACTTTTTTAAAGGCTTTAGTTGCATTGCTACAAATAATTCATTTTCAATTACGACAATATTTACTTGTTCAATTTCTGAATCCTTTTCAAAAAGTTTTTCAACTTCATGCTGATGTTGCGTATTGTCTGTTTTCGAATAAGTCACTACCTTCTCACGATCACCACAACCAGTAAGAATTACAATTAAACTTATTCCTAAGAGCGCTTTTCGCATGACAGTCCCCCTTATGTCCATTTTTCTCCAAGTATAACCTGTCGTATTTTGAATTATTCATTGGCCCAAGGAAGTTTTATAAAGCCCCATCATTCGCCCGATTCTTTCAGGAAACAGGTCATATTTTAGATAGAGTTAAGTTTTAGGAGGTGAAAATTATGGGTTGTGGAAGAGGAAATAGTGATTCAGGCAATCACTCTTCAAAAGGGTGTGTTTGTGAAGTTGTTCGCGCAATTTTAGAAATTCAAAATGCTGCAGTACAGGATGATTGTAATAAATGTACAACAAACTGCTTCTTAGAGCCACTTGGAGGAATTGTTAACCCTGCACGTTCAAATGCTGATACACGTGTGTTTACATTATTAAATAAAGATGGCTCACCGTTCTTTGCTACATTTTCAGGTAACGGATCGTCTTCTCCATGTGTATCGATTTATTTCCGTGTAGAGGATATTTTTGATGGCTGCTGTGCAACATTACGAGTTCTAATACCAGAAGATTCAAATGGGGATCCAGTAGATTTATTAAGTAACTGTGGTTCTAAGATTGATTTCCGTGAAGTATGTAGAGTTACACAATTCGAAGCTTCAGACAGCTGTATTACAGTTGATTTAGATTGCTTCTGTGCTGTTCAATGTATCGATGATGTGGACCTTGGCATTTGTGACTAATTGAAATATAAAAATGAGGAGCCAAATAATTGGCTCCTCATTTTAAACCGTATGATGAATCATTACAATTTCATTTGCATGGATCCAGCGCTTTGTCTGAAAACAATTCAATAATACTTGACTGCCATTTATTTTATCAATGGAAGCATGTATTCTTTCACCTGATTGTAAAATAAACAATAACATTCTTGGCTCCTTCATTGGCTTGGAGAAATAATTAAGCTGTCGGGCAATGAGGGAGTTTTCAATTTTTTCAGGGATAGGACGTACATAAATAGACGTACTTTCCTCCTCAATTTTCTTTTCTTGAATATAACTCGGACTTGCAATAAAAAGTAATGGATGAATTTCCACATTCCACATCCTTTTTCATACAATATGCAATAAAGTTTCAAATCGTTACTTATAGAATTAGACCAATAAAGGTCGTAGCCAATCCTAAATAAATAACAATACTCGTGACGTCGTTTAATGTCGTAATAAAAGGACCTGATGCAACGGCAGGGTCGACACCAAGCTTATGCATGATAATCGGAATAAATGATCCCGCTAATGTGGCGACAACAATGGAACAACAGATCGATGCCCCGACAAGTAAACCTACTATCAAGGTACCTTTCCAAAAGAAAATAATCCCCACTACAATAGCACCACTGACCAATCCCATAATTATACCTGTACTTAATTCACGAAGGACAAGCTTGAACTTACTTTTGCCTCCGATATCTCCTGTTGCAATACCACGAATTGCTACAGCTAGTGCCTGTGTACCACTATTTCCTGATGTGCCAGAAATGAGTGGAATGAACGTTGCTAGTAATGCGACTTTATCGAGAGTTGCTTCAAATATCCCCATTAATCCTGACGTAAGCATCCCTAAAAATAATAAAATAATCAACCAAGGCAAACGTTTTCCTGCTGCTCGAATCGGTCCTGCATCATTGTCATCCATGTCCGAAATACCCGCAAGTTTTGAGTAGTCATCTTCTGCTTCTTCTTCAATAACATCGATAATATCATCGAATGTAATGATGCCCTGGAGTTCTCGATTTTCATTAATAACCGGAATTGCCAAAAAGTCATAGTCTTTCATTAAGTTTGCGACATTTTCCTGGTCGTCGGTCACCTTCACCGAAAGGACACGATCACTCATAATATCACGAATATATAAATCTCCTTCTGCGACAATCAATTCTCGTAACGTCATGACACCAAGTAGTCGATGAGCGCTGTCGACAACAAAAATATAATAAATGGTTTCGGCAGTCTGCGCTTCTTGGCGTAATACCCGCATCGCTTCACGAACAGTTGAACTCTCCAGAACCGAAACATACTCAGTTGTCATGATTGCCCCTGCTGTGTATTCCTCATAGCCTAAAAGCTCATTGATCTCATCAACAGTTTCGTCATCCATCATATCTAAGTAATTTTCTCGTTGCTCAGTGTCTAATTCATTTAATATATCCACCGCATTATCGGTATACATAAATCCTAGCATCGCAGCACCATAGGATGGATCCATTTCATTTAAATAATTTTCATATTCATCATCTTCAATTTCTGTCGACTCAAAAATAATGGCCATTTCCTGAGGAGACAAGTAACGATAAATAACCTGCCTTATATCTGGACCTACCTCTTCGTAAAACTTTGCTTGATCAAATGGATGGAGAACTAAAAAATGTTCACGGAATGCCTCAATATTTTCCTCATCGAGTAGCATTCGCAAAAATTCCTCATCATACTGGACTTCATTCTTTTTTTCCTCTATCATGCTTGTCCCCTCCTTTCAATTACTGTAGTAATTCTATTATATGCTTACAATTTCCAATTTTCGCAACATCAAAATTAACTTTCATATTGCCATAATCAATATTAATATAGCAACGAACTATTTTATTATTAATTTTTCCAGTTCGTCAAGGAGGGAAAATATTGTCTTTACTATGCGGTTAGATTAAAAATATCCATTGTGTGAAATCCTTCTATGCATATATATAAACAACTTTCAGATAGTCCCTCTCCAGTATATTCCCTTTTTCATCAAAAAATAAAAGACACCAATTCAGGAATTGGCATCTTCTATTAAATAATAAGACTCGATATTTCAGTTGGGAGCTTGCTGCAAAAATGCATATTTTCTTTCGTTAATGGATGTTCGAACTGTATACTTCGACAATGGAGTGCTTGACGGTTTATTAATTTCCTACTTCCACCGTATAATTCGTCCCCTACTAACGGATGCCCTATATGAGCCATATGAACTCGTATTTGATGCGTTCTCCCAGTATGGAGCTTAAGGCGAATATGAGACATATTATTTTTACGCGCTATTACCGATACATCTGTATGTGCAAATTGACCATCAGCACGGACTTCACGTTCAATAATACTGGTATCTTTTCGTCCGATTGGTAAAATTATAGACTGTTGATCTTGTTCTACATACCCTTCTACAATTGCTTCATATTCACGATGAATGCATCCATTTTTTTGCTGACCACTCATGATATGGTGTATGTGACGATGTTTCGCAATTACCATCAGTCCTGATGTATCACGGTCGAGTCGTGTAACAATATGCACCGTAGAAGCGAGTTGCTGTTGAACGAAATAACCATATACATAATTTGCGATGCTGCCGTTTAGCTGCTCTCTTGAAGGGATTGAATTCATAAAAGAGGGCTTGTCCAATATGAGTAATGCCTCATCTTCATACACAATGGCTAAAGCACCTACTTGTGCGGCCAGACCTTCGCTAACTTCCTCTTGCGGAAAAATAATTGTTACAACATCCCCAATTTTAAGCTTATGCCGTACATTTTTTTCTTCCCCATTGACCAAAAGTTCACCACCATCAAACTTGATGGCAGTCAAAGCACGCTTCGAAATTCCCCATTGAGCAATCGCATCACGCAACAGCGTGTTTTCTATTGAATTAACAAATTGTAATTGAAATCTTTTATCCATATAACCTCATTCTATTCATTCGACACAAATGAATCATGTACACGTTCCCAAAATGGAAATGGTCGGAAGCGCGCAAATCGCACTTTTTCATTTGCAACATTGAAGGTAATCGACTTTACATCTGTTTCCGTCATGCTTATGTGGTCTACCGTCATATTAAATTGCTGCTCATGGACTGGCTTTAATACACAATTATGATGTGCAGGCAACACTAAGGATGAACCTACAGTACGAAAGACACGATTGTTGATCGAAGCCATTTCTGTAATTTGAAACGCTTGTAATGTTGGATGGATAATTGCTCCACCTAAAGCTTTATTGTATGCTGTACTGCCGGATGGTGTCGAAATACACAATCCATCACCACGGAACCGTTCGAAATGCTCCCCATTTAGCTCAACATCCATTACAAGAGTAACGTCCGGAGATTTTATCGTAGCTTCATTCAGTGCCAAATAAGTGCTGGAGTCCGAGTGATGGCGATGTACCTGCACTTCCAACAGCGGATATTCAACTACGTTAAATTCTCTTTTAGCAATAGACAATACTAACTTTTCCAGCTCGGAAGGTTTCCAATCAGCATAAAAACCTAAATGCCCAGTATGGATACCAACAAATGCTGTTTTGTCCAAACGATGCAAATAGCGATGAAATGCATGCAATAATGTCCCATCGCCGCCAATGGAAAGAACAATTTCAGGCTCTTCCTCATCAAATTTCAACCCGAAATCGATTAAATAAGATTTTGCGAGCTCCATCAATTCATTTGATTGGTCATCTCTGCGTGATTGAATTGCAAACTTCATTAGCTTTCACGCTCCTCTTTGTCAGTTGACTTATGAATAGCTGTATTAGTTGCTTCTTTTACTTCACTAAAATATGCTTGGGCCTCATGGATTTCACTTTTAATTGAGGACATTTCCTCATCCAGACGAAATGCCGCCTCAGCCGCACTTTGCAATCGATTTTTTATTTCTTCTGGGAAAATTCCCTTATACTTATAGTTTAATGAATGCTCGATAGATGCCCAAAAGTTCATGGCCAATGTACGGATTTGAATTTCGGCAACGACAACAATGCGGCCCTGAATCGTTTCTACAGGATATTCTACAATTATATGATGGGAGCGGTAGCCACTCGGTTTACTATGTGTAATATAATCCTTTTCTTCAATAACCTTCATATCATTACGCTGGTGAATCAATTCCGTCACTGTAGCAATATCGTCCACAAATTGGCACATGATACGTACGCCTGCAATATCCTGTAATTCATTGCCTAGGCGCGGATTCGGTTCAAATGGTATCCCTTTATCAAACGATTTATCATATATACTCGCAAGTGGTTTAACGCGACCTGTTACGAATTCAATTGGTGAATTTGCACTCATGATCCCGAACTGCGAACGCATTCCTTTTAATTTAATTTTCAGTTCGTCCACTGCCTGTCGGTATGGACTTAAAAATACTTCCCACTGCCCCATTTACAAAGCCCCCCAACTTGAAATAGTACTTTCATATCACACTATTCCAAAACACGTTGTTTCAAACAATTATACTTCTTGTGCATAAGAAAAACACATTTCACACTTAAATCGCACGAAATGACGCTTTTTTTCATTTCAACACCTTTAAACTGCAGATTCACTCTTTACAAAAAATCAGCAAATTCCTTTTCTACGGCCTCTACAAAGCGATTACCATAGTTACTGTTTCCTACTATATTGTAAAGCAATCCTTTTAATTCATCGGTAAACTGATTAAGAGGCATCAAACCATCTTCTACTTTTAAATATGGCTGTTGCCCTGACTTTAACATTTGTACTAATTGCGACCATATAGCTTGTGGAAAACCAATATAACTATATGCATCATTTTCTTCTATGATATAAAGAAACGCCTCATTATCCGAATCAACAATCACTTGTCCTACAGGTTGTAATTGGCTAAGTTGTTTCTTTTCATTTAAAATAAAATGGATTTCATTATGTACTGCTTGAAATTGATTAACTATATATACATTTCTCAATGAATTGAACTCCTTTTTCAATAACGCCTCAACGTGTTATGTTGCATTTTTTTTAAACGGGCATGAAATTTATGTTGAAAAATCTATGCCATCCTCTACGGACCTTCACTTCATATTTTACCATAGGACTATCAATTGGTGCAGTTTCGTTTTAGTGATTTAAAAGAAAAACCAAGACAGCAAAGGAAGATTAAAAAATGACACAGCATATCGAAATAGAATTTAAAAATATTATAACAAAAGCTCAATATGAAGGGCTTCTTCAGGCCTTTTCTATACAGCCAGAGCAGATTATTCGTCAAGTTAACCATTACTTTGATACATCCGGGAACCATTTAAAGGAACTCCAATGTGCGCTGCGAATTCGAGAGATTGGAGAAACAATCGAGTGTACATTAAAAGAAAAAACATCAGAACATCAACATTTAGAAACAACCGATTTTATAACAAGGGAACAAGCCGACCAAATGCTGGCTGGCAAGAGCATTTTATTGCCTGCTGTAAATGAGCGTTTAGCACTTTTTGACATTCCTATGAACACGTTACACTGCTACGGAACATTGACAACAGACCGAGTAGAGATACCATACGAGGGTGGCTTACTTGTGTTCGATCATTCTTTTTATTTGCACTGCGACGATTATGAGGTAGAATATGAGACAAATGATGAAAAGATTGGAAAAAAGATTTTTTCAACATTTTTAGTAAACCATTCAATTGAGCCACAGCCCGCACAAAAGAAAATTGTGCGATTTATGATGGCATTGAATAATCAGAAAGGCTAGGTGCTGTCATGGATATTTCATCAATGAAGTCATTGTTGGAACTACAGGCAATACAAAACATAAATACATCACACCAACCAGGCTCGAGTACGTTATCCTCATCGAATTCAACTTTATTTTCTGATTTAATGAGTGATATTTTAAATGGGCAATCCCTTAATGGACTTGGCGATGTAGGTACTTTACAGCAATTCACAAATACAGAGCTGCAAAATTCACCTACCAATAATTATATCGCTTCATTTTTGTTAGAAAATTCAACAAACTCAACGGATTCAGCAGGTACTCAACACCTTCAAGCAACGAACGTACCACCAATCAATCTTGAATCATATATGACAGATTATACTCGTAAAATCGATGTAAATAATTTCTTTAATGGGGCAGAAAAGTATCAGGCTGAAATTACGGCTGCCGCAAAAAAATTCAATATTCCGGAAAAATTAATTACCGCAGTAATGAAGCAGGAGTCGAATTTCAATGCGTCTGCCATTAGTTCTGCCGGGGCATCGGGTTTAATGCAACTAATGCCTGCAACAGCAAGCTATTTAGGGGTGAAAGACCGCTTTGATCCAGAACAGAATATTATGGGAGGGGCTAAATACTTACGTCAAATGCTGGACCAATTTGATAACAATATAGAAACAGCACTTGCCGCATATAATGCCGGTCCAGGAAATGTAAAGAAATATGGAGGAATTCCACCTTTCCAGGAAACTCAGAATTATGTAAAAAAAGTAATGAACTATGTAAACGTATAGCTTATAGAAAAACGATTTCATTTTTAAATTGATGTGAGTATATAGATTTTTAACATGTAAATGTTCCTACGATAAAATTTTTTAATAAACAAATAAACCTACTATATATATGCGTTTCTAGCATAGTTTATATGGATGTAAAGAGCCCTACAAATTATTTGCAGGGCACTTTATTTGTTAAAACATCATTCCGTTGCTAGAATGAATGTAACGCCTAAATGAAATTTATATAACGGAAACATCATTCGTATTTCATTTATGGGCAAAGAAAGACACAAAGGAGTATAACTAATGAATCGAAATTTTACGATTCCTTATGAGGAACTCGGCGCTGAAAAGCTTTCTGAATTAATTAACGCGTTCTACTCTCGAGTGGCGAAGCATCCATTATTAATTCCTATTTTCCCAGATGATTTAAGTGAAACAATTCGTAAACAAATACAATTCCAAACGCAGTATCTAGGGGGTCCTAATCTCTTCACTGAAGAACACGGTCATCCAATGATGCGTGCCCGACATATGCATTTTAAAATTACACCCGATCGTGCCCAGGCATGGCTAGAATGTATGGCAGAAGCGATGGACGAGGTTGGCTTAGACGGTAAATTCCGCGAAGTTTACTATAAGCGTCTCGTAATGACTGCTCACCATATGGTTAATGCCCCAAATGATGAGGAGGGATTTGAGTGAATAATGTCCAACTTTTACAGCAACCTGTAGCACCATCCACATGTAATAAACCAATTGAGCTTTATATTTTCATTGACCCTCTTTGTGAAAAAGCATTACTTATGCAAATGACATTACGTAAGCTTCAGGTAGAATATGGTCATTACTTTACATGTCGATATGTCCTCAGTACGGAACTTTCTGCTTTAAACAGCATTACTAGCCGTATGAAAGGCTGTGTTTCCGGAGCGGAATTGGATATTACACATCCTGCACTACCTTCAATCGCAATTAAAGCCGCCGAACTGCAAGGAAAGCGAGCTGGTTTCCGCTATTTAAACAAAGTTCAGGAAGTAGCGGTTCTTAATACCCGAAATATTAATTCTCATGCAACATTAATAGAAATTGCGCAGCAAGTTAACTTGGATATGGATGAATTCGTATCTGACTTTGGTTCCAAAGAAGCTGCCCGTGCATTTCAATGTGATTTATACTTAACGCGTGAAATGGAAGTAGAGGAAATTCCAAGCATTGTATTTTTCAACGAATGCATTGAAGATGAAGGATTAAAAGTAAGTGGTTCATACAATTATGAAGTATATGAACATATTTTAGCAGAATTACTCGGTGAAGAATTAAATCGCCAACCCGTTCCTACATTAGATGATTTATTCGATCATTTCAGCATTTTGACGACTGCGGAAGTAGCAGAAATTTATTCAATCAATGAACAGCTTGCTGAACGTGAACTAAAAAAACGGATGCTTCAACAAAAAGTAGAACGTATTATGACTGATGAAATAACACTATGGCGTGCAAAATAGCACAATTTATAATTACAATATAATTTAATTGCCCTTATATATTTATTTTAGCCAGCGACGCATTTAAGCGAGCTGGTTTTTTTGTCCTATAATATTTATTGAAGTTTGAAACAATAAGTATAAATAAATGGAGATAATCCGGAAAACAATAATATAGATAGTCATGGAGTAAAAAAATAAAAGAGGCGCCTTATTCTCGAGAAATAAGACGCCTCTTTTTCACAAAGGGGATGGGAGAAATGTTCACGTTCAAACAAAGGGGTGTATGTTTGTTATGTGATTTATTTCACAAATATTACTCTATCATGAAATAATATTCCTTGCAATAATTCTTTTATAATTTCACAATTTCGCCATATAGTAAGCGTTTTCAAATCTGAAACATCCCATATATTATGCTGAAAACTAAAAAGCTCTCAAATCATTGATATATATACATTTGTTACCTATTTGCTGCAAAAATTTTTTTAGGAAATACATAACTTTAAATACAAAATTTCTATTTTTAAAAGCAAAAAACGCACCTGAAACAGATGCGTTTTCACAAACAATTAATTATTTAATAATAATTTTTCAAGTTCTTCTAACTTCTCTTCGAATACTTTACATGCAAGCGCGATTGGTTCTGGTGATTCCATATCTACACCTGCTGCTTTTAATACTTCAATTGGGAAGTCTGAGCAACCAGCTTTTAGGAAGTTGTTAATATAACGCTCAACTGCAGACTCGCCCTCTTCCAATATTTGCTTAGATAATGCTGTCGCAGCAGATTGTCCTGTTGCATATTGGTATACGTAATAGTTGTAATAGAAGTGTGGGATGCGTGCCCATTCAAGACCGATTTCTTCATCTACTGTCATCGAGTCCCCAAAATATTGTTTGTTCAAATCATAGTAGATTGATGTTAACTTCTCAGCCGTAATTGATTCGCCTTTAGCATCCAACTCATGAGTCATATGCTCAAATTCAGCAAACATAGTCTGGCGGAATACTGTGCCGCGGAATCCATCTAACCATTGATTCAACAAATATATTTTTTTCTTTTCATCATCTAGCGTGTTCATTAAATGATCAAATAGAAGCTCTTCATTGCATGTTGAAGCAACTTCCGCAACGAAAATCGAGTAATCTGAATATTGGTATGGCTGATTTTCACGTGAATAATAGCTATGCATCGAGTGACCAAATTCATGTGCCAAAGTGTATAGATTGTTCACATTGTTTTGCCAGTTCATTAAAACATATGGGTTTGTACCGAATGTACCTGATGAATAGGCACCACTGCGTTTCCCTTTGTTTTCCAACACGTCAACCCAACGGCTATCCAAACCTTTTTGTACAATTTCTTGATATTCCTTACCTAAAGGCGCAAAGCTTTCAACCATCGTTTTCATTGCTTCTTCGTATGTTACTTCCATTTTCACTTCTTTTACAAGAGGTGTAAATAGGTCATACATATGCAATTCATCTACACCTAAAACCTTTTTGCGCAGCTCCACGTAGCGATGTAGTGCTGGTAAATAGTCATGAATTGTTGAAATAAGTTGATCGTATACTTTTTCAGGAATAAAGTTATTGCTCAACGCAGCATGACGCGCTGAATCGTAATTACGGATTTTTGCATTGGCATTATGTGCTTTCACATTCCCTGCCAAAGTTGTCGCAAATGTGTTTTTATATTGGCCATACGTTTTGTATACTGCTTTAAATGCTGATTCACGTACTTCACGATTATCACTTTCCAGCATTGTGATGTAATTACCGTGTGTAATTTGAACTTCTTCCCCATCTTCACCAATAATTTTCGGGAATTCCAGATCGGCATTATTTAGTGCACTGAATGTTTTGCTCGCTGAAGAAGCGACTTCCGACATTTGCGCTAGCAACTCTTCTTTTTCCGCAGATAATACGTGCGGACGACCTAAGTTAATTTCTTTAAGGCTCTGTTTGTATAAAGCAAGCGGTTCATAGCTATCCACATAGCTGTTTAATGTCGCTTCATCCAACGCTAAAATTTCAGGAGTAATAAATGACCATGCAGCTCCTACATTTGTAATAACAGAACGTACTCGACCGTCCAAATCCTGATATTTGCCGTTCGTTGTATCCTGGTCATGCTTTAAATGAGAATACACATATAATTTGTGTAGACGCTCATATAATGCATCACTAAATTGCAATGTATTGTATAAACTTTCCGCGCTGTCTGCTACTTTCCCTTTAAAATCCGAAGCTTGTTTGGATAACTGGTCCACTTCTTTCAGCTCTGCTTCCCAAGCATCATCCGACTCAAAAATTGATGTTAAATCCCAAGTTAAATGCTCAGGTACTTCTTCACGTGTTAAAATTTGCTTTGCCATTCATTTGCCTCCTAATATTCCGAAATTCGAAATTATAAGTCTATTTAATCAATTTCACTATCCAATTGCAACCCATTGGTCGTATAGAACTTCAAAAAGTTTATTTAAGTTAATTTTTTCATGTACTTGCTCAATATTCAGCGCTCTTAATATTTTTAAATACTGCTCAACTGCCACTTTCCTTTCACTCGTTTGTTCCATATCACTCCATTTTAAAAAATATGGAATAGCCTTTCGATTCATCGTTTTGGGGATAAGGTTGTGACATTTCATAAAATAAAATAATTGTACTTGCCACTCTAAACAAAAACTATCAAAAGCAGTCGTATTCAATACAGGAATCCCCAAAAAAACCGGTAAATTAGTGGTCGTTAAATGCAGTTCATACAGAGCGCGTAAAAACCGGTCATTGACCCCCTTTTTGCTCAACATTAAACGAGGTCGCAAATATTGATCTCGATACTTTCTAAAACTCGTGAGTACCTGACGGAATACTTCCTTAGGGAGTTTCTCGGGAATAAGGAATGGGAATTGCTGTTGATGTAGTGGAAGTTTTTTAACGAATGCAAAGTACTGCATTTTATTAATATGAATTAAGTTACTCATATAGTAAAAATTTTTACTTTTTACATCATAGGTTAGGAGGAAATATTGATTTTTATACTGTTGAATAAATTGAGCATTGAAATAGTTAATTGAAATTTTCATAATTCCTGATGCTTGAAATTTTTGAGGTGTGTGTAATAGCCAAATCGGTGTAATATTTGCCTTTAAATACCCCTTTGTTCGCTGTAAAAAAAGTTCCTGCGAAATTGGGCTGCATTGGAATTCGATGGCATATTGCCTGTCCTTTTTAGAAATGAAAATATCAGGTCTTTGACCGAGAAAGGGCAAATATGGCTCAAGCATTGGTTGCAGCTTTAGTTTTGTGAATAGCTGAAATAATTGTTGCTTGCCTAATAAATGGGCGGCCGATTCCCGCTCTGAAAATAATGAGACACAATTACTGTTTTTAGAATGTGCAAAGTGAGGAATTTTAATCTGTCCCGCTTTTAGTAAAAGCTTCTCCTTGCATTGGGGACAATAAAACTGCCGTTGTTGCTTTAATTGTTGCAGATCCTGTTCTGATAGCTTTGTCGTTAAATAAAGTAACTGTTGTTTTTCTGTCAGTGCGACCAGCAATACCTTTCACTCCTTTTTATCTATCGTAAGCAAATGAATAAAAGCTTTCAACTTACAATTAGTAACTAGTGGGAAAGTGATATTTTCAATAAGTTTCATTAAGAAGCAAGCACCCCTTTCAAAACAAAAAAGCCACCTCGGAATTTCAGGTGGCTTCAACTACTGCTTGATTATTCAAAATATGTGATAATTGTTTCAAAGCAGTCTTCTGGAATGATTGTCTCCGCGTATTCGTCCAGACGGTGACCCGTTACTTTGGAAGCGGATAAATATTCACTGCATAATGCAACGACATTTTTCGCTTCTTGGATTTCCAGGTTTTCTAACTCTACATATAAATAGTAGTAGTCCTCCCATTTATACAGCACAGACTTAATTCCCAACGGGGCTGCGCGTTTTGCAAGAGGCACTAGCTCATCAATATCTTTAAATCGGAATCGTGCATTTTCAAGCGTTTGCTCTTCATCTTTGGCTGCCTTACCAATTGCATTGAAAATCGATTCTTCCATTTCGTTTAATTGATCTGCTATATGAAGGTCGTCTTCAAAAGTACCAACCATCGATGAAGTTTCGGAATCATTCCCTACAGATGCACGCGTTACAACGACTTCTAACCCACTTTCAGAAGCATTAATATGAATCCAAATCGGACCATCCAAGTCGAAATAATCATCTGTATTTACTTCGCCAATGATATCCCAAAAGAGCTCTTCTCCCTTAGCGCGATTGTACCAAATTTCTTCACGCGTATAACCACGGTCTTCGATATCACTATACGTAATAAATAGTTTTAACGTATTTTCATTAATGCGTTCGATGTCCATTAGACCTCAACTCCCTTCACAGTCATTGTATAGAACGTCAATTATATTCCAAAATGCTACAATATTACGCTCTATTGCATCGGAACTAAGATACTTTTAATAAATGGGAAGTATCTATAATTCTATTGTATGATGGTTTGGATAAAAATGAAAAGAAAAAACATTATTCAGCATAAATTATTTGAATAATTGAAATTGTATTGCACGCATCATTTTAAATCAAGTATTAAAGAATCACTATTAATATGTTCGAAAATAAAAAAAAAGATGCCACAATTGCACCCTAGGCAACCGTAGCATCATGAGTGTCTTTTATTTAGTTAACCATGCGTTGTGCTTCCTGCAGCTGGTAAGCACGTACTTTACGAGGCAGGAATCGACGGATTTCATCTTCATTATAGCCGACTTGCAAACGTTTTTCGTCCAAAATAATCGGTCGACGCAGAAGACCTGGATACTCCTGTATTAGTTCGTATAATCTTTGCAATGGCAATGTTTCAACATCTACATTTAATTTTTGGAAAATTTTAGATCGCGTTGAAATAATTTCATCTGTACCATCTTCTGTCATTCGTAAAATTTCTTTAATTTCACTAATTGTAAGTGGCTCCGAAAAAATATTGCGCTCTGTATATGGGATATCATGTTCCTCTAACCATGCTTTTGCTTTTCGACATGAAGTACAACTTGGTGAAGTAAATAATGTTACTAACATTGTCTCACTCCTCTCTAATTGATTTCAATTCAACTGATATATGCTGCTTCATTTCATATAGAAGCGTAAATATATAATACTTAGTTTAGAATTAATTTAATTTAA
Organism: Solibacillus merdavium; assembly: GCF_014836935.1. GTDB lineage: Bacteria > Bacillota > Bacilli > Bacillales_A > Planococcaceae > Solibacillus > Solibacillus ferritrahens. The sequence goes on along the minus strand of NZ_JACSPW010000001.1, from coordinate 116,219 downwards.
GATTCTGTTCCTATTATACATGAATACGCCTTGTTTGAATACACATTGTCAACAAATAATTCAACTACCGTAATAATTTTTATTACATATTTTTCTCTATTAAGCGCACTTTCTTTATTTTTGTGCTACACCATTTTTGTACCCCGATGCTAATAGACTTAAACTTAATAGGCCGAATGTTTTTTCTCATTTATTCAAATATAATTGAGAAACAAACTAAGCGAAGAATTGTTGTTTCAAATAATCAGCTTGTTATTTTACTACTATTTCCACTACAATGCATTTTTATTCCTATTTCTTTCAAATAAAACAATTGCTTTCTTTTCGATATTTGCGTTATAATCACTTTCAAGATTATTATAACGATTACGAAAAACGATGACGAAGAGTAGTACATTTAAAACGAGTGCCTAGAGAATCTGTGGTTGGTGCAAACAGATCATTCATTAAATGGAATGGACTTCCGAGTTAGCTTGATGAAAGGACTTCAACGTATAAGTCCCATTAGTTAAGCTCGTTCCCTTCACGTTACGAAGAAGAGTGGCCAATTAAGGCAAGCTGGGTGGTACCGCGGATTTCAACATCATTCGTCCCTTCTATTATTTATTTAATAGAGGACGCATGATGTTTTTTTCAGTTTTTGAAAAAAATTCGATTTACCCATTTTAAGGAGGAACCCCCAATGAAAACCATCTTTTCAGGCGTACAGCCAACAGGAACAATTACTTTAGGAAACTATATCGGTGCAATTAAACAATTCCCTGCACTACAGAATGACAATAATGCAATTTACTGCATCGTTGACCAACATGCCATTACCGTTCCACAAGATCGATTGGAATTACGCAAAAATATCCGCTCATTAGCAGCGATGTACATTGCCTGTGGTATTGATCCGGAAAAATCCATTTTATTTATCCAATCTGAAGTACCCGCTCACGCACAGGCTGGCTGGATGCTACAATGTGTCGCGTCCATCGGTGAATTAGAGCGCATGACCCAGTTTAAAGATAAATCAACTGGAAAAGAATCGGTTTCTGCCGCATTATTAACATACCCACCACTGATGGCAGCTGATATTCTTTTATACAATACAGACATCGTTCCTGTAGGAGAAGATCAAAAACAGCATATCGAGCTGACACGCGATTTAGCGGAACGTTTTAATAAGCGTTACAATGATGTTCTAACGATTCCTGATATCCAATTACCAAAAGAAGGCGCCCGCATAAAATCATTGCAGGAACCGACGAAAAAAATGTCAAAATCGGATACAAATACGAAAGCGACAATCCGATTATTAGATACACCAAAAGATATTGAGAAGAAAATTAAATCTGCTGTAACGGATTCTGAAGGTATTGTAAAATTCGACGTTGAAAATAAGCCAGGCGTATCCAATTTACTCATCATTGAATCTGCATTATCAGGAGTTTCAATTAGGGATTTAGAAGAAAAGTACGAAGGCAAAGGCTACGGCGATTTTAAAGCAGGTGTGGCGCAAGCTGTTATAGACCATATTACACCTATTCAAGAGCGCTATTATGCATTAATCGACTCTCCGGAACTAGATCTTATTTTAGATGAAGGAGCTGCTAAAGCGGATGCTATCGCAGCCAAAACGCTTAAGAAAATGGAGAACGCGATGGGATTAGGCCGTAAACGACGCTAACCATTCCGATTACCGCAACTAGAAGCAAGTACAGTTCTGCACCATGAAGGATGTACAGTAGCACTGCATGCCATGAATAGCCCAGTGTACGATAGTTTAAGTATAATATCATATTACTAATCGACATTACACAAAGCCCATAGAAAAACAAAAATAGTACGAAACGTGTCAAAACACCATCCTTTGTACAACTATACGAAAAACGAACGGACGATAGAATTCGTCCGTTCGTTTTTTATATCCTATTGTTCTGTGTATTTCTTAAACAATAAACAAGCGTTATGCCCACCAAAGCCTAATGAATTGCTTAATCCATATTCTACATCCGCTTTTCGTGCTGCATTTGCAACATAATCCAAGTCACACTCCGGATCAGGATCCTGTAAATTCATCGTCGGTGGTAAAATCCCCTCTTTTAGGGCAAGTACTGTAAATATTGCTTCAATACCACCCGCTGCTCCTAATAAATGACCAGTCATACTTTTTGTCGAGCTCATTGCCAGCTTGTATGCATGCTCGCCAAATACTGTTTTAACCGCTTGTGTCTCAAATAAGTCGTTGTACGGCGTACTCGTACCGTGTGCATTAATATATCCTACTTGCTCTGGAGAGACATTCGCATCATCTAACGCCATTTTCATTGCACGTGCAGCACCTTCACCATTTGGAGCTGGCGCTGTAATATGATGGGCATCTCCAGTTGAACCGTAGCCAACTACTTCTCCATAAATTTTCGCACCACGAGCTTTTGCATGTTCATATTCTTCCAAAATTAAAATCCCTGCCCCTTCACCAATAACGAATCCATCACGATTTTTATCAAATGGACGAGATGCTGTCGTAATATCGGGATTTAATGATAATGCAGTGTTTGCACTAAAGCCCGCAACCGCCATTGTTACGATAGGCGCTTCTGTTCCTCCTGTAATCATTACATCCGCATCACCACGTTCAATTACTTTGAAAGCATCTCCTATTGAATTCGTTCCTGAAGCACAGGCCGTTACGGAGCATGAGTTGACTCCCTTTGCTCCTAAATAAATGGATACTTGGCCAGAAGCCATATCCGGAATCATCATTGGTACGAAAAATGGACTTACACGGCGAACACCGCGCTCTTGGAAAGTCAAAAATTGTTGTTCATGCGTTTCCATTCCACCTATTCCAGAGCCAATCCATACACCTACACGAGGTGCCATTTCTTCTGTAATCGTAAGGTTTGCATCTTTTGCGGCCATCATTGAAGCAGCTAGAGCATAATGAGTAAAGCGATCCATTTTACGTGCTTCTTTTTTCTCAATGTAATCTTCTATATTAAAATCTTTCACTTCCGCTGCTACAGACACCGTAAATTTACTTGTATCCACTCGCGTTAGTGGTCCGATTCCAGATTTACCCGCTACTACATTTTCCCATGATTGCTCTGCATTGTTTCCTACTGGCGTTACTGCTCCGATTCCTGTTACAACAACTCTTCTTTTCTCCATTATTTAACACCCTTCTCTTTCGTTATTTTCCCCATTTTAACGCGAGTGCTCCCCAAGTAAGCCCTCCACCGAATCCAACTAAAACTACGATATCATCATCTTTAATTTTCCCCTCAGCTAAATCATCGACAATTGAGATACCAATAGATGCAGCCGATGTATTGCCGTACTTATGAATCGTTTTCGACATTTTTTCTTCCGGTAGCCCTAGACGCTCTCTAGCAGCTTCCATAATGCGGATATTCGCCTGGTGCGGTACTAAATAATCCACATCTCCCTTTGTTAATCCAGCCTTTTCCAGTACACTGATTGCAGATTCACCCATTTGACGAACCGCAAACTTAAATACTTCACGACCATTCATCGAAATGTGGTTTTCAGGATTTAAATACAAATGTTTTCCGCCTGTCCCATCAGCACCAAGTTCAAATGCCAATATGCCACGGCCTTCAGAAACTTTTCCAATTACTGCTGCACTTGCGCCATCACCAAATAAAACAGCGGTGTTGCGGTCATTCCAATCGGTTATTTTAGATAATTTTTCAACACCTACTACTAATATATATTCATAACTATTACTCTCAATAAATTGTTTTGCTATAGCCGTCCCATAAATAAAGCCAGAACATGCAGCGGAAATGTCCATTGCACCACAACCCGAGATGCCAAGACGTTCTTGTATTTGGCAGGCTACACTTGGAAAGTTTTGATCTTGTGTAACTGTTGCAACAATGATTAATCCCACTTCTTCAGCTGTAATACCGGCATTTTGAATAGCTTGTTGTGCAGCTTTATAAGCTAAATCCGATGTTTCCTCATTCTCTGCGATATATCGATTTCCAATACCAGTCCGAGAACGAATCCATTCATCCGATGTATCTAAAATTTGTTCTATTTCCGAATTCGATAAAGCTTTCTCCGGAATGTACTTGCCTATGCCAACTATACCAGCATTCATATATTATCCCCCTTGTTTTCAAACATCTCCAACCCAAATCTTCTGCTGAATAACATTAAATAATCACTAAATATTAGTATCTGGTACTAATTATAAAGTATAATTATTTTGAAAACAATTAAAATTTATGGAAAACACAATTGACATGTTTTTATGGTGTTGAATTTTCACTTTATGACATCTTAGCGAAAAGTTGTTTTCCCCCTTTTATTTTCATGAAGGCTTGTGGTATGATATTGAAGATGTAATTTCAAAATAACGATATAAATAAGTTCAATGAGGTGAAATTGATGCAATATATTATTACTTTCTTTTGGTCATTCCTATTAGTAACAATGACAAACTATGTAGTAAGTTCTGTATTAGGTGTAAACTTTAATTTCATGAATGGCGTAATCGTATCTTTAGTATTCAGCGTTTTAGTTATTATTATCGCTGCAATCATTCCAAACGAATCAACTCCAGAAATAGAAGCAGAGCAACATTAATAGATGACAAGGGGCTGTCCGGTATAAAACTGGACAGCCCCTTGTCATTTAATTTAATTTCGTATTGCAGATTTATATTAGAAAAACTCCATTTTTTGCACCTTCTACTTCTAGGAAATCACCAGTTCATCATTTTCTAGCGTAATTTCCAGCACACCACCCGCTGTTACTACTCCTTTTAATAACTCCCGCGCAACAAGTGTTTCCAGATGGCGCTGTACGAAACGTTTCAATGGACGTGCACCATATTGGGGATCAATACCATGTTCTACGATCCAATCCACTACATCCTTACGTACATGCAACGTAATTTCCTGTTCTCCAACTCTTTCCTGTAGCTGCTTAACATATTTCCAAGCAATTGCATGGAAGTGTTCTTCCGACAATGCATGGAAAATGATAATATCATCCATTCGATTTAATAACTCCGGCTTAAAGTGCTGACGCAAAGCCGTCTGTACAAGCTTCTCTGAATCATCAGACGCCTCAAGTAAAAATTGCGACCCAATATTAGACGTTAAAATAACAACCGTATTCGTAAAGTTTACCACTCGGCCTTGGCTATCGGTAATTCGACCATCATCCAACAATTGCAGTAAAATATTCGCTACATCCGGATGAGCCTTTTCAATTTCATCTAAAAGTACAACCGAGTATGGATTACGACGTACTGCTTCTGTTAATTGCCCACCTTCCTCATAACCGATATAACCAGGTGGTGCTCCGACAAGTCGAGATACAGAATGCTTCTCCATGTATTCACTCATATCGATGCGGATGAAGTGATCTTCTGAATCAAATAATTGCTCAGCTAGTGCTTTTGCCAACTCCGTTTTACCGACACCTGTTGGACCTAGGAACAGGAAGCTTCCAATTGGCTTATTAGGATCCTTAATGCCTGAACGGGCACGCCACACTGCCTCTGCTACGTATGTGACCGCATCATCCTGTCCAACAACACGTTCATGTAATGTATCTTTTAAACGCAATAACTTTTCACGTTCCCCTTCGACAAGCTTCGTAACTGGAATACCTGTCCAGCGAGATATAATTTTTGCGATTTCGTCTTCTGTTACTTCTTCACGCAGCATACGATTGCCTTCCGAATCTTTTAGCTGTTTTTCCATTTCACCAAGTTCTTTTTCAAGTTGAGGAATTATACTATACTGCAGTTCACTTGCCCGCGCTAAATTATTGCCAGACACGAATAATTGATCCCGCTCTGCTTCATATTTTTTCAATTTGTCTTTTTTATCGCGTACAATTTGCAAACCGTTTTTCTCAAGCTCCCATTGCTCTTTCATTGATTTCATGGAAGCTTCCAAAGTATCGATTTCATTCGTAAGGATATCCAGTCGTTTCTTACTTGCATCGTCCTTCTCTTTCTTCAATGCTTGTTGTTCAATTTTAAGCTGAGTGAGACGGCGTGTTAATTGATCGAGTTCCTGCGGCATTGAGTCAATTTCAATCCGAATCATTGCACATGCCTCATCAACTAAATCTATTGCTTTATCAGGTAAAAAACGGTCTGTAATATAGCGATTCGCTAACTGGGCCGCTGCAATAATGGCACGATCATGAATACGAACTCCGCGGTGATGCTCTTCAAAGCGGTCTTTAATCCCACGTAGAATGGACACCGTGTCCTCAATGGAAGGCTCACGTACTAAAACTTGCTGGAATCGACGTTCCAAAGCCGGATCCTTTTCAATATACATACGATATTCATCCAATGTCGTCGCACCGATACAATGCAGCTCCCCGCGCGCAAGCATTGGTTTGAGCATATTTCCTGCGTCCATGGCTCCATCTGATTTCCCAGCACCTACAATTGTATGAATTTCATCAATAAATAAAATGATACTTCCTTCTGAATCTTTCACTTGCTTTAATACGGATTTCAAACGCTCTTCAAATTGACCACGGTAAGAAGCGCCGGCGATGAGTGCACTCATGTCTAGCTCATATAACTGTGCATCCTTTAATCCTTCCGGCACATCCTGTCGAACGATGCGTTGAGCCAATCCTTCCACAATAGCCGTTTTACCAACACCTGGTTCGCCAATCAATACAGGGTTGTTTTTTGTTTTACGCGATAAGATTCGGATGACATTGCGAATTTCCTCATCACGTCCAATAACCGGGTCCATCTTGCCATTCTTTACTTGTTCAATTAAATTACGACCAAATTGTTCTAAAGGTGGTCGATTGTCTTGTGTTTGGTTAAATTGCATATATTGCACCCTCCAAATAGTTTGACCTTTACTGACTAATTTTATTATAGGTCAAAATTAGTCAACTCACAAATTTTTACACTCCCTTTTAGGTACGGTATTATATTTTTGAATATACGATAAATAAAGTAAAAAGAAATAATCATTAGTATATGTGGAACAAATAGAACTTTATCCTTAATATTTTAGAAAAGCATTTCACTAATAATTATTTGATGTTAACCGCATATTTAAACTGGATTCAACTGGAAAACATAAAAAATCCTTTACGACTCTATGACTTAGACCGTGATATTTATCTAAAATAAAAATCGATTATTTTGCTTCTGCAAAATAATCGATTTAATATTTTTTATTAACGGATACCTAAAGCCATTTTTGCGTAGCGTGACATATTGTCTTTAGACCATGCCGGCTGCCATACGATATCTACTTTTACCTCTTTTACTTCCGGTAATTCATTTAATGCTGTTGTTACTTGATCCACGATTACTGGTGCAAGCGGGCAACCCATTGATGTTAATGTCATTGTAACAATCGCTAAGCCCTCTTCTGTTAAATCCACTTCATATACTAAACCTAAGTTGACAATATCGATGCCTAGCTCAGGGTCGATTACATTTTCTAAAGCTCCGAGCATGCTGTCTTTCATATCTTGATCAATCGCCATTTTTTGTTTCCCCTTTCGACATAGTGTTATCGTCTATCATAGCAGAACGAATGCTTTATGCCAAACGTTGTGCAATGAAATCTGTCACTTGTAAAATACCATTTCTTGAAACGGCATGTCCTGCTTTTGGCTCTGCGATATATTGAATATTCGCTGCCTTTCCTTCTTTTTCAAGTTGTTCATAAAAAGGTCTGCTCATACTAAATGGAACGACCGTATCTTTTTCACCATGCCAAAATATTATTGGTTTATTTGCCCACAATGATCCATGTTGTTCCATATCATATTTGCCGAGCATATTGAACAAAGCACTTTGCTGTTCATCAGATATCGGAAGTTGAACACCTTTTTGCTTCAGTTCCTCAACTTGATGAAGTGCGACCTTCGTGTAGCTCGTTGTTCCCATGCAAATACCCGCAGCCTGAATCCATGGATAAACAGTTAAGCAGCCCGATGTTACAATGCCGCCCATTGACGTTCCGGCAATACCAATTTTGCCGCCTGCCAATTTTTTCAGCTTCATTTCTTCATAAAGAGTATGTACTTCTCCGATCGACTTTAAGACAATTTTCCAAAAGTTATAATTCATCTGTTCATCCGTTAAATAATCTGACCGTTCTCCATGCATGATCGCATCAGGTAGAATAACTCGGATACCTTTTTGCACAAACTGATACGCATAATGAAGATTATGTTCCTTAGCACTTAAGAACCCATGTAAAAAAATAACGACGGGTGTATGTTCGTCCATCGTTTCATCATACACATGCAATAACGGAATCGACTTCCATAACTCTTGCTCTACAATCATTTTTTTCACCTCGTCCTTACCTTATCAAAACTCCGCGATTGTTTCAAAACTTTGACGAATGTTAATTTTTCACGTTACAATAATACCCATGCTAAAGGAGGCTTATTCTCATGAACGAACATTTAATAGTATTGGATTTAGACGGAACATTATTGACGGATGATAAGAAGATTTCCTCCCTTACAAAGGAAACATTATTTAAGGCAAAGCAAGCGGGGCATCAAGTAATGATCGCGACAGGACGTCCTTTCCGGGCTAGTCTTCCCTATTATAAAGAATTGGAGTTAACGACACCAATTGTCAATTTTAACGGGGCGCTTATTCACCACCCAAAAAACCCAATGTGGAAAACAATCCATACACCTGTGGATTTAAGTGTAGTCCACGATGTTGTTGAATCAGTCCATAAATATGAATATGATAATTTAATCGCCGAAGTAATGGACGATGTATATCTCCATCGTGAGGATGAAAAAGTACACGAAATGTTTAATATGGGTAGTCCTAATATTTTAATGGGTGATCTCAAAAGGACATTAAAGGAAAATCCGACGAGTTTATTGATTCAGGCAGATGATGTAAATACGCCAATTATCCGCAAACATTTGCACGATGTACACGCTGAGCTGATCGAGCATCGACGCTGGGGTGCACCTTTCCCAATTATTGAAATTGTGCATAAAGGGTTAAGTAAAGCAATTGGTATTGACTTCATTTCAAAAGAAATGGGTATTCCACGTGAGCGGATCATTGCATTTGGCGACGAGGACAATGATTTTGAAATGATTGATTATGCCGGAATTGGTGTAGCAATGAGTAATGGAATTGATGATTTAAAAAATATCGCCAACGAAATTACGTTATCCAATAATGAAGATGGTATTGCAAAATTTTTGCATGACCGATTAAAACTATAGGACACGTTACTGAATTGAGTCCAATTATTAAAAATAGCCCGGAAAAGCGAGGTATTCACTTTTCTGGGCTATTTCATTTTATTTTGCTGAATTGGCGCGGCGTTGTTTTCCACGTTTCATAATGACAATCATGAATGCCGTATAAAGTACAACAACTAGTCCAAGTGCCACAATATAGGAAGTATTAATTCCTCGCGCATCGATGACCTGATACACCTCAACCATTTCACGGTCTAAAATGATTGTATAGTTGTTATCTTTATTTTCACGAATGATTTCACTATTGAACATCCCACGGATTTCTTTTCCTTCCCCCAGCTCTGCTACAGGGATATGGACACGTTTTGTTTTACTGCTATTGTTAATAACAACAATCCATGTTTCCGTGTCAGATTTCCGCTCAAATACGATATAGCCATCTTCATTTTCAAGCCATTTAAATTCACCATTACGTAATGTATCTGAATCATTTCGTAAAGATTGAAGCTTTCCAACATAATCCGCCAGTTCTGAATCTGTCTTAAAATTATAGTATTGATGCGCCTCTTCACCGGCAGTACCATTCATTGCAATTTCAGATCCGTATTGAACGACTGGCACACCCGGCAATAATAGTGTACTTGCAATCGAAATTTTACTACGTGTCGGAGGATACATCCCTTCAGCCGTTGCAGCTAAAGTAAAACGGTCTGACCAAATTGTATCGGTCATTGTCAACACAGGTGTATCGGATAATGTTTCTTCAATATACGGCTCCAACACTGTCGTATCCAAATCAACATTTTTAAAGGAATTTGTATATTGGGAAGCCATATCATTATAGAATTTTGCATCAAAATTAGCATCGCTTTCCGCATTTGCAATAACGTAAGCACCAGTAGCTTTTAATTGCTCAATCATGCGGTTTAAAAATGCTGTATCTGCTTGCTCAATATTCGTTAGACGCACGCCATCCAGTCCGTATGTATCCACAAATTGTACGGCACTGTCGATTATTACATTTTGTACTTCTTCGTTTGTTAAATCCCACTGTATTTTCCCATCATTTGTACTTGCCACAAATCCTTGCTTTGCTGCAAGTTCATGGTTTGGACTAACATTCGTAATAGGAAAATCAGCCATTATTTTCATTTCACGCTTTTGATATGAATTTACCATTTTCTTGAATTCATTAGCTGTACCAAAACGAGGGTCTAATAGTGTATAGCTTGTCGGCATCGAACCGTCATATTTTTCTGTTGCAAAAACTGAGCCTACTGAAAGTATTGTATAGCCCATATTGGTAACATAATCAATTTTCTTTAAGACACCATCAAAGTCTCCACCCGCAAACATTGTCGGGTCTTGGGCATTTACTGTATCATCATCATTTTTGCCTGTTCCATTAAAGAAGCGGTCCACTAAAATGTCATATATACTTTCATCTGCAATTGTACGATTTTCTTCAGCATTTGCTAATGATGCAAATGACAATGAAGTTGAAAGTACTACACCTGCAGTAAGTGCACTAAGCCATTTATTAAATCTCAATTTATTTCCCTCTCTTTCACATACAATCCAACGTCATTTTACCAAAAAACCTATACACGTAGCTATGATTACAAAAGTTATTTGTAGGAAATCCAACAAATACGTGACAAAAATGTGTATAGATTTAAAGAATAGCAAATCATATATGTATATGGAAATAATTTATGCATCTGATAAATCAAATAGAGGGAAATGCGAAATGAAAGCCTGATGTAATATATATAGTTTTTTAAATTAAAAAGTGTGCAAAAAGTTGATTTCACTTTTTGCACACAATGCTTTTATTAGAAGTTTATACCGATACCCATGCTTAAGCCTAAGTATAATGTTACTAGTAAAACGATACCGAATAGTACCCAGAACATATTAACAGATTTGCCTTTGTTTTTACGCACTAATACCATTTCCATGAATGCAATTACTAAAATACCAAATAACACTTTCATATCATAGTTCATGCCGCTTTCAGTGATTTTATCGCGCCATTCTAAGAATAAAGCCAAACCAGTAATGATAACTAAAATATACATTACACGTAAAGTCATGTGTACAGCTGTTAATTTTTTGCCTGCTAATGCAGCTACAAAAAATAGGATTAATGTGATTGCCCATGCTGTAATGTGCAAGTGTGTTGAACTTGATAAGAAATCCATGAATTTTCCACCTCTTCTATTTATTATCTACAGGAAATATCCTACCATGCTAGCATGTATAAATTCAATGGATTCGTCCAAGTAACAAAAGAAAAGGTCATAATAAATGAATTATATTAAACAAATCGGTTTGCCAGAGTCCCAATGCCTTCAATCGAAACTTTCACCTCATCACCGGCTTTTAAAAATTTAGGTGGATTCATTGCTTTTCCAACTCCTGCTGGCGTGCCTGTTAAAATAACATCGCCTGGCTCCAGCGTTACATATTTTGAAATAATTGAAATAATATCCGAGACGGTAAACATCATATCTTTTGTCGAACCGTTTTGACGAACTTCCCCATTAACCTTCGTTACAATTGTTAATGTATGCGGATCTGGAATTTCATCTTTTGTAACTAAATATGGACCCATAGGACAGCTGCCATCCAAGCTTTTTCCTAGGAAATATTGTTTATGTTTTTCTTGTAAATCACGCGCTGTAATATCATTCGCAATTGTATAGCCAAATACGTAATCGTACGCCATTGCTTTAGGAATATTTTTGCCTTGCTTACCGATTACAACCGCCAATTCTCCTTCATAATCAAGAGAATCCGTAAATTCTGCATGAGCGGATAATGTCGATTCATCCGACGCAATCGCAGTTGGGGATTTAGTGAATACTACCATATCTTCCGGCGCTTTCTCTGCACCCATTTCAACCGCATGGTCATTATAATTTTTGCCGACACACATTATATTTTTCGGTGTACGAGGAACCGGCGACAACCATTCTATATTAGAATATGCTAATTTGAATTTAGCACCATCTTCATGCTTTTGTGCTGCCTCTACTAATTTACGAACTTGCTCTACAAATTCATAGCCGTGTGCTATCCCGTCGATAATTGTTTCTGGAAAGTCTTTTAGTACATTGAGTTGTTTTTGAATTTCGACAACATCCCATACTGCCTCTTCTTTTTTCACTTTAGGGCCAAACTTTACTTGTTCGTTTACTTTAAATGATAACAATTTCATAACGTGGAGCACTCCTTCTGTTTTTTTACATCATACATTAAAAATAAAATAATTACCTTACTTTTCTGACAAAATAATATTATTCTGTAAAACTAAGCTTTCTTTCTATAAATTTACATAATAATAGTTTTTATTTCCGAGAAGCAAACTGGCCATAAGTAATTTTTTTCAGTAATGCTTCCAGTGGTCCTTGTTTAAATTTTGAAAAATAAAGTTCTGCAAATAATACTTGAATGACGAAGATTCCAATTGCCATATAAATACCCATTTGCACATCCACTTTTCCGTAAAGACCGAAGCCCCATTTATAAAACAGCACCGTACAAATAACAGATTGCATAATGTAAAGAGTCAACGACATACGTCCCGCTGTGGCGATTGGAGACAGAAGTTTAACAACGAACGGTAGCTGCGTTAACAATGTCACAACCGCTATATAGCCGACTGCTAAAATAGGACCGCCAATATAGACTTGTAAATACTCATTACCAATCGTTTGAGCTCCGGCAATCGGCAGGCTTTTCACATACAGTCCGCCAGCAATACCAATTATCGCTAAAATAATCCATAAAATAACTTTTTCCTTTGCCCGTTCGATAAGACGCCATTTTGCAATGGCCGCACCGAATAACATATAAGGCAAAATCGTAAATAATGAGGATATCCACATAAATATACTCATTTGAATTGCCAGATCATCAAGACGCTGCATAAATGCGTCTGTCCAACTGCCAATCCCATAAGCTGTCACTGCACTTTGAATCGCATCAAAATTCACAGATATTGAATCTGTTGATGTCGTAAAAAAACCTGCCAGTGCATACAAGCTTAAATTAAATCCATGATACAAAGCATTTATAGCAATTGCTACTAGTAAAAGCCAAATTGCCGGCAGACGGATAAGTGCAATTAAAAACACACCACAAAATGCATACATTGCTAAAATATCGCCCCACCAAATAAGAATGGCATGGAACATTCCCATACAGAAGATTAGCAAGAGACGTTTCGGGGCAAATTGATAGAAGTTAATGCCCCTTTCTTTTGCTTTTACATACTGCATTGCTAAACCATACCCGAAAAGCATAGAAAATAACGGATAAAAACTACTTTGAACATATATATCCAAAAGCTGGTGAAGCACAATATCCTGCACTTCACTAAACCAGCTGCCTAAATCCGCAATATGTGGCATCGGTAAATAAAAGCCAAACATATTTACTAATAGAATGCCGAGCAAACTAAATCCTCGTAAAATATCAAGCGTTGCTATACGCTCATTCGTACCTACTGGGCGAAAATCCACTTTTTATCCCCCTAATCTATTTTCACTTCTAGTCCTATGCTATATAAATACAATATACGTTCGCTTATTTCGATACGCTTAATGGATTGTACAGCATGCTGATAATAGTTTAATTGAATTTGGTAGGATTTTGTCATTTTTCGTTTAATTTTCTCTAAATCGTCTAAAATCATCTGTTCAATATAATCGGTTTTATAGTCCAGGAGTACCCATTTACCTTCTTCATCTTCAAATATACAGTCAATGACCCCTTGTATAATTTGCGCATCACCGTCTTTATCCTTCAAGCTCATAGTAAAAGGTACTTCCCTTAAAATTTCCTTCGCCGTTTTAAAGCGCTGCCCTACCTCTGTTCCGAAAAAGGCATACACCTTTTCAGCCGACACAGCGTCCGCCTCCAGTTGTTGAAGTAATTGGCGTTCGACAAGGAATTGTATAAAGTGTTTCGTTTCTTCAATTGTAGCAAAGCCATGCTGCGGTATATGCTGCATAACGGCATGCACTGCTGTACCAACTTCAGTAGCGGACAGTTTTCTTTTTTTCTTCTCTTTTAACATAAAGCTTGGTACTTCTGTCTTTACATAACGTTTTGCTTCTGAATTATATAAATGCTCTTCTTCCATTTGCTGCAGGCTTTCCATACGTTTTAGCTCTGAAACCGAGGTTTTTGATTTTTTTGTTACAGCATTCGTGTAAGAATAGGGTGTCGTAAAGCGTTCTGTCAGTAGCTGAACCATATCTTCATTTACAACTTCCTGCTCTACTACCTCTTCCGTTTCTTTTATTTCAGTTGTTGTTAAATAGTCACGATTGGGTATAACCGTAATCGACCACTGTGGTGTAGTAGTAGCTTTGTTCGAATACCCGTAGTTCACAAATAGAAAGTCTTGATGACGAGCAACAGCAGGTCCAACCCAGCTTAAATAACTATTCGCCTTTGAACGGATATATGCCGGGAGCACTGTGTCTTTCAACTCCTGGTAAAATGCCCATTCTTCCTTCTGCTTTTCCCAATCTTTTATCGAGCCGACTAAAATAAGCCGCTCTTTTGCACGGGTCATCGCCACATACAATACACGCATTTCCTCGGCTTTCATTTTTGCCAATTTCTTTTCCTTCACATACAAATGCGGAAGAGAAGTTGAAATAATATTTAGGTCGGGATTTACGGATTTAATCGCTAATCCAAAATCCTGATCAAATATATAGCGATTGCCCAAATCTTTCGTATTAAATGTTCGGCTCATGCCTGCTACGAATACAACTGGGTATTCAAGCCCCTTTGATTTATGGATTGTAAGCAAGGTTACTACATCATCTGTTTCACTTGTGGACTTGGCAACACCTAAATCATCTCCGCGAGAGTTCATGCGGTCGATAAAACGTAAAAATCGGAACAAGCCGCGGAACGATGTTTTTTCATAGCTCAATGCACGGTCATGAAGCGCACGTAAATTTGCCTGACGTTGCTTCCCGTTGGCCATCGCACCGACCATTTCGAAGTAATTTGTATCCAAATATACTTGCCATACTAAATCAGCGAGCGCCCCGTGACGGCTGAAATTACGCCATTTGTCATGCAATGCGAAAAATCTGTCCAGCTTAGCTTCTGTTTCAATCGGCATTTCGCCCATCGCTTCTTCTTTATACTGCTTTAACGCTTCGTAGAATGGTACTTTACCATTTACTAACCTTATTTTCGCCAATTCATTTTCTGTCAGCCCAATGAATGGCGCCCGCAGAACAGAGGCAAGCGGAATATCCTGATAGGGATTGTCGATTACTTTTAGCGTGTTAATCATAATCATTACTTCCAACGATTCAAAATAGCCGCCATCTGTTTCAGCATAAAGTGGAAGACCTGCTAATTTAAATTCCTCCGCAAAAGTCGTATACCATGTACGTGAACGCATTAATACAACGATATCCCGGTAGCTAACTGGACGCATCGACTTCATTTTCGGATTGTAAACCTGTCCACCATTGTCAACTAAATCGCGAATGCGTTGAATAATGTAGCGCGCCTCCTGTTGGGCTGTGTTAATGCTTTCTTCTTCAGCTCCGTCATCTTGACCGGGCACGTTTTGCGCCTTCGAGTCACCTTCAAGCAACACAAGCTCAATCGGTACTTGCTGCGCATCATAGCTCGCACCAAACTTCAATTTGGCTTGCTCATCATACGCAATTTCTCCGACTTCCTCGTCCATAATTTGCTCAAATACATAGTTCGTACCTTCCAGCACTTCCGAGCGACTGCGGAAATTAGCATTTAAATCAATCTTCATTCCTGTATCGGCTGGATTCTCCTCAAAGCGCTTATATTTTTCAAGAAATAGGCGCGGCTCTGCAAGTCGAAACGCGTATATGCTTTGCTTCACATCACCAACCATGAACATATTCCCGTCCTGCTCTCCGCCACTTTTCACTAGTTGTAAAATCGTCTCCTGTAAAAAATTCACATCTTGATACTCGTCGACAAGCACTTCTTTGAAACGTTTTTGAAAAGTGCGTGCCACATCGGATGGCTGTGTTCGTTTGGAATCACTCTGTGGATCTGTTAATATTTCCAGTGCATAATGCTCTAAATCCGAGAAATCAAGTAAGCCGCGCTCTTGTTTGGCTAATTTAAATGCTTCACTATATTCAATTGTCAGCTTTACAAGCGTTTCTAAAATGGGCTTTGTCGCCGCCATTTCCTGTACATAAAGCTTTGGATGACGAGCAAAAAATGTATCTTTTAATGAATTCAGCATTTCTTTAGCTGTGTCACGGTGATTTTTGGCCACCGCATACAATTCTTTGTCTTCTTCTGTATCTTTTTTCGTCAGCGGTTTAATGCGTCCGAATTCAATGGCAGGAATTAGCCCATAGGCTTGCTCCCACGAACTATTTTCCATTGCATTTAATACATTTTTCACCCCTGCATATTCCGCTTCAAACAATGGCTTATTTTTTTCCAAAGCGGGCACGACCGTTACAATTTGCAAGCCTTTTTCAAGACGTGCTGTAATCTCCTTCAAGGTGGCAATAATAAACGGGCGAACTTCCTGTGCAATAGCTAAATTGTCAATGGGACTTTTCGGATCAATATCGTATTTTTCCGGCAATGTTTGCAGCCATTCATACGGATTTGGTTGTACCCGTGAAACTTTGTACATCTCCTGAAGCAATAGCTCGATTGCCTGGTCACTTCGGTCTGACGCAAAGCTATCGATCAATGTATAAAGCTCATCTTTCGTAAAGAGCGTCTCCATATCACCACGATACGCCTTTTCAAGCACGTCCATCAACACATCATCTTGCAATAATGATGCTTCCTCCGTACTTGCCAGGCGAAACCCAGGGTCTAAATCAATCGTGTATGCATATTCGCGGCAAATCGATAGACAAAACGAATGTAGTGTAGAAATTTGCGCTTTGTTCAATAAACTTAATTGTCTACGCAGGAAAAGGTTGCTTGGATTTTCAGTAAGTGCTTTTTCGAGTGCTTCTGCCATTCGATTCCGCATTTCTGCAGCTGATGCATTCGTAAAGGTTACGACCAGCAGTTCATCAACATCAATGCGTTTTTCTTCTGGGGCTACTATTTTTTGAATAAGCCGCTCGATTAAAACAGCCGTTTTCCCTGAACCCGCTGCCGCAGATACTAAAATATCATGGCCAGCTGCATAGATGGCTTTCCACTGTACATCCGTCCATTGAACGTTATTCGGCTTCGCTGGAATCGTCATGAACACACACCACCTTTTCAATATTTTTAAATACTTCCTGCTCCGGCTGTTTCTTTATTTCATTGAAGCTATTGCCAGTCTCTGCCTGATCAAATTGGCAAACCGCTTTATAGCTGCAAAATGTACAGGCCTTTTGGTTGCCTAGACTGTACGGTTTAATTTCTGTATTGCCTTCATAAATTTTATTTCCTGCCTGACGGAATTTATAATGAACAAACTGCTGTAGATTTTCCATTTGATCCTGTTCAATCACTTTCGACGAGCGGTTATTAAATTCAGGGTCTTCACCGCTTTTAAATGCTGCCGGAACGATAATTGACGATTTGTTCGGTTCGAGTGACTGATCCATTAATTGTGCGATTTCTACATCCTTTAACATATAACCGCTTAATTTGAATTTCTCCTGACGCATATTTTCCACTCGGTCGTATTCTTCATAATCTTCAGTAGGAATAAGCGGATTGTGTACATGTAAATAAAACATACCTGCCGCTTGAACAATGATATTTTCAAGATCCGATAAGTCCTGAATGAATTTACCTTCGCGTGCAATAATTGGTATGTTTTTCATCGCGACATCCAAATATGTTAACAGCTGCAAGGAAATTCCGTTATATACTTCAGTAAAATCAAGCTTGCGGCCACTTGATTTGTAATCAATGACACGCAAATATAAGTTTTCCGCGTCCTTGTATGCATCAATACGGTCAATTTGACCACGTACATACATTTTACGGTTATGATCCAATTCAATTTCAAGTGCTTCCAATGGATTGCGGTCATCTTGTTCAGTATTTTTGTCATCGCGCTTTCCGAAAGGCTTTTCATGGGCAATTGCTTTAAACTTGGATAGCTCGCTTTGGTTCATAAGGGCATAAACGGTACGGGCTACTATTTTCACAAGCTTTGTTTTAATATATTCAAAGCGATGGCTACTTTTTAAAATGCTATATGAGAAATAATCGACGAGCTTCGTTATGGTATCATTCGCCTTTTTATAGCAATTTACATACGTATTCAATGCAATTGTCGGCTCTTTTTCCGATAATATTGTCCGTATTGCCTCATGGAACAGATCACCCATCGCAAATGTCTCTAACTTAAATTCTGTACGTTCCTGCAATTTTAGGCCGTATGAAGCAAAATGCGAATAAGGACAGCTGTAAAAACGTTCAATACGCGATACGCTTGCCAGGAAGTTTTCTCCATATAATGCTGTAGCGACCTCTTCTGTCAAAGGTTCCGCTTCATTTGTTGAATACAATGGTTTTCCTACGATATTCAGCACATTCTTCCATTGGGAATCCCGTTCATAAAATGCTTTCAAGGCAGCCCATTCCTCTGTGAGCGGACGTCGCTCAATTTGCGCCTGTTTCAGCTGTGTCATTAAAAAGCCAATCGATGGAGATGGGTGCTGGATATAGTGGAGTACATTAGCTTTTTGCTGTTCATCCAATGGATCCATCGCTATTTGTCGATGCGGCAATGTACGAATCGTTTTATCCTGTTCCATCCCCTGATTTTCCACAATCTCGAACATTTTATGCAATCGATTAACATAGAGCGACGGAAGCTTGCCTTTACTTTCCTCATCTGCATTTGCATACGTAATATATAAATATTGTGTCGACGAGGAAATGGCACGATAAAATAAAAAGCTCTCCTGAAGCAGCCTACTTTTTATACCTGGCGCCAATTCAACATCTATTTTTTCAAAGGCTTCCCGCTCATCATCCGATAATAACCCCCCTGCATCCATACGCATCGGATAAACGCCATCGTTGACCCCGATTACAAAAATCGCCTTTTTATTATCAAAGCGTGCAAACTCAACTGTTGAAACTGTCACCTCATCCAATGTTGGGGGCACACTTGAAAATTGCAGTGTCTCAAAGCCTTCATCGAGAATTTGTGCAACTTCTTCTAACGGCATGATTTTGTCGCCGAACATTAGATCGAATTGCTCTAAAATATGCACCCAGCCATTCCAAGCCTGCTCATGTTCCAGTGATTGATGAAGTGCATTACTCAGTTCTTCCTGTTCCTGCATTTTTACAAGCTTCTTGTAGATATCCAGCTGCTCCATAAACTCATACAATGCCACTACAATTTCACGGCCTGTCCTTTTGCCTTTTAAACGATTTTGCAATGCCAAGACTGGTTCGCGGATTAAATCCCGGACTGATTTTAAGAGCTGTTCATGCTCCAATTCATCTTCTGTTTGTATCGCATTTACTTTTTCTAAAGATTTAAAACGACGGTAATGCCAAACCTCTTCGTTCATCCAACGATCATGGACAATACCTTTTGCAATGACAAAATTTTCAAGAATATCAGCTCGGTCCCGCATTACCATTAAGTTGGCCCCATACGGAAAGAACAGATCCGTTTTAACACTCCTGAATATCGGCTCGTATTTCCAGTTAGTCGTAATAATTTCCAACACAGATCGACTAAATTCAATAAGCGGATGATACAGCATAGCCCGCTTCTCATTTGAGAAAAAAGGTATTTCGTATTGCATAAATGTCGTACCGATAATAGCGTCATATACATCTGCCTGGCGGTACATAATCCCGATATCTTTATAGCGCAACCCTTTTTTTAAGACGAGTTGCTTTATTTCCTGGGCAATTCCTTGCACTTCAGCTCGCGGATTTACACCTTCCAGTATTTGCGCATGTCCTGTCGATTCAATCGGAGCGTCTATAACTTTGTCAAAGCTTAGTTCAATTTGCAGCAAGTCTTGATTTTTTGCACGGTAATTTACTTCGAGATGAACTCTTGGCTCCTCTTCAATGTCGATTCCCCGTTCAAAACGCAGCTTTTGCAGTTCATGCTTTATTTTGTCATATGTCATGGCGGCCCTGTAAAATACGGATCCTTCGAGCATATCAGCCTGAGGGTCCTCCAATGGCAGAACAATTGTGACACGCTTTGCATAAATTAAAAGCTCTTTTAATATCGACATTTCCTGTCCATTGAATGAAACGAACCCATCTAAATACACATGGGTATCCCGCAAGCTTTCCATCTTCGGAATGCGTTCAATTAACATTGGAAAGTAGCCGTCTCCGTCAATATATTCCGTCCCAATGCGCTCATGTAGCTGCTTTAATATAATGTGTAAATCATGCATTTTATGGAGTAGTACTTCGCTCGCTCCATTTTCCCTAAGTGAATTAATTAGTGGCTCAATTGTCTCCACATCAATATGGTACTGACTAAATTCTTTTAGAATTTGTTCGACTTCCTTCGTAAAACCACGCTTACCTGCCGCTCGTTTAAATAATAAAAATTCTTCTTGGTGTTCTTCCAAAATACGGCGTAATAACATGCGGTACCCTGTGCCATCAATACGCTCACGTGCAATACCGCCTTCATTTTGCAGTACAAACCATGCCAACCGCTTAAATGTCATAACTTGCGCCCGCATCATGCCTTCTATGTCATAATTCGTCGTCAGTTCATACTCAGTTGTAAATGACATTTGGTCAGGCACTAAAATAAAAATTGGATTGGCAAACAAATTTGTTTTTAAATCCTCCACAATCTCACGGTGAATAAAAGCTGTTTTCCCAGTACCTGCCCGACCCGAAATGACTCGTAATGTCATAATTTCACCTCATTTATCTTTATTAATCTATTATAATATAAGAATACATGTTCGTACATTAATGGTGTTCATAAAACAAAACCTTGTCCTTTTACGCAACTGTAAAAAACAAGGTTTCATCATTACATATTATTTATTTCTTCTGAGCTTTTCAATTTCGCGCAAGTCGCGCTCTACCCGCTTGTTTAAAATCCGTTCGATAAATTTACCGATACCCCAGATGACCAATACAACCACAATCGATACAATAATTTTCAACGGTGATGTTAAAACTTGTCTTAAATCGCTACCTAAATAACTAATCAAAAAAATCATGATCGGCTTTGAAATAAACAGTGTTAAAAAATAATACTTTTTCTTAATATTTGAGAGACCAGCCACGCTGTTCACAACAACAACTGGTGTAAACGGCAGGCATAGTAATACAAATAATGGCGTAAAGCCTCTTATATCTACCCAATGTATCAGTTTTTTCACTTGGGTTTGTTCCTTTATGCGACGGAAGATACGATACTCTCCAAACTTTCGAATCATCAGGAAAAACAGATAAGAACCTGCAACCGTTCCTAGCCATGACAGTAAGAAACCCCAAAACAGTCCGTAGGCAGCAGCATTGGCAATTACAATGATAAATAACGGCAATACCGGTATAAATGATTCCAAAAAAGTTAAAAATACACTGAAAAAAGGACCTAATAATTTATATTTTTCTACAACAATTTCCACATTGTCGATAGTCATCCAATCCAACATAACCTTCACTCCTGCCACAAACATGAAATCCTGGAAGCATTCAAAATTTTAATTTTGATCTTTTTCACTTTTATAGTAACATAAATTATTCTATGTAACCTTAAAAAAAGAACCCTGTTTTTCACAGGATTCTTTTACGTTCTATAATCTAGTTCACTACTAAAAGCCCAATTTTATAATTATCATCCCGATGTACAACATGTTGGGTTAAACGCAGCTCACCGGCATGATCCAGCACTTCCAGACGACAATGGGCTGCATTAATTTGCAGTGCTTTATATAAATCTTCTTCCGTATAAACATCTTGTCCATTCACACGTTTTATTACTTCTCCTGCCAATAAGCCCATTTTTTCCGCCGGAGAATTCGGTAAAATCCCTGCAATCATAACACCTCTATCACTGCGCATTACCGCATAGCTGTTGCGATCTTCTGAGCGGCTATAATAAATGCCTATAATCGTACGGGAAATTGCCCCTAATGCCAAAGCTGCTGCACCCAATACTGGTGAAAAATAGGCAGCTAAACCGACAATCAGTACGAACTGTCCAATCATGACAATCGTACGGCCCATTTGAGGGTAAACATTCATCGGCAGCTTTTGGCGAACCATTTGCTGGAAACCAATAATAAACGGGAAGACAATGAGTGAAAATTGCTCTGCACCGACTGTAAATTGCGGCCAAAAAGGAGCAATATTTTGAATCCCATCGCCTGGTATTATTGTAAATACAGGCAATACCCAAAGCTGTTTACTATAATAACCGATTCCATTTAATCCACGCTTAGTCGTCTCCATAATTGGCGAGGCAAAACGCCCTCCATAACGGCGAATCAAAATTCCTTCCGCCATTAATAAAAGACCTGTCAAAATCGGTACTGTCATGGCAAGCTCTTTTACCGCATTCGTGCCTGTCAGTTCAAGCGGACCGATAGAGTATGTCCAATTTTGCCATTGCATAATAACGATCATACAAAAAGCAATCGCCATAACAATAGCGGGTGACAATAAATGATAAGTATAAATGATTAGTCCTAAGAGACTTACTACAAAAACAACAGTTAATAACTCGAGTGAGACCGTTAAGCCAATGACAAGACTAAAAACTGAAATAATGACGGATAGTACAAACCCCATTACAAGCATATTTTTCAACTCGGACCAGCCACCTAATATACGCCTATTGAAGAATCGCCGTTCACGCTTCACCCTGCGATAACCTAAATAAATTGCAGATAGTATGGCGACATACAACAAAGGATTTAAAAAAAATCGGCCAATCCCTTTCAAAATTTCAATTAAAATTGTTTCATCCATTTTCTCACCTACCGTACGATTAATTGTATCAAATCCTATTGATTATGCGTAGTCCCATTTGTACCGATAATAAAATAAAGGCGACCTCGAAAAAAATTCGAGATCGCCTTTTCTTTTACTTAGGAAGATGAAATTAATAGTTTATCCTTCACCCAACTGATGCATTAAATAACTAATTCCCATCTGTAATTGCATATCATTTACTTTTGATTGTTTAAATGTTTCAAGCTGTTTCGTTAGCTCCGCGAAGAAAATTTCATCCATATGCTGTCCCTCAGGTAAATCCTGTTGCCGCCTAAAGCTTGCTACTTCCTGTGCTGTATCCATATCGTAAAATCCATCGGTACGACTTATAGTAAAACCTAATTCACTTAAAATTCTCTGACTATAGGCGACTTCTTCACTATACTCGCCGACTTCATAACGACCTTCTAAAACTTTTCTTTCTACACGATATAGCGGGTGTTGCGTCACTTCTACATCAGGATTGATACCTACGTCATGTACCCAACGTTTAGATGGTGTTAGCCATTTATTAGTCGATAGTTTCAACTCTCCACCATTTTGAAGATCCCATGTTTGCTGAACAGTACCTTTCCCAAAACTAGTGACACCAATAATGACGGCGCGTTTCCAATCTTGCAGCGCACCTGCAAACACCTCACTTGCCGAGGCACTTCCTTCATTTTGTAAAACTGTGACGGGTATTGCACGCAGCCATTTTGCATATGGCTTAAATTGTTCGATTTTTTTTGTTTTTAGTGGCTCTGTTACACCATCATGATTTTGCATATAAGCAAATACAGTTTCCTTTTGCTCAAACATGCTCATCATCTGTGCAACACTATGTAAATAGCCACCTGGATTGTCACGCACGTCAATGATTAATCCTTCTACATCCTGCTCCATTAATGCATCAAGAGATTTTTGCCATTCCTCGGCAGTTTTTTCGCCAAACATTGAGATGGTCATGTATCCAATTTTCGTTCCTTCTACTTCAATTACATCGCCCTGCACAGTATCATTTTTCAGGCGTTCCCTTTTTATACTTAGCTTTACATGTTGCTCGAGCTCCGGTCGAAACAATACGAGCTCCACACTTTCCCCTTCCTTACCATGCATGAGCTTACGAACTTCCCCCATCGTTTTCCCTTCAAGCCGTTCCTCATTGATTTGTACAAGCTCATCCAATGGCCTGATACCTGCTTTTTCTGCCGGTGATGATTTAATTGGTGCCACTACGATAAACTTACCATTCGCTTCAGATAGTTCCAGACCGATTCCAATCCGTTCACTAGCGAGCGTCTGTTTATGTAAGGCCGCCTCTTGCTCCGAATAATACGTACTATATGGGTCATTAATTGCATTAGCCATTCCTCGAAGTGCGCCTTCTACTATTTTTTCGGAATCAACATCATAAACTGACTCTTTCGTTATTAGTTGATGTAGTTCATTCACCACAGCGAAATCAGCTTGTTTAGCTTTTGGCTGTGCCTGCATTGTCATAGCCCAATAAACACCTGCTCCTATACATAGCAATAAAATAATTAATAAAAAAATCCGACTTTTCCGCACAAATTCTCCTCCGTTCCATAAAATTTATGAAGTGAAAGAAAGATTCATACTTATAAAGACGGATAGAACATGAATTAATTTAATTGTGTCACATTTTCTCGTAATGTATCTAAATCAAGCGGACCTATAATTGTCTTTTGAATTTTCCCCTCTACGTCAATCATAAAGGTTGATGGAAGTGTTATAATTTCATATTGGCGAGAGACTGATTCCTCCAATTCCAAAACAATTGGAAAGGTTATATCATAGCTTTTCAAAAACTGCTCAACACGTTCAATTTTTTCCCTGTGATACGTTACATTGATTCCGATAATTTCAACATTGTCTGTTTCACGGTATTTTTCATAGTACTTTTGCATATGTGGCATTTCTGCCTCACAGGGCGGACACCATGTTGCCCAGAAATTCAATACAACCCGTTTTCCACGTAAGTCTGAAAGAGTCACTGGTTCTCCCTGTATATTATATAAAGTAAAATCAGGTGCAAATTGTCCTTTTTCAAGTCCGATTTCCTCACCTAATTCAAGTTCAGTTCCTAATTCATCACTGCTGATTGCTACACTCTGATCGAGTTCCTTTTTTATATATGTACTTAACATCGTAACGACGAGAACTAAAATTACAACGATGCCTATATTCTTTTTCATCAACCTCACCTCACTATTTATTCCTATTAGTACAATATCATACCTTTATGGAATTTATTCAAAATTAAAAGGCAAAACTTTAACAAATAAAGTTTTGCCTTTTTATTATTATAAGGATATATATCGTAATGGATTTACTGCATTAGAACGACTTCCATTCCACTCGCCAACATGAATTTCAAAATGCAGATGGGGTCCTGTTGAATTTCCTGTATTCCCCATTCTAGCAATCTGCTGACCTTTTGAAACAGCATCCCCTACGCTAGCATCAAAGCCACTTAAATGGGCATATGTCGTCGTAAAGATTTGTCCCTCGATTGAGTGTGTAACCATCACTACATTGCCATAGCCATTCATAGTTCCTGCATAGGAAACCACACCATCTGCTGCTGAAACAACTGGAGTCCCAATTGAGTTTGCAATATCAATACCCAAATGATATTTACTTCCAATAGGACCGATATTACGTGGTCCGTGCCCTGAAGTAAATCTTCCCGCTGCTGGTCTTGTCCAAGTACCTGCCGCAACTGTCGGTAAATTTCCAGAGCTTGAAACATTGTTTTTCTTTTTATTTCTTGCAGCTTCCAAAGCTTTTTGACGTGCAACTTCAGCTAATCGACGCTGTTCTTTAAGAAATTTCTCTTCTACTTCTTTACTTAACTCTACTTTATCATCGTACTCTTCTTTTAAGCTTGTTTTTTGAGCACGTAATTTTGCTTCTTCTTTTTCAAGCTCGTCCACTAATTGATTCTTTTCTTTCTTTTGTTGCTTTAATGACGCCATCAATTTTTGCAGTTTTGCTTTATTCGCTTCTAAACTCTCTTTTTTCTTCAGTAGCTCTGCTTTTTGGACTTCCAGCTTTTCCTGGTCTTCCTTTTGCTCACGCATAATTTGACGGTCAGCATCCATTAGCGTGCTTACTGCAGAGAAACGGTCGATAAAATCAACAAAACTATTGGCACCTAAAAGCACATCCAGGTAGCTAACCGTACCGCTTGATTGAATAGCACGAGCGCGTTCACGCAATAGCTCATCACGTTTCTTAATTTTAGTTTGCAATTCTTCAATGTCGTTTTCCAATATCGAAATTTCTTCATTCGCAATTTCAATATCCAATTCGACAACTTCTATTTCTTGATTCGTTGCATTAATTTTTGCCCCAATTTGCTCTAATTGAGAAATAATTTTTTGCTGACGATTTTGATTTGTTTGGATTTCATTTGTTTTTTGTTCGAGTGATTTGTTGAGCATCTTTTTCTCAGCTTCAAGTTGGCTGCGCTCTTTTTTTAGTTCACTTAATGATGCTGCATAAGCTGCCGGCATTTGAATAAATAAAATAAGCGCTAGTAGTACAGCCATGATTTTAAATGAACGCGTTGTTAGCTTCTTCAAAACCTGTTTCCCCCTAAATGCATGAATAGTAGTCGCTCGTTCGTCTCTCTTTTATTGAATGTTCAAAGAGCATGATGCAATTTATGTTCTATTACACTTTTAAAAACTTACGCACTGACATAAAGCTGCCCCATATACCGATGAACATGCCGATGAATAAAATTAGTCCATTCACCTGCAGCATAAGTGGTGCAACCTCTAATAATTGGAATAGCTCGCCTTTTAATCTTGGTGCAAGCAATTCATAAATATTGTAATAAGCAATCGTAACGGCTGTTATCGGAATGATTGATCCAATTATTCCTAGCCACATCCCCTCTAATACAAATGGAATGCGGACAAAAGAATTTGTAGCCCCTACTAGCTTCATAATTTCAATTTCATCTCTACGTGCAGTAATCGTAATGCGAATCGTGTTGGAAATTAGGAACATCGCTGTAAACAGCAAACCTAAGATTAACACAAGACCTACATTACGTGCAATTTCTAAGAAGTTAAATAGTTTTTCTACTTTACCTTCACCATATTTTACTTCATATGTGCTTTCAAAGCTTTCAATCTTCTTTGCTACTTCAGCAGTTTTTAATGGATCCACCGCTTTTACGTATAGCACATTATATAATGGATTGTTTTGTTCAAATAAACTTAATTCATCACCAAAATCTTTAATTAACTTACTTAACTCTTCTTCCTTCGAAGAATATGTAACTTCTTCAACATCCGGTAGATTATGAATCTCATCAACTAACTGATCTTCTGCTAGCTTAGCCTCTGCCTCATCAGGAATTATTTCAATCAAAACACGAATTTCAACATCATTTTCTAAATCCGAGGCCACTTTGTTTAAATTCATCATAATAGTTGCAAATACGCCTACCAATAATAAAGTTACCGTTACAGCACTGATAGAGGCGATTGTCATCCAACTATTTCTTCCCAATGATTTTAAACTCTCACGAAAATGACGAGCTATTGTTCTAGTTTTCATAGCCGTAATCACCTCCGTACTCATCACGGACGATCATTCCGCCTTCTATTGCAATAACACGTCTACGCACTGTATTAACAATTTCTCGGTTATGTGTTGCCATTACAATCGTCGTACCTTGGCGATTAATTTCCTCAAAAATATTCATTATCTCCCATGATGTTTCTGGATCGAGATTCCCTGTCGGCTCATCGGCAATCATCACTTTCGGACGGTTTACGATTGAACGGGCAATTGCTACACGTTGCTGCTCCCCACCAGAAAGCTCATTTGGCAACATACGTACTTTATGCTTTAAACCAACTAGTTCAAGCACTTCCATTACTCTCTTGCGAATCACTTTGGGCTGTTCTTCAATTACTTCCATGGCAAACGCTACATTTTCGTATACCGTTAAGCGCGGCAATAATTTAAAGTCTTGAAACACTACACCGAGCTGACGACGCAAATGTGGCACACGGTTATTTTTTAACGTTCTTAAGTTAATCCCGTTAATTACTACATCACCTGAAGTTGGCTTTTCCTCGCGGTACATCAACTTTATAAATGTCGATTTTCCTGCTCCACTCGGTCCTACTACATAAACAAACTCACCTTTTTTTATTTGAACTGTAATCCCGTTCGCCGCAACGACCCCATTAGGATACTTTTTAACTACATTGTTCATTTGAATCATTAACGAAACCACCTAAGTCTTTGTCTTAATTAAATTATAGTCTAATCTATTATAGCACTTTCAATCTATAAATTTATTACATTTTCTTTTCAATGTAGGCTAGCATAATCAATTAAAGCATAATGTCGACGCTGCAGCCTTCATATCATCAAATAATTAGTGCTTTCGAGTTCAATGTACACTATTTTTATATTTTCGTAATGTATTTGTTAAACTACGAAATTTTATTAATATAACATAAGGTTCCTATTATTTAAATAATTCGACATATAAATTGGAATTCCTTTACATATATTGATGAATTTTGTTTTTTTGAAGTGAAAAGTGAGATTATTTTATATTTGAGATTTTTTAGTGATAGGGGTTTAACTTTCTTATCATTTTCTGGAGCCCAAATAAGTCGAAGTTTTCCTTGTTATTTGCGTAATGGCTCTAGTATTAAAGGTGAATATTGGGGAGTTTTTCCGACTATGGATATCTAATCATCTTATTTAGGTATCTTCTGGTGTGATAGACGGAATTTCTCCGTCTATTTTTTGTTTAATACTCCAACAAAATCATCAATTCATACAAAAAGGCACTTACTTAAAAGTAAGCACCCTCAGCTCTTCATATTATTGCAGTGTATAGCGTACTAATACTGTACCCGTACGTGATTCTCCTACTAGTTTCAGTAGTTTTGCGCCTTCTAATTCTTTTGTGAAGCGCAGCGATTTTGAAAGGAATTGCTCCTCTTCTTCAGAAAGCTTCACATCGCTTAAGCCAACATCTGCTTTCCCGAAGTTTGTGAAAATTTGTCCATCCAGTGCGACAGTTTTTGGTACGTAGATTTCTACTGAACCTGCTAAAGCACGGGCTTTAATTTTATGCGCCTCTGGGCTCGTTGTTGTAACGACCACATGTCCATTTACAGATTCCGCCTCTACTTCCTTTAATTCACCGTCGATGTAGATGCGTCCATTTGCTGTTTCCGCTTCTAAATCGTCGCCTTTCACATGACGAGCTTCTACCGCACCGTTGCTCGTTTGCAATTCTGCATGATCGAAAGTCGCGTTTTCAAGTCGAACTATACCGTTATAAGTACGCGCTTTAATTAACTTTGCATCCATCTGTTCAATCGATATACTGCCTGTTAATAATCGAGCGATAAATACATCGTAATGTTTTTCTGGAATAGCAAGTTGCACATTTAACTGTGTAAATTTATTTGCAGACTGAATAAATAATTTTTCATTCGTCAATGTCGATAAATTTTCAGTGACTTGCGTAATTGTTTCTTCCTGAGTACCTTTTTGTGGTGTCTTCCCGAAAATATTCACTGTCACCAATTCATCAGTTGCTCTTACTACATCCACTTTACCATTTGCGACCTCTAACTCAATGCTTTTAATATCAGAGACAGGATATGCAAATGTTTTTGTAAATTCTACTTTTTCACCAAAAGGCGTTTCAATATCAAGATCCTTGAATTTTGATAAAGCTGCACCAACCAATCCAGTCATGCGTGTACTGAATTGTGATAAGTCCTGCTTAATATCTCCCATAAACTCGTCCATCTTTTTGTTGAATTCTTTATCATTGAATGATTTGCCGAAAATATCTTCAAATCCTGTTGTCTTACGCTTTTGTTTTTGTTCTTCAAAAATTGGTTCAGCCGTATGCGGTTCTTCCTTATGCTTTTCTTCAGCTAAAGGCGGCACTACTGGCGGTGGAGTGGATTCCTTTTGGGACGATAGCTTTTCTAGTAATACAATCGCCTCTTCTGCTGAAATTGTACCGTTTTCAACTAATTGTAAAATACGTTTACGTTCTTCTTGCATAAAAAAATTCCTCCCTCTACTTCGTATATAGTTATTATACGAGGAGGGAGGATAAAAAGTTTCGTTTGCGCTCTTAGTTTTTTAATCTATTTACTTTTTGCTGCCTTAATTTTCGAAGACATTCGCTCGCGGTCACGCTCTAAAATAGGTTTTAAATAGCGCCCCGTATAGCTTTCCTTCACTTCCGAAATTTCCTCCGGCGTGCCGGTTGCTAAAATTGTACCTCCGCCTTCTCCACCTTCAGGACCTAGGTCAATTATATAGTCTGCTGTCTTAATTACATCTAAATTATGCTCAATGACAAGCACCGACTCTCCACTCTCCACTAAACGCTGCAGTACGATAAGCAGACGGGAAATATCATCTGCATGTAATCCTGTCGTTGGCTCATCCAAAATATAAAACGACTTTCCGTTTGAACGACGATGCAATTCAGAAGCCAATTTTACACGTTGCGCTTCCCCGCCCGATAATGTAGTCGCAGGCTGCCCCAGCTTCACATAGCCAAGTCCGACATCGACAATCGTTTGCAATTTCCGTTGAATTTTCGGTATGTTTCCGAAAAACTCCAACGCATCCTCAACTGTCATTTCTAAAATATCGGAAATGTTTTTATCTTTATATTTTACTTCCAACGTTTCACGATTGTAGCGCTTTCCGTGGCATATTTCACACGGTACATAAACATCAGGTAAGAAGTGCATCTCGATTTTAATAATGCCATCCCCGCGACAAGCTTCACAACGACCGCCTTTTACATTGAAAGAAAATCGTCCTTTTTTATAGCCGCGGATTTTCGCTTCATTTGTCATGGCAAATACATCACGTATATCATCAAACACACCAATATATGTTGCTGGATTTGAACGTGGTGTACGTCCGATTGGAGATTGGTCCACATCTATGACCTTTTCCAGTTGCTCCAGCCCTTCGATTGATTTGTGTTTGCCTGGCTTTACTTTAGCGCGATTTAATTTTGATGCGAGTGCTTTATATAATATTTCGTTCACTAATGTGGATTTACCCGAGCCGGACACACCGGTAACGGCGATAAACTGGCCTAATGGAATATCGACATTGACGTTCTTCAGGTTATTTTCCGAAGCGCCTTTTATTGTTATTTTTCGACCATCCGATTGTCGACGTTCAAGTGGCAGTGGAATAAATTTCTTTCCGCTTAAATATTGACCGGTAATCGAATCTTTATTTTTCATTACTTGCTTCGGAGTACCTTGTGCAATGATTTGTCCACCATGTACACCTGCACCTGGTCCGATATCTATTAAATGATCCGCTGCCATCATTGTATCTTCATCATGTTCAACGATAATCAATGTATTACCCAAATCACGCATATTTTGCAGTGTATGAATCAATCTGTCATTATCCCTCTGGTGCAGACCAATCGATGGCTCGTCTAAAATGTAGAGGACCCCTGACAAGCGCGAACCAATCTGGGTTGCCAACCGAATGCGCTGTGCTTCTCCGCCCGATAAGGTTCCTGCCGAACGAGCAAGCGTTAAATAGTTTAACCCTACATCCAATAGGAACTTCAATCGCTCAATTACTTCACGAATAATTAATTTCGCAATTTGACGTTCTTTTTCTGTCAGCTCCACCGAACTAAAGAAATCATACATTTCCTGAATCGAGTGACGCGTCGCTTCAGAAATATTTTGATCTTTAATTTTTACTGCTAGTGTTTCCTTTTTCAGACGATGTCCTTTACATGTAGCACAAGGTTGCTCCGTCATATATTTTTGCATGGATTCGCGTACATAGTCTGAAGAGGAATCTGTAAAACGGCGTTCAATATTGCCGATTACCCCCTCAAACTCCATATTTTTTTTATGCATTCTGCCATAATCATTCGTATATTCAAAAAGGATTTTCTCTTTCCCTGAGCCGTAGAGAATTTTGTCCATTTTTTCCTTTGGAATATCTTTTACCGGTACATCCATTGGAATATCGAAATGTTTGCATACAGATGCTAAAAGCTGCGGATAATAGTTGGAAGAAACGGATTCCCATGGGGCAATCGCATTTTCATTCAATGTCAAATCCCAATTATGGATGACCAAATCGATATCTGCCTTAGCCCTGCTGCCTAACCCATCACATGTTGGGCATGCACCGAACGGACTGTTAAACGAAAACATGCGCGGCTCAAGCTCACCAATTGAAAAGCCACACTGTGGACATGCATGATGTTCACTGAATAACAGCTCCTCATGTTCCATTACATCAACGAGTACCCGTCCGTCTGCAATTTTCAGAGCCGCTTCAAGGGAATCGCTTAATCGGGATTCAATGCCCTCTTTTAAAACGATTCTGTCGACTACTACTTCAATTGTATGTTTTTTATTTTTATCGAGCTCTATATTATCATCTAAATCCCGTAGTTCTCCATTTAATCGAATACGCACATAGCCTTGCTTTTTTAGGTCTTCCAACAGCTTTACATGTGTGCCCTTTTTCCCTTCAATTACAGGGGCAAGTAACTGCATTTTAGTACGCTCTGGATATTCCAGTAAACGGTCGACCATTTGCTCGATTGTCTGGGAAGTAATTTCTATACCATGTGTCGGGCAATACGGTTTACCGATCCGTGCAAAAAGTAATCGTAAATAATCATAAATTTCCGTAACCGTCCCAACAGTAGAGCGCGGGTTACGGCTCGTTGTTTTCTGATCAATGGAAATGGCCGGGGAAAGCCCTTCAATCGTATCGACATCCGGCTTGTCCATTTGCCCTAAAAATTGTCGTGCATAGGCAGACAATGATTCCACATAACGACGTTGCCCTTCAGCATAAATCGTATCGAATGCTAAAGAGGATTTCCCGGAGCCTGAAAGACCTGTCACTACGACAATTTTATCGCGGGGAATTGTGACATCAATATTTTTTAAATTATGCGCGCGTGCACCTTGTACGACAATTTCTGTATTTTTCACATTGTTCACCCTTCTGCCTTTAATTCAAATATCATGTCACGTAATTCTGCCGCACGTTCAAAGTCCAATCCTTTTGCGGCTTCTTTCATTTCAACTTGCAAAGTTGCAACAAGCTTCTCCAGCTCTTTTTTTGTAAGCTTTTTGCCGCCTGTCACTTTTGTAATGTATGTTTCTTCCTGTTCCGCAGCTTGAGTTGCTCGAATAATATCAGGAATCTTTTTAATAATTGTCTGTGGTGTAATACCATGTGCTTCGTTGTAAGCCTTTTGTATTTCACGACGTCGCTTCGTTTCACTGATGGCCTTTGTCATCGAATCCGTCATATTATTGGCATATAGAATAACATGACCATTCGAGTTACGTGCAGCACGTCCAATTGTTTGAATTAATGATCGCTCTGAGCGAAGGAAACCTTCCTTGTCCGCATCTAAAATCGCCACAAGGGAAACTTCCGGAATATCAAGACCTTCCCGCAATAAGTTAATGCCGATTAGCACATCATATGTCCCTTTACGAAGCTCCCGGATAATTTCGATCCGTTCCAAGGTCTTTATTTCCGAATGTAAGTATTCTACTTTTAAGCCCATTTCTTTTAAATAACTCGATAAATCCTCAGACATTTTCTTTGTTAATGTTGTGATTAATGTCCTTTCATTGCGGCGAATACGTTCCTGAATTTCATCGATTAAATCATCAATTTGTCCTTCAATTGGGCGCACATCGATTGTTGGATCGAGTAGCCCGGTCGGACGAATAATTTGCTCCACCATTTCCGGTGTATGCTCCAATTCATATGGACCAGGTGTTGCGGATACATAAATTGCCTGGCTGACTTTTGACTGAAACTCATCAAACATTAATGGACGATTATCAAGTGCGGACGGCAAACGGAAGCCGTGTTCAACTAATACACCTTTACGAGCCTGGTCTCCATTATACATACCACGTACTTGTGGCAATGTAACATGGCTTTCATCAACAACAAGCAAAAAATCCTTAGGGAAATAATCTAGTAATGTATATGGTGTGGCCCCCGCTTCTCGCAAAGTCAAATGGCGCGAATAATTTTCGATGCCTGAGCAGAAGCCCATTTCCTTCATCATTTCCAAATCGTAATTAGTACGCTGCTCTAAACGCTGCGCTTCCAGTAAACGGTCTTCCGAGCGCAAAATTGCAAGGCGCTCCTCCAATTCTTTTTCAATGTTTTCAATGGCTACTTTCATCTTTTCTTCACGGGTAACGAAGTGGGATGCTGGGAAAATTGCTACATGCTGACGATCTCCCAAAATTTCCCCCGTCAATGCATCAACTTCCCGAATCCGATCAACTTCATCTCCGAAAAACTCTACGCGAATACAATGCTCGTCTCTTGATGCCGGGAAAATTTCCACAACATCCCCACGTACTCTAAACGAACCGCGTGTAAAATTAATATCATTTCGTTCATATTGAATGTCAACTAGCTTGCGCAATAGTTGATTACGCTCGAGTTCCATCTCTGTACGAATGGATACGACCATTTCCCGATATTCTTCAGGATTACCGAGACCATATATACAGGATACCGAAGCAATTATAATGACATCATCCCGTTCAAATAAAGCTGTTGTTGCCGAGTGACGCAGCTTATCGATTTCTTCATTAATACTTGAATCCTTTTCGATATACGTATCTGTTTGCGGTACATACGCTTCCGGTTGGAAATAGTCATAATAACTTACGAAATATTCAACTGCATTGTCCGGAAAAAACTCCTTGAACTCACTATATAATTGACCTGCAAGTGTTTTATTGTGTGCCATCACGAGCGTTGGCTTATTCACTTCTTTAATTACATTTGAAATTGTAAAGGTTTTACCTGTACCGGTTGCCCCCAGTAATGTCTGATGGCGCTTTCCTTCTTTAATGCCCCGTACAAGCTGTTTTATCGCTTCCGGCTGGTCACCAGCAGGCTTGTAGGCGGACTGTATTTTATAAGTTTCTGTCATTTTCAGCTTGTCCTTTCCTTCGCTTTTCTTATTCTCTATTTTAACATACCCGTTTTTAATTTACGATAAAATTACGAACATATATTCTCAAAATGAATTATGATGACTTATTTAAACTTTCTAAAGGGTTTTTCGAAAGTCTTGCACAATTATCAGAAAAAATATCCTATTTATTAGAAAATTTTTGTATTTTATTAGATTCTTAAATCCTGTTTTTGAATGCAACCATGTTTAAACACACAAAAAAAGCCACCTATCATAAGGTGACTTTCTTGTTATGAAACAGTGATTGCCAATAAGTCGTTCAGTTCTGTTGTGTAGCATTCAAATGCCTGCTCGTTCTTTTGATCTAGCGATGTATCGATAAGTAATTTTAGTTGTTCGATACGTTGCATACGCTGTAATCGACTAATAAATAAATCTAAATAAATTTCATTCAATAACTTCTCTGCTTGATTTTCAGTGGACTGCTGACCTACCGCTTTTAAAAAGTCTGTATACGAATAATATTTATCCATCGATTTCACCTCGACCTCTTTTTTCCATTATAAAGTAAAACCCATTTAATTTGCAATATATTCTGAAAAATTATCATATAACCAAATTTTCAGAATACGGTGTTGATTTTTTCCATTTTATGTATTATTTTAACTGTATAATGAAAATTTAAGCGGGTAGGGAATGTTAAAGAAAGGGGATCTAATATGACTAGTAATATACCACAAAATTCAAATTACATTATTTCTAATTCTACTTTTTGTTTAAGTTCCTATCAATATCGAGATAAAATCCATACGATCATATTGGACAAATACGGAAAAGTAACCGCTCCTTATAAGCCCTTAAAGCTCGTTCGCAACACTTGCAGGTTACACGGCAGTTCCTATGAAGCAAGTAAATATCAGGCAAGGCGGTTTTTCGGAGAGAATAAACACAAACTTCCGGTTATGGTGGCATACGATTTTGGGGAGCCTTGTATTTTGTTTCCACTCTTTTCACCGCATTCCCCTCATAATATTTGGATTGCGCTAAACCCCGTCATAAATATTAGTGATGCGGGTGATAGAACGCGCGTAACTTTTATCGACGGAACAGAAGTTCATTTTGCTATCCATATGAAATCCTTCAACCAACAATACGTACGCGCTGCCATGTTCTATAAACACATAATTCTACATCGCCATGCCACGCTGTAACCATCAGTTTTTTGCAAAATATTCAGCAAGAAGCAGCTCGCTTTGATTGCGAAGGCGAATATTCGAATATCTCCTACACTCCATGACTCCATTAAAATAAAATTGATACTCGGTAAATAAATCATCTGTTTTGCCTCTTATTAGACGCATATGATGAAGTTTAAAATAGTCCTTCGTTTCCTTTAGGTCGTTTTTTACCTTGATACGAACAGCATTGATTAAATGTAAATATGGATTCTTAAATTTAAACGCACTTTGTTCTACAATTGAATAATCCTTCTCAAGAATTATTAACAACAACGGCAAATAAATTCCTGCTTCATAATACGGAATCGTTTTAGAAGGAATTTGTACCATACGAAAACCTCCATTTATAGGAACGTTTGTTCGTATTTATTTTCACATATTTTTTTATATTTGACAAGTGGAAAATTTACTCAGCTTATATTTTCATTATAATGAAAAGGCTGTGTTAAAGGTCAAATTGACTTTTAACACAGCCTTTCTACGTAAAGTAATATGGCTCCTGCTCGTTGCAAGGGAGGGGCATATTAATAAGAGATTTTCGAACGTAAATATGCAGTAATGAATAAATCCAAGTCCCCATCCATTACAGCACCGACATTTCCTGTTTCTGCACTTGTACGGTGATCTTTTACCATTGAATATGGATGGAAAACGTATGAGCGAATTTGTGAGCCCCAACCGATTTCTTTTTGCTCACCGCGTATTTCATCCAGCTGAGCCTGCTGCTTTTCAATTTCTAATTGATACAGCTTCGACTTTAACATTTTCATCGCAGCATCACGGTTTTTAATTTGTGAACGCTCGGATTGACATTGAACAACAACACCTGACGGCAAGTGGGTAATACGAACAGCAGAGTCCGTCGTATTAATATGCTGACCACCCGCACCTGTCGCACGGTACGTATCGACTTTCAAATCTTCTGTACGGATATCAATCTCAATTTCATCATTAAATTCCGGCATGATGTCACATGATACGAATGATGTATGACGGCGACCCGATGAATCAAACGGAGAAATACGCACTAAACGGTGTACCCCTTTTTCCGCTTTTAAATAACCGTAAGCATTATGACCGGTAATTTGTAAAGTGACCGATTTAATACCTGCTTCATCACCTGGTAAATAGTCGATTGTTGTTACTTTAAAACCGCGCTTCTCTGCCCAGCGTGTATACATACGCAATAGCATTGAACCCCAGTCCTGTGACTCCGTACCCCCAGCACCTGGGTGCAGCTCTAAAATGGCGTTGTTTTTATCGTATGGTTCTGATAATAGCATTTGAAGTTCAAAGTCTGCCATTTTTGATTGGAATTCGCCTAATTCTTTGCCTAGTTCTTCTTGTAATTCTGCATCTGGCTCTTCGCGTAAAAGTTCAAGTGTCATTTCCAGATTTTCTTGTATATCAACTAAGTCTTTAAATTCGTTGACAACTGCTTTAATACCGTTGCTTTCGTTAATGATTGCCTGTGCGCCGTTTTGGTCATTCCAAAAGTTTGGCTCAAGCATCATTTCGTCCAATTCCTGAATACGTGCCTCTTTGTTTTCTAAGTCAAAGAGACCCCCTGAAGTCCGCTAGTTTTGTAGCTGTATTTTCGAGTGCATTGCGCACATCTGCTAATTCCATCATATATTTTCCTCCGTAGTTAAAGTGTACAAATGTCATCTTGATATACCGTTGTTTTCCGTTACGGGCGAATGCTTTCCGCGGGCACGGCTCGAGCCTGTAGTCTCGAGCGTCGGTGCTCCTGCCGCTACGCTTTCGTCGCAAAATAAATTTTGCTGTTCCCGCAGGAAGCTTTGAGTTACTTCTTTGCCCCCGCTTCGCTCTGCAGCGAAAGGCGGAGCCGACAGCTGCACTCCTCGCCCTCCACTTCAATCAACTTGCTTAACACTAGGTACAAATATTTACTTACAACATAATTTTGTAAACAAACTTTATGAAAAAACAAACCGGGTCATTGAGCATAGTTTCAATGACCTCGGTTTTATTGCTTTTTATTGTCCTACGCCGTGGCAAGATTTGTACTTTTTGCCGCTACCGCATGGGCATGGGTCGTTACGTCCGATGTTTTCGGCTTTACGTGCTGGTAATTTTTTTGGTTTGGCAGCGCCCTCTTCTTTCGGGTTTACTGCTTGGCCTTTTGCTACTTCTTCACGTTGCAGGTTGCTGCGAATCTCTGCTTTCAATGCATATTTTGCTACATCTTCACGGACCGCTGCGACCATTTCCTCGAACATTGCGAAACCTTCTTGTTGGTATTCACGTAGTGGATCGTTTTGACCGTATGCACGTAGGTGAATCCCTTGACGTAACTGATCCATCGCATCAATATGGTCAATCCATTTCGTATCGATTGAACGCAGTAATATAACTTTTTCGAATTCGCGCATACGCTCCGGCGTCATCGCTTCTTCTTTTTCATTATAGCGTTCCGTTACTTTTTCAGAAATAAATGCAATCATTTCTTCCGGTGATTTGTTTTCCAGCTGCTCTCTTGTAATATCTCCCTCATCTAAAAGGTTTGCAGCAATATAGTCCACTAAAGCATCCATTGTCCATGCTTCTTTTTCACCTTGCGTATGAAGTGCCACGGCATTTTCTACCGCCTGAGAAATCATTGATTCAACTAATGCACGCATATTTTCCGAATCAAGTACTTCTTCACGCTCTTTGTAAATTACTTCACGTTGCTGACGCAGTACATCATCATATTGCAATAGACGTTTACGCGCATCGAAGTTATTCCCTTCAACACGTTTTTGCGCTGATTCAACCGCTTTTGAAACCATTCCCGACTGAATCGGCTGTGTATCGTCCATACCAAGTCTTGTCATCATTGACTTCATTTTATCCGAACCAAAGCGACGCATTAACTCGTCTTCAAGTGAAAGATAGAATTGTGTTACCCCTGGGTTACCTTGACGACCAGAACGACCACGAAGCTGATTATCAATACGGCGTGATTCATGGCGCTCTGTACCAATTACCGCTAAACCGCCTACTTCTAATACGCCTTCACCTGGTTTAATGTCCGTACCACGACCTGCCATGTTCGTCGCAATTGTTACGGCACCTTTTTGACCGGCATTTAAAATAATTTCAGCTTCACGCTCATGGTTTTTCGCGTTCAATACATTATGTGGAATTTTAAATTTCGTTAAATATTTTGAGATAATTTCTGATGTTTCAATCGCTACTGTACCAACCAATACCGGCTGGCCTGCACGATGACGCTCTGCAATATCTTCTGCAACCGCTTTGAACTTGCCTTCCATAGTTGCAAAGATCAAGTCAGGACGGTCGTCACGGGCAATTGGTTTATTCGTTGGAATCGCCACAACATTCATATTATAAATATTACGGAATTCCTCTTCCTCTGTTTTCGCTGTACCTGTCATACCCGACAGTTTTTCATACATACGGAAATAGTTTTGGAACGTAACCGTCGCCATTGTCATCGATTCATTTTGAATATCCAAACCTTCTTTTGCTTCAATCGCCTGGTGAAGACCGTCTGAATAGCGACGTCCCTTCATTAAACGACCTGTAAAGCCATCAACGATTACAACTTCGCCTTCCTGTACAACATAGTCGAAATCTTTATGCATGGACGCATGTGCTTTTAAACTTTGGTTAATTGCATGGTTTAGGCGCACGTGAGCTAAATCGAATAAGTTATCGATTCCAAATGCACGTTCAGCCTTTTCAATCCCTTGCTCTGTCAGCGTTACACCTTTTGTCGATTCTTCATAGTTATAGTCTTCTTCTTGCTTTAGCATACGGACAAAGGCATTTGATTGTACATAAAGCTGTGCAGATTTTCCTGCCTGCCCCGAAATGATTAACGGTGTACGGGCTTCATCGATTAAAATCGAGTCAACCTCATCGATTACCGCATAATATAACGGTCGCTGTACACGGTCTTCTTTATAAAGGACCATATTGTCGCGCAAATAGTCAAAGCCGAGCTCATTGTTTGTCGAGTATGTAATATCGGCTGCATATGCTTCACGCTTTTGTTCTTTTGATAGGCTGTTTAAGTTCAAGCCTACTGTTAAGCCTAACCAATTATACAGCTCACCCATTTCCGTCGCGTCACGGCTAGCTAAATATTCATTGACTGTGACAACATGTACACCTTTACCAGTTAGCGCATTTAAATAAACAGACATTGTCGAAGTTAACGTTTTACCTTCACCCGTTTTCATTTCGGCAATATTTCCTTCATTTAATGCAGCCGCCCCCATAATTTGCACACGGAACGGATACATACCAAGTACACGACGTGACGCTTCACGAATTGTCGCAAATGCCTCTGGTAATAAGTCATTCACTGTTTCGCCGTTTTGGTAACGTTTTTTGAACTCTTCTGTTTTCGCTTTTAATGCATCATCAGAAAGGCTTTCAAACTGCCCTGCCAATGCTTCTACTTTATCTGCAGTCTTTTCTAAACGCTTTACTTCTTTTTTATTGAAATCAAATAATTTATTTAATATGTTTGCCATCGAATTGGTCACTTCCCAATAATAGTCTCAAATTATATTTTAGCACTATACATAGGGGTGGTGCAAATGCACTGATGGAAATTTGAGTATATAATAGATCAATTAGGAAGGTTTTAAAAATATTTGATTGTCTAATATCCATTTTAACTTGACTACTTTGAGTGTAAGTATGTCTAATATCGAAGTAATTTTGGCAAAGTGGTTAATAACTTTATTTACAGTTCCATATAAAAACGGACTGCCCATTACAGGCAATCCGTTGTGTAAAATTTCTTTTAGTTTGTTTCGATTAAGCCGTACTTTCCATCTTTACGCTTGTAGACGATATGTGTGCCGTCCGATTCCGCATCTGTGTAAATAAAGAAATCATGACCAAGCATATTCATCTGTAAAACCGCTTCTTCTTGATCCATTGGCTTTAGATCAAATTGCTTTGTACGAACAATTGTATATTCTTCATCCGAAGAATCCGAGTTCGCTTCCATTTGCGATGTAACATTAGCGAAGTATAGTCCTGTACCTTCACGATCGCGGAATTTACGGTTTACTTTCGTTTTATGTTTACGAATTTGACGCTCCAGCTTGTCGACGATTAAATCAACAGCTGCGTACATATCATTATGACGTTCCTCTGCTCGAAGCGTTAAATTCTTCATTGGGATCGTTACTTCTACTTTTGTTTGTTTATCGTTATACACTTTTAAATTGACGTTAGCATTTGCATTTAAATCTTCATTAAAATAACGTTCTACCTTTTCAATTTTTGTCTCCACATAATCTCGAATCGCTGGAGTTACCTCAATATTTTCACCACGAATGTTAAAGTTTAGCATGTGAACTCCTCCTTCATTACGGCTATACTTACTAATTCTACATACTTTAAAAAAATCCTGTTGCTTCGGAAAACTTTTTTCATTTTTCGACATGTAGCTTTAAATATCGATAAGAATAGACATATTATGGGGACATTTAAATATTTGTCACAAAATGATTACTTGCGGCCAACCTCTTTTT
This sequence comes from Solibacillus merdavium, assembly GCF_014836935.1. Lineage (GTDB taxonomy): Bacteria > Bacillota > Bacilli > Bacillales_A > Planococcaceae > Solibacillus > Solibacillus ferritrahens. The sequence goes on along the minus strand of NZ_JACSPW010000001.1, from coordinate 74,268 downwards.
TACGGCGAATTTTCAACTCACTAACGATTAATTCTTCAATGCCTGGCTGATTCTCAAATATGAGACCATACTGATATTTTTCACCGTATTTCTTTTTCCATACAATTTCCCCAATTGCCTTTATCAATACTTCGTCTAAAATAAATTCAAGTTCCAGTTGCACCAGATGATTAGTATTTTCACCAATTTCATAATAAGAAAACATTTTCATGCCATGCGGACTCACATCTATAATTTCACAAGTATGTTTTGCCGCTTCTAAGACTTCTTGTTTACCGTCGATTAATACTGTATATTTCGCTGCAATCGGCGCGCCAAAAGTAAAGCGAAATCCTTCAGTTCTTTTAAATCCCATCTACCTTCCCCCCTTGCCTTCGTGACTACTAATGCTATACCCACATTATCATGCAAGATACCAGGAATTGTCTATGAGCTAAATTGATATTTTTTAATATAGTTTTCTCATCCAAATCATTACGAATTAACTAATAGATTAAATTTGCTTTAATAAAAAAACACCCACCAAATGATGAGTGAAAAGAATGGAAATTTATAATTTTTTCGTAAATTGAAAGTTTGCCTGTACCTGTTTGTCATTCACGTTACCGATGCTTCCCCATTTACGTGTCAGTAAATGTCCTGTTGGCGGCTTACGATAAAATTGCTTGCTTTCCTGTATTAACGTAGAAGGAGATTTCCCTACAACTGCCATATGCTCTCGCTCAAAAACAACTGTATACAGGTTCCCGTTTTCCGCAACTATTGGTACCATACTTACTGTATTATGGTTCACTAGATAAAAATTTAAAATCCGCATATAGTCCTCCTTTACATACAAATTTCAATATTAATATGATTTAGTCGACTAAGTAGTTTTCATTTACTTCTGCACATTTCAACAATAGTTTTTCTTCTGCTTTCAAGTAACGTGGCTGACTAATATACTGCTTAAAAAAATCCTTGAGAAAATAGCTACTTGCTTTGTTCCATCGTTGCATAAATTTACTACGTGATACTGGAACTTCAATATTGCGCCCATTACGAAGAAATACTATAGTTTCGCCAGGCAAGAATGTTTTTTCTTTTGCGTCCACAACATGATGTAAGGCAAAATAGTGACACGTTTTATTGCGTGTTGATTCAGTTGAAAACCAAACATGGGAAAATGGTAATCTCGGTATTAAAATAGGGGGAACTGAAGCTGTCCCTAGCATAGCTTTTGCTGCTTCTTTCGCGCCTTTTAAACTTGAACCGTTTTCTTTCAAATCTGTATCGATTAATTGGCTAGGTGTCAAATTGACTCGTTCATATCCATTTGAAGTAACAATAATTGTATAAGGGTTGTTAAAATCATCAAATTTAGGTACTAAAACACAAGCATTTAATAGATAATTTTTATACATTTTTTATACTCCTTCCAATTTATAGTTATCAATTGAAGAGAAAAGGAGTATACTAACATTAAGCTGGTATACTCCAGCAGCCTGAGCCTCAAGTGACGTCTTTGCAGGATCTTCACTTGGGGTTTTTAAATTCCTCTTTTCACATGATTCACCACCTCCTTTACCGTAAAGCAAAATGCCTTTCTATTACATAATTCACAGCAATATAAATTCAGTATTAAAATTTTTTTATGGGATGTTTTTGGGGTGTTGGGGTTCAATATTATCCTACAGAATCCATGAACACTTTCTATTAGATGTATTTTTGAAGTTTTGGATTAAGAGTATCGTGGAGTTGTATGGAAGGGTTTCCTTAGTAAGTTAGCATCCAAATGATTCGGCAATATTAACCCCTAATCATTTACATTATAGACATAATTACCTAATAATTTCAAGATTTATTTGAATATTATGTAATTTTAGACTTACTAAAATGGCACATAAATAAGCACATAAAAAACCACTATTAAAAGCATCATGTCTTTTAATAGTGGTTTCTGTTATTAAGAAAATCTGATAATTAAATTTGTCCTACACTGCCGTATTGCTGTTGGCGATTAATTTTGATAACTTCTTTCCACGTGTCGCGGAATTCTGTTACTAAACCCTCTACTTCTTCGATAATTACTGGATCGTTTTGAACGTTTGCTTCCGTTAAGCGACGATTCATATATTCATAGAGTGGTAGCATTTGTTTTGAAATTTCGATGTCCATGTTAAGTGTAGACATAAATTCCCCTATAATTGCTTGCGAACGCTGAATATTATAGTTACGCGCTTCTATATTTTTATCAGCAATCGCCTGCTTCGCTTTATTTAAAAACTTTAAGCACCCGTTATATAACATTAATGTTAGTTCACCAGGGGAAGCAGTTGTCACACTGTTTTGTTTGTATGCGTTGAAAGCATTTGTTTGTGTTGTCAATGTTGACACTCCTTTTACTGCTATTCGTCTTAATTCTTTTTATCATAATAACGACCGTCCATCACTTGGACATTCGCATATGGATTCATATATTGTTGCTCATGCTTTTTTGCATTTTGTAAGCCCTTTAAGTCATTTTGAATTACTTTCATTACTTTGTTTAAACGTTCGCGTATGCCTTTATCTAACTCGGCAAGCATGGCGTGCGATTTGTTATTAATATCCAGTACAAAGTGATTAAGTAGCAAGTGTTCCATAATTAGACCACGCTCATCTAATAAACTGTTAATCTTCTCAATATATTCGTCTCGTTTTTCTTCTTCCGGCAAACTTGCTAAATGCTGATATAATTTTGCTGAAACTTGTAAAAGCTGCTGTATGTTATCCATTTTACGCCACCTGAAAAATATTATCCTTGCATGAACATAGACGATTGCTGGTTTGCTTTGTTAATGGCTGTCTCCATCGCTGTGAATTGCTTCCAGTAGCGGGCTTCGATATTTTTCAATTTATTTTGCCAAGTATCGATTCGCTTCTCGTTATCAATTAAGCTTTTACCGATCGCATATTGCACGTCTGTCATTGTAGATCGACCCGCTTTTTTATCGATATTGACTTCTAATGATTTCATTGATTCACGTAGTTTTTCAAGATAGCCACGAGTATCTGAACCGCCATGAGCAGGATCCGACTTTTGCCCACCACTATTTTTAAATAATCGCTCTACTGCATCTGAATCTTCCTCAATTGCTTTTCTTAACTTCGCTTCATCAATTTCAAGTGTTCCACCGTCATTATAGCTCTTAGATGTAGTAATTCCTACATTAAATAATGTGTTGTATTTAGAGCCCTCTAATCCAGGATTAGACTGGTAAATTAAAGAACGCATATTTGATAAGCCGTTACGTATTAATTGATCATTACGAAGTAAGCCACTTTTTGCTTTTTCTTCCCATAGCTTAATTTCATTTTCATCCATATCTTTTTTCTGCTCGGCTGTAAGTGGCGCATAATCACGATATTTTGTTTCTTTTGTTTGATCATTTAAATCTTTAATTAGACTATTGTAAGTCGCAACGAATTCTTTAATTTTGTTCATCATATCGTCTACGTTTGTAGTCGATGACAAGGATACCGACTGAGCTGATGGCGCTGCATTAACTAAATCATCATTAACCGTACCGTCCCCATTAAGTAATCCTTCGTTTTGAGCATCTGCTTTTGCCGTGTTTAAAGAACTTTCTGCATTTACCAATCGTGCATCTGCCGCAACATCTTCAGCTTTGGCAGTATTATAAGCAGAACGTAATTGATTTTGGTCTGCTAAATTTTTAAATGCTGTTTGCTCAGTTGCAGATAAGCCATTCCAAATTGTTTGTTGTTCATCTGTTAAGGAAGAAACTTTTGAAGGATCTGCAAACACTTCTAAAATTTTTGCATCCCCTAATTTACTGTAGTTAGACTTTAATTCATCGGACTGCGCTTTTTCAGCATATTCATTCAAAGTAGTCGCATCTAAGTTTTGTAAGGACGTTAGCGTTTCTTTATCCAATGCCTTTAAAGCTGACTTTAGATCATCAGAGAAAAATTCATTTTCATCTATAGATGTACGAATTGCACTTAATTCGGTTGTTTCATCGATTGTTAAACCTTTTAAAGCAGTAATAGCATCACCCGATAAATCCTTTAATTTTGAGCCACCAAATGAAACATAATTTGCCTGTACTTTAAAATGACTAAATTCATTTTCCGAAGTATTGTAGACTGTTGACATTTTTTCTGCAGACAACGCTTTTAATTTTGTTTTCGATTCATCTGATAAGCTACTTGCATCTATCGCAGCAATAACATCTTCTTTACTATTGGAGCTTGCCAATTTGATTGTTTCAAATTCTTCAGCCGTCATATTTTTCCAGTCTGAAGTAGTTAGTTTACGATATTCTGCTTGTTCTGTTAATGATAACGTATTTCCAAATGCTGCATTGTATATATTGTTATGTGAGTTCGTATAGTTTGGTGTATCACTTGTACCATTTCCATAATAGGCAGAAAGCGCATTTGCGAGAGCTATAGCTTTGTTTGCTTCATTTTCTGTCGCTAATTGCATTTCCTTTTGTGCCGATTTATATTTGTCTGCAATTGTTTGAGTGGAATTGAACGTCTCTTTTAATGTAACGTTATATCCTGAAAGATTAAAGGTATTAGAAGATCGCTCTGTCGCTATGCCGTTTACTTGGAAAATCGCATTTTTTCCAGCTGTTGTTTGAAATTTATCGATTACATTACCTAATTCATCCTTTTGCTGGAAAAAACCTAAACTTGTAAAAATATCTTTCCCACTCGCAACTTCAATTTCTTCTCCGGCTTTGTTATCCCCGGAATTTTTAGCTGTAAATGAGAAACGACCATTTTCAAATACAGCTGATACTCCCGCATTACTCGCATTTACCTTACTCACAAATTGATTAACCGTCATTCCATCAGTAATTTCAATTTTCGTTGCTTCAGAAGGCATTGTCCCATCAGCTTTAATTGCTTTCAATTCGATTGTTTTAGTTCCAGCACCAATTAAGTCGCTCATTTTTGTAGACCCAACTGCACTTACTTGATTTCCTACAGCCCGTGCTGAAGTTGCTAATTGTGAAACCCCTTCAATCGAAAGTGAACCTGTTGCTGAACCTGTTGCTGTCGCACTAACAAGATTAGAATTTGAAGTCGAAGCCGTTTTAGAATTTAAGGATTTTAATACTAAATTATCTGCAATATACGTATCAAAAGTTTTTAATTTTGTATTTACACCACGATAAGCATCGCGTTGCCATTCATATGTTTGTTTCTTTTGTGTCAATTTATTTAAAGGTGCCCGTTCAGCATTCATTAATTTTTCTACTAAAGCATCGATATCCATACCTGATGCTAATCCACCAACTCGCATAACCATAATAATTTCCCCCTCAGTTTACTAATTAAATTTTTTCGTCAACAACCATACCAAGCATTTTTTGCATTTCATAAAAAGCGTCTAGTAATTTTTTCGGAGGAATTTCCTTCACAACTTCCTCCGTATCACGATTCACAACCGTCACATAATAGCGTTCCAGTCCTTCGTGGAACATAAATTTAGAAGTACTGTTATTTACATCTAGCATCTCATTCATCTTATTAACAGCCTCTTGGACTTTTGCCTTCGTTTCATCGCCATTTTTTAGTAGCATCATCGGCTCGATTGCAACTGTATCTTTTCTGGTAGTAATGTCGCTTCCTGATTTTTCTACTGATTCTTTTGTAGTATTATTTGCTAAGGTTATTTGATTCGTAACTTCTAAATTTGAAATTCCTGAAATACGCATGTTATTCATCCTCCTTCAATTCAATGCAACCGTTATTATTGTTATTTATATCGGACAATAATAAGAGAATTTCAGTTTTTGTATAGACTGATATGAATTTTAATAAGGAAAGTTTAGTTTTACCTCACTAGCCAGCCAATACGTATTTAGTATTTTTTACCTTTGAGTAATGTTTAATTACGTAACTACGTTCTCTGCTAAATGGTTCATGAATATGTAAATGCCGATTGTTAAAATCACTTTGAAATGGATTGAATCTTCATAAAAGAAATTCAACATCGAAAAAACTTATGGGTTTATGCCTATCATCAAAATAATAAATATTCTTCGATGTATTACCATTTTTTATGCTTATTTGTATATATAATATCGGCAAAAAAGAGAGAACTTCAGTATTTTATACCGAAGTCCTCCTGATTATTTCTTTAAAATACTTTTTAATGTATCTACAATATAATTGATTTGCTCATCCGTTAAACTAGGGTGAATAGGAAGCGTTAACGCTTTTTCATACCAAGCTTCTGCAACTGGACATAAACCTTTTTCATACCCAATGTTTCGATAATAGGGATGCCAGTAAACAGGAATATAATGGACATGTACTCCTATATTTGCCGCACGCATTAAATCAAAAACTTCTTTTCTATTTAAACCCTTTAATTGAAGTATATATAGATGCCAGCCAGAGCTTGTTTCAACTAATAGCTTTGGTGTAGTTACACGAGAATTTTTTTGGAATTCTAAATTATATTTTTTTGCAATTTCTTGACGGCGTTCTATGAATGAATCCAGCTTCTTAATTTGTGATAAGCCTAAAGCAGCTTGCATGTCTGTCATGCGATAATTATAACCTAAGTCTGTCATTTCATAATACCAAGCCCCTTGTTCTGAGGCATACTGTGTCGCTTCAATACCATGGCTTCTAAATTGCATTAATTTTTTGTAGAATTCTTCATTATTTGTAACAATCATTCCACCTTCTGCTGTTGTTACTGGCTTTACAGGATGAAAACTAAACATTGTCATATCTGCTGTTTGACCAACTTTTCGCTCTTTATATGTAGCCCCTAAAGAATGAGCACCGTCTTCAATTACTACTAAATTATGCTCTTTAGCAATTTGCATAATTTCATCTATATCAACTGGTTGACCTGTGAAGTCTACCGGAATAATTGCTTTCGTTTTAGAAGTTATTTTTTTTCGAATTTCTTCCGGGTTAATGTTATACGTATATTGATCGATATCAGCAAAAACAACCGATCCTCCTACGTATCGTACACAGTTTGCACTCGCTGCAAAAGTTATAGGGGAAGTAATTACTTCATCTCCTACTCCAATACCTGCTGCATAGCACGCCCCATGCAGTGCTGCAGTGCCGTTTGTAAAAGCAACCGCATATTTTGTGCCAACATATTCTGCAATAGCACGTTCAAATTCCGCGATTTTAGGGCCTTGTGTTAAATAAGGTGAACGAAGAGTATCAATTACTGCTTGGATGTCTTCCTCATCTATATTCTGTTTTCCATACGAAATAAAATTTTGGATAGTCATTTAATTCGCTCCAAACTATAATTGTAAATATAATCTATTCTCAGTTATCCAATTCAAAATATTTTGTTTTTTCTTTTTCATTTCTTTTTGATTGAACCGTTGTTTCTAAAGAATATTCAGTAGGTATGCTTGATTAGGTTGTTAAGTTTCAGTTATTGTATAAGATCTGCCTTGCCCCCAAAGTCTTTTAAGCATTTACCTTCTACTTCACTTTTTCAAGGTTAAAGGTAAATCTAATATGTCGGATATAGATCAACATTACCCATTGATTCATTACTTACAGTAGATTTTAATCCGCCGCCACGATTAGCTTAAATACTTTTATATTAAAAGTTCCCAACTGAGGGGAGTCCCTTTTTTCACATCATGTTTAATCTCCTTACCTAACACTAGATCATAATATTTTGTAGGTAAACCTAATCCAGGCCGAACATTTCGTAAATTATCCTTTGTTAAAATGTCACCTGCTTTTAAATCATCCCCAATATATAATGAACGACGGAACTTAATAGAGTCTTTTTCTGCATCTGTCGGACCATATTGAATATGTCCTAAACTTTGCCAAGCTCGCTCTGTTTCCTCTACAAGCATTTTTAGTTCATGTGGTTCCATTGAGAATGCTGAGTCTACCCCACCATCTGCACGTGCTGTAGTAAAGTGCTTTTCTATTACTGTAGCACCTAGTGTAACAGCTGCGACCGAAACACCAACGCCCATTGTATGATCTGATAAACCAATTTCCGTACCGAATAATTCACGCATATGTGGGATAGTTGCTAAGTTAGAGTTTAAAGGTGTAGCTGGATAAGTACTTGTACATTTTAAAAGAATGAGCTGGTTATTACCTTCTTTTCGGAAAGTTTTAACAGCTTCATCAAGTTCGGCTACAGTTGCCATTCCAGTTGAAATAATTGTAGGTTTACCAGTTCGTGCCACTTTCCGAATAAGTGGTATATCAACATTTTCAAATGAGGCAATTTTATATGCAGGAACATTTAATGTTTCTAAAAAATCTACAGCTGTTTCATCAAAAGGAGAACTAAATGCTAGTAATCCTAGTTCTGTAGCTTTATCAAAAATAGCTTTATGCCATTCCCATGGAGTGTGAGCTTCTTTATATAAATTATAAAGAGAATTACCTTTCCAAAGATTTTGATCATCTTCGATAAAAAATTCACCTGAGTGAACATCTAATGTAATTGTATCTGGTGTATAAGTTTGTAATTTTAAAGCATCGACGCCTGCTTTAGCAGCTAACTCTACTAAACGTAGTGCACGATCAAGCGATTGATTGTGATTTCCTGACATTTCCGCAATAATAAACGGCTTAGTATGACTACCTATTTCTTTATGTCCAATTTTAATCATGTTTTCAACTCCAATATTTCATATATCCATGCATTCGACCTTTTAGTAGCGGTTAATTCAATCCCTTTTTCACTCATATTATCAATGAGTAAATTTCCTAATAATTGTTTATATGTATCTACCGTTACTTGCTCATGCCATCCTATATTTTTTACAACACCCAAGCTCGCAGCATAAGCTGTCGTCTCTCTTTGATTATCGGCTACAATTGTCGCACTTGAAGGGAGACCTACATAACAACGTTCCCAAGTTGTTCCTCCACCGGCACCGACAGCAAAATCTGCCAATTGCATAAGTTTTGCCATATAATCTATTTGACAATGATACGAATATCCACGTTCCCAGCAAATTTCACGAATGGTATCTTTCATAGGATTACTGTTTCCTACTACTACATCAATGCATTCGAATTGAATTGTTCGCAATGCTTCTAATACTTTTGATGTTTCATTTGTCGGATCAGAACCTCCCATAAATATAAGTAATCGTCTTACATCACTTAAACGTGTTCGTAATTTTGCTCGGGCCTCAATAAATTCGTCTCGCATAATTAAATATTTTGGACCTAATAGCTTTACACAATGGGAAGGAACTTTACCGTCGTAACGTGTTTCGTAATTAGGTACGATATTTTGATCAAGTAATAAATCACAATCATGCGTTCTTGCTAAATCGTCAATAACGATTAATTTTTTTGTAAATGGTCGTATATTTTGCTCCCATTCTATCCCTAACTCATAATGGTCTATAATATACATATCAGCAAACATTGCTTCTTCCAAGTTCTCAAAACCTTCTTGCATAACATAATCAATTAAGTTACCTACTAATGGTTTCATCCAGAACTTTACACAACATCCTTTTTCACGTAATTTTTTTGCGATTGTCAAACAACGCATTACATGTCCACTACCAATTTCAATTGAAGCATCTGTTCGAATAATAATATTCATCATTATACCACCGGCTTTTGCTCTATATGGGCATTGATACTAGCCACTTTTGGTGTATTTTTTAAAAAATAGATTACTTCAGCACTTGAAATGAGTGGGTCATTAAAATGGTTCGCTACTTCAACTAGCAAGTCATAATCTTCTTCTGTATCAAGCGTTATACGAAGCTCCGGAGAACGGCGATTTAAAGGTGTTTTATAAATTGCTGTTTCAAATTGCTCTTTAAATTCATATGCATAATAAGTAACATGTTCTCTATGCCTCGATTCTTTACCTTGCTCGTTTATTCGAAGTAGCGCTTCATATGAAATAAGCTCAACCGCCAATCCTCGAGGTAATTCACCTTCAAGAATTACTACATCTTTACGTTCACGTTCCATCAATTCAACAATTTCACTAGCCATCTCGTAATCAACAAATGGACAGTCAGATGTAACTCGCATAATATAATCCGGGTTATATACTTGTGCACACTGCACATAGCGTTCTAAAACGTCATCTTCCGAACCTCTAAAGTATTTTACTCCGTTTTTTTCACACCACCCTGCTATCTCATCATCTTGTAATAGACAACTTGTAGCAACTATAACTTCACTCACTCCTTTAATCGCTCGACAACGTGCAACGTTATAGCTTAGTACATCGACATCACCAAGAGGTTTTAAAATTTTTCCAGGCAAACGTGTCGAGCCCATTCTCGCCTGGATAATCGTAATAGTTTCCATTAAGACCCCTCCCTCCTTAATTAAAATATTTCTCTAGCTGAGCTTTTGATTTATTCCAGTCTTTTTTAAAGTAACTAAATAAATGTATATTACAGTAGCAATTGTTTAGATATATATGCTCTCGTAATATGCCCTCTTTTTGAAAACCAACTTTTTCATGGAATCTTATACTTTTCTCATTAAATTCAAGTACTTCAGCACATAATTTCCGAATATTTAAATCTTCAAAAATATATTCTAGCATTTTGTAAGCTAAAGCTGTTCCCATTCCTTTTGGGGCATTTTGTTCTCCAATATAAAAGCCCCACTCTCCGATACCGTTCTTTTTATCTTTAAGGCTGAAATTGCCCACTCCATACGGTACTTGATTATAGATAAATATTTTTACATATTTCATATCGTTTTTTAAAACGGCGTTAAACCAAGCTACATGCTTATCCCAATTTATAGGTTCGCTATCGTACATAACCGAACGGATGTTAGGTTGGTTTCTCCAATTATAAATTAACTCTATATGTTCATCAGTTACATCTATAAGCTTCATTAGATTTTTTTTCATATAAATGCCTTCTTTCTTTCATTTAAAAAAAATGTAGTCAAAAGACTACATTTCCCCAACTAATTCCTTTAATTCATCAACTTTTAGCCATTCCGTATTATTATCACTAGTATACGCAAAGCCTTCTGGTAATGATTTACCTTCACCATTGTTTTCTTCTTCCCACCAAGACAACTCTGGTAAAATTGCATAATACGTATCATATTCAACCGTATGACGCGCATCATCTTCCATAATCATTGCCTCATGTAATTTTTCACCCGGACGAATACCAATAAAGTCAATATCACATTCAGGCGCAATAGCTTTTGCTAAATCCATAATATTCATACTTGGAATTTTAGGGACGAAAATTTCGCCACCCTTCATACGTTCTAAATTATCGAGCACAAACTGAACTCCTTGATCTAGCGTAATCCAGAAGCGAGTCATACGCTCATCAGTTATTGGCACTCGACCAGTATGCTTAATTTTTTGGAAGAATGGTACTACACTACCTCTACTCCCCACCACGTTACCATACCTAACTACCGAGAACTGTGTTTTCTTTTCCCCAACATACGCGTTGGCAGCTACGAATAACTTATCCGATGCTAATTTTGTTGCACCATACAAGTTTACAGGTGAACATGCTTTATCAGTAGATAATGCAATTACCTTCTCTACTCCACGATCAATTGCTGCTTCTACAATATTTTGTGCTCCATGTATATTAGTTTTAATTGCTTCAAATGGATTATATTCACAAGCATCTACGTGCTTCATTGCAGCAGCATGGATGACAATATCTACTCCATCAAATGCACGGTATAAACGCTCTTTATCACGAACGTCACCAATGAAGAATCGAATTCTATCATCTTGGAACTCCTGTTTCATTTCATATTGTTTTAACTCATCTCGACTAAAAATAATTAATTTCTTTACACCTAGCTCCAAAGCTTTTTTAGTAAACTTTTTCCCGAAAGAACCTGTGCCACCTGTAACTAATACAACTTTATCTTTCATGTCTATACCTCTTTTAATTTTTTACTGTTACAACTGGTATGTCTGCAAAATACTGCGCTATTTCATATTCAAATAAATCCGCAACTAAAAAGTAATCTTGCATAGTTAAACCTTCATTAATTTCTTCAAAAAAGTTTACAATTTTTTGTTCATTAAACATTGAAATCACATTTTGTGTTTTGAAATAATTATTTGCCGTAATTAACCAATTCATTCCTTCAACAAAATTTGTTACTTCTTTCAATGCAATTTGAACTTGTTTATTTCTAAAGCTCTCAGCTATCGTCATAGAGCCTGTTGCAACCAGTTTAATATATTGATTAAACTCTTCAATTAGTTCATCGATTTCAATGTTTTCCGTCATATTGTTTTATTCTCCTTTGACATGAGCTGTTCTATAAAATACTCAATTTGTTGATAACAAGATGTATATAAATCTAGTGCATAGTTTTTGGCTCTAAGATTTGACTCTACGCTCGTTTCATTGACTTTTGGTAAATATTCATGACTACAACGATCAAAAATTGGTTCAAGTAACGTCTCTAAACTATATTTCTTATATAGGTTATTTAGTTCTTTTTCTATTTTACCAATTTTATTTACCTCATAACTTGTTAGCTTTAATCCTATAGAATTATTGATTACTTGACTACCTTCTTTTAATAATTTTAATATTTTATTATAATTATTAATTTCTGTATTAAAAAACTCTTCTTCTATATGTGTAGATTGATCTAGAACTTCTCCAACAATTTTAGGAGCCTCTTCATTCGTAAATTTCTCTAAAAATTCTCCAAAAGGTAATTGATCAATGCTATGAATTTTTGCTCCACCTTCAGTACAATTCCAAACATTTTTTCTTTCAGTATCTAATAGAGGGGGCTCATTGAATGAGTTCATCATGATTTTCAAGGTTTGGGTAGTAGTTACCATTTCTCCATAATACCCTTCTACTAGAACCTTTTTACTTGTAGGCAAATCCTTCGCACTTTTATTGCATTTCACTCCTGTTGCATGGGATTGATCATTCGTTAATGCTAAATCTTGCCCAATTAAAGCAATAGGGCCTGTAGTTATATATTTTGCAATTGACAAAGCATAATGAGCAACAGAACCACCACCGTGTATTAAAGGTAACTTTTTAGAAAAACGATTTTCGAAATAATCCTTATACTTCGGTTTTACGGAAGGAATAAAAGCATAACCCTTTCCTTCAAAAGAGTCTCTTACTTTATAATGATTTGTTGGACCATATATTAAACTTACTTCTTTTTTAAATGATAAGCTTTCAAAATGTCTTGCATTCGGTTCACCACCATCAACGGAAACGATATAATCGGGCATAATATTATTGGCTATTAACGCATTAATTGTCGAGCCCGCACAAATTAAGATTATTTTATTTCGATATTCTTTTAATAAACTTAACTGCTTTGTTAAAGAAGGGCCTCCTGCAGCAATTACTACTGGAGCTGTATATTCTTTTTCTAACTTTCCTAAAGTAAAATCGCTTAAAATATTATTAGTATTAAGCAACAAGTTTTTTTGCCATGCTACTGCGAAATGTTTAGCTGTGGCAATATTTGAACCTTGTTTATAATGGTTATTTTTCACAATTTCCAGCACATTTTTTAATTCTAGAGGAAATAATTTATCGTAATTTATCGAAGTAATGATATGGACATTTGTCGAATAAGTAGATAATTTATCTACCATATCAATGATTTTTGCTATATCATTCGCTTTTGCTGAATAAAATCTATTATAAGTAGGATTAAAAACATCTATATAATTATGGTCCATTAAGGGATCGATTAATAAAATCGGTTCATTAAAATGAAATTCTTTTATTAGTGCATCCACTATATAACCTAAGCCATAACCAAAAACAATATGTAAATGATGTGGTTTATATTCTTGTTTTGCTATTTGTTCTGCTTCTCTTAAAGGGTTATATTTGCTATGTAAGTAAAATCCATTCACTTTTACAGTTTCAGTTCCAACTTTCGAAATTTCTTTCTCAATTGCCAAAGTCATGTTGCCACCTCTTTCATATATAGTATCGACAAAATGAATAGTAAATTAACTGTTATTAAAAGGATAACAAACTATACTGGTTATAGTTTTTAAATATGGAGGATGTGTGAATACCATATGGTTCTTTTGTATATCCATTGCTTATTATAAGCAAAAGAAAAACGGCCTCCAAAAAGGAGGCCGTTTAACGGTATTAAAATTAACCTAATAATTGTAATACGCCTTGTGGTTGTTGGTTAGCTTGAGCTAACATAGATTGAGCTGCTTGCATTAAGATGTTGTTTTTAGTGAAGCCCATCATTTCTTTAGCCATATCTGTGTCACGGATACGAGACTCAGCAGCTGTTAAGTTTTCAGATGTAGCACCTAAGTTGTTGATAGTGTGCTCTAAACGGTTTTGAACAGCACCTAGTGCAGAACGTTGAGTTGAAACTGTAGATAATGCATTATTAACCGTTGTAATCGCAGTGTTAGCACCAGCTTGAGTTGCAATATCAACACCATCAATGCCTAAGTCAGCAGCTTTCATGCTCTCAATGCTTAATTCAATCGATTGATCAGCATTAGCACCGATGTGGAATACTTTATCCGTGAATGCACCTGCTAATAATGTTTGAGTATTGAACTCTGTATCTTCTGCGATACGAGTAACTTCACTTAAAAGTGCTGTTACTTCTTTTTGTAATGCGCCACGGTCAGCATCAACGTTTGTATCGTTTGCAGATTGTACCGCTAATTCACGCATACGTTGTAAGATTGAGTGAGTTTCGTTTAACGCACCCTCAGCAGTTTGGATTAAAGAGATTGAATCTTGAGCGTTTTTAGTCGCCATATCAAGACCGCGAATTTGTCCACGCATTTTTTCAGAGATTGAAAGACCTGCAGCGTCATCGCCAGCACGGTTGATTTTGTAACCTGAAGATAACTTCTCTAAGTTTTTAGAAGCCTCTGTGTTGTTGAAAGAAAGGTTACGGTGTGTGTTTAAAGCTGAAATGTTATGTTGAATTCTCATTTGGAATTCCTCCTTGAATTGTTTTTATATGACCCACATCCTTGTGGGAAAGCTTGGCATTGGCTAGTACCTCTGCCTTACATTATATATATCGTAACTAGTTTGAAATGTTTAATAGTTTTTAAATAAATTATTTAATATTTTTTTTAAAATGACCATTCGGACAAAATTATAAATGGAAAAAATATAAATTAAAAAAGCCTCATCGTAGAAAAATATCATTTTCCACCATAAGACTTCTACATTTACTTTTTCATTTTAAATTGCTTCAACATATCAATTGAACTAGCCATAGCCTCTTTATTTTGCTGCTGAATCGCTTCAAATACTTCAGAACGATGAACCTTAACAGACTTTGGAGCCACAATCCCCAACTTTACTTGGTCTCCATCAACAGAAATAACTTTCACTTCAATTTGGTCGCCAATCATAATTGTTTCGCCTTTTTTTCGTGTTAAGACTAGCATTTATTTTTCACTTCCTTCAGAAATGGCGATTTGATAACGTAATGGGTATTTCTCGCTATCCTGTAGGACAATTTGTTTGCCTAGCTTTTGTTTCGTATTGATGATAATTGGCGCAAGTAAGTTAATTGTAGAATCCGTGAAATTTTCTTTTAATGTGATGACCGTATATGTTGCGACTTCACTTTCTTCCATTAGCTGTAACTGTTCTTTGTCTTCCTCGCTTAAATCAAAGGTATAATCGGATTTAAAGGCAAATGGATACCCTACAACAAAACCAATTTGCTCATCTTCAGTCGATTGTAATAAGGCAATAGGTAAATCAGCATCTAACCCTAAAAGGATGTATTTCGTATATTGTTGAAACCCAGGTAAGCCTTGTTCGAATGTAAGTATTTCTGATTGCTCTATTTCTACTTCGCCTAAAAATTTTGTTTGAATGTTCATTGGTTCCGCTCCTTTTAGCCGATAACGTCAATTTGCACATCTGGTCTAACCATCATTTTGCCACTTACTTTTCCATAAGTGAAGTCAATTTGTGGCTTGTTCACTTTTACGTCAATTTTCGGTGCATTGCGTTCGATATTTACGTTTGTTGTTCCCGGTGTAATATTTACTTTCACTGAGCCAATCGACGGAATAAATTTAATATTGTAAGGACCTGGACGTTCTGGTCCATGATTTTGCTTGGAGATATTTTGGATTGTAGCACGGCCTTGATTCTTTCCAGCACTCATCATGATTTGACGGCCTTCACCCATTCGTCTGGACATTCCCTTCAACATTTCTTGCCTTCCCATTTGTGCATATTCTCTTATAAACTCACCAACTGGCTTTGACCCTAAATCTCGCCACATTTGATCCATGTTAATATCTAGCTTGGCGTTTGTTGTATTAATTTGGACCGTTGCAGCAGGTTGGGAAATTTTTAAATCTGCTGGTCGCTGTCGAATTTGTTGAAATGGCTTTGTTATTCTATAATCCATTTGTATATCAGTCGTTGAAATTTGAATTTGTGGGAATCGCATATTTTGAGGTCTCCCTTCTGTTCAATAAAAGCGCTTGGAGCATGTCCAAACGCTTTTAATGTAATATGAGTTAAAACGTTTAACGGATAAAATCTACTTTCTTATCTAAAACCGTTTGTGCCTGTCGCTTTGCTTTCGGCACAGAACTTTAGTAGATTTCATTAACGGATGAAATCTACTAAAGTTTGTTGGATAATTTTAGCTCCAACAGATAAAGACGCTTGGTGGATAGATTCGGCCGTTACCATCTCTGTAATTGTTTTAGCATAATCTGTATCTTCATTTAATGACTTTTGCTTTGTTACATTGACTTCCTGCATCTGAAGTCGACTTTCCATTAATTCAACACGATTTTGCTTTGCACCAACTTCAGCTCGCTTAACTAGCACTTTTTCATTTAATGCATCAAGGCCTGGAATAGCTGGATTACCTCCCGCAATTAAGTTAACTCCTAGTGAGTCTCCAATATCTTTACCTGTTGTCGTATTGTCTTTTAAAAGGTTTTCTACCTCAGTCATGAATGTGTTTATTTCTTTAAACAGTCCAACACCTTCAGTATTGATTTGCATCTTGATTCCGTCAAAAACATTAATATCAATTGATTTTTCAGTTGCTACTAAAGGTGCGTTAGGGACAGCTATTCTATCAGGAACTGGAGTAAACTTTGTATTAATTGCATCATTTACAAATAGGGGATCGTTTGTATGGGTTCCCGAGAAGATATAGTTTTCTCCAACCTTTGTATTCCCCAAATCTTTAAGATGCTGTCTTATTTGACTAATTTCCTCATTAATTTTCTGACGATCCTCAGGTGTATTTGTATCATTTGCTGCTTGAACGATTAGCTCTTTGACACGAATTAATGATGTTCCTACTTGATCTAAGGCTTCATCAGTGCCGTCCAACCAGGTATTAGCTTGGTTCAAGTTTCGTTGATATTGCTGATTTTTATCTAAATCAACACGATATCCCATTCCTTTAACCGCAACTACTGGATCATCAGACGGGCGGTTAATAATACTACCCGAATTTAATTGTTCTTGATATTTCGCCATTTTATTATAACTATTATTTAAGTTACGAAGCATATTACTAGAGAGCATCGATTGTGTTACGCGCATCGTATTATTCCCTTCTTCCTAGCAAATTTTATATTATAGACCTACGCGGCCCATGCCGTTTATAATCTTGTCCAATGTTTCGTCAATCACAGTAATCATACGTGCATTCGCATTGTATGCTTGCTGGAATGTAATCATATTTGTCATTTCTTCATCTAGTGAAACCGAGTTATGAGATGCACGATTGTTTTCGATTTGTAGATGTAACGTTGTTGAGTTGTATTCATTTGTTATTGCTTGCTTTCCTTTTACACCAAGTTCTCCTATTAGCGATTTGTAATAGGATTGGAATGTGCCACCTTGTAAATTACCTAAAACAGCTGATTGCAATGCGGAAAGGCCGAGTATGTTTTTATTGTTACCTTCTTCTATTTTAAACATTAGTAATCCTGTTACAGGATCAACGGCTTGGGTATTGGTAGTTTGATCAATTATTGGTTCCAGTCCCCCTGCTGCGGCAACTTGTTTTGGATCAGTAATTGCAACCTTCATGTCTCTAGCAGTTGTTCCACCAAAAAAGTTAACTCCTTGGAGTCCTGCAAGATCTACCCCATTTGAGTGGACTGAATTAAATTGATCAATGATTTCTTTTGCTAAGCCATCAATTTTTTTCATCATTTCAGGGTAAGTCCCTTGCACATTTTTAGCCGCATCTTCATAACCATACGCATCGATTAAAGCAGCTAATCTGCCTTTACTTGGCTCAAGAGCATTATGACTCACGTTCTCTTCATTGCGTGGATAAACAAATTCCGGAACACTATAGTTTGGATCATAATCACCATGATTCGGATCTTTAGCATTTGGATTATATGCTGGATTTAAAGTTTTAATAGGCACACTTGTCATCACAATATGAGAAAATGGTGAATAGCCTGCTGTTTGTGAATTGTCCACGTCACCATCGATTTCCTTATAAACGGGATTACCTGCACCATCAAGAACCGGATTGCCTGTAGCATCTAGTTCTGGTCCTACCGATGACAAACTCCCAAACTCTTTTCCTCGCACTAAATCAATTGACTTGCCACTCGCATCTTTATACGTTATTGTCATACTTCCTTCAGCGATTGCTAGTGCATTACCGCCTGATTTTTCCAAAGATATAGATACAGGAATAATATCGTTTAATTGATCGACTAACACATCACGCGTATCGTAAAGATCATTTGGCATATATCCATTTGGCTCTACTGTTTGAATTTGCTTATTAATATCTGCAATTTGCTTCAGTAAGCTGTTTACTTGATCCGTTACAACATTAATCTCATTCCCAATATTCCCTTGAATTTGCTTCAGCTGGGTGTCCATATAGTTGAACGAATCAGTTAATGATTGTCCTTTTGAAATCATTACTTTACGCGCTGCTGTATCTTTAGGGTCGTCAATAACATCCTCCATCGACTTCCAAAATTCTGTAAACGCTTTGTTAATTCCAAACTCTGAAGGTTCGGCCATAATATCTTCCATTTGCGAAATTGACTTTGTAGTCGATTGCCAATAACCCAACTTATTAGTTTCTTGACGATATTGTCGGTCTACAAACTCATCTCGAATCCGCTGAACAGAGCTTGCCTGCACACCTGTTCCGATATGCCCAGCTGTTTTCCCAGTATTTAAGCCAGTACCTGGAAATCCTGGTGTTGTCTCCATATTAACTCGTTGACGAGAATAGCCTATTGTATTGGCATTTGAAATATTATGTCCTGTTGTATAAAGTGCTGATTGCTGCGTGTATAGACCACGTTTGCTTGCTTCAAGTCCCATAAATGTTGAGCGCATGTAAAGGGCCTCCTTTTAAGGTAGTGTTTTGGATTTTGTTAAATTTCTACAAAAAAACGCATTTATCGCTCCCGCTGCATGCGGAAACTTACATGCGATTAGGCTTTAAATTCATTGAACGATCGTTTTGTGATTTCTGAATTCCCACGTATTTGAGCACCTGAGTAATTAAACTGCTCTGTACGTTGCGGACGCATTGCATCTAATGTCACATTTATAAATTGCAACGAATTAAGTACCATTTTTTGATTTAATTCGTTTTGGATTTTCAGTTGATTTAATAGTGTGACTAAACGTTCGCGTACATTTACTAATGATTCTTTTGATTCGATGTTTTCAGCAGCATTAATCACATCGGCAACAGACGGTGTGTCAGTGAGAGCAATTCCATTTGCTCGGAGGTAATCCGTTACCATCGACTGACGCTGTTGTTCCAGTTTATTAATTGCTGCTACATGTGCCTGTTCATTTTTGATGAGCTGATCAAGCTTTTCCATATCACCTTGCTTAATATATTCCGTTTTCGCAAGTGCTAGCTCCAGTAAACTTTTATGCATTTTCTCTAGCTTCTCCAGCGTGACGACAATGTTGGCAATTGACATGTAATTAAGCGCTCCTTACTTCTAATATATTTCGGTTATCCTCGGAAAAATTTAAGCATATCTTCTGCAACTTGTTTCGCGTCTACTTTGTAATTCCCTGCATCAATATCTTCTTTAATCTTTTTCACACGTTCTGCACGTTCGTTAGAATACGTTGAATTGGCCTGCATTTCTTTTGCTTTTGTGGAAATTTCGATATGATCTGCAAATGATTTTGGAGTCTCTGCATTTTTCACAGGGCGTGCTTGCTTATTATAAGTATTGATCGCCTGTACATTAATTGGATTAATTTTCATTTTTAAAGACCTCCCTTTTAATAAAAGCATTGTCTATTCTTTATTTCGACTGCTTCATTCAATTGTTTATGCTTTAATTCGAAAAAACACTACCTATATTGAAATTATAAGCTTATTTTATGAAAAATAAAAACGAAGTCCCATGAAAAAGACTTCGTTTTAAGACCCTATTTTTTTTCTGATAGGTATGTGCTACGATCGCGGCGCTTAATATCATTGCGAAACTCTTGAGCTGCTTCGAATGTACGTAATTCTGATTTTAGTTCACCTTGGCAATTATCACATAGTTTACCTTTGTTTGTTAAATGTCCGCAATTATCACATGGATAGCCTAAACTTGGGAATACGGCTGGGTGTAAACGACCTTTTCTCACCCATTTATATAACATGTCACGCTCGACTCCTGTCGCTTCTACGATACGGTCCACATTCGCTGCACGGTTTTCCCGCTTACGTAAAAAACGATAGACGACTTGATACATGTCCTCTTCTTTTTGTGCACAATTATGGCATACTTCTCTCACGCCTGTATAATTGAAAAAACCCTCGCATACTGGACAATTCCGTAATTCCGCCATATACATCCCCCTTTTTCCTTACAATTCCTCATAGTCAATTATACATAATCCATAGGTATTTTTATTGACAACTTTCCAAACTCTCTAAGGTGGCCGTTTTAGCCATGTATGAGCGTAAAGCCTTTCACCGTTTTTGCACCAGCCTGCAGTAACGCTCTTTTCGCATGGTTTAAAGTAGTACCTGTCGTATAAATATCGTCCACTAAGAGTAAATTTCCACCTTTTATTTCCGTTACGTTCACTACTTCAAAGAGCTGTGGCGTTTGTAATCGCTGTTCTCTCGTTTTTAACGCTTGCTGCTCATTTGACAGCTTTATTAAATGATGGGCAAAGGGAATACTGGCTGCCTTCAATAATTCGTCAATATGAGCAAAAGTTCTTGTTTTTAAATTTTCGAGGTGCATCGGTATGGGAATAACGAGCCGCTTTTCATTTTTGAGCTGTTCATGAAGAATACGGTTGAATACATGGGCGAGAACTATATCATGAAGGAATTTATAGCGATGCAAAAAATCTTTCATCGCTTCATTATAATGGTATAAAGACACGACTCCTTCTTCCTGTTGTTGTTCAACTCGATGGAAGCGTTGTTCACAGCGTGGGCAAATTGTTTGAGGCAATGTTTTTCTTAGAAGCTCTTCCCACCCGAAACTTTGGTTTAGCTCCCGTTCACAAAGCAAGCAATGCTGGATAGGCTTATTCATAATAATTCATCTCCAGTATTTTCTTACGTGCCTGATCCATTTCCATCGTGATGCCGTGATGGAAAAATACAATATCACCTGATGGATAGTGCATATTCCGTCCAACTCTTCCGCTAATTTGGATTAGCGCACTGGATGTAAAAACAGGATTATCTGCTCCAACAACTGCTACTTGTACATTTTTTATCGTTATACCGCGCTCTAATATTGTTGTCGTCAATAAGCCTTTCCTTTCTTCATTGCGCAATTGCATTACTTTCTCTTTTCGGTCAGGGTCTTCGGAATGGACACTTTCAATTGTTGGTTCGATATGCTGAAATAGGGGCGTCGCTTGTTCCATTAATTCAATGGTCGGAAAAAAAATAAGGAAGGGCTGTTGATTTTGGAGCCTTTGTTCCACCCAGTTTTTGAGTTTTTGAGGGATTTTTTCTTTGTAAAATACTTTTTCATAATTCCATAGTGCCTGATATCGCGGGACAGGAAGTAACTGTCCGTGAAATCTCCGCGCAATAAAGGAGTATCCCCATTTCTCATTTCTTTGCTGAATGAGTAGTTTTGTTGAAGGCGTGGCGGTAACAAAGGCTATTGGTGCTTTGGCTTTTCTAGCTTTCATTACTGCACGCTGCAATGCTTCGTCATACGTATAAGGAAATGCATCAGCTTCATCCACAATCATCACGTCAAACGCATTTTCAAACCGGTAAAGCTGATGTGTTGTTGCAAGAATTAGCTGTGCAAATTGTGTATCATTTTGTGCGCCGCCATATAGTGCATGAATCGTAATTTGCTGAAAGACTTGTTGAAAGCGGGGATAAAGCTCGAGCACCACATCCGTTCTCGGCGTTGCTACACAAACTCTTTTCCCAGCTTTAAGTGACGCGTAGATAGGAGCAAAAAGGATCTCTGTTTTTCCAGCACCACAGACAGCATGAATGAGGTGGTTGCGGTTTTGCTTCAAGCTAGTTAGGAGTTCATCAGCCGCTTTTTGCTGATGAACAGTAAGCTTTCCCGTCCAAGTAAAATCAACTTGGGATTTCTGCATGCGGGAGCGAGGTTGTTCTTTTTTCCACATTATTAGCTCATCACAGCTGCACATGCGTCCCATCGTAATACAGTGACGGCAATAATGACACGTTTTCTGGCACTTAGCACAGTGAAAGGAAATAAATTTTGGCCGTTGTTCATTTAGACAGCGGCGACATTTTAGCTTGGGCTCTGTAATAACAGCTGGAGTGATATCAAAATACCCCCGTTTGATATAAGTTTCAATTTTAGACTGTGGATATGGCGTGTTCATGCGCGACCAAATACGACCAGTGAAGAAATTTTTGATAGCAGGTTCAGGGATGAAGCCATAGTAGCGGGTATGTTTTTGAGAGGAGGATGATGCTGTTGATTTGGAGGTGGAAATGGGCCGGAATAATCGGTAATGCTTTTTAATTATTGATATAGTTGTTGTGGACATAGTTTTCGCTCCTTTGTTTTGTTTATATTTTGAAATAACCTATAAGGTTTAGTACCAGGGTTATTTTTCGTGCGGCAGTTTCTACTATCCTCTGTTCACGTTCCATTTTCTAAATGAGACTTTCTAATATCTAGTGTGAAACACCAATTCCCACTTACCCTGTTCACAATCCTTTTTCGGCACAACATTCTCACCCTCAATAAACAAAAAAACAGCCACTCTACTAATAAGTTAGTAGTGACTGTTTGCGCATGGTTGTATTACTTTTTCATCCAGCCGATTGCAATGGCACCTTCACCTAAGTGTGTACCGATCACCGGACCGAAATAGCTAAGCGTGAAATCGACTGTTGGATAAGCAGCCGCGAGTGAACCCATCCATTCACGTGCTTCATCCTCACAGTTGGCGTGAATTACTACCGCTTGAAGTGCACCATGTTTTTCGACCGCTGATGCTAATTGCTCTTCTACACGACGTATTGCTTTTTTGCGTGTACGAATTTTTTCGAATGGGACAATTACTTTGTTCTCAAACGTTAAAATTGGTTTTACTTGCAGTAAGCCACCAATTAATGCCGCTGCCGCCGATAATCGACCACCGCGTTGTAAATGCTGTAAATCATCGACAATAATATATTCATCCATAGTATGTTTCAATTCGTTTAAGTGGGCCATAATCTGTTCCCCTGATGCACCTTCCAAAGCTAGTTTAGCCGCTTCCTTCACGTACATCCCCTGCAAATATGCCGCAACTTCTGAATCAAATGCGTATATGTTAGTCCCTTCCACCATACCGCTCGCTTGTACAGCACCTTGGAAAGTTCCGCTAATGCCGCTTGATAAATGGATTGTTACGATCTCATCATATTCTTTTTCTATTGTTTCAAAAAGCTCGACGAATTTTCCGACAGATGGCTGTGTTGTTTTAGGAAATTCCTTAGCACCACGCACTCGGTCATAAAACTCTGAAGCTGTAATATCAATTTCCTCATCATAAAATGTTCCTTCAATGTTCACACTCAATGGAATCATATGAATATTGTACGTTTTTCGTTCTTCAAGTGTTAAATAGGCTGTACTATCTGTCACAATTGCTGTTTTCATTGCTCTCCCACTCTCCTATGTTCACTAGTTTACATGAACTCTATGTAATTGTGAACGAAAAAATGCCTTTTCTGTAGAGAACTTCCCTCTTCCATCAAAAGTTTGTTATACGAAAAAACATCTCAACGATTATTTTCGCAAGATGCTTTTCATGTATATTAAAAGTATTATTCACTGCCAATATAATAAATGCTCGAAACTTTCCAACCGTCTTCTTTCATAAATACGGTTACTTGTCGACCCACACCGGAAAGCTCAGCACCTGTTTCCATTTCTTTTGTTTCTGTCTTTAAATTTGAAAAAACCTGCGCTTCTTCTCCACTATATTTTACAATTGTTATATCTTCTGCGGTACGCTTCACATCATATTGATCAAATACTGCGGATACGGCTTGGATATCTTCTTCATAATTGAAGCCTTTAGCATTTTTTGAAATAATATTTTTATAACGTTCTAAATCTTTTTCATTGAAGGCTTTAATATATTCATCAAAGGCAGATATAATTTTCTTTTTTTCTTCCTCAGGAACTCCAGTAGCTTCCTGAATTGAATCACCTAAAATTTCAAAACCAACCGTACCTTCATCGATCGTTTTTTGCAGTTTTTCTGGTGATGCGTCTTTTTCGTCCCCACAAGCTGCAAGTACAATTATCGACAGGACAGCTATTAACCACTTTTTCATAATTTTTCAAACCTCCCGCAAAACATTTTAGCATACAACTATCTAAACTTCGATGTCCCGAACATTCTCTTAAGCATCTATAACACATATAGACGAAACTTGTTCACAGATGTTTCTTATATTGTAGCTAATCGAATTAAATATAGCTGGGAAATTATGAGAATATATAAGACGATAACTAACCTGGAAGCATCACTATTGCAAATAAAAAACAGAGATACCAAATCGGCTCTCTGCTTTTAACATTAAATAGTATTATCGAACCTCTACCCAGCCATTTTTAATTGCTGTTACAACGGCTTGTGTACGGTCGTTTACATTCATTTTTTGTAAAATGCTTGAAACATGGTTTTTAACCGTTTTTTCCGAGATGAAAAGTGTCTCGCCAATTGTACGGTTTGATTGACCATCCGTAAGTAATTGAAGCACTTCACATTCACGCTTTGTTAATAAGTGGAATGGACGGCGAATTTCCGTTTGGTGGAAATTCCCTTTATTTTCGTGCTCAGATAAGCGGCGGAATTCCGCAACCAGGTTTTTCGTTACTTTTGGATGCAAGTATGAACCACCATTTGAAACAACTTTAATAGCTTCAACGATTTCATCGGCATCCATCTCTTTAAGCATATAGCCTAAAGCACCTGATTTTAATGCATGCGTTACGTATGATTCATCGTCGTGAATAGATAAAACCATTACTTTTGCATCCGGGTATACTGCGAGTAAGTCAGCTGTCGCTTCTACACCGTTTTTGCGAGGCATGTTAATATCCATTAACACAACATCAGGTTCATTTTTTTCATATAGACTTACTACATCTGTTCCATCATCACCTTCAGCAACAACCTCAAATGTATCTTCAAAGTCTAAAATTCGTTTTACCCCTTCACGGAATAGTTGATGATCATCAATAATAATAATTTTCGTCATTAAGAAACCCCCTGGAAACTTTTTAATATATCTCTTCATTTTTTGATGGTAATGGAATTTTCATTAAAATGGTAGAACCGTTACCAATATCACTACTAATTTTTATAGAGCCTTTTAATAACTCAATTCTTTCTTTCATTCCTATTATACCAAATGCTCCCTGTCGAACATTTTCCGTATCAAATCCGGCTCCATTATCTTTCACGACAACATTTATTTCGGCTTCCAGCCACTCAATTTTTACAATAATCAAGTTGGATTTTCCGTGTTTTATTGCATTATTTACACTTTCCTGCACTAACCGGAAGATCGCTACCTCATAATTAGAAGGAATTCTGCGCTCATTATTGTACGAGATGAATTGAATGTCGGTATTCGGATTGTATTCCATCAGTGTAGATAAGTACTTCTTTAGTGTCGGGCCAATCCCTAAGTCATCAAGTGCCATTGGACGTAAATCATAAATAATACGTCGTACTTCAGATAAAGCATTACGAACACTGACTTTTAAATCATTTATTTCGTTTAATGCAGCCTCTACTCCCTTTTCTCGGTATGTACGGTCAATCAAATTTGAGCGCATGAGTACATTTGCCATCATTTGTGCTGGCCCATCATGAATTTCGCGTGACAATCGCTTGCGCTCTTCTTCCTGAGCAGCAATAATACGAATACCAAAGTCTTGCTTTATTTTTGCTTGTTCCAGTGCTGCCCCAACGTTTTTTAAATCGGTCGTCAAAAAATTAATGACAACATTTACCTGGTTCACAATATGATCCGCTCTTTCAATCGTATCATAAAGTGTACGCAATCGTCTTTCTAAATCGTCTCGCTTATCTCTTAGTTGTTTTTCGCGCTCACGGCAAATGGTAACTTCTAATTGGAGCTTACTTGTATTTTCATAAGCCTCACGAATTTGTTGTTCGGAATGTTCATTGAAATTCCTGCTAACAACGACTAACCGTTGTCTAGATAATTGTAACTTTCTTTCTAAATCATCACTTTCATCGATGATAATCTTTATTTCTTGACGAACAATCTCCAACTCTTGTTGCATATCTTCGAAGCTTCTTCGGCTTTGTTCACTTATTATAAATATATCATCTTTAGAATTTGTAATAGTTTCTAACATTCGATTAAATATTACATCCAGCGAGGCAACATCTATTTGATTATTTTCAAGCACTTTTCCCCCACCTTACTTCCTAAGAATGCGAACTACTCTATCTTTTTATTATATTTACAACTATTATAGTACATAAATATTATAGCATTATTCAAATATTTTTTAAGTTAAATTATGACCACAAATTCTAAATCCATATGGTAAAATAAGGGGAATATATAATGAGAAACAACTATTTAACCGTAAAAAGTTACGGAGAATCGGAAATAATTATATCAAAATCACGGTTTTTGACATATGTCAATCGTGCAGAGACGGAAGAGGAAGCTCTGCTTTTTATAGAAAAAATAAAAAAAATACATGCCGGAGCTACTCATAACTGCTCTTGCTATATGGTTGGTGAGCATGATCAAATCCAAAAAGCAAATGATGATGGGGAACCAAGTGGTACTGCAGGCGTTCCTATGTTAGAAGTTTTAAAAAAACAAGGTTTAAAAGATACGGTTGTTGTCGTAACCCGCTATTTCGGTGGCATAAAGCTTGGTGGAGGCGGCTTAATCCGCGCATATGGTAAAGCTACGACTGAAGGGATTACCGCTGCTCAAGTTGTCGAGCGTAAATTACATTATTTATTGAAAATTAGGATTGATTATGTGTGGTTGGGGAAAATAGAAAATGAGATTCGTAGTTCGCACTATATGTTACAAGATATTCACTATGCAGAAAATGTCGAAGTTTGTGTGCACGTTCTAAAAGAGGAAGAGCAGATTTTTGTCGATTGGATAACGGAATTAACGAACGGCCAGGCAACGATAACAAACGAGAACGCAGTGTTTATCGAGTTTCCCCAGGAGTAATGATGCTTCTACTGCTTAAGAATGACATCGTTACTTTACGACAAAAGTAGATTGTAGTATATTATATTAGATTGAAAACACTTATAATACTCGTTTTAATATAGTAACCTATCCCTAACCTAGAGGAGAATATTTATGAAAACAAGGCAAACTAAAAAGAAGGGCTCGTCGAAAATCAAACTGTTTTTCAAAGTAACGATGCTCCTTACCTTATCGCTTGCAATTTGTGCGACTGCATACGGTGTTTATTTAACAAAGCAGGCGGAACATGCTGCTAATAACGCATACGAAGTGATAGAAGACCGGAAAGTTTCAGAAAATCGCGAAGTAAAAGTAGAGCCGGCACAAGACAATGTTTCGATTTTAATGCTTGGTGTCGACGATAGTGAAAAGCGTGGTCAAGGCGCGGATAGTTCCCGTACAGATGCACTTTTGCTTGCCACTTTAAACAATAAAACTAAAACTGTTAAGCTAGTTAGTATTCCACGTGACTCCTACGTATACATTCCGCATATTGGGTACAAGGATAAAATCAACCATGCCCATGCTCGTGGTGGCACACTCGCTTCTATTGAAACGGTTGAGGAATTATTTGATATCCCAATTGATTACTACGTACGTTTAAACTTTAACGCATTTATCGATATTGTTGATGCATTAGGCGGTATTGAAGCAGAAGTACCTTACGCAATGCTCGAAAAGGATGAATTCGATCGTAATACGGTAAACTTAAAACCAGGTATACAGACTTTAGGTGGGCGTGAAGCACTTGCACTTGCCCGTACACGTAAGCAGGATAATGATATTGAACGCGGAAAACGCCAGCAGGAAATTATTAAAGCAATCGCTACAAAAGCTTCCTCATTTACATCGCTTACAAAATATGACGATGTTATTTCAGCAGTTGGTAACAATATGAAAACAGACATGACTTTCACTGAAATGAAGTCTTTCTTCAGCTACTTAACAAATGGTATGCCTCGAATTGATACATTGACGTTAGAAGGATATGACGATATGTCAACTGGTGTATACTACTACAAATTAGATGAAGATGCACTGGATGAAGTAAGCCATATTTTGCAAAGTCATTTAGGTCTAAACCCTGAATCTACTAATATTTCAGGTACTAGCTCCCAAACGAATTCTGCATATACAACAAAATCTAATACAGATACACAATAAACCAAACCAATCTCCGTTCATTCGGAGGTTGGTTTTTTATTCTTTTATAGCGTAATAATATTGCAAAATGAACTATTCCCCAAATAAAAAACAAGTAAACAGCCGTTAGCCATTTACTTGTTTCGATCTTTTCATTTGTTGAATATCCTTACTAGATTGAGCAATGGTTTATAGTTTTTCCCTGCTAGGCCAATAATTTCAACAAATAACTCAATCGCCACTAAAATAACAGCAATTAGTAAAATTGCGCCCCATACTTTTGCCATTGAGAAAATTACGGCTGCGAGACCAAACATAGCTGCCATCGCATAAATAATCATTACTGTTTGAGAATGAGAAAAACCTACATCCAATAAACGGTGATGTAAATGGGATTTGTCTGGATCCGACCATTTTTTACCACTGCGCAAACGACGCACAATAGCGAAGAATGTATCAGAAATTGGAACACCCAACATAATAACAGGAATAACGAATGAAATAACTGCTACATTTTTAAAACCTAAAAGTGCAAGTACTGCAATCATAAATCCTAAAAATAACGCGCCTGTATCCCCCATGAAAATTTTCGCAGGGTGGAAATTGAAAAACAGGAAACCAATTGTCGCTGCAGCTAAGATGGCTGCCATTGCAATTACAATACCATTCCCCATAATCATTGCCATAACCGCCAATGTGATTAAGGCTATTGTCGATACACCCGCAGCAAGTCCATCTAATCCATCGATTAAATTAATTGCATTAGTAATGCCGACAATCCAAATAATAGTAAAAGGAATACCTAACCAACCAAATTCAAGTTCTCCACCAAATGGTAAGTTAATATTATCGATTTGAATGCCACCGCCAAATACAACAATACAGGCTGCTATTATTTGGCCAAGCAATTTAGCCTTTGCGGAAATCTCCCGCATATCATCCACAATACCTGTAATTACGATAATTGTCGCAGCGATTAAGATCGCATATAAATAATCACTTTGAAAGTTCGTAACAAATTTTAAAAGTAAAATCCCAATCATAAACGCACCAAAAATTGCTAAGCCACCAAGTCTCGGCATAATGCGCGCATGCACTTTACGATAGTTTGGTGCATCTACAGCTCCAAGGCGAAAAGCCAATCGCTTCACAAGCGGAGTTAGTATAATTGCAGCAATAAAAGCTACGATTAAAGACACGTAAATCATGTCTCTCCTCCTTAATTTTTGTAGGGTCAAAACAATACGATTAATCGCAGCGTTTAAAATTCCGTAAAACTCTACATTATTTTTCATGATTAGTATAGCATGATTACTTCATAAAATATAGATATATTTCCTTCCACTCTTTTTACTCGTATGCCATAAATTGTTTAACTATGTTTTATATACCAAATATTTTGTAATATAAAAGGATTATTATTAAAAAAAACATTACTCTTTACCGTATAATTTTCCATATTATTTCTGCTATTCCTGTGAATACCCTTTTGATTGGTAGTCTTTTTAAGCAAAATTTGATAAAATAATTGAGTGTCTACTATATTAAAGTAGCCAATTTTAAAGGAGAGTAAAATAATGTTCTCAATTTTCAAACGCAGTAAAGAGCAAACTAGTGCTCGAGAGCTAAAAAAATACTACAAAACTGTAGAGCAAATTAATAAACTCGAAGCCATATATAGTCCAATGTCAGATGATGAGCTTCGAAATATGACATTTACATTTAAGGAACGTTTAGAAAACGGCGAACAGCTTGTCGACATTATCCCGGATGCATTTGCTGTTGTCCGTGAAGCTTCCAAACGTGTATTAAACATGCGCCATTTCGATGTCCAGCTGATTGGTGGTCTAGTATTAACTGAAGGTAATATTGCCGAAATGCCAACTGGCGAAGGTAAAACATTGGTTGCCTCACTCCCTTCCTATGTACGTGCATTAGAAGGTAAAGGAGTTCACGTTATTACAGTAAATGATTACTTGGCAAAACGTGACTTCGAATTAATCGGACAAATTCACCGTTTCCTTGGTCTAACAGTTGGTCTTAACGTACCGATGATGGAACCGGCAGATAAAAAGGAAGCGTATAATGCTGATATTACATATGGTGTTGGGACGGAATTCGGTTTCGATTACTTACGTGATAATATGGCTCATACTATTGGTGATAAAGTTCAGCGACCTTACCACTTCGCCATTATTGATGAAGTGGACTCTGTTTTAATCGACGAAGCGAAAACGCCGTTGATTATTGCAGGTAAAATGGGTGCCAATGAAGAATTGCACCGCATTGCAGCAATGCTGGCAAAACGTTTCAAACCTGAAGAAGATTATGATTTCGACGATGAAACGAAAGCAACTTCATTAACGGATCAAGGTATTGAAAAAGTTGAAGCTGCATTCGGGGTCGACAATTTGTATGACTTAGAGCATCAAACTTTGTATCACTATGTGATTCAGGCTGTCCGTGCACACGTAATGTTTGAGCTTGATGTCGATTACATCGTACGTGATGACAAAATCGAGCTAGTGGATATGTTCACAGGTCGTATTATGGAAGGTCGTTCACTTTCAGACGGTTTACACCAGGCAATCGAAGCAAAAGAAGGCGTAACGATTACTGATGAGAATAAAGCACAAGCACAAGTTACAATTCAAAACTACTTCCGTATGTACCCGAAACTATCAGGGATGACTGGTACTGCGAAAACACAAGAAAAAGAGATTTTGGAAGTTTACGGCATGCGCGTTATTCAAATTCCAACGAATCGCCCGCGCCGCCGTCTTGACCAACCCGATCTAGTATTTGAAAAGATTGAGCAAAAATACGAATATGTTGCCCAGGAAGCATTACGCCGCCATGAAAAAGGCCAACCGATATTAATCGGAACAACTTCTATACTACAATCCGAAAAAGTGGCTAGCTACTTAAAGAAATACGGATTGGATTTCCAATTATTAAACGCAAAAACAGTCGAGCAAGAGGTTGAATTAATCTCAGAGGCGGGGCAAAGAAGCCGAATTACAGTTGCCACTAACATGGCCGGTCGTGGTACGGATATCGTATTGGGAGATGGCGTTGAAGAGCTAGGCGGTCTGTTTGTTATCGGAACGGAAAAGCACGAAAGCCGTCGTGTTGATAACCAGTTACGCGGACGTTCCGGTCGTCAGGGTGACTTAGGCGAAACTCAATTCATCCTATCCATTGAAGACGATATGTTCAAGCGTTTCGCGAAAGATGATGTAGAAAAATTCCGTAAAAAAATGACTACTAACGACATTGGTGTCGTACAGAATAAAGAAGTGACAGAGCTAATTGAACGTACACAGCGTATCGTTGAGGGTGCACATTTCTCTATGCGTGAATACAACTTAAAGCTGGATGATGTTATTAATGATCAGCGTCGAATTGTCTATGATTTACGCGATAAAGTATTAAAGAATGAAGATATTATTCCTTTACTGATTCGTATGATGTATGAAACAGTGGACTTTGCAGTTCGTGAAAATGCCCCAGAAGATAAAGATGTTATTGAATGGGATTTCGATAAGATGGAGAAAACAGTAAACTCCCTATTTATTGAGCCTGTCAAAGTTAATCGCGATGAAAATAAGGTGAAAAATTTACTTGATGCGATGGATCCTCCTGTAAAACAATTAAAGGCTGTAATCGAAAGCTTTGAGGAAAACGAACAAATTATGTCAGTTATCCCAAAGGTAATGCTAAGCTATATCGACCATATGTGGGTAAAGCATTTAGAGCAAATGACGCACTTAAAAGAAGGTATTGGCTTACGTCATTACCAACAAGAAGACCCAATGAGAATTTACCAACGTGAAGGTTTAGAATTATTCGGTAAAAACTATCAAGAACTTCGTCGTACAATTGTAGAAGAACTTGTTGCATTTATGAAAAATATTACGATGAATGTGGAGGAATAACAGAATGGGTTTATTTGATTTATTTAAAAAAAGTGACAAAGTAGGTAAAGATAGTGCTGTTGATTCATCATCAGTCGTAGAAACATCTGGTAAATCTTCAAAAAAAGATGAAAATCGTGATGTTATTACAAATTTATCTTTCCATCCTGAATGGGATGTACCACAAGAACAAAAATATGTATTCAATTTCTTAGCGAACGATTTAGCACCATTAAAGCCAAATCAATTATCATTATCGGCAATTAATATTGAACCTTCACAGTCTAACGGTTCATGGAATGTAAAAGCATTTTTCCGTTCTTCATTATCCGAAGCAATCGAATTAGGCGATATCGAATTATTAATTTTAGATAAAGACGACAACCGTTTAGCTGCACAATACTTTGACTTCAAAGAGCTAGGTGTAATCCCGGCAGAAAGTGCACGTCCATGGATCTTCACTTTCCCTGCTTCTTCCATTACAGCAGACAAAGTACCAGAAGAAGGCTGGAAGATTTCATTCAACTTACTATCATTACGTGGTCACCAATTAGACTTAGATGATACATGGAAAAAACAATTGCCAAAAGATCAGCAAGAAAAACTTGAAGAAATCGTGAAAACTTTACCTAAACTAGGCAAAACCGAAGTAAACTTCACAGGATTACAAGCTAAGATGAACAATGACGGTAGCTTACATGCATCAATCTTTATCCGTAATGGCCATGATAAAGCAATTAATCTGGAGCAATTACCGCTTGAAATAATGGATGCCCGTAATGTTGTTGTTGCAAAAGGCTCATTCAAATTAGATCCTGTCTTATCTGTACAGCCGAATACGACAAAGCCTTGGACATTTATTTTCCCGAAAGAATTAGTTACTGTTAAAGGGATCGATCTTTCCCGCTGGACAGCTCGTGTACCACAATAGAAGTTAACTTTCATATACAGCATTCGGAATTCATATTCACTCCGAATGCTGTTTTTTAGTGCGTGAGGATTTAATAAGCAATATGTGTCGTAGAAATTTATGCGACCGCTATTTGTTAGCTTATTATGTAGAAACTTTTTTACTGGATGTTGAAGCTATTGTCTGTAATGTAGAAGGATAGTTCCTAATGTAGAACATCGCCTCATAAAAGTAGATTTAAAATTCCTATTAAAAAATCTCCCACCCTGTTAAAAGAGTGAGAGATTTTATATGCAGTATGTAGTGTGTATAAGCTATGTATTATTCTGCTTCTGGAGTGTTATCAACGTCTGAATCATCTTCTGCAGCTGCTGCGATTGCATCTGCTGTAGCGAAGTTAGCAACGCGTTTTGCGCCTACATATTTGTTACCCCAGTAATATTTGTCATTTATGCTTGTTTTAATAACACCCTTGCTTGTCGATGCATGGATGAATTTACCTGAACCAATGTAAATCCCTACATGAGAAATACGTTTTCCAGATGTGTTGAAAAACACCAAATCCCCAGGCTCCAGTTCACTTTTCTTTACTGAAGATCCTTGATTATACATATCTGAAGATGTACGTTCTAGGGAAGTAATACCAAGTTCTTTAAATACGTGACGAACATAGCCTGAACAATCAAAACCTTTAGCTGACGTACCGCCATATGAATAGCGTACCCCTAAATACTTGGAAGAGATTTCTTTTAACTCTTCAACAGAGTATGCCGTTTCCGCAGAAGCTTC
This sequence comes from Solibacillus merdavium, assembly GCF_014836935.1. Lineage (GTDB taxonomy): Bacteria > Bacillota > Bacilli > Bacillales_A > Planococcaceae > Solibacillus > Solibacillus ferritrahens. The sequence continues at coordinate 39,819 of NZ_JACSPW010000001.1, read as the reverse complement.
GTTTTCATTCAATGGTGTGAAGAAAATGACGAAGGCTGCTGCCAAAGTTAGTACCGAATTGCGTATTAATTTAAAGTAATCCATCGTGTTCCCCCAACATCAATTAATTTTCTGAAAACTTAATTGATATTAGGTTAACACGATATTACAGAATATAACATTACAGTTATGTAACAATAAGGTTACATTTACCCTATTTCACTATTCTTTAAACTCGTAATAAAAACCTATTTATAATAGAGGTTTGGAACTATATACCTGAAAATAAATGCAATTAATTGTAATAATTAGCCGTAATTAACCTGTGTATCGTAATATTTGTAACATAGAGCTTCTGTTTTGTAATAGAAAAAGAACTAGTAAACGACATACTGCGTGTTTTTATTAGTTCTTTTTCTAAATTATTTTAAATTATTTAGTCGTTTATAAGCAACAAAGCGTTCTGACCAGTACTTTTCATTTATATTTGAAATCGTAATCCCTTTAGAACCCGCATGTATAAATTCGTCATTCCCCAGATAAATCCCCATATGAGAAATAGTCGGTATAAAGGTATTTTTGAAGAATACTAAATCTCCTGGAACGGGTTGCACTACTTTACTTGTATCCTGCTCGAAATACATGAGACTACTTTTTCGATCCATTGGAATACCAACAGAATTGAATACAAAGTTTACGAAGCCACTGCAGTCAAAACCTTCAATAGTTGTCCCACCATATTTATACGGTGTACCTAATGTTCCATTTGCAATAGCAATGGCCTGTGTATATAAAGCTTCTGTATGATGCGAAACAGTACTAGGTAAGGCAACTTCTCTGCTTAATTGTTTCTCAATTGCTTCATCTGCCGTTTGTTTGAAGTTAATTACAGCTTCTACGTTAGTGGCAGTAGGTGCTTCCACAGCTAAATCTTTATTGGCTGCCACCTCTATTGCAAGCTTTTGCCCTACTTTAATAGCATCGGAATTAAGCTGATTCCACTGCTTTAAGTTGCCAACGGAAATATTATATTTTTTAGCAATTTTTGTTAAGTTATCACCTTTAACTACGGTGTGGAATGATTTTTGCGGCACTTCCACTTTCTCTTCTACAACAGAAATTGCCGTAACTTTACTAGTGCCCGATGTTGTAACTGTATTCTTAATAGGAGTCACTACTAGTTTTTGCGCTATGTAAATCCGGTCTTCAGATAGTTTATTCCATTGTTTCAAATGGTTTATCGTTGTATTGTGAGCCTTCGCAATTTTTGTTAAAGTATCGCCCTTTTTTACCGAATAAGAAGGTGCGGCTTCTACAGTTGGTGCTACTAGTACAGCAGTTGAAAATACTATTCCCGTTAGCATTACCTTCCATTTAATATTCATTTGGAAAACTCCTCCTTCTCTATGAATCCATTATTATTTAATTCTATTTTACTTAATTTTCAATAGATGAAACAACATGCCAATAGATAGAATGTCAGTTAAAATATTAACAGATTATGAATATTATTATACTTCATTACCTATTTAGTGTTAATTGAATTTTGTCCAAATTGCGGAAATTAAAGTATAGGGTAATTTTACCTTGCTTGATGTACTTGTTTTTTACTATTTTTATGATAGAATTAATTTCTGTGAAAAGATTTAAATTTTTAGAAAGTTTTGTATTTTCAAATTAAAAGGAGTTCAGTCAACATGAGTAACAAGTCAGGTTTTTTCCGCGAGAATATCGCGGTAGGTTTTATGTTATTTGCGCTGTTTCTAGGTGCAGGTAATATCATATTCCCGCCACAGTTAGGCCAAATGGCTGGGGAAAATATACTAATCTCCATGATTGGGTTTTTAATAACAGGAGTAGGATTGCCTCTTTTGGGAATAATTGCTGTCGCTAAAAACGGCGGCGATTTGGAAGTATTAGCAGGGCGTATTAATCCATATTTCGGAATTATCTTTACTTCTATTATTTATTTATCTATTGGACCATTCTTTGCGATACCTCGAACAGGTGCAGTATCATATTCAATCGGCGTTGCACCGTTTTTATCTAATACAATGCAAGAAAGCTGGGTCCCATTATTTATCACAACCCTCTTATTTTTCGGATTAACATTCTACTTAGCATACAATCCGACAAAGTTAGTCGATCGTGTAGGAAAAATTTTAACACCGGCTCTTTTAATCGTTATTTGTTTACTTGCGATTAAAGCAGTCATTACTCCAATGGGTGAGATTGGTGAATCACAAGGAGCATACATAAATAATGCTTTCGGTGAATCATTCATACAAGGCTATTTAACAATGGATGTACTTGCATCATTAGTATTTGGTATTGTAATCATTCAATCTTTAGTAGCTCGAGGCGTAACAGAAAAAGCACAACAAATTAAAATCACTATCTTTGCAGGCATTGTCGCTGCACTTGGTTTAGCATTTGTGTACGTATCATTAGGTTATATCGGAGTAACAAGCACTTCGGCTATCGGCTTCCATAAGGATGGCGGAACTATTATCTCGTTAGCTGCGGAACAACTTTACGGCCAAGCAGGTAATATTATTTTATCGGCAGTCATAATTTTAGCATGTTTAACAACTTCAGTAGGTTTGTTATCAGCAAATGCGACTTTTTTCCATAAAATTTTCCCTAAAGTTTCTTATCAAGTGTATTTAGTTATTTTTGCGGTTTTCAGTTTCGGTGTTTCAAACTTTGGACTAGAAGATTTAATTAACTTATCATTACCAGTATTAGTAGCGATTTATCCGTTTGCCATTGTGCTTATGTTATTCGCACTATTCGGTAACTTATTTAACCATGCACCGAGCGTTTATGGCATGGCATTAATATTTACAGGAATTGTTGCGATTTATGATGGCATAAAACAAGCTGGTTTTGAAATTGAAGCCTATGATAAATTCCTATCAATATTCCCATTATACGATCAAGGTATCGCATGGGTTGTCCCAGCATTGGTCGGCGGTATCATCGGCTACATTCTGTACTTAGTAAAACGATAATAAGTGTTTGACGATGAAGAGGGTACATTAAAAGTGAAAACTTTTAATGTACCCTCTTTAACTATGGCGTATAATAGAAATACAATAATATGGAAGTTATTCGCTTCCCATAATTCCAGAAAATAAAAATAATGAGGTGGACTCATGATCAAAAAGCATTTGTCAGCACTACTATTTTTCATCCTGTGCTTAACAATTCCATTTACCGTGCTCGCTGCGCCATTAGACGAAGCAAAGCAAATCGTGAAGGAAAATTATGTTGGCACTATTAATGGCGATATAAACCGCGCAACAAGTGTCGAGCAATTAATGAATATGCTGGATCCATATTCAACTTATTTTACCGTAGAAGAATTTGAAGAATTCATTAATGGCGTTGAGCTTACTTCAGTCGGAATAGGCGTAGTCATTGAAAAAGTGGAAAAAGGTATTCTAATTACAGAGGTTATTGAGGGAGGCAGTGCGAAAAGTGCTGGCTTAAAAGCAGGCGACATTATTACTGAAGTCGATGGCGTATCAACTCCCCCCCTTACAATCGATCAAGCCTCTTCCCGTATTAAAGGAGCGGAAAATACTACAGTCTCCTTAACGATTTCACGTGAAGATGGTACGATTATAAAAAAGGATTTAACACGAAAAGCCTTTTCAATGCCGAATGTAGAGACTAAAATTTTATATGGTAATACCGGCTATATTTCTTTAAACTCGTTTTCCAATGACACGGCCAGCCTAGTATCAAAGGCGATTCGCGATTTGAAAAATAAAGGGGCCAAATCATTTATATTTGATTTACAAAATAATGGTGGGGGTTATGTAACCGCAGCAGAGCAGCTCATTGGCATGTTCCCAAATGCAATTTATGCATACAAAATTACTGAAGCTACTGGAACTTCCAATGTTCGCGCTATTAAACAGTCCAGTACATTTCCTGTCGATACGAAATTACTCATAAATAAATTTAGTGCCAGCTCCTCTGAAATGACAGCAGCAGCACTATCAGATCAAAAATCCGCCATATTATACGGGCAAGCAACATACGGAAAGGGCTCGATGCAGGCCTTTTATGAGCTTGAAGATGGAAGCTTCCTAAAATTAACGGTTGGCCATTTCTACGGTCCAAATGGTACGAAAATTAATGAAGTTGGGGTAAAACCGCATATTAACACTGTGAGTAATCCACTTTTCAAAGCACATTACGATACAATTGCATCAAACTTAAGCAATTATAAAGAAATCTCAGCCTTAAAAAATATATCATTAGATAAAACATTTAAAATCAACTTTTCCAACAATCTTGCAAAAACAATTGATACGGCTTCAATAGAATTAGTCGAACTTGGTGGAAATATTGTTGAAACATCCTTTAAGGTGTCCGGTCGACAGCTTCTAGTCACACCTAAAAATGAGTTAACATCCGGAAAAGAGTATGCCTTAATTATCCATCCAAAAGTTAAAGGAGAAAAAGGCAATAAATTAAAAAAAGGTATCTATTTGCACGTTACAACAAAATAATGAAGCCTAATAAAAGAAAAGAGACGATTCGTATGTAGTTGCGAATCGTCTCTAATTTAATTATTGGTGAACTAAGCTTTTCTCATTTGCAAAATAAATCATACTAATATCTTGGGCTAGTTGCTCAGGATTTGATTTATTTGTTAATAAGTTTGTTAGTGTTAAACGTTCCATCGATCCGACCAAGCTTTCTGCAAGAACCGTCGCATTAACACGTTTCACTACCGGATACTCGTTTAAACTATGATTAATGACATTTTCCAATTTCGAAACAAGCATTTGCTTAACAGCCATTGAATGTTCTGCATCAAAAAATCCTATTTTTGTTAAATTAGGATTTTTCATAAAATAATCAAACATGTTTTTTAAATTATTTTTAATAATTTCTGTTGCATAGTTTTCATTAGTTGCTTCATTTGTTGAGTTGGAAAATAGTTCAACTAATTCATTTTGAAACTGTTCATTTAAATCATTAAATAATGTTTCTTTGCTTTGGAAATATAAATAAAATGTAGGCTGTGTTAAATTTGCTGCTTTTACTATGTCACTAATTTTTGTTTGATGATAACCGTATGTAGAAAATAATTCAATTGCCTTTTCCAGTAATAGTTTTTTGCTTTTTTCACCGCTTGAATTTACACGACGTCCTCTTGCCATACCTCTCCACCCTTATCTCTATTTTAGATGATTAGTACATCATATAATTAATTCCAATTATTCCAAATACAATTATATATTAAATATTTCTTAAAATAAAGGTATCTGTCATAAATATAAGATATCATTGCATATTATGCAGTCTATTAACATTACTTTTAAATATTTTCCTTGTAGGCTATCCTTATATTATCCTTCAAAACCAAATATAGCTTTTTTTAAAACAGCAGTGAATTGGCTTATACATATTAGGATAAAGTTTGTTGTTTACACCCCTCAACATGGCATATACCTCAAAAAAGCGCATCCTGTTTCGGATACGCATTTTTCTATTTTTTCCTGGAAATTTTCCCTGATACTTTACCTACAATTTGCTGAAGCTCCTGTATTTTAAAGACAAAAAGTATTATGAAGTAACTAATTGAAGCAATTACAAATGTGAGTATTATATGCATCCACTTTTGATCCAGAACAATCCATTCTGCAATCGCCCAGTTAACTACAATAAACAATAATCCAATTGCTGCAAGTTTTATGAACTGTCCAATATTCTTGTTTACAAGCTTTAATTGATACTTACTATGTAAAACGATTATAAGTAAAAGGAAGTTCACAATCGCACTAACTAATGTACCTAGTGCTACCGCATTTGCACCTAAAACATCAATTGTCGCTAATACAACAGCGATATTCACACCGAAGACCGTTAAAATACTAAAAATCATCGGTAGTACAGAATTCCCCTTTGCATAATAGAAACGTGTAATATACGTGTTCGCAGCAAGGAAGAACATTGTCGTACTAAATACTTGCAGTAACGGTGCTGTAATCGCTGTTGATTCAGCACCAAATTTGTTATATTCAAATATTATCCGTATAATTGCCTCTGCCTGGAAATAGAAGAACACGGAAACCGGTAAAACGAGTATGTATAATAACCGCATACCACGCACGTAAAGTGCTTTTACAGACTCTGTATCCCCTTCTCCCTCTTTTCTGCTGAGCAGCGGAAAAATTACCGTCGTTACGGCAGTCATTAAAATTGCTTGTGGGAACTGTGACATTTTGGTCGCATAGTTCATTGCTGACCGAACCCCCTCTTCAAGCATCGCTGAAAAGAAACTCTGAATTAGTATATAAAGCTGTGCCGTAGCACCACCAAGTAAAATTGGTAATGCTATTTTCCATAGCATTTTTTGGTCTTCTGCGCCTTTTATACTCGGTTTAAATGACATTTCCTTCACATTGCGTACACCGTATACTAAGAACAAGAACATACAAACGGCACCAACCAATGCCCCAATTCCCATTCCAATTGGTCCCATCATAATAGACAATACAACCGATACGATTAAAAATGCACCATTATAAATAAGTACTGAAAATGCCGACAAATGGTAGCGGCCCTGTACATTTAAAATACCGCTCATCCAAGTTGATAACACGAGCATAATTGTCGATGGCATCATCCAAAAGTAAAGAGAGCGTAATATTTCATATTCCGCTTTGTCCTTCACATGGAAAAACTGCATTAATATTGGATCGGCCAAAACTATAAACAAGATGACAACAAGCGTAATCGTTATGAGTATCGTTGTAAACGTACGTCGAATATATTCCGTAATGCTCGACGTAGTTTTATGGTAAACCGATATAAACGCCGTCGTAAACGCCCCGCCAATTACTAAATACAAAAAATTTGGGATTGTATAAGCATTAATAATACTATCCGAATATACCGTTGTTCCGAAGTAGGTAGCGATATATGTCTCCCGGGCAAAGCCGACTAATCTGGCAAGTATATTAATAACAGCTACTGCCCCTATAATTTTTAAAATTCCATTCAACGCTTATCACAATCCTTTAATTACAGTTACATTAATTTGCATATTTTGAGTAAATCTTTTTTAAACGAGCAATTATATTTTTCGCATCATGAAGTTCAAGCAACTCGTTCACACGCGAATCATTTACTTGAATGCCTTCTTTCACTGCATTTTCAAGTGCAAGCTGTAGCAGAATCTCGTCTTTCGGCGGAACTAATACACCGGCACCATCTGCCAACATGTAATGCAATCCTCCGACATCAGATGCAATTACCGGTGTCCCGCAGCTCATCGCCTCCAGCGCTACTAAACCAAGCCCCTCGATATAAGAAGGAAGTACAAAAACGTCCGCTGCTTGGAAATAGTGGGCTAATTCTGTCTGTGGCATTGGCTCAATAAAATGAATGTCTACATTACCTTTTGCAAGTTCCTTCACTTTACTTGTAAAATTCGTATCCTTTGTTGATCCTACACAGTAAAGTGCAGATTGACCAGGTATGCTTTCAGAAACTTTATTGAAGGCTTGTACGAGCTCTGTAACACCTTTTTCACGAATAATATTGCCGACAAATAAAAAATTTGTCTTTTTCGGGTCCATTCCGAGCTCAACAGCGCAGTGTTGTTTGTTATCTGCTTCTTTAAAAACTGTACGATCAATACCCATGCTCATCACAGAAATTTTATCGTTTGGAACATGGAAATTCGTTTCAATTGTCGTCGCAAGCTCTTCCCCTACAGCAATAACATGGTCTGCCCTTTGCAGAATTTTCTCTGTAAATTGGCGAATTTGGCCACTCTTTTTGGCCATTTTATTAATATCTCCACCATGAGCAGTTACGATATAAGGAATATTGTAGCGCTTTTTTAAATAATAGCTGAACAATCCGCTCGGAAAGACATAGTGACTATGTGTGAGCGAAATATTTCTCTTATTTGCACGGAAAATACGCATAAAGTTTTGCGCCCAATTCAAATATTTCAGCAGCACAGTTTTCTTTCCTGTAGCAGGATTCGTATTAACAGCAAGTAATGTTTCAATACCTTCTTGTTCAAGTTGCTCAACCTGATTTTTCACAAAAATGCCGTAAGCTAAATGCTCCTTTGATGGATACATATTGCTAATGACTAAAACTTTTTTCATGATCTTTTAGCACCTTCTTTTAAAAGCTGCTCTCCTAATGCTGATTTTTCTTTAAATGACGCATTTGTACGAGCGGCTAATTTTTGTGCACCGTTCCAATCTACAGCCATGTCGTTAAAAAGCATTGCAAATTTTTCGTCTGATTTATGAAGTTCTTCAATAGGTAAAGAATAATTCCCTAACCCTGCCATTTGTAAAAAGTCATTTACTTTTACATGATAAGACACACCAATAATCGGCGTTTTTGCATCTGTTGCTAAAATCAGTGAGTGCAATCTTGTGCCAATTAACACATCGAATGTAGCTGTAAGGTCCAAAATACGTTGGGGCGGTAAATTTTCATCAATGATCTTTGTGTTTTGTGCATGCTTCATTTTCGCCTGAATATCTTTTGTTACGTCAGCATCTTGTGGATATTTCGTAGCAAAAAACGTAACTTCAACTTGCTGTTCTTCAATTAAACGGTCTAAATTTTTTGCCATACCGTCTATATAATTCTCATACTTTGTTTCATCACCTGTTGGCCAGTACGAAGCATTATAATAAGGTACCGCTGTCACACCTACTGATTTTGGTTTTTCACTATAATTTGAACGTTCTACTTCTAAACTAAATGCCGGATCCCCAATTACAGGTACATCTCGTTTTACCCCGATGGATTTTAAAAGAGCTTGGGATTGCGGATCGCGCACAGAAATATTTTGTGCATGCTTTGCCATGTAGCGTATGAACCATTTCCCTAACCCTGTATTAAGTGGACCCGCTCCGCAGCCGTATACGACATAAGGTACATTGTTATTATGGGCCATCATCGCATATGAGCCGTATAATGGGGCTTCACGTTTATAAAGATCCATTAAAATCCCCCCGCCGCCGATGACAACGAAATCAAGGTTTTTCACCACTTTAGAATTCTCTTTATATGTTTTAGCAAACGTTTTTACTGCATTTCCATTTTTGTAATATAAAGGAGCGCTTTGTACACTATAACGTTCTGCTGTTTGTTTCGGATTATTACTAAACACCGTTATATTTTGTGTATCTATTTGAAATACCTTTTGCAGTTGGCGAATTATACTTAATAAAATCGCCTCATCACCATTGTTATCATTTCCGTAATTTCCGACAATTCCAATTTTCATCTATACAATCATCCTTTGAATCAAGCATTTATGTATGCCTGGTTTATTTCATTTTCATTTGAAAAAAGGGGGTGCAAAACTCACTTAGGAACCCCCTTCCACTTAATAATTTATATATCAAGTATAGCATAATGTTCGTTTGAAACGATATTCCCGAAAGTGAGATTACTTTTTTCAATACAAAAAAATGTGTTTTTTCGTTTAATTGACGGTTTGTGATGAGTATTGGTTGCGACTTGGTGATTTCAGTCGTTTTTTCTTAGTAAATTGTCTATATAACCCTATTTGCAGGAAATATATTTTTACTATAAATTGCAATTATAGACAATATTCGCTTCTCTTATTTTTATATACATCCCCGTCCTACCTTCTTCGCTTTAAGCTCATATCAATAGTCCATCTCTCTCCCCACCGTCCTCCGTTTCCCCACAAAAAAAAAACCTTTGTAAAAGCTGCGATTCCTCGCTGCAGCTTTACAAAGGTTCTCAAATTTATTGCTGTGTGATTGTGCGATATAAGAATAAACTGAAGTGCATACGTGATACTTCTACACCTGGTTTGAATGTATTGTCTTCATAACCTGTTGTAATTTCGTTTGCCGCTAAAGTATGAATATAATCATACGCCCAATGCTTTGTGCTTACATCTTTAAATTTCGCAGCAGTTGTTCCTGTTAAACCATATGCTTCAACAAGAATTTTTGACATTTGTGCACGAGTCAATGGTTTACCTGGCTCGAACTTACCATTACCTGTACCACTCATAATGCCTGCTTGGACAATGGCAGCAACTGCACCATAATATGTGTTGTTAGTTGATAAATCACTAAATCCAGGGTTAGCAACATCTTTTGTTGATAAGCCTAATGCACGTGTTAATAATACAGCTGCTTGACCACGATTTAACGCTAATTCCGGCTTAAAAGTACCGTCCGGATAACCACTGATTAATTTATTTTCAACTAAATAATTTATTTCAGTTTTATATCGATTGTTCACGGAAATATCTTTGAACAATGCTTTTTCTGCTGCCTTTACAACGATTTCTTTAGAAACTGATTTCGTTCCTAATGTTGCCGTTACACGGGCAGTACCTTCTTTACCATTTGATTTGAATACGCCCGAACTAAATACCGAACCAATATCTCCATCTATTGACCATTGAATTTGCGAATCATTATAGATTAACGGTTCATTATTTGCACCCGTAATATTTGCTTTTAATTGAATCGATGCATTTGGTTCAACCGATCCTGATACTCCTGAAATAGTAAGTCCAGCTGGTGCATCAACTACATTGAAGCTAATTGATTGTGCGGCACCTTGATTCGTCACAGTTAAACGTTCAGAACCAGGTGAAACGGCTGTATAGCTTAACCCATTAACTGAAACTGTGTTATTTTGCGACGTTATAGTAAAATCACTTGCATTCATAGGCAGTGGATTGTAATACTCATCCAACACATAATTTGGTGTAAGTTTTACTGTTGCACCTACTAATAATGTACCAACTTTATCACGAGTTACTTGAATATGTTTTGGTGCATTTGTTGTTGGTGCTGTACTAATCGCTTCAATAATTGCTGAGACGCGACGTTGTGTGCCCCCAGACGGTGTATTCGCTAATACGACCGTATTACTTCCATATTTCCGTATACCCATCGTCGTTGAACCGCCGCCATCTAAATTGATTGCACGATCCACACCAAGGCTTACTAAATAATCTGCAAACTGAGTTAAGGTCATCCCTGCACTTGAATTGATACGACCATCAACTGTAATTAAATGTACTTTCTTTTTATCTTTACTAATTGCAATTGCAGTACGTGGTGCAGTCTCTCTTGCACGTGAACTCGATTCGTTCATAGATACATTCTTCTTGCCATCCAGTACAAGTAATGGGCCGCTCGCCATCATAAACTGTGCATCCATCCAGCGGTTATCAATTGAGAAATTTACCGAAATTTCATCACCAATCTTAATACCTCTGTACTTATCACCCCAAGTCGAGCCATTAAATGAAAGTACAAAACCGTTACGTGGAATTTTTGCCTTCGCTTCATCATCATAACCACGAATTGCTGTAACTTTCCCAGTTAACGTTTGGCCGAATTTCGTTGAACCAATTGTATTGCCTGTCTCCACAATAAATTCCATACCTTTTCCACCATTTGGCGTCATTGAACTATGGTTTTGTGGTGTATAAATAACTGCTTCATTATCTCCGCGCTTAACGTTTAACCCATTTACTTCGTTTGTCTCACCATTGTATGTAACGTTAATTTTGCTGTTGTAATATGCAATTTCACCATTACCATCCTTCGTAATTCCAAAAGCAATTGGTTGACTTACATAATTTGAACTTGAGCTTGATATAACGCTTGGTGTTACGATTGTGTTATATTGAGAAATTAAATATAACGGATAGCCATCACCCATATTATAGAAATTAGAATTGATTGCCCCAACTACCCGGTTCCCTTCCTTTGTATGACTATTCGCATGTTGCGTTGTCGTCATTAACGTATTAACAGGAGTTGGTAAACCTAAACTTATTTTAGTAAAAGAATCAGCTAAATCTACTTCTAGATGATTTACTATATTTGTTTTTGATCCTTTATGCGTGTAGTTTGAATATTTTACCCCTGGTGATAGCGGATATGTGTCATTTGTCGATTGTGCTGCACTAGCAAATTGTGGTGTACTGAAAATTAATGCAAACACCATCATCATTGCCAAAATTAGGGTTTTTTTTGTTTTCATAGTATGCGCTTCCTGTGTAATTTGAAGCAAGTCACCTTCCTCTCTTTATAACCTATATCTTACCATAACAAATTTTCGCCAAAGAAACTATTAATCTTTTGTTACAATTTACAAAAAATGTTCCTTTTCAACATAAAAATACATGATTTAAGAAAAAATAGTAGAAATTCATAAAAAAAGAACTACCTTACAAAAGGTAGTTCTATCATATCATTCTGCTTTTTGTTTTTCATAATCACTGAGTTTAAGCATCGGATACATCGTACGTGTACTTGCAAATATGCCGAATAGGATAAAGTAAAAGAGTACATATACTTTTAACTCCCAAATATTATAGAAGAATCCGGCAACGCCTGTTGCAAACCATAGTCCAAATAAATATTGGCCGAATACTGTTTTACGTTCCTTCCAGTACATCCACACCATTGCAAGCAGGAAGCCTGCAAATAAAAGAACACCTACAGCGCCTGTTTCTGCAATAACTTGGATATATTGGTTATCTGAGTAGAAGTTCTTCCCGCCATAAATATCAGAACGAATTCCGTACTCCTCATAAATTGGTGAATCATACGATAACGTTGCAGAGCCACCAAATGTACCAAAGCCAGCACCCGTAATAGGATAATCTTTTAATACTTCAATGCCCTTTTTAATATAGAACATTCGGCCGCTTTCCTGCATTAATTCCAGTGTATCATCTGAAAATGTTTCAGTGAATCGGTTACTAATACCACCTGTAAGGTCGTCTGGTGCTACTGAGCTTTCCACACCAAAATTCTGTAATAATGTTACTCCCCAGTTGACTGGTAAATAGATTAATACAATGGATACAATCAACGTGACACCAATTTTTTTCAGCAACTGCCAATTTCGTGCAATTATCATAAAGAAAATGACGAATACGAATGCTGCGATCCAAGTACCGCGGGATAATGTCAGTAATAACATACCAAAGAAGGCCACTTGCGCGATACGAAGACTCCATTTAAATTCAGTATCTTTATATACCCAACGCAGGAAAAATACTGCGCTGATTGCAAAGAACATTACTAAAGCCAATGAGTTTGGATTGTTAAGCATTCCATAAATCCGCACAAAGTTAGTAGATGAAAGTATCTTTTGTGTCCAATCTTCCGGCATTAATAATTGGCGCATTGATAATTTTTCAACAATACCTTGTACAAAAATAATCGCACCTGAAAATACAGTAACCCATGCAAGTTTCACAAGGAAATTTTTCGGCAACTCACTGCGGCTAATAATATAATACAATAGATACATTACGCCAAATGTACGTAATTGGAACACAATCGCTCCAAGTGATACACCGTTTTTATAACCGATAACCGCCCCAAAAATTAAAAAGGCAAAAAAGAAATATTCAAATGGCTTAAAGTGAAACCATGTTTTAAATTTCTTTGTATTCAGCAGGAACATTCGCAATAATACTACGATTGTTATTAAATCTCCTATTAGTTTAAGTCCAGGGTTTAGTTCAATAAAAAGTGTACGGAAAATAACGTACGGTACTAAGATCACTAAACTTTGAAATGGCTTGAAAAATGCAAACAACACAAAAAATACAGCAGTACTGATTTGTGCTATAGCTGGTGGCAGCAGTGTCGCCGCACAGAGTACTATCATTGCTCCCAAGATTTCGAGCCACTCATTTTTATTCATTTTGACAGAAATGTCCTTCATAGATGTCCCAAACCCTTTCTTATTATGTAGTTCACTATTTTAGATGAGTTTTGCTCATGTGGATTAAGACGAACTTAAGTATAATATGGTTACAATTATAATACAATGTTCGTACAAAACACATATTAATATTATAGGAATGCCGATTTAAAAAATGATTGAAGTTTAATAGAAGCGCCTAATATATTGGGTCTTTTTACGAAGGACGCCACCATTTAGAGCTTGCCCACCAACTATTCTTTGACTGGAGTACCTACCGATTTTTATAGCTATATTCATATTTGCTAATTATATCCATAAGATGTAAATAACAATAGTTTGGAGGTCATAGCAATGCAAAACAATAACCGCAAAAAAAATAATGAAGCAATACCGGAGAACTCACCAGTCCTTCAGGCAGCTTCACTTGAGGTTATAGCAGGTTTATTAGCTACGCTTTCTGAAGGGATTTCTACGTTTGCGACTGCACTGGCTATACAAGAAGCGCAGCAACTGACAATTAATAATACGAACAATAACGTCGAGATAAAAAGCATTCAAGAACAGCTAAATTATTTAACTAAAGAAGTGAAAAAAATTTCCAAGGCTTTAAATATTTAAAGATTCATCTTTCATATGTAAGTCACCTTTCATATGAATCGTATCCTCCACACTTTGTCTCCATGTCTCCCATTTACTTCTACGCGCCTTTTATTGTTAAGCTCGATTCCCTTCATTTACTAAGTAGATTTAGCTTTTAGTTTCATATTTGTTAAATCTACTTCATTTTTCTCTATCACACACCATTAAACAATTTAATTACAATTATATTACAAACGAATAAAGAATTACTATTTATCTATTATTCACTCTCATAAATTGTTAAAATAACCAAATAGGGAAAGGAGCGTGAATATGTGTTTAAAAAAATAATTGGACTAGCACTCGCTTTTGTCGTAGCTTTGTCTTTTACAACACAGTCAACATCTCATGCAAATGATATTAAAGGCCACCAAATGGTGAATGAATTAACATATTGGTCAAATCTAGGTGTTATACAACCTGACAGTAAAGGTAACTATAACCCGAACCGCGCTGTTACTCGTGGAGAATTCGCTTCATATATAACGCGTGCACTTCAGTTACCAGCTTCTTCTACATATACTTTTAAAGATTTAAAAGCTGGCAATGGACTTACACTTGATATTCAGGCTGCTGCGGGGGCAAATATTTTAAGTGGTTATCCTGATGGCACATTCCGTCCAAATGAAAAGATTACGCGCCAGCATATGGCAGGCTTTTTACAAAAAGCGCTTCGCTATTCTAACGTTCCGCTTGATGGACAACCTTTAACATTTAAAGACAATAACAAAATAAGCGACCAGTTCAAACCTGCAGTAGCTACAAATGTTTATTACAACATTATCCGCGGATCACATACAAAAAATGGTGTATTTTTTGACCCACAAGGAAATGCGACAATTGGTCATGCCGCTGCGTTTTTATTCCGGATGAATAGCACTATTGAAAGTTTTGCTGTAAAAGAAGATGACAGTAATGCAGGTCCTGTTGTAACACCACCTGCTCCAAATCCGAATGTTTATTATGTAGGTAAAATTTCAAAAGGTGTTATTGACAAAAATTCTACTGTTTACTTTAACTATGACCAAGCAGAAGCAGCATTAACTACTTCTGGTTCAAACCTTATATTAAAAGGCGACAAAATTATTAAAATGTCTGCAGGTATTGCTTCTGCAGCTGATACCAAAGCGAATACGACAACAGTTTATGCAGATAAAGATTTCAAAAAGTCCTTATCCTATGCTGTTGAGGGCTCGCAATTTAAGTATATCGGCAGTAATGATCAATACGCAATCGTTCAATTAGCCGACACAAAAGGCTATGTGAAAATCGATGAAGTAACATTAACACCTACAAGTCTGATTAAGGGACAAGACTTCTATTTTGTTGATGGCGGTTACTTAACACATCGTACGTACAATCATATTTTGCAAAAATATAATTGGGATTATGTAATTAGTGAAGCACCAGCATTTATGCAACGCGGCATGCAATATTACAGCCAGGATGGTGTAAACTTCTATTCTGATGTATTCTTAACGAAAAAAGTAGGGACACATTATCCTTACTTCCAATTCCAATCAATTCGTCAGCCTTCCAACTATACTGCTGAAGAGTTAGATAATATGATTATGACACTATTATTGGAGCGTCAGGCGATTCCAACTTCTCCTCAATACGCTAAAGCACCGATTGAATCTCGTTTAATCGGTATGGGCCAGTTATTGAAGCAGGTGGAAGCACAGTATAATGTAAATGCATTATTTATTTTAGCGGCATCAATGCACGAAGGTGATTACGGGGTAAGTAAAAATGCCTTATCAAAAAATAATATTTTCGGTATAAAAGTTTTTGACACTGACCCTACATTAGGCGAAACTTATGCATCTCGTGATGATAGTGTGTTGGCCTTTATAAATCGCTATGTGAACTTAAACTATGCACCACAATCAGGCGGTTATGCAAAAGGAGCAGCACCTGGCAATAAAACGTCAGGTATGAACGTTCACTACGCATCCGATCCATTCTGGGGCAGTAAAATTGCCGGTCATATGTATCGTATGGACAATCGATTCGGTAAAAAGGATTACAAACAAGCTAAATTAGGGTTTGTATCATATGAAAACGGTCATTTAGTAAATATCCGTACTGAGCCAACAACAAACGCACCAGTTCAATTCACTTATAAAGCAAAATATGTAGGTGAAACCGGGGTATTCGGTTACCCAGTCGTGATCGTTGAAGAAACAACAGGTTCAGACGGCTATGTATGGTACAAAATTCTTTCTGATAATAACCCACCTGCCAAACATGGTTGGGTACGTGCCGATTTAGTTCAGCTAATTCCAGGAAATTAACTTAAAAATCCAGTGCCTCGGTTTTAATCGAGGTACTGGATTTTTTGTATAAATATTATATTCGCCACTTCACGACTTTTAATAGACAAAAATTTAAAGATAATCGCCATTTACCTTTACTTAATATCTACTTTCTATCCTATATTAGACATTTTCAAGTAGATATTCGCCAATTTCATTTTATAATGTCCATTTTCCAAATTTAATCGCCACTTCAAGCAAAAGGATCTCCTAATAAAAAAAATCCGAGCCCCTTCCCTTATAATAAAGAAAGCAACTCAGATTTTAAAAACTATTTCGTGTAATATTCGACAATTCCGTTGTATATAGATTGAGCGAAAATTTCGATGTAGTCATCAGATACTAATTTATTGTAATCATCGTCATTTGTTAAGAAACCTAGTTCTACTAATACAGCCGGCATGACTTGTCCCTTAATGACAACATAATCTGCACGCTTTACACCACGATTGTACATTTTAGCATTTTTAACAATTTCATTATTGATGGCAGTTGCTAATGCGAAATCTTCTTTTTCATTTGCATTAGATGTGACACTGTAAAATGTTTCTGTCCCTTTTGCCGTTTCTTTTGAAGCTGCATTTGCATGTAGACTGACGAAAATCTCACCGTTTTCATTTTTCGCATATTTAACACGTTCTTCCAAGCTCGGGTACGTATCACCTATACGAGTCATTTTTACCGTTGCACCGTCTTTTTCTAGCTTTTGCTTAACTAAGTTGGCAACTTTTAAAACGATTTCCTTTTCACGTGCATTTTTTTTAACTGCTCCAGGATCTTTCCCGCCATGCCCCGGGTCTAGCACGATAATACGGTCTTTTACAGCGGTACCTTTTTGGTTAAGCAGCTGTAAATAAGTTTTATTAATATAGCCATTAATACCGTTATAAGATATTTCCGCCCAATTTCCCGATAACGAATGTACTTCTACAAGTGTTCCTCGTTTAATTTGGCCAAGTGAACGAGATGTGCCTAAAGCTGATTCACGAATATGTAATGCATCAACTGTCGCTTTACCAATCGTATTCGTTAAAAGCAGTTGTGGAGGTGTCACTGGTATTTCCTGTTCGCCAATATCCCCTTCAATTTCAGTAGGAGATTCTGGTGTATTTTGTTCCTCTTCCACTACTGTTGGAGGAGCTTCAGTAGCTGGCTTGTCCTGCTCTACTACAGGTGGTGTCACAACCTCTTCTACCGGCAACGTATCCTGTGTTTGCGAAATACGGACATAGCCTGGTAAACCATTAATTAAAGTGACATACCAATTACCAACCGTGCCATAAACGGCAATTTTTTCTTTATCTGCTACGGAACTAACAATATCTGAACTCACATCACGCTTTTGATAGACTTGAATATCGTTTAGTGCGTAAACATTTTTTTGTACTTTATTTATTAGCTGCCCTGATTCATCAGTAAAATCAACATAATCTTTATAAACATAGGCATATCGCCCTTCATGTGAAACTTTCAGCCAACCATCCTGCTGTACTTCAAATACTTTAAATGAAGTTCCTGAGTTTACCTTTGTTAAAACATTCGAGGTATTAGCAGAAGAAGCAGATAATCGTACATTCAGGTTATCAACTTTTGCTTTAGCAGATGCAATCGCAGCGGAAGCATCAGGTACGCTAACTCCTTGAATAGGCAGAGGTAGACGATACTTTTCTGAAGATGCACGTGCGATAAATGAAGCAAACTGTGCACGAGTTACTGAATTTTTTGGATTATACTTTTCTGCATCGACTGTAATTCCATTAAAGTAAATTGCCGCTACATACGGATAATAGCTGTAGGTTGGATTTATATCTTTAAAAGGTACTTCCAGCTTACCTGTTTCGTTCGTATTTAAGTTAAAAGCAATCGCTAAAACTTTACTCATTTCTTCACGTGTTAAAGGTGTATTTGGTGCGAATTTCCCTTTTGATTGCTCTGAGAAAAATCCTAATTTTACTGCACTTTCTACATATCCTGAAAGCTCTGTTCCTATTGTCACATCAGAAAACGAAGAATTTTGTACAGTTAACGGTTTGTTCTTCGTTGCAACAACCACCATTTTCGCCGCCTGTCCACGCGTTACTTGTGCATTTGGCTTGTACAGGGTTTTCCCCTTTTCAGTGTACCCCTTGATGACACCTGCATTTACTAAATAAGAAATCTCTCCGTATGCCCCGTTTGTAGAAGGGACATCGGCAAAGCTTGTGCTGGCATCTACCATATTTAATGGGAACATTGACATGAAGATGATTGTCACCGTCATGATGAAACTACGTATAGACAATGTTTAAATCCTCCCTTCTATTAGATATTTACCATTTTACCAAATAATTCATAAAATTAATATGCAGTAAAGTTAGTAAATTGATATTTTTCTACTTTATGTTACTCTTATACACGATAAAGGCCGGGTTCTAATTAAGGCAAATAAAAAAGAAACACAAACAATTTTCGTTTGTGTTTCTCATAAGTAAGTACTTCCCTGCAAGGTATATCTGTTGATATATGTAGAAGTTACTAAATTTTATATAAAATTACTGTAAACGGTTAATGAAAGCCGTTAAATGTTTTAACATAACATTATCGTTTGTACCGAATGTGCCATCACCTTTACCAACTGTGATGCCGTTTGATGCTAAAATCGAAATGTCGTCATGTGCCCAATGTGATGCTGGGACATCTGTAAACTTTAAATTGTCTGTTGACATTGTTAAATCAAATGCTTTTACTAATACTTTTGCCATTTGAGCACGAGTTAATGGTGAACCAGCATTGAATTTACCATTTTCATCACCTGTGAAAATGCCTAGTTTATAAAGTGCTGTTGTTGCACCTGCATATTTTGATGATGATTTAATATCCGTAAACGATGAATTTGTATCAGATGTGTCTAAGCCTAAAGTTTCTGCTAATTGAATTGCTACTTCACCACGAGATGCATAAACAGTGAAATCGATTGCTGAGTTCTTTACTTCTTCTTTTTCAATAGAAGATGCTGCTGCAACTACTTTTTCACTTTCTCCAAAGCTCGCTACACGTTTTGCGCCAACATATCTTTTCCCCCAATAAGAAGAAGTTAAACTAGATTCAGTTACGCCTGTGCTTGTACCAGCATGGATAAACTTGTTACCACCTAATGAAATACCCACATGGGAAACGCCACCGCTTGTATTGAAAAATACTAAATCGCCTGGTTGTAAATCTGATTTTGAAATGGCTTTCCCTTGTTTATATTGAGCAGCTGCTGTACGGCTTAAATCATGTCCTAATTGACTGAACACTAATTTAGTAAAGCCAGAACAATCTAACCCGCTTGCTGTTGTTCCTCCATAAACGTATGGTACACCGATATATTTAGAAGCTGTTGCTGTTAATTCTGAAACTGATGATGCTTGTACTGTATTCGAACCCGTCCCTACACCTGAAAAAATCATGAAAGTTGCAAAGATCGGTAATAAAATTTTCTTTTTCACTTAACTTGAAACTCCCTTCAACTAGGCCTCGATACTAAAATTCGAGGTATAACATAACAGAAAATCTTTTAGTTCATGTTTATTTAACCTAATAACAGGGTAACATATATTGTTGTGATATTATTTTTCACTTGTGTAACAGTTCTAGCATTTTTAATATAAAAACAAAAAACACGTAATCCCTGCGTTTAAGCGAGAATTACGTGTTTTAAATAGAAAATCTATTAATACTAAACTCCTATTGTAATATTACTGTAATGTAGAACACTAGAATTTACCATATTATTTACTAGAAAAATGCTGAACTACATAATATTTTCCTTTTTTATCTTTCTCGATACCAATGCCCATATGAGTAAAAGTACTCTTTAATATATTTTCCCGATGTTTCGGCGAAGACATCCATCCCGCAACAGTCGTTTCAGGTGTTTTGAAATTACGGGCTAAATTTTCTCCATAGCTTGTATATTCATAATCAAACAATGTTGCCAAATCCCATGGGTTGCCGTAAAACGTCGAGTAATGCTCGAAGTAATTTCGCTTCACCATATCCTTAGCCTTTATAATGGCGATTTGTGTTAACTTTAAATCTTGATTGACCGATGAATACCCCGCATTTATACGTTCCTTATTAACTAGATCCAGTATTTTCTTTTCCCATTGCTTATAGTGATTGACTGTATCAATATAGTCTTTCTGTAAAAGGTCATACACTACTTCTAAACTTACGACATCTTGCCTAAATTTCATACCGCGCTTTGTTAATGCGGCCACATGGGCACGTGTCACAAATTCGTTTGGTTCAAAAGTTGTAGCTGTCTTCCCTTTTACAATTCCTACATCCGCCAATGATTCGATATAGTCCTTTGCCCAATAGACTTTCGGTAAATCTTTAAATTTCGCTTTATTTTTTGAATCAACTTCAACCGAATAGGCAAGGGCAATCATTTTCGAAATATGTGCGCGCTTTAAAGGCGCTTCAGGATTAAATTTGCTTTCATTTTGAATAATCCCTAATTCAGCGAGCTTAGTAATTTCCTTATAATATGAATGATTGCTCGGAACGTCGCTAAAGTTTGGAACAAAATCGGTTGTCAAATCTATCCCCATAGTCCGTGCTATTATACTAGCCGCCTCCGCACGAGTAGTCATACTATTCGGCTTGAAAGTGCCATCTGCATATCCTTCCATATAGCCTTTTCCAGCTAGTTCGTAAATTACCGGTGCTGCCCAATAACTACTTTTCACATCAGTAAAGTTTGGAGCTGTTTGTGCATAAGACGCTGGAGTTTGTATTTGTAATAGACAAGCGATAATAAACCCCACTACTAAAAATCGTTTCAACCCAAAAAAGCCCCCTTAATGTGTCATTTCTTACAATTATACTATGATAAATTTGCTAGACTCACAATTATTCGCAATGCAATTATATTATTACTTTTCATCCTCAAAGAATAAAAAATATACCTTTTACGAATAACGCAAAAGGTATTTTTAAAAATTGCCAAACAGAATATAGTTCTTTTTTATATTATCAATTTTTTTTAAAATTACAAGTGATCAATTCCAGAAAACTTCCTATAATCCTAATTCAAAAATTGCCGCCTGAAGTTTATTATAATTTTTCACTAATGCTTTTTGATCGACTGTTAAGCGTTCGTAAGCCGTTTTTGCTGAGTTTGCTCTTGAGGCATAAGTTCTTAATGTTGCATCCAACTCATCAATTTGTTTTATGACGCGTTGCGCTGCCTTTAAATCTCTTTCAGCTTGCTGAAGGTTCGAATAGTTCAATACTTGTCGCTTTGATCCAGCAGGAAGAGCTTTATATGCTGCTAATGCATTTGTTACATCTGTTTCGAAGTTACTTGAAGAAGAATTTAATGACGCAATGATTGTCGTCACTTTTTGGACTTCTGTCATATCAAGTACGGACTGCTGTAACTTATAATAGTTTGTAACCTTTAGTTTTTCTTCTTCCGATAGTCTGTCATACGCCAGCTTAGCGGCCTCCATATTTCCTTGGAAGTACTTATCATTCGGCTTTAATCCTTCAATTAATGTGTAAACATGAATAACATTTGATAAATTTGAATACTGGTCCATGTTAGTGACATATTGCTTTTGTTTGTCATCCAATTTTTTCAATGCATTATTTACCGTATTAAATTGACGGCTTAAATCATTTCTTGGATTGCTTAGACCGTCGATAGCCTTAATCGCCGCTTCAATTGGCTTAATATACTTTTCTTGCTCTTTTAATTCCGATTCTAAAGTAACACCTTTTTTGTTTGCAGAGTTTAACGATTTAAAGGCTTCGCGTGCTTCTTTTACTTTTGAGATAAACTCATTTGGTGATACGGTATTTAACGCACGAATCATCGCGTCTACTCTGGCGCCGCCTTCAACGTTCAATTCATGCTCTTGCAATGTTGCCAAATTCGAAATTTGGGCTGCCAAATTCACTGGTAATGCATTAAATAAAGCTCTTGCAGCCTGAGTTTCTTCAACAAATGTTTTGCTTGAAGGTTTAATCGAGTTAATAGCATTCATTACTTTAAATATTGAAGTGAAATCGCCTAAAAACTTCTCGGTATTTAAAAGCAATGCACGCTCTGACATAGACAATTTTTCATACGCTTTACCAATCGCATTATATTTTGATATAAAGGTACGCGCATTAGATGGGTCTAAAGCTAAAATATCGGCATCTAATTTTAATACAGGCTTCACTGTACGTTCGCGAGTTGTTAAATCTTTATAGTTCATAACGAGCTTTTGATCTGATTTTGATAAACTATCATAACTATTTCGTGCATCGATTAACTTTTGAATATAGTTTTCTGCTGTTGGAATCGCGATCTCGATTAATGCCATGACTTCTTTTGCACTTGAAACACCAGATTCAGCCGTTGCGAGTTTTGTAATATTATGCACTAATCCCTGCTCTGTCGTTGATAGCACTGAGTATTCTCCACGTATTGCAGCTACATCTGTTTCATATGTTTTAGAGCCTACACGTAATTTTTCAATGCGGGCAATCAAATCAGCTGCTTTTAAAATATTTTTCAACTTTGAATCATAGTTAAATACATCTCTCTTTTGCTTGTCGGTTAAACGGTCATAAGCTTTTTGAGCAGCCGAAACCTTATTTGAGTATGAGCGATCTGTGTGAACAGGAAGTTTGTTAATTTGCTCAATTACTCGTAGTGACGCTTTATAATCGCGCTCTAGGTCTGTTAGCTGCTTTGCATTACTTACATTGCGTTTTGTTGTCGAATCAAGCCCCTTATACAAAGCAGATACTTCTGCTAAATCTGTTATAAACCCTTCCCCAGACTTCGTTTGCAAAGCATCAATTCTTTGCTCAATTATAGAAGCAGATGTGACTACCGCTTGGAATTTTGTTAATTTATAGCCATAGTCTGTATGAAGTTTTGCTTTAATAATATCTAAATTCGTTGATGGATTTGTAAGTTCTGTATATCCTCTCAATAATTCATCGAACTTATTTTTAGCAGTTGATAACTTTTCTTTGAAATCCTTTGCCGTTGGACGAATTACATCGATTTCTTGCATTAATTTTGCGATTGGTAATAACTCTTCTAGTTTTGCATAGTTGTAGACAACTGCTTTCATCGGCTCTGTTAATTTACTGTAAGACGTTTCAACTGTAGTTGTTTTACGGGCAAAATCTTTGGCTTTTACATCAATTGCATCTATTGCTTTAATTGTATCTAGGGCAGCTTTGTTCGCTCGCTCTAAATCATTTAATATTTTCACATTTTTTACTAAGCGTTTACCATTTGATGATAAAGAATTATACGTTTCGCGTGTTATAACAATTTGTTGTAAATCAATAGAAGTCGCATTTTTTAATGTTAAAATATCGGCATCCATTTTAACTGCTAATGCTTGCTCATCTTGTAGTGCTTGTAAGTATGTCTTCAAAAATCCGTGAAGCTTTTCGATATTTTGTGCATCATTTGATGGAATTGCACTTTTAAATGTATCCCATCCGTTCAATGCATTTTGTGCTGTAATTAAATCATCCGCATATGTTGCACTTGTTACTTTTAATTTTGCTACTTGATCAGCAATATTGGCAATTGGCATTAACGCTTCGAGACGTGCTCGGTTTGTGATAAGCTTTTGTTCGTTTGTTTCAGGTTCTCCTTCTCCTGCTTTAACTTTCATATATGAAGATTCAGCTGAACGCACTTTCGTTACAAAGCCTGTTACACTCGATAACTTCTTCGTATCCGCTAAATTCTTATCATCCAGATTCACGAGGACATCTGTTTTAATTCCATCAATTAATTTTATAACGTTTGCTGCAGTTGAAGAAGATTTTTCCCATGAATTGAGTAATTCCAATGCTTCTTTTAATACATATTTGCGATTTCCAAATAAATCGTTGTATGCTTTTCGTGCTTCAGCTACTTTCATTCCTGCATTTGCTATATTAATTCCCGTAATTTGCACTTCTACCCCAGTTGCATTATCTACTGCACTTTTCATTTCTTCTAATTTTAAAGCATTTGTTACAAACGTTTTTTCAATAGTATTTAACTTTACATAACTTTCCCAAATAGTATGTATATCTTCGCGGAATTTCTCAGAGTTTGGTGTAAGTTTCGTTAATTTTGTAATATCAGTTACAATATTTAGTGCTTTATTGTAACTTTCCATTGCATCGTAATTGGTAACAAGCGCTTTTTGTAAGTCCGACAATTTTCCATATTCCGTAACAATCGCCGTTACTTTTGAATTAAATGTTGTTGAAGTTGGTGGATTTACTTTAATATCCTCTATTTTATCTTCTACAGATTTGGCTTTTGTAATATCTAATTCTGCATCCTTAATAAACTGCTCGATTCCTACAGTGTCTTTTACTATTTGAATTTTTAAGGTTTCTTTAAATATATCTGTATCCGGTATTTCACTAAATGCTTTTCGTGCAACTTCAACAGCGCTCACATACGTATCCTTAATTATAATGTTTGCTTGTGAAGCAATTATTATTGGCGTAATTGAATCCTTGATAAAAGTATCGATCTTTTCTACATCTTCTTTTTTATCATCTAATTTCCCAATCAATTCTTGAGTAACAAATTGTTCAATAAATTTGTCCTCTCCATTACCATCGTAATATTTAAGGGTAGAAAGAAAATCAGTAGAAGTAATCCCAGCTCCAGAGGCTGCCGTACTTAAATCTATTGATAATTCACTAAATTTATCCTTTAAGTCTTGAAGTTCTACTAAAGCTTGATTTGTATCTGCAACTAAATTCTTGTTTGTCGTTGTTAATTTTCCTACTAAATTAGATAAAGATACGGCGTCTTTTCTAGCTACTATATAACCTTCTAAATACTTAATTTTTGAATCAATTAATTTAACATTAGAATCACCTAAAATAGTTCTTTCATTATCAGACATCGTATTAAATTTAGTTCTCTCCGCTTTAATAACCTGTTCAATCTGTTCAATATTTTCACTTGGCAATCCTTCATTCGATTCCTTAAAACTATTTAATAAACCTTCTGCAGTAATGGAAGCTACTACATTAAATGGTGTTGAAGTTTCACTTGCCTGTACTTCACCAGTTTGCGCGACGATTGCCGGTGTGATTAGTAGACCTGCCATTAATCCCACTTTTAAATTTTTCTTCATCGTGTAATCCCTTCCTTCTCAGGTATTTCTCCGATACTTGTTCATAATCCTAGTTTAACTATCGGCAAATTTTCACATTTTTTTAGTTAATATAGACGGAAATAGGGGTTAAGAGAAGGGACTTTCGGTAACGAATTATGAGGATGATAATATATTCGACACTTAATTTGCTTTATTCGCCAATGGATGTCACTTAATAGTCAACTTTACTTACATATTAGTCAATCTGATCTCCTTAATCGCCACTCCACATGCTATATTCGACAATTTAACATTTAATCGATAATTTAAAATTTTATTCGTCGCCTTCTAGAACATAATCGCCAATTTAAAGCAGATAAGCACTTATAAACAAAAAAATCACCTATTCAATTAAGAATAGGTGATCCTTCTTTATAATGCGTCTGTATATAATTGGCCTTCTGGTAAATAATCAGACATGCCAATTTCTTCAAGACCATTTTTGATTTTCATCGTATAGCCGTATCGGTTAACCGATAAATAATTAGCTTTTGAAATAATCATTTCTTCAAATAATGGTAATTGTGAAGGATCCACATCTTTCCAATATTTGTACGAGTTAATTAAATCCTCAAGTGTTAAATGCTGATAATCGTCACCTGCAAATTCGCCTTTTGCATTTACCCGATACCAAATATCACCGTTTGCACGGATCCATTTATTTTTCTCGATTTGTAAAGCACGGCTAACTGCTGTTGCAGCTTCTAAATATTTTACATCTTGGAATTCCTGATAAGCTAATAGTAAAATATTCATTCCACCAAGTAAATGGTTCATGGAAGCATGTGTTGTTACTTGCTGATTAACCGGGAAGTAATCCGAAATATAATAAGCATCATTAGCAATATTTATTACATGACCTGCTGCTTTACGAGATGCTAAAAGGTCAGCGTAATTGCGTAACGGTTCTTTATAGTTAGGAATATTAAACTCTGCACCAGAATTATAATAGAATAACGCAATTTGCTCATTGAAGCGAGTATCGATAAATGGTGCCGTTATATCGTATAAATTTTTCAAATACGTACTTGTTACTTCTGTTTTCCAATAAGGTGCATCGCCTTTAAATTTATCTAAGCTAATGAACGAGTTTTTCACTACGTTTGCAAAATAACGATCGCCTTGCTCTTTAAATAATACGAGCGCTCGATCCTCTTTTACTAGTAATAGATTACGTCCAAAACCTTGATATGATTTTGGCATTGGCTCTGTTGTTGTAGCCATTTTATTGAATGGACCTTCTGCAGTATACCAGCTATTACGCTTTTTATAGTTTAGGGCTGTTTCAAGCATCCAACCATTCATATTTTCATCTGTTTTAAATAATCGCTCATTTGAATCCATATACCACGTATCAACAATGTCATTTCCGTTTGATACTAATGTATAGAAGTTAAATAACTCTTCACCTAGCAACGCGTGTGAGTATGCCTCATACTCTGATTGCAGATCACGCATATAGCTCGTGCCGCCTGTATCTTTATAGCTTTGTGTCAATTGCTTTGAACGATAAGCTTGTCCAACCATACGATCTGTTGCGAGCTTTTCATTCGACATAATACGTAATAAACCTGTTGGGTACGATGATGAATCATAACCAAATACATCATTTATATTCTTCTCAATCGGGAAACGATCATATCGATATAATCGATAATTGGTTACATTCGACGCTTTATGGAACAAGTCTACTGTTAACTTTGAAGTCCCTTTGTTTGTTAATGTTGTAAATACAAAGTCATCCCCGTTTTCCAGCGCACGTACTGTTACCTTCACAGTCGCTCCTTGATTGCCGACAGCATAATTATAAATCGTATCTTTTGCAACACCGTATGTTTCAGTCGTTGTGCCTTTAAACGCAATCGGTGCTGTTGAACGTAGATATAGAGGATTTGTATCAGAAGTTACTTGCACAAAATTCATTTCTGTACGGTTGATTTTAAAGTTCTTTGAAACATCAGCAGCTTGTACTGTATATTCATTTTTAGTTATTTTATTTGTTGCAACTAGTGCGCGGTGAAGCATAACAGAAAATGTCACGCGGTTTACAGTTGCCTTCGGATCGAATGAACCGTCTTCACGGCCTGTAGTAATACCATGTTGGGCAAGGATTTTTACATTTTCACGATGTGATTCACTAATTTTGTTCCAGTCTTTGAATGTTAGAGTTGTTCCAGTATCTTTTAAGTCAAATGCCCTTACTAAAGTAGTGGCCATCTGTTCACGTGTTAACGCATCCGATACACCGAAGCGACCATCTGGTTTACCACCGAAAATTCCTGCATTATATGTAGAGAATACCCCTTGCAAAAAACTCGATTTATTACTAACATCCGAAAACTTATTTTGATATTTTGCGTCAGGAAGCTTTAGTGCGCCTTTAAAAAGGTTCGCAGCCTGACCACGGTTTATATTTAAGTTCGGTCGGAACTCTGCATCTGGATAACCGCCGATAACACCCATTTCAACAAGTTGCATTACTTCATTTTTTGCCCAAAAGCTATTCGGGACATCTGCAAGTTTTTGCTTAACCGTTAAATGAGAGCCTGTTTGTTGTTCTTTAACAGGTTGTTCTGTTGTATTGTCTTGCTCTGCCTCTGGTGTTAATTCAGTATCTTCGGAAGTACCCTGCTCTTCTTCCGTTATTTCTGTTTTTTCAGGTGTTGCTTCTGGCTGAGCCGGTGCTGTACTGTTCGATGGTTCAGCCTGTACTTCACCGGAATTTGATGTTGGATCTTTTTCAGCCGTCACTGTTCCCGGTTGCTCTACAGTATTTTCAACGGAACTTGTCGTTTGATTTGTAGTAGTTTGTGGAATTTGTACTGTTGGATTTTCAGCTTCGGCTGTTCCTTCTACGTTTGCAAAGGTTGCACCTGGTAATGCAGTAGAAAAAAATAACAGCGAGGCTAACAGTGCTGATTTTATTTTTGACATTAGAACGAATTCCCTCCTTTTTTTCAATAACGTTATAAATTATACCGAATTTTTCCTCTTATTTCATTGAAAAATACAACTTTTAATAGAATAGTAATATTTCATTTTAAGTGTAGCATGAAGGCTAATATAGTGCGATGGTAATAGTTGAATCGATTTCTATGATTTTCTTAGTTTGAACCATGCGGGACTAATTTCCGGGGGGAATTCTACTTAAGGAATATTGGTTCTACTTTCCACTATTTTTGTTTCTCCTTTTATCCATAAAAGTTCCATTTCCAAGCATAATTTCTACCTTTTGCGCAGAGTTTTTAATTCCCTCTACCCTAAATAATGTTTTCCAAAATATAAAATACACTTGAGTCTATTTTCTCTCAAGTGTATTTTTCAAAATCTATTCAACACTGATTACAGTTAATTCATCTGATGCAACATTGATAGCATTAAATAAAAATGTTGCCAATTGACCGCGCGTCAGTTTCATATTCGGGCTAAAAGTTGTTGCTGTCGTGCCTTTTGTAATCCCGTAATCTACTAAAGTTTGAATATATTGTTTTGTCGCTCCATCAGTCAATTTGTTGACATCCGTAAATTTCGTTTTTGTCTGAGTTGATTGATGCAGTTCAAAACCAATTGTTAACATCTTAGATAGCTGGGCACGTGTTAATGTCGTATTTGGCTTAAATTCATCGCCATATCCATTGACAATCCCAGCTTTTGTTAATGCAGTCACGGCTTGATAATATATGCTGGATGAAGGGACATCTTTAAACGTTCCATTCTTTTCGGTATTTTCTTGTAACCCCAGTGCATTTGCCAGAAACAAAGCCGCTTCTCCACGAGTTGCTGATTTTCCAGGTTCATAGGTAGTAGTCGAGGTACCTGTAATAATCCCATCATTATATAATGATAAAATAGCTTTCGCATGCGAGTTTGAATCTTTTACATCAGTAAAGGGATTTACAGCCGCCGCTTCTACAGATAAATCATTTACCGGCAACATTGCAGTAACGAAGAGCGCTAAAATAATAAAGGAAGTATACAAAAGTTTTTTCATCTCAATTAATTCCTTTCCATTAAGACATTAGCGCAATTATACAATACATTTTCCTGCAAATGTATATTTGTAATACTCATTACTACTAAATATAGACAGTCTTTATAAAGATGTTTGTAAATTAAAAGTATCCACTAACGGATTGCCCGCTTCATCCTTTACTCCCTCTATACCTGCACCCTTTTTAATAAATACAGTCTCACCTGCTGTAAGGGGATCTGTGAGCGTGAGTGTAACTTTATTGCCTGTTGTTGATGAAAGCACTGATGCAATGGAGAGTGGTGTTCCCGCAGCGTTTCCAATTACAAATGAATCGGTACCAAGCCCACTTACATTTTCGCTAAATGTCAGCTCAATTTCATTGGCAGATCGGAATGTTGCCGCATTTAACACTGGGCGAATATTTTCTTTTAAGTTCACTTCTGCTGTTAAGTTTTGTTGTGTTGCGATAGAATCCTTTGCTTTGACACCTGTAATAAGTAAATTACGTGGACCTGTTGCTGTTGTCTCATTAGGCGCTAATGTTAAAGTGACCGTATTTAATGCCCCGCTTGATACTTGAGCATGTGTTACTCTCGCATTTGGAATAGAATAATTACTTGCTACAGCTGCAGTTGTCGCATCAAGCTCGTGATTAAACACTAACCTTACTTGATCGTTTGTTAATGACGGATCAGACGTTGATGTTGTGACGTCTGGTGTTTCAAGTACATTATTATTGTTTGCGTAATCCGTAGTACGTTGGAAGGATACAGCTTTATTTCCTGCATTGACCCCGTACGCACTTTTTAATTCTGTAAAGGATAACGTCACATTATAAGTAGCATTATCTACATCGCCTGTCCCTAATAAATCATCTAACTTTACACGCAATACTGAACGATTATTATTGTCCCTATATGCAAGGTTTGTTGCTGTTCCGTTGAATGTATGTGTAACGCCACCTTTTACGTAGTTACCTGAAGCAGTTACACGTGATGCTGCAACTAAACTCACATCCTTAGTCAATGTTATATCCAGATATTCAAAATTTCCATCCCGAGTAACCGTGGTAGCTGTTACTTCCGGTGCAGCATTATCAATTGTAAAGGAATGTGTATTGGCAAATGTATTCGTTTCTCCTGAGATATCCGTAATTGTTCTTCCAGGAGCTGTTCCAATATTGTATACACCATTCAAATCATTTGTCGCAGTAATCATAAATGAACGATTGTCACCCGACACTTCTTCAATAGCAGTAATCGGATTAACTGAAGTACCTAAGCGTAATTCTAAATCTGCAATTGCCGGCTTTTGTATACGCTCAGAAAATGTCAGCTTGAACGTTCTTGGTCCTGTTTGTGAAATGCTTGTAAGTGTCGGCTTTACACCATCTGCACCACCCATTGTAAAGCTTGTTGTTAATGGGTTTGGTGAACTAAAGTTTCCTGCAATATCACGCAAACCTGCAAATGTTACAGTAATCGGAGTGTTAGCTGCTAATGGTTGACCGTTAACAGTTGCATTTGATAAATCAAAATCTGCATACCAGTTTCCTGTTCCAATCTCTCCCGTAATACCCGTTACATTCGTTCCATTAGCCAGTCTAAATGTAATACTGCTGTTACTAAATGAACGTAGTGGTTCCGAGAATGTTACCCGAACCGTTTTTGCATCTCTATTGACCGTGCTTAACAATGTAGGTGCAACCGTATCTGTTCCGAAGTTGATTATTTGATCATACGGTGTAACCGATGTACCTGCTGAATTTTTCACATCTTTTACTTTTACGACATAGCGACCCGATAATGCTGCTATTCCATTTGTTGAAATCGTTAAGGTCCTGCCATCCTCACTTAATTGGCCCTGTGTAAATGATATCGGAGTTGAATTATCGACACCTGTTATAGTGATGTAGTTTGCTATTTGTGCTTGTGTTAAGTTTGCTGGAAGATTTACTCTTTGATTAAATTTTATTTCAACCTGACCGCCATTTAGCGCTTTGGCTGAAGCTACTTTTACTTCTGTCACGTTATATGTTACTTTTGCTGTATAATCTTTTCCATCAATTTTAAACGAGACTGTTGTTTCCTCATTTTCAGGGAGGTTATTTTCTAGCGTAACGTTATGCTCGGAATTGTCACTTAATGTTACTTTTAATATGTTGGCACCTGTCACTTCAGCAGTTTTTACTGTAAGGTTTGCTTTGTAAGTTACAGTGGCTGTATATTTTTTTCCTCCAATATCAAAAGTAACGGATGTCTCCTTTCCTTCCTCTAGAGCCGTATCCAATTTCACTGTATGAACAGTATCATCTTCTAGTGTAACTCTTAATGTCGAGGCATCTACTACTTCAACCGCTTTGAAATTTGCTCCTGGTGCTTCCACCTGCAGTAATTTAAATAAGAATGAAGAAAATTGTCCACGCGTAGTGGAGCCTTTTGGATTAAAGTTTGGTACACCCGTCACATTATAGTAATCCAAAACTCTAATCGCTGAACGAGCCTCTGCTTTTGCCGCATTATAATCGACAACATCCTCTTTGAAATTTTGCTTTTGTACATGACCTACATAGTCAAAACCATTAATATTCGTATAGGCACGCACTAAAACAACGGCCATATTTTCACGTGTAATAGAGTCGTTTGGCAGTAAATTACCGTTACTTCCATTGAATACACCATTATCTTTTACTAATGCAGCATACTGTAAGAGTTCATCCTGTGATGTGCTGCGTAAATCGGTAAAACGCATATTTGTTTTATAATCCGTAGGTACCTTATACCCTTGCGATACTAAGTATTTCCCTAATAATTTCACTACATCTGATCTAGTTAATGTACGATTAGGCTTAAATGACCCGTCTGGATATCCTGAAATAATTCCTTGACTGACAAGGGATTCAATGGCTAATTCATGAGTATTTCCTGCTGTATCGGAAAAACTTGCTGCACTTACTGCGGGAACAATTGCTGAGGCAACTAAAGTGGCCGTTGCGGCTGATGCTACAAATTTCTTGTACTTATTCTTCATAGTAATTAACCTCCTAGTATTCTAACACAGTAAAATTACTGTAAATTTCCTAAAACGCTTACAAAGTATGCGATTCCACTAATTGTTAGAAAATAAACTATTTTTAAATAAGTTAATCCGAAAGTATTATATGATAGGAAAAAGAGCATATCTATTGAAATAGATATGCTCCAAATTTTAGAAGTTTATATTTTGAGGAACCGTAAACTTTACTGGTGAGAGATTTAGTTTATTATTCGACAGATCACTAATTGTTGATGTTGCAGTTTGCGTAACTTCTACTGTTTGATTTGCTGTTAAGGCCTGCGCTAGACGTACGGAAACCTGATTGCTTGACTGTCCTGTCATATACACTTGCGCTATTGGAGCTACAGTTCCATTTACTTTCACTTCAAACGAATTGTTTAATGCATTTT
Source organism: Solibacillus merdavium (assembly GCF_014836935.1). GTDB lineage: Bacteria > Bacillota > Bacilli > Bacillales_A > Planococcaceae > Solibacillus > Solibacillus ferritrahens. Next base: position 6,566 of record NZ_JACSPW010000001.1, on the reverse strand, counting down.
TCACTGCTTCATTAAATGTCAGTGTAATTGTATCAAAGCCAGAAACATTCGTATTTAAATATTGCGGTGCGATATTTTCTTTTAAATAAACAAGTACTGTTTGCGGATCCATCGCCACAATAGAATTTAAAGCCCGTAAGTTACTAACAGTTAAATTTGTCCCACGGTCATAAATAATATCGCCTTCTTTAAGTGTTAAATACACTTTATACGGCTCATTGTGATTGACGACTGCTCGCTGAATCGTTACCCCATCTAACGCATAGTTTTGAAGGTTTGAAGCTGATACACCATCCACATGTGTAGAAAATGTAAGGACAATAGTTTTATTGTCAATACTTGATCCCTGTCTTGCATTATACGCAGTTTCAACACTTAATAAAGAAAGTTTTTCTTCTGTTTGTGCAAAGTCCGCGCCTCGCGTAAAGTTCACTTGGTATGCAGGGTTTACCGCCTGCCCATACTCACTCATCACACCTGTAAATGTAGCGCCTACCGAATATGTGTAGCCTGCATTTGTTGTAACTCCTGTTAGCGTACTTAAACGTACACGGACAACTTTATCATTAGTAGTTGATTTTTCCAGCTGACCTACTAAAGGCGCTGCGAGCGGATACGTATAGCCATTCAAAATATAGCTGCCTGTTAGATTGACTTGAGCGAAAGCCGCTGTCTCTACATTTCGGTCAAATACAAACTCCAAATATTCAATCCCTTTATCTTTTACTACATTTGTACTTACAATAGAAGGTACAGTCGTATCCGCTACAAAATTATATGCTGTTGAAAATACGTTCACTTCACCAGATAAATCTGTAATGTTACGTCCAGGTGTAGTCGAAATTGTCGTATAGCCATTTAAAGAACCATTCGTCGTTACAATAAATGATTTCGGATCTTCTTTATCTAAAACGATACTTGAAATCCCTGGTGAGTAAGTATTCTGGGCAATTGAAATATCTGCTGGTACGATTGTGCGAACTTCCTCTGAGAATGTTAACTTAAACTTTTTCGCTCCAAGTTGTGTAACATTCACTAAATTTGGTACAACACCGTCTTTATCCCCTTTTGTAATGTACGTTGTTAAAGGGTTTGGCGACGACAAATTATTCGCAATATCAACAATTGTTCCAAATGTAACCGTAATTGAAGTACCAGGCGCCAACAGCTGGCCACGAGCTGTAGCTGCAGATAAATCATAAATAACTTCCGTTGCATTTTTTTCAATTGTTCCCTGAATTCCGGAAACAACCGAACCATCTGCTAATTTAAATTGTGTAATACCAATCGGATTTGTAACCGGCTCTGTAAAAATTACTTTTACCTTAGTAGCAGCTACATTTTCTACTTTTAATACTGCAGGAGCTGTTTTATCCGCTACAAACGTCGCAATATCATCATATTTACTCAGCTTTTTCGCTGTTGCAGACTCTATCCCATCCACTACTACACGATAGCGACCTTCAAGCCCTGTCGTCGCATTAATTGTCACAGTTAATGTACGTTTGTCTTCACTTAACTGTCCTTTTAATAATTGAACTTGTCCAAGTCGGTCAACGCCTGTTACTGCAACAAGCTTATTAATAGCCGCTGTATTTAACTCCGCATCCAGCTTCACCGGCTGATTAAACGCTATCGCGATTTGCCCGCCATTCGGATTTGTAACAGAAGATATTTTTAAATCAGGTACCTCAAATTTCACTTTTGCTGTAAAGCTTTGTTCCCCAACTTCAAATGTTACTTCAGTTTCAACATTTTCTACTAATGGTGTTTTTAACGTTACAATATAAGCTTTATCATCCGATAATACAACACGCAGCTTATCGGCTGCCTGCACTTCTACTGTCTTAATCGTTAATACAGGCTTTTCCGGCTCTGGCTGAGGTACTTCCACTAACAACATATTATATAGGAAGGAAGCAAATTGCCCGCGCTTTGTTGGATCTTTCGGATTAAACGTTGATTGTTTCGTCACACCATGATAAGCAAGCGTTTTAATCGATTCCTGATGCTCATCTGATGTACGTGTTAAATCACTAATATTTGATCTATATTCTGAATCAATCATTGGTTTTACATAGTCATATTCATTAATAACTTTAAAAGCACGCACTAAAACAGTCGCCATTTGGTCACGACGCAATTGATCACGATGCATAAGCGCACCATTACTACCCTGGAATACACCTACATCCTTTACTAATGCAGCATATTGCAGCAATTCATCCTGAGAATTTGCTGTTAAATCGGTAAAACGCATTTTCGTTTTATAATCAGTTGGAACCTTATGTCCTAAAGATACCAAATATTTACCTAAAAGCTTCACAACATCCGAGCGTGTTAGATTTTGATTCGGCTTGAATGTCCCATCCGGATAACCACCAATAATCCCTTGTTCTGCCAATGAGGTAATCGCATTTTCATGTCCACTGCCTTTAATATCTGTAAATGAAGCTGCACTAGCTACTGGAACAATTGCAGTGGATGCTAGTACAACAGCTGTTGCAGATGCTAGAAATCTAGTATTTTTTTTCATATGTAACTCCTCCAATTTAATTTAGTTTATAGTTTTATATATGTAGTAACTTTATTTGATTATGACTAACTTCACTTATTACTAGATTTGAATTGTCCAAATAAACAGTTCGATCTTTGTCGATTAAAGCAAACTCTACCACAACGACTTCTTCATATTTCCAATTTTTAAACAGTGATATTACTTCTTTACAATGAATTTCTAGCACATTCATTTTTGTTTGAAAATAACCTTGAACTTCCAGTAACAGCCCATTTATTTTCAATTGACTAAAAAAATGCATACTAATCCCTCCATAGTAAATATTGTATAGAATTATACTATATTTTACAAATTTTCTCACATAAAAAAAGCTCCCTCTATTAAAAATAGAGGGAGCCGAAAATCGAAACTGCTAATATTACTTAGCTTTTACTTCGATGTTTAATTTTTGAGCGTTAGCGCGTGCGCCTTTATCTGTAACAGATGCGTTACCGATAACTTTTACAGCTACAGTATCTACTAATGAGAAGTTTACTGGAGCAGAAAGAGTTACACGTAATGTGTTGTCTTTGCCTGCTACTACAGCAGCATTAGATAATGCTACAGTTGAAGCTTCACCATCAACGATTAATGAGAAGTCAGAAGCGAAAGTACCGCCAAATTGAACTGCTTCATTATAAGTTAATTCAATTGTTTGGTTATCGATAATTACTGCAGAAGTTAATTCTGGAGCTTTAGTATCTTGTACAGCAATTGTTTCCTCATAAGCTTTAACTGTTTTTGTACCTGCTAAGTTTTGAACATTAGATACTTTCATAACAGCTGTGTTGTTATCAGCAGTAATTGTACCTTCAGCTAATTTGATTGTCGCTACTTTATTGTCAGCAGAGATAGTAATAGTAGCACCTGTTAATGCTTTACCGTCTAATGTGTAGTTAGCTAAATCAGTTGCAGAACCTGCTACTGCGCCACCTTTAACTGCTTCTGGGAAAGTAACTTTAATTGTGTCAGCAGAAGTTGTATCAAATGCACCTGCAGCCATTTTAAATTCAGTTGAAGTTTTAGCAGTACCGAAGTCAAATGTCATGTTGAATGCTTCTGATTTGTTAGCAGCTAATGCTAAGTCTGTTACTAAATCTTTGTTGAATGTTACAGCTAATTTACCTTCAACTAATACTGGAGCAGCAAACTTGAATGATACTTTCTTAGAACCCTTTTCAACTGAACCAGTTAAAGTGTCTAATGTAGAATCTACTTTACCTTCAGCGTTAACAACAGTTGCGATTGTACCGAAGTTAATAGCAGATTTAGCAGCTAATGCTTCGTTGAATTCTACAACGATTTCTTCTACTTTACCGTTTTCATCAACAATGATGTCATAGCCAGTAGCAACTGGTTTAACAGCGTCTTTTGTTAATGTTACAGATTTTGTAGTAGCAGCAAACTTGTTGCCTAAAGCATCAGTCATTGTACCACCTAATACTACAGTGAATGTACGAGAGTCTTTGTTAGCAAAAACTGCGTTGTCTTTTAATTCTACTAAGAATTGTTTGTTGTCAGATTTTTCTACAACTGTTGCAGTATCACTTGTTACAGCACCTAGTAATTCATCTTTAACAATACCGTTAACTAATGCAGCTTTTACAGAATCAACGTTCATTGCTTTGTCGAAAGTTACTAAAATAGCGTTGTCGCCAGCAGCTTCAATTGTTGCTGTTGGAGCTACAGTATCTACAGTTACTTCAAATGCTTTTGAAGCTTTAACTGATTTGTTACCAGCAGTATCTACTACATTAAATAATTCAACAGTGTGAGCTTTACCAGCTTCAACAGTAACGCCTTCTAAAGTAACAGTTTTACCTTCTACTTTAATTTTATCAGCAGCTACATTTGTACCATTAATTTTTGCAGAACCGATTGTTGCTTTTTCAGATAAAGTAACTACTACAGTTTCAGTAGCTTTACCTTTTGTTACAGCTTTAACTGAAACGATTGATGGAGCAACTTCATCTTTGTAAGTTACTACAGAAACGAATTTAGCAGTTTTTACTAAACGATCTTTAGCAGTACGGATTGGTTCAACTACTACAGCAGCATCTTTAACGTTGATTGCTGAATCTGAGTTTAATGTTAAAGTTTTGCCATCTTCAGATAAAGAAGCTGTATCTAAAGTTGTACCTTGGATCGATACTTTGTTGTTAATATCAGTTTTTAATACTGCTTCGCTGAATTTAACTTCTACAGTTACGCCGTCAACAATGTTAACTGACATTACTTTTGGAGCTTCAACTTTGAATGTTACTGTAGCAGTATATTCTTTACCGTCAATAGTGAAAGTTACTTCAGTTGCTTCGTTAGCTTCTAAAGCTTTTTCTAAAGTTACTACATGAGTAGAATCATCAGATAAAGTTACATTTAAAGTTTTTGTATCTACAGCTACTACTTCTTTAACAGTTAACTCAACAGAAGTGTTGATTGTTTTGTTTAAGAATGAAGCGAATTGACCGCGAGTTACAGTGTTTTTTGGGTTGAAGTTTTCAACTACAGAAATACCTAAGTCACGTAAAGCTTGGATTGCTTCACGAGCTTCTGCTTTAGCAGTAGCTAAGTCAGCAACTTTAACGTCTTCGATTTTAGTAGCTAATTCTACTAAAGTAGTGTCGTTGATTGCTTTGAAAGCACGGTCTAAAACTAAAGCCATGTTTTCACGAGTGATTTTGCCTGAAGCATTTAATGCACCGTTAGAACCGTTGAATACGCCAGTATCAGCTACTAATGCAGCATACTTTACTAATTCTTGGTCTTTAGCATCTACAGCTACGTCAGTGAAACGAGCTTTAGTAGCGAAGTCAGCTGGGATTTCAATACCTTGATTTTCTACCCATTTACCTAACATTTTAACAACATGGCCACGAGTTAATTCTTGACCTGGCTTGAATGTGCCATCTTCAAATCCTTTAATGATACCTGCTTCAACTAATGCTTCAATGTTTACAGCATGTGAGTTAGTGTCAGCAACGTCCTTGAATGATGCAGCAGAAGCTACAGGAACGATTGCAGATGCTACTAGAGTAGCTGTAGCAGCAGCTGCTACGAATTTTGTATATTTCTTTGGTTGGTTAGCCATAGAATGATTTCCTCCAATAAAAACAATTTTTTATCATTTTAAAAATGTTGTCTCGTATATTACGATAACAATTTTAAGTATATTAGTAAGTTTTTTTTATGTCAATGCTATTTTACTAAATATCAACAATTCCTAATAAACATTGGAAAAACAAGGGCTAACATTTATAACTTGCGAGTAATATTATTTACCATTAATTATTTCTTGTGGTAATAATTAGTTTCTTAGTATAATTATATAAAATATTCAATTTATATAATTATGTCATTTTTTTGATTTCCTTTAAAGGGGTTAATTGGGAAAATTAGTCCCTCCTTACTTTATTATTGAGAATTTGAATCACAAAAAAGCTGTCTCTATAAAATTAGAGACAGCTCAGATTGTCGACAAAAGGCATCGAGAGCTCGTCTCTCGATGCCTTTTGTCATTTCTTTTATCAAATTAGGTCCCGAAGTTCTGTAAAAGTTCTCCTCTTCGAGGGAATATGCCCTCTATTAAGCCCCTTGCCAAGTCCATGTGGCAAGTTTCTTCAAGTTCATGGCAGCAAAAGTAAGCATCGCCTGCATGGACAATTTTTTAAGGCCTCTTAGCGTTGTCCATCGCATACCATGCTTCTCTTTCGCATCCGCAAAGACACGTTCAACCGTCTCTTTCCGTTTTGCATAAATGGATTTAATTTCATGATGATGACGAAGATGTTCGGCTTCTTCCAGATAATCTGCCCAAATATGTCGCTGAATCATTTTCGTATGATTTTTACTTTCTGTACATCGTGCTAAAAATGGGCAATCCGCACAAACCGCTGGATTCGATTTGTATTGGCGATAGCCTTCTTTCGTCGTCGTTGTATAGCGCAACATCTGGTCATTCGGGCAAATATAGCAATCATAATGTTCATCATAGACATACTCATGTTTACGG